>NZ_JBNGVC010000012.1:0-1792500 GCF_050524305.1 Bacillus silvicola
TTTTTAATAATGTATTCGTCATCCTCGTAAATAAAGATGTTTTGATTATAAATTAACGAATAGGCGTGTTCATTTGTTTCTGTTTTAATGACTTTCACATCTATTGTTTTATCTCCATTTACACCGTCTTTTCTTGAAACTTCAAAATCCGTTAACATTTCTTCAGTTCCGCTAATACTTCTGATATATATATCAGTCATAACATCACCAACTTATAAATAATAAAATCTAAAATCAAACTCAATTTGAAAAGCCCCTGATATACCCGACACAATAAAGTCGTTCCATCCAGGAGCTAATCTAATAACTTTTCTATTTGTACTTGTGAATACAGTATTACCATTCTTAAATACTCTTACTCTATTCAATTCAATCGTATCACCAGCTGTAGTTGGAATGTTGAGTTTAAATACATCGGCTGTCGTTCGATTGGTGATCGTGTCAAACCGTTTGTTGCTCCACGAATTCGAATTACAAGTGGAAGCTTTCTTGGATCTATTTCAATATCACTAGCATTATAAATACGGAATGAACTTGTACTATGTTTATAAATTAAATCTTCTGCCGGTAAGTTTTGTCCTATTTGCCACAATCCAGAATCAAAGGTAAATGGATCTATTGTCGTCCTATGATTCACAAAAAGATGATGCTGATTTAAAAATAATATCAAACACACCATATTGCCCAAATGCTTGAGGCTCAATTTCATAAGTGTTTGCAACCCTGACCTTCCAACGTTTTCCGGGTTGTCTATTTGTAATAATATAAAATGGTTCTTGGGAAGCGAACAATTTAAAGATTTCATCACGAAACAGATAAAAATCCCAAATGTCTTTTGCATAAAAATGATTTTAGTACGAATGTTATCTCTTGCATCGAAACTTCCACCTAAATCGATTTGTCCATGGCTTCCGTCAATTTTTTCATATTGAGCATTGTATAAATGGGGATGGTGGAAGGAAGTTTAATACTTCCATGTCAGTATTAGTTTCAATAATAAACTCTTCTCCATTATTTTTTACAACAGTTAAAGTTTGAGGGATCACTTACTTCCCTCCTTGCATAAACAATTGAGTACTGTACTGATTGTTTTGTAACAAATCTAATGGAGACAATAATATTTCTGCCAATGTCATCCCATCAATGTTAATTTGTATTGGATTTTTCTGCGCTAACTCTCTCTGAGTATACGGCATATTTTGTCCTCTATTCGAATTATCACTGTTAGATTTATATTGAACAACATTAGAATTATCTGATATCACTTTTCTCCATCTAGAAAGATTGCTCGCATCATACATTTCAATACCTTCAGAACTAAATATTTCTTTCGGATTTACCGAATGAATTCCCTCCATAGCGCCTGATACTGTATCTTGTAACGCATCTCGTACCAGAGAATATTGGCTTTTGATACCCGAAGCAATTCCTTGCGCCATTTGAACACCAGCAAATGCCAAATTGTTAGGATGTAGCGTATTTATAAGGGACTTATGAGCATTTTCACCAAGAGTACGGCTTTCATCTTCAGCCATGTAGGACATTTTTCTTATACCAAGTGCAAAACCTTCGCTAAAAGGCTTACCACCTTGATCACGTGTTAATTTCGATGGAGAGTTTACATCTAACGTGGCTTTTAACGCTTCAAATGCGCCTCGTGCCAAACTTGCTGCTACGTTTTGCACATTCCATTTACCATTAGAAATACCGCTAGCAAATCCACTAGAAAACGCTTCACCAGGGCTTATAGAACTAACACTTTTCAGACCAGAATTACCGCTTTCCGCTACATTAGAACCACTCGATCTCGCTTGTCCCCTTGTATTTTCCATTCCTTCAGCAAACTGGCTCCCGCCTTTTTGCCCTTGCGGAGTACCGTTGATTGTATTAAAGCCTCCATGAGCCGCGTTTACAGCTTCTAAAGCACTTCCTCTTATATAACCGCTTTGATTAACAATTCCACTACCAACACCTTGTCCACCTTGATTACCAGCTGGATTTCCATTAATAGTATTAAAAGCACCATGAGCACTAGCAACTACTTGCAAAGCACTTCCCCTAATATAGCCATCTTGGCTAACTATGCCTTGTCCTAGTTCACTACCACTCTTATTACCACCGCCACCATCAGTTGTACTACCCATAATTCCTTCCACAGCTTGCTTCTTCCCTGTTGCTGCTGTTTCAGGAGCTGTATTAGTAGATATCCCATTAGCTTGAGTTTGACTTATATCAAATCCAACTTGTGTTAAATCTAACTTTGCTCCATTTTCAACTAACAATGAAATTGCCTTCGCTGCTAGTTCAGCATTGATAGAACCATTTTGCATACCTTGAACAAGCGTCTGAACATTAAATTGTCCTGCTTCCCCAAGATCAACTTGAACATTGCTTTTAATATCTAATCCCATAGTCTGTGCGACTTGTGGTAATGATAACGCTCCAATTTGCATTCCGTTAATTAAGGTTTGTATGTTATTCTGACCTTCTTGAGTAGCATCAACTTTCATACCATTCTTAACATTTTGTTGAAAGAATTGGAATACAGTATCAAACGACAACGTTCCGGTTTGAAGACCTGTAATCCACGAATCCATCGTCATCTTTCCGTAGATTCCTAGATCGATAGTGGTATCACCTTGCATATTTTTATTTAAAAACTCTCTCACTTGACTGGTATCCTTTGTTTTAATACCATCAATCCATTTTTGCATGGATTCAATACCACTTTGTGAAAGATCTACTTTATAAACATCTTTCAATTTATTTGCATTCGCGGTTGCTACAGCTGAAGAATCTAATTCGCCTTTTTGAAGTTTCTGTAAGAAGGTATCGATCGTAAATTGCCCAGCTGGTCCTAAATCAATTTTCATTTTACCGTCAATTTCTGTTGCCATTGATTCCGCTAACAATCTAGACGACTCTGTACCTTTTTGAAGCTCAGAAAGATACATCCCTATGCTTTCAATCTTTGATTTTCCATATTGCAATTCATATCGAAGTAATTTATCTTGGTAATCTTTTTCTGCTTTTTCTTGATCACTTCTAAATCGTTGTTCTAAGTCAGCAGATTTTTCCCGGTATCCATACGCGGCTTTGAATCGTTCGCCCCATCCTTTGTCCTCCGCTTCAATTCTTTTAGCTTGTGATGCTAAGGTCTCTGCATCCTCCGATTTTAAATGTTGCTGTAACACTTTAAATCCATCGTTCCTGATTCCTTGTAGATCATTAACATGTTTTGATTCGTAAAGTGCAATAGCATCTAATGTAGCTTTTCTTTCCTCTGGTTTAATTTCACCAAGTTTAAAAGCCTTCTCTACATTTTCACGCCAACCTTTAGTTTGTTTTTCTAAAGATTTAACACCATCATCATATACTTTTATGATGCTTTCGAAACGCTTTTTACCAGCATCTAAAGATAACATTCCACCTGATTCAATTTCTTTTGAAATAGATGCTATTTCTTTAGATTTTGTATAAAACTGTTGGACATTCTTATCAGCAACCTGTAGAGCTTGATCAAACTTCTGAGCAAAATCTTTCGGCATTTTCATGGTATCTCCCTGATACCTTTTAATCCCCTCTTCTAAAATCTTCTCTGCTTGTGTAGCGACTTCGATTTCTTTATTTATAGATTCAATTACATTATTCTTAACCTGCTCTAAAGTTTCTTTCGCACTTTCAGGTACTGTTCCCATCAACTGACTAAACATCTTATTAAACTCACTTTTCTTTCCTTCTAACTCTTTGATGACTTCATTCGTCATTCTTTGAAAAGCTTTAATGGTTTCGTCAGCTGCTTTATTTGCTTCTTCACCTGTTTTAAGTTTCAAATCCATCATATTATTAATAGCTTTATCTTTTAAATCGACATAAGCACCAGCTGCTTTGCTTGTAGCATCACTTACATTCTGACCAAACTTAGCCATATTTGTTTGAGCTTGATTTGATTTTTCATTTAGATCAACTATTGCTATGCCAAGCGCTCCTACAGCAAGGACTGCTCCTGTAATCGCTAGAGCAATTGGATTTGCCAACAAAGCTCCGACACCCATAGCAAGGAATCCTACAGCTGCTGTTACTCCTGCTATCCCAAAAGCTAATAAAGAACTTTTAGCAATCATTTGTTGTGTAGATTCATCTAGATTATTAAACCAATCTACGACACCTTGAACACCGGATACTACATCAACTAAAATAGGTAACAACGCATCACCAAATGACTTTTTAAGAGTATCTACAGCACCACTTAATTCTTCAATCTTTCCTTTTGTTGTATTCATCTTTGTCTCAGCAACTTCTAATGCTGTTACCTTTGACATTTCTGTATACATATTTTTCACACCATTTGAGCCCTCTTTATAAAGAATATTAGCGGCACGAATAGCATCTGATCCAAACAATGTATACATGTATGATTGTCTTTGTTCTGCGGTTAATCCTTGCATTGCCATTTGAAGAATTTCAGCTATATCAGACATTTCTTTTAGGTTTCCATTTGAATCAAAAAAGGCGTTTGTCATAATACCAGTTGAAAAAGTTAACTTCTGGAATGCTTTTTCTGCCTTTTCAGATCCAACTTTTACACCAGCTTGTTTAGCCGCATATTCTGATAACGCTCCTGTTACATCTTTAAAGGAAGTTGAAGTTGGTTTAATCCCTTTTTCTCCGAGAAACTGCATTGCTTTTCCAGTATCAATTGTGATTAATCCTAATTCACTAAACATATCGTAAGCTTCATTAGATTTTGGTATTAAGTTTGCTAACATGGTTTTCAAAGAAGTACCTGCATCTGATCCTTTTAAACCATTCTGTGCAAATAAAGCTAATGCTGTTGTTGTATCTTTAAAACTAAGTCCCACACCAGCTGCAACCGCCGAAACCATTGATAACCCAAACTTCATTTCTCCAACACTAGTTGCTGAAGCATTTGCTGCACCAGCTAATAGATCAGCTGCTTGGGCTACTGATAAGTTATCATCCTTAAATGCATTTAGAGCTGTAGAAGCAATTTCTGCTGCATCCCCCAATTCTAATTCCCCAGCTGTCGCTAAGTTCAAGGCACCTTCTAAACCACCATTAATAATGTCCGTTAGGCTTACCCCTGCTTTAATTAGCTCTTCAATACCTTGCCCTGCTTCCACAGATGAGTATTTTGTTTTTTCGCCCATCTGTACAGCAAGTTCGCTAATTTTCTTCATTTCATCGCCAGTTGCACCAGAAACTGCTTGAATATCAGCCATCTTCTGTTCAAAGTTCATTGATTCTTTCACAGCCATCGCAAGTCCAGCACCAATAATCCCAGTCATGGCTGCAAAAGTAGTCCCCACTTGTCCGCCAACATCCTGCATTTTATTGCCTGTATCACGCATTCTTTCTCCAGTACGGTGAAGACGATTCTGTTGCTCGGCTAATTCACGGTTCGTTTCTCTTATTTCATTTTGAATCCGCTCTTGAGCTGTTTCAGCACGATTCATAGCAATCGTATTGTTATCGATTTGCGTATTTAATCGTTGAAGCGCTTGACCGTTTGACGTATATTCAGCTTGAAGTTGTTTTAATTCTTGCTTTAATTGTTTGGCTTCCTGGGAGTTACGACCGAAATTTTGTACAGCCTGATTATACTGCGTTTCAAGACGTTCCATCGATGCCGCTAATGTTAAATTTGAAGCTTGTAATTGCTCTTGTTTTTGTTTTGCTTGTTCAATTTTTTGACGATAATGCTCTACTTTTTGTCCCTGCAAAGTGAATTTTTCATTTAAATGCGTTAATTTATTTTGTAACTGCTCTACGGAACTTCCAAGTAACCTAGCCCGTTCGCTTGTTAAATTAAACTCGGAATCTAGTAATCGCAAACCACGATTAATCCCCGCAACACCATTTTCAAAACGTTGTGTATCAAGCGTGACCCGAGCTCCAATCTCCATATCTCCAGCCATTTATCTCACCTACCTTTATAACCAATCCGGGGCCTGATTTGCTGTTCGAACTACTTGTCTATCATCTTGATTTTTCTTATAAGCTAAAGTTTTAAAGAAAAGCACTAAATCCATTTGATTTATATCTGCTTGAGATATACCAGCATCTTGAAGCATGCTATAAATACCAAGCATCATTTCTGTTGGTTTGAATGGTTCCTTTTGTTTCTCACTCTCTTTTTTTTTGGTGAATTCGTCTTCGAATCAATAGCACTAATAATAGCGACCGCTTCCGCAATACGCCCTACAATTGCTAGACAAATAGAATAAATAGTTGATGTTAAAAACCAAGCGTGTATACCATCAAGGAAATCCTCTACGGTAAAACGGTTACCAAATACTTTGACGATAAATTGAGTAGCTTCTTTTAATAAATCGAATGGAACAGTTTCAGCACTTAATTTTTCTGTCCACTCTGCCGCTGCAAATGCATCAGTGGCTGAAAGAAAATTAGGTAGAAAGAACGTTTTTTTACCCGCGGATAAATTTAAAATTAATTTAAACGTTTCTGTTTTTTGTGTTTCTTGCATATTTTAATCTCCTTTCATAAATAAAAGGCACAGCATTTAGCTGTACCTTCTCTATGTTTTTATTTAGATGGTGCTGCTTCCGTTGGTGGTGCTGGAACTGTTTTAAACCAACTTGATGCAACCGCTGTATCGTAACCAATTTCTTCTTCATCTAGACGATGTCTCCAATTACCATCAGATCGTTGGATTGCTTTACACTTAATTTTTGCTGATTGGAAAGTTGGCTTATCCTCCGCTGTCTTATGCTCATCTTCTGGAATTTCGAATTTTGTTTTATAGTAGCAATAAAAACGATTTTTTCCATTATCTTTCGGTAAACGATATAATAATGCCACATATGGAGCGACATCATTTACGTTATCAATTACCTGCCCTTTAATTAGTTTCTTCCCTAACAACTCTGCGTAAGTAGTTAATGAAATATCTGCTGTTTCCAATTCAATTTCTACCCCACCAAACGCACTTGCTGTTGCTAGCGGTCCACCTTCCGCGTAGAACGTAACAGATTCATTTTTAGGAGAAGCTTTACCACTTACCGCATCTCCAATTTTTTTAGGTGTAGCATACGTAAACTTACCATCTGCTGCCTCTGTTAAAATTGCATAATGTAAATCCCTAAAATCGACTGCAATTGCCATACTTATTTTCCCCCTATACTTTTAATTCCGTACGAAACCTCATACCATAATGATATATTTTCGTATCAGATTCATATAAATTTGCTGTTGTAATACGCTTAAAGCCTATATTTTTCATAGAAGTGTTTACTGCTTCTTTTAGATCAGCCTTAACAGGCATAAAAGACCAAATATCAACTTGAAATAAAATAGTGCTGGTAGATTCCGCTCCTTCAGCGTATCTTCCAGCACTATTATCTAATTCAGAATAAGTGATCCATGTTTTGCCGTTGTCATCGCCACGAATCATGTTATAAATGTATTCTCCACCCAGCTTTTCCACAATAAAAGGAGTCGTAAGAGCACGTAACACATCTTTTTCTAGAAATCTCATACGATATGCAACGCCGCTACAAAGACATTTCTCATTTCATGAATTGCCTTTACTTCTGTATGGGTTACTGTTTTTTCTATAAATCCTTTATGCGGTGGATGTGGCATTTTACTGGTTCCCCAGTTTTGAAATTTCATATAAAAGTGTGGGGAATTATCATCTTTTTCCCATCCTACACTAATTGATTTGACTCCATTTCGAGTCTTCACTTTACCAACAAGAACTTCATTTTTTGCATGTTTCCCTGTTCGCCAAGATTCTTTGGGTGAAGGCGGTTTAGGAGATGCACTGACTGGACTTTCTACCTCTAATGCATCTTTCACTACTCCAGCGCCCTTTTTTAACGCTGCGTTTTCAATGGTTTTTACGTTTCTTCCTAACGCTTCGAAACGCTGAATAGCTTCCTGGATTCCAAAGGTCGTTACTTCTGCCATATGGACCGCTCCTCACACACTAAACAGATTTCTTTATGTTCTTCATCAACATCTACAACAGCTTTGATTTCAAAGAGCCTTCCAGCATATAGGACTTGCATTTTCGAATCGATTCCCCTGCGAAATCGCATAAAAAAATTCACTGTTCGTACCGCATTTTCGGTATTTCCAGCGAATATTTCATAGTTAAATCCCTTTCCAAATGGTGTTTTTGCTCTTGCCCAAACAGTGACAAGATCTTTCCATTCTGACGGAACTGGATTCCCATCTTCATCTTTTTTATTTGTTGTTTCTTGTTGAATTGTTATTCGTTTATTTAATTTACTTGGGTTCATGATTATCACCGGTATTATAGTCCCTTAATTGGAGTATAGTAGTTTCTAATGACTGTTTTAATGCAGGGACATTTAATGATTTATCTTGATTCTCATAGTTTAATAAAACATGTGTTATTACCGCAATCTTATATAGTGCCTTTTCACTTTCAGGAACACCAGCTCCTAATAAGGATTCTTTTGCTCCATCAATTAGAAGCTGAATAACTGCATCCTCTTCATAACCATCGATTTTTAATTTCCCTTTTAATAGCTCAAGCATATAATCACCTATGATCCCGAAGCATTGGTTTTCGCTGACAATTCAACGCTTAATGAAGAATTTAATCCGTTATTTCCAACAGCTTTCACTTGATAAGAATATGTTGTATCACCTGTTAATCCTGTATCTTTATAAGTTGCTGTTACTGATGTCCCTACTTGTTTTCCATTACGGAATATATGATACTCTTTAATGCCCCCATCATACACAACAGGAGGCCAACTAATGTTGGCCGTTGTTACTGTTGTAGAATCAACTTTTAATCCTGTTGGTTCCTGGGGAGGATTAGGGTGTAGTCTGTACTTCAGCAATACGGAATGCTGATTTTAGTTTAATTTTATGATCAAACCAAGCTGTTAAAACAAATAGTTCAATACCTGTTTTCACATCTTTGTCACGATCATAAATCATATTTGGATCATAGTTGAAGTGAGAATATCGGAAATCACCAACAACAGGACTCACTGCTGAATCACAGAACTTAACTGGCTTCCCTAAAACTTGTTCTGGTTGAGCATTATATAAAGTTGCACTACCATTAGCAAGTGTTTCAATTATTTCTAGATAATCTGTGTAACGCATTTCAATAGTCGCATTTTCACGAAAATCTTCATGTAAATCTGCAACCGCTGACTTAATAGCTTTATATAAAGTTGCGCCTTTAACTGACTTAATGCCAGCTTTATAGAATGACATAGATTCTTCTCCAGTTTTAGGCGTTGTAGCAAATGCTACTTTCTTCTCTTTTGCTGCTAAACCACTTTCTAACGCTTGATCTACAGTTTGTACTAAGTTTGTATCAGTTGCTGCTAAAACAGTCTCAGAAATAGGTACAAACACCTTAAATTTATTACGTCCGAATGTTACAACGTCACCTTCTGCTTTTAATTCTTTTGCTGTTGCTGTATCAGCAATGAAATCATCATCATCTAATGTAAAAGTAACCTTAGGAATTTCAAGGTTAGTCACACTTGTAAATGTAGATACGTCTCTTAATGGGTTTTTAACAAATGGTTCATGCAATAATTCATTTGTCATTGTAGTTGGAAGAATCTTTTCGCCACCTGTTGAATTTTTATCACCAAGAGCTGCTCGTGCTTCTTGTGATAAGGTACCTCCACGAATCGTAGCTCGAACCAACTCTGCTTTCGCTGCAACTACCTTTTGTTTTGGATCTTCAATACCTTGCAAACCAGTTCGATTTTGAAATTGCGCTTTTTGTTCAACTTCCATCGTGTCATGTTGTTCTTTGATTACATTAAAACGCATTTGAAGGTCTTTCTTTGATTGTTGTAGCGTTTGAAGAATTTCCATAGTTGCAGATGGATCAATCGCTTTCTGAGCAAGTTCGCTCTCTACTTTTTGAAGCTGTTGACCAATAGTAGATAAATTTTGTTTTAATTCAAATAATGTATTTTTTGAAAAGTATTGAAAGTTACCAAGAGATAATCGAAATTTATTTTTCATTTTCATGAATGAATTCCCCCTAAAATTGTGTTTATATAATCCGCGTTAGCTTTCGCTTCTTCGGCAATTTTTTGTCGTTCTAACATTTCGTTTGATGATATGTTAGCTTGTGCATTAACTAATTGTTGTGGAATATTTTTGTATTCCTTCATCCACTTTTCATCTAGACATGCTGCGGCATTATTCGCTGAGATAATTTCATCACAAAGTCCATACTCCATAGCTTCATCAGCCGATAACCATGTCTCTGCATCTAGTAATTGTTTTAATATATCTTCATCTAACTTATCACCAGCACGAGTTAAATAGTGTTGCACCATCGATTGGTTAATACGTTCAATGTCATCCGCTGCTTTACGTAGCTGATCAGCATTTCCTGATGCATATGTCCACGCATTGTGTACCATCAACATTGAATTAGCATACATAATGATTTTGTCTGAAATCATCGGTAATACTGATGCACAAGAAGCTGCTATGCCATCAATATAGGAAATAACCTTCGCTGGATGTCGTTGTAACATTGCGATCATAGCCATTGTTTCAAAAACAGATCCACCGGGACTATTGATATATAGGTTAATCGTTTCAATTCCATCACCTAATTCATCCAATTCATTTTTGAAAGTAATAGAAGATACTTCTCCATATTCCTCCCATGCATACTTTGTAATTTCTCCATAAATAAAAACATCAGCCGATTTACCATTGGCAGATGCTTTCATTTGAAAAAACTTATTCTGTTTGTTCTTTGCCACCGTTTTTCACCCCCTTCCGTTGAGTTGGCTCCATGTCAATTGGATATAGATCACCACTTACCCAAAGTTTCGAAGCATTACCACCAACAGGTGGCTCGTCTTCTTTTTGGCGCACATCATCTTGTGATAACCACCCACTCCTAATTGCGGCTTGATAATAAGCTGTTCTTGAAGCTGTATCACCTCTTAACAACCCTCCAAGGTTAAATTTAAAATAATGTCCCTCTTGCCGTTCTTTTTTATTTAGCAACTTACGGTTCATTTCTTGCTCATACTGACGAACAATAGGAGTTAGAGTCATTTGAACAAACTGAATCATCAACTGTTCATTACTGCTATAACTTTGTCCTTCTGTATCATTTAAAAATGTGACTGGAACATTAAAAACGTTAGCAACTCGTGAACGTGTAATTCGTTCTGATGCTAACGTATCTGAAGCAAAATATTTCCGCTGCATTTCTTCTATGTTCACACCTGGTTCTCTAAATAAAATGCCACCATTTTCTTGATAAAAACGTCTAAAGTCATCAATGATCCTTTGTCTCTTTTCACTATCTACGTTCGCTCCATACTCCAAAATAAAGCTGTCTTTCTTTTGCATTTCTGACAAACTAAATTCTTGTACTGCCTTATCATATTCTAAAGTATTTCGTAAAACATCAATTGGACCAATGCCTTTCCATCTTGAGATACCCGTAATGTGCTTAACATGAAACATATTCATATTGTGGATGTAATACGTACCTTCAATACCACGTACCTCATACCACAAATTGTTATCATCCTTGTTTAAAAAAGGTGTTACATAAGCTGATTCAATAGGAATTAATGATTCCACTTGAAATCGAATATCACGAACGATAGCTGCATATCCATTTCCAGTTTCATTTCTTGAAACTTCGATTTTATTTATCCATTCAAATCCGGTCATGTTTGGATTAGGTTCATTCATTACAACATCAGACACTTGATTAAAAACTGTATCATAATCCTTATAGAGCTTTAGTGGTAAAGAAGCTACCGTATTCGATAATCTACTAATAACACTAAAAATTGTCTCATTTGTAGCTAGCGTTGCATTATCAATACCCCAAAACTTTCTTCCAAACCATGAAGAGAAGTCAAATCCCGCGCCTTTCCACCCGGCAGCCGCACCTTTTAGTGCTCCCTTCACACGATCTAACATTTTCAATTTCTCACCGCCTTTCTATTTAAAAAGATCGCTAACTGATACAAATTCAATATTTCCATCACCTTGTAATTGAGTTAACATCGGTATTACTTCTGTATGAGCATTTAGAAATGCTGCAAAACCATCAATCTTCCGGTATTTACTCTGTTTAGATGGTAAAAAATTCCCATTACGATCTTCCACGAGTTTTACATTGTTCATGTACCAACGGAAAAGACGGTTTTTATTACTGATTATTTTTCCATCCAATAATAATTCTTTTACATCCTTTAATGCTGGACTTAAAGTTAGATGCCCTTGTCGAACTGATTCTGTATTAAATCCATATGCTTTTAAATCTTCATTTAAACGATACGCATTTGCTGGGTCATAAGTAATTTTCTTTATGAAATACTGTTCGGATTGTTCGACAAACCAATCATAAACATACTCATACTTCACATACTCACCAGGTATAATGGTGAGCCAACCTTTGTCTTTAAACTCTTTAAAATTAATATTCTCGTTATCACGATCTACTTTAGCTTGTGGAACCCAACTATGTGATAGTACAAAAACATTTCCATTATCTAAAGGAAACTCTAAACAGGCACTTGTAAAATCTTCTGTTGCAGATAAATCATAACCTGCAACACATTCTTTACCAGCTAATACCTCTATATCTATAACTTCATCGTTCCTTTTTAATATATCGATACCAACAAATGACATTTCATCATTATCGACAAAGATGTTAAATTGTTTTGTAACCCAGTCGTTCTTTTCTGCATCTGTATGTTTGTCAGTATTCCAATCATCAATAAGCGATGGAAGGTCTAGTGAAACTCCCATATTAGGATTTGCTTTAATCCATAGTTCAGGGTTCTCAATTTCATCCACATTATCCATTTCAGCCATGAAATAGAACTTTCTATCTTGGTCAATAACCCCTTCCAAAACATCAGCTGCAATTTCATAGTATTGAACAAGTGGTCCTTCAAGCTGATATCCTGCCGTAGTGATGTAAACAATCATTGGCTGTTTACGTGCACCACGTGATTTTTTAATAACATTAATTAGCTTAAAGTTTTTAAATTCATGTATTTCATCAAAAATACCAAGGTGTGTATTTAATCCATCTAATTTCTTACTATCTGATGCACGAGGTTCAATTTTAGAATGAGTTTTATCATGAAAAATCCCTTTCTGATTTTCGCGTAAATGCTTCCGAAGAAAGGGGGATTTTTGAACCATTGCACGACTTTCATCAAATAATTCTCCAGCTTGTTGTTTTGTATTTGCTAAAACATAAACACGAGCACCTGGTTCATTATCTTTAGCAACAGCATAATTAGATAAACCAGAAATCATTGTTGTTTTTCCGTTTTTACGGCCAATAAAAATAAGGCCCTCACGAAAGCGCCTATAACCTGTATCTTTATGAATCCATCCATACAAAGAACCTATAACAAAATGCTGCCATGGTTGAAGAACTAACCTTTTATAGTCACCTTTTGATGGGCGACAAAACTTTTCAATATATCGTATAGGTCGATGAGCTTTTTCTTCATCGAATATCCAAGGAAACTCCTCAGTACCCTGTCTCTTCAAATCATTTAGATGTCGTTGGCAAGACAAGATATTTTTCTTACTGGCTTTTATGTTTCCTTTCACAACTTGCTCTGCATACCAAGTTGTTCTTAGTTCAGGAGACGGATCTACTAAAATATAAAAATTCTTTATCTGTTCATTTCGCCAATTTTTATACCACTTGGCTATTTCAGATGGCTTAGAAGTCGTCGAAATCATCATCAGAGTCTCCAGTTAGCTCTTCCTGAAGCTTTTTACGGCTTGCCCCAGTTAATCCTAGCTCCCCTAAGTATTGACGGATCTGCTGTAAATACTTAGGTATCTCTGATATCAAAGGGTGCTTAGTCAGATTTGTAGCATTGGCTTTATTTGTATGCTCCATTGTCAGCCCTTCTTTTTTAACATTAGCTGCCATCTCTCTAAACATTTGATAACTGAAAGCAATCGCTTCAACTACAATAGGATCATTGATATCAGCCTTACCTTCACCTTCTAAAACAGACCAAATACGAATCCAAGTATCTTTTCCTACCTTTTTTAAATGGGTAGGTGGTTTCCTCTCAATCAATCCTTTATCCACGCCATCACCTCACTTACATTTTATGGATAAAAAGTACCTATCCAGAAATAAAAAGCTCTTATTTTCAGGCTTTACCCCCCTTTAGAAAAATCACTTGCGCTACCCACGAAGGAGGCATCCGGTCTGGGCGGAAACGGCTCTGAACAATAAAAGGAGGGGGGCTATATGAATTCTTTGTTCGCTTTTACTTTTACGAACTGAATCTTTCTTTTATTTTTCTTTTTCCCTCCACCCTTTTCAGGATGTTCTTTGTTGTGACATGGATTACATAAACTAATTAAGTTATCTAATGTTAATGCAAGCTCAGGATATTCACTTCTTTCTTTGATATGATGGACCATATCAGCAGGTACTGGTATCAATGGATCGTGCTTCATACACTCTTGGCACCGATAGTTGTCTCGTGTTAATGCCAACTCTCTACACCTTCGCCAAGCTGTACTGTCATAGAACTTCTTCGCTTCTTTATCCCGCTTGTATTTATCGTAGAACTTTCGTTGTTGTGTTGTTTTATTTTCAGTCATCACTTTGAACTATCGTTCGAGCTACAGATTTACCATCAAGATATAATTCAACGGTTTCAGCTTCACCTGTATACTTGCTCATAACCCTTTCTAACTTCTCAAATGCACCTACACATTCATTGATAGCTAATGTAAGTTCTTCTATATTCGCTTTTGCTTCTGTCGTATCAATATCGATGTGAGCTGAAACAACATTTTTCTTTTCCATCCTTCAACACTCCTTAATAGATTTAATTTTTAAGTGATATTAATTTGACGGCATTGTCTAGCAAAAGGGATAAAGTGTTTTAAGAGATTAACAGCATTTTTATTTTGCCACCATTTATCTAACAAGACTATTCGTGCATTGATTGGATTAATCCCATCAAGAGAGAACGCACTATTAGATATGAAACGAGGCATTACATGAGTTGTTCCAAAATGTTTTTTTATTCTTTTCCAAGCTTCTTCAGCTTGCATTAAATTATTACCAACAATCCATAACTCTTGTTTTTTATCTTCTTTTAAATCCCTTAACGTTCCCTCTAAATATAATAAATCATATTTTTTTAGTTCCATCCTTTATCCCTCCAAAATAAAAAGCACCCAAATGGATGCTTTTTTCTCAACTGTTCATTTACATTTCGATTGTGGTACGTGAAGTTTTATTCTTTTCCCAATCACCTAATGTTGTTGCGTTTATCTGTACCTAAATTATTAGGTAATTGGAAGAAGAGCAAAAGCTCTCCTTAATAAAGGTATCATTCAATCGTTACCATCTGCTGGTTTCGGATTTTATGTGCCTTCATTATGAAACCGTTTAGACAACATATAGATTATAAAGGAATCTTTATGAGTTGTGTTTTCCGCCACTTCTCACAATACAAATATAACATGTTAAAAAACAAAAATAGTCCGTAAATAGTTCGCGAATCGTCCGCGATTTGTTCATTCTATCAAGCAATTAAACATTTAAATATCTCATTCATCATAATGATAATGGTGATGATAATGATGGTGTTCTACCTTTTGAACCGGAACTGGTTGAAAAGCTTTCCAAGTCCCTATCGTCGTTAGGATAAAACCTAAATATGTCATTACTTTCTCGATATCTTCCTCCAAAAGAGTACTCGACATCAAAATAATAATAAGTCCCATTGTTAGCTTATAACATAGACTCTTCAACTTACTATCTGATATGACATTAAGAACTTCTTCTTCTATTAATACTTCACGTAGATTGGCTTGTTCAATTGTCCGATTCAATTCTTCATAATATAGGTTTGACTCCCTCCCATCCATTTCATAAATTGATCTCACCAGGCTGTCGTTCATCATTTCAATTTTTCGTATTGATTCCAAATTTAAAGATTGTATTGATGCGAGCGTTTTACTAATAAACTTCGGTATTTCTAATCGATTCAATGTTGCGAGTGTTTCACTCATTTGCTTCGGTATTTCTAATCGATTCAATGTTGCGAATGTTTCACTCATTTGCTTCGGTATTTCTAATCGATTCAATGTTGCGAGTGTTTCACTCATTTGCTTCGGTATTTCTAATTGATTCAATGTTGCGAGTGTTTCACTCATTTGCTTCGGTATTTCTAATCGATTCAATGTTGCGAGTGTTTCACTCATTTGCTTCGGTATTTCTAATCGATTCAATGTTGCGAGTGTTTCACTCATTTGCTTCGGTATTTCTAATCGATTCAATGTTGCGAGTGTTTCGCTCATTTGCTTCGGTATTTCTAATCGATTCAATGTTGCGAGTGTTTCACTCATTTGCTTCGGTATTTCTAATCGATGTACTGCCATCAAAGTTTCATCTGCACTACTTGATTTATTAGGTTTATCGCTCAAGCTATCCCCTCCGGCATTCTATTTCAGTTTCTTCTTTCATTACACCAAATTACATTTTTAATTTTACCACCTTTAAATAGATTAAAAAATGCGATATTTTCTACATGTTTTTTATCATTTAATATTAATAATCATTAAAAATGAATTCACTATAAACCATAGAGTGTTGAATTGACCTATTCGGCTTTTCCCTAGAGTAACAAGGCTTTTCTTTAATTCCTCAAAATGAATTTGACACTTTTCTTTTGTAGCTAATTAAAAAAAGACCTAAAAAAATATAGGTCTCTAGATTTTAAATTTCTTTTGATAATCATTTAGCGTATCTTGTTCTATCCCAATGTATCTTAGTGTTTCTTTTTGATCTGTATGGTTGAGCATTTGTTGTAACACTGCTACATCTTTAAACTGTTTGTAGTGGTGGTATCCATATGTTTTTCGGAGAGAATGCGTCCCAATACGTTCTAAACCAAACTCTTTTGCTGCTTGGTTTAATATGACGTAGGCCATGGATCGAGTGATTGGTTTATTCTTACCATTCCTACTCTTAATAAGAAATTCATTTTTAGGTCGCCCTTTCGCATACTCACGTATTGCCTTCTTTAATTCTGGAGGCATCTTCACTTCCTTTACCTTCTTTGTTTTCTTTTCACGAATAAAGATACTCCAACCCTCCACATCACGAATACGAAGACGTAATATATCCGATATGCGTAATCCTGTATTAATACCAAGAAGGAACAGAATGTAGTTTCTTTCATTCTGCTCCTTGAAAAACTCCTTCATTTCCTGAATTGCTTCCCTATCTCTAATGGGCTGAACAAGATTCATACATTCTTCACCCCCTCCTTACGTTTTGCTTTCTTCTTGTATACTTCCACTTTTAAATTAAACGCCAAACGGAGTAACGCTGAACCTTTTAACTTATAATACTTTGTTTTTCCTACGCCTAATTCAAGCCAAATATTTAAGTCTGATTCAATTTCTTCTTCCATATAACTTTTAAAGATAATATATCTTTCATCAGGTTTTAGCGTATTCACAGCTTGATGTACCCAATCCATGTATTCTTTTCTTTGCTGCTCTAATTCAATTCGTTCAATAGCAATATCTTCAGTAGAACTATGAAACTGATTTGTAAACGTCGGAGGAACCTCTGAAAACATTGTCGTTACTTTCGGCATTAAATTACTTGGCAATGTATTCAAATACTCACGATAACTCCCCAGTACTTCTTCTACCGCTTTCTTTGTTTTCTTTGTATCTACAACTGGCATATTAAAAAATAACTGTTCTCTCATTTTGAGTTCCTCCTTAATTAATCTTACTTTTGTCTTAGTGCTCCACGTCTACGCTCATAGCGTGGTCCACGAATTCCCATTAAATCTTCAATGTCACGAGTGCTTAATTTTTCTTTTCGTTTTTTCTTGTTTTTCTTCTTTGCTTGATTCGATTGCTTTTTCCATTCACGTAGCTGATCCTTTAACACCTTCATTTCCCCATCTCCCTTTTCAAAATAAAAAGGACACCTATTCCTAAAACAGCTTTAATTGCTGCTTTAATGAATTGGTGTCCTCTAGTTTTCTAGCCGGACTGTATTCTATTTTTATTTCCTGTTGAAATACTCTTTTGCTTCTGCATACCAAGCAAATATATGCCACAATTCACCACTTGAAGATGAATTAAAAACTTGTTTTCCTGTAACTTCTATACCTCTTGCTTCTTTAAACCAATTCGCAATCAATTCACACATTTCTTTGAACGTAACTCTCTCACCGTTATTTTTTTGGTTCTCCAAATCAGATTCTAAACCACATGGTTTAATTTCTTGATCTTGACCATTAACGTTTACAAGATACTTAATTCCATTCATTCTCCCAACCTCACTTTCTTCCAAAAGGATTATTTTATTAAGAATTGATGATTTGTTTAATTCTATTAAGCTTGTCTAAATGATTATCGTTTAGCGTTTCTCGATCAATACCAATACTTGCTCGTCTACGCGTATTCATCGTTTCGATATAACAAGAATGTTTATCTTCCTTATCCTTAGCGATCATCTGAATTCCTTCAAAAGAAGCATCACATGCATACCTAGTATCTTCGAATAGCTCTTTCCAATTTTCCTTTAAGTACAATCCCATGTAATACTCTATATCCTCACCACACGAAACACTTAACTCAACTTCAAACTGATCATCCATTGTTGCTACAAGGAAAATCATATAAGCTCTAATTTCAGTTAATTTACCAATGTTTTCTTTCATTCTCCTCTACCTCCCTTGAATAAAACTCAATATTCCGTTCATACTATAAATGCACTTGAGTTCTGAACTTCCTTCTTAACGTTTTTCTGGAGAGCAATTAGCTTTTGCTAGTTGCTCTTTTGCATTAAATCGATAATAAAATTTTGTTCTTATTCCTTTTTTTCACCATATACATCTAATCTACCCGTTCCATTCAGAGAGTTACCTCCTATCTTAAAGAGCACTGATGCATGGTGCTCTTTTTTAGTTTCCTTATTTCTACAAAATGGAATTTTTGTTTAGTATTTCCTATCCGTTCCAAATCGGTTCTATGTTATTTGTATTGCAGTAATCTTCATATTCATCTAGCAGACTAATTAAAACAGCATGATTGTCTGTCCACTTGTCACCATACTTGTTTTCATACCATTCAGTGTAAGACATTCTTTTAACACCCAATTACATTGACATCAGCTAGGCTTACAAGTGTATTGTCTTTGAAATATATAGTTACACTCCCTGTTGCTGAATCAATTCTTATAAAATCAACTTCTTTATCTACACCATTTACATTAATAATTTTCATCTTTCATTCTCCTTTTCTAATAAAATAGCGTTTTTGTTCAAATCCTTCACGCCTCATGAAAAAATCACATATGGTATCACGTACTCTTTTACATTAAGAGTTTTGGTCCGAAGAGCACTTATATATGGTGCTCTTTTTGGTATGGAATGTGAAATAGAGGCTTGCTCTTAAAGCCCTTTATGTAATTTTTATAGGTTTTTTCCTTACACCCGTGTGTCTGTTTACTCATAAGTTGTTAAAGTATAAATATAAATTGGTAGTTAATTTATAAGGGAGGTGTAAAAATGAGTAAATTTAAAAAGAATTGTCACATACCCTTTCCATGTGCCTTTCCTTTGCCTCAAATAGGGCCTACTGGAATAACTGGAGCGACAGGATTTACTGGGCCAACCGGAATAGCCGGAGCAACAGGACCTTCAGGTGGATCTCCAGGACCTCCAGGACCTACTGGACCAACCGGAATAACTGGAGCAACAGGACCTTCAGGTGGACCTCCAGGACCTACTGGGCCAACCGGAATAACCGGAGCAACAGGACCTTCAGGTGGACCTCCAGGACCTACTGGGCCAACTGGAATAACTGGAGCAACAGGACCTTCAGGTGGACCTCCAGGACCTACTGGGCCAACCGGAATAACTGGAGCAACAGGACCTCTAGGACCTACTGGGCCAACCGGAATAACCGGAGCAACAGGACCTTCAGGTGGACCTCCAGGACCTACTGGGCCAACCGGAATAACCGGAGCAACAGGACCTTCAGGTGGACCTCCAGGACCTACTGGGCCAACTGGAATAACTGGAGCAACAGGGCCTTCAGGGCCTGCTGGATCGGCCGGATCTACTGGACCAACCGGGCCTGCTGGACTTACAACATCTGGTTTATCCCAGTATGCTTATGTTTTCAATACAGCAGCTCAAGTTGTTGCATTAGAAGCACCTATTCTGTTTAATTCACACGGTAAAATCACATCCGGCTTTACTCATACTCTTGGAACTTCTCAGATGACAGTTATTAATGCTGGAGATTATAAAATTTCTTTTTCTGTATCAGGAGTTGAGCCTAATCAATTTGCCCTCTTTTTAAATGGGGCTCCCGTTACCAACTCCGTTTATGGATCAGGTGCAGGTACTCAACAAAACAATGGGCAAACAGTTCTCACTTTAGCCGCAGGTGATATTCTTACCCTTAATAATCATACTTCCGCTGCTGCAGTTACTTTGCAGACTTTAGCAGGTGGAACACAAACAAATATAAATGCTTCGATTGTAATTGAAAAGTTAAATTAATTATTTCTTAAAGCTCTGGCATTCAATAATCTAGAGGGGATTCTTTTTTCAACAAGTAGTTAACATTAGCGATTCATTGTCACATTACGATGAAATGGTCATATATTATTTCGAAGCAAGAAACCCTAATCTACTTTTCAACATTTCACTTTTTCCCTAAAGAGCACCGTAAGCAAGTGCTCTTTTTTAGTTTCCCTTATTCTACAAAATGAAGTTTTTATACGCTTTTATCCACATTTAAAAATAAATTCATATGATATTACGTATTCCTCTCTTTTACAAAATGGATCTTGGTCAGAAGAGCACTTTTACGAAGTGCTCTTTTCATTTGCTACTAAATAAGGATTTTGTTTAAATTTCATTAACCTTATTGATTCCTTTGCATACAGTATTATCACAAGAAATTCTATATGGTGCTCTGGTCCAGTTACCTTGAATTTCTTGCACACCTTAAGGGAAGAATCCGTTTATTACAAACGGGTTCTTTTATTTTTGCTCATACAATAACTATTTTATGAAACTTTTAAGTATCCGATTTCCCTTGCATAATCACGCATCTTTTTCATTTCTTCCTCTGACCAACCCCAATGAGTACAGTACAAGCCGCCATATCCATTTCTACCGTTCGAATTGTCATTTCCATAAATGAAGTCAGTAAAATCTCTAATTAGCGCCCACATTGTTCCGCCACTTGAGAAGTATCTTTCTTGCTTCTTGTTTTTATATGAGCTTCTTGTCATACGCATAGGAACGTTTGAATAGTGGTCTACAAACCAAAGGTTTCTACCATCATGTTTAAAATGCGCTGTTCTATTTTCATCTTCATAACGGAAGAAATCCTTTTCGTGATCTGCTAAGTAATTGAAAAGTTTATTTACGATTTCAATACGCTTCTGCTTGTCCATCTCTCATTCTCCTTTACGAATAATCTTTTTTGTATTACACATACTACCTCTAAGCCGATCTTTCCCCGGCTGCACTCTTTCAAAACGGAAAGCGCTCCTCCGTGCCATGCAAGAACATAGCGGGCAACTTAATCAGTTGCCTGCTGTTTTTGTGTATAATCGTCAAAATTCTTGTACAAAATAACGCTTTTATTAAAAATCACTCATAACCAATAATTTCGGTTTTGGTTTTCGGTTTATATTCAAGCGCTGTATATCCTTTGTTATGGCACAAATCACAATCCGTATATTTAACACCTTCTTCATAGACCCAGCCACTATCAGGTAAACCATGCGGGTATTTATTGTAAGTGCTACGGATAGTCCCCTCACCTTTGCATTTCGGACATTCATAGATACAATTTCCTTTTTTCTTTGCGATAATTTCATCTAATCGCATATTTCCAAAACGTGAATACAAACGTTCTAAATCCTTTATCTTCATAAAACTCACCTTTCTTAACAAAATTCAAATTTGGTCTTACTTCACGCCCGTAGATCCGAACCCGCCTTTCCCTCTTTCACTGTCCGATAGCTCGTCCACTTCAACAAAATGAGCTGTTTCTACTGGTGCTATAACACCCTGTGCAATGCGTGTACCTCGTTCAATAACATGAGCTTTCATATTTACACTTACAGGTATTTCAGTGTTATCCACCAATACTCCAACTTCTCCACGGTATCCACTATCCACCGTACCAAGAACGACCCTTAACTTTGTATTACGCGTCATGCCGCTACGCGGGCGAACCTGCAACTCATATCCTGGCGGAATCTCAAATGCTAATCCAGTTGGTACAACCTTCGTTTCACCCGGCCATATAATCGTGTCCTCAGCTGCTACAAGATCAAAACCCGAATCGCCCAGTTTTGCATACTTTGGTAACTCAACATCTTTAACTCGATTAATTTTCACTTTTAATTTCATTTCCTTGCCCCTTCCATCTCTTAACTAAGTTTTGTAATCTATATTTTTCTTCCGTATGGTGCTTGTAGTGCGATTCCGCCATTCTCAATTGAGCTTGCAAATTATTAACTTCGCTAAACCATTTGTTAGCTTGTTTTTTCTCATGCTCAAAAGCTTGTTCATAAAGTTCGATATGTTCAGCCTTCATCCAAACACCCCTCTATAGTCCTAATTCAGTTATTAACTTCCCTTCATCAAAACCATAAATGAAATTACCGTTTTCAAATTCAAAAGTAGGAACCGTTTGTATCCCTAAAATTTCTTGGTGCGCTTTACCTTCAGTAGTCTCTAAATTAATTTCTGTAATTTCGATTTCTACAGGACAAGATGCAAATAACATCTTAGCTCTCATGCAATTTGGGCAATTATTCTTTGTAAACATAGTGATCTTAGTTGCCATTTTGTTTCTCCCCTTTTAATAGCCGTTCTAATTCCTCACACGATCCCTGGAATAAATCTCGACCATCATTTAATTTGAATATATTTCTCTGAATTAGTTTTTCTATCAGTCTATCTTGCTTGTTCATACTAACCCCTTTTTTATTTAGCGAATTCCTAATCCTATCGGACGATTTTCAATCATATACTTATCAGCCTGATCTATTACGAGGAGCGCCACCTCTGCTTGGTGTCTCCTCAACGCTTTTGCCATCTTCGGTAAACTCATACCTTGACCCCACATTTCACGAAAACGTATAACATCTCTTTCATCCCAAATGAAGTTAGCTTCTTCTAAAGCGATGTATATTTTCAAACGTGATTCTTTCATCGCTTCATGATTTATTGCTACGCTCATAAGCGAACCTACCTTCTAAAAAATGATTATTTTATCTTTTCAGTAAACTTAGTGTCCACGCGATCAACTTTACCGTTTACCCAAATCGCGACTTGCTCACCAAATCCGCTCATTGGTGGATTTACTGCTGTTACATTTCCATCCTTCACAATTAAAAGTTTGTTGCTACTAACATCAATTTCTATTTTTTTCATATGTCCATCTCCCTTTTACTACCGCATGTACTCGACAACATCAGGTTTAAAGCCACTTCCTAAATAGATTCGTACTGGAATTGCTTCTTTTTTATCCCTTGCTGCCTTACACAATTCTTCCGCTGTTTCCCAATTAAAAAGCTTATCTACAGCTCGCTGAAATCTCCAAATCGCCATTGCATATTGTTCAAAAATGTCATAACGATCATCTTGATTAGTTGTGCGTGGTAACTCATCCGTACACTTTGCATTCTTTGGAACTTGGACACGTACATCAGCATATGTAACGCGTCCAGTTCCTTTCTTCACATTTGCTTTCATTACATCGAACTCACAAATTGCTGGCTCTACATCGAAAATATTTAGCTGTTTAGGCATGTGCCATCCCACTCTTCTGAATGAGGTCCAGTAACTCGATTGCGCCTTCCTTACTCAAAAACATCCGACCGCCTAGCAACTCCATGTTTGATTCGGAAACTTCACCCGTTACAAAGCATGACTTTTCATGTTTTCTTAAAACAATGTTTTCCCCATCAACATGAAAGTCTAGAGCCGTTCCTTCAGCAATCCCCAAAGTGCTGCGCAACTCTACTGGAATTACTACACGCCCTAGCTCGTCCACTTTTCTTGCAATACCTGTGTTTTTCATACCTTACTCCCCTTTAGTATTTTTATATTTGTTTAACATCTCATCTAAACGCTTTTGGTTATCTTCAATATCATCACTTTGAGATTGCTGTGATTGTTGTATTGGCTCAGTTTCTTCCTGCTCACGTAACCAATCAGGTACAACTTCCGTTCGTTTTCCGTAACCTTTACCAGTACGTTTATTATTTTTCTTACTCATTTCAAATCGAGTATCTAATGCAGCGACATCATTTAGTGTTTTTACTTTTGCCTTTTCCCAACTACTTAA
This sequence comes from Bacillus silvicola, assembly GCF_050524305.1. Classification (NCBI taxonomy): domain Bacteria; kingdom Bacillati; phylum Bacillota; class Bacilli; order Caryophanales; family Bacillaceae; genus Bacillus; species Bacillus silvicola. The sequence continues at coordinate 24,412 of NZ_JBNGVC010000012.1, forward strand.
AATACTGCGGATATATCTCCACTTTGGTACATTTTCATCGATCGCTTTATTAACAGCGTGAGTAATTAATTCATTACCGAATCTATCGCAAAACTCACCTAATTCTTGGATTGCAATTTCACTTAATGGAATTCCCTTTTTAAGTAAAAAGTTGTAACTGATTTTAAATTCTTGATCAATTAATTCCTGAGATGAAATAGCATTATTATCATCATTTATATTTGTAGTAATCTCTGTAGTAATATTTGTAGTACTCTTTGTATTTGTCTTTACTTTAAAGTCTGGAGACTCCTTACTTGTAAGTGAGGAGTGTGTTAACTTAGAAGTACCCACCCTATTTACTTCTAAGTAATCAGGGTCTTCTTTTGTTTGTTGGTACATGCTAGAGATTTGCTTAATTTCTGTTGGAACGGGTTCTACAAACATTACGTTATTTAAAACCTTCCCATTAACGTTAATAGTCCTGAATTCAATTTTTATAAGTAGCATATCCGCTAATAAATCACATGCTCTTTTCACTTGTAATTTTGTAAATCCAAAAGTATCAGCTAATTGTTGATAATTTTTTTGTAATTTGTCTGCTTTAAATTTTTTCTTGTAAGTTACTTTCCCATCTATTTCATCTCGGATAACTGTTGGTCGATACCAGTAAACAATTTCACTCAAAACCATAATTGCTACAATATGTGGTTTACCATTACTAAAAGTGATGTAATTAAACCATTCATGATCTACAACGTTACCTTTAAAATTTATTCCACCAATTTCATATACAACATTCGCCATATCCATTTACCTCCTCGTACAAACGGCCACATATGCTTGACCACTATTGATAATTCGTTTAATTTCATAATGCGGATAACCAACGCTGAAATAATGTTCAATCATTTGTTTTAATTCATCTTTGCTTTTTGCTAATTGCCAGAACTTATTAGGTAATAGCACTTGATATTCAATTAAATCCATGTACTATTTCCCTACTTTCCGTGGTATACTTATAACAATTGTTTTTTCTTAAAGGACCCATTGCCGTGGGCCTTTTTATTTTGTTCTACATCACTCCAAGCCCATTGTTTTATTGGTTCGTAAGTAATATAAAGCAACCATGAAATGCATGCGATTAATATTCCGAATACAACTATCGATGTTGTATCTTCCACTAAATCACCTCCTTTTGTGTTTCAAGCCAAGCTTCTAAATCCTTTTGCAGGAAAAGTAATTTGCGCCCCTCCCTAATCACTGGAAACTGTGGATGATTCGCTAATTCATACACTCGACAAACAGCGATATTGAGATAATCAGCTGCTTCTTTTACCCTCATTACCTTGTTTGGTTGTGATTGTTGTTGGAACTGTGCTAAAGCAGCTTGAATTTCCTCTCGAACAACTTCGCGAATTGATTCTTTAATGATTTGATCTAATCCCATTTCGTTTTGCTCCTTTCAAAACTGTATTAATGATGGCTAATCATACTAACCTTGGTCGCCATGCATTTATGTATGATATCGCCTCATTGAAGTCCTTCTGTAAAATGTTGCAATAACTATTTACTGCAAACGCTGACTTTACGTCTCTCCAGGCTGCTGAGAAAAGTTTCTTTCTACTTTCATGAACAACTTGATTAATAGTTCCATCGTCCCAAAGCTTATACACCCTACGGTTTAAAGCACTTCTAATTGCTTGTTGTTGACTATAATCAACTGTCATACGCTGGTTCACTGTTTGTTCCAATTGTTCAACTCGCTCATTTATCTTTGTTGTCCCTAAAGCAAGTAGCTGAATTTGATCGAATGTATTTTCAGGAACCTTCTTTTTCTGATTTTGAATAAATGTTTTCATTCGTTTGAACTCTTGCAAAAATTTGATTTTCATCTTCATTGCCTCTGTTGTTATGTAGCTCATTGCGACAATCGTGAATGCATCTTCTGTAAGATTGAACTTTGGATACCATTGTTTATTTTGATAATGCTGGTATTGGGTATGCTCAAAGTTGAGCTGACCCCATTCTTTTTCATTCGCTTCAATCAATTTTTCTAGCTGGACCTCGATGTCTCTAATTACATTTTTATGTTCTTTTCCAAACATTTGAGCCATTGTTAAACTGTCTGTTACTACTTGATTTCCTTCCATAAAAACAAACTCACTTACTGGATGATGCACAACTTGTAATTGATTCATTTCCTTCCTCCTCCACTTCTCCAGTTGTCAATTTGACAACATTTTGGACAAAAAAAAGTTCATCTATTGATACTCCAAGTGCATTTGCTAAGGTGGGTATCTTTTCAGCATCTAATCTTCTTTTCCCATTCTCTATGAAGGAAATAGCTGAAGCATGTCTGAAATCAAGCTTCTTAGCTAAATTTTCTTGAGTAATATTCTTTTGTTTGCGAATATCTCGGACTCTGTTTCCAAAAGTCATATCCGCTTCACCTCCTGTCGTTGTCATTTTGACAACTTCTTGATTTCATTATAAGTTGTCATTTCGTAAATGTAAACCCCGTTTTGTCATTTTGTTAAAAATATTTTTACATATAGTGAAAAGTTGTCAAAAAGTATATATACTGTAATTAAGCAAAAGTTTTGCAATGCACAGTAAGACAGTGTAATACACCTCAAAGTAAGGTATTACACATTTATTATGGGATCTCATTTATAAAGGGGAATAAAAACATGAACTTAAATGAAAGATTGAAAGCATGCCGTGAAAAGAAAGGCTATACACAAACTTTCATCTCAGAAAAATTAGATGTAAATAAAGCGACTTTATCTAGTTATGAATCAGGAAGACGTAAACCTGACTACGAGACTTTAACTAAATTAGCAGACATATACGAAGTTTCTATTGATTACTTGTTAGGAAGAGCGATGCATCAGAAATTAACAGTTAAAGAAACAGAAGAGATAAGCAAAGAAACTAATGAATGGATGACGTTAATCAATCAGCTTTCTGAGGATAATAAAGAATTATTTAAGTCAACAATACAAAGCTTCATTTCCAAAAATAAAACTCCGTGAGACCATTAATTGTCTACGGAGTTTTATTTTGATTTTTTTCCTGTTCAGAAAGCTCCTTTAACAAATCACGCAAATGATTAACATTTACCCCGTCAACTTGTTCCATTAATAAAACTTGCGTTATCATTTCTTCCATTTGCTTTTCCCCCTGCATCCTCTTTTAGTTATACACAAACTGGAAAGTTTTCGACCATTCGGTCATTTACTTTCCATCCCTTATAAAGCACGAATGACGCTATCTCAACGATAGCGTCATTCTTTATTTTCAGCCGCCTCCAGCACCAGGGTCGACCATCATTCTGTATTCAATTTGAGTTTGAGTTTGTTGTGATACCTCTTTATCATTTTGTATTGGTGTGAAACCAACACATGCAATAATTGCCGCTGCTATTACTATTTTTATAGCTTTTAGCTTCAAATAAAATCACTCCTTTTTATATCACAATTATATCATTTTAAGCGTTCTCTTGGTAGTCTAGAATAGAAGAAATCTCCTAATCTTTCAAATTCTTCTATCGATTCTTCGAAATACTTTTTATATCCAGTAGCTAAACCTTTGTAATACTTTTGCATTGGGCTTAGTTTTCCATTCTCTCTTTCTAATTCGTCCAACAATGATAAGGCTTGCATTTCACGACCAGTTACTGCATATAAAAATGCTTCTTCAGCCTTATCTGTAGGACTGATATTTTCTAAATCTTTTCCCCAGTGAATCTTTAAAAAGTTGAGTGTATTCTTAATAGCCTTTTTTCTTACTATACTTTTTCGATTCGATGGATTATCTAACATTAATATCCCTTCTTCAAAATAATACTTAGCGATACTGTAATCTTCAAATATATACGTTTCACCTAAAATACAATAAGCTAGTGCTTTCATACATTCATATTTGTTTAATGGATCATTTACGATTTCGAAACAATATTTTCTCGCTTGCTCTAAGTCATTCGCATGATGACTACTTGTAGCTAACATTTCTTTTGCTCTTAACATGAATGAAGTTTTTGAGGTACCCTTTTTAATCTCTTCGATATACGGTATCAATTGTTTTGTGTATTTTAATACCATTTTGTGATCATTAAAATCAAGATGTGAGTAAATCAAAGCAAAATCAGAAATGATTTTCAATTCATTAATTGATATTTTTCTTGATTTTCGAAAGTGGTCTACAGCTTGAAAAAATTCGCTTTTATTTAAAAGCCCTTCATTTCGCAATGATAACAACTGATATAGTTCTGCCATTTTCTTATTCAATCTTGCATTCTTGTTCGTTTCGGTATTATTTCGAATCTTAGAAATCAATTTTTTTTGAAGTTCAAACTCTCCATACATATTTAACACTTCAAGCCCTAATCTTTCGTTATTAGGAGATAAATCATTAAAAGATTTTAATAATGATTCTCTTCTAAAATTAACATCGTTAGGCTTATATAATCTTAATGTTTCAACATAATGCATAAAATCAAATTTAGTACTTTGTGAAAAATAACTATTAACTGTCGTATGACTAACATTGAACAAAGTCGCTAACTTGCGGTTAGTAAAACCGTTTGTTTTTAAATCTTCGTGCATCTTTTTCAATAACATTTTCATTTTTGTCCTCCTCATTGGACAAAAAAGACACGTTACCCTAGTTTTTTTACATTTACAGGAAAACGTGTCATTATATCTAGATTGTGTGTTATAATTATGTATGAGACTTATGACAAGTGTTTTCCCTACTGCAGTTAGGGAGGACGGTGTAAGGGTGTTGCGAGCACTACTTACACAGTTGTGAGTCTTTTTTACGTCCGTTTATTTTATTATTTTCATAATATCACATTTTTCCCAAAATTCAGTCGTGTGATTATCAGAAAAATGTTGAGAAACTTTTAAAATCGTTATATACCAACATTTTTCAAGGAACAAAGAAATATAAAATTTCATTATTCATATAACATATGAATATCTTACATGCATATTTTACCACAAAATCGAACTTTTGTTCTTGTTATTTTTCCCACGACTTAAAATTAATCGTTTAAAAGATAAAATGTTTCCTAATGAATCGTTTCATCCAAATGTATACCTTTAACTTTGTTTATTCGCTTATAATTATCACAGATAAAAAAGGTGGTGAATAATCATTGCTTAGCGAACGACTGGTATATTTTCGCAAGAAAAATAAATTAACACAAAACGATGTAGCTTACCACTTAAATGTTGTCCGTTCAACATATACAAATTGGGAAGCTGGACGATCCGAACCAGATGTTTCGACTCTAATTAAGATTTGCGATTTGTATAACATCAGCATTGATAATTTAGTTGGCAGAGAGTATCGTATGCCGCCACAATTTGAAGTGATATTAGATCAAATATCTGATTTAGACACTGAACCCCAAAAAAAGGCGCTAAATCTCTTGGTTGAGTACACCTACCTGGTAAAGAAATATTTCATGTAGTAGTTACGCTTCCCAATTTTGTGCATAAGCATTTTTAAAACATCCTATCAATTAATTTGTGTAGAGTGAAGTAACAGCGTTGCAGCGCATGTTATTTCGAATTAAAGATATATGTTTGATTTCATAATAAAAGAAATCATTTCCAATTTCAAATTGTAAAATTTTCTTCATTTTACAATTTAAGCAAGAGAGCCCATGCTCTCTTTTTTTCTGCAATAAAAAAAGAGCCGTTAGGCTCCTATGTATTACACACCCGTTCCCGGATCTAAAATTATTTTCCATCCCCCTTGGTCCTCTTCATATCCAGCACCACCACCGCCTGGATCAGTAATTAATTTTGAACCACCTGGGTCCTTTATATAATTTGTCATTTTGTTATTCCCCCTTTGTTATATACCTGTGCCTGGGTCTAAACTTATATCCAATCCACCGCCGCCTGGATCAGTAATCATTTTCCACCCTGTACCAGGTTCTTGATTGCATTTCCAACCACCACCGCCCGGGTCATTATGCCATCCTACACCAGGATCAGTTACTTTATGCCCACCCGGATCCTTTGCGAATTCTCTCATATTCTTATCCTCCCCTCTTCATCTGAATCTATCAATATTTTACTATTATTTTATGACAACTGACAATCATATCCTATAACTGAATTTATTCATATATGGTAAAATGTATCCATCGCTGATATGTCCAACTATGTATTTTTCATAGCAGCAAATTACAACTAGACTTATACAACATGATTCAAAACAAAATGAAGGAGTGTTTTAAGTGAAAGGACATATTCGAAAAAGAGGAAATAAGTACTGTATCGTTATTGATATCGGCCCTGATCCAGAGACAGGAAAAAGAAGACAAAAGTGGTTTTCTGGATATACGAAAAAAAAGGATGCCGAAGATGATGTAGCAAAGAAGATTACGGAGTTAAATGAAGGGACTTTCGTTGAGCCCTCTAAGATTACTTTAAAAGACTATTTGATTCAGTGGTTAGAAATTAAAAAGATGAGTGTAGAAAAGAGTAGCTTATCTAGATATCAGTCTAGTATAAACACACATATTATACCTAGTATAGGCATGATTCCACTTCATAAATTAAATGTTATGCACATACAAAAATGTTATCAATCTGGAGTGAATAGTGGCATTGCAAACAACACTATACTCTTTCAACATCGGGTCCTAAGAGCAGCTTTAAATCTAGCTGTAAAACAAAATATTATTTCTAGAAATCCGGCTACTTTAGCTGTGATACCAAAAACAGAAAAAAGCTCCATCCAGACTTGGACAGAGAAAGAAGTAAAACAGTTTTTATTACATTCACAAGAATCACGATATCATATTGGATATCTTCTTGCAATAACTACAGGCATGCGTTTGGGAGAAGTTCTAGGGTTACGCTGGCAAGATGTTGATTTCAATAACCATACAGTTACAATCAACCAAACATTAGGTCATGATAATAAAATTAAAGCCAGTGCAAAAAATAATTCTTCAAAGCGCACAATCCCTATTCCTTTAGAGGTAATTGAAGAATTAAAGAAGCGCAAACTTCAAATAAATAAAGATAAATTACGAATCGGTCCAGCCTACCATGATTTAGATTTAATCACTTGTAACAATTTAGGGAAAGTCACAACAAGATCAACTTTTACTAGTCACTTTAATAAGGTAATCGAAAATGCTGGGATTAAGAAAATTAAATTTCATGACACAAGACATACACACGCAACTCTATTATTAAAACAAGGAGTTCATCCAAAAGTTGTGAGTGAACGTTTGGGTCATTCGGATATCTCTTTAACTTTAAGAATCTATTCTCATGTTTTACCAAATATGCAAGAAGATGCGGTGAAAGCATTCGCAAAAAACATATTTTGATGCCAATGTTTGCAAAATGTTTGCAAACCCTTTTAAAAACACTTAAAAACATTGATTTAAAGGGGTTTGTAAGCTTATTTTTGTAAAACAATATGTTCTGTATGAACTGATAAATCCTTTACTTTATCTTTTATAAATGCTGGTTGTAAGTTATATGCATCTAACTCTTCTACCGGCACCCACTTAAACAAATACGTTCTACCCTCTTCTTCAAGAATGTATTGATCCGCCCCATTCGCGGGTAATTCATGTAGCTCTACTTCATAATAAAAACTGATTTCATGAAACTTTCGCTCAGAAAGTGTAAAGAAATTTTCTACTGACCATACCAATCTCTTCACTTCAATTGGAACACCTACTTCTTCTGCAAGCTCCCTTTTTAACGCATCTTCACTATTTTCTAACATTTTCACTCGTCCGCCTGGTACGTACCAAAAATCTTCACCGTCACCTTGCAAAATAAGGATTTTATTACCTTGTTTACAAATTGCTCCAACGCGGTAATTAAAACATGTTTCCTCTACTTTAAACGTAAGATCCATCCGTAATGCCCCCTTATATATTAAATATCGAATTATAACAAAACGATTATGTATGTACAAATAAGATTACTAAATTCGCCCACTTCATTCAATCATTTTTGAATTTTCCAAACACTTATTTTTCATCATTACAAGTGTATATACATATGTTACAATCACAGTGCACACTAGAAGAATATGATGGGGGTACGAATGGAAACGTTATTAATCCAGCAAACTGAGAAATCAAATAAGTTTTGGAAAATCGTTGTAAAAGATACAGACTACGTTGTTTTTTACGGAAAGATTGGCACAGCAGGTAGTGTGAAAGCGACAGAGTTTGAAACAGAAGAAGAATGTATGAAAGAAGCTAACAAACTAGTTACTTCCAAACGTAAAAAAGGATATACAGACCCATGTCTTGGGGAAGATTACATAAAAGAAAAAACGATAACAGAAGAAGAATTTTGGGAACTACTTGATCGTGCAAAAACGAAAGGTGAAGACCAAGAAGAACAACTCGAATGGCTTACTTCTCACCTTGCTAAACGTACGGTGCATGAAATTGTAGCTTTTGATACGCATATGCATCGCATATTAAAAGATTCTTATACTTCTCATTTATGGGCAGCTGCCTATATTATTATGGGCGGCTGTTCGGATGATTGTTTTGATTACTTCCGCGGATGGTTACTATTCCAAGGAAAAGAAGTTTACAAAACGTGTATTGAAGATCCAGAACGGTTAATTCCTATATTAGAAAATATGAGCGAATATGACGTTCCTGAAATGGAAGAACTTACTCTATATTATGGTCAAACTGTATATGAAGAAAAGACTGGAAATGAAGAAGATACATACTTTACACTTTATCATGTACTTTCAAATGAAAGAGCCTCTAATATTGACATCGAGTTAGATTGGGATGAAGATGACGAAGAAGGATTGAAAAAAATGTTACCAAGGTTATGGGAAAAGTACGGGGAAGATCCAATTGAATGGTAGATGAATATTAGGACTCTGTTTAACAAATAAACAGAGTCCTTTTTTCATAGGATTCTTATTTAAACTCCCTTTATTTCACGCCACTTATCTAATAGTACCTGTTCTCTCTCAATTTCAATACCTGCTTTTAATTCCCTATCTTTCATATCTCTCATCCATACATATACATCTGTAACCGTATTTTCTAAACTTCTAAAAGTAAGCCCTTCTTTCACGGCACTATCGATACTAATAGAAAATCCACCTTTCCATGGCTTCGTTTCACCTTCTAAAGGAAAAGTTTCTGGAATCCATAAAGGCATCTCTGTCCATGGCTCTACTTTATGTTCCTTCATAAATGATTCATCTATCCAAACGAATTCAGCATCGCTATTCATAACCTTTTTACACGTGTTTAATAGCTCTTCCATCGTCATTTCATAATTCGGACCTGTTATATTGAATGTGCCTACTTTATTATTTTCTGCCATGTTTAGTCCAAAGCTAGCGACATCTTTTATATCCACTAATTGCACTGGACGATCCTTTCTTCCTGGCGCTAACACATTACCGCCCTTTGCTACGCGCTGAATCCAGTATGGAAGTCGATCTGTATAATCAAATATTCCTGATAGAAGTCCTGCTCTTACATGTAAAACACGACCCGGCCAATACTTCTCTGCTTCTTTTTCACATAACACTTTAAGCGCACCATAATGCTCAAAAGGAGATATTTCACCATTCTCTACAGCCTTTATTTGATCAGCCGGTGGTTCAGGTTGTAATGTATAGTCTTCTTTTATGTGGTGGGGAATCCAGTCTTTATATACGGAAAGGCTTGAGATGAATATATAGTGTTCAATATTATCTTTAAGTACTTCTCCAACATTCCGAATGTGATGCGGAGAAAACCCACACGTATCTACGACAACATCCCATTTTCGATTTTCTAAGCTTAATACATCACCATTTCTATCACCGATTAACTGCTCCACTTCAGGAAAAATTTCTTTATTTGTTCCGCGATTAAACAATGTAACTTCATGCCCTCTTTTTAAAGCCTCATCTACAAAAGCTCTTCCTAAAAAACGTGTACCACCTAGAATTAGAATTTTCATGGTTCTCCCCCATTCGCGATTAAAAATCCTTTCTAATGTTTAACGATTTTTTGTTGTGAAAAGTTACGGTGGATTTGTTGTTTTTCTTTAATTCTATAAGTAAAAAAGAGACCATTTTGAAAAATTAATCAAGATGGTTTCTAAATTAAAAAGTAATTATATTTTATATGTATCTTAATTAAATTGCTAACTCTCATTCTGTTCATTAATTCTTTAACTCCGCACAACTTCCCCATCAACAACGAAAAAATAAGTCCGATGCAAAGGCATCGAACTTATTTTTTTAAGCTTGATAGCTAATAGGTTTGAATTAAAATTAATATGAAGTCCAACCTCCGTCTACAGAAATCACTTGTCCGTTTACGAAACTAGCTTCGTCTGAACCTAAGAAGATAGCCAGTTGTGCAACTTCTTCTGGTTGTCCAGCACGTGGATTAATTGCCATACCTAATGCTTGGCGGCTCGCACCAAATTCGCTCACATTCGTCATTGTAGAAGCAATGTTTGTTATGACTGCTCCAGGAGCGATACCGTTACAACGGATGTTGTTGTTCGCATACATAAAGGCCGTGTTTTTTGTTAGGCCAACGACTGCATGTTTAGATGCTGTGTAAGCAGCACCAGCACGTGCACCGTATAATCCACCTGCAGAAATATTATTGACGATCGTACCATGTCCTTGTTCCAAGAATAGATTCACTGCAATACGCATTGTTTTCATTACAGATACTGTATTCACAGAGAAAACCTTCTCCCAGCGTTCGTCTGAAACTTCACCAACAGGCTCCATTCCATCCATGATACCTGCATTATTAACAAGAATATCTAATTTCCCGTAAGCTTGTTTTGTTTCATCGAAAAGACGTTGAACATCTTCATCGGAGGTAACGTTTGTTTGAACAGCAATGGCCTCTGCACCTGTAGCTTTAATTCCTTGTACTACATGTTGAGCCCCTTCTAAGTTTAAGTCTGATACAACGACTTTTGCTCCTTCTTTTGCATAACCTTCTGCAATTGCTTTCCCCATGCCTGACGCAGCACCAGTGACAATTGCTACTTTACCTTTTAATCTCATCTGAAACGGCCCCCTTTGTCTTTTATTGCACAGTTGTTCAATAAAAATTATAATAATATAAAAGAACGCTTACAATGAGCAAAAAAACGATAAATGTTCAATAATTAACACATCGTAAGAAATGTGTTCAATAAGAGGTGAAAAAAATAATGCGTACAGATATGCGTATTGTGAAAACAAAAGAGGCGTTACATAACGCATTGTTAGAATTATTAAACGAAAAAACTTTAGAAGTCATCTCCATCTCGGAAGTTTGTAGAAAAGCAAAAATAAATCGTGGTACATTTTACTTGCATTATAAACAAGTAGAAGATTTATTTGAGGAGTATTTTAAAGAAATTACAGCAGATTTGACACGTTCTTATCAAGAACCTTATCGCTATGTATCAGTATTGAAAACTAGTAAATTAGATCCTTCTACAATTCGGATTTTTCATCATATCGAAAAATATAAAACTTTCTATAGAATTGTTTTTTCCAAAAGGGTTCCTTTAATGTACTATTATTTATTTTTTGAGGAAATAAAGCATTTGTTACTTCAAGATAAAGAGGCTTTGCTTAAAGAAGGAGTGAACCATTCACTTTATTGTTCCTACCAAGCGAATGCGATTATTGGCATCATTATTCAGTGGTATCAAAATGATTTTTCTTATAATACAAGTTATTTAAATGATCAACTTGTTCAATTTTTAAATATAGGAGTAGACGGCTAATTTAAAACAAAGTTGTTTTATGGAATTATTCATTCCGTCTATTTTCATTTCATATATAATTAAAATATCGGATGTTCGATTAACAACTTATATATACTTAGGTAGGTGAAAAATATTAATAGAAACATAGTTTATCATTCTACATTATGTATTTATTGTCTCACATCGCTTGTATATATTATCTTGCTGAACATAGAAAATGGTCGTAATTATTTAGGGTTTACGATGGTTGTTCCGCTTTTAGCTGTTATTTTATATCAGAAATTATATAAGAAACAAAAAATAGTTCATACATTTGGATTTTCACGTCCAAAAATAAAAACACTACTCTTCTCCATTTTATTTCCACTATTTCTAGGACTATGTCTCCATTTTTATTTTTATATTTATAATATTAAGTTCCTATATAATCATTGGAATGAATTAAGATTTCTCTTGCTTATTGGTCTTACAATTGGATCTTTATCTGCATTATTAGAGGAAATCATATGGCGTGGAAATTTTCATTACCATTTACGAAAAAAATACTCATTAACGCAAACAGCAATCATTACTGCATCACTTTGGTCTTTTTGGCATTTACCAGTATCAATCTTTTATAAAAACTATGAGTTATGGTTTGTAGGAATATTAAGCTATCTCTCTTTATTATTTATATTATCTATAATTTTGACGTATACGAGAGAGTATAGTCGTTCTGTAATAACACCTGCAATTTTACATGGTATGTTTAATGTATTTTATTTAACAAACGGAGTGGAAACCACGAACGATATTAGCCTAATGGAATTAATTAAATTTATATTGCTGGTAATTGTGTTTGGCATGATGTACATTATACATCGAAAAGTTAAAGAATAATTTACAATAACAGAAAAAGGTGTTTCAGCTTGCAGTTTAATATACCTTAATTAACTCATAAGTACTTCAACACCTTGCAATTATTCAATAATCGTATAGGTGTTGAAGTTTTCTAATCTTAATTTAACGAATTCTTTCTCACAACACTTACTTCTATCATGGAGAACAAAAAAATTATAACTAAATCTTTTATTCTCATTTTCATAAAAATACACATCTTAATCTTTTAAATAAGGAAGGATACAGTCTTTAATTAAATCCCATCTATCCCCCGCTTCCGGTACAATTTCAGATGCAATCGCCACCACCAATTCCTTCTCCGGTATACAACAAATCACATTTCCACCATCGCCCATTGCACAATATGAAAAGATACCATCTTCTTCTCGTAACCACCATAAGTACCCATAACGGTTTGGATTCATCGCTATTGATTCTTGTACCCATGATTTCGAAACAATTTGTTTTCCATTCTGAATACCATTGTTCAAATACATTTGTCCAAACTTAGCCATACCTCTAACTGTTAACGTCAGTCCCCAGCCACCAGTTGAAATACCATTTGGATCATGAACCCATCCTTTCACATCTTTTCCGAATAAGTCATCGAATCCAAATGCTTTCATATTGTAGTTTGGAATTTCTCTCATACCGATTTGCTGGAATAGGTATTCATTCGCAAACCCACGAGCACTTTTCCCTGTTATACTCGTAATAATTGCTGATAGTAAATGTGCTCCTGCGGATGAATATTTAAAAGATCCAATTTCTCCACCGTTCCCAATTCTATTAAGTGTATACTGCACCCAGTCCTCTTGTGTACATAGTTCTTCTAACGGTTCCTGCCAGTCTGCAAAAGGGTATGGAGCTGTCATTGTAAGAAGGTGCCGCACTGTTACTTCAGAAGAATTAGAATTATGTTCTGGAAAAAACTCTATTACTTTTTGATCAACGCTTTTTATATACCCTTTATCTACACATATCCCAATTAACGCAGAAATAATCGTTTTTGTGACTGATGCTACATGAAATGTATCATCTGGACCGTGGCCATTATAATATTTTTCAAAAATAACATTACCTTTCTGTACTACTAGCATACCGTTTATATTTTTATAGTCTTCTTTTATTTTACAATCTAATTTTCCAACAATTTTCATTGTTCTTCCCCCTTAATCTACAATTAAAAAGGTTCGATAGGTACATATATTTCAACTATATGTTTATGTTCTGGGTGCTGCCTTGGATCATTTTTATACAATTCAAAAGGATACGAATCTCTCGGTTTATATCCGCTATTTGGTAACCACTCACCGTATAAAAAATCCCATGCCCCTTTATATTCATCTTGGCGTATTTCAAAATGACCTATCGCATATTTCCCTGAAGGTATTACCATTATTCCTATATCGTTCGTTTCTAATGCTAACTCATTCGGAATTGTTATACATAGACTTGTTCTTAAATGATAGTCCTCAGTAAATTCATGATGATCATGGTAAATGGTTAATACTTTCGTATCCTCAAATATATGATAGTTTTGCTCAATTGCGTAATGAAATAGTTTCTCTATCATTTTTGGAAAAGCTATAGTTAACTCTTCATATGTACCGATATGTCTTATGTATGCGACGTTTATATTGTCCACTGTTACAATTTCGACCTCTCCTCGAACCTTCTTACATTCATTGTATTGAGAAGTTTCACTTAGGTCTTTGCAATTCTTGCTATTATGATTTCTATAGTTGGACGGACTTACACCGTAATAATTTTTAAATGTCCGGGAGAAAACTGCTGAATCAGTGAATCCGAAGTGATAAGCAATATCTGTAATTGTCATATCTGGACGATAAGTAAGTAGATGTGTTGCTCTTTCTAATTTCAAACGATTCATGTACCGAGATAACGGCTCATCCACTATCCCTTTAAAAATTCTATGAAAGTGAAACTTTGAAAAGCCTGCTACATCGGCTAACTCTTCAATTGAAAGTGAATCATTTATGTGTGATTCTATATAATCTTGAACTTTATAAATACGCCGTAAATACTCGTTTTTACTTTGAGAATTCTCCATATTCATACCTCCTCACAACAAAAAGACTAACAATATGTTAGCCCATTCTTACACATGTTTTAAAAATAAAACTCTACCCCCGCCGTTCCCATCATAATTTTTATGTACGGATACACCATCTATCTCATCATCTCCAGCTTCAATTTGAAAGCCGATTTCTTGATGAAATTGTATCGATTTTTTATTAACTGGTGACGTGATTGCTTTTACAACTTTACGGTTGCTTGCACGAGCGACATCAAAGAAATAAGAATATAACGTCGTTGCAATTCCTTTTCTTCTATACTCCGGATTTACGCCGATAAAATGAACGTATGCTTCATCTTTATGCGTTTGTGAAAAAAATCCACATAAGAAACCTAACGTTTTTCCATCTTCTTCAATGATAAAACTCGTTTCTTGAAAGTGAACGAAAAACAGCTTCGGCAACATATTAGCCATGTTTCTCCCGCCCCACCAATCATTTAATACAGAATGAATCTTTACATAATCTTCCCCTTGAATGTTTCTTACTTGCATGTATTTCTCCCTCTCACTCACTTCATTTTTTCATATATTTTAATAACCGTTTCGACTAAAAGAATGAATACCCAAATACCTGAAAATACAAGCACAGACTGGAATATCGATCCAATTACCATAACACCAACTGCACCTGTTATTGAAAATGATATTCCACCAAGCCCTGGATCCTGTATAAGTGCTCCAGCAGAAAAAGCAGTTATAATAGATACTATTAAATAAATAACACTCATTATTTTTAATATTTTTATAGAAAGATACGAAGTTTGTTCTTTCTCCACTTGTGATAATTCGATTTCGCCACTCGCAATTCCTTTTTGTAGACAATCTTCACATAAAAATTCTTCCTTAATTTTTTTACCACCATGCAATGTACCTGTTATTTCTTTACATCGGGAACACTTTCGGTTTATCATTTTCGTACCACTCCAATCTAATAAGATTATACTTATATAATTCTACATTTACCTTAATATTCCTTTTATGTATTTTATAGAGAAATGAGGTGTTTTATGATGTCTAAACTTACTTTTGGTTATAAAAAGCCCACTGAACAGTATGTATTACGACCTAGTTGCTATGCGGTTATTTTTAACGATACTTGCTCAAAAGTGGCTGTTATCCAAAAAGGAGATCGTTACTTTTTACCTGGTGGCGGTATGGAAGGTCAAGAAACCAAAGAAGAATGTTTACATCGTGAATTGCTCGAGGAATTAGGATGGGCAATTGAAATTGATCAATATTTCGGTAATGCAGCACGATATTTTTATGCAGAAAAGGAAGATACACATTATTTAAATGATGGGTTCTTTTATATTGCGAACATGGTGCAAAAACAAACTGAAAACTGTGAGGAGGATCATGTTTTACGGTGGATGTCTCCATTACATGCTGTAGAGCTTCTCATTCACGATCATCAAAAATGGGCTGTTGAACAAGCGCTTTTATTACGAAATAAAAAATGATCTCCTTCTATATGAAAGAGATCATTTTTACTACTAACTTACTTTTTTCAAATTGAGAGCTGGCTTTTTGATTCCGCCCTTTTTTACAACATATAAACCGATGAAGATAATAAGTCCACCAACGAGTTGCATCATATTAATTTGCTCTCCAATTGTTACAGCTGCAAAGATAACTGCGAATAATGGTACAAGATACATATAAACCATTACTTTCGTTGAGCCTATTTTACTAATACCAACATACCACATGGCAAGTCCGAAGATTGTCGCAAAGACGATTGAATATGCTAGTGATCCCCAGCTTGGCATATCTACTGGCCACGTTAACGTATTTACGTTGAATAAACAATATACAACAAGCGGTACAATTCCAATTAAAGTAGACCATGATGTGACTCTCATTGCGGAGTATTTTGTAATAAGTGGTTGCGCTAAAATTGGATACCATCCCCACGCAATTGCTGCGACTAATCCAATTACATTTCCGAGCCACGCATACTCGTATGTAGCTCCTCCCGTATGCCCTGTTAATAAAACGAATGCTGCACCAATAAATGCTACTATTGAGCCAATTTGTACTTTCATCGAAAAACGTTCTTGTTTGTGTAATACTGCTAATATTCCTGTAAAAATAGGTGACATCGCAATTAATAATGAGGCGTTCGTTGCTGAAGTATATTTCACAGATAGCATAAACATCGTTTGATACATTGTCGTACCAACGATACCGACTGCTACTAATCGTAACCAATCTTTTCTTTCAATACGTAATGAGCGTTCCATTAAAAATGTAATAAGTAATAATACCGGCGATGCTACTAAAAATCGTAAACTATTAAATTGAATGGATGACATAAATGCCACGCCATACTTTCCAATTGTATAATTTGCTCCCCATACTAAAGCAACTGATACTAGGAGCCACTCCATTTGCCATCGTTTCATCCGAATCTCCCCTTCCATATTTAGCATAGTAAAATTGGCTGGATATAACACCGTCCAATTGGCTGTTTTTTTACCCAGCCAATTTGTTATACTTGATACATATAAGATTTGCGGAGGCGTTTGTATGGAATGGAAGCTAGATAACGACAGTAAAATCCCAATTTATCAGCAAGTTGTTGACTTTATTGAAAGACGTATTACATACGGAGAGCTTCCCCCAGGTAGCTTCCTCCCTTCAGAACGAAAATTAGCTACGCAGTTAAATGTAAACCGAAGTACGGTAACGACTGCTTATAATGAACTTCGCGCAATGGGAATTGTAGAAAGTACGACCGGTAAAGGTACACGTGTTAGTACACATATGTGGGGCGTTTCTCCGACATTAACACCCAACTGGAGAGGTTTCGTAGAAGGTGGTACTTTTTTACCAAACTTACCGTTACTTCGTCATATTCGGGCAGAAGTACAACAAAATGAAAACATCATTGACTTCGCAAACGGAGAGCTCGGTTGTAACCTCTATCCTCATGATCAACTACAAACGATTTTACGAGAACAACCGTTAACACAGTCATTAAGTTACGATCATCCGCAAGGGTATCTCCCGCTAAGACAAGCGGTAGTAAAATATATGAAAGATTATTTAAAAATCGAAGCGACCGAACAGTCGATTATGATTACATCCGGCGCTCAACAAGCACTTCACCTTATCGTACAATGTTTATTAAATCCAGGTGATGCGGTCGCTTTCGAAAGTCCATCGCACTGTTATTCCTTACCTCTATTCCAATCAGCAGGTATCCGTATTTTCCCATTACCTGTCGATGAGCATGGTATTAATCCGGATGATGTACAAGAGTTATATAGAAAGCATCGTATTAAAATGATCTTTTTAAATCCAAATTTCCAAAACCCTACGGGAACAATGCTTCATCCAAACCGTAGAAAAAAACTGTTATCACTTTGCGCAGACTTACGAATTGCGATTGTTGAAGATGACCCGTCCAGTTTACTTAATTTAGAAAATAGGCAACCTTGTCCTACTTTAAAATCAATTGATGAAAATGGAACGGTCATTTATGTACATTCCTTATCAAAAATGATTGCGCCAGGGTTACGAGTTGGCTGGCTTGTCGCCCCGCAGTCTGTCGTAGAGCGATTATCAGATGCACGGCACCAAATGGAATTAGGAATGAGCATATTCCCGCAGTGGCTTATGCAACAATTTTTTGAAACCGTACCATTTCACTCGCATATTGTACCGTTACGAAAACAACTAGCAGAAAAAAGAGACATCATCGTCCGTGCTTTAAACGAACAACTTCGCGACAAAATCTCTTTTTCCAATCCTACTGGTGGTATATACATATGGGGAAAATTAAAAGAACCGATAAACGAAAAACAACTTATTATGCAAAGCTTAAAACAAGAAATCGCCTTTATGCCCGGCAGTATTTTTGGCGCGAAAGATGGTTATATTCGTTTATCTTATGGAAAGGTGAATATTGATCAAATTGAGGAAGGGATTTCTCGTTTGCGTGAGGCTATTTTAGTTTGTGAAAAATAGCTTTAGATAGAGCTTCCTCGTTTGACAAAAGTCAAATCTACCATTATTATCAACTCGAACCTATTTATCCCGCTATTTGTGGGCAATAAAACTCCCACCTGAAAATTCAGCTGGAACAAAGAAGTTGGGTGGGAGTCGGGCTGCCCGTAAACGCCCGATTGGTTCAACTAATAATCAGTGGAGATGAACACCCCCACTGATTAAAGTTTCACTTTATAGGAGTGATAAAAATGAAAATTTATGTTGATGCAGATGCTTGTCCTGTAAAAGATGTGATTATTTTTGAAGCTACGAATGCTGAAATCCCTGTTACCCTCGTTACTAGCTTCTCTCATTATTCTAATGCTAAGCAGCCAGCAGGTGTGGAAACAATTTATGTTGATTCTGGAGCAGATGCTGCGGATTACCGGATTATGCAGTTAGCAAAAAAAGAAGATTTAATCGTAACGCAAGATTACGGTCTTGCCTCACTCGCTTTAGCAAAAGGCTGTATCGTTCTACACCATAAAGGCTATAAGTATACGAATGAAAACATTGACCAACTATTACAAACACGTTATTTAAGTGCAATGGTTCGAAAAAGCGGCAAGCGCACCAAAGGTCCAAAACCATTTACAGCAGAAGATAAAGAGAAGTTTAGAGAGCTCTTTAAAAGTATGATCGCACTTTAAAAATGAACCTTCTATTTGTAGGGAAAGCTTAATAAAAAAGAAGAGAATATCCAAATAAACATTCTCTTCTTGAAGTTTACCCGTTTAAAATGAAGGTAAATTATCTAAGTTATTCTCTTTTATACCATCTGGTTCACTACGTATAATATCTCTACCATACTTATGAAATACGTCCACATGAGCTAACTTCCCTGATTTTGCTTCACTAAGAGCAGTAATATAATCTAACTCTCTTCCACTACTTGTTTTAAAAGCAATCAAATCCCCATCATCATTTTTACGAACAGCAACAATTTGTTCTACTCCTGAATCGACTTCCTGAGCTACTTCCAAATGGGCTTGTTCTTCCCCTTGATGTAAGTATTCATTATAAACTTTTTGAAAGTCTTTTTTATCCAATAAACTCACCTCCAAAACATTTTATTAGTATGGTTGGGAGGCATTAGTTTTATGTACTTTAACATAATGTATTTTCATTTATTATAAGTATTGAATCATATATTCTAATCCGAAGACTTCTTTAATACCTACGCAATTTCTTCAAAGTCTCCACTATATCATCTGTAAAGGCTGTGCTACCCTCTGTCTCTAAAACTCTGAAATATAAACTTCTTAAGAAAGCTCTAATATTTTGTATTAAAATAGCATGCTGAGGATGTCGGATGTCTTCAACAATTGCTATACTATGTAACCAGTTGCTCCACTCTTCTTCAGTTAAAAGATTTTGGTTACGTAACGACATAATTGGCGTTACTAATCTCTCATCCTCAAAGTGTATGTATACGTAGTCATTTAAACGAACCTTTTGACGAACAGCAGCTAGTATTGCATATGAAAACTCACGATTTTGTATTGTACGTGCTAAAGCATCTAGTGCATCTGCTGCATGTGCAGTAGAGTGTGCCCAACCTTTTCCTTCTATGTAACCTCTTACATCTTCTTCTAAATAAACATATTCCAGCACTTGTTCTGCCACACTGTACAGTTGTTCTTCAGATAACAACGGTTCTCTTTCATGGACAGATAAAATAAGTGGTGGAATCAAAACGGAGAACGCACGTTTAAAAACCGAGTCTGTTCCCTTTTCACCAATTTTATAAAATAAATAATCAGGACTAATCGCTTGTAACATTAATCCTCGTAATTCTTTTTGTCTAAATACATCATTTGTAATCCATGTGTGAAGCGTACTATATATCAAATCATCACGTAATTCAGCATCAGGTGATCCGATATAATCTAGCATCCACTGTGCATATGGATATGCATCTACATCTTCTGGCACAGCATAATTATTATTTTTAATTTGTTGTAATTCTTCTTTTAGTTCTAGTACTTCTGTCATTATATTCCCTGTCCCCTTTTTACGTTTTTTAACTTATTTTCGCCTTATCCCCTGTAATGTTCCTCATAAAATCAAGTTGACTTTTAATATAGTTTTAGTCCCTATCTTTCTATGAACTTGATTCAATTATATAAAATTTCTCCCGAGAAATAAAAGGAAATACATTGGAGCACCAAAGCTTCTCACTTTGTTTACATGCATTTCATGTAAGTTTAGGTTATAAAATAAAGTATGTTTTTTCATATGTATTCAAACGTAGTTACAATCAAAATTCGAATCATTTTAGAACTTGTTTAATAAATTCGGTTTTAGCTTTTGTGTATGCTTCTCTATCTTGGTTAAACCTTTTAGCTAACTCTTGCTTTAGATTCGAATAATCATAAACTAATTGTGGATTTTCTAGTAAGCGGTTACGAAATGAAAGTTGTTGCTCCCATCGTTCAGTTCCTTTAATCATCAAATGCAGATGAGCTACACGCCTATTATTCTTAACTTTCACAAAGAACCTTCTCCAAGGTCTTCCATCTAATTCCGGGCCTACATAATGCCAATCATATATAGCCAATTTTGCTGAAATATCGAGCACTCTATCAAATGATTCTGTTTCAGCCATTAGATCAATGATAGGTTTTGCAGGTAAACCAGGTATGGATGTACTGCCTATATGTATTACTTTGCTTATACCGAGAGGAGTAAGCAGTTCATCAAGTTGCTGTTCCTCATATCGGCCTTTATCTTGCCAATCAGGATTTGCATTAACTATCTCTACTAACTCATTCGCCCATACAGGCCAATCGTTCGGATTATCTTTTTTATCCACCCAACACATCCCCTTTCACCAACTTTTTGCTATATAAACGATTTTAAATTCCTTTAAATACAACTACCGGATCATCAAAATTACTATTCTGAAATATAACATTCGCACATTCTTTCGGATTATGCTCATCTATATACATCTTACAAGCCGCATGATATCTGTTTATAAACATTTTCTCTGCTTCTTTATAACTTCCAAAAGCCTTAGTCTCCCGCTTCGCACCACGTTTTCTCGCAATCTCAAAATCTGTATCTACAAAGATTTTGTAATCAAATAAATGCTCAACGTCTTTTTTCAATAGAAATGTTCCATCTACTATTAGCACCATATTTGGCGGCGCCACTAGCGGCTCATTATGTACATGCATATCCGTTATTAAGTTATGAGAAATCATTTCATACTGTAAATTCCCGTTAGGTCCTAAAGGCTTTAATAACCTTTCTTTAAAAGCTGTATAATCGTGTGCATCTTCGTAATACCCTCTTGCTGATTCTTTGCCTTGTGTATAGCGAATCACTCTCGGATTATGAAAATCGTCAATGCTGGCGCGTGTTACTGGTAATCCTCGTTTTTTTATTTCTTCCGCTAGTTCTTTTGCAAATGTTGTTTTTCCCGAAGCTGTAATACCGCTTACTCCAACTCTTATTGGATGCGTTAAATTTAACGTTAAAATATGATCAGCGATTTCTTTCATTCGTTTTTGGCGACTCATTATATTCCCTCCCTAATCCAGTTCACATAATACAATTATAGTAAATATGTTTGGTCACTATTTGTAGGTAAGTCGATATTATTTGTCAAAACGTTGATTTATTTTTATTGCTTTACATACTCCTTACTTCCCCTTAAACCCTCGATATAAAGCAGTTCGTAACTCTTGTTTGTATTCTTCGATGTCTGGCATATCGAGTTCTTCTGCTAGCCTGATAGCTAATTCAATATCATACGGTACTCGTACGAATTGGATGGAAAAGCTCGCTGCTTCTTTGTCATTGTAAATCCCTTCAAAGATTAAATAGGAAGCTTGTGTAATTTCAAGAGGATTTCCAACACTACCAGCATTACATAACGTTTTGCCTCTAAAATTTTGAACGAACGCTTGGTGAACATCACCGTAGCAAACGACATCTGGTTTTCTTTCCCCTTCTATATTCTCTGTGAGATCACTATTTTCGAACATACTAACACGCTCTTCTCTTGAAGCGTGTGGTTGAATTCTTTCATATAAACTTCTTGGTGAAGCGTGGAACATACGAATGAGTTTGCCGCTCATAAAAAATTCGATTGAAAATGGTAAGCTTCTTAAATAATCATTTTGTTCTTCCGTTAATTGTTTTTGATGCCATTTTAACGCTTCAAATTCAGTCGGTTTTGTAATAAAATCATCCCAGTTTCCCATTACTACTACTTCACATTCTTTACGAATGATTTCAATCACTTCACTAGAATGAGGTCCTTTTCCGACTAGATCTCCAAGACAAATAATGCGTTCGATTCCTCTCAATTTAATATCTTGTAGTACAGATTCTAGAGCCGGAATATTACCATGTATATCTGAAATTATCGCTATTTTATCCACATAAATCCCTCCATTACTTATTGTTTATTATATCCTCATGTTGTGATTGATACCATTTTGGAATATAGGATGAAAAATGATTATGATCTTCTATAATTCGGTTTAATCTCTCTTTCATATCATCTACTAAATGTGGCGTACTTCGGTTTGTCCATACGATATCCGCTGGGAATGTCATCGCTGCATATAATGAATACAGTTTCCAAAAGTGGAGTGACGGATCGCCTCCGTAATAACCGTGAACTTGTCCAACAGCAAATGGTTTGCTTATTCTTGTAGTAAAAATCGCTACGTTATAAAAATCGTGTATTGGATCGCCAAAATCATACCCACTAAAATCGATAACGATAAATTCATTATTATGAATCATACTATTTGCTGGGTGGTAATCATCGTGTAAAAATGTGATAGGACGATTTTTCAATAAGTCTTTATGATCCTCTACAAAGGTTGATACTGGCTTCATATCAAGAAAGTCTACCTCAAAGTCTGCTAATGCCTTCAAGTATCTCTCGTACTTGTTCCACCGAAACGTTTCCCACGAATCAATGACATTCTCTTTTTCTATTGCATGAATTCTCTTTAAAACTTCTCCAGCTCTTTTCCCCGCAGCATATTGCTCTTTCACCGATAACTTACCTAAACTTTCTTCTCCATTTACACCTTGGGTCCATTCAAATATTTGAACACATTTATTTAATCCCTCAAGTTTTATGAAATGAATTAACTTCGGCGTTGGAATATATAATAACTCTAATTGTTTCATATACATATATTCTTCTTGTTTTCGTTCAAAATTAGCAGAATCACACACTTTGACAAAATACGTTTCTCGATTCTCTAATTCAACTTTATATTTCTCTTCATTTGAAAACCCTTTTGTAATAGCTGTACATTTTACAATACGTGACCACTCTAGTTTTCTTTCTATCTCTGTTAATATCTCTTCCACACACTCACCTCTATCAATATACGTACAAACTACCTAACACTTCATACTCTCGTTTCTTTTCTCCTTTAAACTCCACTGCAAATGGATATTCGCCCTGGTTCTTCAGGCGATCTTGAACTAGCCCTTCCCCAATCGGTTCACAAAACTGCACATGAATATCTCCAAACACTACACTTTGACACTCAGCATTCCATTTTTCATTTTTCACAACTGAGCTTGTAGATAGTCCCATTACTTCTTTCCATTTCCGTACCGTTTCTCGAACATTTTTCACCGCGTAATGAATCGTTTCAATTTGTTGTACTTTATTTTTATGTTCCGTGATCGTTCCAATGTTACGTAAATCATTTCTTCTTTCTTCGTCCGTTTCATTCCACTGTATAAAGAAAGGTAATTTCGGTCCGTTCTCTTCTTGCTTAACAAATAACATTTTCCATTCTAAAAGTCGGCCATCTTTTCTCATGCGTTTCCCTTCAAATGGCCCTATCGTATGTAAGCCGTGTTTACTAAAATTAACTGCGAGTTCCTCAATTTCATCTGTTCGGATTGCGATTTGTAGCATTCCTTCTCCATTTTGTAGTTTCACCACTGTTTCTTGTACTAATGGATTTTCTGCTTCTTTCACTTTTTCTTCATGTTGAACTGCCAGAAATTCTATGTATGATAAATCAAAATAACTTAAACTATTCCAAGTACCCCAAGTAGTATGCTCTCCGCCTAATACAGTATGAAATCCAAGTTCCTGCATTTGTTTTGCCGCTTCCTCCGGTGTACCATGAACTGCGTGAACAAGATGATCAAATCGTAACATGTCTCTCTCCCCTTTCTCTCCATCCTTTTATTGTATATTTTATTTTTCTTTCATTCAATTCAAAAACTTTAAAACCTAGTTGATTTATACGATTAATATGTATTATAATGAAACAAATTTAATTATTGCTGATTGGAAAAACCAAAGGCACTTTTCTCATACGGGAAAAGTGTCTTTTTCATTTATTATTACAGGGGGATTATTTATGCAGAAATTAATTGTCTTTGCTATTATTGGATTTTTCGCTCAATTGATCGATGGAGCACTTGGAATGGCGTATGGGGTAACGTCTACTTCACTATTATTAATGTTTGGTATTGCACCAGCTGTAGCTTCCGCATCGGTTCATTTAGCTGAAGTCGTTACAACTGCAGCTTCCGGCGCATCTCATATCAAATTTGGAAACGTTGATAAATATACAGTTTCCAGGCTTACATTACCTGGGGCAATCGGCGCATTTGTTGGGGCATGTTTTTTAAGTAATTTGCCTGGAGATGTAATCAAACCGTACATTTCAATATTTTTATTCACTTTAGGGGTTTATATTTTATTACGATTCATCATTCAAAAACAAATTGTCACTTCAAATAAGCGTATGTCTGCAAAACAACTTGTGCCGCTTGGTTTATTCGCTGGATTCGTTGATTCAACTGGTGGCGGTGGTTGGGGGCCGATTACGACACCCGTTCTTCTAGCAAGAGGAAATGAAGCTAGAAAAGTTATTGGATCTGTAGATACGAGTGAATTTCCTGTTTCACTCGCTGCAACAATCGGCTTCTTCATCTCACTTGGCTGGGAACAAGTAAGCTGGGTTTGGGTATTTTCGTTAATGCTTGGCGGTATTGTCGCAGCTCCAATTGCTGCATGGCTAGTCCGCATCGTTCCACCCCATTTACTTGGTGTATTAGTTGGTGGTCTTATTATCTTCACGAATATTCGCACACTGCTTACTACATTTAAAGTGGATCCAACTATTATTTCACTTTCTTACGTTGCAGTTGGTCTTGTCGTTATTATTTCACTTTTCATTGCTGTCCGTAATCATTCCAATCGTTCTAACGTATCGACAGCCAGCTATCCGAAAGATCAAAAACAAATGCTACCATAATTAATAAAAATACCGCCCGATTTACTTCGAGCGGTATTTTTTATTTTTCAATCTTCCAATTTATCATCGTTTCAGTACTATTCACTCTTTTCATATGTAATTTCTCTAATACACGAATGGAGCTATGGTTTTCAAAGAGTGTTTCAGCTATAATCGTTTCCACTTCTCCTGTTTGAAAAGCCCACTTTATTAATTCACTAACAGCTTCTGTTGCATACCCTTTATTCCAATATTTCTCAATAAATCCGTAACCAATTTCTACCGTATGTTCCTCGTTTGGTTTCCCTTTAAACCCTATATCCCCTAGTACGATTTTATCTTCTTTCCGAATGACATACCACGCGCCCCAAGGTAATAAAGCTTCGTCTTGTTTTACACTTTCTACATGCCCTGAAATATGCGGGCCGCTATTGTATCCTTGATTCTTCGCAATTTGAACCCATTCTTCCGTACACGGGATAATATGTAATCTTTCCGTTTCTAATTTCATAACGATGTCCCCTTTTTAATTAAACAGTATTTCGATTTTACCACAAAAAGAAAGAATATTCACTCTTTTGATTTACACATATGTTTTTTCTTTGAAACAAAATAAATGAAGTAATCACCTTTAATAGTTATGTCGAATTATATTTTCTGAATTTTCTTTCACTTTTAAAGGGTTTTTCATTATTTTTTGCGAAACATTTGTATAACAATTTTTTTCTTTATTTATTGTTACATAACAGTAGGTTCGGGTGGAGTTTTGCAAGCGTTTCCTATACAATAACCGATATTTTTTGACTTTTCCTAACAAAATTCCTTGCAATATATTCAGAAAATCATTACAATTGCCATATATTAAAAATCATAGCAATAAATAAATCCTCATCAATCCGATGAGGTAGAGGTTGCAACTTTTAAGAGTATAACGGCCGAGACACAGAGAATGTCACCGACTCCGTTTGAAAGGAAAAGTTGCCGAAGTTTATATTTCATCTCTGGAAATATGAGCTGGGGCTGTCTCCGAAAGGAACAGAACTGTCACGTTTACAAAATTACCGTGTAGACGTGGGGTGCTATCTTAACGGAAGGGTATGATGGGGGTGGTTATTTGTGAAACGTTCCGCCTAATTCTTTTGGCGGTTTTTTGTATTTTTCTCCCCCGCTCCTTCCTATCTTACTAGAAAAGGAGTGTTGAACATGAATAGCGCAACGAATCAAGCTACCTCTAAAAAGCAAACTACACAAGGACAAGGTGAATTAAAACGCGGATTAAAATCTCGTCACCTTACGATGATTTCTCTCGGTGGTACAATCGGTACCGGATTATTTCTTGCCAGTGGTGGTGTTATCCATTCAGCTGGTCCTGGCGGTGCATTAGTCGCATATGCCGCAATTGGAATTATGGTTTATTTTTTAATGACAAGCTTAGCAGAACTCGCAGCTTACATGCCTGTTACTGGCTCTTTTAGCACTTATGCAACAAAATTTGTTGATCCATCACTTGGTTTTGCACTTGGATGGAACTATTGGTATAACTGGGCGATTACGATCGCTGCTGAACTAGCGGCCGTAACATTAATTATGAAATTTTGGTTCCCAGATACCCCTTCTCTTATTTGGAGTGGACTTTGCTTAGCTATTATTTTTCTCTTAAACTATTTATCTGTTAAAGGTTTTGGTGAATCTGAATATTGGTTCGCACTTATTAAAGTAGTTACTATTATTATCTTTTTAATTGTCGGCTTTATGATGATTTTTGGAATTATGGGCGGCGAAGCTGTCGGTTTTAAAAACTTCACTGTTGCAGATGCACCATTTAATGGCGGTATCATGGCAATTATCGGTGTATTTATGGCTGCTGGTTTCTCATTCCAAGGAACTGAATTATTAGGAGTGGCTGCTGGTGAAACTGCTGATCCAGAACGCAATATTCCAAAAGCAATTCGTTCTATCTTTTGGCGCATTATATTATTCTATATTTTAGCAATTCTCGTTATCGGTTTATTAATTCCTTATACGACTGATAGCCTTGCAGCAAGTGATGTAACAGTAAGTCCATTTACACTAGTATTTGAAAAAGCGGGCGTTGCCTTCGCTGCTTCTGTTATGAACGCTGTTATTTTAACTGCAGTACTTTCTGCTGGTAACTCTGGAATGTATGCATCAACTCGTATGCTTTGGGATTTAGCTCGTCAAGGAAAAGCACCAAAGTTCTTAGGCAAATTAGATAGCCGTGGTGTACCTGTTAACGCATTAATCGCAACATCAGTTGTTGGTAGCATTGCTTTCATCGCTTCTTTATACGGTGACGGTGTTGTATACATTTGGTTATTAAATGCTTCTGGGATGTCAGGATTTATTGCTTGGGTAGGAATTGCTATTAGTCATTACCGTTTCCGAAAAGCTTATGTTGCACAAGGGAAAGATTTAAAAGATTTACCGTATAGAGCAAAATGGTTCCCGTTCGGTCCAATCTTTGCATTTACACTTTGTGTTATCGTTATTTTAGGACAAAACTACGGAGCATTTATGGGAGCATCTATTGATTGGAACGGTGTACTCGTTTCTTACATCGGTTTACCACTCTTCTTAGTACTGTGGTTAGGATATAAATTTACTAAGAAAACGAAAGTAATTCCACTTGATAAATGTGAACTAAAATAAAATAAAACGAGCAAACAAATTTGTTTGCTCGTTTTTTATTGCAATTCATCTCCCTTCCCTATCGCCACTGTTTTTGCGATAATAGAGGAAATATACATAAAGGTTGGGATTACATGAACATTCGTATTACTGATGAAGCAAAAGCTGCTATACATAGATTAGAACGTGAAGACAAAAAGATTATTCGCATTAGAGGGACGATGACAAACTCTTGTAGCATTTTCGTTGATGTCGATTTAATTTGGGATACATATAATGCGGATGATGTTGTATATGAAGATGCACATCTTATCGTACAAATGGATTCATTCACGACAGATTACACTGGTGATACTGTGAAACTTGATTATAAAACGACAGGTTTTAGTATTACGACTCCTAGTGAGACTTTGGTGTATGGATTGTCGATTAAAAAATAAACATTGTTTTTATCTGACCAATGGGGTGAAAAAATGGGTAAATATGTTCCGTTAAAATTTTTATTCAACAAAGAATTAGCAGAAAAAATGGCTGATTCTATTTCTAAACATGCTCCTAATTTCTCTAAGAAAAACTTTGTAGATTCTGTAACGAGTAAAGTTGAAAATTTAGAGTTGAAACAACGTATAGAAGTAATAGCAGATGAATTACACTATGCATTACAAAAAGATTTTAATGAAGCAATACATATATTACTGAAAACATTGGGGCCAGAAAACACAACAGAAGTAGGCACATTTACAAATGGTTATATGTACATGCCTATTGCAAAATACGTTGAAAAATATGGGCTTAACGATTTTGAATCCTCTTTCAACGCAATGTATGAAATAACAAAAAGGAATACTGCTGAATATGCCATTCGGCCTTTTCTTGAAAAATATCATGAAGACACACTAGACATATTACAACAGTGGATTCATGACGAAAACAGCCACATTAGGAGATTAGTTTCCGAAGGTACAAGACCGAGGCTTCCTTGGGCTAAAAAAATTGGAGCTCTGAAAGGTGACTTTAGAAATAATTTAAAGCTTCTTGAGCTATTAATGAATGACACTTCTAAATATGTCCAAAAATCAGTAGCCAATCATATTAACGATATTACAAAAGAAGATAAAGAACTCGTTTTTCAATGGTTACAACAATTACGCGATAACAAACTTCCTGTTAACCCTTGGATTATAAAACATGGGTTAAGAACGGTGATAAAAAATGGTACTTTACCAAATGATTTTTCTTTTTAAGTATTTTAAACAAAAACACTTATGCTTCAAAAATGAAGTATAAGTGTTTTTTCTCTTTAAAACATTATCCCTGCCTTAAAATATTTTGAAACATTTCCGGCTTACTTTGTTCAAAGCTCTCTATTAATTCTTTTCCAAATATCGTTATACTCTTCTCCCAAGGATGACCTAAATACCCCCACTTAAAGTCCTTCTGAATAAAGAAGTAGTAATCTCCATTTGGAAAAATCGGGATTGTCCACTCATCAAATTCATTTCTATCGAACTTTAAATGTGGATTTACCCAGTAACACTCATGTTGCCAATCAAGTGCCATTATATATTCATTCGATACTGTATTCTCTTTTAAAACTAGTAATGCTTTTTCTTCCAGATCGTCATATACATTTAAATCTATCGATTCTCCAAAGTAATGAGAAATATCATATGTTATAAAAGGACTTGGCACCTTAAATGATGGGAATATAGAAACACTTGGTAAAAACTCAAGCTCACTATATATCCTATCCCATATTTGGTCATACTCTCCGTCTGTAAATTCCATCCAATTTTTCATTAAACAACTGCCTTCCCTTATAATTTCAAAGGATTTCCTCTTGGTTATCTCGAATATATAAATAACTATTCTCGCAAGGAGCGAATTTGTATGAATCTATTTGAACACGAAACGTAAAACCGCTTCATTTTAATAAGAGGTCCTCCCTTTCTCTTTTCTTACTATATCATTCATTAACGAAATAGGAGGACATAATATGAAACGTGATTCATTATTTTCGGCATTATTAGAAAGTGCAAAGACAAACTTTAGTGGCTGGGATTTTTCTTTCATTTCAGAAACTGGCCGTATGAATAGCGAGCCTTTATCATGGTCGTACGGTAGCACAGCCTTCCAGCTTATGCAACGTGCAAAATCAATGCTAGATATGGGAACTGGCGGCGGAGAGTTTTTATCTATGTTACAACCGTTCCCGTCAACTATTTATGCGACTGAAGGCTACGCACCAAATGTACCAATTGCTCGAAAGAAATTAGAACCTTTAGGAGTTACAATCGTAGAAGTTACTGATGATACTGCTTTACCATTTCAAGATAGTCAGTTTGATTTAATTGTCAATCAACATGAATCCTATTCTGCTTCTGAGGTGAAAAGAATTCTTTCTACAAATGGGATATTCCTTACTCAACAAGTCGGTGGTCTTGATTGTGCGGAACTTAATGAGCAGTTTGGCACACCACTGAATAGCGAATTTTCAAGTTGGTCACTCAAAATGGCATGTAATGAACTAAGGGAGAATGGATTTACTATTTTAGATGCGAAGGAAGAGTTCCCTCTTCAGCGTTTTTATGATGTCGGTGCTGTTGTTTATTACTTAAAAGCAATTCCGTGGCAAATTCCTGATTTTATAGTAGATAGCTATACCGAGGAATTGTATCGCATACATGAAATTATCTTACAAAAGGGATATTTCGATGTGAAGCAACACCGCTTTATTATTAAAGCAAATTATGAAGAGTGAAATTGGAATTAGCATTCCTTGTAAAAAGCCAAATTCCCATAAAGAATTTGGCTTTCTCTTCGTATTTTAACGTTTCTTCTCTTATTGAGAAACGAGATATTTTTCATTTCGTTTTTTCGTATCATCTTCTGTCAAAAGTGTAGTTGTGTAATCAATAATATTCCGATTATCATATGTGAATGTATGCTCTAAATTGTTTTCTTCTTTTAATACTCTTGGTAAATATCTTTGCAAATTGCTAACTACACCTCTATTATCACCATCTAATATCCAATCAATTGACTTCCATTCTAATATACCTTCATCCGTACTTAATGGTGTATCCATATGCTCTCCACCTGGCAAATCAGCAAGGAATACATACATGCCCTCACTACCACGAGGCTCATCCTTTTCTTTAAAAATGACATTCCCCTTATACGTTACACTTTGCAGCTCTATACCCGTTTCCTCAAACGTTTCTCTAATTACACCTTCATATGGTGTTTCATTATCCTCTATTTTTCCTCCGACACCATTCCACATTCCCATTGTCGGCTTTTTGTTTCTATTTAATAGAAGTATGTTATCCCCTTTTCTAATGAAACATATTGTGTATTTATACATACCATCATTTCCTTTCTGTTTCCCAACTTTTTTAAATCTAAATTGTATTTTTCACGCATGTAAGCACCTCACATAATATACAGTACAACTTTCATACGTAAAAACTTTACGTCAAACGAAAGAATCCTTTTGAGAAAGGAGAATTCAACATCGATAACATAGGAAATGAATTTTTAAAACGCTTTTATGATAGCAATGTATGGCCAAACGGTACAAACTGGATCGGTGTTCCCATTTGCAAACTTCCCTCTGACCTTTTCTTATATCAAGAAATTATTTACGACTTACAACCGGATTTAATTATTGAATGTGGGACTTTCCACGGTGGTAGCGCACTTTATTTAGCTTCTATTCTAGATTTAATAGGAAAAGGTCACGTTCTTACTATTGATATAATGCCGCAACCAAATCGCCCATCACATAATCGGATTACGTATTTAACAGCTTCTTCTGTTTCTGTAAGTGCTGTCCAAACTATTTTAAGTATGCGAAAACCTGACGATGTTACTTTAGTTATTTTAGATTCCGATCATAGTAAAGAACATGTATTAAAAGAATTGCAATTATATAAATCAATTGTAACTACTGGTAGCTACATGATCGTCGAGGATACATGTATTAACGGAAATCCTATTCTTCCTGATTGGGGCCCTGGTCCGATGGAAGCTGTGGAAGAATTTTTAACAAAAAATAATAATTTCATAATAGATGAGACAAAGCATAAATTTTTCATATCATTTAATCCGAATGGTTTTTTGAAGAAAATAAAATAACTATATAAGTTGAATTAAAAGGTTACAGCTACTGTTTGTCGAAATATAATAAGTAACATATATTGACAAATGGAGCGGAGCAAAATGACACATGTACACCAAAACGAAAAAGAAAGCCTACTTGTAGCAATGAAAACGACTAAAACGAAACGAATGTATGAACGTTATCAAACGATCTATTTCTATGTACAAGGCTTTTCTATAAAAGAAATAATGAACATGATTGGTCGTTCTGAAAAAACAATCTATAATTATGTGAATGCTTACAAAGAAAAAGGATTGCATGGCTTACTCATGGGACAATCAACAGGAGCACCACGTAAATTAGCCCCTGAACAAGAACAGGAGTTAGTTCAAGTGAGTGCATCTCATCTACCCGTGGATGTTGGATTTCCAGCTAAACATAATTGGACTTTATCCATTATCGCTTCTTTCATTAAAAGAGAATGGAACGTAAGTTACACACTTCGCGGGGTGTCTCGACTTTTACATGATTTAGGGCTTAGTTACACAAAACCGACGTATACATTAGCGAAAGCAGACCCGGTGAAACAACAAGAGTTTAGGGAAGTTACCTTCCCCGCCTATAAAAAAAAACTTTTAAACGAGGAGATTGACCATCTTCTGTTTCAAGATGAGTCCATGATCCGCGATTACCAAGCACTGCAGCATACATGGTTTTTAAAAGGAAAACAACGCAGTATTCCTACTTATGGGAAACACCAAGGTGTTAAACTTATTGGTACACTTAATTATGAAACCGGTGAGTTAGTTTGTGTAGAAGAGGAGCGGTATGATGCCGAAGCATTTCTTCGTTTTCTTCAGCATGTACTTGAACTGTATCCCAACGGGAAAATAGCTCTTATTCTAGATAATGCGCGTATTCATCATGCGAAGCTCATCCAACCACTTTTAAGGAAACACTGTCATCGCTTAGAATTAGTGTTTTTACCTCCCTACAGTCCCGATTTAAATTTAATTGAAGGGGTATGGAAATGGCTCAAATCAGACATCATTCATAATGTTTTTTATTCATCGATTTATGAAATTCAAAAAAATGTACAGGCTTTTATTCAGGAATTAAATCGCACACCTGAAAAAGTGATCGATCGATTATGCATTCGATTGTAATCTTTTAATTCAACTTATATAGACTAAACTAGTCTAGTATTTTCATTTTCGAAAAAGGATAGTACACAAATTCCACTTTTCCTATTATATTATCTTCTTCAATATAACCTAAACCATTTCGACTATCCTTACTTTGTTCACGATTGTCTCCCATTACAAATAACTTATTTGGCGGAATCTTTGTCTTTTGAAAATTGTAAAACACTTGTGTATTGTTATATAAATCTTTATTTATATAAGGTTCATCTTGCTTTTTGTCATTTACGTATACAGTTCCATTCGTTATGTTAATTATGTCACCAGGAAGTCCTATTACGCGTTTCACATAATATTTCGACTCATCCTCTTCCTTAATAATGACAATTTCTCCGTGCTGTAAGCTAGAAAAATGTACAGCAGCTTTATTTACAAATACGTAGTCTTCTTCATGTAAAGTCGGCTGCATCGATTTTCCTTCCACCTTACATAAAGTAAAAGACTGGTACGTTACTACCATAACAAATATAAATAGTATGTATTTTCCCCAACCTCTCTTAATCTCCTCTTTCATATCTATTCCCACCTTATCAAAACACTTTTCAATTCAAAAATATATCACTGCACCTGTTCATTTGCGCAGTGATATACTACAATTTGAATTTCATTTTACTGTGCCGTACTCGGCTGTTGTGCTACTGGGACTAGACTTACACCCGATCGCTGCGCTTTTAAATCAAAATACGCATCCAAAATCTCTTTACCAATTGCAGAATTAATACCTGATTTATCATTATTCACCCATGGCACAACAACAGAAAAAGCGACTTCCGGATCAGCGTCATATGGTGCATACCCGGCGAGAGTTAAATTATAACATTTTTTTCGATAGTTGTTTTCATCTCTTCCAATATCACTCTCTCCACCGTACACTGTCTCTGCTGTTCCTGTTTTTCCAGCCGGTTTATAAGGTAATCCTTTAAAAGTTCCAGTACCGGTCCCATCTAACTCTTGGAACACCCTTCTAAATCCTTCTTTCACATGATTTATATATGAAAGATCCATATCCACTCGATTTAACACGACTGGTTCCATCGATTGCATAACTTTTCCGGCTTCCTCTGGTCTATTTGGTTGCTCTCTAATTTCTTGTACAATTTGTGGTTTCATTCGGTAACCACCATTTGCAATCGTTGAGATATATTGAGCAAGCTGCAACGGTGTATATGTATCATATTGTCCAATCGCATAATCAAGTAAAAAACCAGGTATATTATCAGTTCTACCCATTTGACCAATCGATTCATTTGGCAAGTCAATACCAGTTGGCACACCTAAACCAAATTGTCTAAAGTAATAGCGCATTTTATTGAATGTTTCTTGTTTAACATCTAACGGGTTGTTTGGTACATAATCAATACCTGCCATTTTTAAAGCTGTATTAAACATATATACGTTCGATGAAACTTGCAAAGCTCTTAAATCATCAATATCTCCAAAGTCTTTCCAAGATTTCTTCGGCTTCGAACTTCCTTTAAAGTACATTGGTGCATCAAAGAAATGCGTATATGGCTTAATCGCGCCTGCTTGATATCCAGCTAATAACGTAGCTCCTTTCACCGTCGACCCTAACTCATAAGAGCTTATCATCGTTCCTAAAGCGTAGTCTTCTATTTGCATACCGCCATCTTTATTTACAATTTTCTTGCCTGCTAATGATAGAATTTGACCATTTTTCGGATTCATCATAACGACGAATGCACGATCCATCATAGGTTCAGAAGAATGGAATGCCCTTAAATTCCTTTCAAGACTTTCCTCCACCTTTTTCTGTAAATCCATATCAACTGTTAACATTAAATTATTTCCACTTTTTCCTTGTGTCACTTTTTCAGTCCGAATAATATTTCCAGCTCTATCAGTAATATTTTTAGACTGTTCTTTCGTTCCATGCAACACATCTTCGTATTGTTTTTCGATGTAACTCTTACCAATACGATCATTTCGGTTATAATCTCGTACTAAATAGTAGTCTAATTGTTCCCTTGGTAATCCTTCATTCTCACTCGAAACACTACCAAGTACAGAACGTAGTATTTTGTCATTTGGGTATTCGCGCTCCCAATCCACAGTCGTATCTACGCCTGGCAAAATCGATAGTCTTTCACTCACTACTGCATATTCATTTTGACTTACATCTTTTTTGACGATTTGTGGCGTCATTTTATATCCCGCATTCATTTTGCTTTTAATTGCTAGTACTTCTATATCCTCTTTCGAAAGCTCGTTTAGTTCTTCTTGTGTAATTCTTTCTCGTCTCAACTCTTCTACTTTTTTATCTAATTCTTTTCCTTCAATCTCCTGTTTCCTAAATTTACTCTCATCTTCTTTCGTTACTTTTGTTGCTGCACGCTTTTCGTTTAACTGCATCCAAAAATCTTTTTTATCTGTCTCTGTTAACTTGTCCATATCTTCTTGTGGCATTTCAATTAGCTTTGCTAAATTTCTTGCCACTATTAAAACCTCTTTTGAGTCCACTCCTTTCATTTTCGTATATGTAACTGTTCGTAACGGTTTATTATTTACAATAACTTTCCCTTCCCGATCAAACATCTTCCCTCTCGGAACTGGAGTACTCACTGTTACATCTTCCTTTTTATTCACTTCATTTCGATACGTTTCTCCGTCAATAATTTGTACTTTACCTAATTGAATAATAATAGCTGAAAATAAAAGAAAAACGATAAAAAATAGTACATTTAACCGAAACGGAATATGAGTCTTTTTCTTTTTCGACTGTTTCTGCTTCTCCTTTTTCTGTCTCATTTTGCTCCCTCGCTTCATTCTATTAACATTTCTGCGCAAAATCATTATGTATCAAATTTATTTATATGATATATATAGAATTTTATATTAGTTACAAAGGAAAGAAAAGATTTAATTTTCAGTTTTTGTATTTTGCACCCTATTTATTACCATTCCCTTAATACGTAATTACATGAATATAATGGATACAAAAAACTGAGGTGGACATCATTCACCTCAGTTTCTTTACGAAAACAAAAACTTATTTAATCGAAGATAGCCCTTGGGCAAATTCACCAATCTTTTGTTGAAAAACATAATTAAAGTTATATTCTTGTCCTGTTCGTTCTTCATTTACTAAAATGGTTGTTGCCCCTATTTCTCTTTTGGCGATTTCTGGGAACGAAGCGACAGGTTGCACTTTTAATGACGTTCCCATAACGATAAGTACATCTGTTTCATATAAACGTTTAATCGCATTTTGATATTGCGGCAATGTATCTCCGTATAAAACAACGTCTGGATTTAAAATGAAATTACACTTCCCGCAGCGCGGTACTTCATGATCAATCATATATTGTAAATCATATCCCGCTTTACACTTCGGACAATGTGCTGTTTGAAGTGTTCCATGTAAATCAATGACATGTTTACTACCACTTAATTGATGTAAACCGTCAATATTTTGCGTTAAAATCGTAATATCTTTCCCTTGTTCTTCTAATTCAGCTAAAAAGCGATGTCCACGATTTGGTTTATATTGATGAAACGTATTAATTTGAAATATTTCTTTATAATGCTTCCAAAACTCTTTCGGACTTCTGTTATAGTATCCCCTTGATAAATACATCTCCACATTCGCATCAGCATACAATCCATTTGCTGAACGAAAATCTGGGATACCACTTTCCGTACTTGCACCAGCACCTGTTAACACTGTAATTTTCTTCGCTTGTTCTAAAATTGAACGTACTTCTTCAAATTGTTGCACAAAAATCACCTCTATGTATATTGCTATACTTATTATATCAGTTGTTTACAGGAGGTGTTATCCGATTCGTTTTATTTAATGCGTTGTACCCCCAATTTCCACGATATCCACCTCAACCGTCGTCGTTACCTCAACTGCCAATTCTATCCCTTTACTAATAGTAGAAAGTGACATACTCGGTTGCCCTGGATAATTGCTCGCTTGTTCTGGTAAAAATGGAATATGAACAAACCCGCCTTTTATTTTCTGATCATGTTTCTCCAGTTCATGCATAAGGCCATAAAAGATATGATTACAAACGAATGTACCTGCCGTTTGTGAAACGGAAGCTGGTATGCCTTCTTCTTGAAGTCTTTTTACGATTGCTTTCATCGGAAGCGTAGACCAATAGGCAGCCGGTCCTTCTTCTACAACTGGTACATCTACCGGCTGATTCCCTTCATTGTCAGCAATTCTTGCATCATCAATATTAATTGCGACACGCTCTATCGTAATATCTGGTCTGCCCCCAGCTTGTCCGATACATATAATCATTTCAGGATTTAGTTCTTCTATATATTCTTTTAAAACTTTTATTGATTTATGAAATACAGTTGGTACTTGTTTACTAATAATCTTGTACTCTCCAATTGTTTTTTCATGCAAACTTTTTGCTACTTCCCAAGCTGGGTTGATGCTTTCTCCGCCGAACGGATCAAATCCTGTTAATAATACTGTTTTCATATTTTCCCCTCCTAATTAGAAACGATATACAAGGCCGTACATAATAAACATATTGATAATAAAAATTGATAGAGCGATTGGTACTTGTGCTTTAATAACTGCATTTTTATCTTTCAATTCTAAAAGCATTGCCGGTACGATATTAAAGTTTGCTGCCATTGGAGTAAGCAGCGTTCCGCAATATCCAGCAAACATACCTAGTGCTGCCATAATTGCTGGGTTTCCTCCGTGCATTTGCACAATTAAAGGTAAGCCAATTCCTCCAGTAATAACGGCAAATGCTGCAAATGCATTCCCCATTACGACTGTAAATAGCATCATTCCTAAACAATACGCCATAACAGCAACGAACGGGTACTCTGTCGGTAACACTTGTCCGACTAAATCAGAAACGACTTGCCCAACGCCAGACTTCGCGAAAATACCGCCAAGTGCTGCTAACATTTGTGGTAAAATTACAGCCCAACCGACAGCTTGTAATAGTCTGCTTCCTTCTTGAACAGGCGTTGTTATTTTCGATTTTGTAATACGCATCGCCGCAACGAATGCAAGTAATGCTCCTAGCGCTAATGCTACTAACGTTACTTTATCCGGATCAACAAGTGAGACATTTCCCCATTTGATTTTCCCTAACGTTAATGTACCGATAATTGTAAAAATAGGAATTAATAGTGCAGGCATAAAAATTTTATTTTTCAATTTCTCAGCATGTTTCACACGTTCTTGTACTGGAATTTCTTTCTCCTCTGATTTTGTTACTTTGTTTAGTGAAGCTAACACGACCATAGCGAGTACAATACAGCCAACGTAAAACGAAGGGATTACATTTCCGAATAAAAATGTAACTGCAAATAACGCCCAAAATAAGCTAGAACCAAATCGATTTGGATGTTCACGATCAAATGCAATACGAACAGCGATAAAGGCAACGATTATACCTAATACGTAATAGATTGTATCCATTGTGATGATGTTCATTTTATATTGCCTCCTTCTCTTCTTTTTCTTTTGATTCCATCGTTTTCGCTATATACTTATCAAACCTTCTAAATCTAATCCAGCTTACAATAAGGGCAGATATCGCAGTTGGAATACCCCAAAGTGCCATATCCCATACACCAACATGCATTCCTACTGAATCGAAGAACCCTTTCATTAGTAAAATGGCACCAGTTGCGATGAAAATATCTTCTCCGAAAAACCAAGCTGTGTTTTCCGCGGCTGCTGCGTTTGCTTTAATCTTTTCTCTTAATTTTTCAGGGAGTTTACCGTATTTACCCTGCGCAGCTCCTTCTGCCATTGGTGCAACAAGCGGTCTTACTGTTTGCGCATGACCACCAATATTTAGTCCAAGTGCTGCTGATGATTCTCTTATCGTAAAATATGACATTAATACTTTTCCAGTTGTAGCGCCTTTTGATTTCGTTATAAGTGCTTCTGCTCTTTCTTTTAAACCGTAACGCTCTAAAATTCCGATTACCGGTAAAGTTAGTATAATAGGCATAGACATATATCTATTTTCTATGAAAAATTTACCGAACATGCTGATGACATCATAAAAGCTTAATCCTGAAACCATACCAGTAACAATACCTGCAACCATAACTACTAAAAGTGTATTTAATCTAAATAAAAAACCAACTGCAACAAGTAGTATCCCGATTAATTTAATCATTCTATCACTTCCCCCATTTTTTATTTCGGTGCACAAATAGAAACACCATTAAGTTCGAATGTTCTGTATATTTTTTTCGCAAATTGGACTGCTTTCTCCCCATCACCGTGTAAACAGATCGTTTTCGCCTGAACTGTTACTTTCTCTCCGCTCACCGCGTTTACATAGCCTTCTTTCACCATTTGAAGCACTTGCTTTATCGCTTCGTCTTCATTTTTTATAAGTGCATTTTCTTCTGTCCGGCTTGTTAACGTTCCATCTTGCTTATACGTACGATCTGCAAAAGCCTCTTGTACGAGCGTTATATTATATTTTTCTGTTGCCCTTATAAAAGCCTCACTATTTGCTAATCCGTAAAGTAATAGATTTGGATTGATATGATAAATTGCCTTTGCGATTGCATCTGCAATTTCTGAATCAATTGCCGCCATATTATATAAGGAACCGTGCGGTTTTACATGTTGCATTTTCCCGCCTGCCGCTTTAACAAATCCGTCTAATGCGCCAATTTGATATAAAACATAATCGTATACTTCACTTGCTGAAACATGCATGTTCCTTCTTCCAAATCCAATTAAATCAGGAAATCCAGGGTGTGCCCCTATTGCTACGTTTTGCTGCAGAGCTTTTTCAACCGTTTGCCGCATAACAGACGGATCACCAGCATGAAAACCACAAGCAACGTTTATAGAGGAAACGAACGGAAGAATTTCATCATCATTTCCCATTTTATAAGCTCCAAAACTTTCTCCTAAATCACAGTTTAAATCGATTGTATTCACGATGTTTTCCTCCTAATGTCAGCTTCGTAAAGCGATGAATTTCTTTAATAGACTCATACTTGTTTCCTGCTTTATATATAATTGCGCAGCTTTTTCCATAGTTATTTTTTCAAAAGTTACATAGTCTCCTGGTTTCAGCTGCGCTAGAAGAGGTAAATCTACTGAAACTACATTTCCAATTCTCGGATAACCACCTGTCGTTTGTCTATCCGCCATTAATATAATAGGCTGTCCACCATTCGGTACTTGAATTGTTCCGAATGTAACGGGACTCGATAAAATTTCTACCTCTTCCACTCTATTTAAAACATCTCCGTCAAGCCTATATCCCATACGATCAGCATAATTGGATACTTTATACTCTTTCGAAAAAAACGACTTTATACTTTCTTCTGTAAATTGATCATATTCAAAGTCTGTTATGACGCGAAGAATAGGATGCTTCTTATATTTTGGTAAAGCATCGCTGCAAATTGCCCACTTCGTTTTTATACGCTCTTCTTCTTGTAAGTTTTGAATGAAACGATTCGCAACTTCTGCCCCTGTACCAATTTGAAAATAATCTCCTTTTTTCAGCATTCTCCCTTCAATACCACCAAGAGCAGCACGTATGTAAGTACTTTTACTTCCCATCGTACGATCAATATTTATACCGCCCGCAAAAGTCACATATGCTCTGCAACCGCTTTTCGCTTTTCCGAGGCAAAGCATGCTTCCTTCTTCAGCTAATATAGGGCGCCATAATGGAATGCGCTCTCCATTTAATAACGGTTCCATATCTGCTCCGCCAATCGCAAGCAATGTCGTTTTCTTTATTAACAATTTAGGTCCCATTATTGTAATTTCGATTCCCGCCTCATTCTCCTCATTACCTACTAACATATTAATCATCCTGAGCGCACTTTTATCCATAGCACCGCCAACAGGCACACCGTATTGCTGATAATGAAATCTCCCTAAATCTTGGACTGTTGTAAACATTCCAGCATGCAAAACCTCTACATCCATTCTTTAGCCCCCTCAAGCGATACGTACTCTTCCTTTGTTATTGGTTTAAATCGCAAATACATACCACTTTGAATATATGTTGGTGTTTCTTCTTTTGGATTAAATAGAGAAATAGGTGTTCGACCGATAATATTCCAGCCTCCTGGTGTTTCAAGCGGATAAATACCCGTTTGATTTCCGCCAATCCCAACTGAGCCAGGAGCGATTTGTAACCGTGGTGTTTCTTTTCTAGGTGTTTCTAGTTCTTTTGATAATCCCCCTAAATAAGGGAATCCAGGCGTAAAGCCTAACATATAAACGAAATATGTTGTTTCACTATGTATTCGAATAACATCCTCTACTTGTAATCCTTGATAATGTGCAACCTCTTCTAAATCAGGTCCATATTCTCCCCCGTAACACACTGGTATAGAAATATGTTTCACATCTCGGTTCACTTCTTCTTTATAAGAATCAGACAGCTCCCGTATATACTGGCAAACATAATCATATGGTCTTATATTTCTATCATTTTCCTTCCATACTTCGTACAAATTGTAATAAACCGCTAATGAAGTAAACGACGGAACGCATTCAACTATTCCTGCAAACGGATGTTGCTGCAGTGCTTGAAATAATCGTTGTACTTTTTCGTATATATCCATCCCAATTTCTTCACCAAATGTAACAATAATTGCTTGATCCCCTAACGCAGAAAATTTCATCCCACTCCCTCTTTCTATGCCAAAAAGCCGAGTTCTTTCGAAATGCGGTTCGCTGTTTCTTTCACTTTCGCAGTAAAATACGCAATGTTACTTTCGCTATACTCAATTGCCAATCCCGAAATACTAATGCCTGCTACAACCGTTCCATCACTTGCAAAAATTGGAGCTGCTATAGCCGCTGTATGATTTTCTAATTCAGAATAACTAATTGTATATCCAGCTTGTTTTGCCATATGTAACACTTCTAGTAAATGTTCCTTATTCACAATCGTTCCATCTGCAAACTGCTTTAAATCCGTTTCCTCTACGTACTTTCTTTTCTCTTCCTCAGAAAAATACGATAGTAAAATTCTTGGACATGCACCCGCATAAAGCGGCGCTCTTCTTCCAACCGCCGTATAAACACGTACCGGCTGAACTCCTTCCATCTTCTCAACGTAAATTGCATCATTACCATCTTGAATAATTAAATTTACTGCCTGCCCTAAACTATCTCTAAGCTCTTTCATATAAGGAATCGCAATATTTCTTACGGATAACCTTTGTGAAACAAGTTGACCAAATCGTAAAAAAACGACTCCGAGACGATACTTTCCCTTTTCTGTTTTTTGTAAAAAGTCCATTTCTTCTAACGAGCCAATTAAACGATAAACAGATGTTTTCGGCATATTCGTATGCTGAACCATCTCTGTTAAACTTAGCTCTTCATGTTCATAAAACAACTCCAAAATATCCATTGTCTTAACTGCCGTTTTATTTATACTCATCCTATCTCCTTTTCGTTCCGATTTTCGGAACTTCAATTCCGTTTTTCGAAACAAATATATAATTTAAAATTATAAAATATTCTTTCAATTCTATCAATATATTTTTCACAAACAAAAAAAGTATGGAAGAATATTTCTCCCATACTTTTTCTTTATTTTATAACGCTCTAACTTGTTTCAACGGCCAGAAAACAGCTTGTCCTTTTCCGACAATTTCATCTTCTGAAATAAATCCAAACATACGACCGTCTTTAGACACTTCACGATTATCTCCTAAAACAAATACTTGGCCTTCTGGTACTTTTGTTTTCCCTGTGATTTGTTCTAACGTAAAGTCTGGAGTTAATACACGGCCTGCTGCTTTTTCTTTAAACTCTTTTAAATATGGTTCTTCCATCGCTTTTCCGTTTACATATAACACATCGTTTTTATACTCAACTGTATCGCCTGGTAAACCAATTACTCGTTTTACTAAATCGTATCCTTCTTTTCCGTGGAAGACGATAATATCAAAGCGTTCTAATCCACTTATACTATAACCAATCTTATTCACAAGAACTCGTTCGTTATTTTCTAAAGTGGGCATCATCGATTCACCTTGTACTAATGACGGTGTAAATAAAACACCGCGAATAATAGCGATTAATACAAGGGTAAATCCTATCGTTTTAGCCCATGAGAATAATTCTTTCTTCGTATTTTCCTTCATCGTTTCTCCTCTTTCTTACGTGTTTATTGTATTATTTGAACTAATTCCTGTACTAAATTAGGATCAATTTCAGCAAAACATGAGTTCCCTTCTCTTACCGCTGTGCCGACATGAGCTTGCGAAATTCCAGTTTCATCTAGCAATCGCTTTATATTTTCTTTCGTCACGCCAGCTCCAGCTACAAGCTGAATTTGACCATCGCTTACCTTTTGCATTTCTGTAAGCACCGGAATATTATCAACTATATTTCCTTGCCCACCTGAAGTTAAGACGTGAGTCACTTTATGAAACTTCTTTAAAGTTCTCATCGCTTCTACTGGATTTTCTGTGTCGTCTA
The DNA here is from genome assembly GCF_050524305.1 of Bacillus silvicola. Taxonomy (NCBI): domain Bacteria; kingdom Bacillati; phylum Bacillota; class Bacilli; order Caryophanales; family Bacillaceae; genus Bacillus; species Bacillus silvicola. The sequence goes on from NZ_JBNGVC010000012.1 coordinate 68,764, forward strand.
TTGCTCGGTGATATGTGACATTTATCCCGTCTACCACAGATAGTAAATCCGCTAATTTTTCTTCATCCACTTCATTTTGTTCGTTTAATACGCCTAATACAACACCATTTGCACCTAACTTCTGTGCGATGATAATATCTTCCTTCATCATTTCAATTTCTTCTTCCGTATATATAAAAGACTTTGCATGCGGACGAATCATAACATGAATCGGTATATGTACTGCTTCTACCGCTTTTTTAATAAATGCATAACTCGGCGTTAAACCGCCTTCTGTATAAGATGAAATTAATTCAATTCGCTTCCCGCCAGCTCGTTCAATTCGTTTCACATCTTCTAAACATGTTGCAATAACCTCTAGCATGAGATGACCTCTTTTCGTGCTTTTTTCTTATTATACAGTAGGTGAAATAAGAAACATAGCATTCCACTATAAAACTACAAAAAGAAGAATGAAAAGAAAGATTTTTTAAATTGATAATAATTTTCATATATGTTATGTTTTTCTCGTAACTATACATTCTTACAAAAAAAACGGTTCGTTATCTCTAGTTCATTTATTGTAATTGCATTACTTTGCGCGATTACTTTTTTAACAAAACCAAATACAAAACTAGATTCCTCGACTTCAAGTATAGAAACAGAAACTATTACCCTTTCTTCAAGCAATAAAGAAGAAATCCGAACATTTCATTCATCTTCATTTAATAATTCACATATATTCAAAGGTGACACAGACACAGGGTTTGAATTTAGCGGCCTAGGTGACTTAAATATTACGATTAAAAACACTGGTACAAACCGCTTTACTTATTCAATTAAATTCAAAAAAGATCGTTTAGTCAAACACACGTTACAGCCAAGTGAAAGTAAATCCTTCACTTTACGTTCACTCATCGCCAACCCTTTACCAAGGGATTATTCATTATTTGCACATAATCAAGACGGTTCTGAAAGTAGTATGAGTCTTGAAGTACAGCCACAATAGAACAAATTAAAAAGGCTATCCTCTTATCAAAAGGATAGCCTTTTTAATTTGTAAAACGAGAACTTCCTCTCCTTTGAACAATGACATAATACACGGAATTATATCAACGATTCAACATAGCATACCAATTCACCGACAACAAAAAGTCTGCTCCCGAATGGAACAGACTTTATATTTCTTCATTACGACCGAAACGCCGCATCCGCCAGCATAGATAGTGTTGCATCATCCATCGGCGGATTGTGTAATCCTGCTCTGACGTTTAAATAGTAACGATGAAGCGGATTTTTTTCTGATAAACTTTTTGCCCCTACGATACGCATTGCTTTATCTACAATGGCTATCGCCGCATTTGTTACGGCGTATTTCACTGCTGCTAGCTCTGCTTGTAGTGAAAGCTTATCTTCTGCTTCATCGTACTTTTTCGCAATTTGATATAAAAAGACGCGAGCTTGCATAAGCTCAAGTTCTAATTCTCCGACTAACCTTCTAATATTCGGTAATAAACTAATTGAATGATTTAAACTATTTGGCTTGTATGATTCCGCAAACTGAACTGCATAATTTCTTGTCGATTGTGCAATCCCTAAATAACACGCTGGTATATGCAATAACCAGCCAATCCCCTTTTGTTTCATTTTCGAACCTTTTACATCAGTAAAAAGGCGATTCTCTATCTCTACATTTTGTAAAATAAGATCGTGGCTAGCAGTTCCTCGCATTGAAACGCTATCCCAAGTTTCTTCAATTGATACACCTAGCGTATTCTTTGGAATGACAAACTCCCCGATTTCTTCCCGGCCCTCAATACTTGCTGAAATGATAAAATAATCAAGTACTGGTGCCATCGTCGTAAAAGTTTTCCTTCCATTTATAATCCATTTATCACCTTTTTGAACTGCTAATGTCTCTGGTTTTCCGCCTCGCGTCGGACTTCCTGTTCTCGGTTCTGTCGCTGCCCTATTAAAGAGCGCACCATTACGTACTTCCTCACAAAACCATTGGAACATCTCTGCATTCCAAGAACGATTTTCCGCTAGCTCTTTCACAATACCAATATGCCATCCAATGGATAACGCAGTAGCTCCACAGCCTTCTGCTATTTTCTCTTGAAATAAAACAAAATCATATAAAGAAATCGCATTGCCTCCTAATTCTTTTGGCAACGTTAATTTCGTATATCCGATATCTTTCAAATCATTAATATTTTCATATGGAAAAGAACCTAATTCACTTAGTTGATGCTCCCTTTCCATGAACTTCGGAATCAACTTATTTATTTGCTCAATAACTAAAGTTTGTTCTTCTGTTTCAACAAATGAGAGTGCCATACTATAATCCCCTTTATGTTCGATTCATAAACCGTTCATTTTGTCATTATGATTATATGAAGTTACCTCTCTATTGTTTCACTATTCCGATAAAAATACAATGTTTTTGAACAATAAGAAAAGTTCCTATATAAAGATAGGTTCTTTTCTTATATTAATCTCCTTTCAATGCCTTTAACGGCAAGGAAGTTACATATCCGATATACGAGAATAATTCTTTAAAAAAGAATGGGATTTCTGTATCTAATGTTTTATATGCCGACGTTGGAGTTGGTGATGCATATGCTTCAATCTTAATATGTTTTGCTATTCTCATCGCACGTTTCATATGAAGTGGATCACTTACGATTGTATAGGTGCGTATTCCATTCTCTAATCCAACTTGCTTCGCATTCTTTAAATTTTCTTCAGTGAAAAGGGATTTTGTTTCAATTAAAATATCCTCTTCTTTTACACCATGTTTCAGTGCATACACTCTAGCAGTACGCGCTTCTTCAAGCTCTGCCTCAAACTTTGTACCACCTGTGAAAATAATTTTTTTAATATTACCGTTCTTATATAAAGAAATTGCATGATTAATTCTTTCTTTAAATACAGGAGATGGTTTTCCGTTCCATGATGCTGCTCCAAGCACGATACCAGCATCTGTCTTCACTCCATCATCTGTTTTAAAGCGATAACTCCAAATATCGTAAGCTGCATAACTTACATATAAAATAATAGAACAAATCATAAGCAAGAATACTTGCAAGATTCTTCTTTTCTTACTTTTCTTATTTTCTTTCATTTATAACTGCCTCCGTACATCATCCATACTTCTATATAAAAACGTATATATCAAATCATTTTGTTTGAATTTGTTTAAAAGAAGGAATTTTTCTTGTTATATATATGTATTAAAGGGTTTTCATTTAAAATTGAGGATTATCAATTCATTTTTCGTTTGCGGTTTTCATTACGTTTGTGTAATTTATAAGTTTATTACCATACAACTACATTGTAACGAATTTTTTCTCATAATGGAATGATGAAACAAAAGTAAATAAAAGAAGTAACAGTTTTGTAAGAAAAAAGGTATATTTTTCATCTGGACGATCCATACACCTTTTTTAATATGAATTATCGTTTTTCTTTATACGACTCTAATTTTTCTAATAACCGTTCCTTTACAACTGGCCATTCACTTGCAATAACACTGTATACAACTGCATCTCTAACATGTCCGCTCGGTAATTTTCTTTCGTTTCTAAGTACACCTTCTTTTACTGCACCAAGTCTTTCAATTGCTCTTTGTGCTTTTTCATTTCTTACATCAGTCTTAATTTGCACCCTCAGCATATGTAATTTTTCAAAAGCGTACTCAAGTAACATATACTTACACTCTGTATTTATACTTGTACGTTGTACACTCGGGTCATACCACGTTTGTCCTAATTCAACTATCTTATCTTCAACTGAAATATTATATAAGCGTGTACTTCCTGCAATTTCATTTGTTTTTTGATCAACAACTACAAATGGTAAATCCTTACCTGCTCCATAAGCTTTTATCGCCTTTTGAACATATTGCTGCATATCTTGAACAGTATCCATTTTAGAGATTAAATACGCCCAAATATCTCGATTTCCTTCTACGATTGAAAACATTTTTTCGACATCATTGCTATCCATTAACCGTAACTTTGCTCTTTCGTGAATAATTTCCATTTATTACCCCTCCTCTCTTGTAACTATATCATACAAAATAATAACGTATTATTAATATATAATATATTAAACGGAGTAAAAAACTCGCTTTTCTTTAAAGCGAGTTCATTCGTTATAGAAGTATGTATGCAATCGGCGTAATAATAAGCAACGTTAAAATTGTTCTTTGCACATATAAAATAATAAGTTCAGATACTTTTAACGGAATATCTGTTGATAATATACAAGGAATTGAAGCTGAGAAGAACAATATAGATGATACCGAAACAACCGCAATAACAAACTTTGTCAAAAGTGGTGCGCTTACAACTAATAATGATGGTAAAAACATCTCTGCAATACCTACTGATGCTGCTTTAGCAGCTAGTTCTGCTTCTGGAAGTTGTAAAGCCCATGTAAATGGATAGAAAATATAACTAACCCAATCAAATATTGGCGTGAACTTTGCTAAGACGATACCAATTAGCCCTACTGACATAATCGATGGTAAAATTCCCATTGTCATAATAAATCCGTCTTTTAAATTCACTGCGATATTTTTCATAATACTTGGCGCAGATTTCGATACTTCTAATGCATCTTCCCAAGCTCGCTCTAACATTTTCTCTTTATAAACGGGCTCTGGGGACCCTTCTTTCGTAATATATGTATCTGGTTTTCTACTAAGAGGTGGGATTCTTACGGTGATAGCGGTCACGATGAATGTTACAACAAGCGTAGTCCAAAAGTACATATTCCATAAATGCATAATGTCTAATGTTTTTGCGATGATGATCATAAATGTTGCGGATACTGTTGAGAAACCTGTGGCGATGATTGCTGCTTCTTTTGTCGTATACTTTCCTTCTTTATACACCCGGTTAGTAATAAGAAGTGCAAGCGAATAACTTCCAACGAAGGAAGCAACCGCATCGATTGCTGATCGTCCAGGTGTTTTCCATAACGGGCGCATAATCGGACGACAAAACGTGCCGATAAACTCAAGCAATCCGTACCCGACTAATAACGCTAAAAATGCCGAGCCAATTGGGACGAGTAAACTTACTGATATAACTAACTTCTCATACAAAAACGGTCCAACATCTGGCGCAAAGAACCAAGCTGGTCCTACCTTCAAACAATATAATACGCCAAAAACAACACCTACTACTTTTAAAATAGAAAAACAAATATCTACAATAGATGCATTCCATTTTTTCGTATAAAATGGATAAATCGCACCAATTATCATTACAAGTAGTGCGTAATATGGTACTACAGATGGAACTGAAGTCCGAATCCACGATACGATATGATCAATCATAATAGACGAAGCACCGTTTATCGTAACTGGTACGAAAAACATAAACACCCCAACTAGACTAGCGAGTATAAACCGAAGAATAATCCCCTTCTCTCGCCCTGTCTTAATTACATTACTTTTTAATTCAATTTCATTCAAAATTCGACACCTCCTATTATCTAAATATTCTGTATAATTATATTGAATCCCTTCTTTTCCATTGAAAATTAAACAAGTAATAATCTTACTTTTTTATTGTCAGTCTCCAAAAATTATCATATAATGTTCTTCGTAAATGTTACATATACATACTTAAAACGCATAATTTGTAACCATTTTATTTCCTTTTCTCAATTTACTCATTAAATTAACCAAAATAGAAGGAGAATTTAAAATTGAAAACAATAAAAATAGCTATGGCAAGCGCACTGCTACTTGGTGCTATCATCGCTCCATCTAGTTCTTTAGCTGTGAGTGAAACTGTAACACAAAAAAATAATGTGCAGTTGGAGATTGACGAAGACGATTACTACTATCAGTTTCCCGATGTTATTGGCTGGGCAAAGCCGTCCGTTGATTATTTAGTAAAGAAAAAAGTCTTAACCGGCTTACCAGACGGTACATTTGGACCTAATCTTGAAATCGATAGAGCTTCTGCCGCAATTATCATGGCAAAAATATTAAACTTACAAATAGACGCTTCAGCAAAACCATCATTTAAGGATTCTCAAGAACATTGGGCTACTCCTTATATTGCTGCAGTTGAAAAAGCTGGAATTATTAAAGGAGTAGGTAATGGAAATTTCGAACCTTCTGGAAAGCTAACAAGAGCTGCTATGGCTTCTATGCTTGTTCATTCATATAACTTAGACAAAAAAGCCACTGAAAAACTACCTACTGTATTCCAAGATTTAAAAGGACACTGGGGTGAAAAATCGGCCAACCTTCTTGTTGCCCTTGGTATTTCACTGGGTTATGGTGGTAGTCATTGGTATCCAGATAACACTATTACTCGTGCAGAAGCTGCACATTTAGTTGCTCGCACAGACCAATCGAAAGATAAAGAAATTAAATTAAAGCAAGTTACTATGAAACAACATTATTTTATTTATCCTGAAACCTCTCTTCATTCAGGTATACTTGCTGAATATGCACCACAAACCGTTACTGTATTCGATGAATCTGAAAACGGATGGATTAAAATTGCTACAGATCATGGTCTAAAGTGGACACCATTACAAGAGAAACAAGTATATATTGATAAAAACTTTGTTACCTTTGATAGACCGTCAAGAACAGGATATGTGGTTGGTAAATATCCCCCTCAAACTGTAACAGTCGTTGAAGAAAATAGCATCTGGTTAAAGATTCGCACTAGCAAAGGTCTTCAATGGATGAATCCATACTTAGAAGAGGGTGAAGGAAAAGAACTCACATACATACCAAAGGAATTTTTCGCTTACGATAGCCCTAATTTTTCTTCTAGAGTATCTGGAAAGTATGCTCCACAAGGTGGTATAGAAGAATTAGCTAAGACAGATGACGGATGGGTACAAATTCGTACAGATAAAGGACCAAAATGGGTAAATATGTCTTATCTCTTACGTCCAAAGCTTCTCTTAAATGTTCCTGCTATTAATCAATTGCCGGAACTACAAAAAGGAAGTACAGTTGTTTCACTGCAAATGCTTTTAGAATACTACACAGGACGTTCATTAAATAAAGTAGAATTTGCGAAGCAAATGCCATTTGATACAACGCGACGCAAGACTGATGGAAACGGAAAAGTTACAGTTTGGGGTGATCCAGACATCGGATTCGTTGGTGATGTAAGTGGAAAGAGCTATGGTTACTCTATTAACCCAGCACCATTGAAACAATTACTTGATAAACATGCAAGAGGTACAGATTTAACAGGACAGGATTTCTCTGTATTAGAAAGCTATGTACGTAATGGTAAACCAGTTGTAGCGTGGGTAGGGAACAAAATAACTTCTCCGCAACTAGAACATACTTGGCAAACACCTCAAGGAAAAACCGTAAATGGATACAGAAATGCACATACTATTATCATAACTGGTGTAGATGATCGTAACATTTACTATAATGACCCATTAGACGGTAAAAAAGACCAACCCATGGTAAAATCCCGATTTGAGCACAGTTATAATCAAATGGGTAAAAAAGCTTTAAGTATCGATTAATAATGTAAAAAGCCTATGTTGATCATATAATCAACATAGGCTTTTTCTATGACATCTCAAAATCATCAACAATTACTTGAATTACACAATACGATTCTTCGGCTACTTTCTCACTATTATCCCTATTCGCATCATATGTAATTAACGCCTTCCAAAGCGCCCACCCTCTCGCTCTATTCCACGTTTCTTCATCCATACACAATACTTCTTTAAATACACTTCTACTATTTTCATCAAAAAACGTCCATGCCATCGCTACATCACAGGCAGGATCTCCTACGCCTAAAACACCAAAATCGATTTCGGCACTAAGCTTTCCATCCTTAACGAGTAAGTTTCCTGGTGCAACATCTCCATGAACCCAAACTGGTTTACGGTCCCATGTTGACCGAAGTGCTAAATCCCAAAGATGCTTTAATAATGCCTCATCAAAAATGTCCTTATTATTTTCAATGGCTGTTCTTGCCTCTTTATCGTATACGGATATAAGCCCGCCCCGGTAAAAATTATGCGCTCCAGCTATTGGTCCGTTACTCGTATCAATTGATTGTAATTCTACTAGAAATGAACCTAAGTCCGCCGCAAACTCATCTAAGTCACAAACATTTTCTTTCGTAACCGTTTCTCCCTCTATCCATTTATTAATAGACCAAGGCCATGGATACGCTTCAGATGGATTTCCTTTCGCAATTGGTGCAGAAATTAGCAAAGAAAGTTCCTTACTTAATATAGGAAGCCACTTGTTTTCTTTCTCTACTTGCGGTGTATATGCTGCATCACTCGGTAATCTGACACTCATCTGATTCCCTAAATGAAACGTTCTATTATCATGCCCGCTAAACTTTACAGGCTTCACTTCTAAATGTGCCCATTCAGGAAACTGTTCCTGTATTAACTTCTCAACTAAACTTACGTTAATTGGATTCATTCACTTTCTCCTTCTCTTTTGAAATTTACTAAGCCCATCTGTACTACCAATATATTCAAAGCCGCATCGCTTATAAAAATCATTCAACAGTTGGTTATGCCCAACACAATCTAACTTCAAATACTCTTTATCACTTTGCACATTCTCTTCTACCCAATGCAAAATCCATTCTCCTATTCCATTCCCCTTATACTTCCGTTTTACCGCAAATCTATGAATATATAATGAATTAGAAACTTCCTCTTTACCAAAAATGTGTTCATCCCATTCATTTTGTTTAGGAGAAACTGTAACTGTACCAACTATTTCATCTTCTTTCATAACAACATACGTATATTTCTCGCTTATGCCTTCTAATATTTCAGCTGTAGCTTCTCCTCCTAAAAGATACTGCCATTGATTCACTTCTTTATGTTGTAGCCATTGTGCTACTTCTTTTAATAGAATTATAATACTATTACTTTCATTTTCAGTAGCAATTCGAATTGTATATTCTTTACTAATATTTCTCTCCATATTGCTGTTCCCCTTTCAAATTACTACCATACTGACATACGAGTCCTTCCATCATTTTCATCTGTAATATATTCTACATAAAATCCTTGATTCAGTGCGTTTTCATACATCATTTCAATCTCTTCTTGTTTTTTCGCATAAATTTGTATGTAATCACCATCGGCTACTAATACGACTACTTCACACTTACTCTCCTTAAATTCTTCATATGTTTCAATTTCTCCTAGTACTTCCCCTTTTGGATATGCTTTTAAGTCTACAAATAAAAGATAATATATGTTATCTTTTATTTGTTTTTTTAATTCTGATCCTTCCATGATCTCGTTATCTTCTGAAAATAATTCTGGACCTAATCCATTCCCTACTATTATATAAGCTTCCTCCCTTCCCACGGCTTGCCAATCAAATGTAATAATATCAATTGGCTTTAACACTTTCCAAAGTAAATTATCATATCCATCTAGAATATCTACTGTAATTCCTCTTTTCATATGTTTGCTCCTAGCTTATTTATTTTCATTTTCGTTCCATACATTATATACCAAATTCAACTACTATATTTTGTCGATACTCTTTGTAACTTGTATTTCATCATAAAAAACCGCTCCACTACTAGCGAAACGGTTTCCTTCTGCTTACATTTAAATATCCTATTCAATTGTTGCACTGCGTTTTAAAATAATTCCTAATATATTCACCACATCAGCCATTCATTCTTAATGCTCACTTCGTTTTCACAAAATAATATAAAAACCATACCGCATGATTTTGTTCATCTGCAGCTATTCTCCGCAACAAATCTTTCATAGATGCATCTGATGTTTCATCTGAAATTTCTAAATAAAAATCTACAGTCTTTTGCTCATCTTGTATAGCGAATTCTAATCCTTGTAAGTAAGTATTAGGACATCCTTCATTAAGCTTTGGTTTCGGCTGCCTGCCAGTTAAATTCGTATAGATTTGTACAAAATTTTGAAAATGCCTTATTTCATCATTACGGATTTCAAGAATTTGTTTTTTTTCTACTTGATTTGGAGCCATATTAGCTAATTTTGCATAGCAATTTATAGCCGTAAACTCTCCATCAATTGCTTTTTCAATATCGCTAATTAGCTTATCATTTTGCCTATACCAATCATAATAATTCGAATTATACATCGTATCCCCTCCATACTTTCGCATAACATTTTATGCATTTTGAAATAGTAGGAGCATGTGTATATAACGGGACGGCTTTAGATTGAAAGTAAAGTTTGATAACAAGGTCTATTTTGTAGGGTAATTGCTTATGCATACAATAACACTAATTTTTTGTATACTGTTGCTATAAACTCTCGCGGGAGTTGGAAAATACATTCGCGAATCAACGAAAGGTTCAACATGATGCGGTGCGAAGCTATTATGAGTTCAGTGACATAACTAGGAGGTTCCACTATGCCATCTTTATTTAAAACTATGGAGTTCCAGCTAAAAACCGAACGACTTGATCTGAGTATGTGGGAGGAATCCGATTCAGTTTGGATGAGAAAATTAATTGGCGAACGTGGTGTGGACATGCCGACCCTCGACTCCGTTCGTAGCCGGCTTATTGAGATGCGCAAGAAGGCAGACGAAAATGGTATTTCCCTTCTCACTATTCGAAGGAGAGACGAAGGCGATGTCATCGGATACTGTGGCCTGATTATCGGGCGTTCCACACTTGAAGAGCCGGAGATTGCATACGAGTTGCTCCGCAGTACTCATGGTAAAGGCTATGCGACTGAGGCAGCATCCGTTGTGCTGGACGCTGCGATTGCTACTGGGCGCCATAGACTTTGGTCGACTGTAGGCGCTTGGAATGTTGCTTCCCTCCGGGTGCTAGAAAAGATAGGATTTAAGCGGCATCACAGTACATGGGAGGACGAACGTGGTGAGATTGTTTGGAACGTACGTGATCTTTAGAGATCCCGCCTTAATTCCAAACAAAACACTGTTTAACAATCAGGCGTTTAAATTGAGAAAAAATCACAAAAATTATCAAAATTTATTCCAAGGCTACAACAGCAAATACGAATTCTTCAGTTTATAGATTTCACCACAAAAAGCCGTTTCACTAAATAGTGAAACGGCTTTTTTTAAACATTCAATTCTGTTTTATGCCCTTTTACTGCATTACGTTTGAAAGCAGTTGCTAGTATAGTAACCATACTTACTACACCAATCCAAACGAGGACAGTAACTGGTGTATTCCAACTTAAACCTTTTCCGAAGAAGAAGATTTCTCTAAGTCCTTCGATCATAAATTTCATTGGTAACCATGAGTAAACCCAGTCTTGATAAAACGAGGGCAACATCTCAGGCGCTAGTGATAATAATGGTGCTCCGAAGAACAGCAATAAAGCGAATAATCCGATCCCATTTAGTCCAACTAATGAGAGCACCGCTGTAATCATTAAGAAGAAACTAAACGCTGTAATAGATAAGAACAACGCCGTATCCGTTACATTCGAAATATTTAATCCTACCATTCCATCTGCAATCCATGTAAGACCAAATCCAATTACAAGCGCCGCAACAGCTCCTGTTACTATTTGTTTTACTTTTAATACAAAGTTTTCTTTTCGTGAGCCGACTGGCATTTTACTAATCGCAATAAAGATGATTGCTGCACTCGCTAAACTGGCAATCCATAACGGTTGGAATAATGATATTGGTGAGTTACCGTTCGCACTATTTTTGCCAATTTCATTTACATTTGTCACTTTCTTCGCAATAGGTGTTACTAAATTTGAAGCTTGATCTGTTGTTAAAGTAGCACCTTTTGCTTTAAACGCATCTAGTAGCTGCGTACGAACAGTATTGTTCATATTATCAACCACACCATTTAATATTTGCCCTGCCATAGTTGATGCCGCTGTATTCATTCCTTGATTTATGAATATTTCTACCTCTGGTGAAGATGGTTGTGGTGTTCGTAACGATGCTTGTTTTGCGCTAAATTCTTTCGGAATGACTAATGCCGCGTAATATTCTTGATTGTTTAACCCCTTTTGAACTGATTCCTTATTTTTTACTTCTACCCACTTCACCGCAGGTTCTTTATCTGATTTCGATGATTTTTTCATCGTATCAACGATTTTTTGCCCCATATTCATTTTAGGTTGATTCGGAATTTCTACTCCTTGATCCTCATTTACAATTGCAATTGGTAAATTTTTCGGCTGAGGTTGAACGCTTGGAAATAATGTTAATGAAAAAATAAAAACAATAAGTAGTGCAATGACTGGTGATAATAATAAAAGTTTATTTTTAAACATGTTCTTTTCCCCTCCTTTAATTTCAGTTACAATAAGTGAACAACGTGTTGTTTATTTATATTTTGAATTATATGTTTGCGTTGAACCTTATACAATAATCAGAAATCGCGAATGTGTCGGTTATAAGACACATTTGATAAATATGTTGAAGAAAATTTAGGAGGGACATACTTTGCGAGATAGTAATTTAGATTTACGAGTGATTCGTACGAAAACGGCCATACGAAATGCATTTGTGGAATTAATTGAAGAAAAAGGCTTTGACGCTATTACAGTAAAAGATATTACAACGAAAGCAAACATAAACCGTGGTACGTTTTATACACATTACCTAGATAAATTTGATTTAATGACGAGATGCCAAGAAGAAATTATGTACGAGATGTCTAGCATTGCAAAAAAGAAATTTCCTGAAGTGATTGCGGATCTTGGATCAAACCCTTCCCCAACGACTCCATTTGCACTTCTCACTTCTATTCTTGAATTTCTAAATGAAAATAGTGATTTTATAAAAGCTGTACTTAGCCCAAAAGGAGATTTATCTTTCCAAACAAAACTGAAAGACTTTATGTGGAAAACACTGTTTGAAGATACGAATGATGCTCTCATAAAGAAAGAGAATTTACTTGTCCCGAGCCAATACTTTGCTTCTTATATGGCATCTGCTCATATAGGTGTCATTCAGCAATGGTTAAATAATGGGCAAAAAGAAACACCGGAGGAAATCGCTCACATTTTATCAACAATCGCAGTTCATGGACCTTTTTATGCAGCTGGCTTGAAGAAATAGGCCTGTTGCATAGAAACATGTTTTAATCAATCTCAATTACATCAACAAACTTAAAAGTGTGCTTACTACTAAGAGCATCAGTTGCATATAACCGTCTATCAACCACTGTTATCTAATTTTCATATAAGTGTAAGCACATTTTCATTGGAATAATACCCTTTACCAAATTTCTAGGCTAAGTAGTTACTATTTTATTAATAACTTAAAATTCATGTTCCTACGAAAAAAGCTGTTGAAAGGAATCCCCTTCAACAGCTTCTCCATTATTAACGATATAAACGAACTGCACCTGCAGAATTATCATCTGCTTGTCCAACTACTTCAAATTTCAATCCAAACTTCGGTAATTTACGTCCTGCATCTGGGATTAAATCGTTCATATACGATTTAGAATCATCAAACTTCGTTACACCTGGTAACCCTTTGTAATCATATGTTCCGCGTGTTGGAGATACAACTTTCCACGCTGGCGCTTGGTTAAAGGAGAACGCAGCATCTGCGATTTGGAATCTTGTACTATTTTTAACAGTAGGTTTGCCATTTAGCGTTCCAACAATTGCCTCTGGGTGAGAGTCAACAACTCCTAAGAAACCTTCGCCTGGATGCATACCAACCCAATTATCTGTAAAGCTAGAGTCTGCATACCATACAAGAAGACCTGTATTATACGGTACACCACTACTATATTTTAACGCTTGATCAGCACCGGCGTAGTTTCTCCACTCTAAATAGTAGTTATGTTTCTTCTTATCAAAACCGTTCGATACAACGAAACCATCTAATTTTAATTTCGCTTCGCCTTCTGTATCATCAGAGAAGACATCATTTCCATCTACAGTTAATGTAGCGTTATCAAGAGTAAAACCGTTCGGTGCAAAACCAGCATCTGTAATGTATTCGAATACTAGTTTTATTTTTTGACCTTTAAATTGACTTAAGTCATATGACTTATCTACCCATTTACCATCCGTTGTATCTAGACCATTTTTCACATTCTTTTCGCCAATGCGATCCACTAACGTTTTCTTATCATCTTCTGTCACTGCATGTACTTCTAGGAAGTCATAATCTGTTTCAATCTCATACAATGTTTTGTAATCAAATTTCACATTTGTTGCATTTGTTAAATCAAACATTGGTGTTTCTAATGTTGTATGAAGATTATCACCTTTTGTACTATAGTAATATTTCTTACCAAATGCAGGCTGTATACCCTTTACCTCTTTATCTGGTAAGTTAACGCGAATTAAACCAGGACGAGCTGATTTCGTTACACTTTGATCTAAGTACGTCGCCAAACCGATACCGCGGTTTAATTTTTCATAGTCAACCTCTACAATATTTGCCCAGTTTCCACCCATGTTCTTTTGAAAGAACTCTTTGTTTTGCGGAGAGAAACTCGGTGGCGTTGTACCCGCAATTTTACCAGCCCAGCTGCCGCCGCTCATAACAGACCAAGAGTTAATTGGCTCACCTGCTCCTGAATACTTCGTATCATACTCATCTGGAAGACCTAAATCATGACCAAATTCATGCGCGAATACACCAACTGCTCCGTCTTCCGGCTCAATTGTGTAGTCGTATGCTGCCATTTTACCGCCCCAGTTATCAACCTTTGCTTTTGTTCCTTCAATTGGATATGGTGCTCCAAGGTTCCAACGATGTGACCAAATTGCGTCATCACCTAGTCTACCACCGCCTCCATCTTGCCCAACTCCAGCGTGAATAACCATTAAATGATCAATAAGACCATCTGGTTCATTTTTATTGCCATCACCATTATTGTCATATTGATCGTATTGATCAAATTCCGATAAATCAATACCACTTTCTACTGCTGCATTCAATGCCTCTTTTACAAAATCACGAGGTCCTTTTGGTCCTTTATTATCATGACCGCCATCTCCTGCATCTGCACCATAATCCGCTGCATTACCAGAAACTGTCAACCACTTTGTTACTGTCCCATCAACTGTATAACTACCACCCGATTGCTCTTCATAATATTGTTTAAATGTTGGGGTTTTTGAACCATCAAAGAGTGTAAACGGCTCATCACCAAATAACATTTTTTGATAATGTTCTGGATTAAAATCATTTGAATACATATAACCTGGTACTTGATCAATATTGTTATGCTTAAAATCAGCAAACTCTACTAGCAATACAAGAACTTTATCTTTACGAACATCACCATTATATTGTTTTTGCTTCGCTGAAGTAGTTGGTACTTTGCCGTTTAATCCCCCTTTAACCGGCTCTTGTCCAGCTACCGGACCAATAGCAGGTTGATTTACTTTTTCTTTCTCATCTGCTTTTGCATCTTTAACTTTTTTCAAAAAGTCAGCAGCTTCTCTCGTAACACTGTCCCCCGCTGCTGGTTCTTTTCCAGCATTTTCGCCTTTTTTCTTCTCTACGTATTTTCCAACAGCTTTTAATGTGTCTTCTTTCGACGTAGATTCACTAATTACACCGCGTTTCTTGAGCGCATCTGCTAAACGCTCCTCTTGAATTAAATTTTCATCAATTGGACTTAAAGTTCCTACATTAGACGGCGTTGCTGCATAAACAGATTGACTACCAAACCCAAATGTGCAACTAAGCACAGCTGTCGCCGCAAGCGTAGACAGCACCTTAAAAGGCTTTTTCTTCATCCCTATTCCTCCCCAATATTAAATACGTTCCAACGTTTATATAATAAAGAATATTCTAATAATTCGCAATATATTGTCTTAATTTGTAATATTTTTGAAAATATTCTTTGTTTTAGATTGATATACATTCTGATTCATCGATGTTTCAGGTGATAGCAACTGGCTTAAAAAATAAAAAGACCATCCACTACTTATAGCGGATGATCTTTCATTTAAAGTGCAACTACAGTATCTCAATATACCCCTCTGTTCCATGTACCCGAATTCGTTGCCTGTCTTTTATTAGTTTTGTAGCATTCTCTACCCCTACGACTGCTGGTAATCCATACTCACGTGCGATAACTGCTCCATGTGTCATCAGTCCGCCAACTTCGGTGACCAATCCTTTTATAGACACAAACAATGGGGTCCATCCAGGGTCAGTAAAGGCAGTAACTAATATATCTCCATCTTCTAAATTCGCATCTTCCATATTTAAAATAACGCGTGCTCTCCCCTCAATCACCCCTGAAGAAACAGGTAGACCTACGATTGCTTCAGCCGGGAGATTTTCTCGTTTGTACTTCCCAGTAATGATTTCTCCATCAGACGTAATAACACGCGGAGGCGTTAGTTTTTCATATAATTTGTAATCATTTTTTTGTTTATGAATAACCTCATAATCTAGTTTATTTGTGCGAACGACTTCGTGAAGCTCTTCAAAAGTTAGGTAGTATATATCATCAACTTCATGAATGACACCGCTCTGCACAAGTTGCTCTGCTTCTTTCAATAACGCCTGCTTATATATGAAATAACGATGAATCATGCCGTATTTTGGGTATTCACGATAACCGGTGTAATTCCGGATGTTACGAATCATTCTCTTCGTCTCTTCTACTTTTTGTTTACCATCCGGCAAGTGCTGCAATCGCTCTAATAACTCTTCTTCTTTTTTCAAAGCTTCCCGCAGCCCTTCTTCAAACTTCCTCTTACTAGCACCAGCTTCAAAGTCTCTTATATGATTTAAAATCATCGGGATAATTGTAGCTGGCTGTTCACTCCAGCGCGTTTTCGTGATGTCGATTTCTCCGCTGCATCTCATTCCGTATTTATTCAGAAAAGCTTGGATTGCATCCCGAACTTTTTCCCCGCCTTTAAACTGGATTAGTTCATCTAAAAAGCTGTCATCTTCTACATGTTGTAAATACGCAATAACTTCTGGATACGACCGAATCACATCTGCCACATCCAATAACGCTAGCCCCATTTCTGACGTAACATTATGTTGTACAGATTGTGAAAGTATGTCTGCAGCATTCTTTTCCCCTAGCCATTTCTCCATCTTTTCATTAACCCATGAGGAAGCATTCATACCTGCCATAATGACAGATATACTTTGCGGGCTAAATAATACTTTCCTTAATTGCTTAATATCTTCCAAAATAAAATCAAGTACATCTGATCCTGATTTCGTTTGTATGTTTCGTTTTAACTCTTCGATCGATGCTTGACTATTCTTTATTAAATCCGTGACGATTGCCGGATCGTTTTCGATTTCTGGTTGCGAACTTGCAGGCGGCGCACTTTTACTAACACTTTTTTCTTTTTCATCATCCGGTAACAATTTGATAAAATTCTCTCGCTCGATTACAGTCGTTAATGCATCTCGTATGAGCGGATCTGATTTTCCTAAAGTGTTTATTAAGTAATCTCTGCTAACAGGTGAAGCTAATTTTTGTGTAGCATCAACAAACAGCCTTCCTCCCGCTTTGCGCATAGGGGCACTAGTCGTTAACAGGAAAAAAGATAACCCTAGTGGTTTCATCGCATCGGTCATCATTTGTTGGTGACCAACCGATATATATACATGATTTCCCCCACCATTTGCTTCTGGAATTGGATATAAAGTCGTAATCGGACGACTTTGAACTATATAAAATGTATCATCAACTAAACACCATTCAATATCTTGCGGACAAGCAAAATAAGCTTCGATTTGTCTTCCTATCTGTGCTAGCTGTAATATTTGTTGTTCCGTAAGTGTTTGAACCTTTTGCTGATTAGGAGCAATTTGTTTTGTTTCTGTTCCGCCTTCTTTTCGTCCATAGATAGCTAATTTTTTAGTCGCTATCATCTTTCCCACAATTTCGCCTTCTTTTACTTTATAATTATCAGCAGATACTAAGCCTGATACTAACGCCTCACCAAGCCCAAAACTTGCATCGATTGATAACACCTTTCGATTAGAAGTAATTGGATCAGCAGTAAATAAAATTCCTGAAGCCTGCGGGAAAACCATTCTTTGAACGACAACACATATAGAAACTTGGCTATGTTCAAAACCATTTTGCATTCGGTATATGACTGCTCGATCTGTAAATAAAGAAGCCCAGCACTTTCTTACATGCTGCAAAATTGCTTCTTTTCCAATGATATTTAAATACGTATCTTGTTGACCAGCAAACGAGGCATATGGTAAATCTTCAGCAGTAGCGCTAGAACGCACTGCATAAGCATGCTCATTTCCAAAACATGAGAGATAATGAGTAACTGCTTTCTCAACATCGGAAGTAATTTCTACTGCCATTACGATTTCTCTAATCCTCTTACTGATTTCACCGATTTGATTTCGGTCCTCAATTTTTAGCATTGTTAATTGATTCAACAAAGCTTGAAACGCTTCATTTTGTTCGATGGCCTTTTCATATCCTACCGTTGTAACACAAAAACCTTCTGGCACTTGTATACCTTGAATGTTAGATAACTCTCCTAAATTCAATCCTTTTCCACCAACGAGCGAAAGCTGCGTTTTTTCTATTTCCTGAAAATCGAGAACGAAAGAACTCATTTAACATCTCTCCTTACTATGCATGTGTTCTTGATTGTAGCAGTAGTAAATGCGAAGAAACAGTCTATTTTGAATGTTATTTACGTGATATAATTAAGTTAGGAAGAGATCATCACTTTTATTTCTCCCTCTAATTCACTTCAATCACATCAACAAACTTAAAAATCCGTTCATTATAAAAAGCATCTGTACAAATAACCGTCTCATTTATTGGATTAATATCCACTACTGTTATGTAATTTTTATATAAATAACCATCTTTATAATATGTAAGTAAAATCTCTTCTTCACCTAAAAATGAAGTTAATAGCTTATTTTCAATCATTTCTTTTGCATCTTGCGTTAAGATTGGACGCCGGGCTTTCGTTTGCTCCTGTATCATTTCTTTAATAACTGCAAACTGCTCTGGCATACTGGCAAACGGTTGCCACTTAACCATTCCTCTTCCTTTTGGCATGTTAGCATTTTTCACGATTTGTGCCCTCCTAATAATGTGTTTCTATATCTTGCTGTTGCGACGCTTGTGTAGGAAACCCCACGTAAAATACTGTTCTTACCAAATCGTGTTCGAATTTCGTCCATAACCTTCGTTAATCGCAGTTCTTTTTCTCTTTGTACAATGTTATCGAAAAGCGAAATTTGCTCTTCCCCTTCATTTATTAAATTTGTTAGCGAAATACTTATTGATCGAATCGGCTCCCCTGTATGTCGCTCGTATAAAAAGTATGTACAAACATTGTAAATATCCATTGTTAAGTTTGTTGCCCGATTTAATGTATGTGCCTTTCGTATCCCTCCGCCGTATTCCTTGCTATATCCAACTGAAAAATGGATTGTTTGCGCGCATTTCTTTTCTCGTCTCAACCTATAACAAACCTCTTCTATATGTTCTAATAAAATAACGATGAACTCTTCTACCGAATAATCACGTAATAATATTTGGCTTTTTGCTATCGATGTTGTTGCAGGAACGTATTTTTCTGCTATTCTGCTAAAATCAATCCCATTACTATGTAAATGTAACTCTTCTCCTATTACACCAAACGATTGTTTTAAATATTTCAAAGGATACTGCGCTAACTCCCCTATTGTATGTATACCTTTTCGGTTCAATTTCATTTCCGTTTTATACGATATACCCCAAAATTTACTGAGCGGTCTAATACCCCATAACTTCTCGGGTATATCGTCATACGTCCACTGCGCTATTCCATCCCTATTCTTTTTCGCTTCAATATCCATTGCTACTTTACTCAATAATAAGTTCGGACCAATGCCAACTGTACTGTCGATCCGCGTACGTTCATATATTTCTCGCTTAAACTTTAATGCGAACTCACGCGGATTACTTGCAAACAAATGAATACTTGCAGTCATATCCATGAAAAATTCATCGATACTATATTGATGAAAATCTTCGGGCGCGACATACTGCAAGGCTAAACCAGTTATGAAAGTTGAACACTTCATATACGTATGCATAATTGGATTCACAATAATAATATCTGGTCGCTTCGGTATTTCGTACAATCTTGCCATCTTCCTGATCCCTAACGCTTTTAATGGCGGTGTTGCTGCTAACACAATTGATCCGCTCTGATTCACATCCCCTACAACGGCCAATTTTGTATAACGTGGATCCAGTCCTTTTTTAATACATGATACACTCGCATAAAAGCTACGAAGATCTACACATAGAATAATACGATTAGGTAAAAGAAAATAATCATACAAGGTAATCACTCCTAATAAAAGAACATTTGTTCTTATTATATACGAACTCTTGTTCTTTTTAAAGGGGTTTCCATGAAAATTTTGGTTAAAATAACCTTAAAATTCTTTTTAAGAAAATCTTAAGAAAATCTCCCTTTATTCATAAGAATTTTTTTCTATACTGAAACATGTAAATGAACAAAAGGAGAAATAATCATGAAGAAATTTGTAATTTGCATAATAGGAATAGGCCTCCCTATATACTTACTACCTTTCATATTACGCGGAGATTTAGACAGATTTAATCCGATTGCTGAAGAAAAAAATGTATAC
The DNA here is from genome assembly GCF_050524305.1 of Bacillus silvicola. Classification (NCBI taxonomy): domain Bacteria; kingdom Bacillati; phylum Bacillota; class Bacilli; order Caryophanales; family Bacillaceae; genus Bacillus; species Bacillus silvicola. The sequence continues at coordinate 89,336 of NZ_JBNGVC010000012.1, forward strand.
GCCGTTGCGAAGGGATATGGCGTTCCAGATTACCATCATAAAGGAAGAGCTATGTACTCACTAAAGGGTGTTGATGAATTAAGGAATGAGAAAGAATATACAATAGGAACGAACACTCCTAATGATTTTATAAGAAAAACTTACTTGAAAATTCATGTAAAAGGTAAGTATGTCTATTCTTACGACGTTATTTCTGAAAAGGACATTCCGGAGAAAATAAGAGGACAATTAGAAATAGTAGATAACTAAAAGAGCCTACTCGTATGAGCTGGCTCTTTTAGTTTGTTTTATAATGTTACTTTTCCCATAAGCTAAAGATTCTATTACCCATTTTCATATTTTTTGAATCAATAGGTGGAATCTCTCCGTCTATTTATCAGATCGGGTGCTTAATCTGTTCCCCAAACCGATAATTGATATAAACTTTCTTCTGTATAAAGCATATTCTTATTGGTCGACTTAATCTCCATAAAAAGTCCCTCCAATAAATTTCTTAATGGAAGGATTCATCTAAGATAGTTAATTTCACCGGTGGTTAGCTCAACTTAATGACTACGGGATCTGTCCCCATTTAGTGATGAAACCCATTATCACATTTTGTATCATGTGGCATAGGCCCGTCCAGGGAATCCAGAAAGGCAACGGCCTGTTTGAGGTTCATCAAAAATAAATGCGCGAGATCCATTGATAATCCATTTCGAACCACAACGCGCATAATCGTCACCTCTTCCATATCTGGAGGCAATGGATAAGCGGGTACTTGCCAGCCGAACACACGCAATTGTCGAGATAAATCATAAAGATTCCAGTTTAATGTGTAACCATCTTTCAGTCGCCAAGCGAAAACCGGAATATCCGAACCATCGGACAAAAGTTCGAACGGTCCCATCTTCTGAATCGCCTTACTAAGAAAAAGAGCAACTTTCTGAGAAGCCCTTTGGACATCATAGTACCCACTTTTCCCCAAACGCAGGTAATTGTAATATTGCAGGAGCACTTGTGCGCCAGGACGAGAGAAATTCAGAGCAAAAGTCGGCATGTTCCCGCCCAAATAGGAGACGCGGAAGATTAGATCCTCAGGGAGATCTTCAGCTTCTCGCCAAATTATCCAACCCAACCCAGGATAGACTAATCCATATTTATGTCCGGATACATTGATGGACTTCACCCTCGGTAATTGAAAATCCCAGACTAAATCTGGTTGAAGAAACGGTGCTATAAATCCCCCCGAAGCCGCATCCACATGCATGGGAATGTCGAGGCCCGTCCTCTCCTGTAAATCGTCCAGCGCTTTCGCAATGGCGGCAACCGGTTCGTAAAGCCCGGTATAAGTCTCACCGAGAATCGGTACTACACCAATCGTATTTTCATCCACGACAGCGAGGACCCCCTGAGGATCCAATTGGGGATGCTCTGGGCTAACCTTCACATAGCGTGGTTCAACCTCCCAATAGTTCGCGAACTTTTCCCAAACGACTTGAACAGCAGAACTAAACACGATATTGGGACGATCCACCGGTTTCCCTTCGCTTTTGCGTGCGTTTTGCCAGCGTCTCTTTAACGCAAGCCCCCCGAGCATACATGCTTCCGACGATCCAGTTGTTGAAACACCCATAGTCGTAATGGGGTTGGGCGAATGCCAGAGATTGGCTAAAATGCGGACACACCGCTCCTCAATTTCGGCTGTCTGTGGATATTCATCCTTGTCAATCATGTTCTTGTCGAATGATTTGGCATATAATTGCTCTGCGGCAGGCTCCATCCATGTGCTAACGAATGTTGCAAGATTCAAGCGGGCATTGCCATCAAGAGCAATTTCATCATGGACGATTTGATACGCTGTTTCTGGTAACATGCCTTTATCAGGCATGTGAAAGCGCGGAACGGCTGATTCTCCTTCGCGGGCAAACAGAGGATTTATAGAAAATTCGTGAGGGAGCTCCATTTGCATGTGACGCGGTACATATTGTGGATTATCTGGTACAATCTCTTTTCCTTCGTATGCATCGTTTTGAGCTTCTACTTTTCGATCCTGTGGCATACAAGTCCCCCTTAATTAATTGTTTAACGAACATATTATTTACAAAAAAACATTTGTTAAACCAAGGAGACAATTCTAATAAAAGGTGCTGCCACCAAGTGAAAGCACTGTAGAAAAAACTGTGTCTATTTTCTTGACGTAGTATCAGTTATCATTTTTTGATTTTTTAAACACTTACAATATTTAATGCATGCAGCAAAGTTGGTGCTTCTCTCACGATAACAAACAGATTAAGGACTTACTGTTGTTGTCACAGTAAGTCCATTTTTCACCGAGTCTATTTCGGCATCAATGGCGCAGGTTTTACGGGCAGCGATCGAAGGCGGGCTGGACCCGGAACAGGCGTACACCATGAGCGACATGGCAATCCAGTGCATAGAAGAAATAGATGATATAAAGTAGCTTCAAGATCACCGCAACACCGTTGCAATCGAGTTTACAAAAATGGTAAATCAGATAAATGAACACAAATCCCCTAAGCCAGTCAGGGTCTGCGAAAGTTATATTAAAAATCATATTTACGAGCCTATATCGGTGAAACGGCTCTCTGAAATTACTGGGTTAAACCCAAATTACCTGTCCTCGATGTTTAAAGCAATCACCGGATTTTCTGTATTAGGCTTTATCAATAAAGAAAAAATCAATGAAACAAAAAAGCTGCTGATAACGACAGACCTTTCCTTAACGGACATTTTGAACCTACTTCGTTTTTATGACCAGAGTCATTTCACAAAAACATTCAAAAAATACACAGGTATTACACCTAAAATCTTTAGGGATCAAAACAAGCACACATATGGGAACATAGTAATTTGTTAGGAGAATACCATTTTTATTCGGAGAAAGTGATATCATTAGATTCTTTAAGGCCACTAAAACTTTCTTAACGTTGTTAAAAACGGGGTAATCGTCAGGAAAATGAGCTTAGCGTTGTAAATCACAAAATAAAAACCCCCATTTCTCTGTATTTAAATTGAGAAATAGGGGATTAATCACTTAACAATATTGCCCGATTGTTGAGGATTTTTATTTAAAATAAATAACTGATTAATAGTCCGATTGATAATAAGAAGCCGAAAATCGTATTTGTCATCGCTGTTGATTTCATTGCGATGCGCATATACCCTGGATCCTTTGCCCCTTTTTGGAAACTTTGAATTGCAGAAATTGGCTTTTTCAAACCTAAGAACATAACTAATGCCCAAGGGCTTATATAACCCATCAATACAATTACAGCAATCCATAAATAAGCAATGAAAAAGGCTACCGCTAGTGTTACCACTGCTTTTTCTCTCCCAAGGAGGATTACTAATGTCTTTCTTCCACCTTTAATATCTTCTTCGATATCTCGGATGTTATTCGACATGTTGATTGCACCTACTAAAATTCCAATTGGAACGGAAATCAATATACTTTCAATCGTTACAGTATTCGTTTGAATAAAGAAAGCAATGAGTACAAAACATGTTCCCATTAACAATCCAGAAACTAATTCTCCAAACGGAGTGTACGCAATTGGTAATGGACCACCTGTATATAAATAGCCAACCGCCATCCCAATTAACCCAATAACGACTAACCACCAGCTACTATTCATACAAATATAAATTCCAATAAGTGCTGCTACTACATACAATAAAAGCGCAACTGTTAAAACATTTTTTGGTTTCAATCCATGACGGACAATTCCACCACCAATGCCAACAGAATCAGCGGTATCTAATCCGCGTTTGAAATCATAGTACTCATTAAATAAATTCGTTGCTATTTGCAATGCTAAACATGCGCTCATCATCGCAATAAATAAAAGCCAATCAACTTTGGCAACATAAAGTGATGCTACTGTCCCTAAAATTACAGGAGAAAACGTCGCCGTCAATGTATGTGGGCGCGTCATCTTCCATATTAATTTAGCGGGACTAATTTCTTTTTCATTCCCCATAACTCTGTTCAATCTCCCTACATTTAAGTATAAATTACTAGCAGTATCGTTCTATCTATTTCCTGCTTCACATCCATTATATCAAAAAAACGAATTGGCATAGAACTGTAATGCTCTTACTTGTTCCCCTATCACTCTTAAATTCAGTTTTTCAAAAGAAAGTCCGTTGCTCAAATTCGAACAACGGACCTTCTTTATACCAACCAATTTAAAACATCCTCAGCAATCTCTTCTGGTCTATCCCAATGCATTAGATGCCCTGTATCTTTGTAAAGCTTAGTCGTAATATCAATATGCTTCTTAAATTCCGCAATCTGCAATTCTCTTATTTCTAAATAATTATCTGGAAGATCACAATACAATAATAAAATATCGCTTTTAATTTTATGAGATTTCAATGTTTTATACACCGTATATTGAAACTTAATTACACCTCTAGCGGTATCGCCATTAGCATGCCATTTCACCTTACTATCCTCTTCTCGCATTAAATCATAAACCGCACGTTCTATTAATGGTGACCATCTGCTGTAAACCATTTCTTCTGATTGGATGAATGCTTCTTTACTGTCAAAAATATATTCATCAAAATCCTTTTCGTAATGAGTGATTTCTTCTTCTAATGATCGCGGTGGACACTCTCCTTCTTTCTCATCTTTATACAGCTTCGCAAAATAATCTGCATTCATTTCACCATGATGATAACCACCATCTAGCAAAATCATTTTATTCACTTTTTCTGGACATTCTGCCGCATAGTGAAGTGCAACGCTTGCGCCCCATGAATGTGCTAATATATGAAATGTTTCTTTTCCTATGTGCTCAAGTAATGCTACCACCCAATTTGTTAAATGGAATGCACCGTAATCTTCATCCTTCTCAAAATTTGGTGTTTTCCCATGTCCAGGTAGATCAAACGATACAATATGATATTTATCTTTTAAAAGTTCCGCTATTTCTATAAAACTTAATTTTGTACTTCCTAAACCATGAAAACAAATGATTTGAGGTTTACTTTTATCTCCCCATTCACAAACACTTGCTTGGTATTCACCAAATTCTACAAAAAAGTGATTCATTTTTAATCTCCTCTAATTATTAGATATAAATTAGTTCCAATTCAAAATTGTTTTTTCAGAATAAATAGATTCTACAAAATTATCCGAATCCCTTTTTCGCAAATAATTTTTGTAGAATGCGAGAGTTAACTCTCGTTGAAAACACCAAACGCTTACCTTCATGTTTACCGCTGCTAATATATTTAAGTTAATAGTTAGACTACATCTTCACGCCAATGAAATTAATATAGTTTAATAATTGCAGTATTCGTTTATCATATGTGTGATTTTTCAAAGTCCTATCCAGCCCATTTTTCGCTATACGTTTTCTTTCTTGTACATGTTCCAAATAGTACTCCGCTTTTTGTATAAACTCCGATGCACTATTAAAAGTTTCTATTTCAACACCTGGTATGTAATGCTTTGATACATCTGGACGTATATCCGTTAATTGAAAAGAACCTACGGCATTAATTTCAAACGTCCTATTATTTACTGAATATGCTTTGATATTTGCAGAATTACAATTCAATTCCTTATCACTTGGTGAACGATGTAAATTTATATTGATTTTAGTAGATACGTAAAATTGTAACGCATCTTCATACTTTGCAAGTGGCAAGAGTTGTATTTTATCCTTTAATCTTTCATAATTCTTTAACTTCTCCCAACCAAACCCTACAATTTTTGTGTTCTTTTCTGCTAAATACTCTGCAATCGAATCAACAAAGTTAATTCTATTTTCAAATGCTGCGCCTATAAAACTAAGATCATACTTATATGTATCTTCTTTAAGAGAAGGTTTAAATACCTCTTGATTTGCTGCTAAAGGGAGATGAAACACATTGTTACATCCTATCTCCTTATAAAACTTGATACAATTTAAATCTTGCGTAAATATGTAATCATAATACGGAACAAGATTTTGTGTTACCTCCGTATAATAAGGATCCTCTGTCAGCCAAAGTCCAGTAGTAAAGCCTGCATTCTTTAAGACTGGCATGACACTATTAAATTCTCCGCTTAAACCACTTAGTACCAAAATAAAATCTGGTTTAACTTTTAACGCAATTTTTATAGCTTTTTCTGGACTCACCATAATTGTATTGCTGTTTACCTTTTGTAAACTATTCAAAATTGCTACTTCTATCATTGGATAATAAAAAGGAATGCCTGATTGAATAAATAAAATTTTCTTAGGAGTATTGTCTTTCATGTCCTTCCTCCTATACGTATTTTCTCATTCTCCAGAAAAATACTTTAGGATTTAGCTAAAAGCCTTTTGTGTAGGCTCTGCAATCTTTATTCATTTTCATAACGTCCTACTTTATATTTATAAGCACCGTTTATGTCCATTATGTTGAACTTTCTCGACTTCACAGACTAATAAGATTTTTACAGTGAATAATTTTTCATCCTCTTTAGAAGCTGTCACGAAAGGAATAAAATTAGGTTATATTCAGCCAAATTATGAAATATAAAAAATGAATACATAAAAGAAAGAGATAACCCCTGGGAGCTATCTCTTTCTTATCGTATTTTACAAAACTTCAATAATTACGCTAATTAGATTTTACTTTTGTAATCCAGTAATAATGGTATCTATATTCCATTTCATCATTTTCAAGTAAGTATCTCCATCCTCACCTGATTTACCTAGTGAGTCTGTAAAAATTGTCCCTGCAATCGGCACGTTTGTTTCTTTTGAAACAGTTTCCATACTACGTCGATCTACACTTGTTTCTACAAATAAAGCTGGCACTTTGTTTGTTTGAATTACACTTACAACATCTCTAATTTGATCTGGAGTACCTTGGTTTTCTGAGTTAATTTCCCAAATGTATCCCGTCTTAATATCATATGCTTTTCCAAAGTATTTAAAAGCACCTTCACTAGAGATTAAGAAACGTTTTTCCTCAGGGATTTGATGAATTCTGTTCACTGTCTCATCGTGTAACTTTTGAAGTTCTGCTACATACTTGTCGGTATTTTTAGTATAGAATTCTTTATTTTTAGGGTCTTCTTTAATTAATGCCTTTTTCACATTTTCAGCATATAAAATGCCATTTTTAATATTCATCCATGCATGTGGGTCTGGTTCTTTTTCTAATCCTTTTGTCTCTAAATAAATAGCTTCTACGCCTTCACTTACTTTATACACAGGTGCATCTTTCTCTGATTTATTTGCCGTTTTTAATAGCTTTTTAAACCACGCTCCACCTTCTTCTAGATTTAATCCATTGTAAAGTACCATATCTGCATCTGTCATTTTCATAACATCTTTTGGTAGTGGATCATATTCATGCGGGTTAGCTCCAATTGGAACAAGACTATGAATCTCAACTTTATCCCCGCCAATTTGCTTCACCATATCATATATAATGGAGTATGTAGTTACAACTTTTAATTTTTCACTGCCCTCTTCTTTTCCATTTGTGTTACTATATAAGTTGAATTAAAAGATTACAATCGAATGCATAATCGATCGATCACTTTTTCAGGTGTGCGATTTAATTCCTGAATAAAAGCCTGTACATTTTTTTGAATTTCATAAATCGATGAATAAAAAACATTATGAATGATGTCTGATTTGAGCCATTTCCATACCCCTTCAATTAAATTTAAATCGGGACTGTAGGGAGGTAAAAACACTAATTCTAAGCGATGACAGTGTTTCCTTAAAAGTGGTTGGATGAGCTTCGCATGATGAATACGCGCATTATCTAGAATAAGAGCTATTTTCCCGTTGGGATACAGTTCAAGTACATGCTGAAGAAAACGAAGAAATGCTTCGGCATCATACCGCTCCTCTTCTACACAAACTAACTCACCTGTTTCATAATTAAGTGTACCAATAAGTTTAACACCTTGGTGTTTCCCATAAGTAGGAATACTGCGTTGTTTTCCTTTTAAAAACCATGTATGCTGCAGTGCTTGGTAATCGCGGATCATGGACTCATCTTGAAACAGAAGATGGTCAATCTCCTCGTTTAAAAGTTTTTTTTTATAGGCGGGGAAGGTAACTTCCCTAAACTCTTGTTGTTTCACCGGGTCTGCTTTCGCTAATGTATACGTCGGTTTTGTGTAACTAAGCCCTAAATCATGTAAAAGTCGAGACACCCCGCGAAGTGTGTAACTTACGTTCCATTCTCTTTTAATGAAAGAAGCGATAATGGATAAAGTCCAATTATGTTTAGCTGGAAATCCAACATCCACGGGTAGATGAGATGCACTCACTTGAACTAACTCCTGTTCTTGTTCAGGGGCTAATTTACGTGGTGCTCCTGTTGATTGTCCCATGAGTAAGCCATGCAATCCTTTTTCTTTGTAAGCATTCACATAATTATAGATTGTTTTTTCAGAACGACCAATCATGTTCATTATTTCTTTTATAGAAAAGCCTTGTACATAGAAATAGATCGTTTGATAACGTTCATACATTCGTTTCGTTTTAGTCGTTTTCATTGCTACAAGTAGGCTTTCTTTTTCGTTTTGGTGTACATGTGTCATTTTGCTCCGCTCCATTTGTCAATATATGTTACTTATTATATTTCGACAAACAGTAGCTGTAACCTTTTAATTCAACTTATATAGAACACGCTGTTAATGCAAATACGAAAATACAAATTACCGATAATAAAACATTTTTAAATTTCATTTTTATCCTCCAATCAATTATGACAACTCTGCTCTATTTTTTTTAATTTTGATAGCTCTCCAAAATAAACCTTGTGACGGTGAGAAAAAGAATGCCAATGCGAACAAGAATGTTGCAACAAGAACAATTGTCGCACCTGAAGCAAGATTATAAGAGAAACTAAAATATAGCCCTACTACAGATGAAAGTGCACCAATGCCTGCCGCTAAATAAATCATGACCCATAAACGATTTGTTAATAAATACGCTGTAGCCGCTGGTGTAATAAGCATAGCGACAACTAGAATAATTCCTACAGTTTGAAGTGATGCTACTGTAACCATTGTAAGTAGGATCATTAAGCCATAATGAATCCATTTGTTCGGTAACCCGTAACTTTGCGCCATCGTTGGATCAAAAGTGGATACGAGTAATTCTTTGTAAAACAGCATCACAAGCCCAATAATGACCACTCCGATAATAAGTGTCATCCACATATCTGAAGAACGAACTGATAGGACGTTCCCGAATAAAATATGATATAAATCTGAACTACTCTTCATAAAGGTAATTAAAATAATCCCTACAGCAAATACAGATGTAAACATAATCCCTATTGCCATATCATGTTTAATTCGGCTATTTTGACTTACAAATCCTATTCCAACTGCAGTAATAACACCTGTTAAAACAGCTCCTATGAAATAGTTCATACCAATCATATAAGAAAGTGCTACTCCAGGAAGAACGGCATGTGAAATGGCATCACCCATTAATGCCATACCTCGTAAAATAATAAAACATCCAATGACACCACAGATAATTCCTACCATAACGGAAGTTAATAACGCCTTTTGCAGAAAACTGTACTGCGTTAATGCATCTATAAATTCTACAATCTTCATGATGAATGTACCTCCGCTGCATTATTAAACAATATTCCTTGATTCACATATGCTTTTGACATAACAGTTGGTTCTAATACTTGTCGTACTTCTCCGCAATGAATTAAGCTTTTATTCAATAATAATAATTTATCAAAATACGATTCTGCTTTACTTAAATCATGATGTACAACAACAATTGTTTTTCCTTCTTTACGTAATTCCCTAAGAATTTTAATGATTGTCTCTTCACTTGTTACATCTATTCCAACAAACGGTTCATCTAAGAAGAATATTTCTGCCTTTTGCGCTAAAGCTCTCGCCAAAAAGACACGTTGCTGTTGTCCACCTGAAAGCTCACCAATTTGGCGATGTTTAAACTCTTCCATTCCGACTTTCTTTAGACATTCAAATGCCCAATCCCGCTCCCCTTTCTTCGGTCTTTTCATCATCCCTAAAGATGGATATGTTCCAATTAGCACGACATCTAAAACTGTGATCGGGAAGTCCCAATCTATATCACTTCTTTGCGGTACATATGCAACACTCTTTCTAACACTTCGAATATCCTCTCCAAGAATTTGAACAAATCCCTTATCATTTGGGATTAAATCCAATACAGCTTTCATTAAAGTAGATTTTCCCGCTCCGTTTGGACCAATAATTCCAACGAGATTTCCTTTTTTAATCTCAAAAGAAACATTTTGAACCACTTGATTCCCTTGATAGGATACAAATAAATCTTTGACAATTATAGCCTCAGTCATTTTTTATGTACTCCCCCTTCTTTTTTTCGTCAATGTAATTATTTTGCACAAAGGCAACTTTTAAACAAAAAAATATAATGCGAATGTAAATCCGCGCCTAAGTTTCCTTAGGGAAACTTTTTTATATGAGTCAAATTATATAAGCCAGATGCAAATTTGTAAACTAATTTTTACGAATTTATGAATATACAATAAAAATCATTATCACTATGAAACAAAATACATTATCCATTCTATGATTTTCTAAAAAGGATATTACTGTGAAAAATTAGCACTATAATAAACGAAAGAGCCCACTCATATGAGGTGGCTCCTTCTCTTTTAGAATATTTAATACGCTCTACAGCAAAAACTATGATTACGGTTAAATTACTTCCAAACAACACCTCGCCTCTCATATTCCATTCTATATTCAACAGCAGCTGCAATTTTAGAACTTGCGAACCTTTCCGTAATCCAAAGAGCTAAATCAATTCCTGAAGTAACTCCTCTTGCAGTAATAATATCGCCTTGATCTACAATTCTGTAATGAAGAAGTTCTGCTCCATATTCACTAATTTCAGTTTGCGCCAAATGATGCATTGTTGCCTTTTTATCATTCAATATACCGGATGCAGCTAGTAGCATACCTCCTGTACAAACTCCAGCAACAATCGTTCCTTCATTGTGCATCTCTCTAATCATTTCGGTCAAAGTACCAAGCTCTGCTTGCTTTCGTGCCCCATGTTCAGCTTTATGATTCCAGCCACCACCAGGTACAATTAACAAATCTGGACGATTATCCATTCGTAAAAAATCATGTAATTTAACCGTAACTCCAAACGAAGTAATAGCTTCTTGTTTTTGTTCACTCGAAACGAATTCAACCGTAAATGGTGCCCCTTCTTCTATCGCTCTTTTGAGTACCTCAAACGGTGCGAAAGAGACAAGTTCTCCGAAGCCATCAAACAATACAATTTGTATTTTCATTTTTTGAACACCTCATATCGTTTCTTTTTGAATCCCAAATTAGGAGAATACATGTTATCTACAAATTAACAATGAAGATAGTCTTTCTCCCCTCACTCTATAAACTTCCAAATGTTCTTCTAATTCCCTCTCATCACTTATTACACTTAGCGTTTTCTTCACAAAATTCCAATTCAAACTACCGGATAGCCATAGTAATGAAGACAGTCTCTTATAATCATTTGATGTTACAATATTACTAGCCTTATACCCTTCTAAAAATGCACTAGCAACACTTGGACTGACTTCATGTGATTGTATTCCTTCCGTTCGAGAGTACCATTTTAGTAAAAAGGCTAATCCCTCAATACGATCAACATAGCCAATCGATTCAAAATCTACAATTCCTTTTATCTGTTGATTTGAATCCCATAAAACATTCAAAGGATTTAAGTCTGTTTGTACGATAAACTCTAATTCACTCGTATATGCGCACTCTATATGATATTTAGCGAGCTCTATATACTCTCGTAATTCTCCACATGTGCTTGCCCTACTTTCTAGCATATGAATAAACTGGGCATACCCATCCAAATGAGATTTCTTTTGAAAAATCGAGCTTTGAAATGCGCAAGAAATATCATGAATCTTTCTTGCTTCCGTTCCGAAGGCTTTTGCGATAACTTCTGTACAATTTGTAATATGTTCTCCTTCAATCCAATTAGACAATACAAATCGGTATTGTTCATCATTCCAAATGACAAGTGTAAATGACTCTCCTGCCCTATTCTTATTTATCTGCATAAAAAGAATCCCATGCTCGCGTAAATAATACGTAAAACGCACTTGCTCTATCAGTTGTTCGTTTAATAACGTCCCAAAGGCGGGATTGATTGTTCGCTTGCTATTTATAAACCTTGCGGAATACCGCTTTCCATTTACCATTATTTTATAATGCAGATCCGTATTCCAACTATCTTTATGTAACTCTTCTTCCACTGCTAGTGAATGAATTTCTTTAAAATAATTCATTAATATATTTCTTATTATATGTTTTACCCTATTCCCCTTTCATGCAAAAATTCATTTTTGTACTTCCGAATAAAAACCTTTTAAAGTGAGGATTTTTAAGATATACCTAATTTATTCAAGTAAAAATCATATCCTACATGATTAAATACATTTCTAACTTTATCACTATGACAGAATATTCTCTATTCGTTTCATTAATTTCTGTAAACCAATTTAGTCATGACTATGTACAATAAAAAAAGAGCCAATCACCTATATAATAGAAGATTGACTCTTTTCTTTATTTACTCCCCTGTTTCTAAAAAACGTTTTATACGTTCACCAATTTCATCACGAACACGTTGAAATTCAGACCACTCTTTTCCTGCTGGGTCATCAAATCCCCAGTGAACACGATTTACATGCGGCGGAGTAGATGGACAAACAGAATCCGCATGACTACAGAGGGTAACAACTAAATCAGCGTTATTTAAAATATTTGAATCAATCATATCTGATGTTTGATTTGTTATATCGATATTTACTTCATTCATTGCTTTAATAGCATTTGGATTCACTCCATGTGCTTCAATGCCTGCAGAATATACATTCCACTTATCTCCTAAGTATTGTTTCCCCCATGCCTCTGCCATTTGGCTGCGGCATGAATTTCCTGTACATAAAAAGTAGATTGTCTTTTTGTTTTCCATGTTGTTTTCCACCTTTGTTTTTAAATTATACTGGTTGATCATTAAAATATTTACGTTTAAACCAAAAAGCGACGTTTACAAGTGCAATCATTACAGGTACTTCAACTAACGGTCCAATGACAGCTGCGAATGCCGCGCCTGAATGAATACCAAACACACCAACTGCTACAGCAATTGCTAACTCAAAGTTATTACTACCTGCTGTAAATGCTAACGTTGTAGTCACCGGATAGTTTGCACCAATTTTTCTTCCCATAAAGAAAGAAACAAAAAACATTACAATAAAATAAATGAGTAATGGAATTGCTATTCTTACTACATCTAGTGGCACGCTAACAATCATCTCCCCTTTTAAAGAGAACATAATGATGATTGTAAATAGCAATGCAAGTAATGTAAGTGGACTAATTTTAGGTATAAATACCTTTTCATACCACTGTCTTCCTTTTAACTTCACTAGTACAAAGCGTGTCAACATACCTGCTATAAAAGGAATTCCCAAATAGATAAATACTGATTTCGCTACTTCTACCATTGTAATATCGACAATAGCACCTTCAATCCCTAACCATTCCGGGATTACTGTTACGAACACGTATGCATAAACCGAGAAGAATAACATTTGAAATACAGAATTAAAAGCAACTAAACCAGCTGCATACTCTTTATCCCCATCAGCAAGGTCGTTCCAAACAATTACCATTGCAATACAACGTGCTAAACCAATCATAATGAGCCCGACCATGTATTCTGGTTTATCAGGAAGAAAAATAATTGCTAACACAAACATAAGTACAGGTCCGATAATCCAGTTTTGTACTAAAGATAGAACTAGCACTTTTACATCTTTAAATACTCGGCCCATTTCCTCATAGCGAACTTTCGCTAATGGTGGGTACATCATTACAATTAAACCAACAGCGAGCGGAATAGACGTCGTGCCAACTTGTAATGAATTCAGTCCGTCTACTACACTAGGAAACACAAATCCTAAACCAATTCCAATAGCCATCGCTAGAAAAATCCATAGTGTTAAATATCGGTCTAGAAAAGATAAACGTTTCATTTTATTTTCCATCTCCCATTAACAACAAGAATTTTTATCTACTACGTTAGAAATCGTGCAACAAGATGACTCTTCTATTTTGTGAACATCACTATCTGCTTTTGTATAAAAGAATTCCCACTCATTACCATCAGGATCCGTTACCCAAAACTTATCTTGCACTGCATAGCAACAAGTTGTATCCATCTCATCACGCGCAAAGAAACCCTCTTTTTCTAATCTTTCTTTATGTAATATGATTTCTTCAGCTGTATCCACTTGAAAACCAAAATGATTTACCTGATTTCCATTCACTTCATCTCGCACGTTCAGCGTGAAATTAAGTCCTGGTGTCTCTAATAAAAATTTTGCATAATCCATTTTCACCTTAACTGGTGATACACCGAATACCTTTTCATAAAATTCAATAGACTTCTCTAAATTCGTAACGTTTATACCGACGTGAACATATTTCATACCTTATTCCTCCTCTTTATATATTATTAATCAATTTTTTTTGATTAATAGCGCAAAATTTTAACAACAACTACCTTTTCCTGTTTTTCTAAAGATACAGCACAATTCTTCTGATAATAAATTATTCACTTCCGCATCATTTAAATCATAATAACTCCACGTACCTTTTGTTTCTTTTACAATTAAACCTGCATCTAATAAAATCTTCAAATGATAGGACAACTTAGATTGCGTCATTTCAAAAATCTCTGTTAAATCACATACACAAGTCTGACCTCGCTGACAAAGTTCATACATAATCTCTAAACGCTTCTGATCCGCCAACGCTTTAAATTTTTTCTCATAGAGCTGAAAATCTTGTGCCATTTTAGTTCACTCTCCCTTCATCAATTTTTTTTGATGTTTATAGTATATACGCTGATTAGTTCTTTATGCAACTGATTAATCAATTTTTTTTGATTTACAAAAAGCTTCCTCGCACCATAACTTTGCTACAACTAAAAAGGACCATAGCCTTTTCAAAAATGAAAAACTACGGTTCTTTTTACAACTTAATAGTTAAAATATTTCCGAAGAATGGAGTCTC
Source organism: Bacillus silvicola (assembly GCF_050524305.1). Classification (NCBI taxonomy): domain Bacteria; kingdom Bacillati; phylum Bacillota; class Bacilli; order Caryophanales; family Bacillaceae; genus Bacillus; species Bacillus silvicola. Next base: position 104,442 of record NZ_JBNGVC010000012.1, read on the forward strand.
TATAACTGTTTTTAATTTTAATTTGATCGTTATAGAGTAGTGCCCCTATAAACAAAACCCTCCAGAAACATCTAAAATCTGCCCCGTTACCCAGCGGCTATCAGAAGAAGCAAGGAATGCTACTGCATCTGCGATATCTTCAACTTGCCCTATTCGTCCAAACACAGATGAGTTCGTAGCAAAACTTCGTATTTCAGGATCATCTAGCAATTTCGCATTAATATCTGTCTTCGTATATCCAGGCATAATTGCATTCACTGTTATACCTCTTTCTCCAAGATGCTTAGCTAGAGGAAGTGTCATCGTATTTAATGCCCCTTTACTTAAACCGTATGCAATTGAGCCTGTAAAACCAAGTCGTACTTCAGCTGATGAAATGTTAATAATGCGTCCCTCTGCTCGTAGTAACGGTAATGTTTGCTGAATTAAGAAGAACGGTGCTTTAATATTTACAGACATAATTTCATCAAAAACTTCTTCTGTCGTATTTTCAATCGTTCCTTGTGTACCTATCCCTGCATTGTTTACTAAAATATCAATCTCTGATGTACCAACTCTTATTTGTAATTCATTCTTTAATTGTTCTACTAGATTTTTGACACCATCAATTGAATTGAAATCTGCTTCAATTAAGAGCGCCTTTCCTCCATTAGATTCAATCTCACTAATCGTTTCATCTGCAGCTTCCTTATTTCGGCCGTAGTGAATCGCAACTAATGCACCGTCGTTTGCCAATCTCATCGCAATCGCACGACCAATACCGCGACTCGCCCCGTTTACTAACGCTACTTTCCCATCAAGATTCTTCATTTTTCCCATCCTTCCTAAATTTCCGTTTGATAAAGTGAAACTTTAATCAGCCCTCACCAATCGGGCTTTTACGGGCAGTCGCTCTCCCACCTAACCTCTTTGCTCCAGCTGAATTTTGAGGTGGGAGTTTTACTGCCCGGCAAATAGCAGGATAAATCCTATACTTACATTTTCATTTAAAAACCAATAATTTTAAATATAGATTTATAGGTAATTAAGTTCGTTAACTTATGATATTATAGTTATAATTTGTGATTTACTTTAGAAAACAAAAAGAGGAGGCTACACAATGCAAAATGCAGTAAAATTAGATGAAGTTGACCATAAAATTATGAACTTGTTGTATGAAAATGCGAGAATTTCTGTTTCAGAAATAGGACGAATTATATCCATGACGCAGCCTGCTGTAAAAGAGCGTATTAATAAACTTGAAGATCAAGGAGTTATAGCAGCTTATCGAACAAAATTTGAGCCTTCCAAAATTAATAAAAACATTCAAGCATTCATCATGTTTAAAACGAGCCAATGCTCTGATTTTATCCAATATTGTAATGCCGCTCCTGAAGTAACAGATTTATATCGAATTAGCGGGGAATTTAATTATATGATGAAGGTCATGAGCGATTCGATGGATTCTCTCGCTGCATTTTTAGACTCTTTAATGCAATTCGGATTATCGTCTCCTTTAATTGTTTTAAAGAGTGAGTTTGAGGAGAAATTGTCGTTCTAATAAAGGGATACGTATTATCCCCCGATAACAGTAAAAGTTTTTCCTTTATGAGAGAAACCAACAAAATCAATGATTAGTAAACAAAAAAGAACATTGATTTTCCAATGTTCTTTTTTACATTTCTGCTTATTAATTAGATTCCTCGTTGAATAAATTCCCCTTATCCCTGATTCCTCTGCGCTTCCTTAAACTCTTCCTTCACCTTCTCTAACAGCCCTTCTTCCGTAATTAATCGATACGCCGTATTTGCAAGTGCTTTTGCGGATGTAATTAGCGCTTTATCTCCGAGTTCTGAACGTGCTGCTTCTCTAAATTCATTCGTATGTGCAATTAAATCATCTGGTCCGATTTTAATGTATGGATGTATTGTCGGTACGACTTGGCTTACGTTTCCTGCGTCTGTTGAGCCGATTCCAATTCTTTCTTTACGATTTACGTCTTCACCTTGTAGTTCTAGTTCTTCGGCTACGACGTCATTAAATGTTTTTGTTACGAGTAATTCATCGATTTCATTTTGGAATTGATGAATTTTCACTTTCGTACCTGTTGCTAACGCTGCTCCTTGTGCGATATTTTTTACTTTTTCTGTTACTTCCGCACATCTTTTTCGCGTTGCTGCACGAATGAAGAACCTTGCTGCGGCGTAGTCAGGAATAATGTTAGGTGCTTTTCCGCCCTCTGTAATAACACCATGAATTCTCACATCTGACGGCAATTGTTGGCGAAGTGCGTTAATACTGTTATACAGCTGGATAATCGCATCTAATGCGTTAATCCCTTCTTCTGGTGAGGCTGCTGCATGAGCTGTTTTACCGTAAAAATGAAAATCAAGTGGATCGACTGCTAGTGAGGGACTTGTTGTTGCTGTTTTTCCGCTTGGATGGATCATAAGTGCTGCATCAATATTATTAAATAAACCAGCTTTTACATAACTCGATTTTGCGCTACCATTTGGTCCGCCTTCCTCTGCTGGTGTTCCAAACACGACAACTTCTCCGCCGATTTCTTCAAGTGTTTCTGATAAAGCAATTGCTGCTGCAACACTAATTGTGCCAATTAAATTGTGACCACACGCATGACCGAGCCCCGGTAAAGCATCATACTCAGCTAAAAATGCGATAACTGGCCCTTGTTTTCCTGAACTTTTTCGTGCGATAAAACCTGTTTCATGTCCCGCTATATTGTGCTGCAGTTGGAATCCTGCACTACCTAGTAATAAACTTAACATTCTTGATGCGTAAAACTCTTGGTTACCAATCTCCGGATTCGCATGAATATCATGACTTGTTTCTATGTACTTTTCCTTATTTCTTTCTATACTCTCTTCAATCGTTTTTCTTTGTGACGTTACTCCTGTCGCTCCCATTTTTCTTCCTCCTTTTATTTTCACGTAAAAAAGCCTCTTTCTAAAAGATAGAAAGAGGCTTTGAAATATACATTCAAAATGAGCTTCTTTCTTATCTTTCAAGTTACCTTGCTGGAATTGGCACAGTATTCATAAAGAATCCGCTGCCGAGGTGTCATAGGGCCAGTCCCTCAACCTCTCGTGATAAGAATTTTCATAAAATTATATTAAATTATTTTCATTCTAAATTCATTCCGAATAAAAGTCAAGGAATTCCTATCCGAATTTACCGAATATCTAAAAATCCTTTTAATACACCAATTGTCTCCGGTGCTTGCAGTCTTGCACATATGTACGGAAATTCCGTACTACCTTCAAACATCATTTGAGATGTGAGAGGTGCCCCTGCCCAAAAGATTTCATCATCAATTACTATAAACGGGAACGCTTTGTTTTGCCTTTGTAACTTTACATTTTTTAATGGAACTGGTCCGTCACTATACACTGTTATTTGCGCATTTGTACGCATTAACGCTTGCCATACTCGTTTATCCACTTGTCTTGTACTTGGAAGTGAAATGATAATTTTTCGTTTTGCCGCTAGAATATCTTTTAATAACCCTTTCGGCTCTTCAAGATTCATTTCCATAAACCAGCGTAAACGTTTCGAAATTTTTCGCTCCCACAATTGTCTTGATGTCGTTCGATCATACACATCACCGTGACGTTCTATATGTGCAGTTAATTGTGATAACGCTTGTTTTCTCGAAAGGTTTTTACGCATATAATGGCAATCCGATAATTGAATGAATTTCCCTCTCGCTCTCGTTACTGCTACATTGACGAGGCGATGGTTTTTATGATCAAAGAATAACACACCAGGACGTTCCTGCGGATAACTATCAACCGTATCAAAGATCATCATATCTCTTTCAGAACCTTGAAACTTATGAACTGTTGCCGCTAATACTGGTATGTTTTGATATTTCGTTCTCTGTAACATTTCTCTAATACATGTTGATAAAAAGCGGGACTGTGCTCGGTACGGTGTAACTACACCAATTGATTGAACACCGTCTAACAGTCCAATTAGCATCATTTGCATTGCCACTAAACCAGACATAATATTAAAACGCGAACCAGAAGCAGCATCTTTTAACGAAAATGCTCCCATTAAGCTCGTATCAAATAAAACACTCGCTTCATTTGCGAACGGTTGTAGTTGCGCAAGTTCTTTACGCTCTGAAACAGATGGATGATCGTACACTCTATTTTTATAAATAAATGAGTTCGTAAACTTCGATATGTCTGCATGCATACGTCTTTGTTCCTGCAACATAAAAAGGTTGGGATGTGCTTCTGATTTATTTACAGTATCAACAATCCCGGCATGATAAAACATATCTTCGCCGAGCCATTTTCGAACGAGTTCATGGTTCGCCATTGCGATCGGAGGTAACTGTAAAAAGTCACCGCAAACGACGATACGTTTTCCAAGTGAAGCTGCTAATGCAATTTGCGGGACATAGGCCATACTTACTTCATCTACGACAACTAAATCAAATGTGCGATCATAAATAAGCGCATCAATTGCACATTTTGATAAAGTCGCACCGATTACTTTCGCATTTTCAATATATTCTTTTTCTACTTCTTTAATTTTCGCTTTTTGCTTTCGAAGATCACTTTCTATCTCTTGTATACGCTTCTTATCAGCAGAAGTCGCTTTATATGATAAAATCTTTTCACGAAGATCTTGTCGTGTCTCTTCTAAATAAAGTCTTTCTTCTCCCCAAGATCCGTTCGTCGTTTCAACCAACTTCGATGCTAGTAATGTTTCATGATTTCGTATATGCTCATGTTGACTATAACCGTAACGAACGATTTCACCAGGTGTCCATTTCTTTTTCTTCTCAATTTGCTTCGTTACTTCACTCATTAATACGTCAACTGCCGCATTACTATGAGCTAACACAAGTACCGATTTCCCTTTTTGATAATGAGCCGAAATAATACGTGATAAATTGTAAGACTTCCCTGTTCCCGGTGGTCCCCACACGTACGTTGTCGGATTGTAAAACGACCGATACGCCAATTCATTTTTCGGATTTTTCATCTTCTCAATATGTTTCGGACTGCTCGTTCCCTCTACTAAACGTTTAATTCGTTGACGTCTTAGTTTATCTTTACGGGCTTCCTTCAAACGCTCTTGCAGCTGTTCTAATAGTTGCCACGGTTCACTGTATAAAACCGCTTCTCTTATTTCGCCTTGTATATAATCATTTAATTTCAATTCGATTTCTAATCCATGCACAGATAGTACTTCCCCTGTCGCTTCCTCACCATCGAACTCAATTCGAATTGGTGAACCTTCAGGTATGCTTACTTCCGAAATAAGCTGAAAGACATATACCGTACTTTCATAATCTGTATATAAAAAACGACCGTTCATGATAGAAATTTTACTACCACCTATCGTTTTCCAATGTTTAATTTCATACGCTAACGCATAATGCCACTCTTTCATTGTTTCCGATAATGAAGGAGTTTGAGTAGGTGTATTCATCGTATAATCTCCTTCCTTCTCCCCAAACATACTTTCTCACTATACCATATAACAAGCTCAAAATTGTAAGGTTTTTATCTTGATTATTTTCTTAATTTTCAATAATATATTGTATATAATTTTCAGAAAGAAGGAATCTACATGCCAGTTAGAAGAATTGAACACGTAGGACTTATGGTTGCAAACTTAGAAACATCTATCTCATTTTATGAAGAAGTAGTCGGCTTACAGCTCCTTAAACGTATGGGGCATCCAAACCCAGATTTAAAACTCGCTTTTTTAGGTGTGGAAGAATCGAAGGAAACAATACTCGAATTAATTGAAGGTTATAATTCTTCTCTTCCAGCAGAAGGAAAAGTACATCACATTTGCTTTAAAGTGGATTCATTAGAGGAAGAAATCGAAAGACTACAAAAACACAAAGTAACCTTTCTACTAGGAGAAGAAATTGAAACATTACCGGATGGAACACGTTACATATTCTTCGCTGGTCCTGATGGAGAGTGGATTGAGTTTTTTGAGACAGAAAGATAAAGCTCACACCGATCGGGCCATTTAATGGAGCGAGTTTGTGGAAGGTGAAAAACTATGAAAAAATTTTCTCGAACAGGAAAAATATTATTAGCTTTTGGCGCAGGTCAATTGTTTTGGGGACTTGTAATGCTTATTGGAACTAATTTATTTGAGCACACGGGTAACACAGTGAAATATAATATTCTAATCACCGGAATGGTTTGTTGCATTGCATCTAACTTTTTTAGAGAACCTAAGAGCTAACTAATACGTGAGTTATACTTCCTGTTATAAATAACTTTATTATCAACATAAGGAGCAGAAACTGATGAATACAGTCTTTATTATCGTTTTTTGGGTACTTATACTATTTCCACTTCTTTATATAATCCTGATAAAGAAGTGGAATATAAAAGTAGCTACCTTATTTGTTGGAAGAATTCTATTAAGCATTGTCTATTTCATAAATGGAATGGTGTTAGGACTGCAACGAAATTGGATAGATCCTCCCTATGAAACCGAATGGGATTTCTTTATAAAGTCTTTACTAAAAGGAAAAACTGATGCACTTATACACTTGCTACTTCTAATTATTCTTGTCACATTCGACTTAATAATCTTATTTTATTATAGAAATAAAAAGAATTAGCATGTCTCCCTATTTCTTTTATCTTATCCCATATTGATGCGTAGGAAACAACCTTATTTATTATACGACAAAACAATGATAAATACGGACCTGTTATCAGGTCTTCTTTGTTACACTCTTTTTTAAAACACATAGCCCAAACAGAATTTGTTATTCCTAGTTACTAAACAATAGTAATGTTTATAATTTTGCAACATGTATAGATGGGTATATATATATTGCAATTTTAGCAAATTACAAATAAATTTGCATTTACTGTGACCCTTACCTCCCAGTAAGGGTCTTACCCTTTTATAAATAACTATTTCAATACAACTTTTTTCACAGTACTTTCACGTCAATTTCACAAACTCAAGAACTCTCAGATGTTACACTTAATACATCCTTTTCCAAGGAACTATATGCCGATACATGAATCCCTATCTATATAGGGATTCTTTTGTGCGAGATCCTCCTCACCATCAATTTAAGAATTCAAAAAAAGAAGGGGTTCATCCCCCTCCTTTTTAAGCTTGCTCCGACTGTCGGAATTATTTAATAGAACCACGATTCAGTTCCGTTAATTTTTCATTGATGCTAAAAATTCTTACTCTAATATCTTTAACACCAGCTGCTTGAAGTCTGTTCTTGTGCATTTCCGCGTATTTTTCAGCATCTTGTTTTTCTTCAAATACATAGATGCCACCAGCTTCTTTTGTCTCTTGATTCTCTGTCCATATTTTCCAATGGAACCCTTCTTCTTCGTTAATACTTTTTGCTAAATCCCAAAATGCTTTTTCCATTTCTTCACCAAAAGGACCTTCAAACGGAAAATCAACTTGTAGTAAATATGCCATCTTTACTCACTCCTATTTTTAATATAAAATCCATCAGGAATTCCTTTGTATAAAAATCCTTCCCATTCTTTTACTGATTATGTTTTTTTCGATTCTAATAATGGGAATGTCTCAAGTTAGCGCTACTATTATTCCAGTACTAGTTTGAGGCTTTCCCTATTCTTTATTGTATTTAAAAATTAAAGAGTTATTAAAAGCTCATTAAAAAGAGATCTATTTAGACTTAAGATTCCTACCTATATATTGAACAATTTTTCTAAACTCTGTCGATGTTGAACGACCAAATGGAATCGTTTGTCTCTGTTGATATAGTAGTTGTCCATTTTTCTTCATAAGAAAGTAGGCAGGTTTTCCATGAGTACCATGGGCTTCATAAGGGATAGCATCGCCATGATAGAAAACATCATAAGCTTTTAAATCAACCAGATATTCATCTGATCCAATCAGGAATGATAAATTATTTTCCAATACCATATTCCTTAAGAATTATCCGGTTAATTACTATTTATCTAAATACATTCATACTACTAATTAATAAGCAACGCTATGAGTAGTGCCGACACACTCAAAATGCACGTTAAGGTACGCGTGTGATTCAGCAACGTCCAACGGGATTCAAATTTGACTCTGAGTTCATCCCATCCAGAATCTCTTACAGGTAGTTCAGCTGAGATAATTGCTCTATTCATCGGAAGGTTTCCTGTGAAAGTGATCAGTAGAGTGGCAACATAACTAATCAATGCGATTAATCCTAAAATAACTTTATCAAATTGCTGTAGGTAAACGGCTAATACAACAAAACCAATCTGCGCTATAAGAGCACCGTTTGAAATGAAGAGAAAAATCGGATTAGCCACTGATGAGGTAAAGTGTCTAACCGAAAGAACGAAGGTACGATCATCCGAATTCCGAAGGCCAGGCATGACAGAATTTGAGTATGCAAAAACGGTTCCAGCAACAATACTTGTTGTCAATATAGCAAGAAACGCTAAGACGTTGAAAAATAATAACCCATTCATATGTTTTCACACCCCCTATCTATAAAATAATTACAAAACGATACCAGCTTAAACGCATAAAGTTTAACAGTTTTCGGTTATGTTTAAAAAATATGATAACAACTTATCCCTAAACTAAGGACAAACAAAACAAGCGCAGGTATTGCTTTCTTAAAGGGATCTTTCGCTAATACAATAAGAGTTAATGCAGCTGCAAGCATCGTACCGCCTAACAACAATCCTGCCAATAAAGCTGCCATTGGGACCCAAATTCCTATCAACATTCCAATTGCTCCTACAATCTCAAAAGCCCCAGTTAAGAAATTAAAAAACGAAGGTAAACCAAATCGTTTGAACTCATCTGCCATTTTCCCAGATATAATTTTCGTACCTGTCATTAAAAAGAACAGAAACAATACAACTTTTACTACATTGATTAATATTAAAATAGCAATCACATCTTTCTTATTTATTTGATATTTTTACATGCTATAGCATATATAATACAAAAATTTGACTGGTACTAGGAAAAAAGGTGATTCTGAATCAAATATCATACAAAATAAAGCTATCTCCCCATTACTCGAAACAAATAATATATGCTATAGCATATATTATACCTAAAACAAAGTTTGTCCCTTATAAATAGCATAGCATCAATAAGGAACAAATATTAATAACGTGTATCATACAATTTGTTTAATAATGATTGTAATACTTTAATCTCTTCCTCGCTCAAATTACTCGTAACGAAATGGTGAGCATCTTTCACTACAGGCAAGATTTCTTTTTTTAACTCGTCACCTTTTTCAGTTAAAAAAAGGTTGTGTGAACGCCTATCTTGGTCATTCAAAGCCTTCTTTACAATCCCTTTTCTCTCCATTGATTGTATCATTCTTACGACAGTAGTTTGATCTTTATCAATAGCTTCTGCTAACTCTTTTTGAGTAGTTCCCCTTTGGCTACAAAGAACACTAATAATCCCCCACTGCTCTGGCGTAACTCCAAAAGGCTTTAATTTCTTAGTAAAATAATTGGTCATTTTCACATCAGTACGATGAACAAGATAGCCTATTAAATCATGTAAATTCATGTTTCACCTCTATAAATTAAGATATAAAAGGATATAGCATACCAGTCAATTATTCACAGTGAATGCATTTGTTTCACTAATTATATGCTATGACATATATATTAAATTAGGTCATTTTAATTGTCAAATGAATTACCTATTATTCTACGGCAAAATTCATTCCATACATTATAAAAGAAATATCTAATTTGATAAATTCCTCCAGCGATTTGACACTGTGCTAAAAACTGTTCAGCCAGTGCGCAAAGGTTTATATTTTAAATTTCAAATCACGTCAAGAAATTGGTTAACACCGTACCCATCAAGCTAAGATTATATAACTTTTGTTTCATATGAGACTTTTTCTACAGTATCAGTCCAGCTTATTTAAAAATAAAAAAATCCCGTATTCAATAACAATACGGGATTTTTATAAATAAGTTTATTTTTTAATTTAACACTTATTCGAAAGAAGTTCATTAGTTACATATTACTTATCTAATTAAGAAAAATTCAGATACCAGCCCAAACATCTTTTCCATATCGTCCTTCATCTTGCAAACAATCCAGCCAATTCCTTGCTTCTTGTTCACTGACTTCATGAATTTCTTGATATGCTTGACAAAGGGTATCTTCTACATCAGGAGCCATTTTACTTCCATCACCACATATATAAAGATGAGCTCCATTATCTAATAACGAAATTAAATTGATTCTATCTTGTTTTATTAAATGCTGTACATATGTTTTTGGATATCCTTCCAGGCGAGAAAAAGCTGTGTGTAAAGAGATTAATCCATCTCTTTCATCATTTTCTAGTTCTGTACGGTAGAGATAATCCTTTTCAGGATGACGACAACCAAAATATAGATGTGCTTGTCCTAAGTTCATACCTTTTTGTTTTTGAACACGACGCGCTTGCAAGAATCCACGGAATGGTGCAATTCCAGTACCTGGCCCAACCATGATAATTGGTGTTTCTGGATTTTCAGGTAATTGAAAGTTTGATTGTGGCGTTCGAATGAAACAAATAATCTCATCTTTATTATGACGCTGAGCTAAATAATTAGAAGCGACTCCTTCATATGTCCCTTGCCCACTCCATGCAGGTGCATTAACAACACCAACCGTAATGCTCAGAAGATCCTGTGCAACGAGTGGAGAGCTTGAAATAGAATAGTAACGCGGTTTTAGCGCAGGAAGAAGTTCTAAAAAGCGTTCAAATCGGATTTCACAGGCCTCATACTTTTCAAGTAGATCCAACATTGAAATACGTCTCTTTAGTATTTGTTCATGATAAACTCCGTCTTCCAATAATGATTCCAATTCCTTTTTATGAGGAGGGCATGCTGTGAATGTCACCATTTCTCGTATTTGTGCCCGAGTGGCTGCTTCTTGAACTTCGACACTATAACTAAGAAGGTCAAATAAACTAACAGGACTGTCTAAAGGTATGTGATTTACACTGCGCCCACTTGCGCTCAGTATGACTTGATCCTTCCCGTTTAATCCAAAGCGCTTTAAAATTCGGTTAACATTTTTCTCGCTATTAATTGGCAGCACCCCAAGGTGGTCTCCTTCTTGATACGTAGCGCCTTCTGGCAAGGATATCTCAATATGTCGAGTGCTTCTATCACTGCTGGATGATTGGAGTTCACGATTTTCCAATACAGATGCATAAACTGCTTCATATGTTCGTGCAAGAGGAGATCCTCCAAGACGACTGACAAATTGCAGACTCAAAGTACTGCGCTCTTTTTCCATATTTTTGTTGAGTTCCAATCCAAACGCCTTCATCGCATCAGACCACATGCTTTGTTTCCATTGCTCGAGCTGTTCCTCGAAATCACCACTTGCATCCGCTTCTCCACGTGTAGAAAATCTTGTTGCTCCTTTTTGAGCCATTTGCTCATCAATGTATCTTGGAATCCGCTGATAGGTACTAGCCCAATTATGATCTCCACAACCAAAAACTGCGTATTGAACACCTTTTAGCTCATCCGGTTTTAGTTCCTCCAACCATTGCACAAACTGCCCTGCATTACTTGGCGGTTTTCCATTATAAGAAGAAGTTACAATAAGAACCGCTCCTTCTTTTGGCAGACTTCCAATTCGATCATTAAGAGCTACCACTTCCGTTTGAACACCTTCTAAACTAGCTGTATCTGCTAATTCTCTTGCAATACCTTCTGCTACCCCTGTATCCGAGCCATACAGAACAAGAAGCGAAAGATTATCGGCTCCAATAATAGAAGGAGTCTTCTGAACTTGCTGCTTGATTTCATGTTCTTTCAGCTTCTCCTCTATAGGCGCAAGAACAGTAGGATGGTTGATAGTTTGATTTCGGGGTAGAATCCTAATCTTAAAATCACCGGGCTTTAGCGTTAATGTTTGTTTTACGTCCAGCTGATAGTCTTGATAATCGATTAATTCAAAATGTTGAAGAAGCATTCCCATTACGAGTGTGGCTTCATGAAGTGCAAACTGCATACCGATACATGCCCGTTGACCATTTCCAAATGGCTTATAAGCATGATGTGGAACCTTATCCAGCTCTTCAAATCGTTCAGGTTGGAATTCTTCCACATTGTCTCCCCACGCGTCTTTATCCCTATGTAGCTGTGGAATAAGAACAGAAATACGATCTTCTCCTTTCTTAATTGGGTATTTCCCACCAATCACTGTATCTTCTTTTGCATAGAGGCTGAATGCTGGAGCAGTAGGCCATAGACGTAGCGATTCATTTAAAATCATCCGGATATACTTAAGTTTCATAACTTGTTGGTATGTTGGAGTAGGATCTGTCAAAATCCGATCTACTTCTTCATATGCTTTTTTCAATTTATCCGGATTCTTTAATAAAAAATAGATTGCAAAAGATAATAACCCACTTGTTGTCTCATGCCCAGCTATTAAAAAAGTGATAATTTGAAAACGAATATTTTCATCATCTAATTTTTCACCAGTTTCCGGATCCTGCACATTTAACATACGGGAAAGTAAATCATTTTCTTCCTGATTTCCATTACTTTTACGTTCAGCAATAATATTATCTACTAAAGAAAACATGGATTGAATATCATGTTGAAATTGACGTTTCGTTCTCCACATGAGTTTGTCTTCTATATCCAGTCGCTGTAATTGATGCATAGCCTCATCTAGAGCACGGCTCATGCTAGTGATGAAAGGATGAGAGGTCTCACGATAAAAGCTATTGAATCGGTAATTAAAACCACACAGACCAATTGTATCCAATGTAAGGCGAGTCATATCCTCCGGAACATCCACATTTTCATTCGGATTCAGTCTTGCCCATTTTTGAACGAGTTGTACGGCAATATCGACCATCATGGCATGGTAATCTTTCATTGCCCGTTGGCTGAATGTAGGCATCAAAATATTATGAGCTTTTTTCCAGTTAGGCTCGTGAGTCTCGCTTGTAAACAATCCGTCTCCAGCAAAGGCACGAACCTTTGCTAAAGCACCCTCTATACTTTTATCGAACCGTGTTTCGTCACAGACTTCTGCTACCAGTTCATGTCCAGAAACGACAATGATAGTATCACTTAAAGTTTGAATTCGAAAAATGGGACCATACTCTTCCGCTAGCTTGATAAAGGATAAGGTCGGTTTATCTTTATCGATTAATGGGAGATTCCCCAGCGGTCCATATGTTTTCGGCTGAGGAATGGCAGATACTTTTTTATCCATTAAAAACATCCTTTCAAAAAAGCATGAAATAAAGTGAAACTTTAATCAGTGGGGGTTTTGTTCATCCCCCACTGATTATCAGCCCGACCCCCGCCTAACTTCTTTGCTTCCGCTGAATTTTGAGGTGGGGGTCTTACTACCCGGCAAATAGCGGGATAAAATATCCCATTCAATAAAGAGAAGATAGCAATGAATCGCCTGGGATAAAGATATGTAATTGATTACCTTATTTTATCTTTTCCCTAACTATTCATGATTATGATATTGCTTATAAGGTTGGTAATCTAAGTTGTTTGTTGACATTAGATTTATAACTTGCAGAAAAAATACTAACTTAAAATGAAGCGAATTATTATAATGTTTATCAGAAATTGAAAGCGGATGTCATCTCTTGTATTTGTTTATAAAACGTTCATTTTGATGAATCTTTTTTATAAATCAAATTCCACCCTAACAACTCCCCCACATATTTTAATCAAACTTTATTTTAAAACCACAGTAGCACTACATACCCAGTAAGCTAAGATAAGCGAACACACCTAAATAAAGAAATTGATGAACTAAAGATTGTAGTATTTGGAAAACCAGTAGTTTCTAATATCTATTCAAACAAATACGATAAGCAAGTATACCGTGTTACTAATGAAAGAGGACCTGATATGAGCATCAGGTCCTCTTTCACTGTATATAATTATTTCACTGTTTCTTTCAGTTCTTTTCCCGTTTTAAATACCAGCTTCTTAGCAGCAGAAATTTGTACTTCTTCATAGGCTAACTAATCGGCAAAAAACTTGTAGAAATCAGTATCTAAAGTTTTGTTTCACACTACCGATTTAACCTCTCGACAGCTTCCGCACTTGTATCTACACGTTTAACGAAAAAAACTAATAGTAGTGCAACAACATTCATGCCAAGCGCTACATAGAATGAATATTGAATTCCGGATAATAAAGCCTTCTGAGTTAACATTGCCTTCGTAGCTTCTGTGAAGGTTGTTGGATCTAATTCAGACATTAGACTTTCAGCTTTTGTTTTTGTTACAGAATTCATAATCGTAACAAGAATAGCAGTACCAATCGAACCGGACACTTGTTGAGCTGTATTATTAACAGCCGTACCGTGCGGATTTAAGCGAGTTGGCAATTGATTAAGGCCATTTGTCATAAGTGGCATCATCACCATCGCCATCCCAAACATCCGCAGAGTGTAAATAAGAATAATATGTGTGTGACTAGAGTCGATTTGCAGGTTTGCCAGCATATAAGTTGAAACAGCTGTAATAGAAAGTCCTACTATGCCAAGAATTCGAGGTCCATATTTATCAAATAGTTTACCTGTAATTGGTGACATAACCCCCATTATTACCGCACCTGGAAGCATCATCAGCCCAGAGCTCAGCGGTGAAATACCGCGGACATTTTGTACATAAGCTGGTGTTAAAATCATACCCGAAAACATAGCCACCGCATTGACAATTGCAATTACAGACGCAAGTGCAAACATTGGGTACTTATAAACACGTAAATCCAATAAAGGCTCATTCATTTTTAATTGACGGATAATGAAAGCAATTAGGGAAATAGCGCCTATGATTAAGGTTGTTAAGACAACTTTATTCGTCCAACCATCGGAGCTTGCAGAACTGAATCCATATAACAAACCTCCAAAACCGACAGAAGATAATAGTAATGAGAGATAATCAAGTTTTGCATTTTTGTTTTGTCTCATGACATTCTCCGATTTCCAAATCCCTAACAGTAAGCTAATGATTGCTAGCGGTAAAATCATTTCAAACAGCAAACGCCAGTCATAGTACTCTACAATATAACCTGATAGTGTCGGTCCAATTGCTGGAGCTGTAATCATAACTAATCCAAAAATCCCCATTGCCGTTCCCCTTTTTTCTCTTGGAAAGCTTACTAGCATAATATTCATTAATAAAGGCCCCATGACTGAAGAACCTGCTGCTTGAACCATCCGGCCAGTAAGTAATAAACCAAAGTTCGGTGCTACAGCCGCTAAGGCCGTACCAAGAATAAAAATCATCATAGATGTAATAAATAAGCTCCTATTGGAGAAGCGGGTTATTAAAAATGCTGATGCCGGAATTAATATACCACTTACAAGCATATACCCTGTAGAAAGCCACTGGATCGTTGAAAAATCTTTAATGTCTAAATCCTTCATTATTGATGGCAAGGCTACATTTAAAAGCGAGTTATTTAGAAATGAAACAAATGCCCCAATAAAAAGGATTACAAGCATTAAATATGGTGGTTTTCTTTTATTTAATGTTTCACTCATATATTTATTTGCCCCTTCATTATAAATTCCATTGATTCGTTTAAATCGTTTGCATATCTGCACAAGAATACATTATCCTTGCAGTATTTTGCCAAACTCTTCGAATGGATATTCTCTTTTTAGCAATTTTACTTACTCAGCATAACATTTTAAAATCCTTTTTATTGATTAAACCTTTATAAACATTTAAATAAGATTTTGAATAAATATTTAAACACGTTTGTTAACCGAAATTAAATTAGGCTGAAATAAAAAAAGAAGCAACTGAAAATACCCTTCTAAAATAAAGTGAAACTTTAATCAGTGGTTTTTTACAAGCAGCCCAACCCCCATCTAACTTCTTTGCTTTCACTGAATTTTGAGGTGGAGGTGTCTTACTGCCCACAAATAGCGGGATAAATCAACAAGACCATACACCCATTCCTTTAAATACAGGCTTGTAAATCTAGTTATGTAACCATCCATAAAAAGGAATATTACATAGGCTAAGTCTAACATTACATTTTTAAAGTGAGGGGAATAAGCTTATGCACCAATATTGGTATTTGAATTCAAAGGGAGACGAGGAACAATATAATAACCAAATTTCAATGTCATCATTATATTCACAGCCCCAAATAACTAAAGCTGAGGGAATGAATGGTCTGAAGATTCCTGAGAATTGGAGTTGTCGAGTCTATCCATTTGGTTGGGATTCGCCAGCCAATTATACGGGTTTCAATCCCCAGTCCTCCCCCTTCTCTTGGGGCCAGCCAAACAATTATGCGGGGATGATGCCCCAAGGACATCCTGCTAATTGGACTCCATTACCAAGCCATGTTGATTTTAATTTTCAAAAACCTCCCTTCCCCTGGGCCCAACCATTCAATCATGCAGGGATGATGCCCCAAGGACATCCTGCTAATTGGACTCCATTACCAAGCCATGCTGCTTTTAATTTTCAAAAGCCCCCCTTCCCCTGGACCCAACCATTCAATCATGCAGGGATGTTCGCACAAGGGCATCTTGCCGCGTTACTATCACCGCCAGCCAAGGCTTTTAATTTTAATGCCAATAAATGGGGTGTTTTCGGAAACCCTCCAGCGTGGGGAGGACAGGTAAGTCCCATGGGATGGGGGAATAACGGTCAGCCAGGAATGCTTGGAAACTTACTTGCAGTAGGAAAAAGCAGCATGAATGGAATAGGAATGATTAGTAGTCTAATCGGTATGGGGAAGTTCTTCTTTTAGTTAATTAGAACAGGCGGATAGGTCCATAGCCCAGACTTAAAAAACATTTCCTTTTCCATTGATTTAATCTTCTCAAACATGCTTCCAATACTCCCTCCAAGTTCGTTTCCTCGTCTTTCAAATTATAAAAATATCTATTACCATGTATCTGATAACTTGATAGCGGTGTGGTAGCACCAACAAAACGCAAATTCCGTACGCAAAAAACCGGTTCCTTTACGAAAGAACCGTTTTTTTTATTTTTATTTATTTGAAAAGTAGTCAAATCTTTTTTGAACTATTTAATGGATCTGGGCAAAACATAATAAAAAGTACAATACCATCTAAAATAAATGCTGTTGCTGATGAAGCGAAACTTTAATCCGTGTCATTAGGGGCTCATCCCCCACTGATTATTAGTTGCGCCAAGTGTATGTATTTTTTGTCAAAGTTTGTCGTATCCACTTAATTTGCACTAAAACACTGACACTACAATAAAAATGGAGATTTTCGATATGAACACACAAACAATCTCCCCCTCTTATTTAATGTTTTTACTAGTAGTAAAAACACAAAATCATGTCCATTAGTTACACAAGATAAAGGATATTTGTTAATGTTTATCCAATATGAAACACTATAAATAAAAACATTCATGCAAAGGAAAACATCATAAAAATTTATAAAGACAAAGGTGAGGTTATTGAATATTTCAGTTCTTGGTTGTGGACGTTGGGGTACTTTTATAGCTTGGTATGCTAACAAAATTGGTCATAATGTCATGTTGTGGGGCAGAGAAAACTCAAGAAATTACATTAAATTAAGCGAAACTAGAAAAAATGATTATCTTAATCTCTCAGAAGATATTGAGCTAAGTAATTCTCTACATAAAGCAATTTCAATTGCGGAGATCATTATTATATCGATTAGTGCACAGGAATTACGTTCATTTGCTAGTCAATTAAACTTAATTAATGAAATACAAGGAAAAACCTTTATCTTATGTATGAAAGGACTTGAAGCAACAAGTGGAAAGAGACTTTCTCAAGTATTTAGTGAAATCATTGAAACAAATGTCAATATAGCTGTTTGGGTAGGACCTGGACATGTACAAGATTTTGCGAATGACATTCCGAATTGTATGGTGATTGGATCTGAGAATATTAGTATCACTAAGAAGATTGTGCAGGAATTTAATAGTGATTTAATACGATTTTACTACGGACAAGATTTGATTGGTAATGAAATAGGAGCTGCTACAAAAAATGTTATGGGCATTGCCGCAGGAATGTTAGATGGATTGAATTACAGCAGTTTGAAAGGTTCACTAATGGCTAGAGGGACAAGAGAACTTTCACGTTTGGTTACAGCTATGGGAGGAAATGATTTAACGATATACGGATTGAGTCATCTAGGAGATTATGAAGCAACACTGTTCTCCTTACATAGTCATAATCGAAAATTCGGAGAAGCGTTTGTCTCAGGTCAAAAGTTTAAAAAATTGGCAGAAGGAGTTTCAACAGTAAAAGCATTGAAAGAGCTATCTAAACAATACGATGTTGAACTTCCAATTAGTAACGCTTTATATGAGATTTTGTTTGAAGGTAAAGATGCAAAAGATACATTAGAAGAACTTTTTTTAAGACCTGTTAAATTTGAATTTTAAGGATACTTCACCCAATTCTTGCTGTTGTAAAATCAGTAATATATAATCAATTAAAATAATTTAACAACCCACATTAGCAACAGAAACATCAAGAAAAGGCATTCCAAATATGGAACGCCTTCTTTCACTTTATAAAACCTTTCAACAATCTGAAATATTCTACTTAACAAAATCACACATTTAACGAATGAAATGAATTAATTGCATAACGCTCTTCTAACTTTTCTTGCAAAAATTAGTGGATCATCAACGTCTTCAATATTAACGTAAATCAAATTTGGATCATCACATAACCACTCATTGTGTATTGACGAAACAATTATCCCTTGTTTAATAATTGTAGCAACAAATCCAGTGACTTCCTTTTGTAAGAGCGCTACCCGTCCTAGACATAATGCCCGTCCAGTTTTATGATCTCTTGATTCGAATGAGAAGGAAGTTGTTACTCTAAAACGTTTCCCTAAGATTGTTGCTTGTATTTCATCCCGATTTATTGTTGCCACACATTTTCCACCGGCGAATCCTTCTTGGCCACCGATAATTCTTGCAAACTGTTGACAAATTGATTCCTCATTAATCGCCATACCTTTAATCATCCCCCCTTTTACTGTTAGGTTATGAATGAATACATCGGTCTGAAACGGTAATGAATCTATTCTATTACAAGAAAGATGACGGGCATCGGAGACTAAAGGCAAAACTCGGTTATTATATCGGAAGACATTTTTAGAGAACATAAAAAAGACACCTTAAGGTGCCATCCTCCGACTTGAGAATCATATCTATGTATGGAAAAATTTTAAAAAAGACCAATACAAAAGAGAAGCTTCTAACTGTAATGTATGGAGCTCTTATGGTATTAAGAATCTCCGTTATATTACTTTCTAATCAATCTCGTTAAAGCCATCCCAAGAAATCCAGCACCCATTCCTATGAGCCATCCAGTTTGGGCACTACCTAACATAGATCCCACTCCTCCGCCAAGAAACATGCAGCCAACGAATACTAATCCTCCAATTCCCCAATTCGGCCGTTCCATAATTCAATCACATCCTTTCAATAAAACATATGCTTTTAGCTATCTAAACTTTCTTGCGTAGGATGGTTAATTATTTTGCTTAGGTTTAACACTATCAGGGAATTCAAAAATTTCTCTTTTTTATATAGACCAGTCATTTGCCACATTCTTTTTACATATATTTTTTTAAAGAAGGTTTCCATTCTGATAAATCCTGATAAACAAAAGTTATATTGTCACATATTCCCTCTGCAACTTCGTACATATGTTTTATATCATTAGCCGTAAATAATATAGATCCTTTGCGTTGAGTGCTATCTACAATAGTTGGTATGGTGTCGCCCTCTTTTACTAATAGATCAATTAATGCGACCTCGGATATGTTAGTTAACCCTTTATACTTGATTTCTTTTAAGCAACCTGGTTTTGGAATCAAGCTTAAAGACATAGCTTGACATTTTGAAGGTACACATCTAAATTCATCTATAGTCTCAGTAGCTAACGCATCATAATAGTATCCAAATTGAGATATGCCAGTTGTTAGTTCCACCATCTTCCAGATGTTTCCGCCACCTATTCTAACTTGAGATTCTATGATTATTGGCTTATTTTGTTTGTCTATCTTTATTTCTGTATGAGTAATGCCGTTTTCCATTTGCATGTCGTCCAAAAATAACATTACTTTCTCCATAATTAATTGTTTTTGAGATTCATCTATAGGTGCTGGCATAATAGTATAGTTTATTATAAATGTATCTTCTTTAAATACTTCAGCTGATATAGCAAGTATAGAATGTTTTTTGTTATAAGAAACGGTTTCGACCGTATAAACTACATCCCCTTCAACGTACTCTTCCACTAAAACAGGTAGTTGAATACCATTATCTTTAATAAATACCTCTACCTCATCTCCCGTGTCTAGCTTAGATACACCTTTACCACCTGCACCAATCGGGGGCTTTATTATAATACTATCTTTTTTGTTCAAAAATTCATTAATGTCTTTAATGTTATTGCAAACTGTCGAATCTATCGAAAAGTCTTTGTCTGCTAGAATTTCACGCATCATGTCTTTATTGCGGGTTATCATATTAGCATTGTAAGAAGGCCCTTTAACATTAAAAATCTTTGCAATTATGCAAGCCGTATCTAATGCTGTTTCGTTGAAAGATACAACCACATCAAAGGGTTTCTCTTTGAATAATTCTTCAGCATAGTATATAGACAAGGGTATGTTTGTCGTGTCTAATTCTTTTTTATAGAAACATTTTTCTAAGATAGCCCCCTCAAAATATATGTGTTTAGCGTAAGATCCTATATACGAAACAGTATACCCACTGTCTAATGCACCTTGGATAGGCTTTGTCCATCCCCCTATAAATAAAATGTGTGGTTTATTTTCTATGTCAGTTCCTTTTAATACCTTATGCATCATAATCATCTCCTCTAAAATGAACTCGTATATTCAATGTCTGTTCCTTTTGATACGCCTCGTCTTAACAACGCCACTAAACACAATGTTGTTCCGAAGCCACCTATAAATAACGTAGTTTGAAGCCCAAATATAGAAATTAAAAATGCACTGGCAAAACTCCCCAATGCCCAAGCTCCCCAATTAAGCGTACGCTGTACAGCATTTACTCGGCCTAGCATATGATTTGGTGAAGCAAGTTGTCGTATAGTTGCAGCGTAAGGGCCAAATACACCTTCTCCCATACCATGTATGATACTTGCGGCTACTATACCGTAAACTGTTCCCATATATCCCATTATCGGTATAAAAGCCAAACCGGTAACTGATACAGTAGCGCTATAAATAAGCATTTTTGTATTATTGATTTGTTGACTTTTTTTCATGAGTATCGTATTACCTATTAAAAATCCCACCGCTGCTGAACCTACAACAAACCCTATTTCAATTTCAGATAGACCCATTACCTTATAAAGGAATATTACTAAAATGCTATTTAATATGTATTTAAAAAAACCGTAAACAGCACCACAAGTTACAATCGGCTCCAATACAGGGTGTTTTTTGAAATATATCAAACCTTCATATATGTTTTTGTATATGGATTTTATATTTACGTCTTTTAAAGAACCCTCTGTATGCGATTTAAACTTTGAAATGAATAATACAAACATAAAACAAACAAAATACGTTACTGCGTCAACAGTGAATGAGCCTGTTAATCCAACTAGAGTAATGACGATTCCAGCTAGCATAGGACCAATTACTATAGAAAGAGACTCCGAAAGTGCTAGTTGAGCATTTCCTTTTTTTAAGTTGTCTTTATCTGTTACTATTTCCGGTAAGAAAGAAGGAATGGCAATGTTGTAAAACGTGGTGAATATTCCATTTAAAAACATAATAAATACCAGTAAAGGGAACGTTATAATATTTGTTACAGTCAGTATGAATACGGATAAAAACAATACTCCTTGACATATACTACAAATTAGTAAGACATTTTTCCTATGAAAAATGTCTATTAAAGCACCGGCTACTAACCCGAAAATTAGGTATGGGAGAAATATAACCCCACGAAGCATAGCAGCATTTGCTTCACTGGTTTGTAACACCTCTAATGCAAAAAGTGGCAAAGCTACTATTGTAAACTGAGTACCTAATAAACTTATAGACTGTCCTAGCCAAAGCTTGTGAAAATTAAAATGTTTGCTATCTTTCATAATATCCTCCCATTAAATTCATATTTATAAATTATCAAGTTAACGATATAAGTAAGAGCAGGTAAACCTATCTTTCAACTAATATCTGTACCACATAAAAATTCGAAGCCTAATATAAAAGCGATTTTAGTTTCAAAATGAAGACTTGATATTTAAAACTCTCCTGGCTAATGAAAAGCTCATCTTCCGAAAAATAATTCCGCATTCGTTTATAAAACAATTGATATACGGATGGGATTTATTTGTAAGAATCTAGTTGTTAATTAGTTTATTTCGAATTCATTTTCCGATCGTATGGCACTTTGAATCACCTCCAGCATCAGTATAACCTTGAAGACACGCTGTTGTACGCATTTTGGAATGTAACAGCAAGATAACGAAGCTACGATGACGAACTGAATGGATTTAACCTTGTCATTGGAGGACATACATACATGACAATTGATTAAAATAGATCAAGCCCTATGAAATAAATTTTTAGATAAACCAAAATAACAAGCAAAAAGCCCCTTCAAATTTGAAGTGACCCCTAAAAGTTAGACATGGTTATTTCATTAGGCAGCGTTTTGGGCGTGGGTCCGGTATTGTATCGGACTCATACCCTTTAATTTTGCCTTAATTCTCTTATGATTATAGTAAGATATATATTTTGCTAGTTCTTGTTCAAAATGTTCCATATTCTTAAAGTCTTTTCGATATAAAAATTCAGATTTCATAATACCAAAGAAATTTTCGATAACTGCGTTATCGTAACAGTTCCCTTTCCGAGACATACTTTGTGTAATACCACGTTTATGAAGAGAATCACGGTATTTTTTCATTTGATAGTGCCAACCTTGATCGGAATGAATAAGGAGGGCATCCTCATCTGTTAAGCGTTCAAAGGATTGGTCTAACATATTAGAAACAAGGGCGTAGGTTGGCCTTGAACCAATTGTATACGTGATAATTTCACCATTAAACAAGTCCAACATTGGCGATACATATAATTTCTCTCCAAATAATTTAAACTCCGTAATATCCGTGACCCATTTTTCGTTTGGCCTTTCTGCTTTGAAATTACGTTCTAAAATATTAGGGGCAATCTTTCCAACAGTTCCTTTATAAGAGCGATATTTCTTCATACGGACCAAACACTTTAATCCTAATTCTTTCATAATGCGTTGTATCTTTTTGTGATTTATTTTATGTCCACGATTAGTAAGTTCATCACGAATACGGCGATAACCATAACGGCCTTCATGTTCATGATAAACAGCTTGAATTAATACTTTCAAATCTGCATCTGGATCCGGACGTTTGGCATTTTTTAACCAATAATAATATGTGCTACGTGGAATATTGGCAAGCACTAAAAGTGATTGTACCGGAAATTGATGCCTTAATTCATAAACTACTTGCGCTTTGTCTTTTTTTGTGACTTCTGTTTGTTTTGAACTAAGGCATTCAACTTTTTTAAATACGCATTCTCCATACGTAACCTTTCTAACTCCTCTTGGAGTTCTTCAATGGAGCCTTCGACTGGTGATTGCTTTTTCACTATTTTGTGATTTTTATTATTCATAGACGGATGCCTCTTTTCTTAAAGTTGTAGGGCATCCAATCCTTCTGTTTCATAAGCTACTTTCCATTTACGAACCGTTTCATAAGATGGAATATTAAAAATTGCCGCTGTTTCCCTGATAGACGTCCTATTTTCAATCATATAGTTAAGTACGTCTAGTTTAAATTGCGTAGAGTAAGATGTATAGCGTTTTTCAAAAGCTTTTTCACCGGAATATTCATATCGGCTAATCCAGTGATAAAATACCCGCTGATCCACGCCTATAGATTTAGCAATGCTTGTCCCGCCTTCTGGGCCTTCTAAATATCGTTTTACTGCTTGTATTTTTTCTTTTGAAGAAAATTTAGCCATAAAAAAACTGCACCTCCAATTGTTAGTCGTGTCTAACAATTGGGGTGCAGTTCAATTTGAAGGGGCTTTTTAATATATAGAAATTAGCTTAAATTAAAGATAACATCTCTTAAAAGGGGGCATTTTTTTATTATTCATGTTTATTGAGGAGCCTTCGTTTGAAGCAACTTTAACCCCATACCAATAAAAATCAGTCCTGTTACTTTATTTAGAATCATTCCTACCTTTTGATTTCCTCTTAATTTTTTTGTGACATATGAAGAGAAATAAGCAACAAATAAACACCACAATAGTCCAGTTACTGTAAAAGTAATTCCTAAAATGATAAAAGGTATAGGACCTGCAGCCTTTGTATCTATAAACTGCGGAAGAAACGCAATAAAGAATAAAGAGACTTTTGGATTCGTAAGACTTGTTAAGAGTCCTTGTAAATATATCTTTCTAATGTTCAATTTATTGGATGGAGCTTGAAAAGCTACATTTGTCTTATCAAGTATCATTTTAATTCCTAAATATACAAGATAGATAACACCTATAACCTTAATGGTGTTAAATAACACAACGGATTTTGTAAGTATAATAGATAAACCAAAAGCAACCAATAACGTATGAACTAAAGAACCAGTAATAATACCAAAAACAGAATACACACCTGCTTTTCTACCTTGTGAAATACTTCTCCCCACAATATACATGGTGTCTGCACCAGGAATTAGATTTAATAAAATCCCTGTTAGTAAAAACACTTCGTAATTAATAATACCGTACATTCTAGCACCCCTATCTATTTTTTTGGTGCCCTTATTGATATTAAATGAAATAAAAGAAAAAGAAAAGTATTTTCTATTTATTCAATAAAATTAGTGAATTCTTGATTTACAACCGATAAAACTGATGGAGTGTACCATTTATATTGCGGACCCAAAACTCACTATTGAATAAGTAAAACCCCAGAAATCCAAAGGTCTCTGGGGCTTCATTATATATTTAGCTCTTTTTGTTTTTTACTTTGTTTATGTTTATACAGCAATTTTCGACTTATGAGAGAAATCAGTAATAAGATCAGTATTAGTACGACAAGTTGCATAAATGATAAATCAAAATATTTAGCACCTGTAACTATTAAAAGTGTAGAAATCGTGCCTTTTACAATGAAAAAAATAATAATCCATAATCCGCCTTTTTTCCAGTTCATTTTATATTACCCTTTCCTACGTTTAAATTCTTGAAAGATTTAATGATAGTTCTTAAATGTGACAACTTAATAGAAATCTATTATATCAATATAAAAAATAGACTTTTTCACAAAAATCATATCCAATTACATACGACGATTCCATAATAAATGAAAATGATATTCAGTGTCAATTTTATTGATTATTTGAACACCTATTTTTTCATCTCAATCTCTTCCCACTTTGTTTCTTATAAGCAATGAACCCTTGTCTTTAAACAAAAACACCTCCATTGCATTTGCACACTTAGTATGCGAATGCAAGAGGTGTTTTTTCATGTACCATCAGGTAAGATTTCCTGCTTTGTTTATCAGTTTAAGTTTTTGATACGTAGCTATTTTCTAGTACACGATAACTGGATCATAAGTGTCCAAACTATCATACACAGTTTTTGCTACATCAGGAAGAAGGTTAACACATCCGCCTGATCCCCCTGTTAAATAAGCATTATTTGCCCAGTTTGTTCGCCAGCCTGCGTCATGGAATCCTTGACCGCTATTTGTGAATGGAACCCAGTAATCTACTTTAACTGCATAATCAGCTTTACCTACTGCGCTTCCTTTCAACGTGTATGGTGTTCGTTTATATAGGACGTACCACACACCTGGTGATGTATCTTCACTCGTGCTATGTTTACCAGTTACTACATTTGTTGTGACTGCTAATTTTCCATCTTTATAAATCCAATTTTGTTGCTCTGCAATTGAAACTTCCGCATACGTGTCTCCGATGCCATTATTCGATGTTGTTTTATAACCGATACCTTCCTTCTCCCAACCATTTCCGTGAATATTAGAAGCAGATAGCGATTTTTCACCCTTTTCAAAGGCTTGCCCAACTTGTTTTGTTTCTTTTTCAACATCTAGTGCCCAGCCGTAGCCTTGTCCTTTTACTGATATGACCGAACCGGAATGGGTTTTAAAGCTGAAATTTTTATTTAATGTTGATTTAGCATTATTAATTTCAGCAATCTTATTCTTAATATCGCTCGCATCGATTGTAACCTTCATATCCTTTGACATAGAGGCATTTTGAATTAAATCTTCCGCTTTTAAAGGATAAACTTCATTCTGCACTTTATATTCAACTGACTGTTGAAGAAGATTTTGTAGTGCTTTCTCCTCTTTTTTGATAATCGGATCGTCTTCTTTAATAGGCTGTATGTATGTAGACTTCAGATGAATTTCGCTTTTATATTTCTGTTTGTCGTAATCTTTCAGTAGACTAGTAACGTCATACTGTTTTCCTTCAACACTTTTCGAGATAACAATCTTTCCTTGTTCGAGCTTCGCCATAGCATCTTGAGGCGCTTTTAGTTTTTCATTCATAGAGATGAGTTTTTCTTCTACAAGTTTTTTCATCGTTTCACTACGATATTGATCCGCCTTTTCTGGTAGCAATGAATAATTTTTTTCCTTTGCGGAAGGGAAAAATGTCCACTGGCTTTTTAGTAGTTTCTTAACTTGTGGCAAATCTTTTTCCGTAAGTTCTGTTTTTGTCTCTTTTTCATCTAAAATTTGTTGTTGATCGACATAGACTTTGTTTGCTAGTCCAGATGTTTTTAATTTCTGTATTGCCTGATCAGCACTCAAACCACCGACTTTTGTGTCATTAATCGTAACATTCGAATTGAAGTGAGTTGCCTGATAATAACTTATTCCCCCAATGAGAAGTGCAATTATACCAATACCCACTGCGATAAGCTTCCAATTTGTAGAACGTTTTTTTGATCTTACCCGTTTTTTCTCAACTTCTTCAACTGATTCATTTACTGTATTGTTGTTCATCAATCTTTCCCCCGTATACATTAACGTCAATCGATTTTAAAGCAAAACCATTGACTAGTGTACCTCATTTTCCCTGAAATTTCATTATTTTTGGCCAAGTTTTATTGCATTTAAATGATTAAATTTAGATTTTTTAATAGAACAACACATTGAATAGTCCCTTACAAGCAGTAAATCATTACAATAAACACCAAAAGGTTAAGTACCATATACTTTTGCTAACTTCTCTCCCGTAACAATCCAAAACAAAGTAGCTGCGTTTTTCCCTTCTAATTGAGCATACCGATTATCCCCCGCCATTATCTCTACTTTATCCTTATTAGGACTAATCCAAATTTGATATGACACAGCTTTCACCTCAATTTTCGGATTTTTAAACTGAAAAATAAATCGATAATCAGCTGAACGAGACATTTCCACTTTTTTATTTTCAAAGTTAGTATCATTTAATATTTTCTTTACTTGCAACACCGGATTATTGTCTGTCACTATCTTAAAATCTTCATATTTATCATCACCAACATGTTTTTGCACTTCGATTCTTTGATCTTCATTTCCTAGTATATTTGAACAGCCGGTTACTATGAATATACATATAGCAACAAAAACTAAAACCAATTTTCTAACTCGCATATTAGTCCCCCTCTTTTAATAAAAGGTACCTTTTAATTTTACATATAAACATTAATAAGGAAGGAGTGCTATTCAATGCAAATGAATACATACACTTGGAAAAGTTATACGTTTCTCATTGTAAGTATATTCGTTACTATTAACCTCTTTCTCCCTATTTTAGAAAGAGTTGGAGCAGATTACGTAGTTCCTTTCGCATATTTCATAGTAACTTTTGCTGTTATAGCAATTATATTAGCGGTTATCGGTTTGTGTTTTACTCTATTTAACACAGCAATTATTTTATTTTTCCTTTGGTTCGGTTATCATTTCACGTAAAATATAAATATAATCCGTAACCTAAAAGAAGTATTAGTATTATAGAAATGCTGAGTATCGTGTATATGAACCATCTTAATGTTGTACTCATATAATCACCCCTCTCACGTTTCGATAATTCCATTATATAACAAATAATTCATTGAAAGTTTAGAACGTGCTTTAAAATAAATTAGGCGAAATAAGGGACGCCATTTGACTCCCCTTACTTCGCCTTTAAAGAACAATGAGTGAATCGCTTACTCAAGTAGCTTATTAAGTAATCTTTCACTATTTTTACACAATGGTAATTATAGTGTTTTTTGACATTTGATCAGTATAAATTTAAATGGAGGTTTACTTGCCATATTTTTATGTGGCTCCACAATTTCCTTAGTTTCCATCAGTCCATATTTTCCAAAGTCTTGTTGTACCGAGTCAACATCATAAAAATACATTTTTACCCCTTCCATTATCTCGAAGTAGTCTTTACCCAGTTGTTTCCCCTTCCCAAACATTGGGGCATCTTTAGAAATAGTAGTAAAAATCATATATCCGTTTGGTTTTAACTGACTATAACAATCTTTAATAAACTTCTCTCTCTCATCCTTATTCAATAAATGAATAAGGGCATAACAAAATATACCATCATACAGTTTGTTATCAAAAGGCATATCAGTTACTGAGCCATGGAAGAAATCGGCATTAAACTCATTTTGTTTTGCCAATTCAATCGCCGTTTTTGAAATTTCAATACCTGTTACATGTATTCCGTTATCAATAAAAACCTTTGCATTTCTACCGTACCCAATACCAGGAATCAATATATCCTTCACTTTCTTTTCAAGGAAAAAGTCCTTCGCTAAGATTGCGGAGTCTGAAGCTTCAAATCCCAACATCATTTGATTTTCTATAAAACTCGCTTCCCAAAATTCTGTCATACATCAATCTCCTATATATATATCGTTGTTTACCATTGCATGTTGAAAAATCATCGCGTATTCACGAAATTGTATCAAATTTCAACGTGAATTCAAAACAAAAAGCATTGGATATCCAATGCTTTTTCACACTTACGCAAACAGAGACGTATTCGCATATAAAGCTGGTGAGCCACCTGAATGTACGAATAAAATGTTGTCCTCTTTATTAAATTTACCTTTTCTAATTAAATCGATTAGTCCCGCTACTGCTTTACCTGTATAAACTGGGTCAAGTAAAATACCTTCAGTTTTCGCAAGTAACTGTACTGCTTCAACCATTTCTGATGTTGGTAAAGCGTAACCTGCTCCTACATATTCATCAAAGCATGTAACTGCTTCGCGTGAAATAGAGTTTGGAATACCTACGTGAGCTGAAGTTTCATCTACAAGTTTTGCTACTTTCTCTTCTTGCTCCGCTTTTCCTCTACTTACATTTATTCCGATTACAGGAATTTTGCTTTGCGTTCCGGAAAAACCAGTAATTAGACCAGCATGCATACCAGCGCTACCACTTACACAAACAACTGAACTGAAATCAATTCCTTGCTCAAATGATTGAGCCATAATTTCTTGCGCACAAGCAATATACCCCATTGCACCAGTAGGGTTCGATCCACCAACTGGTATTACATATGGTGTATTTCCTTTTTCACTTACTTCTTTCGCTACTTTATGCATTTCTTCCATAAGGTCTGTTCCGTTTGGCACAACAATTACGTTTTCAGCACCTAATAAATGATATAAGAAATAGTTTCCGTTAAAGTCTGGCTTTTCTTCTGGCTCAAGCCCTTCTTCTAACACAAGAATACATTTCATTTTTTCTTTTACCGCAGCTGCAAGTGTTAGACGGCAATGGTTTGACTGAATACCACCAGCTGTAATTAACGTATCTGCACCTTTCGCCTGTGCATCCGCAACTAAAAACTCTAACTTTCTCGTCTTATTACCACCAGCTGTTAAACCAAGTAAATCATCTCGTTTAAAATAAATAGTTGGGCCACCAAGTGCTTCAGAAAAATTGTTTAACTTTTCAATTGGTGTATATGATTCTGTATATTTTTTTCTAGGGAATTTAGCTAAATTCATTGTAACGCTCCTTTTGTACTTCTTTCACAATATATGTAACGATACTATTATTACATGTAAAAATGATGAAGTCACCTTTCTGGATTAAAAATGTATTGAATTTCAATTTCAGTACGGTACATGAAATTTATATCGACTTTCTGACAAAAAAGGCCTACTCATTAAAAAGTAGGCTCTCTTCCAATTACTTATTTACCGAAAAACGAAGCAGCTGCGTTAATCCCGGCTGTAAATTCATTTCTCCTTTATGACGGACGTAAACGATTTTGTCGCCATCAAATTTTGGCGGTTTTCCTGGATTATACGTATTCCACTCGTTCGTTCCTTCTACAGAATACTCCATATATTCTGTTGCACCAACGATTACATTATTTCTATCATCAGCCGTCACATCTGGTGCCATTTGTGCGATTTTTGCATCACTAATTGATAATTTCTTTATATCCTTATCACGTTTATAATCGTAAGCCGTTACGACTACATCGTTACCATATGCTTTTATTTGTAATCCTTGTTTGAAAGAATATCCATCCGGCGCAGTCTTCTCTCCGCCATTTGGTCCAGCCGACATCCAGCCCGTTTCAATTCCGCCAGTATTTACGACTGTAAATCCTTTTTCATCTCCACCTGCAATTTTCTTTTTACCAGCCCAGTCCGGTAAGTTTAAATCCCAATGCGTATGACTCGTAAAGAAAACGACCTGCGGATAGTCTTTTAATATATCGTACAATTTATCAACGTTTAAATAATCTTGTAAATATGGTGATTGTCTTGATCCAGACACAGTATCAGGTAAAACGTGATGAGAGAAAATGAAAATTGGCTTATTTTTATCTTTTTGACTGTACTCTTCTAAATTTTGCTTTAACCAACCTAATTGTTCATCACTCATATATACTTCGTCCCACATTTTTGAATCGTGATATTTCATATATTTTTCTGTTCCTAAAAATAGAAGCGGATAACCGTCTAATTCTTTTTTATGATATACCTTTTCTTGCCCACTAAATTTCAGATAGCGGTTAAATAGCGTTTCCTCAGTTACACCATTTGGCCATGTATTTTGAGAGAGTTTCCCATCAGCCGTCCATTTACCTGCATAAAACTCATGATTCCCAACTGTTGACCATACATTTTCCGGGAGCTTATTTTTGTTTAACACACGCTTTACATCATCATATTGTGACTGCTGTCCAGTTGACGTTATATCCCCATTCATAATAAGCGCTCTAGAAAGTGGCGTCACTTTGATCATATCTTTTAACACATGATCAAAATCCCCTAAATCTCCTTGAATGTCGCTAATAACATTAAAAGTTGTAGCTGACTTTCGAACTTGCTCTTTTACTTCTGCATGTGCTGAAAATGTCGCTAATAACGCCGCCATAACAGCTAACAAAGCAACTGCCTTTTTCATACAATTTCTCCCCCTAATAATAGAATGTATAAACTGACATGTTCTGCATTCTCTTAGTTGCTTGTCCAATTCATATTATAAAGAGGGATTGTAAAGATTGATGGCGTAAAAATTTAAGTGTTTTTTAAGAGATTTTGTCTTTTTTACACTACCCATTTAACAATTGGCACCAATTGTTCTATTTACCTATTAATATTAAATGAGTGTAAAATCACACGATAACTCGCTTAGTTTGATACGTTGTGTTTTAATCTATTTTACATAATCTCAATAAAACACTTTACCTTTTTAAATGTTCTTCATTTAATTCGAATAACTCCGGTAAAATAAAACGGCCATCTTTTCTGTATATTTTCACAAAAAGAATACCGTTTTTTCCGTTTTATAGATACAATCTCATTTATTTCTCTTGGTGTTCCGCATTCCATTCACTTAAATAGGATGCATATTCTAATTCATCTGGATTATCATGTAACATAGAAATAAACTCTAATTTATTTCCATCAAAATCCAAAAAGTATACACTTGCAGCTGGCATCCATCTTTGGACAATTGGCTCTTGATTTCCTTTTCCTTGGCTTCCTACCACTTCTATTCCACGATTCTCTAACCACGATCTAGAAGCCTTTAGAAATTCTAAATCTACACCAAAAGCAAAGTGTTTCATCTCAAAATCTTCAATATTATGTACTTCCCATAGTCCAAGCATTTGCTTTTTACTTTCTCCTACCCAAAAGAAAGCCACTTTTCTTTTGGATAGCTTTCTTGCTAATGCTAACCCTAACTTATTTTGATAGAAATCTATCGCCTTTTCTAAATCTCTTACATGTAAATGAGTTTCATATATGTTCTGTATCATTCTACTTGCTCCCTTCTTTATTGGTAACAACGGGCTTAGTAGTTCCTGTAATTCTAAATCCGAAGTATGTATCTCTATATCCAATATACCTATTTACTATTCTATCGAAATTGAAATATGATATATCCAACTGTGGTAGTAAATTCAAATGAAATTTCTACTACTTTTGTAGGAGAAATCTCCATTAAAAAAAGACACAGAGATTTCTCCCCATGCCTACTAATCCTCTACTTCTTCACCGCATGTACAAAATACACTGTTTCAAAGGCTTCTAAATAAGTGCTAGTTCTATTCACATTATATGGGGGGATTGTAAAGATTGATGTAGTAAAAAATTAAGTGTTTTTCAAGAGATTTTGTCTTTTTTCACTCAACAATTACCGAGCCACGCCAATCTAGCTATTTATTCATTTACATTAAATAAATGTAACTTTATACAATGAATTTTTTTGTTTGTTATGGTGGGTTTTAATCTCCTTTACACAATTTCAATAAAGCACTTTACCTTTTCAAATTTTCTTCATTTAATCCGAACAGCTCTGACAAAATAAAACGTCCATCTTTTCTTATCAGTACGTCATCAAACCAAATTTCACCACCGCCATACTCTGGCCTTTGAATGTTTACTAAATCCCAATGTATTGCTGATTTATTCCCATTGTCTGCACCTTGTAACGAATCTCCAATTGCTACATGATAACTACCATTTATTTTTTCATCGAATAACGTATTATTCATAGGGTGTAATATGTAAGGATTAAAAGCTAGTGCAAATTCTCCAATATATCGTGCTCCTTCATCCGTATCAAGAATTTGATTCATTCGCTCTGTATCATTTGCATATGCCTCTATTATTTTTCCATGCTTAATATGTAACTTTATATTTTGAAACGCATAACCTTGTTGAACTGATACTGTATTAAATGTTACTACGCCATTTACTGAATTTTTAATAGGTGCTGTATATATTTCGCCATCAGGGATATTATCCGTACCATCTCCCTTTAAAACACCGATTCCTTCAATTGAAAAGTTCAAATCCGTACCATTCCCAATAATCCTCACTTGCTTTGTCTTTTCCATTAATTTTTTTAACGGATTCATTGATTTCGACATTTTATGGTAATCTAACGTACAAACATCATAATAAAACTTTTCATAAGCCTCGGTGCTCATATTCGCTTCTTGCGCAGAGGCTGCATTTGGAATTCGAGTTGTCACCCATCTCGTTTTATACACTGCTTCACTATGAGCTTTTCCAAATACCTTTTGATACAATTTCATTTTTTCTGCTGGTACATCCGCTAATTCGTATGCATTTCTAGGACTACGGAGATTAATATATACTTGCATCTTACTTAAGCGATAACACTCCCAATCCGCAAACAACTTAAATTGTTCTTCAGATCCAGACAAAATCAATTGCCTCGTAACAGAAACGTCACGCATTGATACATGTGCATATCCCCCTGCTTTTTCCACAGCCTTAATAATTTCACGAACTACCATAGGATCTATTTCAGTAACACTTTGAATTAATACTTGATCACCAGGTTGTACTTTAGTAGAATGGTTGACTAGCACGTTTGCTAATTTAGATAATCCCCGTTTCATTACGCTCCTCACCCTTCCATTTCCGTTTCAAAAACTTAATAAAAAAAGAGAAATACTTTCTTCAAGCATTTCTCTTTTTTATCCGAACGATAGATATAAAATAAATTATTAGAAATATAATATATAAATTCCATAACGTAGGTATTGCAGCTATACTAAGGTACAGCGTCCCAGGTAATAACCAAGCTCCAAAAAGAATCATCAAAATAGGTTTTCTAACAAGTACTGCAATTACTGCTAAAAAAGAAGGAAGCAACAAAATGAAAAATACAGTGATATATACTTTCTTATCAAGCATTTGATTGCTGTAAGGATTGAAATAAAGGAAAACGATCGAAAGGATAAAAATGCTTATAGCCGCTAAAACTCCTATAAAAACATATACTTTATTTTCCATAATCCATCTCCCTTCCAATCGCAACATACTCAATATGTTCCAGCACTATATAAACATTGCTCCCCTTTTAGTTCGCTTTAAAATTGTAAATCGGCTTAATAATATGTTTAATGTCGATTGTGTCCTTTGTATTCTCAACAATCTCATCCATTGGCTTATATACCATCGGGGCTTCATCTAACGTGCTTTCTGCAACAGATGTAGTCCAAACCGCTGTCATTGTGTTTTGAAAATCCTCTAAGTTAAGTACTTCTTTCGCCTTCTTACGGCTCATAATACGTCCTGCGCCATGCGGTCCAGAAAAGTTCCAATCTGGATTTCCTTTACCAAATGCAATGATTGAACCGTCTCTCATATTGATTGGAATGATTACTCGTTCATTTTTCTGAGCTGAAATAGCACCTTTTCTTAGAATCATATTTTCCAAATCGATGTAGTTATGAATTGTAGTGAATTGATCTGTTACTTTCCAATCCATTCTAGTGACGATTTCATCCATCATTGCTTTACGATTTAACTCCGCATATTTTTGAGCAATTTTCATATCATTCATGTAATCTTTAAATCCTTGACCTTCTAAATAAGCTAACTCTTTACGAATCGCCGGCTTCTTAATTCCTCGTATAGCTTCATGTATTTCTTGTTGTCTACCTTCTCTTGTAAGACGCTCAATGATTTCTTCTTTAATAGATTTAACATTAATAAGTTGCTCGTAAGCAAGGTTTTGATAATACTCTGCTACCTGTTTGCCTAAATTACGAGAACCACTATGAATGACAATATATACATTCCCTTTGTTATCCTCATTCAATTCGACAAAATGATTTCCTCCCCCAAGTGTACCTATACTCTTTTGAGCACGTTGCAATGTAAAAGGGGCTCTTACACTATCAAAATCAATCATTTTTGAAAATCGATGTTCCTTATCTCGAATACGAAAACCACTTGGGACAAATTTACGAATTGTTTCGTCTAAATGATCGAAGTTGATTTCTTCTTTTTTCTTATCGATCATAACAACTTCCATGCCACAACCAATATCTACCCCGACTAAATTAGGAACGATTTTATCTTGAATCGTCATTGTTGTCCCAATCGTACAGCCTGCCCCTGCATGAGTATCTGGCATAATACGAATCTTGCTATCCTTTACAAACTCTTGATTACAAAGATCAATAATTTGACCTGCTGCAGTTTCTTCAACATTCGTAGTAAATACTTTCGCTTCATTGTATTTCCCTTGTAATTTCAACATCTTCTATTTCCCCTTTCCTTTAGATTCTACAAAACATCGATTAGTATATATTATATATTCAGATATTATATAATATATAGCAATATATTTATAATTATATTTTCCATCACTACATTTAATTTCCTTGTTTTTCCTAAAAAAAGAGACACAGAGATTTCTCCCCATGCCTACTTATAGCTTTAAAAGTTAACTACTGAATATTTTTATTGCGCTCTAATTGGTTTTGAATTCCTGACCTATCAATTTGAATCCAATACTCTGCAATTTTCCCATCTTCTACTCTATACACCGCACTTGCCATTTGAATTATCGGAAGTCCTGTAGGTTGATATCCATCAATTTCTCCTACATGCATACCTACTTGTTTCCAACGTACATATACTTTACTTCCTTGTACTAAAAATTCTTGAATTTCTAAAGAAAAATTACCGTATACTTCAATCATCTCTCTTACATGTTCAGCATAATCTTCAGGTGTTCTACAAACTGTTTGTTCTTCTTCAGATACAATTTGATGTGCCAATACTTTTTCTGCCATTAATTGATTTGAATAGTCAGGATTATTCCCTGAACGTACTTCATCAAAAAATTTTCTAACAATTTGTTCTGGCTTCATTTTAACCCCTCCTTATTAAGAAATCCAATACTAATCATATCATAGTTTATTTTAATCTAACTATTAAAGTAAACTGATTCGTGTATACAATAAAAAGACAAAGTCTCTTCTTTCTTAAGATATCCCAATTGTTTCCCCTGAAAATTCACAATACTAATTATCTACTTCTTCACCGCATGAATATACTGCACCGTCTCAAAAGCTTCTAAATAATCGCTTCGTCCTTCAAAATATAATTTATTTATGTCTTCTGGCGATAAATGCTCATAAATGAGTAAGTCCGCCTTTTCTAACAGTGCTTCCATCTCGGCATAAGAATAACATGATTTCATCGGTTCTCCCCCTACTGCAGCCATTTTCACCATGTTTTCAACTCGATTGGATAATCCTTTTTCCATAAATAAGTTTTCATCCGGATAATCGAAAACGATAGAGCTCCCCTCTGGAACCATCTCGAATAAACATTCTATTAAACTAGAAAGCTCTTCTTTTGTTAAATAGTACGTAACACCTAAAAGGCTAAAGAAAGTCTTTTTATTTTCAAATCCTTCATTACGTAACTGTTCATAGGAAAAACCTTTCGTGAAATCCATGGAAACAAAATGAAGATTATTTGGAACTTCAAGTTTTGCTTCTTTTATTCTCTCCTTCTTAAAACCTTGTGTAGTAGGATGATCCACTTCAAATATTTCTATTTTATTTTCTAATTCTTTGTGTCTAAAACTGAACGTGTCTAAGAGCCTGTTTATAGTCTTATCTTTTTATTAAAATAGCGAGAAATCCTAGGACAACCATTTGTTTACTTGTTTCTAGTTTTCTCTCTACATTTTTGAACAATCGTCTGTATTTTTCTAACCAAGCAAATGAGCGCTCTACGATCCATCTTTTAGGGACCACTTGAAATTGATGCAATTCGGACCGCTTGGCAACTTGTACTTCAGCATTCAATAGCTTTTGAATTTCTTTTTGAAACTTTTCTCCTGTGTACCCACCATCCGTGAGGATGGCTTCTATGGTTTCTTTCAATTCAGGATATTGCTCGTACATTTCGAGTGCGCCTTTTCGATCTGTGACATTGGCAGTGGTAACATGGATTGCATGGGGAAATCCAAGAATATCTACACTGATATGTCGTTTAATACCAGAAACTTTCTTACCACCATCATAACCTTTTTGTTCAGCCGTATCTGCATTCTTAACACTTTGGGCATCGACAATATTAAAGCTAGAGCTTTTGGGGCGATTCACTGCTTCCCTTATTTGCCCAACAATTTTTTTAATAAGGTCTCTAATAGACTACTACCTTCGGCATTGGATTTACTCCATTTTGCATAGTAGCGGTAAACATTTTGCCATTTGGGATAATCTTTTGGTAAAGCACGCCACTGGCAGCCTGTACTCAGAACATAGAGTAGTGCATTGAACACATCATAAAGGTCATACTTTCGCGGACTTGTGCGTTTGCTAAACGTTTCTAGTTCCTCACGAATGATCTCGAATTTTTCACGGCTGATATCACTTGGATAAGACATACACTCATCTCCTGTTTTTGCATACATCCTAACATATTTATAAGACTATAAACAGGCTCTAAGCCAGCACCGAGTATGACGTATTGTTTTGCTCCCAATGTAATTTCATGGAGTAATACTCTTTCACAATATGCCGCACGTGCTAAAGGTGTTGGTGATAATTGAACTTGTGTAATCCATTTTAATATTTCCTTCGAATCATCTTGAAACTTCTCTGCAATATCTTTATTGAAAAAATGTATCCCTTGAACCATATTCATTTCAATATTGTTACGTTCTTTTTGTGAAATTAAATCTTTAGCTACATAATCATCAAAGATTTTAGGACTATCAAATTCACTATGATACGCCCTTCCGAAAGCTGATACTAACGACGTTACACTTGCTTCACCTTTTTTCACGCACATACACTCTCCTTCATTTTCACAACAAAAATAGGGTCCCCCTGGCCAGGAGAACCCTATTATACACGTTATTTTTATATTGGTAAATTATAGCATAAATAAGTTTTTTTGTCAAGTTTTCAGCTCTCCTTAACACTTCGAAAAATTGTATGTTTTCAAGAGGAAAATTGAAATTACATACATAATATTCCTATTTTAATGAGCAGGTCCTTTTGAAAAAAAGAAAAACACTCTGAGGTGTCTTTCTTATACTTCATTTTTCACCAATATAAATATTAAAAATTCTAAATTATTCGCCCATCCTTTTTTTAGCAGTATTAGTATCTTGAGATACTGCTATGTGCTTGGTAGCTATAGCTAAACCTGTTTTTGGCATATTAACATAGATTGCTTCAGAAGCACCTTTTTCTATTTGATAGGTTTCATGAAATACACCGACACTCCCATTATCTTTAATCTTATTGTTGTATGATTTCCAAGCATGTGAATGTTTTTTTCCGTGAGCGTAGTTTACTAACTCATCGAATCCTTTCCAGTATTGAATTAAGATTACTTTTCTCCAACTAAATAAAACTTCTGTATGTAAGAAACCCCATTGTGGGTTTTGATACAATTCTTTAATCATAGGTCCCATAGCGTTAAAAACTGGTATCCACTTCCAAAATTTTAATAGGTTATTAATACGCATACCAATAATAAAAACAACAAATTCTTTATCCTTGCTATTGGCTATATGCCTGCCGTTAAAAATTTTAGCTCCCACTTTAATCCCCCTTTTTTACTGAACATAAATAATGTGCAGCTCCCAAATAAACCATAACATTTTCCCATGAATTTTCCAATTACTTTAACATAGATTATGAAAGGCTGTACTTAACAATAAAAGGTATACGTTTCCCACCTTTTTTTATTATTAACAGCTATTATTAATATTTACTCTAAATCTCCTTTTCACCAGGAACATTCCCATACTTCAGGGATTTTTTAAAGCTTCAAGTAATTATTCCTTATGCTTCACCTCAAGAGAAATAAACGAAATTAAATTCCCTTCCATATACATATTTCAATAATAATAGTATTGCTTGCCTCTTTCTAAACAGAATATTTTTAGTTCATTTGAGTTAGGACAACATCACATCACAATCCTTCATTTTCACAACAAAAATAGGGTCCCCTTGGCTAGGAGAACCTTATTTCACACTTTTTTAATATTGGTAAATTACATAATAAATAAGTTTATTTGTAAAATTTTCGGCCCACTACCACTCCGACACTTTGCATATTCTCTGGCAGGAAAATTGTCGATTCACACCGAACATTCCTGATTATAACAATACTTATGGAGGCCAATATGAAAAGATTAGTCATCATCACAGTAGGAAAAACACACAGCGGGAAAACTACATTTGCAAAAGCATTAGAAAAAGAGCTATCCCACTCTTTCGTTATGGATCAAGATAACCAAGCCGAATTTATTAGCACGCATTATGAAAAATTACAGCCGACTAAGGGCCCTAATACATTTAAGCATGGTCTTTCAAAATTCATCGTTGATTATGCAAAAGAATATACAAATTTACACCTTATCATTTGTAATTCCAATCGCAGTAAAAACGGAAGATTATATTTACTAAACGAATTATTTCCACAAAACGAATATGTACGTATATTAGTACATTTTGACATCCCAGATGATGTACTTTATGAAAGAGTGGCTCGAAGCACGCGAATTACAAATATTTTTAGAGGTAACTATTCCAGTTTCAAAGAAGTTCTCAATCGCCAACAGGCTGAATCCCTTCATGAAGATGTAGTAGATCCTGTAGAAAACGAGGCTGATTATTTGTTTGTTATTCGCAATAATAAAGATGTAAACTCTACTATCGAAGAAATTGTTCATCTTGCTGAAGATTTATCCCCTATCCCAAAATAAGAGACTATAAGAATTACATAATCACAGATTATTATGCAAATACTTCCTCTAAGCGCCGAACATGGTATATAATGATATAATAATCTGCTTTTATATGCTCAATTTTACACAATAGAGTTTATTCATAGGAAAGAGGTACAAAAATATGAAAACAAAACAAACAATCGCTGCGTCTACACTAGCTTTAGCAATGATTGCGGGATCTACCCCTACTCATGCAGAAGTAAATGATGCTACTCCCCAGCAAAGTACTGGAGATCGATTAGCTGAAATTAAGCAACATAAACAAGAGTTAGATGCGAAATTGCAGCAACACAAAGAAAATGTGGATCAAACATTAAATGAACTTAACCAAGTTAAGGAAAATGTTGATACAAAGGTTAATGAACTACATCAACGTAAACAAGTTGCAGATGAAAAAATCGGCGAGATTAAGCAACATAAACAAGAGTTAGATGCAAAACTTCAGCAAGATAAACAGATTGCTGAGGATAAAATTGCTGAAATTAAAGAGCATAAAAAACAAGTAGATGACAAAGTCGCTGAAATTAAAGAGCATAAGCAAAATATCGATGAAAAGGTTAATGAACTTAAAGATCATAAACAAACTGTAGATGAAAAAGTGAATGAAATTAAGCAACATAAAGAGAACATCGATCAGAAGGTTAATGAACTTAAGGAAGTTAAAAAACAAGTAGATGAAAAATTGGCTGAGTTAAAGAAAGCGAAACAAACTGCTGAGGATAAACTTGCTGAAATTAAAGAAAACAAGCCGAATGCAGGTAACACGTTAGAAGAACTTAAGAAAATCAAACAAAATTTAGATAGTCTTTCAGCTAACTTAGAACTTGCTAAACAAGATGTGAAAAACAAACTAGCTGAGTTACAAGAGGCTAGACAAGACTTAATAAATAAAATAAATGAAATTAAACAAGCAAAACAAACTGTTTCAGACGATTTAACACAGAAAAAACAAGACTTAGATATTAAAATAAACGACTTTAAACATACTGAGAAGAAAATTGACGACAAATTAGCTGAGTTACATACAACGAAGCAAAATGTAGATAACAAAATTAATGAAGTATCACAACCTAAACAAACGACAGCGGATAACACCAATACTACTGTTCCAGCGAAAAATAATGCTAGAGAGCTCCCTAACGCTGGTAGTGAGCAATCAAGTAACGTGCCACTCGGGATGTTATCTGTCTTAGGCGGCGTTCTATTACTTACGCGTAATAAAATTAAAAAGTATTTATAAAACAGTTATAATTTATATTATATAATCTACTGTCTCTTCTTTAAGAACCTTTGCATCGGCTTCTTAAAGAAGAGGCCAAATATAGGTGAGTTTACGTACTAGCTATTCCTCTAAATTTAGATTCTCCTCTATCCACATATCATTTTTTGTAAAGGCAAACCTTTCACTTTTTCAATATGATAATTCCACTAAAAATATATATCAATTATTTTATCAAATGCCAAACTTATATTAGTTCATTATGCTTTAACAAAACTGAAAAACTTTCACTCGTACTGTAATTCACCTAAGTCATACTGATAGGAAAATGTACAATTCTTTAACAAAGTTAACTCTCAATTCATACACTACTAATAGAACTTGTGTAGCAATAAAATTTTCCAAATCATCTATACTGCCGCATATTCACCCTCTACTGGCACCTACATGATATTTTCATCATCCCTCCCATAAAGTCCTTATTCTTCTAATTACTACATGACCATGTTCCATCGCTACATTAGAACGACATCTATAAAATATTTATAAGGAGTGAAATACATGGGTTCAACAAAGCTCACAGGACGAGTAATTTACAAAGGAGATCCCGGTTATATAGAAGCTATTAAGAATTGGAATCCTTACGTTGATGTCTTCCCCCTCGTCTTTGTTTTTGCACAAAATTCATATGATGTCAGTAACGCCATTAAATGGGCTCGCGAAAATCATGTTCCCTTACGTGTCAGAAGTGGTCGGCATGCACTAGATAAAAATCTTTCTGTAGTAAATGGCGGCATTGTTATCGATGTAAGTGATATGAACAAAGTTAGTTTAGATAAAAAGAATGGTATAGCAACCGTTCAAACTGGAATTCACGTCGGCCCACTTGTGAAAGGACTAGCTAGAGAAGGATTTATGTCACCATTTGGAGATAGTCCAACAGTTGGAATTGGTGGCATTACAATGGGCGGTGGATTTGGTGTAGTTTCACGAACAATCGGTCTAATAAGTGATAACCTTATTGCTTTGGAAACAGTAGATGCGACAGGCCGAATCATCCAAGCAGATCCATGTTGCAATAAAGATTTATTATGGGCTTCTAGAGGTGGTGGCGGTGGAAATTTCGGATACAATACTGAATATACATTGAAGCTTCACCGTGCTCCTAAAACTGCCACAGTCTTCAATATCATTTGGCCATGGGATCAGTTAGAAACTGTTTTCAAAGTTTGGCAAGAATGGGCACCTTTTGTAGATTCACGATTAGGATGCCTACTTGAAATTTACAGCAAAATAAATGGACTTTGTCATGCAGAAGGTATTTTTTTAGGTTCAAAAAACGAGCTTATAAGCTTATTAGAACCTTTAACAAGTGCTGGAACTCCAACACAAATTGTTATAGAAGAATTACCCTATCCAGCCGCTATAGATTTCTTAGATCCAGATGAGCCAATCCCTGGTCGATCTGATCAGAGCGTTAAGTTTTCTTCGGCTTGGGCACTTAACCTTTGGCCGGAAGAGCCTATTTCAATTATGAAACAATTTTTAGAAGAAGCTACTGGAACAGAAGCTAATTTCTTTTTTATTAATTGGGGAGGTGCTATAAGTAAAGTACCTAGCAATAAAACAGCTTTCTTTTGGCGTAGCCCATTATTTTATACGGAATGGACTGCTAGTTGGAAAGATAAGTCCGAAGAGGCTGCAAATCTAGCATCAGTTGAAAGAGTACGCCAATTAATAAAACCTTATGTAACTGGTTCTTATGTTAATGTTCCAGATCAAAACATCGAAAATTTCGGACAAGAATATTACGGATCAAACTTTGCTAAACTTCGGAAAATAAAAGCAAAATATGACCCTGAAAATCTATTCCGCTTTCCACAAAGTATACCACCCTCTTCCTCTTGTTAATGTATAACAAAATAAATAAAACCTCTTTAATTTAAATAAAAAAAGGAACTCTTACAATCGTAAGAGTTCCTTTTTCATCATACCAATTGCCCATCTCTAAGCGTCAATATACGATCACATACATCGAGCATTCTTTCATCATGTGTAATCATAATTGCTGCTTTTTGACTTTCTTTCACTTCACGTTTCATCATTTCAACGACTTCACGTGCACGTTTTGAATCTAAGCTTGCAGTTGGCTCATCAGCTAATATTAAATCTGGGTTGTTCATGAAAGCACGAGCGATTGCCACCCTTTGTTTTTCTCCACCAGATAGTTGATTGGGATAATGTTTTTTTCTTTCTCCTAATCCAAATGCCGCTAATAAATGATCCGCACGCTTTTCTGATTCTTGTTTACTTTCTTTTTTTAGCTTTGCAATGTAAAGTAATTGTTCTTTTACATTTAAATATGGAACAAGGTTTGCAAATTGGAAAATGAATCCGATTTTTTTCAAACGAATATCTGTCATTTCCTTTTCTGATAACTGCGTAATATTTTGCTCACGAATGTAAATATCCCCTTTTGAAGGTGATAGTAATGCACCCGCGATTGATAATAATGTACTTTTCCCTGATCCAGAAGGACCGACGATTCCGATAAACTCTCCAGCTTTCACATCAAGCGACATCGGATGAAGGGCTGTTACTTCAGTATTC
This sequence comes from Bacillus silvicola, assembly GCF_050524305.1. Lineage (NCBI taxonomy): Bacteria > Bacillati > Bacillota > Bacilli > Caryophanales > Bacillaceae > Bacillus > Bacillus silvicola. Next base: position 148,375 of record NZ_JBNGVC010000012.1, read on the forward strand.
CCTTCCCCGTACACTTTACTTACTTTGTCTAATTTTAATAATGAAGTCATTACATCCCGCCTCCAATTGCTTCTAATGCATCAACTTTTAATACTTGATATAACGAAATAAGTGTTCCTAAAATACTAATTACGATAAAGATTACTGCATATTGTGCAATCATCGGTGTCGTTAATAAGAACGGCATACCTGCTGGTAAAATTTGTTCTAACCCTTGTACAAGAACGATGCTGATTATCATCGCCACGACTGATAAGAATAGCGCCTGTACGACTAAGCTATTTGCTAAATAAGTGTTCTTTGTACCAATTGCTTTTAATACACCTAATTGCTGTGTTTTTTGCAGTGTAATTACGTAGAAGAATACACCGATTAGTAACGCAGCGATAACAAGTAGGAATGCAATGATCATCGTTAATGTTCCTTGCTCTTCTTTAAATCCTGGAATGCTTTGTAATACTTCTTTTTTGTCGATAACATGTGCATTTTTAATTTCTTTATCTGTATTAAGCGCAATTGCACTATAATCTTTTTGATTTGGTTGAGAGATAGAGCCCCATACGTCTTCATTTACATAAACGACTGGTGTATGGCTAAACATTTGATCTTTCGTAAATCCAACGATTTTAAATTCTTTCTTTGAAACAGGATCGATAATTGTATCCCCAATATCTACTCCTTTTTCTTTAATTGATTCGTCAGCAACCATTTCGTTGTTTGCTGTACCTAATTTCTCACCTTTTACAATTTTCGGTTCTAAAAATGAATCACGTTCGCTTGAGAAAATAGCGACATCAACTTTTTTCGAACTATCTTTCTTTTCATAAGTTGAAATCTTCACACGAAACGGAACTGCCTCTTTCTCGCCGGCTTGATTTACTACGTTATCTACATCATCTTTCTTAATTTGTGAACGAAGTAATTTATTTTCCGCATCATCTGCTAAAACGAACTTATTTGCCTCCATATTTTGAATTGACGATGCATTATCATACGACAACCCATTTGCTAATCCTGAAATCACAAGGACTAAAAATGATAATAACACCATAATAAGTCCGATTAACCCGTATCTTAATTTTGATTGTTTTAATTCACGCAGAGCTAAAAACATTTCGCTCGCTCCCTTCTCTTACTTTCTATGCACTTATCATAAAAAAGAAATATGAACGGAATATGAACAGAAGATCAAAAAATAAAGATTAAATTTTCTGAAAGTATTGAAAACAAATATAATCCTTGATACAATTCAGTCAAATAATATTGACCGAGTAATTTAATTTAAGGAGTTGATCATTTTGAAACCCATGTTCACACTAACTACTTATAGCCAACTAAAAGCAATGAGCGATCCACTACGAGTCGAAATGATGATGCGTCTATGTGAACGTCCTTATACAGGGCAACTACTATCTGAGAAATTCGGCATTTCAAGGGCGAAAATTCATTATCATTTAAAAGAATTAGAGAAGAATGGTTTTATAGAAATCGTCTATACAGAAGAAAAAAATGGCATCGTTCAAAAATTTTATCAATCTGTCGCTAGAGGCTTTACCCCTGCCGCAGAACTATTACCTCATTTAGAAATATTAAGCGAATCAGGTCGCCAAATCTTTTTACAAATGACGGAAAGAACGAAAAGCCATATTCTCGCTGCACCAGAAGAAGCTTTTACATTACGAAAAGTAAGCGAAGACCCCTCTGAGTGGAATTATGTTTCATCCTGCTGGGAGTTTGATGCTAAGCCAGAACAATTTCAAGTGTGGGTGAAAAAATTTTATGAATTGATGGCTGAATTAAATGAGATCACAAAAGACGCGGATAAAGATCCAAATAGTAAATCATATTACATTTCTACTACTGCACTACAAATCGATGAGCGAGCAATGCAACGCTTTGTTAAAAAAGAAGAAAAATCGTAATTCGATTTTTTTACAACAACGGTCAATTTTATTTTACCGAATAAATTTATTATAAAGGAGTAGATTAAATGGACATATTAAAAAACCGGAATTTCCTCTTATTGTTTTTAGGGAGAATTTTTACAAACATAGGAGATAGCTTGTATTATGTCGCCGCAATGTGGCTCGTATATAAGCTGAGTGGCAATCCTTTTTATTCTGGATTAGCTGGTTTTCTTACATTATTACCTTCTGCACTTCAATTTCTTACTGGTCCATTCGTTGATAGGTGGCCAATTAAAAACACCCTCGTCATCACACAAGTTCTGCAATGCATTCTTATATTAATCATTCCTATTACACACTACTTCGACCTATTAACAGTCCAACTACTACTCATCATTATGCCCATCGTAGCCTTTATCGAACAATTCGCCTATCCCGCACAATCGAAAGCTTTACCACTTCTACTGCATAAAACACAATTATTAAAAGGAAACTCACTCTTTTCATTTGCATATCAAGGCATTGATTTAATTTGTACGACTCTTTCTGGAATATTAGTAGCACTACTTGGCGCAATCACTTTATATGTAATAGACTCTTTTACATTCGCGATTACTGCCCTTTTGTTCTTTTCATTGAAAATGCCAAAGCAAACAGAAACCAATACATCACTTTCAACTAAACAATATTTCACTGATTTAAAAGAGGGGTTTTCGATCGTCTTCCGTTCATTAATGGGCGTATTCTTAATCGGTTCAGTAGTCGCTAATTTTTCAATTGGTATGACGATGGCCATACTCCCTTCTTTCGCTGATTCTTTAGGAGGCGTGAAATCATATGGCTTCTTCTTAGCTGCTATATCAGCAGGTAGTCTCATCGGTGCTTTATTCAGTTCATGGGTTGGCAAACGTCATGTTGGCCGTGTCTCCATTATTAGCTTTGCGGCTGGTGCTTTCTTTTGGTTTCTCTCTACGATTGTACCGTTTCAATGGTTATCCATTTTTTTATTCGGCCTAGCTTGGATACCAATTGGTGCGACCAACATATTATTTGCGACAATTAGTCAAACTTTAATTCCAAATCAATATATTGGACGCATCAACTCTGTCATGCGAAGTATGGGTACAATCGCTATGCCGCTTGGTTCATTAATTGGCGGATACACCGCAAATGTATATAGTAGCCAACTCATTTTCGCGCTCGCTAGCATCGGGATTTTATTTATTTCTCTCGTATGGCTACTTCATCCGAAATTACGAGCATTGCCGAAAGCTGATGAAATTACAGCGGATACTTTTGGGGTCCATTTTAAGGAAGAACGTGGGAAAGGTGCGGCTTTATAGCAGAAATACAGTACGTTAAATTTATATCAGCGCAACTCGAATTATATCGACTTACCGACAAAAAACGACAAAAAAGAGGCCGTTCCAAAACAGCCTCTTCCTTTTCATTTATTTCGGAAGCTCAACCTGAACGGTCGTCCCTTCCCCTTTCGTACTATACACTGAAACATTTCCATTATGCAGTTCCACAATCTTCTGCACAATCGATAATCCTAAACCACTACCTTCTACGTTTCTTGCTCTTGCTGTATCTACTTTGTAAAAACGATCAAATATACGATCCATTTCTTCTTTTTCCATACCAATTCCGTTGTCTGATATAGAGATCATAACGCTAGATTCTAATTCTTCTACAACAAATTCAATCGTATCGCCATCGTTTGAAAACTTAATGCTATTCGTAAAAATATTGCTCCATACTTGATGCAGTAAGTTTTCATCACCTTTTATAGTGATGTCCGGTACATCAAATTCAACAGCTATATCTTTCTCACGCCACTTCCATTCGAGCATAAAAATGACGTCTTTAATTTGCTTTTGTAGGTGAAACTCTTTAATTTGTAAAACTTTCTCTTCTTTATCTAGTGAAGCGAGCGTAAGTAACTGTTTACATAAACTAGACATCCGCTTACTTTCGCCCTCAATAATTTTCAAGTAACGTTTTCTTTCCTCTTCACTCATATTCTCCGACTGTAATGTTTTCGAAAAACCTTGTATCGAAGAAAGTGGCGATTGGAATTCATGAGAAACGTTAGAAACGAATTCTTGTCTCATTTGATCTAATTCTTTTATACTCTTCGTCATCTTTTGAAAATTAGTCGCTAGCGTACCAATTTCATCTTTTCGATTTTCATCTAATTCAATATCATATTCACCACTTGCAATCTTTTTGGTAGCTTTCGTAAATGTTCGAATGGGACGAACAATATAACCTGCTGCGATCGCTATAAAAATGATACTTAATAAAACGATAAAACCGAGTAATACTGCTAAGAAAATTCTCATCTCGCCAAATTGTTGCTGAATATCAGGGCGAATAAATAAAGCGTACTGTTTATCACCATGTTTTAATGGGACACCTACACTATTAATTAATTCATTATCGAAAAATCCTGTAATAAACAAACGGGTTGGATATGTGGAAACGCCATTAAACGTTTCACCTTGCAATACTTTATGAACTGTATCATCACTAATCTTTATTTTACGAAACGCATTCCCGATACGCTTTCCATTCTTTTGGTCATCTACAATATAAATTTCATATCCTAATTTCGCAATAGACTGTAAGTATACCTCTTTATTTTCTTCACTTTGCTTTTCATATAATGATTTTACTTCTTCAGCATACTTTAAAATCTTTTCACTATTGTACGGTTTTAACTTCACTTGATAGTACACATTCGTTAATAAAAAGCCAATTATACTACTAAGTAGCATAATTCCAACTGTCATAAAAACAAATCTAGAATACAGTGATTTCATCTTATTTCAACTCCAACTTATAACCGAGCCCGCGTATTGTCGTAATTTGAAAATCATCAGTTCGTTTTGAAAAACGATCTCTAAGACGTTTTACATGAACATCAACCGTTCGTTCGTCCCCTTCAAAATCCATTCCCCATACTAGCTCAATTAACTCTTCTCTTGAAAATGTTCTTCCAGGATAACTAGCTAATTGTGATAATAATTCAAATTCCTTTAATGGAAGCAAAATCGTCTGCCCGTTACACTTCACTTCAACACCTTTACGATCAATTGTCGTTCCATGAAGTGTAATAATGTCAGCACTAAGCATTTGATAACGACGCAATAATGCTTTCATACGGAAAATCACTTCAGCTGGCTCAAATGGTTTTACAATATAATCGTCCGTACCAGAAATAAATCCTTTTTCTTTATCAACTAACTGATCTTTCGCCGTTAATAAAATAACAGGAATATCATGATACTTCCGTATTTCTTCACATAACGTATAACCATCAACGAACGGCATCATAATGTCTACTATCGCAAGATGAATATTTTCCTTTTCTAAAACGTCTTGCGCTACCTTTCCATCTTCCGCTTCAAAAACTTTAAACCCCTCTTTTTGTAAATGGTAATGTAATAACTCTCTAATATGCTTATCATCATCAGCTAATAAAATATGTATCATCTTCATTAAACCCTCTCTTGTTCATCCTTCTACATTCTTACATTAAGAAACAATTGTACTTTTTGCAAGAAAAAGAAAAACAATTACAGCATTAATTTTTTCATGGCAATGAGCTAAATTTTAAAATCCATTAAGTGAAATTATTGAGGTTATCAAAGATACTACGCATTAGAACCACAATACAGTACAATAGATCGTATGATAATGTAGCTTTGGAATAAAGGTTCATAAATAATACCTACAAGCCAATATTTTATGATAAATAAAAAGAATCCATTTTGAAATAGATTTTAAATAGACTAAACTAAGAAGAGGATATTACGTTCAATATATGAGCATATATCCTCTTTTCTTATAAACATTAGATTACTTATACAGATAATAAAAATAAAACTCTATATGTATGACAAATTCAGAAAAATTTGTATAATTTAGATAACTAACGTATCTCGTAACGGAAAGCGTTGTGAGGTCTTTAGACTGAGCGTTAATTGCTTTAGGCGTGCAGTGCTATGAGAGTTACAAGAGGTTCTCATAGAGAATAACAACAAAGGATACATATTACTGGATCCAAAAGGATTCCCTGTAATAAATCATTTAAGAGGTGACGATTATTAATGAAACAACAAGAACGTATTATCTTTCGTGAGGTTCAGCGACCACAACAAATTTGGGTATGGATACTCATATTGGGGATTTCCGCACTGATGTGGTATGGATTCATTCAACAAATTATCCTTGATACCCCGTTTGGAGATAAACCAGCTCCCAATGGTGTGTTAATTGCTTTGTGGTTGTTTTTTGGGATTGCCTTTCCTGTATTAATGCTTGGGGTATTGAAGCTGATCGTAGAGGTCCGTGAAAAAGGTCTTTATGTCCGTTTTGTTCCTTTTCATTTTCAATATAAACAGTACCTTTTCAAAAATATACGTCACTATGAAAGCATTACTTACAGTCCACTAAAAAGATTCGGAGGATGGGGAATTCGTTTTAACCTTAAGGGTGAAACGGCCTATAATATGAATGGAAAGAAAGGTATTGAGTTAAAGTTAAAATATAATACAGTGGTAATCGGCACTCAAAAACCGGACGAATTAAAAAAAGCATTGGACTCGGCACAAAAAGCATAATGAAAATTAATCGTCAACAAACGGGCATTATTGTGGAATAAGAAAGGACATTACATATTAGTCATATAAAATATATAATGTCCTTGAATTTATTTGTTTTTTTTAAAATTTAGGTCTTGATAATTAAATGTTCAAAATAGGTTCTCATATTTTCGCATTAAGATTATTTCAATAAAAAATATTGCTCATTTTCTGCCTTTTTAAAAACTAATTCTAACTCTTATTAAGCCTTAGAAATATCAACAAATCCTTCTCCAAATACGTCACGAACATCGTGTATAGCGATGAACGCAGCCGGATCCGTAGTTTGAACAATCCGTTTTAGCTTCACTACTTCTTGTTTATTAATAACAATATAAAGAATTTCCTTCGGAGTTTTCGTGTAATATCCATGACCTGAATACACAGTAACTCCTCTGCCCATTAAGGTAGTCACCTTCCCGGCAATTTCATTCGGGTTATCAGAAATAATCGTAATGGCCTTTTTCGGATTTAAACCTTCAATTACAAATTCCATTACTTTCGTTCCTACATATAGCATAATAATTGTCAGCATCAGTTTTTCTGCACCAATGATGAAATAAGATGAAAACGCAACGATTAAATCGAAGAACAGTAGACCGTAGCTAATGCTCCAACCTAAGTACTTATGTGTCATCCTCGCTAAGATGGTAGTACCTGCTGTCGTTCCACCAACGCGAATGATGAGACCAATCCCGCATCCGATAAATATTCCACCGAAAATGGCATTTACGAGCATTTCATCAGAAGCAATCGTCCATCCTTCTGTTAAATGAAGGAATAGCGAGTTCGTAACTACAGCAATAATCGTATAAATCGTTGTGATCTTATTTAAAAATTTATAGCCGACTATTAATAAAATCGCATTTAAAATTAAATTGACTAAACCTGGTGACCACTCAAATAAGTAGTAAGTAATAATCGTGATCCCTGTTACCCCGCCTTCACCGAACTCATTCGGGATAACAAACAAATTGACACCTAAAGCAAAAAGGAATGCACCAATAATAATAAAAATAATGTCTGTCGTTCTTTTTTTCATACAGTACCTCACTTCTTATGTAAATATTTCTTCAGATATAAACTCTCACCATTATATCGTGGAATATTCAAATCGAACAGTGGTTTATTTTTATTTTAATATAGGATGATAAATCAACTTTATCCTATATCCACATGTAATTAAAAAAGGATAACAACTGTATTTATTATGTGCTACAAATAAAGTTTTGATTTCACATGCAATTTACCCTAAAAAATGTATATGAACACTCTCACTCGCACAAACTTCGAATACAAAACAAATAGGCGAAGCTATCGAATAGACTTCGCATCAAGCATTTGATTACAGAGATTTATATACAATTTTATACCTCCGTATGTTGTTGATTTTGTTTGGTTGATCATTTCTCTTTATTTCTTCCGGGCAATGAACTCTTTTCTTCAAACAAAAAAACTCCATTAAATTTGCATACTTAGTATGCAAATTCAGGAGTTTTTTCATATACTACGATTCGGATTCACTTCAAATACATACAATTCATTTTTTATACCTAACTTTACTTATTCAAAATTAGCACGAGGTTCCTCTAACCCCTTCTTACTACTCCAGTTAAATAAGCTTTCAGACTTCGTTTGCTGCCCTGGCTTCACAAACAACATTGCCCCCATTGCAATAGCGGCTAAAATGGCAGCTACGATAAACATAGAAGGATAGCCATAACTTACAACTAAATATCCAGTTAATGTCGGGGCTAAGATTGTCGCGATATTAGCGATGAAATGCATAATTCCACTATATGTTCCTGAGTAAGCAGGAGCAGCCGTATCGACAATAATTGCCCAAAATAATGAACTTGGTAAAAAAGCAAACGCATTTCCAAGCGACATAAGCGCTAATACAGCTACATAATTGTCCATTACGGGAATGAAGCTAAAACATATTGCTGTAAGTAATAAAGAAATAATTGGTAACCCTGTTCGAGCTAAACGAAGATTCCCTGTTTTACGTAAAATACGATCAGATAGCTTCGCCCCTAGCGGCAATGTTATACATGCTCCAAGCCAAGGAATCATCCCAAGATACCAAAGGGAAGATAATTGAAAATGGAATACATCTTGCAAATATTTCGGTGTCCAAGTTAATATTAAAAAATTGATATATTGAAAGCAAAAATATGCTATCGTAACCATAACGAATGTCGGAACTTTAAAAAAGGAGTACCATGGCTCTTTTGAAGTTTCTTTCTCTGCTTTTACTGCTTGAAGCACACCTTCCGTACTTCGTATTTCAGCTAGTTCTTCTTTTGTCACTCGCGGATGATCCTCAGGCATATTCGTAAAAGTAAAATACCAAATAATCGCCCATACAATCCCAATTGTACCAAGGATAAAAAACATGATTTTCCAACTTGTAAAAGATAGTAAGAAGACCGCTACAGGTGCAGTTAATACTGCTCCTAACGGAACGCCAACAAAACCAAGAGATGTTAGAAAAGCTCTTTCTTTTGGAGCTGCCCAGTTTGCTGCTGTCTTATTCGAAACCGAGAAAGATGGCCCTTCTGTTAATCCAAATAAAACGCGGAAGATAGCAAATCCTATTAAAGCAGACCCTCCAAAAACAGCAATCCCTATTTCTCCAGCAAAAGCGGTCGCAATTTCAAAAATAGACCAAGCGGTTGCTGCTATGATCCATACAAATTTCGGCCCCTTTTTATCTGAAAAAATACCTCCTAATAAAGAACCAATCATGTAACCGTAACCAAAATACCCTAATATAGCTCCCCACTCCTTCGGGTCAAAGCCATATTCTTTTATAATGAAAGACTGCGCATAAGCGATGGCCCCTCGATCAATATAATTCACCATCGTAATAAACGTGAGCATTGTAAAGACATAATAACGAAATTTATTCTTCATCAAAACCCCCACTCCCCTCGTATTCTTTTGTTTTTCTCTCTAATCCTTTAATAAAATGACATGAACCTTTCCAGGACCATGAACTCCAAAAGCTAATTCCATCTCAATATCACCTGTCCGGCTAGGCCCAGTGATAAAATTAATACAGGCAGGTAATCCATTCGAAACTTGTTCATGAACTCTGGTTACTCCTTCTGTTAAACGTCTATAAATTGTATGCTCTGAGAGAATCGCTACATAAACTGCTGGCAAAACGCTAACTAAACGTCCGCGTCCACCACCATTCCATAAAACAACTGTTCCCGTCTCAGCGAGTCCCATTTCGGCATATGTAATTCCCATATCTACTTGAGCTGCATAATCCCGTAGTTCTCTTTCCTCTTCTTTACTTTGCCAAATTCGATGAGAAACGAAATTTCCTGTTAAATACTTTCCTATTTCAAGCTGATGTAATCTATCATCATCCCAATACACCGCAGATTGAACATTAAATTTATGTACAACATACTGAAGTGCACTCTCTATTTCTGAACGGTATATATGACTTACTTCTGTATGTAAAATATTCAAGTTTGCAATAAACTGCTCTATTAAAATTTCGTGATTTATCTCTTTAGGAAAGTGGCTGAGTGGATCGTTTTTCCACCTGGGAGGAGTAACCCCCGAGCGACGTTCTCGGTTTAGTTTCCGTGCGATATTGTTTAAAAAAGATTGTTGTACATCCGTATTCATATTATGAATCCCTCATTTCTTTTTTCCACCAATCACGGAATGATTGTTTCGCAGGTTTTGGAAAATCTCTACTTTCTGTCCACCCTTTTAATGGGCCTGGACCATTCGCAATATAACCATCTTTTGCAAATATTGATAAACCTGTGTGTGCCATTTTAATAGCTTTCTCATAAACGAATGGATGACTCGCCATAAACGTGAAACCTTTAAAGGCCAGTTGCTCAAATTTCGTTATAAACCCTTGTTCCACCACATCTTTACGGTGTTCAATGAGAAGGTCATGTAATGGAATTTTCACGGGGCAAACATCTGTACATGCTCCGCACAAACTTGATGCAAAAGGTAATTCTTTTAATTCTTCATATCCTTCTAATAAAGGCGCTAGTACTGCCCCAATTGGCCCGCTATAAACACTTCCATAAGCATGGCCCCCAATATTACGATACACAGGACAAACATTTACACAAGCTCCGCACCTTATACACTTTAATACTTCTTCATAAGCAGTTCCTAAAATATCAGAACGGCCATTATCTAGAATAATTAAATGAAATTCTTCAGGTCCATCCATATCTTCATGTAAACGCGCTCCATTAATTCCAGTTACATAAGATGTAATCTTTTGGCCTGTAGCACTTCTTGTTAACATTGAAACGACTACATCAAGATCTTTCCATGTGGGAACAAGGCGTTCCATCCCCATAATAGCAATATGAACTTTTGGCAATGTCGTAGTAAGACGAGCATTTCCCTCATTACTTATAAGAACAACTGATCCAGATTCCGCTACCGCAAAGTTACAACCAGAAATACCAATATCAGCTTCTAAAAACTCTTTACGCAATTGCTCCCTAGCAAATTGCAGTAATTGATTCGTATCAACTGGGATCTTTCTTCCTGCTTCCTTAGAAAAAAGCTCTGCTACTTGTTCCTTCGTCTTATGAATGGCTGGGGCGATTAAATGAGATGGAGCTTCTCCAGCTAGTTGAATAATGTACTCCCCAAGATCAGACTCTACTACTTTTACCCCTATCTCTTCTAATTTTTTATTAAGGTGTATTTCTTCTGAAACCATGGACTTTGACTTAATTACTGATTTCGCTCCTTTTTTTCTTGCGATTTCAGAAACATACGATACGGCATCTTCTGCTTTGAAAGCAAAATGAACATGCCCCCCATTTTTTCGAACATTAGTAGCTAATTGTTCCAAATAACTATCTAAATTTTCAATTGTATGCATCCGAATTTCAGATGCTGCCTCGCGCCATTCTTCAATATTCCCTAATTCCTGTGTAGCTTGTTCCCGTCCCATCCGAAGCCTATCTTGTGTAAACGGAACCGCGCTTCTCATCTGCGGATCGTGCAACGCTTTATCTACTCTTTTCAAAAAAACTTGTTCCCTCGCCACACTCATTTATTCAGCCCCTTCGCCAGTACTTCTGCTACATGTAACACTTGAATATTTTTATTTTCCCTGCGCAATCTTCCTCCAATATTCATAAGACATCCCATATCTGCTCCAATTAAGAGATTGGCTTCTGTCGCCTCAATATGTTTTATTTTTTCATCAACCATCGTTTCAGAGATCGAGCTCATTTTTACTGCAAAAGTACCACCAAACCCGCAGCAATCTTGGCAATATGGTAATTCTTTTACGTCTAAACCTTCTACTTGCGATAATAACTTAAGTGGTTCCTCTTTTATCCCAAGCGCCCGACTCATATGACAAGATTGATGGAAAACCGCTTTCTCAACTAGCTTAGATTTCAAATCATTTTTTCCAAGTACATTCACTAAAAAATCCGTCAACTCATACGTTCTATCCGCTAAATGAACCGCTTTTTCATACCATTCACTATCATCTTTAAACATCTCTTTATAATAATGATGAACCATGCTAGCACAAGAACCTGAAGGAGTCACAATATATTCACTATGTTCAAATGCTTTGATCATTTGCTTTGCTGCTAGTTTTGCTTCTTCTTGATATCCGCTATTGTAAGCTGGTTGCCCGCAACAAGTCTGTCCTTCAGGGAAATCTAGTTCCACTCCACATTGATTCATAATTTCTACGACACTCTTACCTACTTGAGGAAAAAACATATCTGATAAACAAGTAATAAATAACGAAACTTTCATAAAAATCCCCCCTCAAAACGATACAATCTATTTTCAAATTATTAATCTATCGAATGAAATTTTTAAATTTTTAGAATTTTCTATTTTTAAAACTTTTTGTTTATGATATCATGTGGGAGATTATATGAAAACTATCTATTAGGTTGTTTTTGTATACAAAAATGGTATAGAAAGGGACTTTGACATGGATATAAGAAAACTTCGTTACTTTATTGTAATCGCTGAGGAAAAACAGCTTACCCGTGCTGCCCACCGACTTCATATGGCACAGCCACCTCTAAGTAGACAACTATCGCTACTAGAACAAGAATTATCAGTAAACTTATTTGAAAGAAATGGTCGAAATATGCATTTGACTGAAGAAGGTAAAATTTTATATACGAAAGCCAAAAACATTATTCATCAATTAGAAGAAACTATTACGGAAATTAAAGATACCGGTGAAGGGCTAAGGGGCAAACTATCTATTGGAGCATTTCATTCTTGCATTCCTTTTCTCTCTGAAAAAATCCGCTATTTTCAAGATAACTATCCAAATGTGAACTTAAAAATATGGGAAGGTGGCCCTTTATACTTAATAGAGCAATTAGAAAATCGGTATATCGAACTCGCTATCTTACGTACACCCTTTAATAAAGATATTTTTTCTAGTATTTGTTTATCAAAAGAACCTTTCGTATTAGTCATGCCTGCTAAATGGGAACTATATCATTCACACCTTCCAATCCCTCTAACCGAGTTAAGTCATATTCCCCTTTTACTTTTACATAAAGATAAAGAAAACAGCTATCATCAGCTCGTCATCGATGAATGCAAACACCTTGGTATAAAGTTAAATGTAGCATGTGAATGTCCTGACTCAGCATTTATTCTTATGCTTATCATGACTGGAATCGGCGCCTCTATCTTGCCGAAAAGCGCTGTATCTCATATCCCACAAGAATTTATAAAAATAGTAGATTTAATAGATTTCCCTTATGAGTCTGAATCATCGATTATATGGCTGAAAGATCGGAAACTTTCTAAAAGAGCTCAAAGATTTATAGAATGTACATGAATTTATTTTAGAGGTGTAGCGATGAATCCCTTCGCTTCTCTATCACTATTACCTCGTTTACAAGAATATTTCTCCTGTTATTATCATTGGACATGTTATATTCGCCGCTTATGTGAATACGAGAATGGCTCATTAATCCTTCTAAACAGAAAAAAACAAAGATGCGAAGTCATAGAAGAGACTTCACATCTTTGTTTTTTTAAATGAATGAAAATCCTCCGTAAGGTCTTTACTACAAGCGTAACACCTTGCTGCTTTATATCCTATTTTTCTAAACGGAAGCCCCATCCTCAGTATTATTTTGAAAATAGAATGATCAAAATGGGTTTACTTATCTTTCTCCATATATTCTTTAATCTTTCGTTCTTCCCACTCTTTTCCGAATATCCCAAATGGAAAAGTTGTCAAACCGTGTATAACGATACCGATCCCCCAACCTCCAAGTGGATATAAAAACCATAATTTACTTGAATCAGAGCTTATATTTATGAAAAAAAGCATTAAGTTCACTAGTATATAGACCGTTAAATGAATGTAAAATGCTTGTAAATTCTCCACTCTTTTTTTAGCTCGTAAATAATTCTCATCTCGCTCCATATGTAAACACCTCTTTCATTATTGGATTTTTTAAATTCGCTCCGATTTAAACATCATATTCTAATCGGAAATCCCTTATTCTCAAAAAAACACAAAATAAAAAATACCCATCAAATTGTCATACACATGATAATTTAATGGGTACTGCATGATACATTTAGTTTTTACATTTATTGTTTAGAGTAAATTGCAAATAACGACTTATACTCGCCTTATTAAGACCAAATCCAAACATCATCATTATTTTCAACGTTGCTCTTTACCTCATAAACCTTTTCGATATGATCCGTTGTGTTCCAGTTAATAGAACTTCCACCCCAGCCCACATACTTCATATCAATTTTCACTTTCTCACCCGTATTAAATACTTGTCCCTTTGTAAGGTACACTTCAATAATAGATTTCTTTCCATTTACTGATGGATACTGAACAACGACATATTTAGTAGCACTGTCTCCCTCATCTTCCATCGTTCCTACTTTTGATACTTCTCCAATCACATAATCAGGTGAGCCATCTTCTTTCATGTGCATACCTAACTTGTTTGTTGTATTCTCAACTGCAGTTGCAACCATATATTCTGTAAAATTACGCATCATAGATCCAGTAGCTTTTACTTCATCTCCTACTTTCACGTTTGAAAGTGAATCCATATATACACTAACAGGTTCTTCGTATTGCTTAGATTTTACTACAATCACACCATTATCTACTTCTATTACTCGTCCTTCTAACGTCGAGAAATTCGATTCAATAGAAGCTGCACTCGCTTTTGTTACTTCTAATCCTGGTAAATTCGTTCCTGATAATGCTGCGATACCTAAAGCACCTGCTAAAATTATTTTTTTCATACCCATTATGAAACATCTCCATTCATGATGATTTTATTTGTTTGATTGGCTACGATCAACCTGTAATCAATATAGTTACAGGTCATAAAAATAACAACCACTTTTCTCACGCGATGTTATATACTGTAATATTCAAATATAAAGTATACGATTCTTACACTTGTGACTTTCATATAAAGTTAAATAAAAAAGGCAGTGTAGATTATTCCTATATCCAACACTGATGCTAGATTCTTAAATGACAGCAGGTGTATTTGTTGATGATGGAGAAACTAATGTCATATACAATGTTCTTCAATTCTACGGTTTGTATAATCGTAGTTCATTACATTATGTAGGGGCGGAATTCATATGTTAATAAAACCAAAAAGATTACAGGCAGGAGATATTGTAGCAACAGTAAGCGCTTCATGGGGAGGAGCGGGTGATTCTAAGCTAAGATGGCGTTATGAGCAAGGAGTAAAGAGATTAGAAGAAGTATTCGGTCTTAAAGTTATCTCAATGCCAAATAGTTTAAAAGGTAGTGAATACCTTTATAAAAATCCACAAGCTCGTGCGGAAGATTTAATGACAGCATTTAAAGATACGCGTGTTAAAGCAATTATTACGAATATTGGTGGCGAAGATAGCATCCGTTTACTACCTTATATTGATTTTAATGTGATACGTGAAAATCCGAAAATCTTTATGGGGTACTCTGACGATACCGTTTCGCACTTGTTTTGTCATAAAGCAGGAATTTCCTCTTTTTACGGTCCAGCAATTTTAACCGATTTTGCCGAAAATGTAGCGATGGATTCATATACAATTGAAATGGTAAATCGGACTCTCTTTTCAAATGAAACTATTGGCGAGATTCAACCATCTCTTGAATGGACGAGTGAGCGTTTAGAATGGATAGAGATGAATAAGAATAAACGGCGTACAATGCAGCAAAACAATGGATATGAGCTACTTCAAGGCTCTACCACTATACAAGGGCGCTTAATTGGTGGTTGCATTGAAGTACTGGAATTTGCAAAAGGAACGGAACTTTGGCCTGAGAAAAAACATTGGGAGAATAGTATCCTTTTCTTTGAAACATCTGAAGATCATCCAGAACCAAGTTATATAAAGTATTGGTTGCGGAATTATGCAGCGCAAGGCATTCTGCAAAAAACAAAGGGTATCATCTTTGGTAAACCAAAAGACGAAACATATTATGAAGAATATAAGCACGAAATACTGAAAGTTATGAAGGAGCATAATTTAGAAGATTTGCCGATTCTTTATAATTTAAATTTTGGCCATACCGAACCAAAGTTTATTTTACCTTACGGTGCGATGGCAGAAATTGATTGTGAAAATGGATCTTTCCGTATTTTAGAAAGTGGTGTGGAATAAAGTGAAACTATAAATAAGTGGGGGTTTTTCACCCCCACTTATTTATTACATCCATTTGGTTCCTTCTCCTACTAATTTAAAGAATAATCCCTGAAAAACTCCCCTTCAATACTTCTTTTTCAAGTTGATTCATACATGTAAACATCGCAATAATCTTTGTACGATTTTTTTCATCGGGTTCAAATTGTTCAATAATTACATCACAACGAATCGTATCCCCGCTAAAAACAGGGCGTAAAAATTCAAAATCCATCTTACGAGCTAATACATTATGATCACCGCCAATTTTTGTGGGCAGTGTTGATGTTAACAGCCCTTGTACAACAAATCTCCCTTGCTCATCCGGTGTAACATGATGAATTCCCTCATCCTTAGATACTTCTGTAAATAAAACAACATCTTCTTTTGTAAAAGTTCGCTCAAAGGTGATTTTTTCGCCTACTTGCAATTTCATCGATACCCCTCCTCAAAAAACAGTTCACAATTAACTAAACTCCTGTTCCCTTTGTTATATAAGAAAAACCGAAACTAAAAATCATTTCGGTTTTTCTAAACTATAGAAGTCTATATTTATCCCGCATTAACGGTCAGTAAGACTCCCGAATGCGAGAAACCTAGGTGGGAGATAACTACCCGTAAATGCCCGATTGGTTCAACTAATAATCAGTGGGGATGGACAAAACCCCCACTGATTAAAGTTTCACTTTACTTTAACGAATGAACAAACAACCCGCTACGTAGTTTCGGTTCAAACCACGTTGATTTTGGCGGCATTACTTCTCCAGCGTCAGCAATTGCTAATAAAGCTTCCATTGATGTCGGATATAATGCGAATGCTGCTTTATATTCACCGCTATTTACAAGGCGTTCTAGTTCTTCTAATCCGCGGATTCCTCCGACAAAATCAATGCGTGAATCAGAGCGCGGATCATGTATTTCAAGTACTTGGCTTAATAAATGATCTTGCAGGATAGATACATCTAAACCTTTAACGAGATCATTCGCATCAAACGTTTCCTCTTTCACTGTGATCTTATACCACTTCTCGTTTACATACATACCAAATGTTTTTGGCTCATTTGGTTTATATGGAGAAATCCCTGCTTCTTCTACATAAAAGTATTGTGCAATTTGTTTTAAAAACTGTTCTTCTGATAGGCCATTTAAATCTTTCACAACTCGGTTATAGTCCCAAATAGAAAGTTCATCATGAGGGAATAAAACAGATAAGAAGAAATTAAATTCCTCTTCTCCTGTGTAATGCGGATATTGTTCTCTCCGCATTAGACCAACTTTTGCCGCTGATGCTGAGCGGTGATGTCCATCCGCAATATATAGATTAGGAATCTCTTCAAATGCTGCTACTAATTTCGCAATCACATCTTCATCTTCAATCTTCCATGCAACATGCTCGACTCCGTCTTCTCCCGTAAATTTATAAATAGGCGCATGTTCTTCTTTCCAGCTTGCAATTAAGCGTTTCACTTCTTCTTTTGTACGATACGTTAAAAAGATAGGTCCCGTATTTGCGTCACACACATCTACGTGGCGAATACGATCTTGTTCTTTCTCATGACGCGTTCGCTCATGTTTTTTAATTGTATCATCCTCATACTCATCAATTGATGTACAAACAACCAGGCCTGACTGCGTTCTTCCTTGCATCGTCAGTTCATAAATGTATAGTGCTGGCTCTTCATCTTGAATGAACACTTCTTCTTGTATAAATTGCTTTAAATTTTCACCCGCTTTTTCATATACGCGATCATCGTACGGTGAAAGTGCCGGATCTAAATCGATTTCTGCTTTATCGACATGTAAAAAAGAATATGGATTCCCTTTTACAACTTCTCTTGCCTCTTCACTATTTAATACGTCATACGGTAAAGCTGCAACTTCTACTGCTTTTTCTTCTACTGGACGAATGGCCCGAAACGGTCGGATTTTTGCCAAGTTTCTCTCTCCTTTACACAATCATTCGAACGGCTACAACACCTGTAATTTTGCTTATATTTTCCACAATATTCTCTTTTATTATATCATCAATTCCGTTATCAATATCAATCATTGTGTATGCCCAAGAATGTTTACTACGATTAATCATATCGGCAATATTAATATGATGTTCTGCTAAGCATCCTGTAATTTGTCCTACCATGTTCGGAACGTTTTGATGCATTATTGTAATACGTTTCTTTCCGATATACGGAAGTTCTACGTTTGGATAGTTTACTGAATTACGAATATTTCCTGTCTCTAAATATTCACGTAATTGACGAGCTGCCATTACTGCACAATTTTCTTCAGACTCAGACGTAGATGCACCAAGATGAGGCGTCGCTGTTACATTTTTCATCTTTATTACATTTTCATTCGGGAAATCTGTTACGTAATGTGTAATAATATCTTCTTCTAACGCTTTTTGAAGAGCATTTTCATCTACAAGTTCTCCTCTTGAGAAATTGAATAGACGCATTCCTTTTTTCATCGTCTCTATAGCGTGTTCACCAACAATCCCTTTCGTTTGGTTCGTAAGTGGAATATGCAGTGTAATATAATCACAAGTTGTAAAAATTTCATCTAAACTAAATGCTCTTTGCACATGTGTAGAAAGACGCCATGCTGTTTCAACAGATATATACGGATCGTATCCGACAACATCCATCCCTAAAGCTAACGCATCGTTCGCAACTAAAGCACCGATTGCACCAAGACCGATAACACCTAAACGTTTCCCCGCAATCTCTGATCCAACGAATTGCTTCTTCCCAGCTTCAACAAGCTGTGGTACTTCTTCTCCATCCAACTCTTTCGTCCAGCTCACTCCGTTTATAATATTACGGGAAGACATAATAAGACTTGCGATAATAAGTTCCTTCACTGCATTAGCATTAGCCCCTGGCGTATTAAATACTACAATCCCTTTTTCTGTACAACGCTCAACAGGAATATTATTTACACCGGCACCAGCTCTTGCAATTGCCTTTAAATCTTCTGAAAACGCTTCTTGATGTAAAGAATAGCTTCGAAGTAAAATACCATCTGGATGACCTATTTTGTCTCCAATTTCATACCGATTTCCATCAAAAATTTGCAAACCCTTTTCCGCAATTTGATTTAACGTTTGAACACGAAACATATCCCCATCTCCCTATCTATTCTCAAGCTCAAATTCCTTCATATAATTTACTAATTGCTGTACACCGTGTACTGGCATCGCATTGTAAATACTAGCGCGCATACCACCGACTGAGCGATGTCCTTTTAGCGTAACGAAACCACGTTCTTTTGCATTTTGTAAAAATTGATTGTTCAGCTCTTCTGACGGTGTTGTAAACGGAATATTCATAAGTGATCGATATGTAGGATCAACTGGTGAAGTAAACAATTTTGATTCATCTAAGAAATTGTAAAGAAGTGAAGATTTCATTCTATTCTGTTCTTCAATCGCAGATATCCCGCCTTGCTCTTTCAGCCACTCTAATACAAGTTTTGTTACGTAAATACTAAAGGACGGCGGTGTATTATATAAGGAGTTATTTTTGCTGTAAGTTTCATAGTTTAACATCGTAGGACAAGAGCGATCTGCTCCTCCAATTAAATCTCTTTTTATAATTGCAATCGTTAAGCCCGCTGGCCCTAAATTCTTTTGCGCTCCCGCATATATAAGACCAAACTTCGAAACATCATATTGTTCTGATAAAATATTTGAGGACATATCCGCAACGAGCGGTACTTTATCTACATGTGGAATGTCCACATATTTCGTCCCCTCAATTGTATTGTTCGTTGTTATATGTACATAATCTAGTTTTTCATCGCCTAGTAAACCATCCAGTTTAGGAATTGTAGTAAACTTCTCTTTTTCAGAAGAAGCAATCACTTGCACTTCTCCAACTTTTTCAGCTTCTTGCAGCGCCTTTTTAGACCATGAACCTGTCAGTACGTACCCAGCTTTTTTATACGCACTCATTAAATTTAACGGTATCATAGAAAATTGTAATGACGCACCACCTTGTAAAAATAAAACTTCATACTCATCAGGAATGTTCATTAATTCACGAAGCAAGCTACTCGCTTCCTCTATAATACTTTGAAAATAAGAAGATCGATGACTCATTTCCATAATAGACATGCCTGTCCCGTTATAATTTACAAGCTCCTTTTGCACTTTCTCTAAAACTGGCAAAGGGAGTATAGATGGTCCAGCTGAAAAATTATACACTCTCTCCATCACCCAGATGACCTCCTTATTTCTCATTTTTATTAATTTTTAAACTTTCTGAATTATACCTCACAATACAAGACACGGTCAATTTGTTTTCTATTATTACGGTGCAAGACGCAATGGAATCGCTTGCACGTGCATACTATATATAAACATACAAAAAAGTGTTAAGTACATAATCGTACTTAACACTCTAATAATAAAAGAATAATAGCTAATTGTTCGTAAAGAACCGATCAAAAATTTGATAAATAGCAGAAAGACCAAAGAGCCAATAAATAGTGTCCACAAGCGCCGGCATAGAACCAAACCATTTCTCAACTACATTGTAATCTAACGCCACAAACAACCAATTCAAACCGCCAAGAATCACCAATATTACTGTAAGGTAAGACAAAAATTTCATTATGATTGCCCCCTAGGTGATAAGATGGTGAAAGGCCTTTCACTAAAATATATGTAATAGATTCTAAAACTTACCTATTTTATAAAAATTATTTTCGATACCATCCATTAATAACTGCCTCTGCTTCTTTACTATGTATTTGATATGAATGATTACTATCATTTGAGCCAATAAACCATATTGAAAACCCTTTAAAATACGGCTTCGGTTCTAATACATCACGGTAAGCACGCCACCCGTTAAGTTGTACATCTTTTGAAAACACATTCGTAACATCTGGGTTCCACGGATTTTGCAGTCCAAGTTCACGTGCTGGAACGTTAAATCCACCAAAATACACTGGCTTTCCTGTTGTTTTATGTAATTTCTCAAGTTGCTGCACGACATTTTGGCCACGATTATATACTGTCGTCGCAAATAAACTTTGTTTTACTTCTTCGTACGATGGATTTCTTTTTCCTGAAACTTCAAACCAACTATCAATACTTACGATGTCCACCTTTTTTAAATACGGGCGATTTATTTTTTCCAGAAACTTCGCTTCATAAGATGGATCAAAGCTTGCAGTTAACCACCAGTTCATTTGATACAAAACATTTCCTTTATACTGTTTACGAACAAAATCAATTGTATCGCTCCAGTATCCTTCTGCATATTCCATATTCACGAAATTAGAAGCAATCTTGAGTCCATACACATTGTATTTACTAGTAATGGAATCAAAAATATCTTGTAAAACAACCGTTTTCCAATTCCAGAAGAAATCGTTAATATTACTCGGGTTCCATTCCGTCTCTCCAATATTTCCTTGCTGAATAAACGGGAACGGCTCCACTATAACTTGAATATTACGCTTTAATAATTCTTGAATTAAAATAATAGCTTGTTTCTTTTGCGCCTGATTAATTACCATATTAGCAGAATTCACATTCGGAATATCAACTTGGATCGGTACATTCACCGTATTTAAATTCAAACGCTCCACATCTGCTAACACTTTCGCTACATTGCCTACTTCCCATACCGTTACGTTTCCTGATTTTATTTTTCCAGATTGAACAGTATTTACATCCGCCTGTACCTTTCCTTGGAAACAAAAAGAAAACAACATGATACACACTCCTAAAATACTTACTAAACTCTTATTTTTCTTCATAACTTTCCTCCCTGTAATTTTTGGCATTATTAATTATTTTATACAACATTACACATATATTCCAGAAATATATGAAGTGGAATTTTTATTAAAAGAAATACTGTTCAACCTCATTCATTATTTATTCATATCAGCCTCCTAAAAATAGTAGGGAAAATTTCAAAAGAGACCCTTACATATAGTAAAAGTCTCTTCTAACATTATCGCGGCTTTAAAGTTAATACTTTTCCTTCAATTCCGTCTGTATTTAAAGTAGTCTTATGATAATCTCCATTGACCCAATCATCTATTTGATCATGATACCAATCGCTTCTAAAATGTCCCGACTGCCCCGGTCCTACTATATGATAACCGTTTGACATATCTTTCGTATCAATAACAAATCTCCAAGAAGCACCATGATTTACAATACCGTTATCTCCGTAACTCGCTGCTTGAACGGTAACTTGACTTCCGCCTATCGGAACTGCTTTCTCACGATTAAATGCAAGTAATGCTAACATACTAGATGATTTCGAAATTGGATGCGTAAAAGCAAGTTGATGGTAATCGCCCCACTTCCACTCTGCAACATCGGGTCCATATTCCTTCTGTAATTTCTTCATTACATTCTCGTACGATGTATGCACAACTTTCGTGAAACCTCCGTACTTCGTAAACCAAGCGCTATTTTCTCCTGCTACTTGTTTTCGAATCAATTCATCAACAACTTGTGACTTCCCTTCAAATAACTCCATCACATCTTTCGGTATTTCTTTTGAAAATAACGTATTCGAAATTTCTTTCATTAACAAATGGTATATTAACGGTGCCGCTTCATCTTTACTATCGTAATAATTCCACTTTGTTAATTGTTTTACGCCTTCTTTCTCTACTTCATTTAAAGATGCTTTATTTAACTCCTTTAAAAATATAGGAGCAAATTCTTTCCCGTATAAATTTTTTTGATCCATCTGTAAATCTTCTAAATCTTTCACCGTATATTTTTCCTTCTCTTGTAAAAACTCTTGAATACGCATTTGTCTATATGGTTGCGCCCACGTATTACTAATATGGTATGGATAATTATCATCAACAATCTTATTATTTGCAGTTGAAATAAACCCTTGTTTTGGATTTATTACTTTTGGAAGCTGATCAAACGGGATATAACCTTCCCATTCATATTCATCTGTCCATCCTGGCACTGGCAAACTACCATCACCTTTTTTACGCACTGGTATATTTCCATTCGCTTTATAAGCAATTGTGCCGTCGTTTGATGCAAATACAAAGTTTTGAGTTGGTGTATGAAAGTCTTGAAGTGCAGTTTCAAACTCATCCCAATTTTTCGCTTTATTCATATTTAGTACAGCCTTTAATTCAGCGGAAGGCTCCAAAGCAGTCCATTTCAAAGCGAATACTGTTTTCGTTTTCTCTTTCCCTTTATCCGCAAACTCTGAAATGACTGGACCATGCCTCGTAACAGTCACGTTATAAGGAATTGTTTTCCCGCCTTTTACTTTAATAGATTCATCAACAACTGTAGCTTTTTCCCACTTATCGTTATACAAAAATTCATTTTCATTATTAGGATTTTTCTTCTCAATATATAAATCTTGCACATCAGGACCTGTATTCGTAACGCCCCATGCTATTTTGTCATTATGACCTAATATAACACCTGGCACTCCCGCAAAAATAACGCCACTCACATGTAAATCTTTCATTTCAAGTTGTGATTGATACCAAATAGAAGGCGTCGCAAGAGATAAATGAGGATCATCCGCTAAAATCGGCTTACCAGACGCACTCTTCTCACCGCTTATAACCCAATTATTACTACCATTAAACTCAGGCGGAATTACCGTTTTTGCAAAACTTTGTGCTACATTCACATTTGTATTTTTCAGTTCAGCTAGCAATCTAGGCGCATCTTTCGGATATGTAGGAAATAGCTCATTTGCTTGCTCTTTCGGTAGGTTTTTCAGCGCCCAATATCGAAATGCCTGCCCGTGCCAATGTCCGCCCAAATCAAACGCCATATACTTTCCAATCGTTAAAGAATCCACAATTGACCATTCAGCAGGCTCATAGCCTAGTAAAGTAAACTCAACCGGCAATATTTTTTCCTGTTTCGCCTCGCGTATAAAAGCGTTCACTCCATCAGCAAATGACTGCAAAGCGTATTTCGCTTCCCCATCATATTGACTAACAGACGCTTCTGCCGCTCGCCGTAAACCGAGCGTTCGAAACAACTTATCCCTATCAACAGCTGCTTCCCCAACAACCTCACTTAACATTCCAGAAGCTTGCCTTCTACTTAAATCCATTTGGAACAAACGATCTTGCGCTTGTACATACCCTTGCGAGAAATATAAATCATGCGCATTTTCCGCTTTAATATGCGGTACACCTTTACCATCCCGCTTCACCGTAACAGCATGTTGTAAATCATCGAGACTTATCGTTCCATCTATCTTCGGCATAGATCTAAGCGTATACAAGTTCAAAAAAATCGCAGCACAAATAACTAACAAAAGAACGATACTACTAGACCAAATAAAAATTCTCTTACCCCTAATTCGTTTCTTCTTTATGACGACTTCCATATCCATATAACCCCTCCTTTCTCAAACTATTCGCTTCTATCGTGAAAGAACCTTTTAGAAAAGAAAAAATCCTTGCTCTCTCATACTATGGATCATACAAACTGAATACCGCTCTCGTACGCACTACGTCCTTTCCTTTACTGAATTTTACTCGTCCTTTCTTACACCAATTCCTCAAAATCGCCTTTACATAAGCGAACGTTCCCTTATTATTTTCAAACGCAATTTTAAGTGCCTCTAGTACTCTATCTCCTGAAATCCTTTGCATCCATTCCTTTAATTCCTTCACGATATATGGAGTTAGACTACTTATATTTTGTTCGTAAAATTTGTAGACTTCACTTTGCGGAGTGGCATCCTCTACTATTTCTATTTCTACCTCTTCTGCCTCTTCATTCTCTTGAATAATCCCTTGTTGTGAATTACTACTAACCTCTTCCTCTGGCATACCAAAATACTGAAGTAATAATGGAATCTTGCATTCTTCTTCAAGACACTTACGCAAAAACTTATGTAGGAACTCTTTACTTTTCACCATTTTCAGCTCACGTAATACACATTTCTCTATGTTCGCATTAAAAATAGGATTATAGTGTAGCCAATTCATAATGAATAACTCTTTCGTTTCCGCATCATATAAAATCTTCCCGTATTCCACAAACCGGTTCAATAACTTCTCAACAGTCTCCATACTGTAACCAGTCTCAAGCTCTGCCAAACGCTTCGGTAATATGTAAATACCACATTGCTTCGTCTTCGTACCAGTTAACAAATATATGTAAAAATAACGCTCTTCTGGCGTTAAATCTAAAATGAATTCATCTTGCCAAAAGTTCACCTGCACATTACGGTACACTGCCATCAGTTTCCCTCCCGCTCTTTACTAGTAAAAAGGAAAATTCCAATCCTTCAATATAAATATAGGAATGAGTAAACGGTTTTGGCATTCGATTTCCAATTTTTTTTACTACTACTACGCCGGTTTTATTTTTTCGCACTTGTTTTGTTCTTGTAGTTGTTCTTGTAGTTGTTTTTGTTTTTGTTTTTTCTTAATGATTTATTACTTGGTAGGTGCTTATGAGGGGCTTTGAAGGGGCTTATATAGTGTTTTCATTCCCCTCTTATCTGATATCTAATTACAAATGTCTCCAACAATCTTCATACATTGCAGACAACCATTATGATTCACCTGCTCATATTTACCCGAAAACAAAAAGCACTTGTTGCCTTCATAGACAATTCAGTGCTTAAGGTTGAAAGTTTATAAATAAGAGTGTCTATAATCGACATAGTTGATTGAAATATTTATTTTAGTAACGATAATATGATACATACCGTATTATCTACAACTGAACGTTCTGGGCGAGATTTCATTAACACTGTTAATCCAATTAATGAAGTGACTAGCGTTTGCGCCAATGCTTTAGCATTCACATCACTTTGCAGTTCTCCAGACTGAATACCTTTGGCGATTAATTCTTGAAATATAATTGCAAGGTACATTTGATGTTCTCTAGTCAACACTTCAAATTTTTCATTATGAGGAGAAAGCTCAACCATTGTGTTAATACAAAAACAGCCTTTATTTGATTCTCTTTTATATTCCTCTTCCACCATATTTTCAAAAAATGTACGAATGGCCTCTTTTACAGATCGTTCTTTTTGAAGTTTTGTTCGAATGCTGGTCGCATGTATATTTATGTATCTCCGTAATGCAGCTTCAAACAGCCCTTCTTTATCACCAAATGCCGCATATAAACTCGGTCTTTGTATTTCCATTTTAGCAGTTAGATCACTTAATGAAGTAGCAGCGTATCCTTTCTCCCAAAAAAGTTGCATAGCAGCATCCAAAGCTTTTTCTTTATCAAATTCGCGTAGTCGAGCCATTTAACCCCTCCTCTTTTTTCACCTGTTTTCTAAATTACAAATCACGTTTTTATGTACCAATCAGTATATTATATATCGTATTAAATTATAAATAATATGTCAAAAAAACTGAAATCACTTTACAATTCATTTGACATATTAACTTATCCCTGATTATATTTTATTTAAGAAATAACATACCGTTCGGTACATTATTTCAAAGACAAAAGGAGATGATATTATGGATGCTAAAGAAAAAATGACAACTGCTCTTACTCAGAATAATGATCAGTTTCAACTCCCTATCAATACAATCATGCCCCGCTATATAATTCTATTATTTTCAATAGCTTGTGGGATGGCTGTGGCGAATATATACTTCGCTCACCCTCTACTTGATTCTTTATCCAATGAGTTTAAGATCAACCATTCAACTATTGGTGTCGTTATTACTATTACTCAAGTTTGTTATGCACTCGGATTACTTTTATTAGTTCCACTTGGTGATTTATTAAACCAAAAAAGACTTATTATTGTTCAAATGCTTTTATCCGTTTTCGCTTTAATTGTGATCGGAGTCGCTCCTTCAAGTACCGTACTTTTTATAGGTATGGCCTTAGTCGGAATTCTTGCAACTGTTACGCAGACACTCGTTGCTTACGCATCCATTTTAGCTAATCCAAAAGACCGTGGGCGAATAGTAGGTTTCGTCACGAGTGGTGTCGTAATAGGAATTCTACTTGCACGTACATTTGCCGGAACATTAACAGATCTAGCTGGATGGCGTTCCGTTTATCTTACCTCTGCTGTACTTATGCTCTTCGTAATTGGTTTGTTATATCGTAATTTACCTAATCTTGAACATAAAAAAACAGCTATGACCTATCGTAAATTATTACATTCCGTTCTCTTATTATTTGTAGAAGAGCGCCTCTTACGCATTCGCGGAATATTAGCATTGCTCATTTTCACTTCATTCAGTATTTTATGGACTTCATTAGTTTTACCTTTAAGTGCTGCACCATATAATCTATCACATACAGCTATCGGAGCATTTGGTCTTGCTGGAGTTGCTGGTGCATTAGCTGCCACTAAGGCCGGACAACTTGCTGATCGCGGATTCAGAGAAAGAACTACTGGCATAGCCTTATCCTTATTATTACTTTCATGGCTCCTCATTAAATTAATGAACCATTCTCTATTCCTACTTGTTACCGGCGTTATCCTTTTAGATTTAGCTGTGCAAGCTGTACATGTCACGAACCAAAGTATACTTTTCACAGTGCGTCCTGAAGCAAGAAGTCGGCTCACTGCTAGTTATATGATTTTCTATTCTATCGGCAGTGCTACAGGTGCCATTCTTTCCACAAACATTTATGCAAGCTACGGATGGAACGGAGTTTGTATATTAGGTGCATCCGTTAGTGCTTGTGCTCTTTTATTCTGGGCAATGACCTTACGACGATCATCAAAACTAAAAGAAGAATAATTCATTTGTGTATTTTTTAATACGTGTTTTTCTACAAGGCTATAAAGTGAAACTTTGATCAGTGAGGGTTTTGCTCATCCCCCCGCTGATTATTAGCCTACACCAATCGGGCGTTTACGGGCCCCACAAATAGCCGGAAAAAATAGCATTTACTTTTTAACATAAATCAACGGCATTTTTATATTAAAAATGCCGTTGATTCCAAATTCTATGTATGCGATTCGCCATTTCATGATAATAGATCATATACTAGCGAAATACATCTATTACAAATTACCTTTAACTTTTCCAACAATCTCGTTTATCGTATTTCGATCTAGCTTGTCACTAATTTCGTATGGCTCACGATCTCCTACTAATTGTACGCCTACGATGTCGTTGCGGTCCTTACCGTATTGCACTTCAATAATAGATCCGCGCTCTATTTGTTTCCAAATGTAACCTGCTTCATCTTTATTGTCTAATGTAATACAGTCCTCAATGTTTTCATTAATTCCAATTAACATATTATCGTCAATATACCCAATTTCGTACTGTTGACGTTCTTTCGCTTTTCCGCTTACTAATATACCCGCGCTACCATATGAGTAATCCATATAGTCCTTTTGCTCCGTTTGTACCGCTTTCGGCTCTTGTACTTCAGTTTTTTCAGTAGTCCCACAACCGGTAAAAAGACCGATTGGCATAACTGCAGTTAATATTACTCTAGTAAATTTCTTTATCATTTATAACTAACCTCACATGATTAAGTTTTAGTTTCATTTATTGCTTTATTAAAAGATAACATGACAGCGCGAAGAAAAAGCCGAATAAAAAATATTTTTTACATTTCCCACTTATATAAAGGACTAGGCCATTTAAACCTAGTCCCTACATAACTTTAACTTTTCTTTACATGCTTAATGATGCTTCATTCTTATTTCTTTACTATACCCTGTACAACTTATATGTTAGAAACTTCTTCTTTCATTTTATCCCGCATTAACGCCCGATTGGTGCGGGATAATAATCAGTGGGGGATGCCCCCCGCTGATTAAAGTTTCACTTTATATACCCTATCTCTTTTCTCATCATTCTTGATAAAAGTAAGCTTCCCTTCCGTCACAAAACCTTCTAATAGTAAGCATACTTGTCCATATGCTTTTGGCTTATTCGTTGTGAATCTTTCATCTGATATTTTACCAGCTCGTATTAATTGTTCGCATAGCTCCAGTGCACTTATTTCTTCGGCATTCATTAATTCTAATATATCTTTTTGCAATGGTGATAAAGGTTCAGGTATCTCGGCTACCTCTACCTTTTCTTGTTTATTTTCTTTTTCGTCTTCAAATAAATCTTCAAATGAAATTTGATTCATTACATCTTTTCCTTTCTCATAACGAATTTGCTTAACATGAACTGAATCCTATATGTACTAGAACTTTTACATTTAGTTATTGTTATGTAGTCCTTACCTCTTTACATAAATTTTATAACACATGTGCATTATTTTACGTAGTATATTCCCATTATACCAAATATACGTTCTGTCATCTATTGCGGAATTCTTTATTGTTGAACTGAAAGCAATAGTAAACATCCAGTGCACAAATCATGCTAACAAAAAACACTGCTAATCGCATTGTTTGAGCTATCTCCACATGTCTATCAAGCTAAGAAAAACGAACATCCAAAATAAAAAAGCGAGGTTACTATTGTAGTACCTGAAAAGCAGACAGTCTTTAAGACCTAGTTAAGCAAGTATTCTATGTTGCGAATGAAAAAGGATCTGATATGAATATCAGATCCTTTTTCACTGCTTCTTTTATAAATTTAATTTCTTGATACATACATCGTTCCACACGATTACTGGTTCATACGTACTCAAATTATCATACACAGTTTTTACAATACTAGGCGGAAGGTTAACACATCCTCAGATCCACCTTTTCCTGTGGCAGTGCATAATGTTTAATAGAATTAAAGCATATTTTTACTTGCCAGACTTAATTTTTTCGCTATATTCTTCTAAAGTTAACCCTTTTTCTTTTAGATAAACAGCAACTTCTTTTCCTACATAACGATAGTGCCATGGCTCATACTTAATGCCAGTAATATTCTCTTTATCTTTCGGATAGCGGAGAATAAATCCATACTCTGCAGCATTCTTATCTAACCATTTGAATGCATCGGTAGTTTCAAATTTTGCATTTAAATCTTCTACAGTATTCTGCCATTCAACTGAAATAATGTCTAATGCTAATCCAGTATGATGTTCACTTGCGCCAGGATACTGAAGATATTCCAATGCCTTAGCACTAGCCTCTTTATCCGACAAACCTTGAGATTTATAGCTTTTAACTGAAGCATCATAAT
Source organism: Bacillus silvicola (assembly GCF_050524305.1). NCBI lineage: Bacteria > Bacillati > Bacillota > Bacilli > Caryophanales > Bacillaceae > Bacillus > Bacillus silvicola. The sequence continues at coordinate 178,703 of NZ_JBNGVC010000012.1, forward strand.
ACGTTTGTTGTAATTTTATAGCTCGATAACCTGATCTTAAATAAAGATTGATTCCCTCTTTTTTTGCAGCTGCTACCATATCCTGATAGGAAGTTGCAATTCTACTATCTATTTTCATATTTGGCTTAGCATTTTGGGTGATACTTGTTAATTCAATTCCTAGTTCCTTTGATAACATATGGTCTCTATTTACAAGAATAATTCTCCAATCATTAGGATCAGAGATAGGTAAAACATCTTTTTTCTTCGCATTTATCTCATTTTTATTTTTATCGTTATTATTAGTAGTTTCCTGAGATGTTTGTTTTCCACTACAAGCAGCAAGGCTCCATCCCAATGCCAATACCAATGCTAAAATTATAAATTTTTTAATTGTATCTCATTCCCTTTTTGTTTATTAGTCTTTATACCAATTTCCCAACACATCTTTAGGAATATCCTTGAAATCCTTCAAAGAAACGGGGCCGACAAATTCTTTAATCCCATGATTTTTAGAATTTTCATCCGAATAATCTTTTAAAAATTGAATTTTAAAATGTTTCTTACCATCAGCATAGTCGGTTACTGTCGGTACAACTGCAGCTTGTCGTATACCAAAAGTTTCATCTTCATACTTGACAAATTGTATATACGATAGTCCTCCAATCAATGTTTCTAATTTTTCTTGAGCAGAAATAAGGTTTCCAAGAGAATAATAGATTAGCGTTTGATGTCCATCTTTATTTTGTTTCCACTCAACTGGTTGAATTACATGTGGATGATTTCCAATTACTACATCTACACCTAAATCTGTTAAATATTGAGCAACTTCTTTTTGTTGGTTTGAAGGTGTAGAGGTATATTCAACTCCCCAATGCACCATAACAATCACCATATCAGAACTACTCTTTGCCTTTTCCACATCATTTTGTATCGCTTTTTTATCAATTAAATTTAATGCCCAAGACTTATCAGCTGGAATTTTAATTCCATTCGTACCATATGTATAATTAAGTAACGCAAAACGAATCCCATTTTTTGTAATCGTTTTTATTTCATTGCGCTCGTTTTGACTCTCATTAATGCCTACCGGGATAACATCCGGATATTTCTTCCAGTATTCTCTTGTATTCGCAACACCTTTAATACCCATATCCATAGCGTGATTTGTCGCTTGAGTCACTATATTGAATCCAGTATCCACTAGAGATTGACCCACTTCTTCAGGTGTATTGAAAGTAGGATATCCCTGTACTTTTAAATTATTTCCTGCAATCGGGGTCTCCTGGTTCACTATAGCAAGATCACTTGATTTAACAGCTTTTTTGATATTTTCATAAATATAGTTATAATCATATGAACCGTCTTTTTGTTTGCCATCTTTAATTACTGCGTCATGGTATAAATTATCACCCGTTGCTAATAAATTCACAACCGATTTTACTTTTTTATCTTCCGTAAAATTAGGAGACTGTTGGATAGGACTTTTATCTACCCAATTCGGTGTTTTTAATGATTTATCTGTATTTGATTGTGCCGGTGGTAATGAAGCTTTAGATGTCTTAACATCTGTATTATCACAAGCGGTTAAAATCACTAAAAAAATAAGACATAATAAAAAAAACTTTTTACTTCTTTGTAAAGTATCTAACATGTGATCCTCTTTTCTGTTTTATTACTTATAACCAGTTCTAACAAATCATTCTTTAAAACAACGTATTTTGGTTTTACCCTTAATTATGGAAGGACACTTTGTTACATCAGCTTCGGAATATACGGATAATCATTTTCCATTCTCTAGCAATCTATCAATTCCATCAGAATTGATAGATTGCTAGAGAAACATGATCCATCAGGATGTCGACTAGATTCTAATCAATCCTCCAGATATTGAGTTTCATATACCTGTTCCAATTGCAGTAACTGATTTAATCTAAACAAGATAGGAGAATAGTTCATATAGCCTCTTCTCTTGCTTTACGTTCGTGAGTGGCTCCAAAAAGAGGGGATCGTTTGCTGTACCCCCTTTAAATATTATGAATCTTTGTAACTAATTTCTTTACGTTAAGCGACAAATATTATACCGATAAAAACAAGTAAGACCCAAGAACTTATTTTACCAATATACAAAAAAAGTAGCAATCTTTTCTACGCCCTATATAAAGAAGCCAATTAGGAGAAATGCAAAAGGAAATGGCATTTTATATGTATCGTACTCTGAATTGCACATAATTTTTAGCAAAAACAATAAATACATAATTCCCCGTTTGTTTTCTATGAATTTCCGCAAAAAAAAATAGAGGTAGTACCGAAATTGGTACCAACCCCTCATCCAATCATTTCAATATAATTTCACGCTTTCTTCAGCGAAAATAGAATATAGATTTTTTCAATTTCATGCGATTCTTCTAATACCCACGAAGTTTGATTTAAAATCTTCTGTAACCCTTCCAATCCAAGATACCTAATTTGCACACCAATAAACTCCGTAAATCCAAGGTATCCCGGATTTACATGCGCTCGGTCGAAAATTAATGAACCCGTGACACGGGCATCCGCTGGGGAATTTTCAAAGAAACGGTTTAAATTCTCAATGATATCTGAATCCGAACCATACTCGAAAAGCCCCCCTTCCGATGAACAGAGCTGAATCCAACCCGAATGTTCCAAGCTCATTGTTAATAATGAATCCGGTTGGCTCCAGTTATAATGAATTGTATTAAGAGTTATATCAAGACCATAGAATCGTTCCCCCTGCTGCTTCAAGACATCCATACACCTTTTTGCGAAATTAGGGCCGTAAGTATCAATATCTAAAATATTAATCTCAATCTTTCGTCCCTTAAGTAATTCCGGGTCTGATTCCTGTATTAAAATCAAAGTATTGGTACTGTCCGTAGCAGCACCACCAGCTATATAAAAAAAACAAAGCCCCCGTTCAGGGAATTGCTTAAGCTGAGACAACAAAATTTCCGATTGGTGTCTGCAAAGATCCCTCAGCCTAATCCGAAGTCCCATAAAAGAAGTTTGCTTCACCGCCCACTTGTCCCGAAAGCCTAATTTTATCCCCTTACTTAAACCAGGGCCTAGTTTGTACAGTAAAGTACGCATACCGCTAAGATAAGAATCATCAACATTCGACATTTTCACAAAGATATTTTGAATAAAGCTAGGCATCTTTTTTAACGATTCAATGCTCCGGGCTGATTTGAGACAATTCAAATGATACGCCTGTTCATCAATACTTTCATTAAAAAGGGGATGAGTGATATCCAGCACCGGCAATTGAATTTCATCCTCAAAAACCGCATAGAGGATTCGCTGATTTTGATTTACTTCCATATTTTGAACTCCACCTCGCTTAAGCGATCAATTTCGAACTAACTAAAATACAAATCTAGTATAATTCTGCTCTTCCAGAAAGATTTAAAGTTGCGGTTGTATTTACTTGCCATTCCGCACCGAACACAAAAAAATGATACGTATTTATAGTATGCTTTTTGATATTACAATTTTCTTCTAGACGACAAAATTGATGGAATACGGATTAACGAGCACTCGGCTAATTCACCTATTTTCCCTGCAAATTTTTAGTTTTAATTTATTATATTCGCTCTCCAATCCATGTCCGGCCAACTAGTTTCTTTTCGTTCTTCCTAGAAAATATCCATTCATTCTATTCAATTCCTCATCTTCCTATTCCTTCATTGGTCAATAAAAAAATAAGCCATCCAACTCACAAAGACTGAATTGGATGGCTCTATACGATAATGAGAATTTGTTATTTGTATTACTTCAATTTCCCCTCAAAAACAATTTTTCTACCACACGGTTCAACTTCTGTTTTCCCGTCTTTCTTTACTTCATGAAAGATTGGCTCTTCCATGCGACGAGATGGTGCGTATCCTTCTTGTTCCATGCGTGCTAAGCACTCTGTAATCGTTTCATTTTCTAGTACTTCAAATTTTTTCTTATTAGGTTGTTTTGTCATGCCCTAACCTACTTTCTATTTTTCTTGATGCGAATTGATTTTTCATGTAAATAATATAAAACATTGCGAGAATACCCATTATAATCATAACTGCAATAAAAAAGCTTGTATACTGTATTTTTTCTATAAATACGCCTCCTAATACAGGACCCATAATACTTCCTAAACTAAAGGCGATTCCAGATAATATATTTCCTGCTGGTAGTAAGTGTCTCGGTAATAAATCTGTCATAAATCCAAGACCTAATGAGAAGCATGATCCAATTACCATACCAGCTAGAAGCATACAGGTAAAGACGATCCAGTAATATTGATCAAATACTGCTGCAAGTAGGAAAATGCCAGTACTTACGCTGAACATCCACGTTAAAACACGATCTCTTCCGTATTTATCACTTAACATACCGAGCGGGATTTGTGTAATAATACCTCCAACTGCGAATGCTGGTAATAAGAAGGAAACTTCCGATACAGACCATCCTTTGCGAAGTGCGTATACTGGCAAATTACTATTTAACATCGCTTCAAGTACACCATATGCAAGTGGACCAATAAGTGCAATCCAAGCTAATCCAACGACTTGTTTATAACGAGAAAAGGATGATTCACTCTCAGTTTTCGCCTCATCTTGTGCTGGAAATGCATTTTTCGTTGGTAGTAGTAAAAGCCAGCCAATTAAACAAAGTATAGTAGATACGATAAATGGTGTTGCAAGACCGTACTGAACAGTACTTGCTAAATACGGACCAACGGCGAAACCAATTCCGAAGAATACACCGTATATCGATACTTGTCTACCTATTTTACTCGGGTCCGATGTTGTCGTAATCCATGTTTGCGTTCCAACATGAAGCATATGATCTCCGACTCCAACTAGAAATCTAAGAACGAACCATACCCAGAATGAAAAGGTTTGTGTAAAAAAGAATAATGAAATAATAACGAGAAACCCACCAATCACGATAATTGGCTTCATTCCAAACTTTTGCATCGGTTTTTCAAGAAACGGTGAAATAAATAATATCCCAATGTATAATGCCGTCGCATGAATACCATTAATACTTGAACTAACCCCTTCTTGTTCAAAAATCATTGCAATGGCAGGTAATAGCATGCCTTGTGATAAACCCGAGATTGCTACAATCCCAACCATAATCCAAAATGTAAAACGCATTGACATCCCTTATCTCTCCCTTTTGTAATTCACCACACTCATTATATATTGTTTACTATCGAATAAGAAAGAACTAGTGGCTGAAATAATTTTGGTTTTCCCACAAAAAAGAAGCTAGATACATTTCATCTAACTTCTTCCTCAACCTACTTACCTTCTAACCAATCCTCAACATGTTTTATAAATACATCTAAACAATCAATAAACGGTGAATGACCGCAATCTTCTAACAATTTTAATTCTGCATTCGGCAAATGTTTCGCTAACTCCTCACCCACTACTTGCGGTACGACATAATCTCTATCACCTTGTATGACGAGTGTCGGAGCTTTAATACGATGAATTTGCTTATTTCCCTCTACAACCCCATTATGTTCATCCGAAATATTAAATGTAATGAGCGCATAATTCACATCTACGAAATTACGTTGCGTTAACATATCATCTAAATACTTTTCATAACGATCCGGTTCAGGTTGATTATGTGTATATATTAATAGATTCCACACTGTACGGTAGTATACTTTATTCATATTTTTTATCGCATCTAGCACTGGTGCAATTTGTACGGGATCTTGCGCGATTTCTTCTTTCGTTTTTAATAGACTTGTTACGATCGGTTGCCCGTTAATATCTTTTTTAAAGATTGGATAGCCCTTCATTCCTACTGATTCTACTAAAATTAACTTTTCGACAAACGTTGGATGATTCGCTGTAAATTCCATCGCAACACCACCACCCATTGACCAGCCCATTAATGAAAATTTCTCTAGTTTTAATTGATTGATAAATAGTTTTACATCTCCTGCAAAGTCTTGTAGTGAATCTATCGACTTATTATAAGTTGATTGTCCAAATCCTCTTAAATCAATTGCGTAAATATGATATTGATCTTGCAGTTTCTCAATAACTAAATCAAAGTGTTGTGACGATGTCATATTCCCATGAATGAGTACGAGTATTTCTTCATTTTGCCTTCCAACTTCTTGATATGCAATCGTTTCTCCATTCGATAATGAAACAAACTCCATTGTTGCAGGCTTAATCATCACAAGTTCCCCCATTCTTTTTAATAGAAAGAAAATTCTTTACTTAATTAAAGAATACCATACAGAATATACGTTCTCAATATAAAATCTATACGAAAATTTAACATAAAACTACATGTCTATTACTAGACAATTATTATGAAAAAGGATATAGTTAGCTAGGTAACTAATTTGAAAGGATCAAAATACATGGACGAAAAACAACATTTTTTTCACATTGTAAGTCAAACTTCTCGTAAATTTACGAAGAAATTCAATGAACGCGTATCTCCAACTGGATTATTTAGTGCGCAATGGGCTGTTATATTCCGCATTAATCAAACTGGATCTTGCACCCAAACAGAGTTATGCCAATATTTAAATGTTGAATCACCAACGATGACTCGTACGTTAACACGCATGGAAACGATGGGCTGGATTATTCGTACTGAAGGAAAAGACCGCCGCGAGAAGCTCATTTCCTTATCGGAAACAGCAATAGAAATGATTCCAGTATGGCAAGAAGAAGTTGATGCCTTTGAAGAAAAGACGCTAGAAGGTATTAAAGCAGAAGACTTACATGAAGCTTTTCAATTGTTACAACAAATTATCAAAAATTTAGATCATTAATATGGAGGGATGACGATGCAAAGTGAAAAACTTTGGACGAAGGATTTCCTCGGAACTTGTTTTAGTAGTCTGTTTCTCTTTTTAACGTTTTACATGCTTATGACTACTCTGCCTGTCTATGTTATAGACGGCCTAAAAGGAAAACCTGAGGAAATTGGTTTAGTTGCAACTGTTTTTCTTATTTCATCTGTTTTATGTAGACCATTCACAGGAAAATGGCTCGATGATTTAGGAAGGAAGAAAATATTATTTATTTCACTTTCACTATTTTTAGCCGCTACTGTTATGTATTTCGGTACGCAAAGTTTATTTTTATTACTTGCCCTTCGCTTCTTACACGGTATTGGATTCGGAATGGCAACGACAGCAACTGGAACAATTGTAACTGATGTAGCACCAGCTCATAGACGCGGCGAAGCACTTGCTTATTACGGCGTATTTATGAGTCTACCGATGGTAATTGGTCCTTTTTTAGGTTTAACAATTATTTCTCATTTTTCATTTACTGTACTATTTATCGTTTGTTCAGTATTTTCATTACTCGCATTTTTATTAGGATTACTAGTCAATATTCCACATGAAAAACCAGTAAACAAACAAAAACGAGAAAAAATGAAATGGAAAGACTTAATTGAACCATCTTCTATTCCGATCGCTCTAACAGGATTTGTTTTAGCCTTTTCTTATAGTGGTATTTTATCCTTTATTCCTATTTATGCAAAAGAGCTCGGTTTAAGCGAAATTGCAAGTTACTTCTTTATTCTATACGCACTTGTTGTTGTAATTTCTCGTCCATTCACAGGAAAAATCTTTGATCGTTTCGGTGAAAATGTACTTATTTATCCAGCTATCATTATTTTCACAATTGGGATGTTCATTTTAAGCCAAGCGCAAACTTCATTTTGGTTCCTTGGCGCAGGTATGCTAATCGGTTTAGGTTACGGAACATTAATTCCAAGTTTCCAAACGATTGCGATTTCTGCAGCTCCAAACCATCGACGTGGTTCTGCGACAGCTACTTACTTCTCGTTCTTCGATAGTGGTATTGGCTTCGGTTCTTTCATTTTAGGAATAGTCGCTGCCAAATCAAGTTATCATAATATGTATTTCATCGCAGCTATTATCGTTGCGTTCACTTTACTTCTATATTATGGATTACACGGACGAAAACAAAAATTCAAAAAGCAACGTACAGACGGACAAATATCCGCGTAACGTTAATAAGGAAAGTAAACTCCTCTGTTTACTTTCCTTATTTTGTGTTTCTTTCAAGACGAGCGTATACTTATGATAGAAACTAAAGGAGGTACATACATGAATGTAAAGAAATCTCCCCTGCTATTATTGCTATTAATATTACTATTCGTAGTTACAGGGCTTGGATTTACTTTTTTTAAAAATAATAAAGCAACTCCAACTAAAGATAATGTCACTAAGGAAAATTGGTTAAGTGATCCATACTTACGTTGGTCGTATACACATATGAAAGAATTTACTTTAATTAATGAAGTAAAAAACAATCCTGACCAAATTGCTCACTTCCCTACCGCGTTACAAAACTTAGACGATTTTGCAATTGAACGTGGATTTGGAAATACGACTCCTTTAAAGAAACTTTTAGATAAAAACAAAACAGATGCTTTTGTCCTTGTACATAATGGACAACTTGTTTATGAACGATATTTCAATGAATATAACGAAAGCGAGCCTCACGGAATGGCATCGTTAGCAAAAGTGTTTACTGGTGCAATCATACAATCTCTCGCTGATGAAAATCGTATTGATGTAAAGAAAACAGCTGATACTTACATAAAAGAATTAAAAAATACACCGTTCGGCAAAGCAACACTTCAGCAATTAATGGACATGCAAGTTTCTGCAGAGTACCCTACTCACGGATATATGCAGCCAGGACTAGAAAATCAAGATGCTCAATTATATTTAGCTAGTAATATTTTACCCCGAGGTAAAAATTACGAGGGGCCAATGAAAATTTATGATATGTTACTAGAAGCAGAAGAAACCGCACCGCCTGGTTCAGCTTTTTCTTACAATAACGGATCAACTGAAACACTCGCTTGGGTTATTCGAACAATCACTGGTAAATCGTTAGCTGAAAATGTAAGCGAACGAATTTGGTCTCAAATTGGTATGGAAGAAAATGCTTATTACGTAACAGATGAAACAGAAGTAGAACAAGCAAGTGCTGGTTTAAATGCAACTGCTAGAGATATGGCGAGATTCGGTCAACTATTATTAAATAACGGGCAATATAATGGAAAGCAAATCATCCCTTCTTCTATAACAGAAAGTGTGAAAAATGTACAAGAAGGTGAACTTGCAATCGGCGATGGCGCTTCTATTTCTTATCATAATCAATGGTGGATTCCGCACAATGAACAAGATGCTTTCGAAGTGTTAGGCAGTTACGGACAAACGCTTTACATCGATCCGAAAGCAAATATGGTAATTGTCCACTTCTCTTCTAACGCTGCGCCTAGTAATGAAATCCATTCGGTTTATTCCAATATGTATATTGATATTGCACATCATTTGGAAAAGCTTCCACAGTAGTGGAAGCTTTTTTATTTACACAAATCCTATTCCAGTTATCACTTGGTTATTAGAAGTTACCAAAAGAATTACTATGTGAGCCACGCCTAAACCCTATTTATCGTGATAATATTTTATAAATTTGAAAACACTAGTGCTTAGGAAAGGAGGGATTGCGAATGTCTGTAAAAAAGCTATTAACTGGATTAATCATTTCACTTGCGATGATTGTAGTTATAGCTACTTTAGGTTCGCTCCGTGTATTTGCCGAATCCGACGCTGTGAGACAGCCTGTTGAGGTTGAATTGAATGATGATTACTTTAATCCGAGTACCATCACTGTTCCGGTTGGGAAAACGACAACGTTGCTATTAAAAAACAAAGGCAATAGAGAACATACCTTTACGGTGAAAAAGCTCGGAATTGACGTAGAAGTCCCGTCAGGAAAAGAAATTACAATTACCGTAAAACCTGAAACTCCCGGTACATATGAACTAATATTTCGGTTCCACTACTTGAAAGGAATGGATGGAAAAGTAATAGCCAAATAACAAGCAGTACCGACCGATCCTTACTTTTTTATAAAGTGAAACTTAAATTCGCGGGGGTGCCCATCCCCCCGCAGATTATTAGCTCTCACTAATCCGTTTTTTACGTGCAGCATAAAATCTTTACGCTGTTGTAGCGTACGAAATTTGTGTTTTGTTGGCGGTACCCCATCGCTATCAAGCTAAGGATTGGGAATCACCTCAAAACGAAAATTTTACCCTTTACAGTTAGTTATAGAATCCGGCTTATTTTTTTCGTTTCGGGGAACTACCAATTTCTTAAGTTGATGGATGTGGGACGCTACTCCAGATAGGCATCATTTTAAAAAAATTAACTGCTCTTATATACTATAAAGAGCAGTTCTTTGTATGTAGTAACACAACTAAATGAGAATTTACGCCTTGAAATATTAGGAAATATATTCTTGGAAATGTTCGATAATAAATTCTTTAAATGTTCTTGCAGCAGGAGATAAATAGTGATTACGTGCTGTAGCTAACGCGATGGTTCGTTCACATGGATAATCAGTAATTTCTAGAAAATGTAGATGGGATTGATCGAATTCATTTACTTTAGGTAATATAGCTATGCCTAATCCAGTGGCTACAAAGCCTAAAATTGTTGCGATTTCTTCTCCCATAAACGTAATTTTTGGATAAACTTGAAGCGTTTCGCACATTTGATCGAATATATAGCGAAGGCCGTATCCTTCCTTAAAACAAATAAATTCTTCATTCTCTAATTCTTTAAATGATATATGTTTTTTCTGAGCGAATGGATGATTTTTTGAAACAGTGAGATACAGCGGTTCTACGTTTAACCTTGTCCATTCAATTTGCTCGTGTAAGATCGGCGGAGAAGTTAAGCATATGTCTGCTAATCCTTCTTTTACTTTTTCTAAAAGGTGAATGTTTGCCCCTTGATACATTTGAAATGTAACGTTTGGATAGAGCTTCTTATAATCCGCGATAATTTCAGGGATTGGACGAGTACCTAATGTATGTAAAAAAGCAATTGAGATTTCTCCGCTTTCAGGAGAAATCGTCTCTTGGATTTCTGCTATTCCAGTATGTAATGCGTTTTGTGCTTGTTTCGCTCGTTTTAGAAACATCTCCCCGTATCTTGTTAAGCGGACGTTTTTCCCTTCTCTAATGAATAAAGGAACACGTAGTTCTTCTTCCAATTTTAAAATTGAACGGCTAAGGGCCGGTTGAGAAATTAGTCGTTCTTTTGCAGCTTTTGTGAAATGTTTGTGCTGTGCTACAGCAACGAAATTTTCAATTTGATGCCATTCCATATATTCATCTCCCTATTATGCATTTTGGTTATCAATATGATGTGAATTATAAATTAGACACATAGATAAAGGAAGCGTAACATAAAGAGTACAGTTTTGATAGAAAAAGGGGAGATTACAATGACTTATATCCAAAAAGGAACAAAGACATATACAAATGCTAGCATAGCATTGTTTCTTGGCGGGTTTGTTACGTTTGCTTCATTATATGCAACGCAACCACTACTACCTATATTAGCAAAAGATTTTGGGATTTCCGCACCAGCAGCGAGCATAACATTATCTATTACAACAGGGATAATGGCTATAATGATGCTCATTGTAGCAACAATTTCAGATGTAATTGGTCGGAAACGGATTATGGTAGTATCGATGTTTTTAACATCTATTATCGGAGTATTGACAGCATTTAGCCCGAGTTTTACTATGCTCGTTTTGTTAAGAGGAGCACTTGGATTATGTATAGCAGGTCTACCGTCTATTGCAATGACTTATATTGGGGAAGAATTTGAGCCAAGCGGACTAGGAAAGGTTATGGGGCTGTACATTTGTGGAAATGCGATAGGAGGCATGACAGGTCGTATTTTTATTGGAATTGTAACAGATATATCATCATGGAGAATTGCATTAGGATTGCTTGGTATTATTACAGTCATTTGTAGTATCCTATTTTGTCGTACATTACCAAATCCTCTGAATTCTAAGAAACAAACGGTTAACTTTCAATCTATGTGGAATGCTTATGCAGTACATTTCAAAAACAAACAATTGGTAGCGACTATTTCTCTAGGATTTACATTAATGGGGAGTTTTGTAACATTGTACAATTATATTGGTTTTTTATTAGAAGAGCCTCCCTATTCGTTAAGTCAAACGTTCATTGGATTTTTATTTATTGTATATCTGATGGGAACATTTAGTTCTGTATTTATGGGCAAGCAAGCAGATCTGCATGGGAGAAGCTTTACACTTATGGTTTCTATTACGATTATGATGATAGGAGCGATAGTAACACTTGTACCTAATCTTATTATAAAAATAATTGGGTTATCTATTTTTACATTTGGTTTTTTTGGAAGTCACTCTATTGCTAGTGCTTCGATTGAAAAATATGCAGAAGTGAATAAAGCGCAGGCGGCAGCATTGTATTTATTATTTTATTATCTAGGTTCAAGTTTTATTGGAGCATTTAGCGGTTATTTTTGGGAGCATTTCCATTGGATTGGAATCATTTCATTGATTGTGATGTTGTTAATTGGAGGACTTTCGCTCGTTTTATTAGCTCAAAAAGAGTATCATATTCAGCATAAATCTTGACGATGTAAATGAAAGTACCTTTTGTTAACATAAAGCCAATGTATTGTGAAAACTATAAAAGCCCCTTTAGAAGATATGAAGAAACTTTCTGATCACTCTAATAATACTAAGTTAAGCTATAATTGTGTTTGAAGGGTTCACCATACATACCCATCAAATTAAGAGTTTTATAACGCCCCAAAACAAAAAAATGTACATTTTCTCCTGGAGGTGTCAATTTTTTCGTTTTGGGGTATTTGCTTTTCTTAGGTTGATAGCAATGTGGCAGTACCCCATGCCCATCAACTTAAGGTTTTGAAATACCTCCAAAGCAAAAATTTTATCCTTCCACAGCTGTCTATAAGAGTTCAGCTCATTTTTTCGTTTTGCGGAACAACAGATTTTTTAACTTGTTAGCAATGGGGTGGTACCCCTAATACCCCAGAAGGAAAAGAAGAGTATAATTCCTTTAACGTACAAGGAGTTCCATATATCATTGTAAAAAATCATGAAAATAACACCCAAAAAATCAATTCTTGGATTCAGCACTTAATCATTAGAAGAGGCTATTTTATAATAATCATCCCCAAAAAAAGAAACGAACAAAAATGTTCGTTTCTTTTTCATAGTGTTTAATGCTCAAGAAAATTTATAACCGCATAAATATATAGAACGACTAGAGCAAAGGCACATATTCCCATAATTATAATCGCTAGTGCGCTTTTCTCTTGTCTAAACCCTATAATTCCAAGAATAAATGCACTCAACATTGTTACCATAAGCATTTTAGAAATGTTGGGAATTGAATATTCACTCAACCAGGTAGAGATACTTACAATTGCGAAAAAAGAGAACACAGTTAGAATAATAGATAATATATTAATATGCTTCCCATACTTCAAGTGCATTTCGCTCCCCCTTTTTCTTTTCATTAGTGAATAATAGGTAGATGATTATTTTTATTTTATTCTAAATTTTCTTGAAAGTATACACCCAAAAGAAGAGGTTGTCCCAAAATTCGCTGAATAGTTATTTTCGGGCAACCTCTTTTCTTTATTTTTTACTTTCCTCTAGTTTAGAGATACTTGCTTCTTTTTCAGGTAACGTATCAACAAAATCCTTTTGAGATTTTAATAGGTCAGATTGTTGTATCCAAGCCTTAAGATCATCTAAAGATTTACGGGCTTCTTTTACATCGCCAGTAATATCATTCATGTTCAACTTATTAAATTTTGCCTCCCCTTCTATATGCATATACTTATATTATTACAATTTCTGTGAAAACTGAAAGAGATACATATGTTATCAATTTGATAAATATTCTGTTGGAGGCATTATGTATCATTTATTATCTTTTTCGGTAGACTGAATATATTCAAAGAAATCCGGTGGTTCTTCCATTGCTTCTTTTTTAAATTTTTCAAGTTCTTCACATTCACGCGGAGACAATTTTTCTAGTAGGAGTACTACCCCATTATGCAAAAGATAAAAATTGGAAGCCAATAGATGAAAAATAATAATTCCTTATTCAACTAACGCATGCATTAGTTGAATAACCTAAGGCTGTTTCGGTAGCCATTTTTTCGTACCAACTGGCATTTTAGTTTTCAATATGTGAAAAGGGATTTCTAAGTGATTAATTGAATATATATTTATTGTTTACTAATTTTCAGGAGGCCCTTTATGGGAGATAAGCTTTACTGTATTGCTGCATATCAAGTTCTTAATGAAGAAAGACTAGGAGCTTCGCACGGTTCTATAATAACTTATAGTGATGCTGTGACAGGATCTCCTGTTAGTGAGTTAGGGTGTTTTTTAATTTATGTATTATAGTAACGTATCCGAAGAGATTGATATAGTGACATATCAACCAACTGAGGTGGTACCACGAAATTGCAACTCTCGTCCGCAAGAATTATTTCTTTTGGGTGAAAGTTTTTTTACTATATAAGTTTCATTCTGTCATAATTTAAAGTTTTCGAGAGGAGAAATGATATGAATCCTATTTTATTAGATGTTCCGTTACAAATAGAAACAGACAGACTCATTCTTCGAGCACCACTTCCAGCTGGTGAAGGGAATGTAGTACATGAAGCTATTAAAGATTCAATTCATGAATTAAAGCAATGGTTGTCTTTATTCCAGTCAATTCCTACTGTTGAAGAAACGGAAATTCTCCTGAGAAATGCGCATATAGATTTTTTGAAAAGAGAAAGCTTTCGCTATCTTATCTATAATAAGGAGACGAATGATTTCGTTGGAACGGCTAGCCTTCACCGAATTAATTGGAAGGTTTCTAAATGTGAAATTGGATACTGGATTAACACACAATTTAGTGGCAGTGGATATATGACAGAAACAGTAAGTGCTTTAACAAACCTTGGATTTCAGTTATTCAAATTTAGAAGGATTGAAATACGATGTGAATCTAATAACACGAAAAGTCGTGCGATCCCTGAAAAACTAGGCTTTGAACTTGAAGGGATATTACGTAATGAAGATTTTGCAGCTGACGGCAAACAACTAACTGATACCTGCATCTATGCAAAGGTAAATTAGATTGAAATTTTAATACTCAATTGAGTCTGTTTACATAGTTTATTCCCCTTCTAATCCATTATTGTGATTTGTTCAAAACCATAGTACACCTATATGTTTAAAATGCAATGTACTGAAATGATATATTCTATTAAAACAATAAATTTTACTTCTCATAGTAATAATATCAGGATTATAGATGTTACAATCATTTTATAAATAACTTCATGAAGTTATAAAATTAGGACCGTACATATTAGACATATCTAAAATGTACGGTCCTTTTACAATTTGAATTTCTTTTTAAGCTTCTTATATTTTCTATATGAACGTCTAACAATGTTTAACATGAAATACGGTATTTTAACAGGGAAAGGTAATTTATAAATGAAAGGCAAATAAAATGTAAAATATGCCTTTTCTAGGTCTCTCCACTTACTATCTTCTTTTGTTTTTAAGAAATCAGATACATCGACTACATATCCCCTTCCGTTTTCCATCATCACATTTTTCCCGTGAACATCACAAGGAGTTAATCCTTGCTCCCTTGCATACTCTATAGCTTCATTGATATCAAGGATTACCTGCTTAGGAATTTTAATCCCCTTATGAATAGCATCGTATAAGGTAATTTCTTTTAAACGTTTCAATACTATGAAATTTTCTCCTTTATATATAAGCTTCGAATAAGAAGGATGATTTCCGATTCTTCGGTATACTTCTGACTCTTTTTCAATTCCTTCTCCTTCTCGCGCGTAAACTTTCACTACCCAATCTTTGTATTCTTTGTGCATAAATACTGCGGCATAATTACCTGTCCCTAAACACTTCCAAAGTCTAGGAATATCTTTAACTACTACAGGCTCGAATTCCTCCTCACTTCTTATGCTTACCTCTTTTAATAATTCGTCCTTTATCAATCCCACAAAACTATTTATACTCATCATTCCCACTCCGGTTTTGCTAAAAGGTGTACTACCCCATACCCATCAAGTTAAAAAGTACATTCTTCCCTAATACGAAAAAAATGAGCAGACTTCACTAAGTAACTAACTTTAGAGAAATAAAATTTTCATTTAGGGGGGTACTTCAAAACCTTAAAATGGATATTCTACGCAAATATATACTATTAATAAGTTATGTTAACTTCACATGATTATATTATAAAAAAATTCTGTAAATACCGTTACAAAAAGTGTACAAGCTACATTTATTAATAATATACAACTTACACAAGTTGTTCAATGAAGAATATTTCGCAGATAAAATTGACTGTTTTAAACTAGAAACTCCAAACCATTTACTCCCATATACTCAAGGAGTTAACGAATGGATTGGTTTATTTTTTGTCGGAGGAAATAGATTAGCAGATGGAGAAAGCACATCACCTCGTTGTCCAAATGATCCTAAAGGTCATAGTAACGAAGAAAATGATCTAATGCTTCCTATAGTACCAGCAATTCTTAATCCTATTCTCACACAAAAAGAGGTAGAAAAAGCTCTGCACAGTCCTAAAGCTTTTTATTTTCAAGATTAATATAAAAAAAGAGGACAAGAACATTCTTACATCAAAATTCCCTCCCATTTCTCTACTTATCAAGTAACATTAATAAATGAGGTACCGTCACATTCTCATAAAGCTAAGGCTTCACACCATTCATTAAGCAAAAAAAAGACCGTATTATTACGGTCTTTTTTTATCCCCCTTACACAGAAACTATGACTGTGTAACTTTATTAGAAACAAGTAGTTTTTCAATACATATAGGTAACATATCTAATAACGTTTCAAATGCGTAATTTACGTCCAGACGCTCCGTCCATTGATGTGCATCTTTTCCTACCGGTCCCATATTTAATACTGGAACGTCAAATTCTTCTAATTCCTGCAGTGGAATTGAATATCCTTTATCCCATAATGGCATATTGTCTACAAGAGAACTCATTGAATCCAATGGGTTCTGTAAGCCCACATAGCTCAAATCTGAAATTCCCCCGAAATAATTTTGATTTTCAAATGAAATGCTATGATTATAGTGGGCATACTTTTCCATTTCTACAACTGCCTCTTTAATTAAAGGATTGTTGCGTGAACTCACAGCTGGATAGTATGGCGGAGCAAAGAAAAGTACAATCATTGGAGCCTTTTCTTTACATAAGATAGCTAATTTGTCTACTAAATCAATAGTTACCGCACGATCATCTTTATCTTCTCTATTTTTTATAATATCGGATTGAATTTCATCTATTTTTTCTTGTCCATATTGTTCAATTGCATACGCGATAAGCTCTTCATACGTTAATACATTTACTTTGAGATTCGGCGGTATGAACGGATTATACTTAGAAAAATGATACGCGCGCTCCTCATACGATTCTTCGATTTTCTCTGCTACTTTCGTTACTTTTTGACGTAACAATGAAACTACATCTGTCATCGTTTTTTCTAGTAAAAACAAATTAAATAATGTGACAGCACGATGAGGAATTTGTACAGAATAATCCTCCTTTAAGTCTCTTTGAAGCAAGTTAGTTGGTGGAGGGCTCGCTTCCCCTTCTACAATATCACAAAGGTCCGTATTCAACTCTAATTCTGCTGTTAATAATGCAGCCATATAACTCCCATTTAACCCTGCAAAAGGTTCGCCTACATGTGTCTCTTTTCCATAGCAAAGGAAACCAGGTAACACTTTGCCAATAGAACCAGTATAAATATACTTATTTTGGTCACCAGGATGTCTTGAAAACATAGGCTCTGAATTTAAGACCGTTTTATAATCTAAGTCGTGTTCTTTTGCTAAATCTAATAACCTCGGAACAGCAGCCCTCATCCCTACAGAGTTCACTTCTTCATCTGGAACAGCCAATAAAAGAACATTCCCATCAAATCTTCCTTCACAAGCTTGTTCAACCATCGCCATTTGTAAAGCTAGACCACATTTCATATCCATTGTTCCTCTACCAAAGAGCCAATCTCCTTGTTCAATATCTTCACGTACATGATCTGGTAGCTCATCTTTATGAGAATAAAACATAGATGTTAACTTTTTAGGGTTAAATGCATCTTCTTTCCACACTCCGTAATCTTGTACATCTACAACATCAAAGTGACTAACAAGAATTACAGTATTTTTCGTACTATCACTTTTCTTTACTAGGGCTGTAACAAAATATCGTCCATCCCCCGTCGGATTTTTTTGCAAATGATGCGGATTTTGTTTGAAATACTGTAAGTCAGATAATTGTTCTACAACAAAGTCTGGCAATATAACTTCAGCTTCTGAACCTGTAATACTAGGAATTTCAACAAGATTGCTTAATAATTGCACCAATTGTTCTTTAGATTGCCACTTTGACATATAAATCCCCCTATTTTTCCGCATTATGAAAATCAATTCCAATATATGAATAAAAAATGACGACAGTTATCAAAATTATACTTCTGATGTTCTGCCGATTTTTATTGATATTTCATGAGCCGCTTGTTTTACCTTACTAATAAGAAAAGATAGTCGATCATCATTAATGCGATGACTAATCAATCCGATACTTAATGCTCCTACTACTTTATGATTAAACCCTATAATAGGTGCAGCTACTGAAGCTGTCCCTTCTGTTTTTTCACCATAACTCACAGCATACCCTTCGTTTCTTATCTGCTTTATTTGATCGGAAAGGATTTGCTTTTGTTCTGGTAAAGAAGAAAGTAATTGTTCTACAATGTGTTCCATTTCATTCGTGTTCATATTAGCAAGCATCGTTTTATTTGCTGCACCAATCGAAAGTGGAATCTGTTCCCCTAAGTTATCGATAACTCGAATTTTTAAAGGGCTATCAATTCTTTCAATGATAATAGAATGTGTTCCATTTGGAATGTTCAAATAAACACTTTCTTCAACTTCAGAGGCCAAACGCTTCATCACTTCTCTTGCAACAGATCTATAGTCTACCTTCTCCAATTGACGTAATCCTATTTCCATCCACATTGGTCCAATCTTGTACTGTTTTGTTTCTGAAATTTGCGTAACTAATCCATGCTCCATTAGAGAGTTCAGTAACCTATGTACTGTACTAACCGGGAGATGTGTTCTATCAGCTATATCAGAAATAGCCCAATACTCTTTTTCATTTGTAGAATTTAACAACTTAATAATACCTATCGCTCGATCAATGGACTGTACCATAACTCGCCTCAACTTTACTTGTAGTATGTTTAGCCTAATTAACTATCAATTTAACAAAAATTCAAACTGAAATCAATTAATTTATTTAATTTTCAAAATAAACAAAAGATACGCTATCAACATTTTGAAAACGCAAACAAAAAAATATTGACTTTTTCTCTTAATTATCTGAAAATTATAACAGGATTTCACATCACGGAATGCATTCCATAATACGGAAAAACATCAATTTTCATACTACCAATTTTGAAAGTGAGGAAAACAATGACGCAAGTAAACAATTCAAACAATGAATTAAAGCGCACGATGAAAAGTAGACATTTATTCATGATTGCACTCGGTGGTGTGATTGGAACGGGGTTATTTAACGGATCTGGTTTTATTATAAGTCAAGCTGGACCTGGTGGATCCGTACTTGCCTTTATGGCCGGTGGATTATTAATGTATCTTGTTATGTTATGTCTTGGTGAGCTTGCTGTAGCAATGCCTGTTTCAGGATCTTTCCAGGAATATGCTACCAAATTCATTAACCCTGCCACTGGGTTTACAATCGGCTGGTTGTATTGGTTAAGCTGGGCGAATACGACCGGTCTTGAATTTACAACTGCTGGTATTACAATGCAGCGCTGGTTTCCTGATATTCCTGTCTGGGTTTGGTGTTTAATATTTGGTGTTACAATATTCACTATTAACGCATTATCTGCTCGTAGTTATGCAGAAACAGAATTTTGGTTTTCAAGTATAAAAGTATCTGCCATTATTGCTTTCATTATTCTTGGCGGCGCCGCTATGTTCGGCTTTATTGATTTAAAAGGAAACGAACCCGCTCCACTTCTTTCAAATTTTGTAAATCATGGTGGTTTATTCCCAAATGGACTTACCGCTATTCTTTTAACAATGGTTACAGTCAACTATTCCTTCCAAGGTACAGAACTTGTTGGAATCGCAGCAGGTGAAAGTGAAGATCCAGCAAAGACTTTACCTCGTTCTATTAGAAATATAATATGGCGCACAATGTTTTTCTTCGTCTTAGCAATCTTTGTTCTTGTAGCTTTAATTCCTTGGGAAGAGGCAGGATTAACTAAGAGTCCGTTTGTTGCTGTTTTTGATAATATAGGTATTCCTTATGCAGCTGATATTATGAACTTTGTTATTCTTACTGCTGTTCTTTCTGTCGCAAACTCAGGGCTGTACGCTGCAACACGAATGCTTTGGTCATTATCAAAAAATGATATGGCTCCAGCCTTTTTAAAGAAATTATCATCACGAGGGATACCTCTAAACGCTTTAATCTTAACGATAGCTATTTCTGCTTTTTCTCTTTTGACAAGCGTTGTAGCTGCTGAAACAGTTTACTTATGGCTGATTTCAATTTCTGGAGTCATTACAATTATTGTTTGGATGTCAATTTGTGTTTCTCAATTCTTTTTCCGTAAACATTATTTAGCCGAAGGTGGAAAATTAGAAGACTTAAAATTTAAAACTCCACTTTATCCTCTTGTACCAATTCTTGGTTTTGGATTGTATGGCATTATATTAATAAGTCTTATCTTTATCCCGAATCAAAGACTAGGAATCTATTGCACTGTACCATTTATCATCTTTTGCTACACCTACTATCACTTAAAGGTAAAGAAAAGAATTGCTACTAACACTCATACAGATACTAAAATTAGCGAAACTTCTTAATACTGTAATTTAAAAGACCGCACATTGCTTTTATTTTGTGATAAGAGCCATAATTTTGCCGTTTGGCAAGCTTATGGTTCTTTTTATTTGCGGCAAACATATGCTTCCAGGATTTGAAGAATATTTTTAATATCGCTTTTAAATAAAGTCACGCTGTTTATAAAAAAGACGCGATGTTTTGTCTCTTTGGATCTGTTTATCTAAAGAGATGTTTTTATAGTGAAAAGAAGATCTGAACTGAAAGACGAATTAAGGAACTGCTAAGTAGCAATAAAGTTACTCCACTAAAGGGCCAGATTGTTGAGGAACCTTTTCAGGCAATTGGATTATTCAAGTTTGAATAGATCATTGAGATTGCGAAGGTTTTCACTTAAACTGACGGGGCAGTAATACTCAATTGAAAATAATGGTAAAGTTAGTGAAAAGAAGAAGGATTGAAAATCGTATAGATTCATTCATTGTAATACATTTTAAGTTTTTGTGTGGCGAGGTATTTGAGAAGTAAGAATGATTTCATCAAAAAAACCATTGGAGCTCCAACCCGTTTTTATATGACTATTTTTTCAGACCCAATTTAACATCATAACAAATTATAAATAAACAGTCTATACTTTTGGTTAGATTTTTTATATAGTTTGATTGACAGCAAAACCTAAAAAAGGGGTGTTATTCATTGAGAATCACTTGTCACCTTGATCAATCTGATTTACAGGAGTATATGCAAAAAGTCTTTGGTACCAGTTATTTGGTTTCTAGTGTAACGAAAATGCATGGCGGTGCACAAAAGGTAGTCTATAAGATTGACTGCAGCAATGGATTTTCCTGCGTTCTGTATGTTTGGGATCTTACCATGAATTATTTTCAAGAAGAAATAGCAAACGGAGATATACATGAGCACTCCTATAGTAGTGATTTATTTGAATTAAATAACAAGTATTTAATCCAACAAGGAATTCAAACTCCCCTTCTATATGATCTGAATAAGGAAAGAAACCGTTATCCTTATGATTATGCTCTCGTTGAATATGTAAATGGACAAAAGGCAGAAGTTTATTTTCAACATTCCGATTCATATGTTAAAGATAAAGTGTTTCAGCGGATAGGAGATATGCTGGCAGACATGCATGCTAACGAGAGACTTACTCATGGGAAAGCGAATCAAAGTAGGATCAACACGGAAAAATGTCATCACTTGCAAATGAAGAATGCAAAAAGAGATTTAGATTACGCATGCCAACATATTGACAGCATCAGGGCTAGTCATAGCATTCTACTCGATACATTGTACGAGCTTGAATCAAAAATTGAACCAAGAAGTCTTTATGGATTTATACATGGGTAACTCGGCCCTGATCATGTATTAATTAATGACAAACTAGAACCTTATTTGATTGATATCGAAGGAGCCGAGTTCTTTGATATTGAGCATGAGCACAGTTTTTTGCAGTTTCGATTTGGGGATTATTATCGATATTTAAAGAATGGTACTCTCGATCCCAACAGGATGTTATTCTATCGATTCCATCATCATATATCCTTAACTTCAGGCGGGTTGAGATTGCTTCACAGAGGATTTCCAAATCAACAATTTGCAAAAGATCTAATCGATCACCATTCCCGTTGTGCACTGCATTTTATTGAAGGTTGAACTTATGTCATTAAAAACTAAAAGACAGACAGGAGTTAAATACAATGATAAAAGGTTTCGGAGGAATATTTTGGAGAACTAACAATCTTGATGTTATAAAAAAATGGTACAGTGAAGTGTTGAAGATTGAAATAGAAAATTGGAATGGGACTGTGATTAAACCTGAATTAGGAACTGAGACTATCTTTTCTTTCTTTACCGAGAATGACAGTTATTTTCCAACAGAACAACAAGTGATGTTAAATTTCCAAGTACATAATCTAAACGAGACTATTCAGCATCTTGAACATATTGGTGTACCTCTTGAAAAGAAAGAAGAGATTAGTGAATTTGGAAAGTTTATTTGGATTAAAGATCCTGAAGGTCGATTGATCGAACTTTGGGAGAAATAGTGGATTTTAATCCTTTACTATTAAGCTAACAGATGCTTTAGTTCAATAAGGTAAATAAAAAAAGTGCATCTCCGTTTATTAGACACATTCTAACAATCGGAGGTGCACTTTTTTATGTATTAACACTTCTTAGTGTTGTAAATCCGTATTTTCCTGATTCTCCCCCTTGTAGAGATTGATTACCAAAATGATTATATTCATTGAATCGTGCTTATTTACTCTAAAAGCTAGAATTAGAACCGATAATGACAGTAGCATCCAGTTCCTTGTTTCTAGCGACTTTTGTGCTAAGCCCAGCAGCAGCAAAGATTTCAAAGGCCTGAGGTGCCTGAACTTCGCTCGTCTCTATTAAAAGATGTCCATCCAAAGCTAACCAGAGTAAAGCTTCTTCTGCGACTCTTCGTAGAATGTTAAGGCCATCGTCCCCTCCGTCAAGCGTTACATTTGGTTCATATAGGCGTGCCTCCCGGGGGAGAAACTTTATTATTTCGGTAGGAACGTAAGGTACGTTCGCAACTAGGATATTTACATGGCCCTTAAGTGAGTCTGGTAGAGCTTTATACAAGTCACCTTCAAAAGCATGACCGCCAAAATTCGTTACATTACGGCTAGCGCATTGTACTGCGATAGGATCAATGTCAACAGAATACAATTCAACTCGTCCCAAAGCTGATGCCAGTGCGGCACCCACAGCACCTGATCCACAACATAGATCAACAATGATATCGCTAGAACGCAACAGGACCTCTGTTTGATGAACAAGGAACTCGGTACGTTTACGTGGTACAAAAACACCTCGATCCACTTCTATTCGTAGACCACAAAACTCCGTGTATCCAACAACGTATTCCAGAGGTAGACCGTTGACTCGCATTTCTACCATTTTCATAAGGTCCTCTGGAGTTAGTGCCTCTGACATAAGTAACCGGGTCTCATCTTCTGCGAAAACACAACCAGCGCTCCGAAGCTTGCTAATTATACATTTTTCCATTTTCATATCCAAAAAGAAATTTGTTTTATTCTCTATATTATTTCACCACTTTTGATAAAGTTTGTTTGTAATTCAAAATTCGTTAATAATAGCTAATATCCTTCTTCAATAATCTGGATCTTACATACAGTGAAACTTTAATCAGTGGGGGTTTTGTTCATCCCCCACTGATTATTAGCCCGCACCAATCGGGCGTTTACGGGCAGTTATCTCCCACCTAACTTCCTAGCATTCGCCGAATTTCGAGGTGGGAGTTTTACTGCCCGCAAATAGCGGGGTCACCTGTAATTTGATGGTCATATTCGTCTATGACCACCTCTTCCCTTGTATATAGAGCATTCTTTTCAATTTCAGTTCAAAATGAAATAACATTTCAATATAAAATATCAATCTACCTAGACATTATGACAACTATCTTTAATAACTGAATTTTCTATACATTAAAGGATGTTACTCAAACAACCTCGAATATTGTAATACAGTGAAACTTTAATCAGTGGGGGGTTTGTTCATCCCCCACTGATTATTAGCCCGTAAATAGCGGGATAAACATACATAAGGAGGTTGATCTATTTTGTTTCGTTCGTTTACAAATGGATGTGTTGCCCTTGTGCAACGTTTCTTGCCAGAACCGTTTATTTTATCATGTTTATTAACTGTTTTCGTTATCTTCTTCGGCATGTTTGCCACGCACCAAACACCGGTAGAAATGATCACGCACTGGGGCAATGGCATTTGGGGACTTCTCGCCTTTTCTATGCAAATGGCTCTTGTACTCGTGACAGGATCTGCTTTAGCAAATGCCCCACTTATTAAAAAAGGGTTAACGAAAGCAGCGAAACTACCGAAAACGAACGGCCAAGGTATTATCGCAATTTCAATTGTAAGTTTACTAGGAGCATACATAAACTGGGGATTTGGTATTGTTGTCTCTGTTTTATATGCAAAAGAAGTGGCAAGACAGTTAGACGGATTAGATTATAGGTTAGCAATCGCTTCTTCTTACTCCGGATTTCTCATTTGGCATGCAGGCCTTTCTGCTTCTATCCCTCTTACGTTAGCAACAGGCGGCGAAACTTTAATCAAAACGACGGCTGGAAGTATTAAAGAAGCGATTCCAATAACAGAAACGTTATTCTCACCATACGCTCTCGTTCCAGTCATTATCTTTTTAATTACGATGCCTCTCATTAATAAAGCAATGCATCCAGATGAAAAACATACGATTACAGTGGATCCAAGTGTATTCCGTGAAGAAGCTGCAGCTCAAGAAGTAGAGCAAAAAACATTCGCTGAAAAAATGGAAAATAGTATGATTATTACACTTTGCATCGGGCTATTAGGTCTTATTTATATTTTTAACTATTTTAGTACGAAAGGCTTTAACCTTACACTTGATATCGTTATTTTTATGTTATTGATTGCGGGTCTTATTTTCCACCGTACTCCGATTCAATATATTCGCGCTTTCTCTGACTCAACAAAGAGCGCTTCTGGTATTTTACTTCAGTTTCCGTTCTATGCTGGAATTATGGGCATGATGATTGGAGTAAATAGTGAAGGGCTTTCGCTTGGAGGAGCTATTTCTACTTTCTTTATTAGCATTTCAAATGAAACTACTTTCCCGCTCTTTACATTTTTAAGTGCTGGAATTGTTAATATTTTCGTTCCTTCTGGAGGCGGTCAATGGGCAGTGCAAGCACCAATTATGATTCCAGCTGGCGCTGAACTTGGTGTACCTGCTGCGAAAACAGCGATGGCCATTGCATGGGGCGATGCTTGGACAAATTTAATTCAACCTTTCTGGGCATTACCGGCATTAGCAATAGCTGGTTTAGGCGCTCGTGATATTATGGGATTTTGTGTTGTTAATTTACTTTATGCAGGATTTATCATTAGTCTGTGTTTCTTATTTATTTAAACAAAAAGCTAGTTTTATACTAGCTTTTTTACATAATAATTCATTTATTTCCCATGCAATTTATAATCATCTTCCACTCTATCTCCGTAAGATTTAATGCCTCAAATGCAAAAAAATCTTCACATATTTTTTCAATCAAATGTGGATTTTCCCTCAAGAAATTCCACTGTAATACTTTAGGAAGAAAATGTATTTCATATTCTTTACTTCCTCGTACTACCTCATCCACTTCTCTTTCACAAATCCCTCTTATTAAATAATCATTTCTTAATTGTATTTGAACTTGTTGAAACGCTTCGCTACACTTCTTCAATTGAAGTAAACACGTAATATACGTCCGAAAAAGTTCGTCATCACAATTGCAACACTTTATAATACGATCAAGTTCAGTCATAATGTATGAGCCTTTTCTTCTATTTGTAATAACCACTTTTCTCGCTTCATCATAATCCAATCCGCTGATCGATATAATAGTGCCACGTACCATAACGGTGAGTCTAACGTATTAATAACCCATGCTTTCTTTCCTTTCAATAAACCTTTCGGCAGGGCTCCTTCATATTTATAAGCAAATCCAGCTACAAAAATACGATCGATAAATCCTTTTAAAATAGCAGGCATGCCCCACCACCATATCGGATATATGAAAAGAAGAGTATCCGCTGCTTTCACTAATTCTCTATATCGCTTCGTCTCTTCTTCATATAGTAAATCCCGTCTTTTTTTCTCTTCATTAAATACAAGTACTGGATCAAATTGTTCCTTATATAAATCAAGTACCGTAACAGAATGATTTGTCTTCTGTAGTCCTTTTTGCACACGCTCTAAAATTGCCCCGTTAAAGCTTGAAGGATTAGATGAGCGTATATAATTAGTACGTTCACTACAAAACAACTCCCTCTATAGTTAACGTTTCCCCTTCTTTAACATCTTCTCTACGATTTGTACATTTTTCGAACTTTGTAACAAACGATTTAATACTGTTAGTAACTCTTCTTTTTCTAGACCGTTCAGTTTCTCTTTAACCGTACTCTCACCAGCACCTTGAATATCATAAACAACTGCCGCCATATGCTTACAAAAATTCTCATATGGACACTCACAGCTACTTTCTGTAAAATCTTCTAGATCAATAATCACTTCATAATTCCCTGCATTCCCAGTAACAAAAGCAAATACTTTCTTATCGTGTATGTCAACATCTTCTACATGTCCCTCTTCATAATATTCATAACCTTTATCTATAATGTACTTGGGAATCCATTTCGTTATATCTTTTAATAAGTAAGCGTACATAACAACACTCCTTCCTTTAATTCCCTTTTGACTTCAAAAACCCCGCATGTTATTCTAATTACTGTCAAGTAGCGAGTCTACGTGACAAAACGACTGACACCTATTCGGCGAAGGTGTCTCTTTTATTTGCAGCCGATAATGAAGTGCCTCTTTCAGGCACATTCAATCTTTGACACTACACACTCAACACCATTCCCTTGTATCAGGCTGCTTTAGCAGTCTTTTACACTACATACTTCAAAAAAAAGAGAGCCTAGCTCCCTTTTCCCGCTTTATAAAATACCCCTTTTTCAGCATAGCGATATTCATCATCAGCTAAAGTAATTTTCCCATCCAGTTTGAGTTCATCTAATAGTCTTGATAAATAAAATTGATGTAACATTTTTTTCGTGAATTTTCCTTCATGATGCGAAACGATATGTTCTTGAATATCTAACAATGATATTGGCTTATCTTGCTCTATCATATATTCATAAACTGTACTACGCAGTTTTACGTATTTTTCGAGTGTCACAGTACTTCGCAACCCCTTTCTTCTTATTATATGTTTTCGTAATCGGTTTTTTTGCAACAAAAAAACCTCTCCGATAAGAAGAAGTTACGTATATCTTCGTCTTATCTCCCAGAACAAAAATGTTCTGCTGGAATTAGCACCTGCATCGCGGTTGCTGGGTTTCATCGGGCCAGTCCCTCCACCTCTCTGGATAAGAAAATATTCACTTTATAATAAACTATACGTAATTTCATTTTAATTGTCAAATAAATATAACAAATTATATTTTTCTCCTCAGTGTTCATACTACATGTATATGAGTAAAAAAGGAGGACTATGAAATGTATCAAAACGCCCGCGGATATGTACAAGATTCTTTTCAATCATTAAAAGAAGCAAAACATTGTTTAGAAGAAGCACTACAAACAGTTGAAAAAGATTTTAATCGCGCACGTATTGAACAATCCCTTTACGCCGTAGAGCAAGCATTGCAAAGATGTGATTATACCGTTCACATTTTAGAAAAAGATTGAAAACTTCCCATCAATAGATGGGAAGTTTTTTCAAATGGCATACTTCATTATTATTGCCGTTATGATTAAAAAATATACAGAATTAACAATTTCTAAAACCCCTACTTTTAATGTAGAAATTTTTTTGCCATACAATATAATTGCTCAAATGACACTTGGTACGAATATAAGAGAACACCATGGATGGATAGCAAATACAATTACCGTCAATACAATATGATACCCCCAAGATATGAGACGATACTTCGGATTATTTTTCTCACGAATCATTGTTTTCACATAAAACGTACTTCCTAAAAAATACAAAAATGAAATAAGCGCAATGAATACTGCGGTTTTATCGATTTGCTTCATTGAAAAATAATAACTTATTAAACCACCTATACAAAACACTATAATCGCACAAATATCATTGAGTAATGCTCGTTCATTTTTTTGACGAGTGTAATACATATTTACAATAAACAATGGAATCATTAATACTGCGAATAAAAGAATCCGCCATTCATATAATAAAGAAATCATCCCAAATACGAGTGCAATAATAGAATACACCATTGCATTGTGTAGCAATTCTTTTTTTCGTCTTTGCCTTATGTACATGAGAAATGGATACGTAGCTAAATAGATAAAGAACCACGCTAAAAACAGTGGGATATGATAGAAAGTAGGGTTCCCAAGTATGACACTTAATAGAAATGGTATAACAAGCATGGCCCATGCACCGTGCTGCTTCGGAATAACTAACTTCATTAACTATACACCTCCTCTTTGAAAATAATTCTCACCTAATATTATACAAATATTTTTATATAATAGCTGACTTATATTGGATCTATTTTTTGACAATAAAAAAATGCTCCTTACAATATGTAAGAAGCATGAAAGAGGCAAACGAATATGTAAGTCGCGACCCTACCTTATATGAGTATGCTTTTCTATGTCACCTTATGCTCATCTAATATACCATATTTCTTTTTAAATCTTGTGAGGATCGTAATCCATGAAGTGCTAAATAACAGAAGGAAAATAACATTCGATATCGCATGGCTAAGATCGAAAGAAAAACTTGCGACATAGTAAGCAATAACTGTTTCCCACGTTGCTTCCTGTATAAAACCGAGAAGACCCCAGAAATTCATAATCCAACCAAATAAAAATCCAACGACGAATCCGTACAACAGTCTTCCCCACAGTTTTTTCATCAAAAATGTATTTCGGAGTAATCCCGCTATAAAACCAATCATACCCCAAGAGAACATTTGCCACGGCGTCCACGGACCTTGACCTAAAAAGATGTTAGACACGATAGCTGCCGTTGCCCCAATCATAAAGCCAGTTTCGCTCCCAAATACAATTGCAGAAACGATAATAACAAACGAAGTCGGTTGTACACTCGGTAATATCGAAAATGGTACCCGGCTAACTGCTGCGATCGCCGCTAACACAGCAACGATAACAATTTCACGTGAAACAAACGCCTTCCTTTCAAAACGGATATAGAAAGGTAACATAATGATAGCTAATAAAAACAAACTACTTAACATGTAATAACCGTCCATGATAAGTGTAGTAAAGAGTAATGTGCCTATTATTACTATAAAAATACAAATTATGAATGCAACATATCGTTTGGACACGCTTCGTACACATCCTCCCACGTTAATGCAAACGGTAACTCTTTACGGATGAATCGATTAATAGATGTTGTATAAAAGAAGTTACCACTAAAGAACTCTTTCGGTGCATCATTCATAATAACTTTCCCATCAAATAACATCATGCATTGATCTACATATTTTGCTGCAAATTCAATATCATGCGTTGCCATTACAATTGTTGTACCTTCTTTTTGCAACTGTTTAAACAGCTCTCCTACTCTTTCCTTTTTCCATGGATCTAGTCCCTTTGTCGGCTCATCGAGTAATAATAAAGTTGGCTTTGATAATAACGTTGTACATAATGCTAGTAATTGCTGCTCTCCGCCGCTACAATCATGTGGATGGCGCTCTTTAAGTGAATCTAACCAGAACTTTTTCAACATTTCTTCTGCTATTACTTTTCCCTCTTCACCATATAATTCATTAGCACGCTCATAAACCTCTTCCCATACTGTATCAAATGTAAAATGATAATACGGATGTTGCGATACATACCCTATACTTTTAAATCGTTCTTTCGAATCAATTTTATGTATCACTTTTCCATTCCACTTTACCTTACCTCTTCTAGCTTTTTGCAATCCTGCTAAAATCGTTAACAGTGTAGACTTCCCAGTTCCGTTTTTCCCAACTAGAGCTGTCCATTTTCCTTTTTCGATGTTTACTGTTAAATCTCGCAAAATAAGTGGACTATTTTTCTCATATTGAAAAGATATATGTTCTGCACTTAAAATCACTTCTTGCTTTTCACATTGTTCTACTTGCCCATTCCTATATGATATCGCTGAAAAATCATTCATTTTCATTTGCGCTTCTCGTACTGTAAACGGAATATCTTCTACATTCCATTCTAAAAACAATCTTGGAATTTGTGGAATGAATGGATGGAACTTTTCTACTTCCCACATGTTCGCTATCACACTTTTAGAAGTACCATCATAAATGATTCTGCCATTATCCATACAAACAACACGTGTTGCGAGCGGTATAACTTCATCTAAACGATGTTCACTTAAAACTATCGTAATTCCAAGTTCTTCATTAATACGTTTTAACAATCCTAAAAACTCTTTTGCAGCAATCGGATCTAGCTGCGCTGTCGGTTCATCCAGTAATAGTAGCTTCGGCTGCATGACTAATACTGCCGCTAAATTTACTAGTTGTTTTTGACCACCAGATAACGTATGAACAGATTGGTGCAATAAATCTTGAAATCCTAAAAAGCTAATGAGTTCCGCTATTCTTTTTTGAATAATATGTGATGGTAACCCGATATTTTCTAAAGAGAATGCTAATTCTTGAATAACTGTATCCATTACGAGCTGATTTTCTGGATTTTGAAATACCATACCAATTTCTTGTGCAGATAATAAATCTGGTACATCTTCTAATAAAACACCCTCATAATATGTATGCCCAGAACGTGTACCAATTGGAAGTAACTCCTTTTTAAAATGTTTCAATAAAGTTGTCTTCCCAGATCCTGAACCACCAGCAAGTACTATAAATTCTCCTTTTTGAACAGAAAGAGAAATATGCTGTAACGCGTATTCATTTTCATCAGCATATATAAATGATAAATTCTTTATTTCTGCATGCGCCACCATATCCATTCCCTTCCTTCCATCATAATTGGTAAACTAACAAACATCATAAATAATAAAAACATCATTCCATCGTATTGCTGGAATAGTATTGATTCCACTTTCGGATAGATGATCAATTTCCCTCCTCCATAATAACTAAATATGAATGAGGCTATAAATAGAATACTTAAATAACTTAGCGTGTACCAATCGCGTCTTTCCATTCTATACCGAATATAAGTCGTACGTTTTGTTACACCAAATCCACGAGCTTGCATAGAATCTGCTGTTTGTAGTGCATCTTCTAACGAACAAACTAATAACACTTGCAGTAATTTCATCCCATTTTTTATACGCTCAATGAGTGAACCTGAATCTAATTGCACACCTTTCGTTTTTTGGACGAGTGTAATTTTCTTTAACCGCCTAATAAACAAAGGAACAAACCTCACTGTAATCATCGTTAACAATGCTACTTTCGGTGAAATTCTGGAAAATAAATATAAAAATTTATGACTCGAAATAATATCATTATACGAAGCAAACGTAAACATAATTGCAACTAATAATAATCCCATAACAAGTCCATACATACAGGCCTCAAGCTTAATCCGGCTATCTCCTAACCAAAATAACGTAGTCGCTCCTCTATGTGTTAATAAAGAGTTAAATAAAATAACCATCAAAAAGAACACGATAGTACTAGGTAGCATCTTTCTTATTTTATCGCCATTCCCTTGTACTATATTTAAAATTACTATTAGTATAATCGCTCCAATTAAAAAAAGAGGATGAAGACACATCATACATAGTATCATCACCCCAATATAATAGAAAAAATTCACAAAAGGATGTAAAGAAGAAAAGCTTATTTTCATAGTCCTTTACCGAAGATCCTTTCCTATTTTAATACAAACACCCACTCGATTGTATCTCCTGGTTTTACTTTCACTACACCAGCACTATAGTTTGGAAAAGCACCGTTCACACGATATTTCCATCCACTAGTTTCAGTAATATCTTTTTCATATAAATCATTAATACCTTTTACATAAATATCACCTTTAGATCCCATTACATCAAGCTCTAGCCCTGTGCTCTTTAGCACACTATAAACAGTGTCACCTTCTTGTACATCAACCTTCTTCGCACCTAATATATATCCTTCATGTCCTTTTACGGAGATAGTAACTTGTTTAGGTTTTGGTATTATTGGATCTGGCACTGGCGGTACTGGATCTGGTACCGGTGTTGGGGGAGCTGGTACAGTTACTTTTTGACCTTTATTTGGATCTTCTTTTTGCTCCTGCTTTGGTGTTTCTTTTGGCTGATTAACAACCTTTGCTTCTTCTTTTTCTTCTGGCGCTTTCTGCGGCTGAGGTTTCTCTTCTTGTACTTTTTGTTGTTCCGGTTGTTTATTTGCAGCAGGCTGTTCCTTTGGTTGCTCTTCTTTCTTTACTTCCGGTTGTGCCTGCGCTTTTTCTTCTTTTTGTTTCTCTTCTACTTTCTGTTCTTGTTTATCTTTCTGCTCTTCTTGTTGTTTCTCTTCCGGTTTCGGTACATCTTTTTGTTCTTCCTGTTTCGCTACTTCTTTTTGCTCTTCTTGCTTCGGTTCTGCCTTCTTCTCAGGCTTTACAGCCGTTTCTTCACATCCGGCTAATAATCCCAATGAAAGAACTAAAGAAATGAACCATTTCATCTTACTCATGCTGTCCCTCACCTTTCATAATAAAATTAGGAGCAAATGATTGCTCCTAATTTTTGTTAAGCTGCTTTACGTCTCCATAATACATATGCAGAAGCAATACATAATACACCCATACCTACTTCTGTTGCTGCACTATGAGAAGATGCTCCTGTTTGTGGTAATTGATTCTTATTCTTGCTTGTTTCTTTATTAACTCGTTCGTTATCTACAACAACTTTCAGATTTTCATCTTTTGGTTGTTTTTGTAACTGTTCTTGTTGTTTCGGCTGTTCTACAACTTCTTTTTCTTCTACAGTTGTCTCTGGCTCTACAATTGGTTTCGTATCGATTTCATTCTCTACTACATTTGACCAATCATAAATCGATTTTCCAAGATCTTTAAACTGAAGTAAAGCTAAAAATGCTTGCTCTGTAGCCATTCCGCTACCTTTTTGATCACTCGGTAACCATTTGAACTCACCATTTGGAAGCTGGTATGACATTAAATTTTGTACTGCTTTATTAAGACGATCGTGATCTACATCTTTAACTAGCGATAGTCCCATAATTGCTTGTGCAGTACTATTAGAATTCTCTCGTCCATCAGCGGCAAAACCACCATTACCTAGCTGCTGCTTGTATAAATAATCAACAGCTTTTTGGATAGCTGGCTTTACATCTGTTTGATCTTGATAAGGAGCTAATGCAGCTAATACCATACTTGTTACATCAACGCTACTAGCACTTTCTTTACTACTTGAACTATCATACGTCCAGCCACCGTCTGTATGCTGTGACTGTAAAAGTGCTTGTACTAAAGTAGTTCGATTCCATTTCGCTTCAACTGGAACCTCATATTTCTTTGTATCTAATGCAAGTAATGTAAATGCGTATCCTGTAACAGAATTCACTTTATCTGATTCAAATAAATTTTGTACTAAATTTTGTCCCTCTACCTTTGTAGGATCTACATTCATTGCATTCATCATAATAATCGTTCTAGCTAAATCTGTTGCTGAAAAACGATTTAAACGCTTCTTAACCTTTTCAGCTACTGGCTGAACATAGCTTATTTTCGTTTCAAGTGGAATATTTACACCTGAACGAGCGAGTCCAATCGCAACCCAATCACTACCAATTCCATCTTGTAACATCTTTTCTGACGTTTTAGAAATTGCTTCATTTAATTGTGCTACTGGAATTTCAACTTTCTCTTGCTTTGGTTGTTCTGTTGTTTTATCTTCTGATTTTGGTTCTTCTGTTTTACCGTCTGGTTTTTCTGTTTTCGGTTCTTCTGGTTTTGGTTCCTCTGTTTTACCATCTGGTTTTTCTGTTTTCGGTTCCTCTGGTTTCGGTTCCTCTGTCTTTGGCTCTTCTACAGTTTTGCAAGTTCCAAATTTATCCAGCGTTTGTTGCAATGTTTCTTGACTCATATTGCTCCAGTCTGCAACGTAACGAAATGCAACAACATCCCCAGACTCTAATTTATAACTATCCGCACCAACTTCTGCAGATTTGTCATTTACATCATATAACCAACCGCTCGTTGCTCCGGCCATTAATCCATCGATACCCTTTATATACGTTCCAAATGACATATTTTCAGATGTTACCTTGTCACCCATGACTTTTTGTAGCAAACTAAAAGCTGTTTCTCCATCTTCAATGGAAACTTCTTTTGGACATAACATAATTCCTTTTTGTGATTCACCAATAATTGCAAGTTTCGCTGTCTTTCCTTCAGCAAACGTAATATGTACTGTATTCGTAAAAGAAACAAATACAAGTGCCACTGCCATTAATGATGTAAGCAGCCATTTCTTTAACATTGCCATCCCAAAATTTCCTCCCTTTACTAACATTTACACAAAAAAAGACCCTTTAAGGGCGTGTGATTGACACTCTCTTTTTGTAAGTGTCGAACAAAATACACAACACCTCCTACCCGCATTATTCGCGTCTATATTTGTATAGGAAAAATAATTTCGTTTATGAACGCACCATTGTGATAACATTCACTTTTCTAGGCAAAATTTAATCCCTTTTCAAGTTATCGTAAACACGATAAACCTATACATTCTGCAAATTTTGATTTTCTGTATTATTTTACTATTGACAAAGATTTTTGTCCATGATTTATCAGATTTATTTTCTAAGAATAATAGATTAATAAGCTTCCATTAATAGAATTCATCCCTCACTATGAAAGCTTTTATCACTAACAATAATCCCATCTTCATCTACATAAACATATTCATTCGGCTTCCATTCAACTTCACCAAATTGCACCGGAATATTTCTTTCTCCTTTTCCTTCTTTTACACTTCTATTTGGCATCGTCCCTAATGCTAAAATACCAATATTAATATTTTTTAGATCCATAGAATCACGAACATACCCATTTACAATAATTCCTGCTAAGTTTCTTTCTTCCGCAATAGCTGCTAAATTATCACCAAGTAACGCACAATTTTTAGAAGCTCCGCCATCAACCACTAATACTGTTCCTTCCGGCAGTGTTTGTAACCCCTCTTTTACTAGTACATTATCATCCTTCACTTTTACTGTTGCGATTTTCCCATAGAATTGTTCTTTCTTTCCATAAGATTGAAAAGACTGGCGACATATTTGTAATTCCTGTTCAAATTCATCACATAGATCCGTAGTTTTCCACATCTCTTTCCCTCTTTTCTTTTCCTTTTATATTACATATTCTTGGATTTTTTTCGTTTCCCTGTCTAATGTTGCAATAATTTGTATGTGCAGAAAAAGGATAGAAAAACTATTGCCTTAAGAAGCTACCTTTATTATAATCTATTTCACAGATAAATTTCAGAATATTAAAAATTAACAAAGTGAAAGGGAGGGGTTCTATGCAATTACAGACCGAGGCAAAAAAACAGCCTAGTAAACGAAAGTTTAAAATGCCTGACGCGTACGTACTACTATTTTTTATTGCCTTACTTTGTGCCATTGCTACATATTTCGTTCCTGCTGGAGAGTTTAAAAGAGTTACAAACGGTACTGTTACAACGACAATACCAGGAAGTTATCATTCTGTTCCACAATCGCCGGTAGGATTTCTTTCTTTTTTTACTGCTATTGAAAAAGGAATGACACTTGCTGCTCCTATCATCTTTTTAATTTTATTTACGGGTGGAGCTATTGCGATTCTTGAAAAAACAGGTGCTCTTGACGGTTTAATCTATCATGTGATTAACAAATTTCGTAATCAGCAATTACTTTTCATTTGTATTGTCGCCGCACTCTTTTCTATTCTCGGGACGACTGGCATTATCGTTAACTCAGTTATCGGCTTTATCCCCATCGGCATCATCGTTGCACGCACATTAAAATGGGACGCTATCGTCGGCGTAGCAATTATTTATTTAGGCACTTATGCTGGTTTTAATGCTACTATATTATCTCCCTCACCTTTAGGCATTTCACAAAAAATCGCAGAACTTCCGATGTTTTCAGGGATTGGTTTACGCACAGCAATCTATGTTTCTTTTTTAATTGCCACCATTTTGTATATTAATTGGTATGTAAAACGCTTAAAAAAATCGAATAAAGGAAGCATACTCGGAGATAACTGGTTTCCAAGTAACGCTCTTTCAAGTGAGAAAGAAACAGAGAAAACAGAAGTTCCTTGGACAATGCGCCATAAATTAATTTTACTCGTTTCAGCTTTATCATTACTTGTATTTTTAATAGGAGCTTTTCGGCTACATTGGACGGATGCAGAAATGACCGCTACTTTTATTTTCATAGCAATTACAGCTGGAATAATAGGTGGCATGAAAGCGAACGATATCGCTTCTACTTTTCTAGCAGGCTGTCAAAATCTCATCTACGGTGCTTTGATCGTCGGAATGGCTCGTTGTATTTCAGTCATTTTAGAACAAGGCAAATTACTTGATACAATCGTTAACCAACTCGCACAGTCTCTCGAAGGACATAGCCCTGTATTTGGGGTTATCGGTATGTATGTAAGTAGTGCCGCATTACATTTCCTCATTTCATCCGGGACAGGAGAATCTGTTATTTTCATTCCGATATTAGCTCCATTAGCTGATTTCATGCATATTACACGCCAAGTTACAGTACAGGCTGTTATGCTTGGCGAAGGTGTTGTGAACTGCCTCAACCCAACTTCCGGTGTTTTAATGGGCGTTCTCGCAGCGAGTGGCATTTCTTATGGAAAATGGATTCGATTTATGGCTCCACTTGCATTCATTTGGTTTATCATCGGACTTATTTTTCTTATTGTTGGCGTGAATATTGAGTGGGGACCGTACTAAAAGACTCATATTATACTTAACTTGATAAAATATCTATTCTATTCTCCAATCCTATAAAAATCACTTATTCTAGTATAGATATAAACAGGGATTGACCATAGTGATCAATCCCTTCTCTCGAAGTAAAATACCTTTAAGTATTTTACTTCCAAATTTTATTTACCCATTCAGGATGATCAATAAAAGGATTGCGATTATGTTGATATTTTGTAAAAATCACTTCATTACGCTTTCGCTCTAAATCATCGACAGGGTCTTGTTCATTCCATTTTAGTAAAACAGATAGTTTCCCCATGTATGGATCTTTATTGTTATTGACCTTTTCATTTAGTTCTAAGTCTATTTCGCCGTTATCTCCTTCGTAACGAACAGCCATGTAAAACAGCATTCTAGCGATATCTCCTTTTACACTATCACGAGGTTCCCAAGAATCACTATCATATTTACATTCTGTCGCTTCCGAATGATTCATACCACCATTATCAAAATCCAGATTTCCACGTGAACTATTTACAGATACATCCGTCGCTCTTAAATGATGCAAATCTGTTCCAGGTCCTGCAGCCGTTCCAAAATCACCGTGAGATTTTGCCCAAACATGCTCTCGGTTCCAGTTATTAACTCCTGAACCATTCGTAAATTTCCCTTGCGAACGCCCAGTATATAAGAGCAACACATTATTTTTATTATTTGGATCTTCATCAGTATCTCTTAGCGCTTCCC
Source organism: Bacillus silvicola (assembly GCF_050524305.1). Classification (NCBI taxonomy): domain Bacteria; kingdom Bacillati; phylum Bacillota; class Bacilli; order Caryophanales; family Bacillaceae; genus Bacillus; species Bacillus silvicola. The sequence goes on from NZ_JBNGVC010000012.1 coordinate 216,845, forward strand.
AAACCGCACTGTATGATATCTTTGTATGATTATCAATAACATTATGAAGTTCCTTCTTTAATTCTAAACCCGTTTTTCCTATAGCGTTATTATAATATGTATCGTCATAGTTTTTTACAGTAACCTCTTGTGCTGAAAACGTACCTACTTGTGGAGATGCTGAAACTACTTCACCATGTATGATATCTGTGAATGATAGAGATGCTGAACCTAAAATAAAAAATGAAGATAGTGTAACCATAGCAAGTTTTGTGTTTCGGAACTTCATATACCCATTTCCCCTTTAAAATATAATTTGAAGTCATTCACTAAAAATGTTCTCCCTAAAACTACGAAAACGTTTAAAACTCCATTCCCCTTCTCTTTTTATTTAATACAAAACCCTATTCAGTCTGTATCATTTCCACACTTTTGGTTTATCTACTTTTCAAAAAAATTCACTTTTCACAAGGAACATCCTTCTCTAGTAAAGATTATTAAACTATTCTTTACAATTAAAAAGTAGTTTAATGTTAACTTATAATTTTCAATTTTTTTATGCAATTATGCATATTTAATAAATTGTTCAAAAAACATTTTGAATAAAAATCATTCAAAGAAAACCGTGCAACAAAACAGATAGAGTCTAGGACAGAAATAGTACAAATCAAGATAATAGCTCGACTTTTCCTTTTTCCATAACTGTCTTTATTTTTTGTATAAAACTCTTCCTCCTCTGAAGAATAAGTACAAAAATAGATTGGATACCATGTAGGCACCAATCCATTTTAATTAAAGAAACTGTGTTAATTCTGCATTCACAACCCGTTGTGCAGTAATGATAACACTTTCAGCTGTTATTCCATAAACACTATATAGCCCACCCGGTTGATTAGGAACAATTTGAACTTCATATTCAAATGCTTGTCCAAAAGCAGGATGAACTAAACTTAGAGTTTCAATAGTAGAAGCATTAGAATTCACATTGAAATTCACCTGTTCAATTAATACTATTGAACCGTCAAGTCTAAAAACTCTAGCTACTCCAGTAAGTGGGCCAGCAGTACGGTTAAGGATTTTCACCCTAACTCTATTTGCATTAGCAGGTTGATTTCCCAAGTTTTCAATAGGACCTGTAGTAAAAGCCATATTACATTCACCTCCATTACATTATTACAATATTCAACGTTATACATTAACGCTATAAACTAATTACTCAATTCTTTCTAAATAAAAAAGCTCATTTCTTATATTTTTTAATAAGAAACAAGCTTTTCTTTTTCAACTATCATTCCTAAGATAAATCTATCTGTCCCGGAAACTTTTGGAGCTAATTGACGTTTATGTTGAGCATAAAACTACTTCTATTTATTTGGCATCGAATCTATATACTTTTTAACTACTTCATATACATATTCTTGATTTGCCGCTGCTGTATTTGGGTTGTATTTTCCGCCGTTTGTTTTATTGTTAGATAATACTCTAATTCCTAAAAATGGTACGTCATAAGCTTTTGCGATTTGCGCTGCGGCAGCGCCTTCCATTTCTTCTACAGATGTACCGTATTTTGTATGGAACCACTTAATTCTATCAACTTCATTATTCCAAACGTCTGCTGAACCTATCGTACCTTCAACCACTTTACCTTTTGTATATTTATCCTTTACTGCATTAGCTGCTGCAAGTAAATCCTTATCTCCCTCGTAGTATCGGATTTTCTCAGCATTTGGATCTTCTCCTGCACTTCCTTCAGAAGCCATTAAGTCCATAGATATCCATTTTGCCGGCTCAATTCCTTGATTCTCATCCATATTTGTTGTTTTTAATGAACCTATATTCGCGACTTTTTTTCCTAAAACAATATCAAATACATTTAAATTAGGATCATGTCCACCTGATGTTCCTTGGTTAATAATCGCTATAGGCTTATATTTTTCAATAGCCACTGCTGTAGCGGCTGCTGTATTTTCCATTCCTTTACCTGTTTTCGCAACGATTACAGGATAATTGTCTACAGTTCCTTTATAAAATACAAAACTCCCAGATTTTTCTTCTTTCACATTTTTTAACCTTTTTGCAAATTTTTCAGCTTCTATCGGCATTGGACCTTGAATTAAGATAGGGTTTTGATTGCTTTTTGCCTCTGCTACTTGTTTTGGACTAGCACTACATCCTGCAAGTATTGAGAATGATAATGCGATAGTAGTTGCTAGGGCACCATATTTTTTCAACAGATTGTTCTTCATAAATAATCTCTCCTCTTTCTCTTGTTGTTTTCTATACTCAAGGTTTTGGTCCAAAGAAAAAAGTTCTAGAAACTGTAGAAGACTCTCTACTTTCTAGAACTACGATAGTCAAAGTTAATTAAGCAAAAGATAAAACAAATGCAAAATTATAAATCGGTAGCACTCATTACATAGAACGACCGAATACTTTAACCCGTAGTCCAGTTCTTTCATTGGGAACTAGGTAGAAACGCTCGGACCATATTACCGAGTATATACGAGTGATGATATTTAAAATTATTATATGGATAATATAACAAACTATTAATCCACACGCAATAAAAACATGAACATTTTTTGTTAACACTTAAAAAACGTTCGTTTTTTAAGTGTTAATTCAATAGAAAACCCTATTTTCATAATACATTATACCGAAAAAAATATAACCTAAACTAGATTAACCCCCAACAACCACCCCAAAATAAAAAGAAGCTCCATAAAACTAGAACCTCTTTCTCTATGTATATTTACTTTGTTACCTCACCAAACTGCGCTCTCGTCACTTTCGCCAAGTCATCAACTTTCAGCTCAATTTGTATACCGATTTTCCCGCCGCTTACTATCATCGTTTCAAGTATTTGTGCGCTCTCATCAATGCATGTAGAAAATAATTTCTTCATTCCGACCGGTGAACAACCGCCGCGAATATACCCTGAAACTTTCGTAATATCTTTAACAGGAATCATTTCAATCTTCTTTTCACTTACTGCTTTTGCGGCTGCTTTTAAATTTAGTTCCTCATCTACTGGAATGATAAAAACATGATAATTTTTACTATTCCCTTGAGCGATTAACGTTTTATATACTTCTCTCACTTCTCGTCCAATTTTCTCGGCAACTGATACGCCATCAATTTTCCCATCGTCCGGATCATATGACATCATCGAATATTCAATTTTTTCTTTATCTAATATTCGCATCGCATTTGTTTTATCTTTTTTCATGAGCTTCTCCTTTTAATACATAGAAATTTATTTCACATCATTAATTTTCCTTTTATTATACACCTTTTTCAAATTCTCCTACAAAACTTCACATATTGTTCAATTTAAAGTAAAACTTTAATTATTAGGTTTTGACTCTAAACATCCTCAACTTAAAGGTACTAAGAGAGCAAAAAGAAAACCGACTCTTACCTTCAAATAAAAGGCTTGATGTCGGTTTTACATTTAACGTCCAAACTCCTTATTAAATATTTTATCCCTCCCCTCAATAACCTCCGGACCTACTGCATTGATAGCAGTTACTAAAATATGCTCTCCTCCAATAGGTCCACCGACCCTCGTTTCAAATCCATATGTCCCACCAGCATGCCCCCAATATGATTGTCCGTCCGGTGTTTTTTCTTCATAAATTCCTAGTCCAACCTTACCTATAGGTGAATCTACTGTTTTGAACATCTGATCCATTAGCTCTTGATTTAGAAGCTTTCCACCCAACAGTGCACTGAAGAAGGTAGTCAAATCTTTCACTGTTGAAACCATATCTCCAGCTGCATTCGCCCATGACTGATTTATTTCTGTCAAATCATATAAACGACCCGATCTATCCATATTATATCCTGTAGCATGTTCACCTGGTATGTGCGGACTTGCTTCCATTACGAATGTCTCTTTTAACCCCAGTGGCTCAATGAATCTTTTTCTAATTTGCTCCGCATACGTATCTCCTGTTATCTTTTGAATAATCTTCCCAGCTATAACAGTATTTGTGTTCGAATAGTCCCAGCCCTCCCCTGGTGCAAATACAGGCGGCTTTGCAAGTGCTAAACTGATAAGTTCATCGGTACTATAGTAACGAAATGGGTTTTGGGGCAGTGTAAAATCTCGCATATCCTTATCTATATTGGTTGCAATTCCACTTGTATGATTCAACAACTGACGAATTGTAATTTTATTTCCATCATATCCGTTACCCTGTACGACTCCTGGCAACCATTTTTCGACTGAATCATCAAGGTTTAATTGCTTCTCTTCAGCCAATTGCAGTACAACAGAAGCTGTGAATGTCTTAGTGATACTTCCGATACGGAATGAAAAATTCGGTTCCACTGGGCGTGGCATTTCATAACTTGCCGTCCCTGTAGCATAAGACCACCGCTTTCCATCCTTTAATCCACCAGCTATAACACTTGGGATTTTTTTATTCGTTACTACTCGATCCATTACGTATTTAACTTCTTCTCTATGATTACTTTTCTTTTCCTTATCCGTAGGTTCCTTTTTTGATTTTTCCCCAAATTCTTTAGCTAATATATTGTTAATCTGTTTTTCGGCTCCTAATACATTAATGTTTATCGAGATAACATGTTGACCATCTTCCGTTCCACCAGCAAAGTTAGTAAAACCAGGAATACCACCACCATGTCCCCATACTTCAGTACCGTCTGGCAATTTTGTTGCGTGAATGCCAAGCCCATACTTTCCTAATGGGGTATCAACTGTGTTAGTCACCATTTCCTTCTGTATCTCCGGTGTCAGTAGTTTACCACTTAATAAGGCACGGAAGAACGTTGTCATATTTTCTCCTGTCGAAATCATTTCACCACTAGCATTAGCAACTGATGGATTAAACAAAGTAATATCTACTAATTTATCTCCCGTATTCAAGTAGCCACGGGCATTTTTTTTCGGAATATCCATCGAACTTCCAGGAAGGACTGTTTCTTTTAAACTAAGAGGTTCAATAATTCGTTTTTTTATCTGCTCGGTATATGATTCCCCTGTTATCTTCTGAATAATCAATCCTAAAATAACCATATTCGTATTCGAGTATGACCAGCCTTTTACCGGTTCTAATTCTAAGGCACGGGAAATTAATTGTTCCGGTCTATAACTCTCACTTGGATTCTCTATTAATTTCGCTTTAAGATCTGGAGTCAAGTAATCTGCAATTCCGCTTGTATGATTTAATAATTGACGAATCGTAATTTTGTTACCATCATAGCCTTTCCCTTTTATAAGTCCCGGCAACCATTTCTCTACCGTATCATCTAGACTTAGTTTCTTCTCTCCAGCAAGCTGCAATGCAACTGTAGCTACAAACGTATTCGTTGTGCCCCCGATCCTGAAAGCAGAGTCAGCATCTACCTTATGATTCCTCTCAATATTTGCTTCACCAGAAGCATATGACCAACTAGCTTCTCCATTTTTCACAGTAACAATGACTCCTGGAATATTTTTTGTATCGGCAGCTTTATCGACAACTTGCTCAGTTGATATCTTTTTGTTTACCGCATGTATGTTTCCATGAGAAGGTATCGCTAACGCTCCAACCAATATAGTCCCTGTTAAAGTAAGGGCCGTTCCTTTTTTTAAGAAAAATGACTTCATTATACATCGCTCCTATTATTTTGAATTTTTCTGTTGCCTCACTCCCTCACCTTAACTTCAATATTGTTAAATAACATAGTGACAAAATGCTTTAATTTACTCGTGACACTATGTGCACCTCTGTCACATAAAACATGTGATAAACTGTCAACTGCTTCATATGACATGCTTTGTTGCCTGTCTTTCTATTGACGATTTAAAAGATATGTTACATGATGAATCTGAATCATTAGATAATTAATCTTAAAATATAAGTAGGTGCATAATTTATGTTCTCATTCACAAAAAAATGGTTTTGGTATGATTGGATATTTATATTAGTACGAACGTTTTGGCTATTCATTATCATCGGTACTAATTTTATGTTTCCATCATTCATTCATACGTCAAGTATAATCGTACTTGCTCTCGCTTTTGTCGTTTACCTTGTACCATTAATTATTCGATATAAGAAAACAGAATGGTACCCTGCATTCGATATTATCACCGCAGGTTGTTTTTATCTTTATTTAGCATCCGTAGCCCCAAATTTACTTTGGCCTTTCATTTTACTCGTAATCACTATTGGCCTATGTAGTAATCAAAATAATTATATATGGAGCGGTATTTTTTGTGGATTTGTATTCCCATTATTGAACGCCTTGATTGCCGGGCGGTCGCCATACGAAATGATTGTTAGTTGTAGTATCGGTTTTGCCATTGGCGTTTCTTTTAATATATTAATTCAGTATCATAAACAATCTCGAATTATTGAAGAGCAAAAACTACTATTAGAACAACATATTAAAAGGATTGAAGAGCTTACTCTCATAGAAGAGCGTAATCGATTGTCACATGAGCTACATGACACAATTGGTCATACACTTACTTCTCTCATCGCTGGCGTCACATCACTAAAATCATCAGTACCGAATTCACAGTTTGAAAGAATTGATTCACTTATCAGCATTGCTCAGCATAGTCTAGATGACATTCGAAAGCATCTACACGAGCTATCTCATAATCCACTTAGTAATTCATTAAGTGAATCACTGCAACAATTAACAGAAGAATTTATAAAATCTACAGGTACAACCGTTACATTTCGTACGATTGGCAATGAAACTCTTGTGATGCAAAAAGTGAATTTTTGCCTATATCGTTGTCTTCAGGAGTCGTTAACAAACGCTGTTCGGCACGGTAAAGCGAGCACCATATCCGTTCAACTGCATTTCGACGGACAACAACTTCGATTGCAAATTGAAGATAACGGTATTGGAATGGAAGAAATTCAATTTGGCTTTGGCCTCAGTGGAATGAAAGAACGACTTGAACAATTTCATGGTACATTATCTGTTCATTCTAGTACTGAGCAAGGAACATTCATCGTTTGTAATATTCCATTACAAACAGAGTTTGTACATAACATAATTCGCTTATTAGTCGTTGATGATCAGGAACTTATTACAAATAGTTTAGAGCAAATTTTAGAGCATCACACTGATTTTACTGTTGTTGGTAAAGCACACGATGGAGCTGAAGCTTTAAAATTATGTGAACAATTACAGCCTGGCATTGTACTAATGGACATTCAAATGCCAGAAATGAATGGTATTGAAGCTTTACTAGAAATGAAGCGACGTTGGCCTAATATGAAAATTGTTCTTATGACAACATTTGAAGATTCCTTACAAGCAACAACTGCACTAGAGCATGGAGCTGAAGGTTACATGTTGAAGTCTATTCATCCACAAGAAATGAAGGAAGCCTTGAAGCTTATTTATAATGGTGGGACTTGGATCGATCAATCGGTTGCTACACGAGTTTTCGAGGAAATGAAACTTCAACGTGAGCAATTAGAAAAAATCGGATCGACTAAACAAACTTACCCGTACGGACTTACAAAACGCGAAATGGAAATTTTAGAGCATCTATCAAAAGGATTACGCTATAAATCTATTGCTGCTAAGCTATTTTTATCTGAAGGAACGATCCGTAATTACTGTTCAAATCTCTATTCAAAGCTAGGTGTCAGCAATCGTGAAGAGGCGGTAAAAATGGCACGAACAGAAGATATCTTGTAGCTACTGTGGAATTAATAGGCTTCCCTTTGAAACTGAAAATATTGATATTTCAAAAATCATCTGTTATACTTTGAAAAAAACTTATTAAGGAGAGATTTCATATGTGTACTTTCAATACTTCTTTCCAACTTCATCATCATACATAACGCCGTGTATCCGAAGAAAAATTTTTCTTCGTGGGTACAGGGCTTTTCCTGTTGACCCACGAAGCGTTCATAAAGCTATGTGGGTATTTTTATACCTGCATAGCTTTTTTTAATTAAAAAAAGGAGTGATTACAATGGAAATGAAAAATGTAAAAGGAACGAAAGACTATTTACCAGAGGAGCAAGTATTGCGAAACAAAATTAAAAGAGCATGTGAAGATACATTTGAACGATATGGATGTAAACCTTTAGAAACACCAACGTTAAATATGTATGAACTTATGTCATACAAATACGGCGGTGGTGATGAAATTTTAAAAGAAATATATACACTTCAAGATCAAGGAAAACGTGAGCTTGCCTTACGTTACGATTTAACAATCCCATTCGCTAAAGTCGTTGCGATGAACCCAAATATCCGCCTTCCTTTTAAACGTTATGAAATTGGGAAAGTATTTCGAGATGGTCCGATTAAACAAGGGAGATTCCGCGAATTCATTCAATGTGATGTTGATATAGTTGGTGTAGAGTCTGTCATGGCAGAAGCTGAACTCATGAGCATGGCGTTTGAACTATTCCGAACGTTAAACTTAGAAGTAACAATTCAATATAATAATCGAAAATTATTAAACGGTATTCTCCAGTCTATTAACATTCCTACTGAATTAACGAATGACGTAATTTTATCATTGGATAAAATCGAAAAGATTGGGATTGATGGTGTAAAGAAAGATTTATTAGGGCGCGAAATCGCTGTACAAACAGTAGAGTCAGTATGTAGTACCGTTTTATCTTGTATGGAGTTTAAGCTTACTGAATTTGAAGAAGTATTTAATAATACACTCGTTACCGAGGGAGTAAACGAATTACAACAATTGCAGCAATACTTACTCGCTCTCGGAATAAATGAAAATACGATATTCAATCCATTTTTAGCAAGAGGACTCACAATGTATACAGGCACTGTGTATGAAATCTTTCTAAAAGATGGCATGATTACATCTAGCATCGGTAGCGGTGGTCGTTACGATAATATTATTGGAGCCTTCCGTGGTGATAATATGAGCTATCCAACAGTCGGTATTTCATTCGGTTTAGACGTCATTTATACAGCTCTATCACAAAAAGAAACAATATCGTCTACAGCGGATTTATTTATCATCCCACTTGGGACAGAATTACAATGCTTACAAATCGCCCAGCAATTGCGCTCTACTACTTCCTTAAAAGTCGAACTTGAACTAGCCGGACGTAAATTGAAACGTGCCCTAAACTATGCAAATAAAGAAAATATCCCGTATGTGCTTATAATTGGCGAAGAAGAACTATCTACAGAAACAGTTGTATTGCGTAATATGAAGGAAGGTACTGAAGTGAAGATTCCCCTCTTCTCTTTGGAAAATGGCACATTAAATAACTATATGTAATACGAACCACCCTCATTTGGGTGGTTTTTCTATTGAACAGATAAAACCCATTAAGTTTACATAATATAATTATTATAATCCATAAGTGTAAATCACAAAAACATATCCACTCACCACTATATTTGGTAATACATTCATATTAACTTATTTAGGAGGCATTTACTTTGAAGGCAGTCGTAAAAGCATTAAAGTGGACTACAGGTATTTCCCATCTATTATTAATTCCTTGTTATTTATTTCAGGGGCTAGTTGACTTATCCGGGATACCATTTCTTATAGTAATTGCTTTACATATTATTACTATTGTATTAGCTAAAAAGGCAGGTATGAAAGGCTATGCTAATTATATAGGAATCTTGGCTATTCTAGTTGCTTTCTTTCCATATATACAAATCGCTATACATATTATAGCGTCTATTTTCCTTCTATTAGATGCGGCTTCCACGAACATAAAAGAAGTGTATGATTCATAGTGAATTGAAAAATAGAAGTTAGAGACAGTTTTTTTAACCCTATACAAAAAAGAGGGCAGATATGCATCTCCCTCTTGCGTCAAACTACTCTTGTTCTTGCTCGTCCAAAATCTTCTCAAACGCAGCAGATACTTTTTCAAATTCCTCATCACTTTCAATGTATGAAAATTCGTCAGCTTCTTCTACTTTTAAAAAGAAGATATCAATGTCTTCCTCTGTTTCTGTTTGAATGTCTTCAACAAAGGCAACCGCAATGTATTCTGCTCCTTCGACATCCATCGCTCCAAGCACTTCAACTTCCTGTTCCTCATTATTCTCGTCGCTAAGGCTAAAGATTTCGCCTACTTCAATATCTGACATATTCATTCTCCTCCTATCACACTCTAAAAAATAGAACGTTCATATCGTATACTTACTAGCATATCTTTCCATAAAAAAGTTGAATTCATACAGAAAGAACAACAAATTTTCGCTGGTTTAGCATAAGTATCCAATTAATACTATAATCGATAAATATATATTTTCATACTAAAGAGACTTATGCAGCAATTCGAGTACATCTTTCATAGCATAAGGACCATCTTTTTTTACGTGCTCCGCAAATTCAGAAACGAGACGTAGTGTTCTCACACTTTCGATTGGATGCTCTCCTGATGCACTTTCAGCAGAAAGCATAACTGCATTTGTCCCGTCCAGTACAGCTTGAAATACATCAGTCACCTCAGCTCTTGTAGGAATAGAATGATCTACCATAGATTGAAGCATTTGTGTCGCTGTAATGACATACGTATTCGTTCGATTGCACTCACGAATCAGCATTTTTTGTAAAAGCGGAATAACTTGATACGGCAATTCCACGCCTAAATCTCCCCTTGCGATCATAATTCCATCCGCTTCTTTACATATATCTTGAAAATTCTCGATTGCTTCCAGCGTTTCTATTTTTGCAATTAAACTTGGGGACGTTTCTTTATGCTCTTGTATAAAATCTCGTATTTCTTTTATATGACTAGGTTTTCGTACAAAAGAACACGCAATAAAATTAACATCTTCTTCTAAAAGAAATTGAATATCTTTTTTATCTTTCTCTGTAATAGCCGGTAAACTAACGATTGTACCTGGTAAATTCACCCCTTTATGAGATGAAATATTGCCACCTGTTTTTACCCTTGTTTCTATTTTTTCCGTACTTACCTTTTCAGCGATTAACTCAACTTCTCCATCATTAATAAGAATTCTACTTCCAACTTTCACGTCATTCGCAATCCCTACATAATCAACACTTGCTTCTTCTTTATTCCCTTCAACTGGAGTGGTATGTAAAATAAATAACTCCCCTGCTTCAAGTGTAATTTGTTACTCTTTCATTTCACCCAATCTTATTTTAGGACCTTGTACATCCCCTAGAATTTTAATAGAATCGTCTAACGATTTCACTAAACGCATGATTGTTTTATGACTTTCATGCGTGCCATGTGATAAATTCAACCGAACAATTTTCATACCATTGTTTATTAACTGCGCTAATGTTTCTTTATTATTACTTGCTGGCCCAATTGTACAAACTCGATCAATTGTCATTTTCCCACCATCCTTTTTTAAATGTTTCCCATAAAATAAAGAGAAGATTCTTTTTATAAGAAAGACCGTACAACTAAGGGTGCAAAGAAGTTTTATATGAGGAGAATGTTTTGCTGAAGAAGTAGCTTAAATTTAACTTTTTGACTCCATAGTTATTGTTAGTTTCGTTGCAATAGGGTACTACTAATAATAAATCTTGTTTACATACGAATGTTAGATTGGGATGTCGAAAACAATCTATGGAGGGACAGCAATGACTAATCTTCGTAAAAAGATAATAGGACTAACATTAGCGGGAACGGTAGCACTAGGTTCATTCGCTGCAGGAAGCATGATGATGAACGGTAATGAGGTAAAAGCTGCGGCGAAAAAAGCAGAGAAACAACCAAAAAACGTAATTATCATGGTTATGGATGGGACAAGTTCTTCCGTCACAACATTGGCCAGATGGTATAAAGGCACACCTCTTGCACTAGATCAAATTGTATCCGGAGGTGTTCGTACGTATTCCGCAGAATCAGCTATTACGGACTCTGCACCGGCAGCTACAGCTTTAGCGACAGGAAACAAATCAAATTCAGGTTACGTGGGCGTATTACCTTCTGTTGTGAATTCACCTGGCTTAGAACCAGTGAAAGAAGAATGTAAGTTTCGTCCAGTTGCCAACGTCTTAGAAGGCGCAAAACGTTCCGGCCGTGCGACAGGAATCATTGCTACTTCAGAAATTCAGCATGCTACTCCTGCTAGCTTCTCTGCCCACCACGTTAACCGTAAAAATTTCGAAGTGCTTGGTGAACAGCAAGTTTATCAAAATATGGAAGTTGTTTTAGGTGGTGGAAAGGCAGCGCTTCAGCCGACGACAAGCAATGGAATTCGTAAAGACAACGAAGATTTAGTAAAAGTCATTCGAGACAAAGGCTACGACTTTGTCGAAACAAAAGATGCGTTATTAAACTCTAAATCAAATAAAATCTGGGGTTCTTTCTCTAATACTGCCCTTGCCTTCGATATGGATCGTGAAGCAAATCATCCTGAGCAGCCAACTCTTTCCCAGATGACGAGCAAAGCAATTCAAACATTATCAAAAGATAAAGATGGTTTCTTCTTATTCGTAGAAGGCAGTAAGGCAGATTGGGCAGCACACGCAAATGACCCAATCGGGATGATTAGCGATGTATTGGCATTTGATGATGCGGTTACCGAAGCGTTAGAGTTTGCGAAGAAAGATCATAATACTATGGTTATCGCTTTAACCGATCATGGAAATAGCGGTATTTCCATTGGTAACAGCAATACCACAAAAGGCTATGATACTACACCAGTATCAGCTTACATAGACCCACTGAAAAAGGCAAAAATGACACTTGAAGGTGCTACAAATAAACTAAAAGATGATTTATCTAATATAAAAGAAGTAGCTGCTCTATACGGTTTAGACAACTTAACTGATGATGAAAGAGAAAAATTAAAAGCTGCACGTAAGAAAGCTGATGTAGGTCCGATCCTTACTACATTATTGTCCAACCGTGCGAACCTCGGTTTTACAACTGGTGGTCATACGGGTGAAGATGTATTCTTATACTCTTACGGTCCTCAAAAGCCATACGGTTTAGTCCAAAATACCGACATTGCGAAGACAATGGCCAAAGCAATGGGCTTTCAATTAGGAGAAATAACTAAGAAATTATTTTTAGATGCTGAAACATCCTTTAAAAAAATTGGTGCAATTGTAACGATTGATAAAAAAGATGCACTAAACCCTGTACTTGTAGCAAAACGCGATAATACGGAGGCAAGATTGTCTGTTAATAAAAACATTATCTGTATCGATGGAAAAGATTATGAATTAGGAAGCATCGTTGTAGAAAGCAATGGGAAATTCTATGTACCTGAGCAAGCAATTCAACTATTTTTAAGACACTCTCACTAAATTAAAAAGTGCCTCCACGTGTCCATCAAACTAAGTTTCGAAAAAAGAAATTGAACTTCCTATGCAAATATACAAACAGACGTCATACAAAAACGCCATCCTTTCCTATGTTTCTACAGAAAGGATGGCGTTTTTTTCGTTATATTGATACAAATTTATCTTATTAAATCCATTCAACAATTGTATCCATAGTTTTTCTTGTTTTATCACGCTTCGGCTCTCCTTTACGGTAACCAAAGGCAACCATAACTGATACTTCAAGATTATCGTCTTTTATAATTCCTTCTTGACGAAGTAAAGAATCTACTTTCGCTTTATCAAATCCTTCTATTGGACAAGAATCAATACCGATTTGAGCTGCACTAGTCATCATATTAGCTAAAGCAATATAAGATTGCTTTGATGACCAATCAAGTACAGCACGTTCGGAGTCTAGCAATTTAAAATCGGATTCTTGGAATTTTTTGAATATTTCATATCTCATCTGTTGGGCTTCTTCAGGTAATCCAATAATATCTTTCATCATGTGCTGAATATACGCTGCATCATAGTGCATATCTTTAATATTTCTTGAAAGAACAATGACAAAATGACTTGCTGTTGCGAGCTGCCCACCTGCTCCCCATGAATATGGTAATAGTTTTTCTCTTAATTCTTTATTTTGTACCACAATAAATTTCCAAGGCTCATAGCCAAAAGAAGAAGGAGATAATCTGCCTGTTTCTAAAATAAATTTAAAATCATCTTCTGAAATTTTCTTCATAGGATCAAACTCTTTACATGCATGTCTAAAGTTAAAAGCTTCCATAATTTTTTGTTTTGTATTTGTGTTAGTCATAAAAAAAACCTCTTTTCATTATTTTTTTGCTCAACCAAATTATATTTTTTAAGCAACAATGATACAAGTACGCACATTTATGTGGTATAGTATCAAAAAAGATACTATTGTAAAAGGAGAGTCTTTTTTATGGTTAGTTCGAAAGAAGATGATGTGAATTATCCATTTTTAAATACTTATTCATGTCCAGTAGAAGCTATGGTTGAAGTTATTGGTGGAAAATGGAAAGGTGTTATTCTTTATCATTTATTAGATGGTAAAAAACGATTTAACGAATTAAAAAGATTAAAACCTAATATCACTCAAAGAATGTTAACACTTCAACTTAGAGAACTTGAAGCAGATGGCATCGTACATCGAGAGGTATACCGTGAAGTACCTCCTAAAGTAGAATATTCGTTAACCGAACTTGGCGAGTCACTACGTCCAATGATCCTTTTAATGATGGAATGGGCAACTCATAATATGGAGAAGGTTTTGGAGAGTAGAAATAACATTAAATAATATATAAAACCTGTAATTAGCCATTACAAACAACTCAAAAAAGATTGCCTCATAGGATACGGGTAATCTTTTTTGAGTTGTTTAGGTATGAAATTTTTGTCTTTGTAGCCTGTATCCATCAAGTTAAAAGTTTTTTGTTCCCCATCAAAGATCTATTTCTATTTTGTCATTGTTCGCTATAAAACATATACAGTTTCATATGGCAACGATCGAAAATAAATTCCATCCTTGTGTAATCTACATCGGGTAATATGATTGTGATGGGTAATACACCTGTGGTGGATAATAAGACTGTAATGAATAATAAGATTGTGGTGGGTAATAACTTTGTTGCATTTGTTGTGCTTGTAATGCTTGTTGCTGTGCTTGTATAGCCTGATGAACAGCCTGAATAGTACTTTGCGCTGGCCCCTGCCCTCCTAAAGGGCGCATTTGCGTTTCATTGTAAAAATAATTGCAAAGCATTCTTTATTCACCTCATCTCTGCATATATTTTTGTCTTCATGTTTCATACTATGAATATTGAATTAAAGTGGATAATTCCTAAAACTTATCATCTTGCAATCCCTAAATTTCTTTCTCTTCAATAAAATGAATCAAATGTAAAATAAAAGTTAATTTCAAGACAAATCATTGAGATTTTTGAAATTTTCATATATTGTTTTAATTGGGTTTAAACTCTCGAATATCAGAGGTGTTATTTATGAAAAAGATATATATTATTATCGGTATTTTACTAGTTTCGATACTTATAATTTATATTTTGTTCAATACTTCAATTATACAAAGTCCGAATTTATCTCATGCACCTTCTAAAGAAAAGATGAAGAAAGAAAAACAGAGAGAGTTGCAAACTAACACCGTTTCTTACGGCTTAAAGGATGATCAAGGTCAACATATCGACAATGGAAGTGACATTACTAGTAAAAATAATAAGATCAACGTAGCATTATCATTTATACATAATATTAATGAAGACCGAAAATATGGATTAATTATTTTAGAAGATTACGAACAAAAGCCTTTTAAAATAGATGACACTCCAAATGCGGTATCCCACTATTCTTTCGATATAAAGCCAAACAGTTCGATTACTACTAAAATCCATTTACAAATTTCTCCTACTGCTAGGGAATTAACCTTTTTAATAATTAAAAAACCTGAATATAAATTAAAAGATAATGACTTAAATAAAGCCGCTATATTAGAAGAGGTTCAAAGTATGCGATATTCGATTAATACTCATCATAGAGATAATGAGAAAATAAAACCTACTCCTGTACAGCTGAAAACTGTTTTAAAAGATGATCTTTATGAACCATTATTTGTTACTAGAAATGAGGAAAAACTACAAGCGGTGCTTTCTGAGAATGAAGGTAAAGAGCTAACTATATCAAATGGAAATGAAACAACAGAAGAAATAAATTATGCAATCGTGGCCTTTAACAATTGGGAGCAAGTTGAATTATTAAATAACAAAAAAGTTGCTTATACTACGGTCGCTCCTGAAACGAGACAAATTTTTAATTTCACATTACCTATAGTGGAAAAAGAAAGTAATTTCCAATTAGTTGCTTTTCCATTTCCTTATAAAGTCAGTAAAAACAATTATATGAGTCAACAAGCATTCGGTTCATTTCGCATCGTAATTAAAAATGAACAATAAATTAAGTCAGACTGAATGTAGCGAGCCCCTTATACTACCTCTACAAACTAAAAAGGCCTACTCACACGAGTAGGCTTTTTAAACTATGAAAGCTTCGTTAATAATTGATTTAAATCTTTTTTCGTTTTCGTCGTTAATGACTTCATTTTATTAACATCGATCTTTTCTTTCTCCGCTCCTACAATTAACGGATACATACTTTGACCAATTGTTTTAGAATCCGTCGGATGTGATGCTTCTAACTCTTTTTCAATTACATCCCACTTCTCATTAATTTGTTTTCCGAGTTTATTTACTGTATCTAACTTAGGATTAGCAGCCAACTGCTTGTCTAAGCTATCAATTAATGCAACAACTTCTTTAACGCTCGTTTTCACAGCAACACTTTTCTTCGGATCTTTCGTTGTCTTTCCGTTATTGTTTGTGCTTGTACTTGTGCTTTGATCTGTTGTTTTCCCGCTAGTAGTTTGATCATTCGTTTTTCCTGTCGTTTCTTTTTCTTTTGTTTTTCCATTCTCATTTTGAGTTGACGTTTTACCGTTGCTTTCTGTTCCTGATGATTCTTTCGTATTTTTTGTATCTTTATCTGTTTTTTCATTCGAAGAAGTATTTGTGTCTTTTTCAGTATCTTTCGTTGTTTTTGACGCTTCATCTGCACTTGTCGTTTTTGATTGCTCTTCATTTTGTGCAGTTGCCTGATCCTTCTTCGCTGCATCTTTATCTGTGGAGGTACTACAAGCTGCCATTGTAAGCATTGTACCAATTGCTACTGATGCGATAGCGACCTTTTTCATTTTCATATAAATCCCCCTATGTTTATATAATTTATCCTCCTCTTTACGATTCTATTTTCCCTTGAAAAATTCCTTTTCACACGAATCACCATCTTTCCGACAGTAATCTTCATAATAATACGTACAAAAAACGATAAATTCATTTTAATATTCGAGTTTCTTCTACTTCATTTTTCTCCTCTGCAGCAAAAGAAAAAGAGTATATTGTCACATGAAGATTTACAATCTACAAATGACAACATACTCTCCTATCAATTTTTTATCTTTCTTGACATTTTATTTATGCAAAAAAATTAAATATTTTATAATATTTTTGTTTCTCAACAAATGTTAACATAATATTATTATGAATAACCTCCATTCGAATGAATGACTTGCCCAGTAATCCATTTTGCCTCTTCACTTACTAAAAAAGAAATTAAACGTGCTGCATCCACCGGTTCTCCAACTCTACCTTGCGGGAATTTCCATACTAAATGATGCTGTAATTCCTCTGTAATCCATCCTGTATTCGTTGGCCCTGGATCAATAGCATTGACTGTAATCCCCTTCTCCATCGCAACTGGTGCTACTGATTTTGTAAATGCTTCAATTGCTCCTTTCGTTGCTGCGTATGCTAGTTCATCAGGCATTGGCCCTAGTGACTGTCCTGAAGTAAGGTTAATAATACTTCCATTCGTCTTGCTTGCATAATGTTTTATAAATAATGAACTTAATAACATAGTGGCACGAACATTTACCGTATAATGTTTATCTAACTGTTCTATATTTAATTCCTCAATTCTCGTATGAGTAGCATACGCTGCATTATTAATTAAAATAGATGGATCACCTAAACGTTCTGAGACCATATAAAACAAACGATTTGGCGAATATGACTGCGATAAATTGATTTCTGCCATTTCACATCGAACACCGTAACTTTCAATCTCCTCTTTCAACAAAAAGGGCTCTTTGTCATGCATTCCCCACGGCATCGCTTTATCATACTGAGACCAGTACGTGAAAAAAATGTCTATTCCTTTTTGAGCAAGCACCTTGCATACAGCTGCACCAATTCCATTCAGACGAGTTGCCCCTGTTACAATTGCTATTTTCTTCACCTTTTCTCCTCCATCTATGGATAAATCCTCTGCACGAATACAGAGGATCTATCTTTTTATTCAATATTTGACAATATGCGTTCTGCACCTAGTTTTAAAATTTTAATAAAGATATAATTTACAATCGTAAACATTACAAATAAAACAATAAACATAACCCACAGTCCTACTTGAAGGAAGAAGTATAATACACTTACTCCCGCTACAATAACTAAAGCTATTAAAATATTAGCTAAAAAATTCCACAAAGTTGTATAGCGGCTCTTAAATAATTTCTGTTCTGTATCCCAATGTATATCGGCAGTTTGTGCATCCCAGCGTGTACCGATTAAATTGATTAGCAATAACCCGTTCGCACTTAGCAAGTACCAAAGTATCATAAAGACTGGTGAAACTCCCGCTACAACTGCCATCGTAATACCGAATACTGCTAGAATTGCTATATTAATTATCCAAGCTGTTAATGCTTTCGCAAAAAAGATATCGGACGCCTTTACTGGTAAGTATCGATTCACAAACCAAGAGCTTCCATCTCGTGAAAATGACGTTGTTGCAATAACGTTACTTCCCATTAAAAATAGAGATGCACAAAGCCCTACACCAATCGCAAGACCTGCTGATTCTGGATTATTAATATATTCTGTAATCCATTTTAAATTTCCATCTTGTACAAATAAAACAAAGAACAGCATAATCGGCATAACGAAAGTTTGTACAATACAATTTAAGAAAAATTGCGGTGTACGGAATAACGTTTTAAATTCTTTTTTCACATATGCTTTTAAATGTGAACTTTGTACCGTTGATTTCTGTAAACCTTCCGACGTAATAGCTTGTTTCTTTGCTGTACTCGTTGAAAGTCCAATAACCCCTTTTAAATATGTACGCTCTGCAATGTAATAAAACACCACAAAAAATACAAATGAAATAAGTGCAAAGATTAATACATATAAAGGTCCCTTCCAACTTGCACTTTCTATTAATGCCACTGCTCCAAAATATGTAGTTGGAAAATAATTTGTCATTTGTACTAAAAGAGAGGATTGATTATTTACAAGGTATTCCGCAGCTGCGTCTCCAGAAAACGCACTTTTATTTCTCCACTGCATAAATACGTTAATTCCTACAATAAATAGTATACTTACGATTCCAATGAATATATTTCCTCGGTCTTTATTTTTCGCTATATTCGTATACCTCATAATAATTGTCATCAGTAACGAAGCTAATACTAACGGCACGATCGGGAAGAGTAAGTAAATAAAAATCATGTATATGTAATATGTAATAAATGCGCCACTTTTTAGACCGTACGTAATAAAGATTGGTAATAAAATGAATGAACTCATTACGTATTGTGTTATTAATACCGTTAAAAATTTCGCTGAAATAATTTGCGCTGGTTTTAATGGTAACGGCAGTAACATTTCAATATCATTGCTGTAGTAAAATACAGTTAAAATGTTCGTAATACTCATTAAAAATACCCAAATACTCGCAATCGCAAGTCCTATTGCGATAATAATTCCCGGTTCCTGTCCTATATGTTTCATACCTTCATACATTCCGTGTGTCATCGAACCAAATATTAAGAAGCCAACAAATAATATTGCTGCAAATGAAAATACATACGCCCAGCGTTTCTTCTTATCTGTTATGAAATCTGCATAATTTAATTTCAATAATACTTTCGTTAACGTCCAAATTTTACTCATTGCCCGTCATCTCCAAGAACATTTTTTCAAGTGATTCATTGGATTTAAAATGATCTCTCATTTCATTTAAATTCCCTTTAAACTGAAGATTCCCCCTATTAATAATCGCAACGCGGTCACATAATTTTTCTGCCACTTCTAATACGTGTGTAGAGAAAAATACAATCTTCCCTTTATCCGCATGTTCTCTCATCATTTCTTTTAAAATATATGCAGATTTCGGATCAAGCCCTGTTAATGGTTCGTCTAAAATCCATACATCCGGCTCATGTATAAGCACACCAATAATAACGATTTTTTGTCTCATACCGTGTGAATAACTTTGAATTTGATCAGATAATGCATTATAAAGATCAAATTTCTTCGCTAAAGACTCTATTCGTTCTTGTCGTACCTCTTTCGGCACTTCATACATATCTGCCATAAAGTTTAAATATTCAATTCCTTTTAATCGTAAAAACATATCTGGGCTATCTGGCACATAACCAAACGTCTTTTTCGCTTCCATCGGCTCTTTCGTAATATCTTTGCCGTTAATCGTAATGGTCCCTTTGTCCACCCCATGAATACCAGTAATCATCTTAATTGTCGTTGATTTACCCGCACCATTCGGTCCTAAAAATCCAAAGATTTCTCCGCTAGGTACCGATAAGCTTAAATCTTTTACTGCATAGGTAGATCCATTATAACTTTTCGACACATTCGTAATTTCAATCATTCCATCCAATCCTTTCCTTAATTACCAAATAACTATATTGATATTATAGCATACTTCTTTTTTTAGATTTTTGTATTTTTTCAGTTTTTTAACTTTTAAAATAAATATACAAACCTAATCCAACGATTAAAACAACAGCTAGTATAATATAAATCATCGTCAACCGTTTAATATTCCCTTTTGTCGCCTTACTATAATTCGCATCACCATTCCGCCCAATTAACACCGTCGCCACTACAGTAATCACTACAAGTAATACAACTATCATGATCCAAGTTAACATTTCTTCCTCCCCCTCCTTACAATCATTTTACAATATTATCCTCTTTATTTCGCAGTATATTTCCTCTTTTTACTATTATTATGAAAAGAGCTGGAAAACTACTATTACCATTCATTTCCATACGTGATATATTTATAACATGATGTGATTTATTTCTAACATTATAAGGAGGACCTATCATGAAAACAACTTGGATAAAATATTTAGGATTTCTCGGTTTTTTCGGATTTCTCGGATTTTTTTACGAAAAAGGATTGTTTACTATGTTCTGTTTCTTCTCCTTTTTCACAACGTATAGAACGGTTCAACACGATGAACTGTTTGAACAAATCGTCAATAAATCGTGCCGCAATGCATTTATCGTTACATTACTAACTACCGCTATCATTATGTTTATTGAAATGTTATTTCCAAACCCTACACTACAAGAGATTGATATCGCTCTTATTTTCGGCACACTTATTCTTACGTTCGGTTTCTCTATGTTCTTTTACGATAAACCAGTTGATGAAATGGAAGATGCGCCATGGCGTTCGTAACGAAGATAAAAGAATACCGCGCCAAATTGAATTTGACACAAGAAGATTTAGCGAAAAGTGTTGGTGTACGCCGTGAAACAATTAGCCATCTCGAAAAAGGAAAATATAATCCTTCCTTGCAGCTTGCCCATGATATCGCGAAAGCACTACATAGTTCTATTGATGAGATCTTTATTTTTGAAGATTAATGTAAAAAAGCCCTTATAAAATAAAGGGCTTTTTGTGTCATAACATGTCGTTAAATCGATATCTTTTGTTGAAAAGTCGATATATTTCATTTAGATTAAGAACAGACTACACTTTTTTCCGCAATCTCTACAATTCCTAAAATTTGCAGCAAACTCTCCACTTCATAGGTCGGCTTAACACTTGTCTTGTTTTCTTTCAATCTCGGATTATACCAACACGTATCAATGCCGTAATCTTCTCCGCCTTTCATATCAGAAGTTAGCGAATCTCCAACGATTAGTACGCTTGATTTATCAGTAATCCCAAACTTCTCAAATGCATACTCAAAAATCTCACGTGCTGGTTTTTGATGACCAACCTCTTCTGAAATAATAATATGATCAAAGAAGTTACTTAAAGGTGAATTTCCAATTCTCGATTGTTGTACTTTCGTATATCCATTCGTAATAATACCTAGCTTGCAATCTTGTAGATTCTCACATAATTGCACTGCACCTTCTATAAGGTGTACTTCTTTCCCTAAGTTTTCAAGGTATACATCACTAAATTGCTGTGCATCTACTTCTATATTATGAAGCGCAAATAATTGTCTAAATCGATCTACCGCTAATTCACTTAGCGTAATCATTTTATTTTCTAAGTCTCTCCATAATCCATTACTAATCTCTTTATAACTTGCAAGATAATCTTTATATCCTGTAGGCATGCCAAACTGTACAAACGCGTTATGTAATGCGTTTCTTTCCGTTTCAGGGAAATCTAATAATGTATCGTCTACGTCGAATAGTATTACTTTGTATTTCATGATGTTCTCCTCAATTCCTAATTTAAAAACTTCATTCTCATTGCTTAATTATAAGCTTATATATATTTCATTATAAAGTGCTTTAACCCGCTCTTTATAGAATACACCTTTATCTTCTATTTTCAAATGTGCTATAAATAAGTTTGCAAGCATGACCGCTGTATCTAACCTATAAAATAAACTAACAATATGCGGAGTAGCGTTAAAGATACTATCATTCTTATATCCCTCTTTAAATTCTTCCCAATTAACCTCATTCGTTTCAGCTATTCTCATAAGCTCCAATAATGGATGACCAATTAGAGCGTTATCCCAATCAACTATCGCTTTAATTTCTCCATTATATCCAATTAAATTGGCTGGTCGAATGTCCATATGCAATAAACTCTTTACATGATCTGCTGTACTAAGAATATGTTCAATTGTTTTTGTATCCGGAAGATTAATTTCACAGTTCGTGATTGTATTAAACCCTTCTATCCGTTTCACAATTCTTTCTGCTATATACTTACTAATGGGCTCTCTACTATTTTGTTCGTAATGCAAACCATCAATTGGCATACTATGAAGATTGCTCACTAACTCCCCTATTTTGCATGCAGAAATTGGCATATGATCAGTATACACACAATCCGAAATTAAAAAATCAAGTTCGGTTGAAAGATGCAATCCGTGTATCCTTGGTACTGGAATACTTTTTGAATGACAATACTTAGACAGTCCTGCTTCCTTTTGCAACGAAATCCGACTGTTAAATAAATCTTCATTTATATTTTCCACTTCTCTTTCCCATGGTACTCGAAATGCCAAAGGCCCCTTTTCTGAATCCCCTCGAAAAACAATATTTTGCACTCCCGTTCCAATCACCTTTAAATCCTGAACAGCTAGTTCCTTATACTCTTGACTTAGTATTGTTGCTAGCTTTTCTCTTAACCCCTCTGCTTTTACACGTGTATGAATCATTTTATCCCCCGATTCGTAAGTTCTTTTCATCCATTTTCTCCTCGGTGCACAACATCCTCATTAGCCAAATTATAGCAACAATAGTAAAAGGAGGCTAATCCAATTAGCCTCCTGACTTCTTATTTATCCTCTAACAATAACACTTTCATTTCCTCTAACGACTCTTTCGTAAAGCCAAGAGCTTTTTCAGCGTATGCTTCAATTGATCCGTATTGCTTCTTAATTTCATTAATCGCAGCTTGTAAATATTCAGCACGTGCTTCAAACATTGCACCTAATATCGCTCTGCTCTCATCGTTTTGTAATTTTGCACCTAAAAAGGCCATCATTTTCTCATTTAACTTTTCACGGAAGCCGTTACTTAATAAATAGTCTTCCATGACTGTTTCTTCTGATACACCTAATAGAAGTAATAATAATGCCGAACCAAATCCAGTACGATCTTTTCCAGCTGTACAGTGGTTTACTAACGGTAAGTTTTCTGGATTTCGAGCTAGTTTTAAGAAGCTCACAAACGCCTCATTACCACTTACAAAATCTTGATTCATTTTCACAAGGTATTCGCCTGGTTTGCCTAATACTGATAAATCACCAACTTGGAAAAACTCATTTATATTTAAATCTTTCGCTAATTCTTGCATAACTGGTAAGCATATTTGACGAGCGCCTGTAATACCTGGATTTGGCTTATGTTTCACTTCAAAATCTGTACGATAATCACAAATTAATTTTAAGCCAGACTTTTGTAAATACTCGATATCCCACTCTGTTAATCCTGCTAATTCTTCAGAGCGGTACAACTTGCCCCATTTTACTTTACGGCCTTCTGTCGTTTCATATCCGCCCATATCACGGAAGTTAAACGCGCCTTGTAATGGCAGTCTACGCTCAGCTACTGTTACTGCTTGTCCATTACTACCTACTAGTCTAAAATATGGACGCTCATTTCCGCTTAAGTTTTCAATTGTATATGATGATTCTCCATTTACCGTTGCAAGTAATTCTCCAATTTCTTCAATATGATCTGGTGAAGTACTCCAATAAATACGAACTTCTTCTATATTATTTTCCCACTTTATTTGTAACGTATTATCTTCATTTCTTTCTACAGTTGCTTGTAGCCAATTTCTTTGCTGCCCCATTCTTTCACCAACGCTTTCTCTTATAATCGAATCTTACTCTATTGTATTATAGGAATATCTACTTTGTCGTTCTCATTTTTCTTTTTATCTTACAAACAGGCAAAAAGTTCTTTTACTTGTTCAAAATTTGTACACGGATTCCCTCGAAATACGTATGCGATTTGTTCATTACCTAAATCTTCATATACAACTGTTCCTCGATCAGGGTGCGAATAAAACTCTAACCCGTTTATCATCTGTTTAACGCTATAATTCGTTGTCCATGAAGAAACAGGATAGTACACTTTGTTTTTATGCCTACAAACCCAAAGTGCATATAGTTTACTATCTTCATCCCAGTATACATACTGCGTTTCGTCATTTCCTAATCCGACCGATTCGAGCTTCCAACTTAACTTTTCATGAATTGGCAATTTCGAATAGATTACGTCATCTGGAGCATTCCACTCACGACATCTTCCTATCTCACCTATTTCACCTCTATTCGCTTGAAAGCTTAATAAGTGAAATGGTGTATGTAATATCGTTTTCGCAAACTCCATATTTACCGGCTGTAACCCAAATAGAAATCTTTCCATTTCATCTTGTTTTACATTTCCACGATCAATAGAAATTTCAATTTGCGTTTTCCATTTAGATGTAACGTAACTTTCTTTTCCCTTATAATTTACACCTTTCCAATACACAAGCCCTTTATATTGAAAACAAGCTCCTTTTGCTTGAGAAATACAACTATCTGGAAATACCGGCTCCATTATATCGAGAAAAAACTCTTTTACCCGAAACATTCCAGTTGGAGTAACAACCTGAAACCAAAATGTTTCCCACTTTTCACCCTCATAACGCTCTGAAAATTTTTCGATGTTCCAACCTTCTAACAAGATCTCTGGATACAGTAAAACAAAAGAATGGAATTGTTTTTCCAGCATATATAACCCTCCCGCTAAATGAGTTCGAGAGAGTAAGCCATCCATCCTTCTAAAATATTCTCACATATCGCTCAGTAGAGCTCAGTTGCTGACATCCGTTCTTTTCAAAGACATCCTTCATCCACTCGTTTTGTACATTTGTCTCACCAATATAATAAGATGCGCCTATTTCCTTTAAGACAAACATTGCCCCTGTAAAGAATGCTGCTTCATACCCTTTATTTCGCATATTTGGAGCGACTGCGAAATACATAAGTTTTCCTTCTTCTAACGTACCTCTTTCAATATGCGGGATTACAATTCCTATTGGCTCTTCTTCATCGATACTCGCTGTTAAACAATGTTCTTTCCATTGCCCACCAATTTCTTGTAGCATCATATTTACAAATTGATCATAAGTGACTTGTTCTTCCGTCATTTCGTTCCAAAGAGAATAAAAAGTATCTTCTCCTACTTCTTCAATAAGCTTAAAATCAATTTCACTTTCTACAGCTTCTACTTCATATATATCCTTAAATACGATCATGTTTTCAGTAATATATTCAAATGAATACGTTTCGAAACATTTTTTATACACATCATAATTTGGGCTTTTTGAAGAGATTTCAAAATGTAGTTTTTCTAATCCATCTTTTTCAGCTTCAGCAACGCAATATTGCATCATCTCTTCTAATTGCTCTTCTGTAAAAATCTCTGCATTATTTTCTTTTATCATGACAGAAGAAGCATTTCTTCTTATTTTAAAATGTTTTTCTAACTGTTCTATAGTCATCATATATTTCCCTCATCTATGTCATACTCGAATTTCTACTTGTTCTCCTTGCATGAGCAGGATTGTCCTTGAATATATAGAATACTAGAAAACATCGCATCTTTAAAGTGCGGAGGAGGTTCTCCATTGGATATTACAGCGCTGCAACAACAGTTAGAGCTTATACAACAAAATGACTATACGCAACTGCAACATATAGATATTAATGAGTTAACGTTGAACATGCTTCAGTATGTCGGAACGACTGATAGTTACGTTCGTTACCAACTTATCTATAAATGTTTTTCCCATTTTATTCATCACGAATTTCTTATGGATGATCAACTGAAATTACTTTTACAAACTTGTTTAAGTGATGAGTATTTATATTGTGACATTCACTCCCCACATACAGATGGGGTTTTCACACGTTCTTACACTGTTTCGTTAATCGCGTTAATACTCCAATTCGCTAACTCGCACTACTTTTTTACAGAGGAGGATATCGAAGAAATAAAAAACAAACTCATTACATACACAAACTTAGAAATGGATTTTCGAGGCTATATTGAAAATAAAGGATGGGCTCATTGTCTTGCACACGTATCTGATGCCTTCACTGAAATTGTTCACAATTCCTATACGACCTTTGAGTCGTACGAGGAATTAATTCATTGTTTATTAAATAAAATGTTCATTCCATCGGATCTATTTCATAATAACGAAGATGAACGCATTGTTACGCCGTTACTATCGATGCTATATCATGACTTTCCGCAAGATGAGTTAATTTCAATTATTTATAAAAAAATAAAAAGGCTTCCTCAAATCAGAAAACGCCTTTCTCTTAATGAGTATTGTATTTTATGCGCAAACATTAAACTCTTTTTACGCACATTATTTTTTAGAACAAAAGATGATCATAACTTAGCATTTACAGCACGTAAAACAGAAAAAATGTTAAAAGAACTGCCTAATTATTATTAAATATAAGGAGAAGAAATATGGGCTATATTGAAGACATGAGAAATCTAGTAGGAAATCATCCACTCATTTTAATCGGGTCACACGCCATTATATTAAATGAGAAAAATGAAATATTATTGCAGCTCCGTACAGATTTTAACCGCTGGGGCATTATTGGCGGCGCCTTAGAATATCATGAAACGTTAGAAGACGCGTTAAAACGAGAAGTATTTGAAGAAACTGGACTTATTATCAAAAATCCAGAACTTTTCCGTACATACTCAGGACCTGATTTCTTTCAAACCTATCCAAACGGTGATCAAGTACATGGTGTACTCGTTGTTTATATTTGCCGAGAATTCCACGGCGAGCTTGTATGCGATCAAACGGAATCGAAAGAACTGCGCTTCTTTTCGCTTGATAAGCTGCCTTTTAATCTTCATCCAGTCATTGAGCGGATTATTAAGGAGTTCCAACACTCCAATTAAAAAACATTACATATTTTATATAGAAATAAAACAACCTCATCTCCCGTCATTATAACGTGAAATGAGGTTGTTACCGTTCACCATAAATTCCAATTTCCCCAAAATGATATTAACGCTCTCTTTCTACAGCTTTATATTCCTTTGCAAATAAGAGTGTTATATAAGAAGTAATAAATGAAAAAATAGTATACATGCCCACCCAAAAGAAAAATGATGGATCGTATAATGTAATATTTAACATAAGAAAAATAAGAAATGTTACCATTGGCATCATATAAAATGTACCTACTTTATATGTCACAGCTATTGATATAATACAAATAAGCAATGGATATATACAGAAAATAAAAATTGACTCACTCAATGTTATGTCCCCCTTTCTGAAGAAATAATAGGTTTCTCGTAAACATTTTGGGGAACAACAAAGTTTTATATTTTTATTCGTTATTAGTAAATAAAATGTTAGATTGTTATCTCAATCTGATTTCCTTCAGGATCACTTACTACACTTTCGTAGTAACCATCCCCTGTAGTACGCGGGCCGTTTAATACAGGGGATCCTGCTTCTCTTAATGTATTAGTTAATTCGTTCACTTTTTCTTTACTACCTACAGAAAAAGCAATATGTGCATATCCTATTGTTTGTGTTTGTAATGCATCATCTATCCCTACCTGCTTCATAAGTTCTAGACGCGCACCACCTTCAAAAGTTATAAAATAAGATTCAAACTGCTTTTTCGGATTGTGATATAAGCTATTTTCTTCACCATTAAAGTACTGTTTATAGAAATCACGCATTCCTTCTAAATCATTCACCCAAATTGCTATATGTTCAATTTTCATAATCGACACCTTTTCTTTTATGCTATTCAACTGACAATTGGATGCTTCATTGCCAGCACATTTAATTTTCTTTATTTGTTCTCGTAATCATAAGATCAAGTCCAAGACTTTTTAATCCATATAAATAATCTTCTTTCCAATTACTCACTGATATTTTCGGAATATGTTCTGCCGGGATATACTGCGGACAACTTTTTACAATTTGATCTATTACGAATTGGTTCACTTCATCATCACAGAAGATGAATCCATGAGGGTTAATAATAGCTATACATGTAGCTATTAATCGGGTAATAGCATCTATATTATATTCCTCTGGATTATTAGAATTTTCAACTTCGTCTCCACTTCTCAAAGCTTGCAAGAAATTTTTATTATCGTACTGCGGGACGAAAGATATCTCTCCTGAGAAAAATGTACTTCCGCGTACAACATCTCCATTTACCATAATCCCCGCACCTGGCCCATTTTGACCTGAATACAAATATACAAGAGATGAATTGTCATTACTTCCTGTGTTTTTATGATAGCCGAGCACAGCAGCATTCATATCGTTTTCTATTACTACTGGTATAGAAAACAGTTCCTCCAAATGACTTTTCAAATTAAAATTTTGGAACTTTTCATATCCAGGAATATAGAAAATACGCCCATTATCGACTGCACCAGGAACACCAATTGATATAGAACTTATTTTTGGAAACGTAGCTATAAGACTTTCTATATGTTCTGTTAATACGCTTAGGCCCGTATCAATTAATGCACTTGAAGTACTCCCTTGTTCTTTTACTTCCCCTAAACAGTTAAAAATTGTATAGTTCGTCTCATTTCTCTCTAAAAATATCGCTAAACCTAACATATATTCTGGATTATATTCATATCGTTTTGCTCTTCTTCCGCCACTTGAATCATCTAAACCGGCTAAAGTTACTTCACCGTCTTGTTTCATTTTTTCTATAAATTTACTTATCGTTGGAAAACTAATTTCTAATGTATTACTAAGTTCAACTTTCGTTGCACTACCTCGCTCTAGAAGAGCTGTACGAATGCCGCGAAGGATTGTCTCTTTAATCGATTTTTGAGTAACAAATTGTTCACTCAAATCGCTCACCACCTTAATCAACATACTTATTAAACACTTTTAATAAGTTGCGTTGACAATATATCATACATCATTTTCTAAAGCAATAGAGATGATATATTTCTACTAGCGGCACTCCGTATTTAATTCGATGTATTCTCTCTCGTAACAGACGATACAATTCCAGACAAGATAACAAATAATAAAACAGCTAGCAAAGCATTACGTATTCCAAATGCTTCTCCAAGTATCCCTAAAAATGGTGGTCCGACTAAAAACGCTGTAAAACCGATTATAGAAACTGTAGCAACATTAGAAGTCGCATTTTCGCCACCATCTCCAGCAGCAGAAAGCCCAATCGGGAAACCTAGCGCGGCACCAATCCCCCACAGTACTACACCAAGTGCTAGAAAATATGAGTCACTCCCAAATATGACAATTGTCATTCCTATAATTGCCATCATAATAGTAGCACGCATAACAGCGACACGACCGAATCGATCAAGAAAATAACTACTACACATACGAGCTAACGTCATTGCCAATACAAAAATAGTGTACATAATAGAACCTGTCACTACACTTTGCTGATGTCCGTCTACCATCACGATAGGTAGCCAATCATTAGCACTCCCTTCTGCAAATGCCATTCCAAGTACAAAAAGACCAAGTAAAAGCACCTTTTTTTCCATACGTAAGGAAGTATGCTTTGCTCGCTGTTTGTTCCGCGATTTCTCCTTCTTTCCTGTTCCATGCGGAAGAAAACGATACAACATACATACAAGTAATACAAATACGATCGAAATTGCAAGAAACTGATACAGAATTGGGATGTGAAGCGAAGCCGCGACAGAACCACTAAGCGCGCCTACTAAAGTTCCTACGCTAAAAAAACCGTGAAATTTCGGTAGAAGTGTTGTTCCTAATTTCCGCTCAATGGAAGAACCTTCTACATTTAATGCGACTTCTGCTAATCCATATCCTACCCCAAATACTAGTAAGCTACCAAAAACCCCCATACTAGAAACAAAATAAATATTAATACCTAAACAAAGCAATCCAACAATCATAAAAAACATACTGCCTATAATAACGCCTCTAGCTCCCTTACAGTCAATGAAGCGACTTGCACTCAGTAAACCAATTATTGAACCGACTGATAGTCCGAACAAAATCCAGCCCATTTCTGCATTTGAAACTGCTAAAATCTCTCGCACCGCTGCCGTTCTAGAAATCCATGTAGCAAAAGCGACACCTGGCAAAGCAAATAAGAGGAATAGAGCGTTTCGAGAGGCAAGTAGTATCTTTGTATCATTCTCCGCGAAATCTTTCTTCATATGAAACACCTTTCAAATT
Organism: Bacillus silvicola; assembly: GCF_050524305.1. Classification (NCBI taxonomy): domain Bacteria; kingdom Bacillati; phylum Bacillota; class Bacilli; order Caryophanales; family Bacillaceae; genus Bacillus; species Bacillus silvicola. The sequence continues at coordinate 247,734 of NZ_JBNGVC010000012.1, forward strand.
GTTTATGCGTTAATTTACACACTGATGAAAACACCTTTTATTCTTCTATCGTTTTAATAACTTTAGCTGGGTTACCACCAACAACTACATTATTAGGTACATCTTTTGTCACAACTGCCCCTGAAGCAATTACAACATTATCTCCAATTGAAATACCAGGGTTAATAATGGCTCCCCCGCCAACCCAAACATTGTTACCAATCTTTACAGGCTTCCCATATTCTTTTCCAGAGTTCCGCTCTACCGGATGCAACGGATGCGTAGCAGTATAAATGTGAACGCCAGGTGCAAACATACAATTATCACCGATTCGTACTTCACAAACATCCAAAATCACACAATTAAAATTTGCGAAAAAGCTCTTTCCAACATGAATATTGTAGCCGTAATCACAACGAAAATCAGGATTAATGTGGGTTTTTCCGTCAGCTGAAGAACCTAAAAGCTGATTTAATAAAGTAAAACGTTGTTCATCTCCTGTCTCCATAGCCTCGTTATAAAGACGTGTCAAACGTTTTGTCTCCACCCTATCAGCCACTAATTCTTCGTCATCCGCAATATACATTTCTCCCGCCAACATCTTTTCTTTTTCCGTTTTCATAGAATCATCTCCTTCGTTATAGAATGAATTACACTTATTAAACAACTTTAATAAGTGACTTCAATTATACTTATTAAACACGTTTAATAAGTATCCCTATATTAGCATACTTTTTAATATATGCAACTAATAAGTTTGGAAAAGAAGTGCGAACTCCTTGCTCTACGTATCGATATAAAGAATAATTTATATCGAAAAACGAGGGAACGCTCATCGCCCCCTCTCAAATCCAATCCGTTTTTTAATTTCTGCTAAATTTATCTTCGCAATTTCACGAGCCTTCTCAGCACCGTTTTCTAACGCTTCATATAATAAATGCGGCTCATTCATATACATTTCGTATTTTTCCCGAGGTCCAGCCAATTCGCGGTCTACAACGCGAAACAACTCTTTTTTCACATCTCCCCATCCAATGCCTGTCTCATACTTTTCACGCATCGACTGCATTTCATCTTTCGTCGCGAATTCTTTATATATTGTAAATAACGTTTCTATTTCTTTCGGTTCATTTGGAAGTGAAGAATCTGTTTTGATTTTAAATATTAACTTTCGTAGTTTTTCTTGTTCTGCAAATAATGGGATCACATTCCCATAACTTTTACTCATCTTTCTTCCATCAAGGCCGGGTAAAATGGCACCCTCTTCTTGCACTACATACTCTGGAAGCGTAAATGTCGTGCCGAATGTATGATTAAAATACGTCGCAATATCACGCGCAATTTCAATATGCTGAATTTGGTCTTTTCCAACTGGTACATGAGTAGCTTGGAATAGTAATATATCAGCCGCCATTAAAATCGGATACGTATATAATCCCATATTCACTCCAGCATCGACCTCTAACCCTGCTTCTTTATTTTGCTCTACTTTCGCTTTATACGCATGAGCACGGTTCATAAGACCTTTCGGAGTTAGACAAGCTAATATCCAAGCTAGTTCTAAAATCTCCGGCACTTCTGTTTGTCGGTAAAAAATAACATCTTCTCCAAGTCCGAGTGATAACCAAGTAGCTGCTACCTCTTTCGTATAACTACTGAACTTTTCTGGATCATGCACAGCATTTAACGCATGATAGTCAGCTATAAAATATAATGCTTTTCCTTCATTATTTTTTGACATTTGTAATGCTGGTTTAATTGCACCAATATAATTTCCTAAATGCGGATAACCTGTTGGCTTAATTCCTGTTAACATTATTTTTTCACTCACACTAACTCCTCCTTCCTCAAAATAAAATAAAAAGAGCCCCTCATCCTATAAAAAGGACGAGAGACTCCCGCGGTACCACCTTAATTAGCTATCATTAGCTCACTTCATACTTCGATAACGTGAAGTAACCGTCTTTACCTACTCATTTCAGTGAGAAGCTCCAGAGCCCATTCCATATCCATCCCTTACTGATTCCCACCACATATCAGTTCTCTGAAAAGTTTTGAATATGTACTCTTCTCTTTCATTGCTTTTTAGTTATTTTTTACAGTTTATCACATTTTCCCTTCTAATAAAACTGAATTTTCTGGTTTTCTTTATTTGGAATTTTAACAATAACCATTACCGATTTATTCCACACCATATATAATCAATATATACAGAATTTCTTTGCAATACAAAAACGGGGTGAAGTTATGGGTTGGTTTACTAAAAAAATCGATAAGTTTAAGAGAAATATTCAGACTAACGATGATACTTTAGGGGTAATTATACATTTCACACCTATCGCTATATATTTATACACCTGCGATGAGTACATAGAAACGTTTGAAGGTGCGCTCACTTTTGAGAATGAGAACGGAAATCAAGTAGAAATAGGGGGTACTTTCATTTCTCTTGAAGTAGATGCTAATTTTCGCATGGACGATTTAATATTTGATTACAAACTAAAGGAAAGCAATCTACCTATTATTGAATTAAAAGCCTACGCATGAGACTAATTTGTTTACTATAAACTAAATAAGAGTAATAGATTTCTCCTCCCCAAAAGTCCTTATCGCTACCAAAACTGAAGATAAAAGAATCTTCTCGAAATGATAATACTATATCTTTTGTTTAAAAGGATTGATGATAACAAACTCTAACATGAACAGATTGCCCAGTTTATCAATTCATTGTATAAATTCTTATTCGAAGATTGAAAGTCCTTTTATCTATATCCTATACATATGAAGTTCACATAACCCCACTTATCAGTAGTTAGTCTGCCTAATTTCAAATGAGAATAAGCTCCTTTATTTTCTTTAAGCATAGCATGTAAAAGAGTATGAAATATTTATAAAAAGTAGGTGGAAACATGACATTAGATTCTCACCGTATTATAGGTTTTCCTGGAATGGGTATGGGCGGTTTCCCTGGAACAGGTATGGGTGGTTTTCCTGGAATGGGTATGGGTGGCTTCCCTGGAACAGGTATGGGTGGTTTCCCTGGAATGGGTATGGGCGGTTTCCCTGGAACAGGTATGGGTGGTTTCCCTGGAATGGGTATGGGCGGTTTTCCTGGAATGGGTATGGGTGGTTTCCCTGGAATGGGTATGGGTGGTTTTCCTGGAATGGGTATGGGCGGTTTCCCTGGAATGGGTATGGGCGGTTTCCCTGGAACAGGTATGGGCGGTTTCCCTAGAATGGATATACCAGTTATCTATAACCTTGATTTTTAATAGGGATACCGCTACATTGCTATCAAACTTTGAAAATACATTTTAATATCTATATACCAAAAACCTAAACATACTTCTTATTAAATGCAGCAAATGAAATTACATTTTTCGATATAAAAAAACAATTGATGCCCATCATACAGTAAAAAACCCTTCTCTAGACGCTATATTAGAAGCTGATTAATGGGCACGCCAATATGCAAATCAATTATTAATAAAAAAGAGCTAAAACAGTTTTATCTGTTTTAGCTCTTCTTTACGTATTCAACTTCACAAATCTATAACCGTGCGTTACTAACACTTTTAATATCGCATATCCTGGAATTGCTAAAATAATCCCCATAATTCCAAATAAATTTCCCGCAGTTAAAATGATAAATATAATAGTAATCGGGTGAATATCTAACTTTTTCCCCATGACTTGCGGAGAAATAAATTTACCTTCTGCTAATTGTACAATCATCATAACGATAATTACTTTTAACACCATTGATGGCGAGTCGATAAATGCGATAATTAAAGCTGGTGTAATTGCAATGATTGGTCCTACGTACGGAACGATATTTACAATCATCGCTAAAATAGCAAGTAGTACCGCATATTTAATACCAATAATAAGATAACCGATTAATAGCATAATACCGATAAATAAACTAACAATAATTTGCCCTCTAATATACGAACTAATCGCATAATGCATATCATCTAGTATTCTCTTCGCTGCTGGTTGTCTTTGCTCAGATATAAACCTTAAAAAATGATTCGGTAATTGCTCACCATCTTTTAAAAGATAGAACAATATAAACGGAACCATTACAAATGTTAAAACGACCTCTGTAACAGTACTTAAAAATCCAGTTACATTTCCTGTCACTGATGATAACGACTTCGTAAAATCAACTGTGTAGTCTTTTACCATACTCGCTACATCAATATTTAAATTCTCCTGAATTTTCCCTAGTAAATTACTTTCTCCGAATCTACGTGCTGCTCGTTCGATTTCATGACCGAAATACGGTAAGTTATCTATTAATGCATCAATTTGATCTTTAATAATTGGGATTACAGTTACAACTAAAAATACAAATAACCCTAGTACTACTAAATATATGGAAGCTATTGATACGATTCTTGAAACACCTTTCTTTTCTAAAAGCGAAACGAATGGATGTAAAATATAAAATAGCACTCCCGCCAATAATACCGGGAAGAAAATTGTTTTTAAAAAGACGATAAACGGAGTAAACACAAAAGAAATTTTCGTTAGCAGTAATATGTTAATGAACAATAACGCAAATCCAAGTAACACCGCTAAATAATTTTGTTCTCTAAAAAACTTTTTCAACTTATCTCTTTTTCTTATATTTACTTTCTCCAACGAAACCACCTCTTTGAATAATGAAAAGCCCTTATTCAGGGCTTCTCATTATAATCTATATCTTTATTTTCTTGCAGCTTTCACTACAAATGATACAATAAGAATTAAAACGATTGCTCCTAATAATGCTGGCACGACATGAATCCCACCAAATGATGGCCCAAAAGATCCAAATAATCTACCACCTAACGAAGCACCTAATAAACCTGCGATAATATTTCCAAACATACCACCCGGAAAATTTTTACCCGTTATAGAACTAGCAATTGCACCTATAATAGCACCAACTATTAATGTGATAATCCATCCCATCTTTAGTCCTCCATTTCTATTATGGTGTATTTCTTTTTAATACTAAATGATTATGTAACTATTATAATTATTATATCCAAAAAAGAAAAATGTTGTCAAATCTATGAAAATAAAGTCTACAAGGAGGTTTTACCCTATGATTCAAAAATTAATAACAACTTCTCACAACACGGCTACTTCTATTTTAAACATTCAAATACCCGCTTATGAAATCGAGGCGAAATATATAAATAGTACAGCTATCCCTCGTCTTTATGATACTGTAGCCGATATTCAATCATGTGATGAAATTTTTTACGGCTATTTTTATGAAGATACACTTGCCGGGTTTATTTCATTTAAAATGGATGAAGAGGAAGTTGATATTCATCGTTTAGTAGTATCCCCTGATCATTTTCATAAAGGAATTGCAACAAAACTACTACTATATGTATTTGACATGTTCTCCCCTTCCAAAACATATATTGTACAAACAGGGAAAGAAAATACCCCTGCTCTATCTTTATATAAAAAATACGGATTTATTGAAGTAAAGGATATCATATTACCCGATGGTGTGGTTTTAACCTCCCTTAAAAAATCAGAAAACAATAAATAGTTTGACTCATTAAATTATTTATGTTATCTTTTACTTTATAAAACCTTTTGCTGAGTCCAAATTTTGGAGCGGGGGAACCATTTTTGTAGCTATGCTACTTGGGGCGAATCTTATTTAAGTAGGGAAACTCTCACTTCCCGAGTCCGACAGCTAACCTCGTAAGCGTAATGGGAGAGGAAGGTGCTTTTTGCCTATGTTACACAGTGTACCTCCTTAATTATAAATATGGAATCGATACCATTAGACACCTATATTTATAGAAAAGGAGACATGTATAATGTTACGTTTATCTGATCACGCAATAAAAATGATGGAGCAAAGACTTCGACTTGAACAGCACCGCACATATCAAGCAAATAAAGTTGTAGATAATTTACATCACAAATACTTCTTTCAGCATATTTTTCAGCCGAAAAGATAAGGAAACCATACGTATAATATAATTTAATACAGAAAGCTTTGCGGTTCTGAATCGCAAAGCTTTTTGTATTACTATTAAAAATAATTTTCCATTAACTTATTCATCCAATCTGGCACACGAGCATTTTCTCTTGTATCAAAAGCAGCAATATATGGTTTTATATCTAAAATAGCCGTTCGATCATTAGCGTCTAATCCTTGCACAGTCATAATGTTATTTTCAATCGACAATATTTCAACAGTAGTAATTCCAATAGGGTTTGGACGATGCTTTGTCCGCTGAGCAAAACATCCCTTTTCATCAAAATCACTTAACCCCCTTGGCTTTCTAGCCCACGACTGTTTATTTTCTTCCTGAAAATCATTCATATAAAAAATAACAATTGCATGAGAATAATCCTCAAGACCTGTTAATCCTCCAATATACTCTGGATATATTTTGATGTTTGAAATAATACTTCCCCAATTACGATACACTTTCTCGTCTATAGAAGATTGTGCTTCACCAATCTTCACCATACTCACATGGACCATTTTCCTCCCCCTTTATATAACACTATTTACTTCCTCGCCTTAATAATAAAAGTAGTTGGTACCATCCTAGCTTTATATAAAGAATAATATTTCGTAGACGGCTCAGCTCGTTCTCCATCAAACGAGCTCGATGGTTCAGGCTCCTCTATTCTCTCAATTATAAATCCGGCTCTATTTAACTCATTTATGTATGTACTTATTTTTCTCTTATATAATGTCGCTTGTACATTTTCTCCTTTAAATGTTTCAAACGTAATAGGCGTTTCCTCATGATAAGAAGACTTTATAGCAATTTCTTCTGTACCATACTGTAAATTTGAATATACTGGGTGCTCCCAACTAAAAATAAAACTTCCTCCTGGCTTTACATATGAATAAATCAGTTCCAACGTTTTTCTTAAATTCGAAGTCCAACCTAATGCATAAATGGAATATACAATATCAAAATACCCTTTCGGAATATCTCCTTCTTCTTCCATTGCTCCGCATACTAACTTTGGATTCCAACTCTTTAACGTTTCATTCGCTGTTTTAATTTGTTCACTTGAAAGATCAAGCCCCCATAATTCCTCTGCTCCATGTTCCGCCATATATTGCAACGAATGCCCACTTCCACATCCAATATCAAGAACTTTTTTATTTCTGATTGAATCGAACAAATGAATCTCATCTTCAGACGCTGTATACGGGCCGTATTTAGGTAAACAATCCACTTGAAAGAAATAAGGTGCAACTGTATCCCAACACTTTTTATTTAAAGCTAACATTTGTGTATCTTCCATATCCTACATTCCTCCATCCAATTTTCTTCCCCTACTATAAATTACACATTATAGCCCGATCTTCCTTTTCTCTTTGCCCGGTAATTTTTCACTTTCGCGATCGTTCCGCACGCTCTTCCTCCTTCTTCTCCAGCATACATACCACACCATCTTTTGCTTCCATTTCGCGAATGATCATAAAATACCCAGCGACAATCTGGACATGCTTTTAACCTTCCCCACAAATTTCCTTGAATTGACATTAACACAATGCTTAATACTTTTGTATATACATTCTCTTCGTGCACAGGCCCATATGTAATACCTTTCATATCTTCCTTTACATGTACATGAAATGGGTATTTCACTAACCAATTTTGCAACGATCCTTCGCCTTCAATTGCCACCCGAATATCTTCTCGAAAACTTTTTAATTCCTCTATCGTATGAAATGGAACCTTTTTATGAAAATATTTTTTCATAAAAAGGTTTATATCCTCTTCTGTTTGTAGCAAATCAATTGGCTCTCTCGTATCGTTTGGTATTCTCCATGTATTTAAAAATTCCCGAATATATTCTAGTTCATTTGGTGCATTTTGATTCAATTCCATCCACCTTCTTCTCAAAATTTACTTTTTTCTGACTTTATGTATAATTATAATATAAAATAGTTAACCATCAAATAATTTTACTGGTTACATAATTAGGAGGAGTTCTATGAAAAGTCTCTCAATACCGATACGTTTCATGCTTATTTCTTCATTTTTTATGTCTTTTGGGTATTTTGCAGTATACGCATTTTTAGCTATTTATCTATTAACCTTTCTCCATTTTTCAGCTGTTCAAGTAGGAACAGTGTTGACGGTTATGACAATCACATCACGAGTTATCCCATTATTTTCAGGATTAATTGCTGAGAAAATCGGCTATATCATTATGATGATAGCCGGATTATTTTTAAGAGGAATCGGATTTATCGCTTTAGGAATATGCTCTGATTTCCATACAATTTCTATTTCTTCTGCACTTATCGGTTTTGGAACTGCATTTTACGAACCTGCTGCTCGCGCCATATTCGGGTCACAACCAGCTCATATGAGAAAAAATTTATTTACATATTTAAACCTTAGTTTTAATTGCGGTGCAATAATCGGACCAATTGCAGGAGGTTTTTTACTCTTACTCGATCCAATCTATGCTTTCTCCCTAACAGGATCTCTTATGCTGTTATTCGCTTTTATCTTTTACTTACTTAAAAATCACTTCCAAGTCACTACTGAAAACACGTCTATTACATTAGGAATACAGGCCATCTTACAAAACAAGTCTTTCCTTCTGTTTTCATTTATCATGATTTTCTTCTATATTATGTTTACTCAGCTTACTGTCGCACTTCCACTTCATATGAAAAACATTAGTAATAGCAACCAACTCGCTACATTAGTTATTACGATAAATGCAATAACAGGCGTCATATTTATGGTGCTATTCCGAAAACTATTTCACAAATACAACACACTTTCGATTATTAAATACGGTGTTTTATTAATGAGTATTTCCTTTTTACTCATTCCTTTATTTCAACACCCATATTGGCTATTTATTTGTGTAATTTTATTTACAATCGGTGAAACACTCGTATTACCTAACGCTGATATCGCTATTGCAAATTACAGTAGCGAATCATATACAGCTACTTACTTCGGATTTTATCAACTATCACTCGCATTTGGTTTTATCATCGGTAATTATACCGGTACATCTTTTACATCCAACTTAAACGGAATGTATACACCATGGCTTATTTTCGGTGGAATAGGACTTATTGGTTTTATTTCCCTACATATTTTAAATGTTAAAAAAGGATTACCTAAGGAGGATATATACCTATGTAATGATACGAAACACCTTTAACAAATTACAATTGAGATGGTACCTTTAGACAACCGACCTATAATAAAAAGATTCGACCATCATATGTGACAGTCGAATCTTTTTATTTTTCATATTCAAGATGATTATGTCTTTTACAACCAAATAAATAGCAAGCCCCTATATAATCAGTTTCAAATTCTAATCCTGGAACGTATCCAGATTTGATACGTTCTATCATTTTTTTATAACAATCATTCTCTTCTATATATTCCTCAATTAACTCTTTCTTATCGTTTTCTGTCCAGTTTTCTTCTACTTCTTCATTCTGAACATCTTCTATTTCTGCTGTTTTCGCTTCGATAGACTCCCGTATAACTTCATTTATACGGGAGAAATTATTAACTTTATATAGAGCATAAACAAATCTACCAATCCAATTGGGGCTTTTCCAATATTCTTTGTATCCCTTTTCGAACCATTCAATTGCTTCTTTATAGCAATTCAACTCAACATATAAATCTGCTACATTAATTTCCCCTAAAAAATTATCAGATTCCCTGTTAAAAGCATCTAACTTCTCTTTCGCTTCTGTCGTTCGTTCTAAATCAATTAAACATTTTACATAGTTATACATTATATAGTCCGAATCCCCTGCAATTCGTAAGAAAAATTCCGAAGCTTTTTCCAGCTCTCCAAGATTATAATGTGCTACAGCTACATTGTGATATGCTTCATCCGATGGTTGAATCGAAATAGATTTTTGTAATACTGCTTTCGCTTCTGCCCACTTTTTTGTTTCATATAAATTTCCCCTAAGATGTTATAGGGAAAGTATGAGGAAGGATTCAACTTAACAACTTCTCTTATTAATTCAAGAGCTTTATCATCATTCTCTTCCTCATAAAAATACATCCAAGCAAGATTATTGAGAGATTGTACATCTCTAGATTCATGTACTGCTTGTTGAAACAGTTCCATTGCTTCCTCATATTTATTTTGTTCAAACATTTCAATTGCCTTCTCGTTAATGTTCAAATAACTACCTCCGAAGTGAATGAATTCATCTATTCTTTATCATTATTTTAAAATGTAAAAATTGTAATTTCCATAAAAAATTTCTTTATCCTGTCTACATTTCGCTTGAAACAGAAGCTAAAACACACGAATTCACAACAATAAGTATACATTTCAATCTCCCTTAAATTGGATATGCAGCCTGTTTTAATTTACATATTATGGTATAATTAAAAAGAGTACTAGCTAAACATTTAAGCTCCACACTAGCAGTCTAACAATGCCAAAATCAAAAATCACATAGAATTGGGGGATATTATGAAACAGAAATTAATTGTTCTTCTATTCATTGGAATCATATTATCAGGATGTTCCACTATAGCAGAAAATTCTTTAGAAACCAGGAGTGGCAATATGGAATTATTAACACCAACGATTACTACAAAAGATAACGAATTAGAAATTAAGACCGAGGGCATTGATGAAAATAAAGTGACTTTTATTTATGTTGCCAATAAAAAAGTATTGGAACAAAAAATTAATAATGGCGAATCTCACAAACTTAACATTAAAGATATCGAGCACGCACATAGGACAGATTACAAACCAAGAGTTCAACTTTTGCAAACGAAAGATGATAATAATGATGGAGAAATAGTAACCTTCAAACAAGTGAGATATACAGTTAAAAACTAATTTGAAAGTTGTTTCATTATAAATGTAACGAACGAAAATATAATTTCAACAGTGGGTAAATGTAAGGGGTGCTAACATGAAAAAACGATGGATTTCTTGGTGGATTGGTAACATATTTTGGATTATCGTTTTTGGAATCTGGGCAGCTATTATTTGGCTACGAGATGTTGATGGTGCTGGTGTTACTCAAACACCTGAGCTTAAATTAGTGGCATTTATCGTTTTATTAATTGCTTTTATATTACCGATACTTATTCAAGTTGTATGGTTAATTGTTAATCTGAGAAAAGGTAGAAAAAAATAACGCATAAAAAAGAGAGGAACCTTTTTCAAACTAGATTCCTCTCTTTTTTATATGGGGATTATGCCATTCTTGTTAAGCTGCACTATTCCCTTTTCTTTACGATGCATGATCATCTTTCTTCTTCAACAACGCTCTCTTCTTCATCGCCTTCGTTAAATATCCGCCTTTAAATGAACGGATTTCATAAGAAGACATAAATGCTTTTGGTGCAATTTCATTAATAATTTCTAAAAGCTCTTTCTCTCTAGAACGCTTAGCAACGATATCTAACCGATAACGTATAGAATTAATACCTTCACCTTCAAATACTGTAACACCAAATCCAGAGTGCCGTAATTCATCTACTAATTCATTACAACGGTCTAGTAAACTAACTTGATACGTAATATAACCAATTGCTAATTTATTCTCTATATAACCGCCTAATAATAGTCCTGTACTAAAGCCAATGACATAGGCAATGATGTTCATCCAATTTGATAAATCTTGAAACACAATACCTAAACTGACAATGTAAATAGCTCCTTCTAACAATCCAACACCAGCAGCGGATCTTGTTTGATTCTTTACAAGCAAAATCGTACGGATCGTTAAAATGGGAACGTAAATAATTTGAAGCACAAAAATAAGTAGCGCTTGTAACATTGGTATCCACCTCTTTCACGAATTCTTTTGTCATGATAACATACTTAAGCTTTAGAAATCGATGGGTTTTTAAATTTTCTCGAATTTTTTTCCACACTATTGAAAAACCTAAAAAAGAAGCGTATTATATTTGGTCGTAAATTCAATTGTCATTATTAAATCGCTCATAGTATATTAACTATTGCGCCATTTATTCTCAAACACAAAAAAGGAACCCGGTCAGGTTCCTCTCATTATAACTCTATGTTTTTCGAAGCTTGTTCTCTTTGCTTCTCTTCTTCTTTTACTAACTGCATATTTGCATAGGCTAAATTCGCAATCATTAAAAAGTGACCGCCTAAAATACCCGTACCAAATGCCCACATTTCCATTTCATGCTCAATTTCATACATAATGATAGCCCCTAATATCGCGGCTGCAAATCGGTTTAAGACTCCTAATCCAGGAGCCTTTTCTTTCATTACAATACTTCTTCCTAGTTTCTCCACTCTACGAGCTAATAACCAAAGGCAATATGCGCTAACTGCTAAACCAATACCGAACCCTGTCACTTGTTTTCCAAATGGAGTAATCGCCCACATTAGTAGTAAACCACTAAAGATTGTATACAATTGTAATCGATATACACGTAAGGCTACTTGAATCAAAATATCCGCTCCTAATTTCACATTTTATTATGTGTCAGAAGAAAAGCAGCAACTTACACAGTTGCTGCTTTCTCTTGTTCTTGTTCCATTTTTTGAATTTCAACACGTTTAATTTGATAAGCATCTTTTTCTAACACTTTAAATTCATAACCTTCTGCTTCAACGTATTGTCCTTCTTCAATTTCATGATTTTGCATCATAATCCATCCACCGATTGTATCCACATCGTCTTCTTCAATGTGTAATCCAAACAAATCTTTTACTTCTGAGATAAGCACTTTTCCATCAACAATTTTATGATACTCGTTCACATGTTGAATTGGTGGTGCTTCATCTTCATCATATTCATCACGAATTTCGCCGACGATTTCCTCCAATATATCTTCAAGCGTTACAATTCCAGCTGTTCCTCCGTACTCATCATATAAAACAGCCATTGGAATTCGCTTTTTCTGCATTTGCAGTAATAAATCATGAATTGGAGTAGTTTCCATAACTTCAATAATCGGACGCATATACGTGCGAATCGATGATAAATCTTCTTTATCGTTGTTCATATATCGAATAAAGAAATCTTTTACATTGACCATACCGATAATATCATCTTTATCTTCTCCAAAAATCGGATAACGTGTGTATCGTTCATTTTGGATTACTTTCATGTGTTCTTCTACTGAATCTTCAAGATAGAAACCAACGATTTCCGTACGCGGTACCATGATTTCTTTCGCAATGCGATTATCAAATTCAAAGATATTATTTACATACTTGTATTCAGCTTGATTAATTTCTCCACTTTCATAGCTCTCTGAAAGAATAAGACGTAACTCTTCTTCTGTATGAGCTACTTCATGTTCAGAAGCTGGCTTCAAACCGAATAAACCAGTTACAACACGAGCAGAACCATTCAATACCCAAATAAACGGATACATAGCTTTATAGAATATCATTAACGGACCTGCTAATAACAATGTCACTTTTTCAGCTTTTTGAATTGCCATCGTTTTCGGAGCTAATTCCCCGACTACAACGTGCAAGTACGTCATCGTCATAAATGCAAGACCAAATGTTAATACTGATGAGATAGAAGGATTTAAATTCCATTTCTCAAATAATGGGTGTAATAATTTTTCTATCGTCGGTTCACCTAACCAACCAAGTCCCATCGCTGTAACTGTAATACCTAATTGACAAGCAGATAAATATTCGTCTAAATTTGTTGTTACTTTTTTCGCTGCTAATGCGCCGCGTTTCCCTTCCGCAACAAGCTGATCAATGCGACTTGAACGTATTTTTACAATCGCAAACTCTGCTGCTACGAAAAATCCAGTAAATGCGATTAAAACCGCAACCATGAATAAATTAAATATTTCCAATGAATCCCCTTAGTTAAAAAACTAAGGTGTCCACCTCCTGTATACTATAATGTTTTCTTATTTGTTCGTTAGAAAACATAGCCCGATACAAAAATTAAAGAGGTCGGATTTCACTTATTCTATAATAATAGAGCAAGTGTCTGTATTAAAGCTGTCGTTTGACCTGATAAAGATTTCGATATTTTTTCACGTTGTGAATCAGTCAATTCATCTAAAAGAGGCTTTAACTCCGTTAGTTCTGCTTCTAATCTATGAATATGGTCTGTCACATCATTCACATGTTTCGAAACGTGTTCATTGATACCGAGCAGCTTTTTCTTCTCCTCGATTCTCTCTTTAATCTCACAAAGCGGCATATGCATTTCTTTGCACTTCTCAATAAATTGTAATGTCTCAAATGCTGTTTCGTCGTAATAGCGATAATTAGATTGAGATCGCTCCGCTTTTAAGATACCTAGATTCGTATAATAATCAATCGTTCGTTTCGACACGTGAGCCATGAGAGCCAACTGTCCGATTCGATACACCTTCCCAACGATCTTCCCCCCTTGTTTATATTACTCCCATCATACAATACATAAACTGTACAGTCAAACGTGATGGTTTCTTATTCACAATTTATACAAAATTTTACGTCGCATCTTATGTTATCCATACACATATAATCTATTAAATTAACTATATAATAAAATCATTAGATTCATTAAGCCACCACTACCAAAATATAGCCAGTGAATAGCCCGTTCCTTTCAACCTTTCTTATTTAAGAACATATCATAATAGTATCGATATAAAATTCTTATTTATTCTATAGGAGGAGATTGAAATTACCACGACTATTATTTCTCATTTTTATAACGAAGAATATTTGCTTCCTTGGTGGCTTATGCACCATACAAAAATATTCGATCACGGTATATTAATTAATAGAGGCTCCACTGATCGTTCCGTTGAGATTTGTAAATTATTCGCACCCCATTGGGAAGTACGAAATTCAAGATTTATTGAGTTTGATCCAACAAATACTGACATTGAAGTGATGGGAATTGAAAGAGAAGTTTCAGGTTGGAAAATCGTTTTAAATACTACGGAATTCTTTTGTTGTAATAATGCAGAAGAGTTTTTCTCATCCCTTCATACACTAGGGCAAAATATGTATGCAATTAGAATGATTTTAATGATTGATAGCCATACTTACAATTATTCAAAGCCAAGATATTCTATCCCCTTAGTGGAACAACGACACCACGGTGTCTTCCCTTATAACCCAAAACTCGGATGTGCCTGGAGATTTATTCACAATCACCTAGATGGAGCATATTTACCCGGTAGACATTATTCGCGGCACGGGAATATAGTTTATAACTATCCTTCATTTATTTTAAAATTTTATTTTAGCCCTTGGAATGAACAGTCAAAGGCAAGAAAATTACAAATCACACCTACCCTTTCCAAAATGGGTGTTCAAATGGGGCTCCAAACACATTATGGACAATCTCCCGAAGAACTTGAAACCCGTTTTTTAGAACTTAATAACGTAACACAAGATCTCCGTAATAATCCTGAATATCAAGAATTATTTCCAAAGTTCAAACCTTAATATTATACGTACCGGCATTCTCACACATACTTTTTTCCTTCTTGATCAAAAACAATACCATTCGCATAAAATATGAATACTGTATATACTATAACTTTTTTAATTTAGGAGGACAAAATGAAAGCTGTTATTCTTGCTGGTGGGTACGGGACAAGGATTGGGGAAGAAACTCATTTAAAACCAAAACCTATGATTGAAATTGGAACAAAACCTATTCTATGGCACATTATGAGTTTGTTTAGTCATTACGGAATTACTGAATTTATTATTTGCTTAGGCTATAAAGGATATGCAATTAAAGAGTTCTTTTTAAATTACAACTTACACATGTCAGATTTCACAATACATTTAAGCGATAATACAATTACTAACCATTCTCATCGTATTGAACCTTGGAAAGTTACACTAATTGATACCGGTCTAAATACTGAAACGGGTGGACGGGTTAAAAAAATACAAAATTACGTCGGGGACGAACCTTTTTGCCTTACTTATGGTGATGGATTAAGTAATGTAAATATAAAGGAACTAATTGCATTTCATAAAAATCACGAAAAAATAGCTACCGTTACTGCCGTACAGCCTCCAGGAAGATTTGGATCTCTCGTTTTAGATAAACAATCTGTCACATCCTTTCAAGAGAAGCCACTAGGTGATGGTGGTTGGGTGAATGGTGGTTTTTTTGTTTTAAATCCTGATATTTTCAATTATATTAGCGGGGATAAATCTATTTTTGAAACAGAAACTTTAGTGCAGTTAGTAAATAAAAATGAATTAGCAGCCTTTCAACATACTGGTTTTTGGCATCCGATGGATACATTGCGCGATAAAAATAAATTAGTCGAGCTATGGGAAAATAATAAAGCTCCGTGGAAGGTTTGGTAATATGGCTTCATCATCTTTTTGGAATAAGAAAAAAGTATTTATTACGGGACATACTGGCTTTAAAGGTTCATGGCTCACCCTTTTTTTAACTTCTTTAGGTGCAGAGGTCATCGGCTACTCTTTTCAGCTTCCATCCTTCCCTAACCTTTTTGAACAAGGTAACGTGGCAAAAGAGTGTACGACAATTAAAGGCGATATTACAGATTACGATTCTTTATTCCATGCCCTGAAACAACATACTCCTGACATACTATTTCATTTAGCAGCCCAACCAATCGTCACCACTTCATATAAAAATCCTATCGAAACATTTAAAACGAATGTTTTAGGTACTGTTCACGTATTAGAAGCGGCAAAACATATAGAAAGTATACGCTGCATCATTAATGTTACAAGCGATAAATGTTATGAAAATGATGGGAGCGGTAACCGGGCATTCGTGGAAAGCGACCGACTTGGAGGGTTTGATCCTTATAGTGCTAGTAAAGCTTGTGCTGAACTAGTTGCAACGTCATATCAAAAATCATTCTTCCGCACTAACACTCAGAAAATTGCCTCAGTCAGAGCAGGTAACGTCATCGGCGGCGGTGATTGGGCAGAAGACAGATTATTCCCAGATATCATTCGAGCGTATTTACAAAATGATACGTTAAATATTAGAAACAAAAACGCTATTCGCCCGTGGCAACACGTATTAGATCCTTTACATGGCTATATCCTTTTAGCTGAAAAACTTTGGGAAAATACCGAATATGCAGAAGCTTGGAATTTCGGCCCGATGAATGAACCTAACAGAACGGTTCATGATGTCATTCAATCTATAATGAAATTATGGAATAAACCACTAACAATCCTTTCTCCTCTTACAAATACTCCTTATGAATCACCTACTTTAACACTCGATAGTACAAAAGCAGTAAATAAACTCAGTTGGACTCCTAAGTTATCAACAGATCATTCTATCGCTTGGGCTGTTGATTGGTACAAAGAATATGCATCTGGTCAAAATATGGAATCTTTCACGCGACAACAAATCGATGCATTCAAAAATTTATAAGGGGGCTATAAAATGGAACAGAAAAAATGCCGTTTTTGCCACTCATTACTAACAAATACTTTTTTAGATTTAGGAGTTTCCCCTCTCGCTAACTCATTTGTAGCTCCTGAAAACTCATATAAAATGGAACCATTTTATCCGCTGCACACATTTGTTTGTAACTCTTGTTTGCTTGTACAATTAGATGAATTTGAATCTCCGCACAATATTTTTCATGACTATTTATACTTCAGTTCTTACTCATCAAGCTGGCTACTACACGCTAAGCAATACGTAGAAATGGCAATTAAGCGTTTTAACTTAACAAACCATTCAAAAGTGATTGAAATTGCGAGTAACGACGGGTATTTATTACAATACTTTCAAAAAGAACATATCGAAACGTTAGGAATTGAACCAGCAAAAAATGTAGCAGAAATCGCTATCCAAAAAGGAATCCCTACTAAAGTGAATTTTTTCAGCAACGACTTAGCAAAAAAATTACCACAAGCCGATTTAATCATCGCAAATAACGTATTAGCACACGTTCCGAACTTGCATGATTTTGTCGCCGGTTTAAAAACGTTATTAAAACAAGATGGCACGATAACAATTGAATTCCCGCACTTATTAAATCTCATATCATTTAAACAGTTTGATACGATCTACCATGAGCATTTCTCCTATTTCTCACTTATAAGTCTTCAAAAAGTTTTAACTCATCATCATTTACAAATTGTTGATGTAGAAGAGCTTTCAACGCACGGTGGTTCATTGCGTATTTTTATAAACCATCATAGTGACTCATCCACTATCCATTCCAATGTTACAAACTTAATCCAAAAAGAAGTAGATCACGGGCTAGATACATTAGATTGCTATCTCCTTTTTTCTAAACAAGTGGAGCAATTGAAAATAGATATTTTGAAATTTTTTATCGAAGCAAAAACTTTAAACAAACAGGTTATCGGCTACGGAGCTCCCGCTAAAGGAAACACCCTTTTAAATTATTGTGGAATCGGAAAAGAATTCCTAGCTTATACGGTAGACAAAAATCCCCATAAACAAGATCTCCTTTTACCAGGAACTCGTATCCCTGTAAAATCTCCAGAAGAAATTCAGCACACTAAACCTGATTATATTCTCATATTACCTTGGAATTTAAAGGAGGAAATTATGAAAGAATGCTCCTTCATCCATGAATGGGGCGGCAAATTTTTAGTGACGATTCCAGAAGTTGGGGTAATTGAGCCATGAAAAAAATCCTTATAACAGGCGGTAGTGGATGGATAGGTAAGTATGTTGTACATTCACTTATAGAAAAGGGCTATGAAGTGCACGCCACTTATAATAAAAATAAGCCTTCTCACCTTTCCTGCCATTGGCATAAAGTAAACTTGCTTCGCGATGAAGAAGTAAAGAAACTCATTTACGAAATTAAGCCTACTTATCTTGTTCATTTAGCTTGGGAAGCAGTGCCACCCAAATGCTATGTATCCATCAATAATTATTATTGGCTCCAGTCCAGTATTTCTTTAATTCAACACTTCACAACATGTGGTGGAAAACGAGTCGTTGTAGCAGGTACAGGTGCAGAGTATGAATGGTTTAACGGTGTATTATTTGAAGATTCTCCGCTTCTTTCCTATAAAACACCTTATTCATTATGTAAAAATGCATTACATTCCTGGTTACAATCGTACGCAAAACAAACCGGCCTCAGCATGAGCTGGGGCCGAATTTTTCATATGTATGGTCCTTATGAACATGGCAATCGTCTCATTTCTAATATTATCACTTCATTATTAAAAAACGAGGAAGTACTATGTACACATGGAAATCAATCTCGAGATTTTCTCCATGTGAGTGATGTCGCTGATGCTCTTGTTACCTTATTACAGTGTAACGTTACAGGTACGATAAATATCGCTTCTGGTCACTCTGTACAAATTAAAGAATTAGCTTCTATCATTACCAAAAAGATAGGAAAAGAAAATCTAATTAAACTAGGTGTTATCCCTTTTCCTAAAGATGAACCTTTATTTGTCGGTGTTAATGTGGAACGTTTAAAAACTGAAGTAAAATGGGTACCAAGATACAATCTAAACGAAGGAATTGAGGAAACTATTTTCTGGTGGGAATCATTTATAAAAAAGCATAACGATACGCAGCACTAAAACGTAAATCCTTCGTCCCTCTCGCTAATTCCCTATACCATTCTTCCAATCTTTCAGGTGTAATAATGTGATGTGTCCCCATTCCTGCATGCTTACTACCTTCAGAAAGAGTCGGACCAATTTGTAATTTTCTCTTCCTCATCTCATCATTCCACGGACTAAATCCAAGCCATGCAATACAAGCAAGAGGTGGGTAATTCATAAATTCATGTGCAGTTAAATGTCTTCCAACTGTGTAGCTTCCATGTTCATTATTATGAATGAACCTACCTCTTCTCCATAATCTCCAATCTTCTGGTAAGTAACCATGAAATCGCTGTTTCATTAAAGGCATATCATACTTAAGTTCTGGATAACTATAGTCAGGATTATCGACCATGATAAGCCCTTCCAGCCAGTACATCTTTCCTCCCATTTCATTAAGTGATTTCCAAAATTGTTTTTTATCTTGAACACAAAGAAACTCCGTCGTATTTAAAATCATTTTCCAACCTTCTAATTCTTGTTCTACATGCATTACTTCACGGTCAGTTGCTAACGCATCAAATTCTGGATGTGCAGAATCTCGCACTTCCCAATGCGGTGCGAATTTTTTGCAAATTTCGACTGAACGATCTGTAGAACCTTTATTAATTAAAATACCATGATCAAACAGTTTCGTATGATGCATAAGCCACCACGGTAATAAATATTCTTCATTGTAAAAATGAGAAATAACGGTTGTAGTTATAATAATCTCCTCCTCTTTCTCTATTAATCTACTTTTTCATCCTACTCTTAATATACTTATCAGTTATGCAATTGGTTTCTTTTATTTTAAAAATATGTTTTTCTACCATATACTATGCTTTCTTCGACAACCACCATTTTCTAAAGAATCAACTCCGTACAATTAACATCCCAATAAACTGAAAATTAAGTTATAATATCATTATAAAATTATGAAGGAGGAATGCGCTCATGTACTACAACACTTCATTCGAAAACGATCAACCTGTAGACCGTCTATAATCTAAGACGGGCATTCATATAACAAGTGCACTATGCCTCGTCTTAGGGAATAAATCATAACCCTAAAAATAGACGGAGGTAATTCAAATGAAACAAACAATTTTAGGAGCTATATGTTTATCTCTAGCAGCAAGTATTTGGGGCGGTATGTACGTCGTTAGTAAATACGTACTCGACTTTATCCCGCCACTTACACTCGTTTGGCTACGTTTTATTATCGCTTTTGTTGTTTTATATGTGATTTTGAAAATAACTGAAAAAAAGCAAAAGAAAAAAGTAACCATCCACAAAAAAGATTGGCTATCATTTGCTTGGATTGGATTCATCGGGTATTTCATTTCGATCACATGTCAATTTATCGGAACGAAATTATCCGATGCTCATACAGGCTCCTTAGTGACATCAGCTACCCCTGCATTTATGGTTATATTTGCAGCGCTCATTTTAAAAGAGAAACTAACTACTCGTAGACTTTTATCAACTATAATAGCGACAATCGGTGTCATTATCGTTATCGGATGGGATATTGAAATCGGCTCCTATTTTATCGGTACAATCATTTTAGTTGGAGCCGCTATTACGTGGGCTTTACTGTCCATTTATGTAAAAATCGCTTCAGCTCGATTTTCATCTTTAGTTATTACAACGTACGCAATATTTTTTTCACTCTTTTTCATTACACCTTTTATGATATGGGAATTCCAATCAAGTCCTATTGAACATATGAACATGTACGTATTATTAGGCGTACTCTATTTAGGAATCGTCTCAACCGCAGGTGCATTTTTCCTTTGGAATAAAGGGTTAGAATTAATGGATGCTAGCATCGGTTCCTTATTTTTCTTCTTTCAACCTATCGTCGGTTCAATACTTGGCTGGCTCCTATTAAATGAGACGTTAAGCAGTAACTTTTTCATTGGTGGTATCCTTATTATATGTAGCGTTATAATTACGACTTTTGAAAAGAGAACGTAGTATAAAAAAACAGGCAGAGACTTAGTCTCTGCCTGTTCGCATAATTGGCTCTTGGTCGTGAAAACCAATACAAATTGGTATATTACTTTGTAATCCACCACATGCACTTATAAAACTACACACTGTTCTTGCAATTAAATATAAAGTAATACCTACAGACTTTTTATCTGAATCAAAGCCATTTTCACCATAAATATCAGCTAACTCTCCTAAAGATGGTCCTTCTATTTCATCCGTCCAATCACTTGACCAATCTTCATCTTCTTCTTCAAGAAACATGTAATCGTCACAAATATAGAACTGACTATCCCACTCATTATCAAGATCATACTCAAAATAAATCGCCTTTGCTTCTTCACTTCCAGCAATTTCTAACGCTTCTTTCAAACCTATTCTCATACTTTCCTTGTATGAATTTAATGGAATCCATTTAATTCGCTCCGCATGCTTACTTGATGCTAGTGTGCTACAAATATCATAATACTTCGATTCAATTTGAGATACTGATAACGAAAATACATCCTCTTGCATTTCCTCTAAATGCTGAAAAACATCCAAACTATTTCACTCCATACTCTTTACGCAGGCCAATGCGCTGGACGAGACAACACTTTCGGTAATTTCGTATGTTTGTCCCCTTTCGCCGCGTTAATTTGAACTTGTGTAAGAAAAATACTATTTGTAAAATCCGTCCCGCGAATATCTGCATCTCGCAAATCTGCTCCGATGAGATCTGCTCCTCTTAAATCTGCACCGTTTAAGTTAGCCGCAATTAAGTAAGCTCCTCTTAAATTCGCCCCTTGCAAATTTTTCTTTTTCAGATTTGCTCCCATAAGGTCTGCTCCGCGGTGACTAATTCGTTTCTTACGCGTGACATTCATTTCCTTCCAAACTAGCTCACTCGTTTCTAAAAGTAAAACATTTACTTCTGCACGGTGTAACGGGATATTTACTTTCATTAACTCGTCCGCAGTTAAATTCGAAAGGCGCTCTGTCTCTTCAATTGCTTTACTTAGTTCTTTATGAATTGATTGTGTCCCATTTAAATGAAGAGCCTCAGTCAAATACCACAGCATTTCATGAAGCTGATGCATAACTGGAAAAGCATCATACATTTTTCTCGCATGCTTAGCATCTTTCCGCCAATCAATCCCGTTAAATGTAACTTGAGAAATCTTCTGTCCAGCGCCAAAACATTCAAATACTGTACAACCTTTATAACCTTTTCCTCTGAGATCTTTATGTATGCTACATTTATAATCTGACTGTAAATTAGAACATGGCTTCCCACCATCTTTATTCACCGCAAAATCTACCGATGCTGCGAACGGTAACGCCACGCAACATAAACCGAAGCATTTTTCGCAGTTTGCTTTTAAATGATCGTTATGATTAGTCAAAATATATACCCCCTGTTGTCTTTTGACTATTTCATAATATTCCAACTGCACTAAATAATCAATTTTAAAATAAAATAGCATCTTTCATTTCAATTCATAACTTTATCCTGCAATTTCCTTTCAATTGAAAAAGACAGTTTCTATCAAATGAATTATAATTAAATTACAAATATTCAAATTAAAAGGAGACTTACTATGGCACTCGAAATGAAAACAAACTGTCAAATTTGCGATCATTCCCTTCAGCCCGATTCTGAAGCATACATATGCGTGTATGAATGTACATTTTGTGCACCATGTACAGAGGAAAGACAAAACGTTTGCCCGAATTGTGGCGGCGAGTTAGTACGTAGACCGAAAAAGAAATAATAAAAAGCAAAGCGATATCGCTTTGCTTTTTATTATTTTCTGGGTATCTGAAATTATATCAACGATTTTTTAATATATCGACTTACTGGTAAACAACGAGATTTCTACATGAATTGAGTTTCAATCCCTCTCATAAGTTACACATTTAAAAATTTAACACACACAGGCTCTGGTACAACAACATCAGGTTGTAAAAGTGTTAACTTTCCTGTAGATTCATTTCTTGAAAATAGTACAAGATTATGTGACTTTTCATTTGTCACAACAAGGAACTTTTCAGTAGGATCTAATACAAAGTCCCTCGGCCAATTTCCTTCTGTAGATGTATGTTCAACAAATGTAAGCTGACCTGAATTTTGATCCACGCTGAAAACAGCGATACTATTATGACCACGATTACCTGCATATACAAACCGGCCGTCAGAAGAAATATGAATCGCACTTCCTTGACTATTCCCATCAAATTCTTCTGGAATAGTAGAAATATACTGCAACTCTGTAAAGGCCCCTTCTGACGGGTTATATGTTAACACAATAACCTCTGAACTAAGCTCAGTCATCACATACGCATACTTTCCATTCGGATGAAAAGTAATATGTCTCGGACCACTCCCTGGATTTACAGATAAACTATTCACTTCTGTTAATGTACTATCTTTTATTTCATACGTAATTAATTTATCTATCCCTAAATCAACACCCACCACATATTTTTCATCAGGAGTATATCCCGCGTAATGCGCATGTGGTTTTTCTTGCCTTTCCCTATTCGGACCTGAACCTTTATGCGTCATAATAGATGCGGCAGGATTTACAGTTCCATTTTCTTCATTTACTACGAAAGACTCAATCGTTCCTTTATGATAATTCGCTGTAACTACCGTATGATTTCCACTATCAACACTCACATGACAAGGAGAAGCACCTTCTACTACTTGTCTATTTCCCGCCTTTAGTTCTCCAGTATGACTTTCAATCGAATAAGTAGCTACTCCGCCATTTTCTCCTTCCTTAACAACAGAATAGAGATATTCATTATTTCGATTAATCGTTACATATGTAGGGTTATCCAGCTTGGCCGCAAGTGTTACATTACTAATTTTTTTCGCTTCCGTGTCTAACGTAAACTTATATATTCCTTCACTATTTTCTTTCGTGTATGTTCCAACATATCCAATAAACTCTTTGTTATCCTTCATTTTCATAACCCTCTCTCCCTATATTTTTCGTTCATCATACTTCTTAAAATATTTTATGTTGAAAGAGTATCCTAAAAAATCGGAGTACCTCTTTATACGTTACCATATTTTCCTGCTAAATAGCTTTTAAA
Organism: Bacillus silvicola; assembly: GCF_050524305.1. NCBI lineage: Bacteria > Bacillati > Bacillota > Bacilli > Caryophanales > Bacillaceae > Bacillus > Bacillus silvicola. Next base: position 272,328 of record NZ_JBNGVC010000012.1, read on the forward strand.
CCCACTTTTTTTGATACGCTGCTATACTTTCGTATTCTTCTTCCAAGTGACGAGACAGACGAATATAGATTGGCGTTAAATCTTTGTATTTCTCCACACTTTCCACGTTTGGCTCATGATAAAAATTTGCACCTACCATTTCAGAAACTACGTGTAATGTATCTACTTCTCCTAAGCTATATAAACCGAGAATCGCAGCTCCTAAGCAAGAGCTTTCGAAACTTTCCGGAACATATACGTCTTGATGAAAAATATCCGCCATCATCTGTCTCCAAAGTTCCGACCTTGCAAATCCACCTGTCGCTTGAATTTTTTTCGGTTCACCAATGAGTTCTTTTAAAGCAAGAAGAACTGTATACAAGTTATAAATGATCCCTTCTAAAACAGCGCGAATAAGATGTTCTTTTTTATGATGCAATCCAAGTCCAAAGAATGATCCTCGTGCATTGGCGTTCCATAAAGGTGCTCTTTCTCCTGCTAAATATGGATGAAATAATAAACCATCAGATCCAGGATTCACTTTTGCTGCTATTTCCGTAAGCACTTCATATGGATCTTTTCCTAAACGCTGCGCATGCTCAACTTCTAACGTACATAATTGATCGCGAACCCACCTAAAAATCATACCACCGTTATTAACCGGTCCGCCAATTACCCAAAGATCCTCAGTTAACGCATAACAAAAAGTCCTACCCTTCGGATCCGTTACAGGATGATTTGTTACAACTCGCACTGCACCGCTCGTACCAATTGTAATAGCAACTACTCCAGGTTCTATTGCATTTACACCTAAATTCGATAATACCCCATCACTCGCACCTACTACAAAAGGAGTAGTAACAAGTACATTCATCTCTTTTGCAAGTTTTTCATTTATTCCTATTAAGCTGTGCGTCGTTGGAACAAGTGTAGAAAGTTTTTCATCTGAAATCCCCGCAACACGAAGAGCTTCCTCATCCCATTTTATAGATTTTAAATTGAACATCCCTGTCGCTGATGCTATAGAATAATCAATTACATATTCCTTAAATAACTTATAAAAAACATACTCTTTAATAGAAATGAATTTATAGCTTTTGGCGAACAATTCTGCCTGCTCTTTCTGAAGCCAAACTAATTTCGAAAGTGGTGACATAGGATGAATTGGTGTTCCAGTACGAAGATATATTTCATGACCATTCATATCATTTTTTATTTTCTCTGCCCAGCTTGCGCTTCTATTATCTGCCCAAGTAATACATCGCGTTAATGGATTTCCTTCTTTGTCTACAGCAATGACGCTATGCATTGCCGAGCTAAAAGAAACACAAAGAATATCAACCGGCTGTACATTACTTGATTGTATAACTTCTTTAATCGTATGTATCACTGCTTGAAAAATCTCTTCCGGATCTTGTTCTGCTATTTCCGGCGTGGGAGAATATAAAGGATATTCAATTCCATGACTTGCAATAACAGATCCATCAGTCGAAAATAGAACTGATTTTGTACTAGTTGTTCCAATATCTACACCGATCATATATTTCGAGCTCACCATGTAACCCCTTTCAAATTATTCCTATAACAAAAGAGCACTATGATTTTGATTTATACAAAAAAGACTCTCCCTTATGAGAGGTACGCGCTAACTAACTTTACTCTCATAAGGGAGGCCTTTTCATATCTATTGTGCTAATTTGAAAAAGAATCGTTTCTTTATTATATTACCGTTTTCACGTAATAAGATGCCAAACTCGAGATTAAGTTTATAGGATGAAGTTACATAGAGATTGGCCCTCCCGTGAAAAAGCAATTGGTGAAACTTTACTTCATTATAACTTAGGCGCTTTCGCCCAATCCGCAGCAAACTTTTCAATACCTTGGTCTGTTAATGGGTGCATAGCAAGTTGTTCAATTACTTTATAAGGAATTGTTGCAATGTGAGCACCTGCCATCGCTACACGAGTTACATGATCCGGGTGTCTGACAGAAGCTGCAATAATTTGTGTATCTAATTGATGAACATCGAATAATTCAGCAATTTTAGCAACTAATAATACGCCATCTTCAGAAATATCATCTAAACGTCCTAAAAATGGAGAAACGTACGTTGCACCTGCTCGGGCTGCTAAAAGAGCTTGGTTCACAGTGAAAATAAGTGTAACGTTCGTTTTCACACCTTTTTCAGTAAGATAGCGACAAGCTTCTAATCCTGCTAGCGTCATCGGAAGTTTTATCGTGACGTTTTTATCACCACCGTTAATTTTAATTAATTCTTCTGCTTGAGCAATCATTTCTTCAGCTGTAACAGCATCTGGCGTTACTTCTGCCGAAACAGACTCAACTTTAGGTACTGCCTGACAAATTTCTGCGATACGATCTTCAAACTTAACGCCCTCTTTTGCTACTAAAGAAGGATTCGTTGTAACACCAGCTAAAACTCCAAGTTTATATGCTTTTTTTATGTCCTCAAGATTTGCAGTATCAATAAAAAACTTCATGATCCATTCCCTCCATTTTTTAAACGTTAACGAGTTAAATTTTTAAGATGTTTATTTCTTTTCTACTGCATGTCCGCCAAATTCATTGCGCAGAGCTGCTACAACTTTTCCTGTAAATGTATCATTGTCTAATGAGCGGTAGCGCATTAATAGAGACATTGCGATAACAGGCGTTGCTGTTTGAAGGTCTAATGCTGTTTCTACTGTCCATTTCCCTTCACCAGAAGAATGCATAACACCCTTAATTTCATCTAGTTTTGCATCTTTAGAAAATGCATTTTCAGTTAATTCCATTAACCAAGAGCGAATCACTGAACCGTTGTTCCATACTCTTGATACTTTTTCATAATCGTAATCAAATTCACTTTTCTCTAAAATCTCAAATCCTTCACCAATAGCAGCCATCATACCGTATTCAATTCCGTTATGAACCATTTTTAAGAAGTGACCACTACCAGCTTTTCCAGCATATAAGTATCCATTTTCTACAGCTGTATCACGGAAGACAGGTTCAATGATGTCCCAAGCTTCTTGATCTCCTCCGATCATGTAACAAGCACCATTACGAGCGCCTTCCATTCCGCCAGAAGTTCCTGCATCCATAAAGTGAATGCCATCTTTCTTTAGTTGCTCGTATCGGCGAATAGACTCTTTATAATGTGAATTACCAGCTTCAATTAAAATATCTCCTTTTGAAAGCAATGGTGTAACCTCTTCAATAACAGAATCAACAACAGCGTGCGGAACCATAACCCAAAGAATTCTTGGTGATTGTAATGACTGAACAAGTTCATTTAAGCTAGATACACCTGTAGCTCCGTACTCTTTCATTTCTTCTACTGCACTTGAATTTAAATCAAATGCTACTACTTCATGTTTATGATCCATTAAATTTTTCCCTAAGTTTAATCCCATTTTACCTAAACCAATTAATCCTACTTGCATAATATAATTCCTCCTCAAATCATCTTTTATTAAAAATCCATATCACTACAATCTGGAATACCTTTCAGCACTAATAAGTTAGTATGTACAGAAAGGTATTCACAGTCATAGCTTACGAATTCAATACATTTTTTGTAATTTGAACAACATTTTCTGTCGTAAATCCAAATAGATTCATGACTTCAGCTCCAGTTCCTGAAGCTCCAAATGTTTCAATCGATAATATTTTTCCTTCTTGTCCTACATAACGCTCCCATCCAAGAGATACACCCATCTCAAGAGATACTCGCTTCGTTACAGAAGACGGAAGAACTGATTCTTTATATTCTTTCGATTGGCGATCGAATAACTCCCAGCTTGGCATTGCAACGATACGAACAGAAACTTGATCCTCTTCTAATTTTGCTTTCGCACTAGCAGCTAAGGATACTTCAGAACCTGTCGCAATTAAAATCACATCCGGCTTTTCATTCGTTTGTGTTAATACATAAGCTCCTTTAGAAAGATTCTCTATGTTCGCTTTCGTTTCATTAAACACCGGTAAATTTTGACGGCTAAGTACTAAAACGACTGGACCATCCGTTTGCTGTAAAGCATAAGCCCAAGCACTCGCTGTTTCATTTGCATCTGATGGGCGGATAACTGTTAAACCAGGAATTGCCCGAAGAGCTGCCAATTGTTCAATTGGTTCATGCGTTGGACCATCTTCTCCTACAGCAATCGAATCATGTGTAAATACGTAAGTAACAGGTAACTTTTGCAATGCAGCAAGTCGAATAGATGGACGAAGATAATCATTAAATACAAAGAATGTACTAACGAACGGTTTTACTCCTCCATGAAGTGCAAGCCCATTCGCTGCCGCGCCCATTGCATGTTCACGTACACCGAAGTATATATTTCGGCCAGCATACGATTCTACCGCATAGACTGCTTCACCTTTCATATCTGTCATAGTGGAATGTGAAAGATCCGCACTTCCACCGAAAATAGAAGGTATCGATTTCACATAATGATTAATAGCTTCTCCACTTGCAACACGCGTCGAAATTGCTTTATCCATACCAAAGGATAGAATGTCTTTCGCTTCAATTAAAACCTCACCTGTAATCGCTTTTTCTAATTCATCTGCTAGTGCAGGATTCGATTCTCTGTATAGATTGAACTGATCATTCCAGTCGTTCTCTTTTTCAATACCTTTTTGTTTAAGTTCATTAAAATGAGTTTTCACTTCTTCAGGCACAAAGAAGTCTTCCTCATAATGCCAACCATACACTTGTTTTGTCGCTGTCGCCTCTTCTACTCCAAGCGGATTACCATGTGCTTTGTTTGTTCCAGCAACTTTTGGACTTCCATAACCTATAATTGTTCTGACTTCTATAAGAGTAGGTTGGTCTATATTTTCTTTTCCTAATTGAATGGCTCTTGTGATAGCATCAACATCGTTTCCATCTTCAACTCTTACATATTGCCATTGTGCAGATTCTACCCGTTTCTGAATATCTTCAGAGAAAGCAATGTTTAATTCACCATCAAGTGAAATTTCATTTGAATCATACAATACAATTAACTTACCAAGTTTCATATGTCCTGCCATTGACATCGCTTCATAAGAGACACCCTCCATTAAGTCACCGTCTCCAACTAAAGCGTACGTATTGTGATCTATAATAGAGTGACCATCCTTATTGAACTTCGCTGCTAAATGAGCTTCTGCCATTGCCATTCCGACAGCATTGGCAATCCCTTGTCCTAATGGGCCTGTAGTCGCTTCAACTCCAGAAGTGTGACCAAACTCAGGATGTCCTGGTGTTTTACTATTTAACTTTCTGAAGCTTTTCAAGTCATCAATTGAAACGTCATATCCAGCTAAATGAAGTAAGCTATATAGTAGGCTCGATCCGTGTCCCGCTGATAAAACGAATCGATCACGGTTAAACCATTTTGGATGATTAGGATTATGATTTAAATGATTCGCCCATAATGCATAAGCCATCGGTGCTGCTCCCATCGGAAGACCTGGATGACCTGAGTTTGCCGCATTAATAGCATCAATTGATAACGTACGAAGTGTATTCACTGCTAATTGATTTATGTTTTGTGTCATAGTAATCGTCCCCCTAAATACTTTCATTAAAGAAAGTACTTATTTTTCCGTTTCTTGATCTAACCACCATTTAAATCCACTTTCTTGCAATAATTCATTAGACGCATCTGGACCATATGAACCAGACTCATATTCATGAAGTGGTAATACGTTTTCCTCGAATGCTTCAAGAATTGGTTGTACCCATTCCCATGACAATTCAACTTCTCTCCAATGTGCAAAGAATGTAGCGTCTCCATTCACAGCATCATGGATAAGTCTTTCATATGCTTCAGGTACTCCCACATCCGCTTGCTCGCAAGTAAAGTTAATACGGATCGGTTCAATCTCTCCATTTTTCAATGGATTTTTACTATTTAATTGTAATGAAACATTCTCACCTGGGCTGATTTCAATTATTAATAAGTTAGGCTCTGCATTTGGATTATTATCTTGATATTGTTGTTTTAACGTATTTTTAAATTCGATTACAATACGAGTAGACTTTTCTTTCATTCTTTTGCCTGTTCTTATATAGAAAGGAACGCCAGTCCAAAACGGATTATCGATCCATAAGCGTGCAGCAACAAATGTGTCTATGTTAGAAGAAGGATTTACTCCTGGCTCCTCTTTATATGCTACAACTTGCCCGCCTTTTATCTCTCCTGAAGAGTATTGTCCACGAATAATATGGTTCTGAACGTCTTCTTTTTTCACTTTACGAAGCGTCTCCATTACCTTTCGTTTTTCCTCTCGAATTTCACATGCGTTAATTTTTTCCGGCAGATTCATAGCAGTCATCATTAATATTTGTAACATATGATTTTGAACCATATCTCGAATGGCTCCAGCCTGATCATAATATCCTGCCCTTTCTTCAACCCCAACTGTTTCACTAGCTGTGATTTGTACATTCGCTATATGTTCTTTATTCCAAATCGATTGGAGAACAGGATTTGCAAATTCAAGTGCTTCAAGATTTTGAATCATCGGCTTACCTAAATAATGATCTATACGGTATATCTCGTCTTCTTCAAACGTTCGACTAAGCTTATCATTAAGTTCACGCGCAGATTTAAGATCATGCCCGAACGGTTTCTCAATCATCAGACGTTTCCATCCATCCGTTTTATCAAGTCCGCTTTCCTTAATATTTAAAGCGATTATCTCGAAAAATTCAGGTGCAACTGAAAGGTAGAACATTCTATTACCTTTTATGTTTAGTTCTTCTTCCCTTTCACGAACGACTTGTAATAATCTCTCATAGTCTTCCGGCTTACTCACATCTAATGGACAATAACGAAAATTATCTAAAAAACCTTCGAGTTCTGGAGTACCTTCTTCTCTATGACGGGAAAACGTCTCTATTGATTCTTTTATTCTTTTTTGAAAATCTATATGAGATACTTCACGTCTTCCAAGCCCAATAACGGATATTTGCTTTGGAAGCTTTTGATCTCTATATAAGTTATATAGTGCGGGGTAAATTTTACGTTTCGCTAAGTCCCCTGTCGCTCCAAATAAAACAAAGGTCATTGATTCCAATTTCAGTCCCCCTCTTGTTGTATAATCCTGGTCAATATATTAGAAATGAATTGTACAGAAGCCCATGTTTTATAAAAAACAAAGAGTTATCAAATTCCAATTCTTTTTTATACCTTTCGCTTTCTAATTGTCCCCAATATTAATAGTGCCAATTCAAAGCATTTCTACCACAACTTACTTATTTATCAAACTTAACAAACTAATGTATATTCAATTACTTTTAGTAATTAAATAACCTTACGTCTAGTATATTAACTATATAAATTACTATCGTCAATAAAAATGCCTCGAAATAAAGATTCTTTATTTCGTAATAGTTTTTTTGTGTATTCCTAGTTACCATCCATTTTCAAAGATAATGATCAATACAATAAATATCAGCTTTATCAAAACTTTTAATTACCTTCGTATTTAACTCACGAGCAGATTTTACACTATGACCAAAAGGCTTTTCTAAAATGAGACGGTTCAATCCTTTTGTAGCCCACAATCCACTTTCCTTAATATTTAAAGCAATTACATCAAATACTTCTGGTATAACAGATAGGTAAAACATGCGATTTTTAGGAATGTTTAATTCTGTTTCACGCATCTTTACAAGACTCAACAAATCTTGATAGTCCTCTATATTCGCTGTATCTAATTGACAATAACGAAATGTGCTAATAAATTCTTCTACTCCCGATTCGTCATCAGTAGATATTCTAGAAAATGTAGCAAGGGATTGTTCTACCTTTGTTTGAAATTCCACATCTGACATTACCCTTCTGCCAATACCGATAATCGAAATAGATTGCGGTATATTTTGATTACTAAATAGTTTGTATAAAGCCGGATACATTTTGCGTGTCGCTAAATCCCCTGTCGCTCCGAATAAAAGAAATGTCATTGAATCCATTACTTGTTCATTTCCATCTCTTGTAATACATTTTTATCTCCATATTGCATAAGTCCTATCGCTTTCATTCTTTATACTCCTTTACAACGCAGGGAAATGAGGTAGTACTTCTTCTCCTAGCTCATCCAATACTTCGTCAGCCGGGCGTTGACCATCAAATAGAGCAAGGAATAAATGATTCACACCAATACTTCGGTATATATCAAGTAATTCAATTAGTGCCTTACGCCCTGTACGGTAACCTAAACGTATTGGTGTAGGTCGTTCATTTGGATCTTCGGATAAGTCTAAATGCATCGGCTGTATAAATGGTTTGAATACATCTTGGTGATAATCCTCTACTAGTTCTCGCCATTGTCCAATTGCTGCTGCCTGATGTACCGGACTACGTGGGTAATACATCCATCCATCGCCATGTTCAGCGAACCATTCCATATTTTGTTGACTAAAACCTGTGATAAAGGTTGGAACGTGCTTAGACGGTTTTGGAACTAAATTCGCTCCATGCACTTCTCCTAGTGTCGACTGGATAGATGGGAAGTTTTTATACAAAATCTCTTCCAAGTAAGCAAACGCTTCTCTAAACTTTTCACCTCGTGTTTCATGACTAACACCTAACGCCTTAAAATCAGCACGTCTGTCACCGGATGAAACGCCAAGCATAATTCTTTCTGGAAATAGTTGATCCAATGTCGCAATTTCTTTCGCCACACGCAATGGATGACGAAGTGATAATACAGTTGCCGACGTTCCAAATGCGATTTTCTCTGTTTTGCTTGCTAAATACGTCAAATAAATCATCATATCGTGAATTTGACCTGTTGCAGGATCGCCAAAGTCAGGATCTTGTAGTAAAACATCTCGAAGCCATACGCCTGTAAAACCGTATTGTTCCGCTTTTTGTACTAACTCTACTTGTTTTTCCATCGTTGGAGCATGAAACTGATAATTTTCAATCGGAATGTGAACTCCTAACGTAAGTTGATCTTTTGCAAACATACGATTATATCCAAAATGATTCGCAAACTTTTCCATGTGTTTCACTCACTTTCCTTCATTCATATAAATCTATAATTTTCTTTAATTTTCGGTATTTTTTTCCAGAATTCATAAACAATACTGTACACCTTGTTGCCGATGGTAATCGTATTACCCCAAACATAATCGTTATAACTTTGTGCTCCGAGTGTTATTATAAATCGGTCATAACATGAATAACAGTACGTACTTTAAAGTGATGTAGGCACTTTTAAGTACCTATACTAAGTGAGTAATAATAAAGTGAAACTTTAATCAGTGGGGGTTTTGTTCATCCCCCACTGATTATTAGTTGAACCAATCGGGCTTTTACAGGCAGCCCGACCCCCACATAACTTCTTTGCTTCCGCTGAATTTTGAGGTGGGGGTCTTACTGCCCGGCAAATAGCAGAATAAACGTAATTAATAAATCATGCTGTAAAAAATAACATCTATCCTTTCTTCAAAAAGCTTTACAGTTGCTTTTGCAAGTGCGTTACATCATTCCACACACTTTCCTCTTCTTTATATAAGATTCTCACTAGCCAAATTCAAAATATTATACTTATTTTTTGTGCTTTGCTATGCTATAACCACGAACAGGAGGTAATAAACAATGAAAGCACAAGTTATCCATTCTTTTGGGGATTCATCTGTATTTCAATTAGAAGAAGTTTCAAAACCGAAAACTTTACCAGGTCATGTTCTCATTCATGTAAAAGCAACTAGTGTAAATCCAATCGATACAAAAATGCGTAGTGGTGCCGTTTCATCAGTTGCTCCTGAATTTCCAGCTATATTACACGGGGATGTAGCAGGTATTGTTATAGAAGTGGGAGAAGGCGTTTCAAAATTCAAAACTGGTGATGAAGTATATGGATGTGCCGGAGGTTTTAAAGAAACTGGTGGGGCACTTGCAGAATTTATGCTTGCTGATGCACGACTGATTGCTCACAAACCTAACAATTTAACAATGGAAGAAGCAGCTGTCTTGCCATTAGTTGCAATTACAGCTTGGGAATCTTTATTTGATCGTGCAAATATTAAACCTGGTCAAAATGTTCTCATTCATGGAGCTACTGGTGGCGTGGGACACGTTGCCATTCAACTAGCTAAATGGGCAGGTGCTAAAGTTTTTACAACAGCTTCTCAGCAGAACAAAATTGAAATAGCCCATCGTCTAGGAGCCGACATAGCTATTAATTATAAAGAAGAATCTGTTCAAGAATCTGTTCAAAAACATACGAATGGCAACGGATTTGAAGTTATATTTGATACGGTAGGTGGCAAAAATCTTGATCATTCTTTTGAAGCTGCTGCAGTCAATGGAACTGTCGTAACAATTGCAGCTCGTTCAACCCATGACCTCTCTCCTTTACACGCAAGAGGACTTACTCTGCACGTTACTTTTATGGCGTTAAAAATATTACATACAGATAAACGTGACGCTTGCGGGGAAATTTTAACTAAACTAACTCAAATAGTAGAAGAAGGAAAACTTCGTCCATTGCTAGATTCGAAAACTTTCACGTTTGATGAAGTTGCACAAGCACATGAACACTTGGAGTCGAATAAAGCAATAGGTAAAATAGTATTGAAAAACGTTTGGTAACTATAACTCGATAATAAAAATAATGATTCATTCATGCGGTTTAGCTTATTAAGCTTAATGCATAGATTAATTGTACAAATGTTAAACAAGGCGATCAAAAATGATCGCCTTGTTCTTTTTAAAAATATAATAGTGTTTTTTGGATTTCACCGATAGCATATCCCTATCCCTAAATAAAGCGAATAACTCTACTATAACTAGACCGTATTATTACATTTGAATATTACTTATGAAATTTCACACGCTCTTCAAGCGGTTGGAATTCTTTTTCACCTGGTGCAGCTATTGGATTACCAAATGGCATTTGTGCAATTAGTTTCCAATTAGCAGGGACATTCCATTCTTGTTTTACCTCATCGTCAATTAATGGATTATAATGTTGTAAAGATGCCCCTAATCCCTCTGCTTCTAAACCTGTCCACACGACTAATTGATGCATACCTGATGCTTGGTGTGACCAAATTGGGAAGTTTTCAGCATATGCAGCAAATTTTTCTTGAAGCGATTTAACGATAGCTTCATCTTCAAAGAATAGTACAGTTCCATAACCAGCTTTAAAGGAATCCATTTTTTGTTGCGTTCCTGAAAAATCTCCATCTCCAACTACTTTTCTTAATGTTTCAGTTGTAATATCCCATAATTTATTATGAGCTTCACCAAATAATACAACTAATCGCGCAGTTTGAGAATTGAAAGCTGAAGGAGTATATTTCACAGCAAACTCCACGATTTCTTTAATTTTTTCATCTGATACTTGTACCTCTTTATTAATCCCATAGTAAGTACGTCTTTCTTGCAATGCAGTATAGAAATCTTTTGTCATAATTCAATTCCTCCTAAGTTTTAATATTCTTCAAAATGATACATCTCGAAGATAATATGCGTTTAAATGAGTCCATTTTTGAATCATTGAACTTCATAACACCCATTGTCAGTCATTCTGAATCTAAACACACTGCTTCCTTTAGTTGCCCTAAAAAAGCCTTATTACATCATTGATACAATCTAGTGATCATTCGGTACTATTTTACCCATTCTCTATTCATGTATCCTGCGTGTTTCATATTTACACAAATATGAAAATAACCTTAAATTGATGGTCAAAAAAGCCAGGTAGCATGAATAACGCATCACCTGGCTTTTTACATTTTAAATTTAAGTTCAACTAAACATTACCACTGAATAGTAGTAAAAACTATACCCGTCACTTATTTAATAATTAACATCTCATAAGGATGTTGTTCCATAAATCTATTCTCCCAAGGAATCTCTAATGATGTCCAATTTGAACCACCGTCTACTGACTGATAAACCCCTTTATTGCTAAATAGATAGAACGTTCCATCACTTGTTGCCTTTAATACTGGTATGATTGTGCCTTTAGGAGTTGGTAAACCTACATTCATTTCTGCCCAAGGCTGATCTTTTTCTTTCTTATAAATAAATGATTCACATTTTCCATTATTGTAATCATGCGCTACATGTGGATTTGAAGATGTCGCGATAATAATATTTTCTGGATCATTTGGGTTAACTGCCATTTGATATGCGTAATGATGCTTTAACCCACTACACATATAGTTCCAAGTCTTACCTCCATCATTACTCTCCGCATATTCTTGACCTGGTTCTTTCAAGAATGAATCACCTAACACCCCATATAAACGATTTGGAGCATTGCGATGCGATTTAAGAATATGAATATCTTGAGGATAGTTCCCCTCTTTTTCCTCAGTCCACGTCATACCGCCATCTACACTTTTAATTAATCCCCCAACCTCAATCGTTGTATAAATAGTTTCTGGATTATTAGCATCAATTTCAATATGTTTTACGTGGTGCGTATATGTTCTTTGAGGAAAGAACCATGATGAATACGATGGCATTTGTCGATAATCCGTTAGCAATTCAAAACTGTCTCCTCCATTTTTGGATACAAACATGGCGCTCGGTTCAGTTCCTACATATACGATCCCGTTACCGTCATCACCCTTCTCTGGAGATACAGAAACTGCTGTAATAGCTCTCATATGAATAGCATTGGCTGGGAACACTTCACCAAAAGAAGGTAACGTACCAATCGCTTCCCATGAACTTCCTCCATCTTTGCTTCTCCATAATCCCCTATCAAAAGTACCACAATACATTCTTTCTTGGTCGTATGGATCTAAAGCTAACGCAACTGGATTAGCACCTACAAACTGTGATTGGACGCTCCATGTTGAGTCTTTTTTTTCTGCAATTACAAGTTCTCTATCAAACGCTAATATGAATTTTTCCATAACTAAAATCTCCTCGTTTCATAAATTCCCTACTATATTATTTAAATTTTGAACATTACAAGTTAAGAAATGATATTTATATGCTATAGCATATAAATGATGAATTTTATAAGGAATATGTGATTAATAACTTACATTATATAATTTGTTAACTTCACATCAGTACGATGAACAAGATATCCTGTTAAATCATATAAGCCCATATGCCACCTCCAAACAACTTACAATATACATGCTATAGCATACATTTTATAGAATGCATTATTTTATGTCAAACTTTATACTATTTTAAAATCAGTTTTCCACATAACCTAAAACAATTCAAAAGCCATAAACAGAAACACTTTATTGAATAGAAACTATAAAAAAAGAGCGCAATTTTTTGCACTCTTTTACTCATTTCTATTAGAAATCAAAGTTATCAGGATCTGGACCAACGCGGTGATTTTGATTTAACGCATCGATTTTTTCCATATCTTCTTTCGTTAATTCAAAGTTAAATATATCAGCGTTTGCAATAATACGGTGTTCTTTCGTTGATTTTGGAATTGTAATAACTCCATTTTGTAAGTCCCAACGTAGGATAACTTGCGCTATTGTTTTACCGTGTTTATCAGCAATTGCTTGTAATGTTTCATTATCTAATAATTGACCTTGCATTAGCGGTGACCATGCTTCCATTTGAATACCTTGTTCTTTACAGAAAGCTTGTAATTCTTTTTGCGTTAAACGTGGATGGTATTCCACTTGGTTAATCATTGGCTTAATTTCAGCATCTTTTATTACATCTTGCAAGTGATGGATTTGGAAGTTACTTACACCAATTGCACGTACGCGCTTTTCTTTATAAAGTGTTTCTAACGCTCTCCACGTATCTTTATATTTTCCTTCTACAGGCCAGTGAACAAGATATAAATCTAAATAATCTAGTTTTAATTTTTTTAAGCTCTCTTCATATGCAGCAATTGTTTCTTCATATCCTTGATCTGCGTTCCATACTTTTGAAGTGATAAATAATTCTTCTCTTGAGATTCCAGTCGCTTCAATACCAGCACGGATTCCTTCACCTACAGCTGTTTCATTTCCGTAAATCGCCGCTGTATCGATGCTGCGGTATCCTGCTTTAATCGCTGATTTTACAGCTTCTACAAGTTCTGGTCCTTCTTCTACTTTAAATACACCTAAACCGAACCAAGGCATTTCTACACCATTATTTAATACTGCTTTACTTTGTAAGTTTTTCATTTTATTTTCTCTCCTTTTATTTTACTTGATCTCTTTTTTCTAATGTCATACTCCACGCTGTTAAAATAACAGCACCTACTACCATAATGCCGCCTACCCAAGCCGTATGAATTAACCCTAACGAGTTCGTTACAATACCGCCTAAATAAGCACCAAGAGCAATCCCAGCATTAAACGCCGCAATATTAATTGCCGATGCAACATCGACAGCACTCGGTACGAATCGTTCAGCTAGCATTACGACGTATACTTGTAACCCTGGAACATTCATAAATGCGAATAGTCCCATGAAAATAATTGTGATTAACCCAGCTACCTTAAATGGTGCTGTAAATGTTAAAACAAATAATATAATCGCTTGAATAAAGAACATGTAAAATAGCGCTCGAATTGGATTATGATTCGATAATTTTCCGCCAATCACATTCCCTATCGCAATGGCGATTCCATACACTAATAAAATGATAGTAACCGTATTAGCTTTAAATCCTGTTACTTCTTGTAATAACGGAGATAAATACGTAAATGTTACGAATGTTCCCCCATATCCTAATGCAGTAATGATGAAAACTAGTAACAGTCTTCCGTTCGTAATCAGTTTAAACTGATCGCGGACTGACACAGGCGTACCTTTTTTCATATTAGATGGGATTAGAATACTATTTGCGATTAAGGCAATAATTCCTATTACCACGATTGCTAAAAATGATGTTCTCCAGCCAAATTGTTGACCAATAAAAGTTCCAATTGGCGCACCTGTAATAGTCGCAACTGTTACGCCAGTAAACATAATTGCAATCGCGCTAGCACGTTTATTTTCTGGTACAAGTGCCGCAGCAATCGTTGAACCAATTGACATAAACACACCATGCGAAAGCGCAGACACAATTCGCGCAATAAGTAATACAGTGAAACTTGTTGCGACAGCTGCAATTCCGTTACCAATAATGAAAATAACCATAATCCACATTAATAACGTTTTTCGTGACATATTAGCTGTTAACGACGTTAATACTGGAGCACCAAATGCTACGCCTAACGCATATAAAGAAACTGTTAAACCCGCTGTTGTAACCGACACATGTAAATCTTCCGAAATAGATGGTAGTAAACCGACACTAACAAATTCTGTTGTCCCAATCCCAAACGCACTAATTGCTAGAGCTAATAACGCAAATATACTTCTTCGATTCGTCTGAACTTCTGAAGACGATGCTGTATATGAATTCAATTGAGTTTCCCTATTCCCTATAATTCCTATCATAATAGTGCGATAAAAAGGCCTTTTTATCTTTCAAAAAATATATTTAATCTCTACAAACGCTATTATGAATGGTTTCATTCTCTTTTTAAAGAACG
Source organism: Bacillus silvicola (assembly GCF_050524305.1). Classification (NCBI taxonomy): domain Bacteria; kingdom Bacillati; phylum Bacillota; class Bacilli; order Caryophanales; family Bacillaceae; genus Bacillus; species Bacillus silvicola. The sequence goes on from NZ_JBNGVC010000012.1 coordinate 287,797, forward strand.
CACTTTAAAGTACGATAGGAACTTTTTAGTACCGTACTTCTTACTTTTCTCTTGCATGTACTATTATGAAATACATTTAAAATAATGAATAGTACGTACTTTAAAGTGCTGTAGGTACTAAAAAGTAACATAGTTAATTACTAGTACTATAAAGTGAAACTTTAATCAGTGGGGGTTTTGTTCATCCCCCACTGATTATTAGCCCTCACCAATCGGGCTTTTACGGGCAGTTCATCCCCCACCTAGCTTCTTTGCTTCCGCTGAATTTTGAGGTGGGGGTCTTACTGCCCGGCAAATAGCGGGATAAAGCTTGTTTCCCTCTCACATGTGCTATTATGAATGATATTTAACATAATAAAAAGTACGTACTTTAAAGTACTATAGGTACTAAAAAGTAACATTTACATAACCTAGCTTATTTTGCTCAAAATTGAAATCTACATTCAACAATGAAGGGTTTCATATGGAGAAATACACTCTTCCTGTAGAGGCAACTTTAGAGGATATCGATTAAAAATGGAAGAACAGTGCTATCCGAAGAATAGCGTACAACCGGACATAGAATATTCTTTAACTGATTACAATCAATCTTTAGATTCTATACTAGATTCTCTTATCCTTTTCATCTAGAAAAGGGTGAGAATACGCTCATGCTCATTTCCCCAGATAAATAATAAAAAAGGCAAAAACGAACAAAAATATGTTCATTTTTGCCTTTTTATTTAACGATTAAAATGTACGACTTTTGGAAAGAAAGTCGTTATCGGCTCCTGTTACACCGCTTTGCCCCCAGTTTCCTGGAATCATTTCACGAATAAGAATTAGCACTTTATCCAAAGGTGCATGAGTATATTTAGATGTTAATTGTGTAAGTTCGTTTACCCACTTATCCTTTGTCTCTTGATCAAATGTATTCCATATATCAATCTTGATAATAGCCATTCCATCAACGTTACTATCCGGTGTATTGTAAGACTCTTTTGTCTCCCAATTGGACACCCTACTTTTCTCAGCAAAGGTAGCATCACTTGCTACAGCCCCAGCTTTCCCCCAATTTTCTTTCTCAAGTTCCGTTATCAACACTTGAATTTTGTCAGGGACAATTTTTAATAGTTTTATTGTAATTTCCGTTACATTATAAATGAATTCCTTCTTTTCTTCTGTTGACATGGTTGGCCAAGTATTTAGTTCAATTAATGGCATAGTATTGCCCCCCTAAAGTTAATTATTTATTCACTAACTACAATTATTGGTTCAAATGATTTTTAACTGCTCTTACTACCAATTCGTGATCTTCTTCTGGTGGTAATCCCGAAACCGTTATCATTCCAATAACCCCTACGTTTTTTATTCTGATAGGAAAGCATCCACCAAACGCAGCATATTCCGAAGTATCTAAAAGATATTTTTCATTATATGAAATTCCAGTTATCTCACTTTGTATCTGCATATAATACGAGCTATGATCATGCAGGGAAACGACTCGTTTTTTACGCTCAATCCATTTCGTATTTTCCTCATTTGTCCCTGTCATCTTGAAATGAAATAATTGCACACCATTTTTCGTTATATCAACAGCAATCAATTTCCCTTCTTGCTTCGCTGTTTCAACGATACATAAACCTAGTTGCAAGGCATCTTCATTTGCAAAAGAGGAAAATTGAAGTGTTTCCTCCTCTTTTAAAATTTGTTTACTTATTTCATTCAAATTTGAAGTACTCATATCTTTAACCTCCATAATTGTTTTATGCCACACCGACATTTTTTGAAATTATTAGGCCATATAATATAACCTTTCAAACAATCTGAATCTAAATAAACTGCTTTAACATCGTTAGTAACTAGTACCGTAAAGCTTGTTTTTTTCTTACTGGTGCTATTATGAATGATATTCAAAGTTATAAAAAGTACGCACTTTAAAGTGCTATAGGTACTTTAAAGTACTATTCTACTTATCCCCATCTTACAGAGACTATTATGAAATATATTTAACATCTTAAAAATGTATGTACTAAAGAATAATATTTTTAATATCAAGCTTTTTTGCTCAATGGCTGTAATTCAAATTCATCAAATTTTTGTATCAAGACAAATGAAAAATAAAAAGAACCTAGCCGATACTAGATTCTTTTCCAATCAAAAAACACTCTTATATTTCTCGTGTGTTGTTACAAACGACTTAGAATAGAACTCCTACTAAAGGCTCATTTTAATTACAGTAAAAGATTGGTGAAACAAATACATTACACCACCTAAAAATAGGAGGCAACAAAAATGAGTGAAAAAACAGCAGGATTCTCACAAGTAAATCACGTCGGAATTACAGTAAGTAATTTAGAAAAATCTATCGTTTTTTATGAAGCATTAACAGGTAAGAAAATATCAAACATCGATAAAATTGGCGGAAAGAGAATGGCGCAAACCCAAGGACTTGAAGATACTCGTATTAAATATGCCAACCTACACTTAGACAATTTGAATATCGACATTCTAGAATACGTTGTCCCTAAATCAGATAAAGCCTCTTACTCAAATGATCAAATTAGTGCGATGCATCTTTGTTTTGAAGTAGAAGATATCAATGCCGCTGTAGAACGTCTAAAAGCAATTGGAATAGAACCAGATGGAGAACCTATTGTCTTCCAAGAAGATGATGGCTTGAAATCTGGATTTGGTACAGGTGTTGCCTACTTCCGTGATCCAGATGGTACTAATTTAGAGCTAATTGCTCCAAAAGGTCCATTTAGACGTGACTAATTACAATAAGCTGCCCATTTGGACAGCTTATTTAGATAATTATCGTTATTGGCAGTGAAATGACTTTACACATCTAAGCTATTGATGATAGATAATATTTGATGAATGGAACTATTTAAAACCAAAGGATTGATCTTACAGAAACTTAAAAATACAAATAGATATCATATTTATTATAATTTTTAAACTCCCCCATTAACTAGCTCTTTTATCGAGTTTAATTTTGAAGAAAGCTCAATAAACCATTCTTCATCCCCTGTTAATAATGCTAGATCTATAAGATAAAGAATTTGCTCCTTATTGATTACCTTTGATTCAGGGAGTTTGTTAACGTGTTTACTAAAGAGTAAAATCGCTTCGTTTATTGTGTACTTGTCGTCACGTTTCACAATGCTAACTGTAACTACATCTTCCACTTTATCAAGGGATACAATGTAACCAACTATAAATTCACCCTCATTTGATATTCCACGAACCCAATCTCCTACTTTTAAAACTTGATTATTATTTGACATCATAATTTTTCACCTTCTTATAAATATTTTTTGTGACGATATAAAAGATATAAAAACGAAATTGAACTGTAATATTTTTCGTTACATTTAAGTGTTAAGAACTCACGGCTATATAATCTTTAAGCCGCTTAACGTTCTTGATTAATAAGATCAACAACTTCTTTCATTGTATAATTCTTTAAGTATTCACCTAGATGCTCTTCCGCGCCTAAGAAAATGGCAAAAAGAACTTTTCGCATGTTCGATCCTACAACACACTGATCATTCGATTCCGGACACTTCGGCTGCAATGCACCTTCAGAGGTTATTTGATAAATATGCCAGAGATTAACTTCACTTAAATCACGAGCGAAAATAAAACCTCCACCAGTTCCCTCTTTTGATTGTATGAACTTATGTTTTTTTAACAAACTTAGCACTTTGCGAATGCGTACTGGATGAACACCTGCACTTTCTGAAATAGCACTACTTGTTGACATCCGGTCTGGCTGTAAAGCTAAATAAGTTAAACTGTGAATGGCCAAGGTAAAGTCGCTGTTCATTGTTTTCCTCCTATGATCAAAAATGTTGTTTCTCGTATATTAACATACTGTAGCCATAAATATTACAGATAGGTTGGTCGAATGTTAAAATATATATAAATAATTCTTACCATAAAAAATAAATTCCTTTATATTCTATCCGGACTCGCCTATATTCCATAACTTCATTTAGCTTTTTAAGTTAAAAATACATTTAACGACTCCATTGTTTCTTCACTTGTTCTTCTGCCAACTGTTTAATTTTTGTCCATATCGTATTTTTGCTTACAATAACATTTGTTTGATAATTTCTATCGTTATAATTAACTGTTACGCATACTTCTATCACCTTCTGTTTCCTCCTTTCAAATTTTTTTATATTTAATTGCTGAAAAGTCTTGGATTTAGTTATAATCTCTAACCTACAACTTCATTTTTTAAATAATCAAATTTAAAAATCCCACTGTTTTTTGACTTGTTCTTCTGCCAATTGTTTAATTTTTGTCCACACCGTATCTTTGCTTACAATAACATTTGTTTGATAATTTCTATCGTTATAATTAACTGTTACGCATACTTCTATCACCTTCTGTTTCCTCCTTTCAAAAAATTTCTCTTTCATACTATTACTTATTAATTAGCCAACTTTTGCAGTTCAATATTTAAGAATGTTCGAACGCTACGTGGTAAAAATTTACGAATTTCTTCGTCATTAAAACCAATCTGTAATCTTTTCTCGTCCAGCATAATTGGGCGACGCAACATTAGCGGATGCTCAATTATTAATTTATAAAATTCATTCAGCGAAAGCTCATCTATATTTATATTTAAGTCTTGAAAAGTTTTAGATCTAGTTGAAATAATTTCAGTAGCACCCTCTTCAGTTAAACGAAGAATGGATTTAAGTTCATCCACTGTCATAGAATTGGATACGATATTTTTTTCAGTATAATCAATTTGATTCTCTTCAAGCCATGCTTTCGCTTTTCGACATGAACCACAGCTTGCTGTTGTATATAAAACCACCATATTTCACTCACTCCTTTAATTTTCTTTATGAAACGTACATGTCAAATATCGGTTATTGAAATGTATTAAAAAAGATTACAGTTCAAAAACAAATACACGTAATATTATTTATTCGGCAATGTTTCGTTTATTTCTACTATTCGTTTCTTTTCATGCTTCTTTTATAAAATTATTGAAACTACATTTTACAGACGATGACCACTCACTTTTAAAAATCTTACTGTAATTTTAAACATTACAGTAAGATTAATCAACTGTTAAGTCTTGGAGTAATTAATCATTTTTTGTGTGAATTTCCCCATAGCGTTATGGCGAACCAATTTCCAATGCACTTCAAAATACATTTTATTCATTTCTTGCTTACATGTGCTATTATGAAATATATTTAGCATAATAAATAGTACGCGCTTTAAAGTGTTATAGGTACTAAAAAGTAATGTATGCATTTTCAAGTGCCGTTCTGCTTATTTCTCTCTTACATCGGTTATTATGAACGATATTTAGCACAATAAATAGTACGCACTTTAAAGTATTATAGGCACTAAAAAGAAATAATTTTAGTATGTGAATCCAAAACTGTAATCTAAATTTATCAAAGGAGTTTTTTATGAAGACATATAATATTCCTGTCGAAGCAACTTTAGAAGTTATTGGTGGAAAGTGGAAAGTTGTTATTCTTTGTCATTTAAAAAAGGGAACAAAAAGAACGAGTGAATTAAAACGGTTAATGCCTGGTATTACTCAAAAAATGTTAACACAACAATTACGTGAATTAGAAGAAGATGATGTAATTCAAAGAAAAGTATATGACCAAGTACCACCGAAAGTAGAGTATTCTTTAACTAATTACGGTTCGTCTTTAGGAGCCATACTCGATTCCCTCTGCACTTGGGGCGAAGTTCATCTTGAAAAAAACGGAAACACATCCATGCTTATTACAGCCGATGAATAATAACCGTTCCTATTGTAGCTACATTGAAGACAAAAAATAGGTCGAGGCATTACTTGCCCCAACCTATTTTTTATGCCTCTTTATAACTTTTTTGCGGTAATGACTGTTTCGAATTCAAAGGTTTCCGGCAAATGATCGGCGTAAGAGTACTCAAAAGTGCGTCCATCCGTTAAGTAGGCTACTTGTTCAACTCTCATTAGGAAATCTTGATTTGTTAAGTTCATAAACTGCTTTTCTTTATCATCTGGGCGAATTCCTTTGACCCTAACAACGGATGTTCCCACTTCAAGACCTAGTTTATTTTGAATGTGCGAGTAGATCGACTCCTCTAAAACCGAAGCTTCAACACCTGGGATGACCGAAATAGGCATCCATGTATGTTCCATAATCGTTGGGATACTGTGAATGATACGGAGGCGAATGATTTTATATACAAAATCCCCTACTGAAATGCCCAATTTTTCAGCAATGATTTCCTCGGCTCCGACAATCGTAAACTCGATAATTTCACTTTCTACCTCACTGCCGTAAACAGCTTTCGTACCTGTTAAAGTTTGAATCATTCGTGCCTTTTCCTGCTGACGCCAATCTTGAACGACTGTTCCACTTCCGCGCCGGCGGATGATGTATCCGTCTCTAACTAACAAATCCAGCGCTTTTTTAATAGTAAGAGCTGAAACCCCAAATTCTTCAGCAAGGACGGGGCTACTTGGAATTTTTTCGTTAATTTTATATTCACCGTCTAAAATTTGCTGTTTAATTTTTTGATAAATGCCGAGGTATTTTACTTGTGTTGATCCGCTTGCCATTTCCATACCTCCTTTAAGCTGTATTCCCTCTTCTATTCATTCAAATGTAAAGCCACAAGTTTGTAAACTGAAGGTGATGGAGCAGCAAATCCATTTTCCAAGATTTCAATATTCGTTACTGCTTCTTCGTCTTTCACAAGCTTTGGTGCACCATTTACGATTGTTTCATATGCTGCATCATAGAAACGACCGTAATCACCAAGCGGCGTTTTAATTTGTTTTTCAATCCAATCACCATTTGCATTGCGATATTTAGCAATTCCATAATACATCGGTGAATCTTCACCAAATCCTGCACTCTCAGGCATAATACCTGCTTTCAAATCATTCTCTTGCTGATCTTCACCATATTTAATAAATGATCCGTTTGTTCCATGAACGATAAAACGTGGATAATCTTTCGCTACAACATGGTTCGTTTTTAGTTTAATTTTCAGCTGATTTCCGTAATGTAGACCAACATCGAAATAGTTATCAACGGCACCTTCCTCTTCATTATTGCGAATATCGTATGTCACCGTATCTGGACGGCCAAATAGTGAAATCATGCGGTCCATCGTATGAATACCTAAACTATAAAATGAACCTTCTTCTTTTGGACCTTCGTGAGTGATTGAACCAGGACGGAAGTAATCAATATGTGATTCAACCTCAACAATATCACCAAGAAATCCTTGTTCAACAACTTGCTTCACCGATAAGAAATCACCATCAAAACGACGGTTTTGATAAGGCATAACTACTACACCTTTTTCTCGGCCTAAAGCTAATAATTCTTTAGCATGTTCTACTGTATCGCAAAATGGTTTTTCAACGATAACTGATTTTCCAGCAAGTATAACTTTTTTTGCTAATTCGTAATGCGTATGTGCTGGCGTACAGACCGTCACCACTTGAATTTCTTTATCATTCAACAATTCATCCAAATTAGTAGTAAAACTAACACCTTTTTCCTCATACGGAGCCGCTAATTCTTCATGAATTTGGCGAGCAAAAATCGTTTTCACTTTTATATTTTTACGTGCATTTACATAAGGTAAATGATAGCGGTTAGCTGATTTTCCAAATCCAATAAAGCCCATTGTTAATATCATATTCTTCAACTTCCTTGCTCCTATATTTTCGATTCTATATTTATTATATATTTTTATTATCAAAAGTATATAGTTTTGATTTTAAAATTATATATAAAAAAATCGAGATAGAAATCATTTTCTGATTACCATCTCGACTTTAAGTTATAGACCTATGTCCTACCATCATTTTATTTACACCCGATGAGTAGTAGAGAGCTACTTGGTTACATGCTCTTATTCATACATATAAGAACGTGTCATCGGAATTGTATCGTTAATGCCTTTTGTAAATACAAATTGATGTAAATCAATATTACCTGTAAAGAACGAAGCTGCACATGCATTTAAATATAAGCGCCACATACGAATGAATCGCTCATCTTTCGTTTTGCGAACTTCCTCCAGTACGTTTTCAAAATTTTGAGACCAATGTTGTAATGTTTTCCCGTAATGTCTACGTAAGCTTTCCACATCAACAATGAAAAATTGTTCGTTTGTCATGTTCGTGATTAATTCGTTAACAGCAGGTACATATCCGCCAGGGAATATATATTTTTCAATCCAACCATTCGTAGCACCACCATTGGCTGGAGAAGTAATACAATGAAGAAGAGAGATCCCACCATCATTTAGTAGTTTATTAACTGTCTCAAAGTATTGCGTAATGTTGTCTTTTCCTACATGTTCAATCATACCTACACTAACAATTTTATCAAATTTATGATTCTTAATATCTCGGTAATCAAGTAAATATACTTCAACTAAATCTGTAAGTCCCTCTTTTTTAATTCGCTCGGAAGTCTTAGCGTATTGTTCCTCACTTAACGTTACTCCCATCGCTTTCACACCGTACTGCTTAGCGGCAGCTGTAATGAGCTCACCCCACCCGCAACCAATGTCTAATAGCGTATCACCTTTTTGAAGGTTCAACTTTTTCAAAATATGATTCACTTTATTATGTTGAGCTGTCGTTAAAGAATCCTGCTCATTTTGGAAATATGCACAAGAATACGTCATTGTTTCATCAAGCCATAATTTATAAAAATCGTTCCCAATATCATAATGGTGAGCTATATCTTCTTTATTTTTTTGTTTTGAGAAATTCCATTTACTTTTGAAATATTGCAATTTACTATCACCTAAAAAGCTATCTTGCCTTTTATAAATAGATTGAATTGCTTTTTCAAGGTTACCCTCTATTTCAAGATCCCCATTCATATATGCTTCACCGAATGCGATAGAAGGATCCTTAGCTATCTCTTTTTTTGAAAGCGGCTTATGGAATGTTACATGAAATTGAGGTTCCCCTTCTCCATAATGGATTGTTTCTCCATTCCAAAGTGTAATTTGAACTGGATCTGAAAAAAGATTTTTGAGTATTTTTTTATAAAAAAGTTCTTCAACCATATAGACATCTCCTACTAAAGAAATTGAACAAAAAACTATACTAGTTAATAAGTCTTTTTGAACATAGCTTAAGATCGTTATGACTTCTTGCTACGAGTGTCATTATAAAACGGTTATATTATGAAGCATAGTACGTACTTTAAAGTGATGAAGGCACTTTTAAGTACCTATTAAAGCTTTAATCAATTATTCATAACGGCTAAAACAGTTGTTAATATGGTATAGATCCTTGCTTTTACTTTCTAAATTTTCATATTGAAAACACCACCTCGTCATTAGGTGGTGTTTTCAATATTACATATAGAGATTTCACTTAACTTTCGTATTTTTCTATCTATGCATTGTTCTCCCCATGCGGTTAATTGGTTTAATACACTTTGTAAAGACCAACCATAATCAGTTAGGGAGTATTCTACTCGGGGCGGAATTTGTTTATAAATTTTACGTGTAATTACACCGTCTTCTTCCAGCTCACGTAGTTGCTGCGTCAACATTCTAACAGAAATTTCAGGAATCAAACGTTGCAACTCGCTCGTTCGCTTCGTTCCTTTCGTTAAGTGGCATAAAATGACGACCTTCCATTTTCCCCCGATAATTTCTAACGTTATCTCTATAGGTATATTATATTGTTTCACGCGTTCTCCTCTCCTTTTTTATAAATTCGCTCTTTATTGTTGCGTAAAACTACATAATTTTCTATACGGCACATTTTAGTTCCTACAGCACAAAAAAGTACCTATATTACCAAAAAGTAATTATGCTACTAAAAAATCTCCCTCTATATACATGACAAAACAAAAAAAACGAACGTATTTCCGTTCGTTTTTTTCTTTTTTATTCTGCTGCTGTTATAAGCATAGACGTGTTGCCATTCTTTTCAAGATGATTTTCTCCCCAGTTACAAAGAGAATCGAGTATAGCATCTAAAGAATGACCGTAATCCGTTAAAGAATACTCTACTTTTGGCGGCACTTGGTTATACACTTTTCTCTCGATTACACCGTCTTCTTCTAATTCACGTAATTGTTGTGTTAACATCTTTTGTGTAATACCAGACATTAATTGTTTTAATTCGCACGTTCTCTTTTTGTCTTTCTTTAAATGACAAAGGATAACTACTTTCCACTTTCCACCGATAACCTCTAAAGTCGCCTCTACAGGAATATTGTATGTTTTCATATAAAAATCTCCTTTAATAATGTTATAAGGCAATTAAGCTAAAGATTTAAATATTACTTTTAAGTATCTATAGCACCTTAAAGTACGTACTTTTTATTGTATTAAACATGTTTCATAATAGCATACGTAAACAGCAGATGAGTAGTACGGCACCAAAAAGTACCTGTATTACTTTTTAGTATCTATATCACTTTAAAGTACGTACTTTTCATTATGTAAAATACATTTCATAATAGCATTTGTAAGAGTTGAGTGAGTCATGTAGTATTAGAAATTACATTTTAGTACCCGTACTTTAAAGTGAGTATTTTTATCATGCATTTTGTCAGACGATGAAATGACATGTATTGATTTTCACATCTATTCACAATGATTAATTAATTTTCAAATACATTTTAGGAGGATATCTTTAATGAGTAATTTACTAAAAGAAAAAATCGGTTTTGGTACAGCACCACTAGGTAATATGTACCGTAATATCCCAGAAGAAGAAGCAATCGCTACAGTAGATGCTGCTTGGGAGAATGGCGTTCGTTACTTTGATACAGCTCCACTTTATGGTTCTGGTTTAGCGGAGATTCGTCTTGGTGAAGCACTTTCAAAAAGAAATCGTGATGATTACTTTTTAAGCACAAAAGTCGGTCGAACTATTTCAGATGAACTAGAAGATCCATCTGCACGTGATTTAGGTGAAAAAGGCGGACTTTTCGAATTTGGTCGTAAAAATAAAATGATCAATGATTATAGCGCAGATGCAACTCTTCGTTCTATCGAGCAAAGTTTGAAACGTTTAAAAACAGATCGTCTAGACTTTGTTTTCATTCATGATTTAGCACAAGACTTTTATGGCGACGAGTGGATTTCACAATTTGAAACGGCTCGTACAGGAGCATTCCGTGCGCTAACACGTTTACGCGAAGAAGGAGTCATTAAAGGTTGGGGACTTGGAGTAAACAAAGTAGAATCAATTGAACTTATGCTAGATTTAGAAGAAGCGCAGCCAAATATATCCTTGTTAGCTGGCCGTTATTCATTATTAGACCACGAGCGTGCCTTACAACGAGTAATGCCTGCAGCTGTAAAGCATAATATGGATATTGTTGTTGGTGGCCCATATAGCTCAGGTATTCTTGCTGGAGGTGCTCACTTCGAATATCAAAAAGCATCACCAGAAATCATTGCAAAAGTTGAGAAAATCAAAGCTCTTGCAGATCGTCACGAAATCAGCATCAAGGCTGCTGCATTACAATTTTCACTAGCTAACCCAGCAGTTGCTGCCGTTGTTCCTGGTGCAAGTAAACCGGAACGAATTGTAGAAGACCAAAATGCCTTAAACACAGTAATCCCAGCAGCATTCTGGGAAGAAATGCGCGAACAAAAACTAGTAGCACCTAATGCACCACTACCAATCAACGTAAAATAAAGTGAAACTTTAATCAGTGGGCCATCCCCCACTGATTATTTCCCTGCAAATAGCGGGATAAAAAGGAGTCTAATAAATATGGCACATACTACTACATCTATGACAGTTTTTGCTTCACCTGAACAAGTATGGCAATTAATCGGAGGTTTTAACTCCCTTCCAGACTGGTTACCTTATATACCTAGCAGCAAAGTAACTGAAGGTGGACGCGTACGTCATCTAGCTAATCCAGATGGTGATACGATTATAGAGCGCTTAGAAGTATTCAATGATAAGGAACGCTACTACACGTATTCAATTATGAATGCACCATTCCCAGTCAATAATTATCTATCCACAATCCAGGTTAAAGAAGGGACTGAAAATAACACATCATTAGTAGAGTGGTCTGGTATTTTCACTCCTGTAGGGGTTAGTGATGAAGAGGCAATTAATCTGTTTCATGGCATCTACAGCGATGGACTAAAAGCATTGCAACAAGCATTTCTAGATTGATCCACCTTAAAAAAAACGATGAAAAGCAAAGCGATATCGCTTTGCTTTTTTATAAAATCCCTTTTAACTTTTCACCAATTAACTTCGCTACATACTCATAGCCTTCTAGTCCAAAATGCAAGCCATCTTTTTCTTCATCTTCTACGAATATTTTATAATTTTCTTCCTGAATCATCTCAGCATACAAATTTAGAAAATGGCTCCCGGTTTGCTTCGCTACTTCCTCTACAACTTCTGCATACTGGCCGAGTATTTCATTTGTTCTATTACGTTGTCTTTCTTCATCAACTGGCGCCGGACTAATAAGTAATACTTTTTCTGGTGAAATCGCGCTTACAATTCTCTCTAAGTTTTCTTTATATGCTTGTAATGGGACTTGAGCAAAAGAAACTGCATCATTCGTACCAAGAAAAACTGTTACAAAGTCTGGTTCATGTGATAATACATCTTCTTCAATTCTATGTAACGCGTCGAACGTATTATCACCTGGAACACCTGCATTCACTACTTCCCAATTCGGAAACATCTCTTGCAAACGTGGTGTTAACCTCGGCGTTCCATTGAAAAACGTTTCATCAGCTGTAATACTATCTCCAAAGCATACTAACGTTTTCATAAAGCTAACTCTCCTTTTATGTATGAAACAACTTTCCTTCTATCGCTTTCATATATCTTTCAGCAGAACGTTCCACTGCCTCATTTGCATTCTCTTTTACTACGCGATGAAAAGCGTTGTATAAACGATTAAACTGTAACGGCTTCACTCGATTCGCCATTTCCTCAACCTTTCTCGCAGGTAATGGAATTAAGTTCGGATAGCTATACATGAAGCTCACCCACTGCTGATCCGCTACAACTTGAATAATATCACCTGTTAATAAAATACCTTTTCCATCATTTCCTTCTTCCCAATGTAATACAGAACCACCACTAAAATGTCCTCCGAGACGATGAATGGTAATTCCATCTGCTAATTGTAAAGACTCTCCAGTCCAATAAATAATACGACTACTCGGGCGCATCACCCATTCTTTATCATCTTCGTGTATATAAATTGGTACATCAAATGTTTCCGCCCATTCTACTTGCGTTGAATAATAATGTGGATGTGACAGTGCGATTGCATCTAATCCGCCCCACTCTTTTATCTTCTCAATTGTCGTGTCATCTAAATAAGTAATACAATCCCATAGCAAACGATATGACTCTGTTTTTACTACAAATGCCGTTTGACCGATCGCAAATTCTGGTTTTGTCGTAATACTATAAAGTCCATTTTCTTCTTCTATAATTTCATTTTTATACGTATCACTCGTTCTCAAGTTTTCTAAAGTTGTCCATGACTGCCCTTTCGGATTAACATATTGTCTCTCCTCATCACAAATAACACAACTTACTGGTTCTTTCACACTCGCTGCATACTGTACTCCACACGTTGTACAAATAAAATTATTCATAGTTATTCCTCTACCCCTTTAATTTTTTATTAAGCTGATATTTGTTGATATTTTTCTGCTTTTTTATTTTCAATTGATAAGCTTATAAGAGTAATAAAGTAAACAACTGTAACCGCCATAGGAATTACGATAAATCCTTTTTCTGCAAAAAGAATCCCGCAAACTGACGTTACGAATACAGTCCCTACTGACAATAAACCATAACTTTTACTTTCATAAATCCATACGTACGGAATAAAATGCACACCTATTAACATTGCTACTACAAAAGGTAACCATTCTGGAAATTGAAAATAGGCAAGTAATACAAGCGGAATATTTAATACATTTATCCCACCAATTAATCCTGCTAAAATCCCTAACGGATTTCCTTTCGCAAACATATCAATTTTCAATATAGCAGCTAACATTAGGCCGAAAGGAAACACACAGCCCATACCAATTAAATACACCCACACAACTTGCTTTTCTGAAAGAAAAACACCAGTTATGCTCGCAATACTCCAAAATAAAAGACCGGCTAGTATAACAGGAAATCCCTTCTTCGTTTTTTGTGCTAAATCTCTTTTTGCTTCTGAAATATTCATTTCACTATCTCCCCCCCAATATTTGTGCTATAAATTCGTCTCAATTTCGTCCATCCAATAACGCCAAGCTACTAAGTAATCTTCTAAATCTTTCGGGTGGTGTCTTAAACACGTATCTATACGCAAAAATAAACCTATAATTATTTCCTCATATAAATCTCGTTCTTTTTTATGAAATACACATTGTTTCATCGCATAATCAATTGTTTCTTTCATTAAATCTTCCGGAGTTGAACAGAACGCGTAAATTAAATCGTATATAGGATCTCCTAAGACTGGTAAAGGATCTATCACACCGGTTAACTTATTCTTTTGAAATATAAAGTTATGGAATCCAAGATCACCATGTAATAAAAATGGCTTATTTATTCCAGTCCCCTTATTTAGACTATTTGTAAGCTTAAGAACAGTTCTATACTCTTCATCACTTATATATGGTTTTAGGTTTTCATAAGCTTCTATCACATTTGTTGTTAAAAATTCATTCCAAGATTGAACCGGACTTTCTTTCCATCCCCATCCATCTATATCTGAAACTATTTCATACTTATTAATAGCTTCTTTTACAAGTATACTAAGCGTAATTCGTTTATATCCACGTTCGCACGAAGTAGCCCCATCGAGAAAGGAATACACAATATATCTATTTAAAGGTTCCTTATACAAAAGCTTTGAAAATAAAGTATTCCCTTCATAAAAAGAAAGAAAATCAGCTTCTTCACGTATCACTTCTGATTCATTCAGCTTTACAACGTATTTCGCGTCCAACAAATATACTGTACTTGTCGTTCCTCCGTTCAACACTTTCATGCTTTTCGGATAATGTGAAATAACCTTCTCATTAACTAGTTGTTTAGCGATTACTGAAATATCCATTCACTCACCCTTGCATCTGAAGATTCCCTCAATTTAAAAGACAACTTTACTATTATTTGACAATTACAAGAGAATCCCTTCTAACATCTTAATATTGCAGAAATTAATTTTTATTTTATTAAAACGGATTCCTTCAATATTTCATCATATAATTCATTCCATTTATAATGATACATTGCACTCTCTTCTACTCTAACAAACATCCTTTTATCGGATTCATACTCACCGTCAAACTTATGCACTTCATTGATCTCCATCCGGTAGAACGGCTGATACCCTACTTTTGGATACGGACTATGTTCATTCCAATTTGGATTATCACTATGGTCAACGATAATATATCCAAATAAAGTACATTCTCCTTTTACATAACCTTCTTCCCACGCTTCTCATGGTCTATTAGTAAAACCTTATTATTATGAAAACAAAAACCGTGAACACTTGTGATTCTTTCGTATTCTGGCAATATACAATCTTTTTTCCACGTTAACTTCACTTTTGATTCCCCATAATTTGCGTATATAGTTACTATTTCCCTCACTCCAAATGATCTTCATTTAATCTAGTAATTTCTATTGAATTATCTCTTTCTTTTAACTTACGAGCCAAACTTTCTACACCAAACACTTCTGTAAATGTGTGACTACCTACAATTAAATTTATCCTTTTAAATTTTGCATGTTGCACCGTATATAATGTTTTTTCTCCCGTTATGTACGTATCACAACCTTTTTCTAGTGCACGCTCAATAAGGTTTGTATTGTTCCCTGCACCCGTTAAAATCGCAATCCGTTTCACTGGTCTGTCATGATTTTTCCAGCTCTTCACTTTCTCTTCCATTCTCTCTTCAAGTTTTTCAACTAAGTTTGAAAAGGGAATCGCTTCTTTATATTCTCCTATTCCCGGTAGCTCTTCTTCCTCATACGTGGAATATTCCAGTATTGTATGTATCTCAATTTCATTAAACAACGACGTACATGTGCCAAACTTTACAAAATCTAACGGCAAATGAATCCAAAAATGGTTCATTTCATATTCTTTTAATTTCTCAATACAAGCCTCTTCCATACCGAATAAAAAACTCCACGGTGCATGATGTGTAAGTATCATATCAACCCCATTTCGATATGCTTCTTCAATTGTTTCTAGCGTCAAATTTGTCGTGTAACCTATTTTGTGAAATCCCTCTTTACTAATGTGAGTGAAACCATACTCGTCATCACCGTATTTATTAAGATGCTCTTCAAAAAGTGATGTAATATGTTCTTTAAACTGCGTTATATTCATTTTCATTTCTCCTTTCATTTACTTTTATATTTCAAAAATAAGGAAATACTATTTAACGACGTTACATACATATAGGAGGACAATATGAAACCTGAATTTTTAAAAGCTATACATGAAGCGATTGGAAATGTTGAGCATATTCATATAGAAGAAAGTGGTGCAGATAGTTTACTCATTCATCACGATGATGCACAGCAATTAAAACAAGTTGCTGAAACGTTAGAACACAACAATTTCCGCTCTACAATTCGAACAACTGGGGATGCTTCGTATATTGAAGTATTGAACAGATAAAGAGAAGTCCCAGCTATATGCTGGGCTTTATTTTTTTATATTGAAATTTCAAACTCTTTCACATATACCGCTGTTCCCGCAATATCTATTTGTAACTTCTCATTTTCTACATCTTTCGTTACATAAACCGTCACACGACCGTCTTTATCTATTTCCTGTCCTTGCTCAACGATTGACTCCAGTTCATGATCAAAATTGTTCTCTAAATACGTCGCATAATAGGCTCCCATTACACCTGAAGCAGTTCCTGTCACTGGATCTTCTATTGTTCCAGAATAAGGTGATGAGAAATGACGACCGTGCATTTTTGCTTCTGCATCATATGTCTCCAAGCAAAGTGGATGAATAGCAACCTTTGGCATTTCTTTTAATACAGATGGAAATTCACTATTATTAGGTTTCATCCTTTCACATGCTTCAAGTTTTTTAATAGGTACAATTAAAGTCCAAATACCAGTACTTCCATATACAATCGGTAATTTTTCATCTAAATCATTTACTTCAAGACCAATACTGTAAGCTAATGCCTCTTTGGAACCTGTAAAATTTTGAAACCGTGGTGTTGCTTGTCTCATTTTAATAAAAGTTTCCCCACTTTTATTCGCACCTATATGTATCGGCAAAATCCCTGCCTTCGTTTCAATTGTTAAATTGTGTTTCCCTTCTAATAATCCTCTTTCATGAAGTGCATATATAGTCCCTACTGTCGCATGACCACATAAATCATTTTCATGACCAGGCGTAAAATAGCGAATTCTTACATCTGCTACTTCTGAAGAAAGAACAAAAGCTGTTTCGTTAAATCCAACCTTTTCAGCAATGAGTTGCATTTCCTCTTCCGCTAATCCATCTCCTTTTAATACAATACCTGCTGGATTTCCCATATTCGGCTTATTACTAAATGCATCATAATGGACTACGTTTACTTTTTTCATTCTCATATCCCCTAATCCTCTTTTGAAACTTTTTTAAAGGCCCAAATATATTTTGAATGGTTGTAAGATCGTACATTACCACTTTAACTCCCCTATACCCGGTTCAATAAACTTACCCGAAACATCCTCATTTGAATCCATTACCCAATCATATATATTTTGAGCTCCTTCAGCAGGAGTCATATTCGCATCAAAAGCACCAATGTCAGTCTTTAACTTTCCAGGGTGAATTGCGGTTACACGAATTCCTTTATCCGTAAACTCTTGTTGTAAACAAAGCGTTAACATATTTTGTGCAGCTTTTGCGATCCGGTATGAATATGAGAACTGCCCTTGTAGAAATTCTTTTTCGGCCATTTTATGTAAAGAGCCTAAACGAGATGATACGTTTATAATTCTCGGCTGATTTGATTTAGTTAAAGCTGAATACGTACCTTTTATTGCTCGAATAACACCTAAACAATGAAGGTTAAATAGTTCCATTAACTCTTCTGAATTTGTACGTAAAATTTCAGTTTCCTTTCCAGTAATTCCAGCGTTATTAATAACTAGATCAATATGCTCTGTGTACTCTCCAATTTGCTCCTTAATACTCTCAGTACTCTCATCATCTGACAAGTCTGCTAAAATAGGAAAACATCTAGAAGTAAAAACCTTATTCAATTGTCCTATCGCTTCCTTACTTCTAACTAGTGGATAAACAATATGTCCATTTTCATGAAATACTTTTACTAACTGCAATCCTAATCCTCGATTCCCACCTGTAACAAGTACCTTCATATATTCATCTCCTTATTTTTATAATAAATAAGAAAATCTACCCACCTACCATTTTCCTGAGAAAATGCTTCCCTCTTACATTCAAAGGAAAATCCGGCTCTGTCTGCAAGACGAACGGATGGCTCATTATCAACATGTATATGTAATTCGATTCTATGGAATTGAAAACTATTAAAAAACAACGGTAACGTCGATTTTACACTTTCAATTCCGTAGCCATTTTTCCAATATTGATTATGAATAGAATAACCCATCATTGCCCATTGATAATCCATACGTAAAATTTTTATAAGTTCTAGTTTTCCAATATTCGCTCCATCTTCTTTTCGGAATATGCCTAATACGTACATTTCATCTCGATGTGCCGCTTCATCAAAACCTCTTATCCATTCCGTAAACCATTCTTTCGTTGAAGACGACATATCATGATAGCCATCATCATATTTATGTTGAGATGGTAACCTCTTATTGAAGCCATCTAACCAATTTTCATAATCCTCTTTTTGAAATGGACGAATAATAAGTCTCTCTGTCTCTACTTGTAATAGCGGCAGCTTCATTTATATCTCTTCCTTTAATTATTTTATTGAATATTCTTTATTATCTTACACAAAATACAAAATCTAGTAAATTATTATGTTTTTTATAAACAAAAATCCAGTTATGCTTTATACATAACTGGATTATTCATTATTTGATAACCTTTTTTATTTTACAAGAAAAACATCCCTTAATTCCCTCTTCAACACTTTCCCTAAAGCGTTTTTCGGTAATTCGTCCATAAATACAACTTCTGGTATTTTATAGCTTGCTAGTTTTTCTTTACAATGCTGAATAATTTCTTCTTCTGTTAAAGATGTTTGAATGTCTTTTACAATGTAAGCTGTCGGAATCTCTCCCCAAAAATCATTTGGAATCCCAACTACTGCAACTTCTAGAACTCCATTTATTTCATGAATTACATCTTCTACTTGATCTGGATATACGTTGTCACCACCGTGCACGATAACATCTTTATATCTTCCCATAATATGTAGGAATCCATCATCATCTATCATGCCGGCGTCACCCATGTTAAACCAATTATCTTTTACTACCTTCTCCGTCGCCTTTTCGTTATTCCAATATCCTTTAAACATGTAAGGACTTCTTACGTGGATCTCTCCAACTTCATTCGTTGCTAGTTCATCACCCGTTTCTGGATGAATAATTTTTAATTCTACATGCTTAAGTGTTTTCCCTACAGAAGACATTTTTTCTTTTCCCATATTTGGATGCCATGAAGTTACGACCCAACCTTCTGTACTACCATAGCCTTGCACCATGTATATTCCTTTTTCCATATATTTTTGAATAAGCGTTTCCGGTACTTTTGTACCACCGCTTTGTGCTACTTTCAAAGTCGAAATGTTACGCTCTTGTTTATTTAGTTCATCAAGCATATAACTATAAACAGCTGGGAACGCAAGCATCGTAGTAATCTTTTCTTCTTCAATCTTATCCCAAATAAGAGTAGGATTCGAATCAGCTAAGAAAATCATCGTAACACCATGATAAATACAATTTAAAATAGAAAGCACGCCACTCATATGAAACAATGGGTGCACTGATAAAAAGCGTTCACCTGCTGGAATTTCTCTTTGCCCCGCAATCTCAGTAAAATAATGGTGTAAGTTTTTATGACCAATTACACATGCTTTTGCCTGTCCAGTCGTTCCTGAAGTAAACAAGTAAATGGCATCATCTTCTTCATGAACTTCCACGTTCGGCTCTGTAATTGACTGTTCTTGTAATTTTAATTCAAATGAACCAAAGCCTTCTTTTGTCGTTTTAATTACATAAGGAATATCTTTAACAGCATCAACCTTTAATAAAACTTCACTAAATTCATCATCAATAACTAATACTTTTAATTTTGCTTCTTTTACAATCGTTTCTAATTCATAAACAGTAAGCTGATGATTTAGCGGAATAAATACCGCTCCAATTTTTAAGCTTGCCATCATAACGCTTGGAAACGGATGATTATTTTTGCATAAGATCCCTATGCGATCTCCTCTTTGCACACCGCAATGTAACAAGTAATGTGCAAGCTGGTTTACTCGTTCATTATATTGTTGAAACGAATACCTTTTCTCTCCCCCGACAAGTGCTTCCATATTCAGTGATTGCATTGCTCTCTTTTGTAATAATTGTCGCATCGTTCTCAAGTAAAACTCCCCTTTATATATATTAGGTTTTTTATTTTATCAGATTAACTATTAATTTACTAAAGATTAAACTTAATGAATTAAATACATATACAAAAATAGCCATCTACTTAACAAGTAAATGGCTATTTCTCCTTATATATTAGAATACTCCTTATTCATCACATATTTCACATACTCAGGTGCACTTTTATTAATCTCTTCATCACTGATTTCATATTCTGCTCCATATAAATAAAATGATGGTATAAATTCCATTCCTGTATATAAGCTTGTAGCGTGAAATGGTTTCTTCAATTCATCCATCGTAATTCCGCTATTTTTATAGTCTTTTTCTAAGCCACCTATAGAAATAGCTACACCAAATTCTTTCCCCTTCACTTTATCCCCTTTTGATCCGTAGGCAAATCCATATGTTAATACATCATCGAACCATTTTTTTAATAATGGTGGTGAGCTATACCAGTAGAGTGGAAATTGAAATATATATCGGTCGTGCTCTACTAACAGCTTTTGTTCCTCTTCAACATTAAACTCCCAATTTGGTGCCGCTTTATATAATTCATGCACCGTAATTTCATCTGAATATTTCTCAAGTTCTTCTACCCATCTTTTATTAATTCGAGACTTTTCAATATCAGGATGTGCTACAATTACAAGTGTTTTCATATATTTTCTTCCCCCTTATAAATAATTCAAACGCTTTAGTATTAGTATGAATGAGTCACATATAATTGAAAAGTACGTACTTTCAGGTACTATAGGAACCTTAAAGTACCTGTGGAGGTGTTATATGAATCAAAATGATGATTGCCCAATCGCAACGACACTCGACGTGATTGGAGGAAAATGGAAAGTTCATATTTTATGTGTTTTGATGGATGGAAAAATGCGAACGAATGAAATCAAACGAGAAATCCCAAACATTACGCAAAAAGTTCTTACACAACAACTTCGGCAACTTGAAGCTGATGGGATTATCCATCGTACTGTATATCAAGAAGTACCACCAAAGGTTGAGTACACAATAAGCGAACATGGAAAATCTTTAATGCAAATTATGGATGAGCTATTTGAATGGGGAAAAGATCATCAGATGAAGAGGTTAAATGAGTAAAAGAACTCTACTTACTGTGTTACATCTTCTATGTCAAAAATTCTTCTGAAATTTTATAATAGGGGTATCGTCACATCACTATTAAGCTAACAAAAAATACCCCTAAAATGAAAAAAAGTTTATTTCTCAAAGGAATTAACTGTAGTGAAAGAAAATTACATATTCTTATAAATATAGCTCTTATGTAAAATCCTAAAAAATTATGGGAACAAAATTTCTTTCTTATTCTCATCTTACTGTTAAATTCAAGAAAGTCAGCATTTAAACTAAACTTGATAATATCGCTTTTGTACGATTGTCCGTTACCTCATAATAAATTTCTAATCCTTTCCGAGTACCTGTAACGATTTTAGCGGCTTTTAGTTTGGACAAATGCTGACTAATTGTACTTTGGGGCATTTGTAAAACTCCATACATTGTTGTTACATTCGTAGGGCCTTTTGCAAGCATTATTTTTACTAAGGATAAACGGACAGGATGTGCCAATACCTTTAATACTTCAGCGATTTCTTCATACATTTCTTTTGTTTTTTTCATATTTTTTCTCCCCTTTTATATAAATATTAATGATATCCATATATATAATTCGAAAGGATACACCATTTTGTGTCCGTCATTTAAAAAATTTAAATAATAAAAATTTCTCTAGTTTGAAACTAGAGGGGTTTATTAACATGAAACGAATTCTCATATTCTATAGATTCTTCTTTCCATCCCCTTGATGCTGTGTGGCAGGAATGTTTTCCCCCTCATTATTAGGCCCGTTATTTTCTTACTGAGACACCCTACCGTTGTTTTCTCGCTGATGTTCATTATTTCCTTGTTGAGACCCTCTACCGTTGTTCTCTTGCTGATTTCTATTATTTTCTTTCTGAGATCCTCTACCGTTGTTTTCTCGCTGATGTTCATTATTTCCTTGTTGAGATCCTCTACCGTTGTTCTCTTGCTGATTTCTATTATTTTCTTTCTGAGATCCTCTACCGTTGTTCTCTTGCTGGTGTCCATTATTTCCTTGCTGAGATTCTCTACCGTTATTCTCTTGCTGGTGTCCATTATTTCCTTCCTGAGGTCCTCTACCGTTATTCTCTTGCTGGTGTCCATTATTTTCTTGCTGAGATCCTCTACCGTTATTCTCTTGCTGGTGTCCATTATTTCCTTCCTGAGATCCTCTACCGTTATTCTCTTGCTGGTGTCCATTATTTCCTTGCTGAGATCCTCTACCGTTATTCTCTTGCTGGTGTCCATTATTTCCTTGCTGAGATCCTCTACCGTTATTCTCTTGCTGGTGTCCATTATTTTCTTTTATTTGCTTCAGTTGCTGTTCCTTGGATTGCTTTTGTTCTATATGCTCCTGCTTCTCGTACCTTTCTTCTTTTGCAGGAGACGAATCCGATGATACATCAGGAGATGACTTTGGTTGCTCTTGATTAGACGGCGGCGCAGGAGGAGTAAGCGATTTCTGCTTCTCATTCTCTTGCTTTATATAAACACCTGTGCCAACTCCTGCTTTCATGGCATTCTCACGCATTTGCATCGTACTGCTTTGATATACGACTTTAACGTGTTTTGTTTCATACTCTTTCTTTAATTTTTGCATAGCCTTTTCCAACTGTGGTTCTAACGACTTGTCCTTTGTAACAGCTGTTAGCATAACTTGCTTATCATTCGTTAAGTACTTATCCTCTTGACTCTGCTTTATAATAGTACGTATTACGTCTTGCAGGTGTTTATTTTCCCATCGCTTCATTTCTTTTAAAATACGCCTTCCATCATCATTACAAGCCCGCAAATCTATAACACGAAGATCCTTTGTTACGCTCACCTCTAAACTTGGATTTATATCAACTGAGACATAAGCAAATACTTTTTCTTCCGGTTGGTTGTAGAAAAACAGCAACACACATAGAAAACAAGCAACTAGTAATGATGCAGGCTTTAAGGAAGAAGGGATTGAAAAACGCGGTGCTCTTTGTTCTTGTTCTTTAAACGAGATTTCTTCTCCAATCATGTAAGAGTGCGCTTTTCTTTTAAACGAAATAAATTCTCCATTTGGAGTTAAAACAACTACGCTATGTTTTTTTATATCCATCACAATTCCTTTATTCATCATGCTTCCCCCCTCTTATATAATCAAGAATATATGTATAGTTATTTGCAAAGATAATACACATTGCAATAATGTATTTTCTATGTCGCTCCAACGTTTTACGACTTACCCTAACACGTGGCTCAATATGTTTCAGCGGTAACTTTTTCTTTCTGAACAGCTCTTCCATCATTTTCTCGTCTTTTATAATAATCTTTACAATTTCTATTAAGTGCTCACGCGTATCACGATGCTTAGGAGATTCCTTAGCAAGCTCTGAAAATGTGATTTTAAACTCAGCTAGCACACTTTGAAAATGAAGAATTTCCTCCTTACGGTTACTATTTTCTATCTCTTTCATATACTCCGTAAGCGATACTTGCATTTCTAATATTTCCTCTTGCTTATCTTCTTTTAAAAAGACAAGATTATGCTTAGACTCCTTGCGTATATAGTCAATTACATCTCTTTTTATAAGAAGATCAGCAAACGCTAGAAAAGATTTTCCTTTTTTATATGAATACTGTTCAATTGCCTCGTTAAACGCAAACAATCCAATACTATATTCATCATCCTGTTCTGTAATATATCGGCGGCAGACAGACGAGATTGATTTTCTAATAAACGGCTGATACTGTACGATAAAAGCGTCCTTATCTCCACCGTTGTTTTGTATGTTAAATACGATATCTTCTATTTTCGGTTTTCTTAAGATCTTCATTACTAAACTCAACACTTGTAATCCCTCTCCCTCCTTCTGCTTTAAATAGCAAAATGGTCACTAAACAAGTGACCATTTAACCACATTTTCTTAGTACTTTTCTTTTAGCTTGTCTTCTTGCTGTTGTTCATATTTTTCACGACCGATTTTTCAGATGATTATTCTTTTCTACTTGCGCTAGAGTGAAGTCTGTATTTGGTTCTGCTTTCTTGTTTTCTTTTGCAATAGCGTCCGCTAGTTTTTCTTGTTCTTTTTCTATTTTAGCCGCAATCTTTGAATAACTCTTCTCTATATTTTTGGTAATTTTAGCTTTTACTTTCGGATTCCCCACTTAATCTAGCAATTTTAGTAATGCTTCAATGTTGTTTTCGATGTGTACTTTTACTTTCATGACTTCTTTTTCATTCATTTGCTTTCTTCACTATATATATTTCGAAGGAACAAAAAGATTTATGGGGGTCAAAAAAACATTTTTTATAAAATAGCTATTTATTTCAAAAATAAAAACTATCAATTTGAAAAAAGATTAATCAAATTGATAGTTTTCTTGTTATATTTATTAATTTTGTATAACTAAGGTTAATCATATAAGCCTTTAATTGTAGTTATCCTTTTTCCTGTTACTTCTATTGCAAACATGATACAAGATTTTATCGGCCACCCCTTCACTAAAACCGTTCATTGCCATAAAGTCTTTTTTTAGCACCAAAAAATCCCTACAGATATAACTCCATACTTAAAAAGTAAGGGGATTATTATTAAAATTACGGAAAGGAATATTCCTAAAGATATTCTTTCAAACTTACCATTTACTCCACCACCAATGTATTTACCTGAAGCTAAATATTTATCTACATTAGACAACATATACTCTGTCATTTGGGTAGGTAATCCTTCTTCTCTTAAAATAAACTTAAATATATTATAGATTTAAAAATATCAGAAAGATAAATGTTATAATTTTCTAAAACATCCAAAAAAAAGTTGTTTTTTTAGAAAAGGAGTAGAGGGGAAATGTTTCAGAAGCTCAAATTTTATTTAATCAGTCTTGTAATTAGTTCAATGTTCGGTGGGATTATCATAGGTGCTAATTTCTTGGTCCATAACATCTACTATTTAGTTGTAGGTAAAGAATTTCATTTTAATATGTGGTCTTCCATTATTATATTTAGTATCGTATTTATTTCGGGTTTCTCGTATATGTTGAAAAAGGGTCCAGATATACTTATTAATGATTAAACCAATAGTAATTATCGTAGGCGCTACCATAATTTTGGTGGCGTTTTGTTTGTTGTTCAGGAAAGCTAACAAAACTAAATCCCCTTAATAATGAAAAAACACGCCATCCTTTCCTATGATCTCAAGAAAAAATAGTGTGTTTTTTAATTTTATGAAGAACTAATTATTTCTTTTATATAAATAAGAAAGGAAATTTATTATCATATTAATTAAACATATAACCTCGCTTCCTATTAAAAGGAGTATTGTGTTTTGAACTGTCGCTCCATTTCATTCATTTGCAACTTTTTCCTCATCTTTCATTTTCCAACATATATGAAACACGACCTGCACCATCCCACTTAAAAAGAAAGAGTTTTTTATATTACCGTTTAAAACCCTTAACAAATTTATCACAAAATTCTCCCCCCTAAAAGTTGCATCATATCTTCATATAGTCATAAAATTAATCTGTGGTCGAAAATACGTAAAGAGCTACTGGAATGAATTACTGAGAATACGAAGAATAAAGGAGAGAAACGGAGTAAAAACTAAAAAAATTAGACAAGGAAAATGGAGAGATGAATTAAATGTTAAAGATTATCAAACATTTAAAGCCATTTGTTGCTTCCATCATTGCAGTTGTATGTCTTTTAACTGTGCAGGCAGTATGCGATCTATCACTGCCAGACTACATGTCTAACATTGTCAATGTAGGGATTCAACAAAAAGGTGTAGAAAATGCAGTACCTGAGGTTATTCGTAAAAGTGAAATGGATAAACTTACGCTCTTTATGAATGAAAATGAGAAGAAAAAAGTTGCTGACAACTATGTGCTTTTAGATAAGAACAACCTCTCTCAAAGTGAACTAAAAAATGACTTAAAAGATTATCAGCAGCTTGATAAAGAGCCACTATATAAGCTACATACAGAAGATAAAAAAATAATTAACGAACTTAACGATATCTTTGGGAAACCAATGTTAATTACACAAGGAATTGAAAAAGGTGGCTCATCTGCTTTCTCTCCTGCTGCGACAGGTGACAACAACACACCAGCGAAGCTTCCGCCAAATACAGATCCTTTTGCAATCATTGCGAAACTTCCTCAAGATCAAATCAATGCAATGAAAGAAAAGGCAGATGAAAAGTTTAAGAATATGCCAGGCAGCATGGTAACACAATCAGCTGTTTCATACATTGAGAATGAGTATAAGAAGATCGGTATCAATACTGATAAGCTTCAATCTAATTTTATTCTTACTTCCGGCGGGAAAATGCTACTTTTATCCTTAGTAAGTATGGCAGCTACCGTTATCGTGAGT
Organism: Bacillus silvicola; assembly: GCF_050524305.1. Classification (NCBI taxonomy): domain Bacteria; kingdom Bacillati; phylum Bacillota; class Bacilli; order Caryophanales; family Bacillaceae; genus Bacillus; species Bacillus silvicola. The sequence goes on from NZ_JBNGVC010000012.1 coordinate 314,853, forward strand.
TTACTTGCTGCAAAAGTAGCTGCAGGACTCGGCAGAGACCTTAGAAAGAAAGTATTCCGGAAAGTTACAAACTTCTCGAATGCAGAGTTTGATAAGTTTTCCACTGCATCTCTAATCACAAGAAGTACAAATGATATCCAGCAAGTTCAAACACTTATGGTTATGATGCTTCGCATTGTATTCTATGCACCAATTTTAGGTATCGGCGGCATTATTAAAGTACTTACTACAGACCTTTCAATGGGATGGATTATCGCAGTTGCGGTAATTGCGATTTTAAGCCTAGTCATTGGTTTATTTAGCATCGCGATTCCTAGGTTTAAGCGTATCCAAAAGTTAGTAGATAAAATTAACTTAATCACTCGTGAATCTTTAACCGGTATGCTCGTTATTCGTGCTTTTAATAATCAAAAACATGAAGAAAAGAAATTTGAAAAAGGAAATCAAGATTTAACAAAAACAAATTTATTTGTAAGCCGTTTAATGTCATTTATGATGCCAATGATGATGTTTATTATGAATGCCGTTACTGTACTTATTATTTGGGTTGGATCACACCAAGTGGATATGGGACATATGCAAGTTGGTGATTTGATGGCATTTATGCAATATACAATGCAAATCATCATGGCCTTCTTAATGATTTCAATGGTATCTATTATGGTTCCACGTGCTTCAGTTTCCGCACAACGTATCGCAGAAGTTTTAGATACTGACATTACCATTAGTGATGTAAAAGAGCCGAAAACATTTGCTTCAGACAAGAAAGGTTACGTTGAATTTAAAAATGTTGGCTTTAGATACCCAGGTGCAGAAGAAGATGTGCTTTCCAATATCACCTTCACTGCAAAACCTGGTGAAACGACAGCTTTCATCGGAAGTACAGGTAGTGGTAAATCAACATTAATCAACTTAATTCCACGCTTTTACGATGTCACAAGCGGCCAAATATTAATAGATGGCACGGATATTAGAGAAGTATCTCAGAAGGAATTAAGAGAGAAAATTGGTTATGTACCGCAAAAAGGAGTTCTCTTCTCAGGTACAATCGAGAGTAATTTGAAATACGGTAAGAAAGAAGCAACTGAAGAAGAACTCGAAAAAGCGGCAGAAATCGCGCAGGCTATGGAGTTTATTAATGCGAAACCTGAAAACTTCCATACAGAAATATCACAAGGTGGTACGAACGTTTCCGGTGGTCAAAAACAAAGACTTTCTATTGCGCGTGCTCTTACGAAAAAATCGGAAATCTTCATATTCGATGATAGTTTCTCAGCTCTTGACTTTAAGACAGACGCAGCATTGCGCAGAGCTTTAAACAATGAGATTACAGGAAGTACTATTTTACTTATTGCCCAAAGAATCAGTACAATCATGAATGCCGATAAGATTATTGTACTTGACGAAGGAAAAATAGTTGGAACTGGTACTCATGAAGAGCTTATGGAAAACTGTGAAGTTTATAAGCAAATTGCTTTATCACAACTTTCAAGAGAGGAGTTGTCATCATGAGTGATAGAAAAATAGAAAATAGAAAACAAGGCGGTCCTGGCCCTGGCGGTGGCGGTCATATGGGCGGCGGCATGAGAAAGATTGAGAAAGCAAAAAACTTCAAAGGAACGATGAATAAACTCCTTCAATACTTGAAGCCCTATAAATTATCAATCTTAATCGTTATCCTTTTCGCAATCGGTAGTGCAGCCTTTACAATCGTTGGTCCAAAAATTTTAGGAAAAGCGACAACAAAACTTTTCGAAGGACTCGTAAGCAAAGTATCAGGAGCACCCGGTGCGGCCATTGACTTTACCTATATCGGAAACATTGTCATTTTACTCCTTGGATTATATATACTGAGCACTGTGTTTGGTATTATTCAGGGGTACATTATTTCTGGAGTAGCTCAAAAAGTATCTTATAACTTCAGAAAAGAAATCGATGAAAAAATTAACCGTATGCCGCTGAAATACTTTGATAAAACAACGCACGGCGAAGTATTATCGAGAATTACAAATGACGTAGATACGGTGAGCCAAACTTTAAACCAAAGTATGTCGCAAATCATCACATCCGTTATTACAATCATCGGTGTACTTATCATGATGTTATCAATCAGCTGGCAGATGACATTAGTGGCGCTTTTAATATTGCCAGTATCGATGATTCTCATCATGGCAGTCGTAAAACGATCACAAAAATACTTCAAATCCCAGCAAGAATATTTAGGACACGTAAACGGTCAGGTCGAAGAAATTTATAGTGGTCACAATATTGTAAAAGCCTTTAACAAAGAAGAAGAAGAAGTAAAAAAATTCGAAAAGGTAAATGATACCCTTTACCACTCCGCATGGAAATCTCAATTTTTATCTGGAATGATGATGCCGATTATGACATTTATCGGTAATATCGGTTACGTCGCTGTATCTATTTTAGGTGGATGGCTTGCGGTAAAGAGAACCATCGCGGTTGGAGACATTTTAGCCTTTGTGCAATATGTTAGAAGCTTTACGCAACCCATCGCTCAAGTAGCGCAAATCGCAAACGTACTTCAATCCACTGCGGCTGCTGCAGAAAGAGTCTTCGAATTTTTAGAAGAAGAAGAGGAAGTGCCAGAAGCAGAAAATCCAGTGAAGCTGCAAAAGGTTCAAGGAGAAGTTACCTTCCAAGATGTTCAATTTGGATACAATCCAGATAAGATCATCATCAATAATTTCTCATCTAACATTAAACCTGGACAAAAAGTAGCAATCGTCGGACCAACCGGAGCTGGTAAAACAACGATTGTAAAACTGTTAATGCGTTTCTATGACATAAACAGCGGTGCAATATGTATCGACGGTCACGATATAAAAGACTTCACGCGAGAAGACCTGCGCAACATGTTTGGTATGGTACTTCAAGACACTTGGCTATTTAACGGATCCATCATGGAAAATATACGTTACGGTAGACTCGATGCTACAGACGAAGAAGTAATTGAAGCAGCGAAAGCAGCTCACGTTCACAACTTCGTAAAAACATTACCAAATAAATATCAAATGGAACTAAACGAAGAAGCAAGCAACGTATCCCAAGGACAAAAGCAACTACTAACAATTGCACGTGCCCTTATAGCGGATCCGAAAATATTAATACTCGATGAAGCAACAAGCTCCATTGACACTCGTACAGAAGTACTGATTCAAAAAGCGATGGAAAACCTTATGGAAGGTAGAACAAGCTTCATTATCGCTCATAGATTATCAACAATACGTGATGCAGATTTAATCCTTGTCATGAAAGATGGGGATATTGTAGAGCAAGGTAATCATGAAGAGTTATTGAAAGCTGATGGTTTCTATGCTTCGCTTTACAATAGTCAGTTTGAAGGTGCGGATGCTTCGTGAGATTGATGGGACACTCCTCTTTTTTAGAGGGGTGTTTTATTTTTAGCCCCTATTTTAATAACAGTCATTGAAAACATAAAAATAGCCATCATTTCACGGATATTAGGCTAACCCCCATCGCTATCAAGCAAAGGTTTTAATATACCCCCTAAACAAAAATTCACATCCAAGCTGTTGATGATAGCTTATATTTGATGATCTGTCCATTTGGCATTTCAAACTGTTTGCGTAACCTGCATATCCTTAGCGTATAAAATCTGCGTTTTGTCGTCAGCACTCTGTTAAGAAAAAGAAAAAACACTCGAATAAGAGTGTCTTTTCTAATAGTTTTTTTAGCAGAAGCAGCTAGCCCCAACTATGATTAATAAAATAAATAATACAACTAATAAAGCAAATCCTCCAGCAAAGCCGCCGCCACAACTACCACCAAATCCCATAATAGTTCCTCCTTTAGATAAGAGGGGAAAACTAGGGGTCACTCATGTATTTTAATGGATTCATTTTACTTTATGTTTTTACGCATGAATTGAGCAGGTCCTTTTGAAAATCGAATAATACAACAGTTGAAATGCTTCGTGTTGCATAAGTTTGCAAAATATGAAGGCATTCCCCACTCTCTATAGAAGTATATACCTATCGCAAAAATAGGTAGGTGAGAAAATGAAAGCACTTTTGGTCATTGATGTGCAAAATGGCATTGTTAATTTAGGTGATTTCAAAGAAGAACTTTCATTGATGGAAAATGTGATTAACGATTTCAAAGAAAGTAATAGTCCTGTAATCTTTATGAAGCATTTGGATGACACAGAAGAAAGTCCTTTGTGTAGAGGTTCTATTGGTTCTGAACTACATAATTCATTAAAAGACTATGCTGATTATGTACTTGAAAAACAAACACCAAGCTCATTTTTCAATACCGAACTCTCAAATACATTAGATAAATTAGGGGTAAATCATCTTTTTATTATTGGTTTTGAGACTGAATTTTGTTGTATGTTTACGGCTATTTCCGCATTTGATAGAGGATACAAAGTAACATTTATTAAAGATGCAGCTGGAACAACTAATACAGAAAAATCATATGAAATGCAGGGATTAGACATTAGAAACTTTGTAGGAAAAGTCCTCAAATGGTCGAGTGTTATAGAAGTATTAGACTACGAAAGATATGTAGAAGTATACAAAACAGAAAACACCATTTGAGAAAAGGGATACCTTATAAAGAACAACAAAATTTACGAAAACAGCAAAAATAAAGAGAAGACACCTTAAGGTGTCTTCCTCCAACTTGAACCATCTTAATTTTAATACTATGTATTGGACTCCCATCCAACATTATTGTATCACACTGGTGTATAACGATTGTTGAGAAATACGATTCAAAATCACGCCTTTTAAAAGAACAACTCAATACAACAAAATATTGAATTATTCAACTTGTACTATATTCTCCTTTAATTACAAAAAACGAACCTCGAATTGTTCCAGCAAGTTTAGACTTCTGCCTAGCAAACTTAAATTTCTCTTCTAACTCCTTTGGTATCTCCATTCCCTCAGAAAGCTTAAATCCAACAGCCCGCTTCTTCGGATTATCCAGCGTATACATGACGTTAACTGCAAGACCATCCTCATAGAAGACATAGGAAAATTTAATATTTTCCACTTGAAAACACGATGTTTCTAAAGGTTTAGCCGCAAACTCAATATTACGTTCTTCTTTCAAAATGCGATTCACATAATTAAGAGTCTCCTCGCTTTCACTAGCTGGTACAACCGTAAATTCATGCTTATATTTGTTCATAAAGTAACGAGCTTCATGGGCGCGTAAACCAGCCAGCGCTTCTGCTACAGGTGAAGATTCTAAACCGGCTGTAGTTACATTTTTAAAATCTACGATATTGGACAATTCCATCTCTCCTTTTAACTCTTTACTTCCTAACAACTGGAATCCATATTTCACCAAATACTAGGCCGTTTCGCTGCCCCATCTCAACTGTTGTATTTGGCCCACCAACATAGGCAAAATCTTTTGCTTCTGCTAATGCTTGACCAAATGCAATACCAGTAAGCTTATTACTTAGCTCCTCAGATGTCTTGCCCTCCCCTTTAACTACTAGGTATTCTCCCCTCGGAAACTGGATAACTCTAGATTCTTCTTGTATCGTTGCCTCTGTCATGACACCAGCATAATACATCATCTTGTTATTCACCGCTTCACTCACAGCAAAAATGTAATCATTTGTAGCTAAAGTTTTTAAAGTGTCCAACCTTCCATCTTGTTCGACGGCTAGCCAAAAGTCTACCTTTTCCTTGTTTATGCCCGCAAAGTCTGTGTAGTGGCTCTTAAGTTCAGTTCCAATACCTAACACGATAAAACTATCTTTTTCTTCTATTGTATAATTTTTCATATTCAAAACCTTCCTCACTTTTAAATGAATCAAACGATTTATCTTTTCACTTGATGAGTTTATAATACCCTTAAATAATGTCAAAAAATGATACTGTTTAGGAGCACAAAATGAAAAAAGTTGAACGAATTAATACTATCATGCGGTACATCAACAACCGCTCCCACTTTACAATTTCTGAAATCATACAAGAATTTAACATCTCACGATCGACAGCTATTAGAGACATTAGAGAAATTGAAGCTATGGGGATGCCGCTTGTCGCTGAAGTTGGAAGAGATGGAGGATATTCTGTCATGCATAACTCTATCCTGCCCGTTGTTCGCTTTACCGATAATGAGGTTAAAGCTCTTTTTATTGCCTTTATGGCCACAAGAAATCAACAACTCCCTTATCTAAAGAGTCGTCAATCTTTAGCTGAAAAACTACTAGGACTCATCTCAGAAAACCAGCAGGATGACCTTGTTGTTTTAAATCAGCTCTTGCTTTTTGAAGGGACTAATCCCAATAATCCGGACCTACTTGAGCTTTCTGACCTCCCTCATCCTATGTTAGAAAAACTCATCCAAATCCTTCTTTTGGATAGCCATTTATTGATTACCATAAAAGAAGAGAAGGAAATCAAGTCTTATCCAATTTATCTATTGCACCTTTATAAAGAAAAAAGCCATTGGATAATTGAAGGCTTTGACTTAAAGGAAGAAAAGAAGAAAATATTTCCTGTCGACCATCTCACCAATGTCGAACCCTACAAACCGAAACAAAGATTAAGTAAGAAAAAGATTTTAGAAAAACTAAGTAAGAGGGACGAAGCAATTAACCTCGTAATTGAACTTGGTCCAAAAGCGATTGCCCAGTTCAAAAAATATCATCCTTTAAAAGTTTCAATTTCCTATACAGATCCTTACCAATCCACAGCCATTCTAAAGACTTTTATCAATGTTAACAATCTCGATGAATTAACAGAAATAATAAATTGGCTACTTTTCCTAGGTGGGGATATCAAGGTCAGAGAAATGCCCGAAGAAGCCTTAGAAATTTTACAAGAGAGATTATGCTTATATTGCCCATAAACAGTGATCAGTTAAACCCAAAATAATATTGAGTTTGACTAGATGCCCGTTGCCCCTAATTTCAAACATCTAGTAAAAATATTTTATTTGCTACCGCTGCTTTAAACGCTCTTCTAGGAATAAAGCCAACACAAAAAAGACATGAACTAATCTTTGTTCATGTCTTTTTATATTAGAGTTTAATCTTCGTTAAAATTCGAGTGTGGATTTATCTTATCCATAAGATCTTTCATTCTTTTTTCATATTCCACTATTTTTGAACTAAAACCAACAATAGTGAATTAAAATAATGACTTAATACTTGCTAAGACAGTAAGTATACCTATAACAATGACAAATACATTGCTCATTTTCCCTCTGTATTTAGCTAGTACTGGTACTTTACGAATCGCATACATTGGTAATAGACACAAGATGGCAGCCACTAACGGACCGCTAAGGGCATCAATGATTCCAAGAATACTTGGGTTTGCATAAGCTACATACCAGCATGTTAATACGACAAAAGTAAGAATCATTGTCTTAACTGTTTTTTCTCCTATATCTTTCCCACGTTTTTTACCTGACTTGATAATCATGTCACGCATTACCTCATACGCTCCTATATAATGGCCAAGGAAAGACTTTGTAATAGCCACAAACGCAATGATAGGAGCTGCAATAGTGATTACAGGCGAATTAAGCTCATTAGCAAGATATGATAGGATTGACAAGTTCTGTTCTTTTGCCACCTTAAGATCATCTGGAGTCAAACTTAAAGTACTGCTCCAAACAAAGAACATAACAACAGCGAATGTCATGATATAACAAACTTTTTGTATTTGAGCACACTTGGCATCAGTAGCGTCTATTCCATACGTAGCTCTCTGTTTCACAACAAATGATGAAATCATAGGTGAATGATTAAATGAGAATACTATGATTGGCAGTATCATCAATATCGTTCCCAAATATCCTGTTCCTGTTGAAGTAGTAGAAACACTTGAAAAGCTAAGCATTGACGTATTCCACTGTGGAATTAAAGATATTGCGATAAAAAGTAGAGAAGCTATGAAAGGATACACTAGCATACTCATGATTTTCACAGTAATATCTTGACCAAAATTTAGTATAGCTATAAGGCCGAGCACTAATACAAGAGATAAAATGGCCCTTGGGGGCTCCGGCATGTGCAATTGATGCACGATAAAACTACTTGCAGTATTTGTAAGTGCAACCGAATACATCAGCACTATCGTATAAATTGAAACGAAATATACTATGTTAAAAATTATACTTGCCTTATTTCCGAAATACTCTCTTATTGTACCTGTAATCCCCTCATCAGCAGAATTAGAAGCGTATATCATTTTAGCAAGTGCCCTATGTGAATAATACATAACAGGAAATGCAAGTATGGTAATTAACAGTAATGATAATAAACCACCTGAACCTGCATTAATAGGTAAAAAGAGTACTCCTGCTCCAATCGCTGTTCCAAAAAGGCTCAATGCCCAGGTAGTATCTTGTTTATGCCACTTTTTAGGATCTAGATAGTTCTCATTTTTCACTGCAGTATTTTCAGCTTGAAATTCTATTTTTTTTGCAGTATTCCCATTCATATAATAAATCCCCCTTGTATCCTATTCTTACGTCTCTTTTTAGGCTTAAGAATATAGACCATTCTTAAAAAATGAATCACTTACTAGGTGCACCACATTGTAAACGATTCCACCTAAACCTGTTTGCGAGGTATTTATCCTCCAACCCTATACTTCGTCAACATTGATGATATTGTGTACACCAGCTAATACGATGTCCGTTGCTACTAAACTATCTTGAAGAAATTCCCCTTCTGGTCACACACCCTTCTGCAATTAATCGTTTCAGTCTGTCCAACTTTAAAATGTTTGATATTTTCTCCGCAGGTAACCGATTACCTCTCGACGCCCTCATTATAACGTTTATATTTGCGAGTCTAATATTTTTTTATTTTTAGAAAGACTGAATAAACAGAATTATGAATAGATAATAAATTACAATTGCTATGTATTAATTGTGTCCATTGTTTGAAGCTGTATTAGTTAGCAAAAAGGGGAAAATAATACAGATATCATTTTTGTTAACACGTTAATTATGTTGGGAACTCATTATAAAGATAGTTATATTCCCTTTTGCTGAAACATCTTATTTTAGACGTAAAAACTGTTATAATGAATAATCATTGTAGATATAAAGGAATAAATTAAGAAAACATAAAATCATCCAACTGAATATTTATCATAAATATCGAATTAATATGCATTTTTCAGAAAAAAAGAACTTCTTTATCAAGGAGCCACCACATCTTCTATAATGATTGACATATTACGCCTTTCAAAAGAATAACACCATAAGTTTCCATTTACTATATGTAATATTTATTAAGTGTATCTTTTTCTAAATATGCATAATTGCATAGATAGTATACTTTCGTATTGTGTAATAAAGATATAGCCCATCTATGGAAATAGGCATACAAAAACGCCATCCTTTCCTATGATTCTACAGAAAGGATAACGCCTTTTTTGCTTTAGAGGTAGTGCAAAAACTTAGCTTTATAGCGATGGAACAGAATCCCTATAAAGATTTTTAATGTAATAAAATACGTTTATGTTATTATTGGATATTTCATCTCCTATTCCCTTGCTAAATGCCATTTAATGATATGTCCAGCGTGTGTAAGACCTCCTCCAAACCCATAGAGTAAGAGAGTATCCCCTTTTTTCACCTTTCCTTCATTCATACCTATGTCTAATGCTAATGGAATGGAGACAGAAGAAGTATTTCCCATGTATGTTACACTTGTTAACGTTTTATCCAGTGGGAAACCTGATTTTTCACATATAGATTCAATCATTCGTAAATTAGCACTATGTGGAACAAACCAGTTCACCTCTTCCAGTTGTAACTCTGCTTGACATAACAATTCTTTAATACCAATTGGTATTGTCCGTGCTACCCACTTATATACTTCTCTTCCATTTTGAACTATCTTCCCATGTGTTCTTAAAGGATTTCCAAACATGGTAGTAGATAAATTTTTACGATATACATGCATGCCTCCTTCCCCATTTGTCCCAATATGGGTAGCTATAAAGCTAGACTCTTCTTCATCTTTCTCTACTAAAACAGCTGCGGCTCCATCTCCAAATAAGATACATGTAGTTCGATCTGTATAGTCTGTAATCTTAGATAAGGTTTCTGTCGTTACAATTAAAATCTTGCGATGAAGGCCAGATGTAATTAAACCATTCGCCAGATGTAATCCATATGTAAAACCAGCACAAGTCGCATTGAAATCAACAGCACCTGTATGTTGAATATTAAAATACTCTTGTATTTGGCAGGCTACACTTGGAAAAGTGTAGTCAGGCGTAGTTGTTGAAACGAGAATACAATCCACGTCGACAAGACTTTTATGATAACGTTCCACTAAGTTTTCAATAGCTTTAAAAGCTAATGTAGAGGCATATTCGTTATCACCAGTAATTCTTCTTTCCTTCATCCCAGTTCTTTGTACAATCCATGCATCATTTGTATCTACTAATTTTTCTAAATCATCATTGGTCAGCTTTTTTTCAGGTACATAGGTACCAATAGCTGTAATTCTTGCTTTTGATTGCATACATTTATCCCCCTTTACTATTTTCACACTTGGTTATATAATCAAATAATAGTACCAGGTACTAATTGTTGTCAATATTCGAACATTTTATTTTTGGAAATTAAACTAACTAAAATATCTAGCTATGGTATAAAGGAGAGACATTCATGCTCAATATTCAACAAATTGAAGAAATTATTCCCCATCGTTATCCCCTTTTATTAATTGATCGGATTATTGAAGTAGAAGAAGGAAAGCGTGCAGTTTAGATCCAAAATGTTGTAACTAATGAAGGATTTTTTATCATTCATTTTTCTGACTATTCAGTCACTCTCAACGTCCTTATTGTAGATGCCCTTTTAACATGAATAAATAAGTAGAAGTTTATTGAAAAATTTTCTGGAGAAGAACAATGCTAAACCCCTGTATTGATGTAGAAAAAAAGAAATTCAGAATAATGTAAAGGGAGAAGAGTGATGATTGATATTTTAAAGATTTTTGCGGCATTAGTTTTGGGATACCTTTTAGGAAGCCTTAATACAGCGGTGATTGTAGGGAAAATATACGGCAAGGACATAAGAAGCCATGGAAGCAAAAGCGCCGGGCTTACCAATACTCTGAGGGTACTTGGGAAATCTGCTGCGGTGTTTGTTCTTGCGGGAGATATATTAAAAGGGGTAATTGCCTGTTATATAGGCCTGTTCCTTAGCGTTTACTTTTATTCGGGAGAGGCTAAAGATTGCGTAAGCCTTTTAGCGGCGGGCGCAGGGGCGGTTATAGGGCATAACTGGCCGGTATATTTTGGGTTTAAAGGAGGCAAGGGAGCACTTACAGCAGTGGCTGTACTGTTTATGGTTGACTGGGTTATGGCCCTTTTATGCCTTGGCTTTTTTGTGATAATAGTAGCTTTAACCCGTTATGTCTCTTTAGGTACAATATGTGCTACATTCCTTGTTGCGGTCATTTCATTTATTCCTGTTTTTGGGAATACCTTATATTTTTATATATTTGCATTCCTAATGGCGTTTATGGTTATTTTCAGGCATATGGAAAATATACAAAGGCTGCTTTTAGGAACAGAAAATAAACTTATTTTTCCACAGCGTTGAGCATGTCGTCAAAATAGAAAAAAATTGGGGTTAGTTAACCGTTTAAGGAGGACGGCAACTATTCTTTACTTTTGGAGCCACTCAAGAAAAATGTACTTTATAATCCTATTTTTGGTATATCTCCTACCTTAGTAGCAATAAAGGGTTAATATAAGTCATCACATCATGCGTAAATATTAACGTACACATTGAATAGAAGAAATCAAAAAATACGTTATCCTTTCCTATGATTCTACAGAAAGAATAGCGTATTTTTTATTTTAGGGGGGTATTTTGTTTTGTTAGCTTGATAGCGATGCGGTTGTACCCCTTAAACTATAAACGTATTTTGTAAACGGGTTTATGCTGTTCAGAACTTTGCAACGGAACCACTTCTTTCATCACAGCCTCTTGAGATTTGTCTCGCATAATCTCTCGTCTTTCATGCTAAATGCGTTTATAACAATACTTGTCGAGTTGCCCCAATTGTTGAACAAAGAAATACTCTACAAAATAGATCTTTCGATTAAACTTTTTACAAATTATCAATCTTTATTCTTAATGATCAGACTGATTTATAAATTATCGAACCTTATTTTAAACCCACAGTAGTTGGAGGAAGGCTGATGGTAACAGACGATACACCTCCAGATAAAAAATGGCCTCTTTGAGACATACTGTCCTAAGAGGCCATTTTTATTAGTCTTTATTTTAAATCAACAGTTATAAAGCGATTATATATGGCTTAAGAAAATATTTACTCTGCTTTCTTAAATGTAAGTGATTTACCTTTTGTTTCTTTTACTAACATAATACATGAAATTGAAATAATACTTGAGATGACTAAATAAATCGAAATTGGGATAGAGCTATTAAATTTATTTAGGAGACTTAGTGAAATTAGTGGTGCCAATGATCCTGCCAAGATTGGTGCTACTTGATAACATAAAGACAAAGCTGTATATCTGATGTGCGTTGGAAATAACTCTGTCATTAATGCGGAGTATGGTGAATACGTCATAGATTGTATGAATAAACCAATAGTAATGGCAGTTATAATTAACCAATCATTTCCTGTATCCATCATGGGAAACCCGATAAATCCCCAAAATGCAGTTAAAACGGCTCCTGTCATATAGATTGGCTTCCGTCCCCACACATCACTTAAGTGTCCCATTAAGGGGATGAGGAAAAAGTGAATTGCATGAGCACCAAACATTAATAATAAAATTTGTGAAGTATCTTTATCGACAACAAGTTTTAAATAACTAATGGAGAAAGTGACAACTATATAGTATAAGATGTTTTCTGCAAAACGAGCTCCAATACCAGCAATAATCGCTTTTTTATGGTCTTTAAGCACTTCTATAACACCTAATTGTTGTTTTTCTAATTGAGCTTGTTTTTCTTGTGACTCTTTGAAAATAGGGGCATCGTCTACACTTTTACGAATCCAAAGACCAATTAGGACGACAACAGCAGAGAACCAAAATGCTACACGCCAACCCCAGTCCATAAATTGCTCTGGGCTTAAATTTTTAGATAAAAGTAAAAGGATAATTGTTGCTATTAAATTTCCTAATGGCACGCCTGCCTGGGGCCAGCTTGCCCAATACCCACGTCTATCACTAGGGCTGTGCTCAGATACTAAAATAACAGCTCCACCCCATTCTCCGCCGAAAGCAAATCCTTGAATTAAACGTAAAGTAACGAGTAAGATCGGAGCCCAATATCCAATACTACCGAATGTCGGAATACATCCCATTAAGAAAGTCGTTATTCCAACGATAATTAAACTAATCTGTAATAAATTTTTACGCCCAAATTTATCACCATAATGACCAAAAACAAGTCCGCCAATAGGTCTAGCTATAAAACCTACCGCATAGAGAGCAAATGCAGCCAGGATGCCGTCAATAGCACTTCCCGTTTGTTGGAAAAATAATTCTCCAAAAACGAGAGCCGAAGCGGTACCATATAAGAAAAATTCATACCATTCAGCCACAGATCCAATCATCGATGCAACAACAACTTTTTTTAACTGCTTATTATCTGTTTTCCCCATGTTTACTCCCCCAAAAAAGCAGATTCATATTATTATGAATGAACGTACCAAATTACTTTTGTCCGCACATATTGTTCAAAAGCTTCTAATCCATTGTCTTTGCCACCAAAGCCAGATTGTTTAAAGCCACCAAATGGAGTAGTGATATCCCCTTCACTAAAACCATTCACAGAAACGGTACCGGCTTTAATGGCACGTGCCACGCGCATCGTCCGCTGTACATTTTGGCTATAAAAAGAAGCAGCTAACCCATAAGAGGTGTTATTGGCAAGTTCAATTGCTTCTTCTTCCGTTTCGAACGTACTAACCGCTAAAATCGGACCAAATACTTCATTTTGGAACAAGGTCATGTCAGCGGTTACATTTTCAAAAATAGTTGGTTCTATGTACCAGCCACTACCCACATCACTGTGAATGTTCCCTCCAGCGACTAAGCTCCCTCCTTCTTGAAGCGTAATATCCAAAAACGATTTCACTTTATTAAAGTGTGCTTCTTCAATCATGGGGCCAATGGCAACTGACTCATCCATCGGGTTACCCAATTTCCAGTTTGTCAAGCCAGACTTTAATTTTTCTAACAATTCCTCTTTGACAGATTCATGCACGATCAAACGGGAACCACAACTACAGTTTTCACTCATATTCCAAAAGGCAGCTGATAAAATATGCGGAACAGCCGCATCCAAGTCAGCATCTTCAAACACGACTTGTGGGCTTTTACCACCACACTCTAAGACAATTTCTTTGAGGTTACTTTCTGCTGAATATTTTAAGAAATACCTGCCGACTTCCGTTGAACCAGTAAATGATACAATGTCCACATCCATATGTCGCCCTAATGGTTCGCCTACTTTTTCGCCTAAACCACATACTAAGCTTAAAGCGCCTCTTGGAACACCCGCTTCATAAGCAAGTTCAATCATACGGTGAGCACTGAGTGAAGTTAATTCCGCCGGTTTCACAATGACAGAATTCCCTGCAGCTAATGCAGGTGCCACTTTCCAAGCAAACATTTGCGCGGGAAAGTTCCAAGGTAATACCGCACCAACAACGCCAATCGGTTCAGTAACAATCAAGCCCAAAGCATCTTTACCCGTAGGAGCGACTTTGCCAAAGAGTTTATCAATCGCTTCAGCGTACCAATAAAACGTATCGATCGTTGCTGGCATGTCAGTATTTAAACATTCAGTAATCGGTTTTCCAGCATCTATACAATCTAAGGCAGCCAGTTCTTCGCTATGTTCTTCGAGCAATTGCGCCCAGCGAATCATCACTTTCTTACGCTCATTAGGGGATAATTGACTCCAAATCCCTTCTTCAAATGTCTCCCTCGCCACTTTAACAGCCGCATCCACATCCCGCTCATCTCCATCAGCAATATAGCCAATGAAGCTGTTATCAATGGGAGTGCGATTTTCTAATTTGTCGGCAGCACTCTTAAAACCATCAATTAAGTTGCCGGCCCATAGCTTTCCTTCTTTAGCAAGGGCAAAAATTTGTTCTCTTGATACAGTCATTTGTCTCTCCTCCAGATTATTTATTAAAGAAAGCTAAGAATGTCGCCTTTTCTTCTTCTGATAAATCAGATAATGGAAGTCGTACCGCGCCAACGTTGATCTCACCTTTCAGGCAGCCTAGTTTGGCTTTTTGGTTATAGTTTCCAGATTCCATTGAATGAATAGCAGGGTAGATTTCGCGCATAATTTGTCCAGCCTTGTCCCAGTCACCAGATTGCGCAGCATTAAACATGGCAACTTGCTCTTCTGGGAACACATTCCCTGCACCAGCAATCCAGCTTTTCGCACCCCAGAAGAAAAAGTCTACAGCTTGATCATCACAGCCACAAATCACTTCAAAATTCTCAAATGGGGTTTGTAGCAAGCGTAAAGCACGACTAAAGTCACCACTACTCTCTTTAATAGCGACGATATTCAGATTTTTCGACAGATGCACCACAGTGTCATGCTCAATTTCAATGCCAATGCGAGCAGGAAAATTGTACATGATAATCGGTAAATCGGTTGCTGATGCTACAGTTTCGTAATGGGCAATCACACCCGTTTGATCAGGCAGGCTATAAGGAGTTGGTGATAACATTAAGCCTTCATAACCCAATTCTTTCGCTTGTTTAGCACGGTTAACCGCTCCTTCGGTTGATAAATCATTGATACCTGCAATTAAAGTTACGCGTCCTTTAGCCACTTCTGCCACAGTTTTTAAAACGTTTTCACGTTCAGCTTCGTTTAAGGCGTAATATTCGCCAGTCGTTCCACACACTACTAAACCAGTAACACCTTTATCAATAAACGTGTTAGTCAGTTTCTTTAAAGTATCTACATCTAAACTTTTATCGTTTTTAAACGGGGTAACCAACGGAACTAAAATACCATGAAAATTCATCTTCATTCTCCTCAAGTGTTTATTCTTTTTAGTAATAGATTACTTCAATCAGAAATCATTTTTGAAGTGATACTTCAATTATTTACGATAATAACACACCGATTTTTCATTGTAAATGGAATTTTCAGAATATTTTTTTGGAGATATTCTTCTTTTTTGAGCTAGTATCACTTACTATTTAAGTGGCACTTCATTTTAAAGTGAATTTTGGCACATCGATTTCTTGTTATCGTTCTTTAATTAGAGCTATTGTGTTATTCTTATGAACGTGTGCTCCTTGTATTTAGGATTTGGACAGAAGTACCAAACCTAGTTTTAAGGGGTTTTCACATAGCTAATCAGTTCAACAATCTATAAACTAACCATTAACATACATTTATTCAAAAATATCTTAACTAACTTTTTTATTTTCATCATGAGGTTACATCCAGCACCTTACTAAATAAATTTTCCTAGAATAGTAATCATGATTAATGTCAGTAGCGGGAGTGGATAAAAGTGAACGATTTAATTGGAGTAAAAATAAAGAGTTTGAGAAAAGAGCGTAAGTTAACATTAAAACAAATTGCTGATCAGACGAATCTTTCAATCAGCTTTTTATCGCAAGTCGAACGATCAAAATCATCCATAACACTCGAATCATTGAAAAAAATTTCAGAAGCACTCGGTGTCAATCCGAGCTACTTTTTTTCAGAGTCCGAAAAGCAGACAACACCAACAGTTATGAGAAACATCATTAGTAAGACGAACACTCTACATAACCAATTTTTTTATAGAGATTTAGCGGGCAACATTGAAAATCCACTATTTAATCCCATTTTAGTTTTGCTTAACCCAGGTGCTCAAAGAGAGGAATCTTATTCACATTCGGGGCAAGAATTTCTATACATTCTAGAAGGAAAACTGACGATCATCATTGACAAAGAGGAGCATGTTTTGAATCCTTATGATTGTATTTTCCTAGATTCAACAACACCTCACAATTGGATGAATAAAACAGATTCGGTTGTAAAACTCCTTTGCGTTTCAAGTATTCCTGTGTAAATTTCAACAGGTTCATTAGACATGATCTATGATTGGGGTAGCTGCGAGTCATTCGTCCGAATCACCCGCAGCCCTTTCCAAACCTGGTTGAATCTTCAATATTACTGCATCAGTAACTTCAAATTTCTTTTTAAGAATTGGACATAGTCCTTCTTTTTGCTTTCCTTGTACAGGGAAAGGAAAGTCTCTATAGACTTCAGATGTTTCTAATGAGTAGTTATCTATTTTAGTAGAAAAGTAACTAGTTCCTTCAATATAATCTGACTTCCTAAGAAATTGTAGAATTAATTGCTGGACAAGTCTGTCCAAAATGAAGTGAAGTTTATTTATCGACTATTCGGAATAGAGAAAGCATTTGTACGGGAACCATATAAAAAATACCGGCATCCTTCCCATGAAGAATACCGGTACTTCTCATTTATCCCGCTATTTGTGGGCAGTAAGACTCCCACTGATTAAAGTTTCACTTTATCACCCATACAAAACCGCATGAAATACGCCTAACAGTAAATATTGATCATGTATATAATCCCCATCATATACATTCATCTCCATGTAATACATATCTTCCTCAAGACGAATATTCCAATCTGCGATTACATAGCCCTTTCGTAATAACTTTCCAAGCCCAAGTGAAGTTTTGTGAACAACATATTCTTCTGTCTTATATGTAAAGGTAAATAAGAAATTTGCATCCAATAACTTTCCGTCACATACAATCATTTCATGCTCTGCATCATTATTATCGATGTACGTTACTAAAATCTTTCTTTGACGCTGCCTACTTATATCCTTTGCAATAACGCGAATATTGTCCTTACTATCCTTTATTTCATAAATGATATTACTACCAACTTTCGGAATGAAGTCTAGCACTTTCATCAGCGCATTTTTATAATAGCCCCGTACTACGCCTACTTGCTCGCTTCCATTGTAAACCTCTATCGACGTCGTGTCCGCTTTACTATCACACAGTCGTTTGTAAGAAAGCTGCATCATTCGCTCTCCTCTTAAGTACTGATCAAACGTCACAGGATATTCTATCGCGCGGAGTTCCTTATTTAGCCCATACAAATAGCGTTGAACGCTCTCTACTAATGTTGTAGTAGATATACGCTCCTGAAGTTCAAATTGTTGCCAGCTGGAAGAAACCCTCCACTGATTGTCCTCTTCATAGAAGAAACCAAGAATTACGTCATCACGGTCACTCGTTTCATAATTCATATGTACGCTCTGCCCGTGTTGAACTTGTTCCATCCACTGTCCTAAATAAATGCCCAGCTCTGCAACCTTCATGCATGACTTTTGAAAAAATACTCTGTCACCCACACAAATCGTTAAATCCCCTTCGATAAAGCCCTTTGCATAAGCAACATACCGTGGCTCATCCTTCTGTGGAATATCCTTGTCTATTTCAAACGAAAACGTTAACATCCTTTACTCACCTCTAGTTGTTACACAGCTCACACCTGACATCGCATCACTCTGAGAAACTATGTATATACATATATTTAATTAACACACTATAATGCGTGAATGACCTTAGCATAGTAGCGCTATTTTTTCTTCGCGAACTCCCTCAAAACAATATACTTCCACCATCTCCAAGGAAGTAATTTTTTCATCATAATAGCAAACTTTACCCCTTTTCCAATTGGATAACGGAGCGTAGTTTTTTTGCGATTGTAATAGAAATAATTGAAATGCATGTAATGAGTGTACATCTAATTGTTCAATTTGTATATGTTCCGCAAGATTTAGTGCGGTAGCTGATTCTGGTGCAAACACTCCACAACGTTTGTAAGTAACTTAGATATACTGATACTAGTACTCTAAAAAAGGATCCTGATTAGTCAGGACCCTTTCTTCTCTTTTACAGAGACATTTTGTGCATTGTATTGATTTTATGACGATTAGAATTGCAGTCAAAATATTATCTCTTCCCCTTTAACTCTCTCAGGCTGATTTTTCTCAACGTCTGAACCTACTTACGTACCAACTGCGTAACCAGTAAGAATACCAATAATTATGGCAATAACTAAGAAGCATGTGATTTAAATCCATTTTCCCACATATATTTTTCCGGAAAGTTTAGTTTCCATAGAAAACCGAACCGATGGTGCACTTATCCTAACTGACGTTTAAATGCTTTACCAGCGAAGAAGTAAGCGATAACCATAATGCCCACACACCAAGCAAGTGCAATCCAAATATCGTTGCCAACAGACCCTTCATATAAGAGGGCACGAATCGCATTCACGATTGAAGTCACAGGCTGGTTCTCAGCGAATGCACGAACAATTTTTGGCATAGTTTCAGTAGGAACAAAGGCCGAACTAATAAAGGGCAGAAAAATTAGTGGGTACGAATAGGCTGTCGCTCCTTCCATAGACTTCGCCGTCAACCCGGGAATGACAGCCAACCACGTCAGCGCCAGCGTAAACATCCCGAGTATTCCAGCTACCGCAAGCCAATCGAGAATATTAGCGCTGGAACGGAATCCCATTAAGAGCGCAACAAGGATAACCACCACGATAGTAAGCGCATTAGCAACAAGTGATGTTAATACGTGAGCCCATAATACCGACGAGCGCTTGATGGGCATCGTAATGAAACGTGCCATCAGTCCACTCTTTACATCCGTAAACAACCGCACGGATGTGTAAGCGACACCGGATGCGATAGCCATCAGCAAGATTCCCGGCAATAAATAATTGACGTAGTTATCCGTTCCTGTCTTTATGGCACCGCCAAATACGTAAACAAACAACAGCATCATCATAATCGGTGTAATCGCTACCGTAATAATCGTATCCGGACTGCGCATGATATTGCGCATTAAGCGCCCTAGTAATACCCCTGTTTTGCTTTTCATTTACATCTCCTCCTTTTTGCCGATGATCGCAAGAAAAATTTCTTCCAATGTCGGCTGCTTCTCGATATACTCCACTTTTGCTGGTGGGAACATCTCTTTAAGTTCTGCAAGAGTACCAGTTGTGATAATTTTTCCGCCATGCAAGATAGCAATACGGTCAGCCAGTTGTTCTGCTTCCTCCAAGTACTGAGTCGTCAGCAAGATCGTTGTGCCACCGCCGGCAAGTTCCTTGACTGTATCCCACACTTCAATCCGCGCTTCAGGGTCAAGTCCTGTCGTTGGTTCGTCGAGAAAAATGACTGCTGGTGTCCCGATCAAGCTCATGGCGATATCAAGCCGGCGCTTCATCCCTCCCGAATACTGGTCTGCCCTCTGGTTGGCTGCATCGGTCAGACTAAACCTTGCAAGCAAATTATCGGCAACTTGAGCGGGACTAGAAACTCCACGCAACTTGGCGATCATTATCAAGTTTTCTCTCCCAGAGAGCATACCGTCTAAAGCTGCGAACTGTCCTGTCAGACTGATGCTTTGACGGACATGATCCGGTTGATGCTGGACGTCAAAACCACAAATACCTACTTCACCACCATCTTGCTTCATCAGCGTCGAAAGGATATTGACCGTCGTCGTCTTGCCCGCTCCATTTGAGCCCAGCAGCGCGAAGATTTCGCCACGCTGCACCTCAAAATCCACCCCTTTTAAAACTTCCTTGTCTTTAAAAGATTTTTTTAAACCTTTTACAGAAATCGCTGCATTGCTCATACTTTTTCCCCCTTATAAAAATAGATTACCTATACCCTCTATTTAGTATCACTGATAATCTGTACTACTTAGTAGCGGTTTAAAAATATAACTGAATAGCGATGGCGGCAATTCACATTTGTAACCAGCTAATCAGTCAGTATTACTTATTACATTTATTTTTTTCTCAATTGCTTCATGATACTTTCATTCAAATCTTCACGATACTTGGAGACATATGTTTTAGCGTTTGCTACGAGTTCGTCAGCAAACGATGCTACGTCCTCCCCAGTAATGTCAAGCACTTGTCTGCCTTCCGCTGCACCGGCTTCAAACAAATCGATTAATTCATACTGTATGTGCAGCATATCCATTCCATTACCCGCTGAGAAATTCCACATGTAGTTTTGAATTTTCTTAAACACAAACTGATAGTCCTCTGGCAGTGCTCCAACACGTGCCATCATCATTTTGTACTCTTTTTTATCACCAATTAATTTTTTGAACATTTCCAACATCTTATTTTCCTCCTTTTTTATAAAGCAGAACAAGAAACTCTTCAAATATGAGTCGGAACATTTTATATTATGAGGCTAGTTTGACTTCAAGACGTTAATTTTTGAAGATACAAAATCCCATTTTTCCCAAAATAATTCAAGCTCCTGACGGCCATCCTCATTTAGTGAATAAAACTTACGAGGCGGTCCCATATCTGATGGTTTCTTTTCAATATTCACAAGCTTTTTCTTTTCTAATCGTACGAGGATGGTATAAACTGTCCCTTCCACGACTTCGGTAAACCCAAGATCATTCAGGTGGCGGGTAATCTCATATCCATACGTTTCACGACGGCTGATGATTTCCAGCACACACCCTTCCAGTGAACCTTTCAGCATTTCAGTTAAATTTTCCATGTTCTGATCCTCCTTTACCCCCTATTCTGTCTGACTTATATTCAGTATCACAGAGTACTAAGGCGATTTTTTACTGAATAGCTCTTGAGTAAAATCAGACTATTCAGTATTACTTATTACAACTACATTGTATGACTAAGTAGTTGTAGATGTCAACTCATTTTCAAAATTTTTCTAAAATCCACTATTACCTATAGTTTACTGAAAATATTTTGAGAAACAATACTACTCAGTATCACCTATTACAAGTACATTGTATGACTGAGTAGCTGTAAATGTCAACTCGATTTTTTATATTTTTCTAAAATCAACTATTACCTATTAGATACAGGCGATTTTCTTTTTGAAGAAATTTCGCCACATACCTATCCCGTTAAGAAAAAAAAATACCCCAAAACAAAAATGTAGAATTTTTATTTTGGGGCGCCATACTATATCGAAGTTAATGAATACGGCTAGCTCTTCTTATTAATAAGACAGATTATCCTTTTGTTACGATAACATCATATCCATATCTTCTGCTGCAGTTGTAATCAATTTTAAACCGAATGTTTCTTGTAATACATCAAGCACGCTAGGTGAAATAAATTCAGGAGCCTTTGGACCGATACGGATATCTTGAATTCCAAGACTAAATAGCCCGAGTAAAATAGCAACCGCTTTTTGTTCAAACCAAGATAGGACAATACTCAATGGCAATTCGTTTACTTCACATTGAAAAGCATCTGCTAAAGCAGCCGCTATTTTCAATGTAGAAATTGAATTATTACATTGTCCTAAATCAATGTAACGCGGAATCTCCGTACCCGGTACAACCCCATAACTTACATCATTAAAGCGGAATTTCCCACAAGAAGTTGTTAAAATTACCGTTTCTGGTGGAAGTGACGTTGCTAATTCACGATAATATTCCCCACCTTTTCCTGGAGCATCACAACCTGCGATGACAAAGAAACGCTTAATCTTTCCTTCTTTTACTGCCTCAATAATTTCTGGGGCTAATGATAAGACTGTATTATGATGAAACCCTGTTACTAACTGTTCATCCGAATCTATATGTACTTCTGGAAGTTCAAGCGCTTTTTGAATCAATGGTGTAAAATCATCATTTTCAATTTTTTGTACACCCTCTAAACCTGCAATATCATATGAATAGAATCGATCAGAATATGATCCTTTAATTGGCATCACACAGTTCGTTGTAGCTAATATTGCACCGGTAAATTTTTCGAAAAGTCGTCGTTGATCATACCATGCCTTACCAATGTTTCCTTTTAAATGTTTATATTTTTTGAGCTGCGGATATCCGTGCGCTGGTAACATTTCAGAATGCGTATAAATATTAATTTCTTTTCCTTCTGTTTGCTTTAATAATTCTTCTAACGCAAATAAATTATGACCAGTAACTACAATTGCCTTACCTTCTACATGGTTTTGCGTAATTTGAACAGGCTCTGGAACACCAAAGTGATTCGTATGTGCCTCATCTAATAATTCCATCACCCGCAAAGCTGATTTCCCAACTTTCATAGCCATATCAATATGTTCTTGTTCATTAAAATTAGAATTTGTTAATGTCATATATAAAGCTTCTTGCGTTGTAGCATCTACAAATGCATCAGTATACCCTAGCTGAGCAGCATGCGTACGATAAGCCGCAATTCCTTTTAACCCAAACACAATCGTATCTTGTAAACTTGCAATTGTTTCATTTTTACCGCAAACACCTATCACTTTACATCCACCTGTCGGCGTTTGTTCACATTGATAACAAAACATTATCATCCCACCCTCTCCCAATCATTCCTTACAACCTAAGCATAATACCCATTGATGAAAAGGGATGTGATATCAATCACAATAATATGTATAAATTTGTGACAGTTCACATTGTTGACATAATATTTTTACTGTCTTCTGATATTAATACTTGCGCATGATCAATTATTTGCATAATATATCAGCGCACTTTTAAGGAATACAAAAATCATACCCATCTAATATTTCACAAAATTTCCCTTGCTGATGGTACAATTAAAATTATGGAGGGATAATATGGTATATATGATGTTTTATTATGGGATACTATTTCTTATACTCGGTATTGCAGTATTTCTGTTTATTATGGCCGGGTCACGAAAAATTAGGGATAAAAAACTTTCATTCGTAATGATCGGTTTAGGGATAAATACACTTGCAAGTCCAGTGGCACTTTTTATAGGGGTGATGGCAACAGATTCTCCATATAGTACTAGACTTGATTTTTGGAAAGGATTTCTCTTTATTCAAGGAATACCTCTTTTCTTACTACTTATAGCTTTCATTTGGTGGTTTATTCGCCCGCCCAAAGTAAAAGTTTCAACGAGTATTGAAAAAGATCTTGAACAAAATATTAAAAGTACTAAGAAAAAAGCGACACGAGGCCGTCCCGTTACTGCCATACGTATTTTAATTCCAATTATTTTATTAGTAGGCTGTTTTTCTTACTTTTTGTATTTACAGGACATCACACTTAAAAAAAGTCATTCTCCGAATAATATAAATACGATTAAAGTAGTAAAAAAAGATTCGGACTCTACTCATGGTCCCTCTCCAGTCAGAATTAAATACGGTTGGTCGGAACATTTGGACACAAGTATTGCAAATGCTGGGGAACGTCTCGATTCTTCAAACGTTTCAATAGATTGGAAAAACGACTATGAAGCAACGATAACGCTACGCGGAAAAGAAACAGTACCTGAAGTTGTGGAATTTAATGTATCAGATAAATCCAGTAGTTCTGTTTTTAAGAAAGTACAAAAAGTGGTCAGTTCCTTTACCTTTCAAAAAAGTGAATCTCCAAATCTAATAAATATTATCGAGTTTAGGGAAACAATAAAATCAAAAGGACCAAGTCCCAGTTCAACTGTAAGAATCTATTATGGGAAAAGAGGTAGCATTTTAGAAAAATATAAAGAGGTCACTCTTAAGGAAATGTATACGACAGAGAACTTCAATATCAATTGGAGAAACGATGAACAAGTACAGGTAGATGTATTAGAGGAAAATGTAATAACAGCTACCATCGTGATTGATTTGTCAAAGTAAATTTATTTTTCACATGTTATAACTGTTTCCTACATGGCACACGAGAAATACATAGTATATACAACTAAAAAGATTTATAGACATTATGAGCAACCTCTTTCTTTACAACACATTTACATTATCTTTACATTGTTTACATTATTTATATGATATATTTATATAGAAACTACTTAAGAAATTTCATGTACATTTTATCTTTATGATTTCTTATCTGATTGATAAAAAGATCATGTTATATTTTTATAACAGGGGTGAACTAGGATGACTGAAACATTAAAAACACTTATAATGCTTGATGTTACTTACGTTGTTATAGCAATTATGACGGTACTGGTATTTGTATATTTGGAATTAAAATCTCAGTAACGTATACAGGCGTAATTGATAGCTTCGCATTTAAATATAGCTAGAAGAAAGCGAGGAGGAAATTGTTTCCCCTCGCTTTTATATTCCAACAGTTTCTTATTTCAACAAATCCAATGTATGTAAAAGTAATCCTCTGTCCCCTACTTCTCCATGACCAGGCACTACTAAGTTCATATTTCCATATCGGTTCAACACATTCTCAATTGATATCGACCATTCATTTACATATGCATCAGCAACATTCCCTAAATCTTTTGCCCCCGCAGATTTCACTAAACAGCCTCCTGCTAAAATGTTGTATTGCGGTAACCATACGACAATATTATCTTCTGTATGTCCTTTCCCTGGATAGAACGTTTCTACTTTCATATTTCCAAACTTCAAATTCGTAATTGTTTGTAAGTCTCCAAGTGGTTCTTCATATCCATTTTTCTTTGCTAATTCCGCAGTTAATGCTGTACTATGCGCTTTAATACCTCTTTCTTTCAACGTTTGTATTCCGCCAATTCGATCAGCGTGCGCATGTGTAATAATAACATCCGTTACGCGCTTCTTAAATTTCTTTTCTACCATCTCTATTAATTCTTTCGTTAACTTATCATCCCAAGAAGAATCGACAAGTACTAATCCTTTTGAAGTAGTAAGAACTAGACCGTTCGAAGGAACTGCTTCTCCGTTAAAATAACCTAACTCCGTATGAACCCATACATTTTTGTTTAACTGAGAAAGTGAAATAGTTCCTGTCTCATTTTTTATTACTTTGTGCTCTATCATTCGTTCTGCTTGTACAGAGGAAATTGTACTAACAAATTGAGTTGTTCCTAGTAAACTAACACATACCCCTACTTTTAATAATGTATTTTTCATTTTCTCCACCCTTTCTTTCAAACGAAATAGTTATTACCTATATTAGACAATTCATCTCAAATGTTTGTTCCATCTTTTCTTACATATTTTTCATGTAATTAATAAAAAAGCGTACAACATTCTGTACGCTTCAAAACTTAATCGTTCATTCCATAATTCTTAAATTCTTCCTCATTCCCATAAAATACATTCAAATCAATATACTTTTCTTTCCCGTTATACCCTCTTAGCCTTCCACGATTTGTGTATTGCCAAAACGTCCAATTTCTTTCATCCGATAAACTCGGTTTTGTAAGAACACTACGAATCCATATATCACATTCGGGATATGCATCTTTTATGTACAACTCATACGCCTCTTGAGTTGCATACAATATTACTTTCTTGTCATAATGTTTTTCTAGCATTTTTACCATTACTGTCAACTCTTTCTCAACATCTTCACGCTGAGGTGGATTATCTTTTTTATTAGCATAAAACTCAACATCAATTACCGGTGGCAATGCTTGTTTATGTTTTGGAACGGTTCGTATATATTGCTTTGCTTGCGTTTCACCTTTACTATCAAAACTAAAAAAATGATACGCTCCGGTGCGCATACCTGTCTTATTTGCATTCGTCCAATTTGTCGAAAAGTACTCATCCACAAACGCACTTCCTTCAGTAGCCTTTATAAACGCAAACTTCATATTTTGCTTTTCTAACTCTCTCCAATCTATCTCTCCTTGATAAGATGCGACATCTACACCTTTTACCTCATACTTGTCCGCACTGAATTGATTCGGAATGAATATACCTTGAAAAACTAAATAGGCGACAACACCCATTACACTAATTAAGGTGAAAACTCCTCCTATAATAAACTTCTTTTTCATTCATATCCCCCATCTTTACACATTAAAATTCTACTTACCATTCACGTTTTTTATTAATCATCATTTTTTCTTCAAACGCCTTCTCTAAATCAATATTTAATTTATTCGCTAAATCACATACATTCCAAATTACATCAAACATTTCTAAACCAATCTCTCGTTTCGAATCTTGTATTTTATCACGCTTTAATATAACTTCCGCTAATTCACCTAATTCCGCCATCGCATACATCGTGCGTTCTTCAATTGTTGTATGTTGAAACCCTTTTTCTTTACTAAAACTTGCTACATATCTCTGGAATTCTGAAATATTCATACTTAATCTCCCTTCTTCACAAATGCCATTTTTCTATTACACTTAAAATCAAAACTGTATTTTGTTAAATTATAACATTCATACTATAATTTATTTATAGTCCATTAACGGAGGTGTTTCTGGTGACTCTCTTCGCGTATCCATCATTATTTATACTAGCAATCATTTCATTTGCACTAGCTTATTTTATTGAGGTAAAACAATACACTTGGCTCTTATCAGGATTCAATGAACGCCGTGTGCTAGATAAAGTGAAGTTATCAAAAATAGTTGGTCTTTATAATTTAACTTCTGATGTTATTGCCACAATTGGCAGTGTCTTCATTACTCCTAATGTTAAAATTATATTTCCCATCATTATTATTGGCCACGTTATAATCGCTGCTTATGTAAATACACGTATGGTTCAGTAAAAAAAGACCATCCAATTGGATAATCTTTTTTATAACTTATCAACATATTGCTTCGCTTCTAACAATGAAAATCCAAAAGCCTCTCTTACTCTCTTAATTGCTGTAACTGTTTTTCCTTCTTCCACAAGCTGGCGTAATTCTTTATTAATTTCAGGTTCTCTATCTACAATTCCCATTTCTTTCGAAATTAATTGTAATCTATCTTCCATCTTCTTTAAACGCGCATCCGTTTTCTTTTCGATTTTATTTAATTTTTCAACGATATAAATAAACCCAAAAATCGCTATCGGTATGATCATCCAAAATTCCATGACTATTCCTCCTCATTAGCTTTCATTTGTTTTATTTCACTAATTTATGTAAATTTTACCACATGACACATTTAATGTATAATAGTAATATACAACACTATTGATAAAAACTTTTATGCTAGGGGGACACTTCATGAAAAGATTTTTGAAGACATTATTACTATTTGTAGTTCTTTCAATCGTATTACATGTGCTATTCGATATAACTGGTTGGCTCCTTTTCAAAGCACCTATTAAAAATAAAGAAATATTTATTTCCTTTATAACAGCTACATGGCTTATGTACATGTACCGAGATAAATTCCTTCAATTTTTACCTCGAACTTACTTAAAATAAAAGAAAACACTTCATCAACAAAAGATGGAGTGTTTTCTTTTATTCCCTCTTTCTCTTAAAACGCACCTTTTTATTCCATTCACTACACTTCTCTTTATCTACTAATGTATAATAAAGTTAATATTCTGTTTTATCAGAAGGGAGATACTATGAACTTATTAAGTAGAAATATATCCAAGCAAATGAAACAATATTCCGTTTCCGGGTTAAGCCTTGCCGTTATACGTGACGGTAGACTGGATGAAGCGACAGCCTATGGAACACTTGAGTCTGGAACAACTAGAAATATTACTACAAATTCCATCCTCAATTCTTGTTCTATTAGCAAATTCATCACCGCAATGCTCGTACTAACATTATCAGATCAAGCAATCGTACATTTAGATGAAGACGTAAATGATAGACTCACATCTTGGAATATCCCTACCAATCTATTTACTTCAAAGAAAAAAATCACTTTACGAAATTTATTAAGTCATCAATCTGGAATTACTGATCCTCCTAATAGTTTTGAACCTTATACCCTCGCAAAAGGACTACCTAAAATGTCCGAACTCCTTGCCGGTAATACATTATATTGCCCAGTACCTATAGCAGCAACTTATAAACCAGAAAGTGAATTTCACTACTCAGACGCAAACTTTTGTATAATCGAACAACTACTAGAAGATATTACAGGAAAATCATTTAGTCAGTTACTAGAAGAATTTATCTTCCAGCCACTACAAATGAAAAATAGTACACTCTTCTCTCCCAATGTCATAGATAAAACCGATGATTTTGCTTGTGGACATAATAAAGATGGCACCGTTACAAATGAGAAGTATCCATTTTACCCATTCGCAGCAGCTTCAGGCATTTGGACAACACCAACAGACTTATCAACTTTAGTAATTGAAATCATTCATTCCTTACAAGGAAAGGGCAAACTAAAACTTTCTCAAAAAACAGTACAAGACATGATTTCTCCTCAAGGTTGCTCAAAATGGACTGGACTAGGTGTTTTTCTAGATGATTCTAACGAAGACTTACAAATTTATTCCCTTGGATGGGGCGTGGGATTTCAATGTATGATGGTTTGTTATCCACATAGAGGTAATGGAGCTGTTATTATGACGAATTCCGATTTAGGTGTTCATCAAATGAAGGGCATCATTGGTGAGGTTTTAAAAACGTTATCCTTATAATGAAAAGAAAGAAGCTGTTCCTTCCAGCTTCTTTCTTTATCCCGCTATTTGCCGGGCAGTAAGACCGATTGGTTCAACTAATAATCAATGGGGGATGAAGAACCCCCACTGATTAAAGTTTCACTTTATATAACATTTTTCGCAACAATTTTTATATGTTCTGGTGCGATAATTTCCGTTATACTTTCTTGGAAATCTTCATGCAACAGTTCTTCAATATGTTCTAACTGCACTTCGACATGTGTGCATTCTAAATTATGTATGTTTAATAGTGCATAATGATCTTTCTTCTTAATTACTAAATATTGATTTTCTTCTGTTACGAGTATCGATCCTAATCGTACTCCTAGTAAGCGTTGATCATCAAACTTCATAATTACTTCTCCTTCCCTCACATAAATGAAATCAAAATGAAAATAATTATATTTATGGATAACACTCTTTTTTAGACTATATCATAATTTACTAGAATATAAATATCATTTTTCCTTTTAATAAAAATTCCTATTCTTTCATATATTTCAATACAAAAAACTTTCTCAATATAAAATTAGAATTTTCAGTTTTTATTCTTATGAAAATCTATTATAATAAAGTTAATAAATGTTTGACCTCTCCTAATTCATGTACATATGGATGATCAGTAGTTGCTGCTACTGATCTATTTTTTTGATTTCAGAAAGTAAATACGCTGCATCCTTTCCTACACCACAAATAAGTGCAGAGCCCCTTTGAGATTGCCACGGCAAACCGATATAATATAATCCTCTTACGGGACTTATTCCCTTTACATGATTAGGAAATCCTTTCTCATTCACTGTCTTTTCTATTTCAATCCAGTTATAACCTGAAGCAAAACCAGTTGACCATATAATACTTTCTGCACTATATGTATCACCATTCTGAAACATAATATTATTTTCTGATGCACTTACTACTTTTTCCTGTAGTTGTATTGCTCCATTACGAATAAGTTCCTGACCTTCAAAACCAAAAATAGGATCCTTCCTCTTTTGAAACCATTTTCCCCTCTTTGTATTTACTTCAGCGTACAATAAACCCAATTTTTCTAACCAATTAAAAATGCTCTTTCTAAAAAGATGTAACGGTAGAAATGTTAAAGGATGACTGATAGACATTGTAACTTCATGAGTTTTTGCAAGTTCTACTGCGATTTGCATTCCTGAATTCCCACCACCTACTACTAGTACTTTCCCCTTAGGAATTTGCGGTGGTGATTTATATTGTGATGAATGTATTTGAAAAACATGCGATGAAAGACGTTGTGAGTATGAGGGGATATACGGTTGCTGAAAACCACCTGTTGCGATAACAACCTTTTTTGATTGTAAAGTTTCTCTAGGAGTATGTAATTCGAATATATCTTTTTCTTTCTTTATTTTTAAAACTTCGGTTTGCAATTGGACCGGTAATTTAAAGTGCCTTGCATATTCTTCTAAATAGGTTGCAATTTCATCTTTATGTGGTAATTCATTTTTCCCACCTATTAATGCCCTCCCCGGCAAACTACTGTAAGACCTTGGGGTAAAAAGTTGCAAAGAATCATATCTGTTTCTCCATGAATCACCAATTCGCTTTCCTGCCTCAAGTAATAAAAAATTATATCCTTCTTGCTTCAAGTAGTATCCCATTGTTAATCCAGCTTGACCAGCTCCAATAATAATTAGGTCTTTCACTCTAATCCCTCCTTCTTTTATACATATGAATACTTGTTCATGTATTCATATGTTTCCGTAATCATAACATTTTATTTTTATATAATTCAATATCTACTCAAAATAAAAAAGAGCAGTTTACTATAAAGTAAACTCCCCTTCATTCTATCTTCCCAGTCTTTAGCGCCTGTGCCCAGTCATGTCTTTCCTGTTGAGCAGCTAATCCAACAGCTTCTTCCCAATTATAAGGAACTGAAATTTGTTCAATTATCCATTCTCCCAAAACCTTTTCTATCACTACATATTTTGCGTGCGGAGTTCCTGACTCCATTTTATGCATAACAGGTAATTCATCTTTGTATGCTGGAAGTCCTACACTCCCTGGATTTATAATAATCTTTCCGTTTGCTAAATAAACAACTCTAGGAATATGCGTATGACCGCATACTATTATTTTCTGCTCAATATTTTGGAGTTGGTCCATTATATTTTTTTCATTCTTTAATACCGCACCACTTTCATTCATCTCTTCTAACAAATACACCTCATCTGAAGTAGGTGTGCCATGACAACATAACATATCATCTACAATAAATTGTGAAGAATGTTGTTGTAACCAATCTATATGATTTTTTGTTAATTGATTTTGGACAAAAGTTAGTGTAGCAGACTGCTCTTGTATAGATTCCCAAAGCATGCGATCACAATTCCCCTTAATATGTACCATCTCGTTATTCATTAATATTTCAATTGTCCCTAAAGGATCTAACGGCCCATACACGCTATCCCCTAAATTTATTATCATTTCGACCTTACGACGCTCAATATCTTCTAATACAGATTTTAAAGCGTGACTATTCCCATGAATATCCGAAATTATCGCTATTTTTCTGTTCATTGTTACACCTACCTTGATAAATTATTTATGTCATCTCAATTTCTAAACCCGCTCCTCATAAAATATAATTCTATTTAAAAACGGATCAATCACAGTTGATTCCATTGTATCCCAAGGTGTTCTCTCTATATCAGGTTTTGAATAAGCATAATCTTTACTTGATAAAATAGCATAATAACTTTTTAAATCCTCTATTTTCACCCGAATCGCACCGCCTGGTGAAGCATCCCCATGATGTTCTGATAAATGTATCACAGCATCATGTAACGAAATTTGCATATATAATGGCATATTCTCCTCATACCGATGTTCTCAATCCAGTTTAAATCCTAAAAAGTTAAAGTAAAACAACTGAGCTTTTTCAATATCAAAAATTCTAAATATAGGTGTAATCATTTATAATCCTCTCCTATTTATAAACATCCGCAGCCAATTCTCTCAAAACATCCACGTTTACTACTTCAAAGCAACCATTATTTTTCTTGATTATCTCTTTATCACAAAAAA
Organism: Bacillus silvicola; assembly: GCF_050524305.1. Classification (NCBI taxonomy): domain Bacteria; kingdom Bacillati; phylum Bacillota; class Bacilli; order Caryophanales; family Bacillaceae; genus Bacillus; species Bacillus silvicola. The sequence goes on from NZ_JBNGVC010000012.1 coordinate 347,309, forward strand.
TATTCAAAGTGCGCAATAAATGCCGATAACTCGTTCCTAACAATTCAGCTGTTTCCGTTAAATTCCCACTAAACACAATTCTATTTCCATGCTGAGCCGCTCGTTCCCCTGCTGCTAACATGTAACTCGCAAGTCTATTTTCAAGTGGATATAGTAAATTAATTGTACTATTTTTTGAAAGACGATTTAATTTATGTGCTAACGATCCGCAAATACATCGTAAAAATTTCGCATCATGAAATAATTGGTTTCTCACTTTCCCTAAAGGTAAACCAACACAATACGAATCAGCCATTACTTGTACGTTTGAAGCAGTCTTTTGAGAATGAATTAACTCCACATCTCCTAGTAACTGCAAACTATCATAAAAACATAATAATACCGATTTCCCGTTACTTAATGTGTTAAACGCTTTCGCTTTTCCTTCAACAAAAAAATATAAATAATCTATCTCTTCATTTTCTCTACAAATAAACTCATTCTTTTTAAAAAATAAAAGTTCCATATATGGCTTCATATCATTACTAAAAAATGAGTCAATATTATTTTGTTTCATATACTCTGCTAATTTAATAGAATTATATACTTTCTTCATAGTTCCCCCACCTTTACAACCTATCCCCATTGTAATTAAAATTTTCTTCTTCCACTATGACATATGTCATAGTAATACACAATTTCAGCATGATACAGTCATTACAAATATGAAATATAAAGGGGCTATTACATTGTATAACTTTCTTTCTGTCTTTATTGGTGTGCTCATCGCCGTTATGCTTCCATTTAATGGGATTTTATCTGAGTTAATTGGCAAGTACACAGCGAGCGTTGTCATTCACCTTGTCGGTTTAATTGCAGTTATTTTCGTTTTAATCATAAACAAAAATAAAATCCATTTTGATAAAGGTATTCCACTTGTTTTATATAGCGCTGGAGCGATTGGGGTGTTCACTGTTCTTTTTAATAATATAAGTTTCTCCGCCCTTGGTGCCTCTATTACAATCGCATTAAGTTTACTCGGTCAATCCATTGCTGCAATTGTTATTGATCACTTCGGCTTATTAGGAATGAAAGTTGCAAAGTTTGAAAAGAAAAAACTAATTGGATTATTATTCATCTCTTCTGGGATTATAGTCATGACAATTTATTAATGGGGGTAAGAAAATGTTATATATTTGTATCGCTATTTTAGCTGGTGTTTCTATCGTTGTTGCTAGAATTATTAACGCGAATTTAGCAAAGAAAATTGGGAATTGGGAAGGTACATTTTTCAATTATATTACTGGATTATTTTTCTCTATGATATTTTTAATTTTCAGTTCAGATTCATTTTATATTCCTAGTCATACGTTGCGATCTATTCCTATCGCTGTATACTTAGGCGGATTAGTAGGCGTTATCGTTATTTCATTATCCAACTATATTACTCCTAAAATATCGGCATTTTATTTAACGTTACTCATCTTTATCGGACAATTATTTGCGGGGACTATCATTGACTTCTTCCTGTCAAACGAACTCTCAACTGGAAAAATTATCGGCGGTGTTTTCGTATTAATAGGGCTTACTTACAATTTACTTGTTGATCGCCCTATTAAAACTGTGCCTAATAAACACGTTCAACTATAATACTTTGCTCTTACCTATCATATATTAATAGAAAAGCTCTTCACACGAAGTAATAGAGAGGAGAATACCCTATTAAGAAAATCATTTTATTGATAGGTAGCGCATTAATTATTTTTGGGACCGTATGGTTTTTAAACTCTGGAAAATCTATTCAAGATCTCTATACAGCAAGTAAACCAAAAAAGAAAGCTACTATTATTTCAACTCAAAGAGACCCAGATGCACCTCCTGTTTTTTTAGGGAAACAGGAAATAAAAGATATACATGTAGAGTCAATTAAAACAAAAAAATCTATCTTCCTTACAAAAACAGATGAATTAAAAACATTCATTAACAGTATGAATACAGCAAAAAAAGGCGATTTAACGCTAGATGAAGAAGGTTCTGATCTAGTAGATTGTAACATGTGGATTACTTTCCAAGATGGGACTTATAAACAATATTTAATTTGGATAGTAGATAACAACAGTAGTGAAATTATGATTGCTCATCAAAACAGTCCTGATGACATAGATCTTACTTATTATCAATTAAATGAAGGCAATTCGAAAAAAGTATATAGCTTATTTAAAAAGATTATATAAAAGAGAAAGTCATGGGCACATTAGCTCATGACTTTCTCTTTTATATATATTCAGGGAACACTTTACAGCTCTTTTCCTGCTCTATATCATGTCCGAAGAAAACAATTGGGTTTTCTTTCCTCACAACTTCTTTTAAACGCTTAATTGAAGATAAAGCTAACTCCGAATCAACCCCCGCGAACGGCACTTCATCTTCAAAATTTTCTTTCGTATACGATGCATCGATCGTTAATAACACTGGGCCAGAGTTCTCCGTCTCAATGAATAGCGACTGATGCCCTGGAGTATGTCCTGGTGTATACAATAGTTGAACACCTGATACGACCTCATAATCCCCTTCAATGATTTTGTAGTTTAAATTCGGCAATATACATTCTTTCATATATTCTTCTCTATGCTGCGCCGCCTCGTATTCAGCACGCTGTACAATGATTGGTGTATTTATAAAAGCACCATTTCCTCCTGCATGATCAAAATGCAAGTGAGAGCTAATAATATAAAGAAGGTCTTCCGGCTCATACCCTGCACGCTTTAAAATATTTACAATTCTATCTTCTTCAGTCATTTTCGGTAAAATTTGCCCCTCAACAAATGTACCGTTAAAAAGACCTTCATTATTAACCGCACTTTCTGGCATGCCTGTATCTACTAAAATAGGTCCTTCTTCTGTCTCCAATAAATAACACCATACTGGTAAGTTCAATAAATTCCCCGGTGTGAGCGTACTATTAACAGAGGAATGATCTAACATACAACGACCAGCTGGCACGAAATAAAGCTTTTTTACCGTCATTATGTATCCACCTTTACATGTAGTTTTGAATGAAACAATACAGTAAAGAATTCCTCCCATTAGAAATAAAATCCTTCTCACCTTTCATTATTCCAGCTATTATTTTGAGTTGTTCACAACTTTTCATTATATTGACAATTACTATTTATTACTCTCCTAGCAGTCGAGAGTAATAAAACAGCTGTTTGTATTTTGAAATAAAGTTCGATGATTTATAAAACATCCTATAAGGAATACAGAAACAAACAATAGTTTAAGAATGAAAAAAATACACGCTTAAACGAATTTTATATATAAAATAACCGACTACCTATATGCTGAGAAAAGGAGTCGGCTATTTTGCTTGTTATTATTCATTTACAGGCTCTTATATGCGGCGAGCAATGATTATAAAAGATGATATGCTATTTTATTTCACTGAAATATTTCCATTATGCGTGGTTAATTTAATTAGATTTTCTCCCTTTCCAATAATCGCATTACCTTTATATTTATCCAGGATATTCGCTCTGCCATTATCGACAGAAACATTAAATTGAACATTAGTTGGTTCTTTTTCGGTTTCAATATTGATTTTTCCATTGTGAGTCGTAAAATTAAGATTTCGATCAAGTTCAGTTGTTTTAAGAGTAAGACTTCCATTCTTAGATTGCCCCTCTATTTCACCTTCCACATGATCTAGCATAATTCTTCCATTATTCGATTTCACATGAATATTTTGTGCCATTATATCTTTAAAGTCCATAATTCCATTGTTTGCTTCTGCAATAACTTTTTGCGAATTGATTTCTCTTAATTCAACACGCCCATTGCTTGTATTGATATTAAAATTTGTTGCGTTTAGTTTTTTGGCAGAAACGTAGCCATTATTATTGGAAACTTTTAATAAATCATATTGTTTTTCAGGCAGATAAACATTTAATGTTAATGGGGCCAATACTTCGGAAATGTTGAAGTTGAACCAGCTCTGTTGTTTTTCTTTGTAAGAAATGAGAAGCGTTGAATCTTTCTCATCCGTAGCTAACGTTCTTTTTATGTTAGGACTAACTTCCCCATCTAATGTTACTTTAATGTTACTATCTGTTGTAGGATTGATGTTAACACGAACGTTATTCGTATCGATAATGACGCTTGACACATTATTATTGCTAATAACCTTTTCTTCTGAAATTGGTACTGCAGTAATTGAACGATAAGTGAGTAGACTTCCTACAATTCCAATAATGAAAATAATACCTGCAATGATGGAAAATTTCTTTTTATTTATCATGCTTAAAACCACCTTTTACTAGTGCTATATTGAACTTTAAATAACGAACAAATCCATTCTTTGCTAACTTCGTTAAAAATAACATAGCAATTACAATGAAATATCCAAGTCCACAAAGTGCTAAAGAAATGAAAAGGTTAAAAAGCAAGAATGTATTTGGATGCAAAATAGTATCTACAATAACAAACAGTGGTGAACCTAAAAATGAGATTCCTAGAACCCATCCCGAAAAAATCAATGCTGCTAATGTAATTGCAGGTCCAAGCACTATTACTAAATTGAAAAACCCTAATCCAATTACTGCCCAAATTGCCCGAAAAACATTTCCTGTTGTTGCACTTGCTGTTACTTTCTCAATATGATAATCTGCTAATAACTCTTTGGCGATTTGAGCTGGAGAACCTAATGAAGCTACAATTTCTTCTTCACTTTTACCTTCCTCTAATCCGAAGGTAAAATGTTCCTCATAATCTTTTAAAATATCTGCACGCTCTTTTTCAGATAATCTTTTTAGAGATGCATTTAATTGTTGTAAAAATTTATTTTTCGTCATTACGTACACCTTCTTTTATTAATTGATTGACACCTTGTGAGAACTCATTCCATTCCTCCAAAAGTTGGTACAAATACGTTCTACCTTTATCTGTCAGTTTATAATACTTCCTTGAAGGCCCTTCTGAAGACTCCTGTAAATACGTTGTAAAATATTCTTCTTTAGTTAATCTACGAAGTAGAGGATACACAGATCCTTCTGATATTTCAATTTGATTGGAAATACTTCGAACTAATTCATACCCATAACGGTCTTGCTTATCGAGTAAGACAAGCACACAAAGTTCTAAAACTCCTTTTTTAAATTGTACATTCAATGTTCGTTCACCCTATTCTAATTGACTTTCACTACTGTTTATTATTCAGTACCATTTTATAATAAGTAACTCATAAGTATAATATACCACTCAGTATTGTTCATTGCAAGGTACACTGGAAAAATAAGTATAACTTAAAAATAATGTTACAACGCTTATAAAATCAAAACGATGGCTTTCCTCTTTCAATGAAGACATTTTAAATGATGTTTAATCAAGCTCTTTATAAAATAGAAAGGAGTCCGCTTTTTTACATAACGACACTTTACCTACTATAATAAAAAAGAACAGACTCTTATTTTAATGGAGGGAATACAAATGAAAGCAATCGGTTTACATGAATACTTACCTATTGAAGAAGAAAACAGTTTAATTGATATTGAAGTTGAAAGACCTGTTGCCACAGGAAGAGATATACTTGTAAAAATTAACGCTATTTCCGTTAACCCAGTTGATACAAAAGTTCGATTTCCGAAAGATAAAAAAGAAGATGTAGCAAAAATACTTGGCTGGGATGCTAGTGGTGTTGTCGTGCAAACAGGCGAAGGTTGTATGTTATTTAAAGAAGGCGACGAAGTGTTTTACGCTGGAAGCATTACAAGGCAAGGTACATACAGTGAATACCATCTAGTTGATGAAAGAATTGTTGGTAAAAAACCAAAAACGTTAAGTGATGCTGAATCTGCAGCAATTCCTTTAACAGCCATTACCGCATGGGAAGGTTTATTCGAGCGTTTAGGCATTGATTATAATAAAAAAGATACGAACTCATTTAAAAATATTTTAATTATCGGCGGAGCTGGTGGCGTAGGTTCAATTACCATTCAATTAGCTAAATGGGCTGGACTGAATGTAATCGCAACTGCATCCCGCAACGAAACAATACACTGGGTTGAAAAATTCGGTGCCGATTATATTGTTAACCATCACCAACCTTTAAAAGATCAAATATTAGAGTTTGGGCTAAAAGATGTAGATTATATCTTCTGCTTAAACAATACAGATCAACATTGGCATGCAATGTGTGACATCATTAAACCACAAGGAAAAATTTGCTCTATCGTAGAAAATGAGCACCCTCTTGAGATGGGCATTTTAAAAAGTAAAAGCGCCACACTAGTTTGGGAATTTATGTTCACAAAAGCGATGTATGAAACTGGCGATATGATTACGCAGCACGAACTATTAAATAAAGTGAGTGAGCTATTAGATGAAGGTATCCTTCATACAACTTTAAACGATACGTTAACACCGATACATGCAGAAAATCTAAAAAAAGCACATGCATTGCTTGAGAGTGGACGTACAATTGGGAAAATTGTATTAGAAAAGTTTTAATAAAAAAGTCCGATTTCTAAATATGAAATCGGACTTTTTTACCTTTATTTACTTGAAATCCCTTGATCATCTTGAGCGTCTAACGGAGCTCTCTTCCCTATTCCGAAAGCATAGAAACTAATTGTTACGATAGCTAAGAAAACAATACCTACAATTAGTGAAATACGAGTATCATCGTTAAACCACATACCGATTAATACCATAATTAAAAAGGCAATTGTTAAATAGTTTGTAACAGGAGCAAATGGCATTTTGAATGGATGATCTTTCATCTCTGCTCCTTTTTCTTTTCTAAAATTAATTTGACTAATTAAAATGACGAACCATGGCACCATACCAGGAAGTACACTCGCGCTATATACATATACGAATAAGTTTTTCGGTGCGATATAACTTAATACAACACCGACCGCTAGACCGATAATTACGCCAACTGTTCCGAATAAAGGTACACCATTTCCAGAAAGTTTCGTGAAATATTTCGGTGCTTGTCCATTTACACCTAACGTATACAGCATACGTCCAGCACTATAAATACCACTATTACAACCAGACATCGCTGCTGTAATAACAACGAAGTTAATAAGTCCCGCTGCTGCCGTAATACCAACCTTCGCAAAAGTTGCTACGAACGGACTACCAATTGTACTTAATTGATCCCACGGATACACAGTTACAATAACGAAAATAGCACCAATATAGAAAATTAGAATACGCCAAATTGTACTTTGAATTGCTCTTGTAAGTGTCTTCTTCGGATCTTTCGCTTCACCAGCAGTAATCCCGATTAATTCCACACCTTGATACGCTCCAACTACAAGTGATAATGCAAAGAAGAATCCTGAAAAACCACCTGTAAAGAAACCGCCATTTGCCCAAAGGTTTGATATACCAATCGCTTCTCCGCCGTTACCAATTCCGAAGAAAATAAGACCAAATCCAGCAATAATCATTAATAAAATCGTAACGATTTTAATCATCGCAAACCAAAATTCAAATTCACCAAATGATTTAACAGAAATTAAGTTAGCTGCACCAAGAATAACCATTGCGATAACACCCGGTATCCAGGCTGGTAAATCTGGGAACCAATACTTCATATACGCCCCAACTGCGATAATCTCTGACATCCCAACGATAACCCACTGGAACCAGTTACTCCACGCTGTCATATAACCAGCTAACGGGTGAATATACTTATGACCGAACGTCGCAAATGAACCTGTACTTGGCTCCATGTACAACATTTCTCCCATGGCACGCATAATGAAGAAGATAAAAATACCTGCAATTGCATAAGCAAGCATTACTGACGGACCTGTCCATTTAATCGTGCTGGCTGATCCCATAAACAAACCAACACCAATTGTTCCGCCTAAAGCAATCATTTGAATATGACGTGCTTCTAAACCTCTTTTCAATTCTTTGTTTGCCACTTCACTTCCCCCTCTTAGATGATTCATAGCCGCATTTTAAAACAAGATGCTTTCCCCTAATTCCTTTCGGCCCTGAAAATGATGAAGCAAACGTCATTTTACACTAGCTTTAAAGCTATCCTAAAATCGTTTTTTGCCCCTAACAAAATTCTCAAAACCTTTCATCTTCCAATATTCTATAAATCTTAAAATTACTTATTTTATATTAATTCATTTATCTGAAAAATTCAATTATTTTTTCAATAAATTAATATGCATGATTACGTTTAATTTTTAACTTAATTAGAAATAAAATACATCTATTCAATATGATTCTAGTGTAAATGTTATTACAATATAAATAACCGAGGAAAGCATTTCTTCCTCGGTTTTATACAGCATGTACTTCAATATTTATAGTTGATAACGTCATTGTCCATCATTTAAATGAATTACATTTCCATCTCACCTGGAAATATAATATATTAGTAAAATTACATACCATATACATCCTTCGCACGGACTTCCTTATCAAAGCGAACGAATTTACTCTTTACTTCCATTCCAGCTGCTTCGTATACGCGAGGTGCACCTGTAATATTCTCAGAATCTACATTTAGATGGACCTTTAAAATCCCTTCTTCGTATAATTGACCGAATGCGTGATGTAACAGCGCTAATCCCAATCCTTGTTTCCGCTTAGAACGCCTTACACCTAAGTGAGTAATTTCTGCTTTATTATCAGCACCCTTTTTACTAAAGACAAAACCAACTACTTCATCCTCAACCATCGCCAGTGACCATAATGTAGGATGAAACCCATCTCTTTCTGTACGCTGCAAAAACTCTTCTAACGTAGAAGGATGCGAATTCCAGTGGTCTGCAAATGCTTCATTAAAAGCTTGATGTAATCTTCCATCATCTAAACCTAGTATGTAATGTCGCACTGTAACACCATTTGGCCATATTGGTGATGGAATATCTTTCTTTAATTCAATCCCCATCCCCCACCATATACGAGTTGGGATAAATCCATCTTCTTCTAATACTTTTTCCTCATAGAAATTATTTGCTTGTGTTACAATCGTGCCATTCAAGCAAGACGAATTACTTACAAGCCCCGTAGCACGCTCTTCAAGCTTTGACCATATTACATGTTCAATTCCTTGATTTATATAATCAGGGTTTACAAATACAGCAGATGGAAACTGCCCTTCATTCCCTGTCAAAATTCCATAAGCGATTATTTCTTCTTCATTCATAACAACATAAGAGCTTTTACTAACATCAATACCTTTCCATGAGTTATTAATATCCTCTACCGTTGTATCAACTTCACCGTAAATGGCTTGATCATAAATTGTACATAGTTTTAAAATTTGTTGTAAATCTTCTTGTGTAGTTGCTTTAACATTTAGTTTATTTACTAAGTTTCGCATGCATTCCACCTCATTCTAATTGAAAATTCGAACCTTATCGCAAAAACATTTCATAATACTACTATTTTATGAAAAATATTAGTCCTCCTAAAGCAATCAACAATACACCCGAAAACGGAAAACTCTTCTCTTCAGCTTTTATCTTTTCCTCAATAATATCTTTAATTTTCCCCTTCATATCATCTGGATATTTTTTAAATAAAATATTAGTTGTATGTAATGGCCTATTTAATATTCGAATTTTAACAGGAGATCCTGATAAATATATATTATTTTTATCCGAAGTAAATTCTATATTTGCTTCAGTAAGCCCTTCTTTCACTAATATATTCACTCGGCTAGAAGGTAAATTAAACACTGTATAATCGTTAAAAGCTAGTCCTCTAATATCGAAATGTGAGTATACGAGAACTAAAGTTATAAACAACAAAACTAGTACAACTATTGTTTTCACTAATGAAAGTTGATTTAACATATAAGAAGGTGTTGTCATATAAGCACAAAAGAATGCCATTAAATTACAAAGATAGTGGTTGACAATGAAAGTTTTTCTTATAACTATTGTAAGTCCGGAAATGATTAGTAGAGCGCATGCTAGATTCATTAACATATTTTCACCTCCCAAAAACTATAACCATACAACTTTGTTATATTTTAACATTAATTACATATTCATACCTGTAATTTTTTTCATAAAATATAAAAGAGTCTCATTAAAAAATGAGACTCTTTTACCATTTCATATTTAAATCGTTTTTGAAGTTTGTTTACCAAAAATAAATACTTTAGTAAACACCACCATGATAACTGCAATAGTCAGAAAATAAAGTGGCATCACCATCAACGAACCTGTATGAAGCTGACTCATTCCCCAAATTGTCACCGTTACAATTACATAGTAGCCTAAGCTAAACAATGCACCTGCTGTACCAATGACATCTTGAAAATCTACTAATGCTAAACTTAAACAGTTAGGCAACGCTATTCCAATTCCTAATAGCAATATAAACATCGCTACTAAAAATCCAATCATATATATTATGTTTGGATTTGATCCAACTGAAGTAATAACAGTTAAAAGGATAGCTCCCCCTGTCATTACAAGACAACCGATATATATAATTTTCTCTGGTTTATAAGTAGCCAGTAAACGTTTTGAAACTTTCGCCCCAATAATTGAAGCAAAAGCGACAACGATTCCTAAAAATCCATACATACTAGGCGATAACTGAAAGTATTCAATAAAGATAAACGGCGCTTCTGCATAATAGCTAAATAAAACACCATTCGCTCCTCCAATTAATAGACCGTATGTTACTACTTTCGGATTTGTAATCAACCGTTTTAAAACAGAAAACACATTTATTTGATTCGTCACTGAGTCCGTTTTTGTTTCTGGAAGAGAAACAAACGTATACAGCAAAATTCCGACGCTCATAACTACTAAACTTAAAAATACTATTTTAAATCCAAACATTTGATCGAGAAAACCACCAATTAACGGACCTATCGCTGGTGTAAAGGCAATGACTGCCGAAATTTGAGCAAACATAACATGACGTTTATGCCCCTCTACACTTTCACGAAGAATCGTTTGTGTAACAACTGATCCTGCACTTGCCCCAAACGCTTGAATAAAACGACTTAGCAATAAAAATTCAATGGAACTTGCAATATAGCATAAGAAACTTCCTATCCCGTATACTGCAATTCCAAATAACATTGCTGGGCGACGACCAATTATATCTGATAACCATCCAATAAAAAATACACCTAAAGCAAATCCAGCAAAATAAACACTTAGCGTTAACTGTACCTCATTATTACTTACGTGCAACGCCTTTGAAATGTCTGGTAAAGACGGTGTGTAAATTGTTTCACTAATTTGCGGAAATGCTACAAGAATAATCATTAACAAAAGTGATGGTACTGAGACTTTTTTCATTTTTAATACCCTCCTATAACTTTGAAAATTTCAGAAATAAAAAGACTTTCTTAGCTAGGGAACAGGAGGGGCCATTATAGAAATCCGATCATAAAACAACAAAGAAAACACCTCAATTACGCATGTTAATACTTATAGGAGGGTATATATTAACATTGATTTTACAATATAGTCTTTCAATTATATGATAGGTTATGTTCGTTTTCTAGTGTTCATGATCTGAATCTTTGTTAGTAGATGACTGACCTTTTATTCTCTCAGAAAATTAATACAGTTTGAAAAGCGCAACTATACAACGGAAACGCACCCTCCAATTGTTAAAAACAGTCTTACAATTGAAGGGTGCGTTTTTTATGTTAAATTTTCACTGTTTGTTCTTCTTGATAGATAATTTCACCATCAATAATAGTTGTTTCTACTTTTAAATCTTTAATTTTGCTTGGATTGATACTTAAAATGCTGTCATTTAATATAACTAAATCCGCCAACTTTCCGGCCTCTATGCTTCCTTTTATCTCTTCTTCAAAACTCGCATAAGCACCATTCCATGTGTATAGTTTAATAGCTTCCATTACGCTTATAGATTGATTAGTACCAATCTCCATTCCAGACTTGCTTCTTCTATTGACAGCAACGTGAATTCCTAATAAAGGATTATAGTCAGTAACTGGTGCGTCCGATCCACCTGCTGCAATGATGCCACGATCAATAAAATCACGAGCAGCGTACATGTGGTTAACACGCTCACCATAGTGCTGGGCATATATCTCTCCAAATTCATATGGAAATGGAGGGTTTGGAATCGGAATCACCTCGAGTTTTTTCATTCTCTCTTGTAAATCTGGTGAAGAAATTCCCGCGTGTTCGATTCGATGACGGTGGTCTTTTCTTGGTGATTCCTCTAGCGCCCTTTCTACACAATTTAAATACATTTCAATAGCTTTATCACCTTGTGCATGTACAGTGATCTGATAGCCTTTTTTATGAGCTTCACCTAAAACTTGATAGATTTCTTCCTCACTATAATAAAGAATGCCAGAATTGTTAGAGTCACTCGAGTACGGCTCACGTGTTGCAATTGTAGGCCCAGTGCTACTTCCATCTGTAAACATTTTAGCTGGTCCAACTTTGAATCTCTCATCTCCGGTACCAGTTACCACGCCAGCTTCGACCATTTTATTAACAAATTCATGGGAGTTATTTAACTGACATATCATTGCATATATTCTGACACGAATATCCCTACCCTTCACAGCTTGTTGTAGTAAACGGTAACTCTCAGGTCCAAATCCACCTGCGTCATGTATACTTGTTATGCCCGCTGCAACGAAATGATCTGATGCAATTTTCACAGCCTTCATCATTTCACTTTCCGTATAACTCGCAACCGCGCTCATCTCCATATTTGCTGCTTCAATTAACTTTCCTGTAAGCCGTCCTGCCTGATTCTTTTCAATAATCCCCCCACTCGTGTTCGGTGTGTTCTCGTTAATTTGCGCAATTTCTAATGCTTTGCTGTTCACTACGCTTATATGGTTGCAAGTACGAGATACAATAATAGGGTGTTCAGCTGAAATTTCATCCAGCTCAGTAATTGTTGGATAACGCTTTTCCTTCACAGCGTTTTCATTAAAGCCCCAAGCACGTATCCATTCGCCTTTTGGAGTTTCTAAGGCTTTCTTTTTCAGGTCCTCTAACAAAGCTTCGATAGAATCAATATGTTCAGCTTTACAACTTACCGCCAACTGATTCAGCCCGTGAGCAATGAGGTGAATATGAGAATCAATGAATCCGGGAAGAAGTGTTTTTCCTTGCAGGTCAATTACAGCCGTTTGTTCTCCTATTAAACTCTTAACCTCCTGATTTGACCCAACAACTGCGATACGTTTATCTTTTATTGCTACAGCTTCGACTACTGCATTCTTTTGGTCTACTGTAATAACTTCTCCATTTATCAAGACAACATCAGCTTTCATAAACTCAACCCTTTCGGAATTACTCTTTTAGAGTAATTCATTCAGTATTTAAAGCTATATCTCTCAATATTCTATTCCGCTTTTTAACAAATTAAAGTTGATATAAACATTCTTTCATTGTTTTAACGATAAAAGTAAAGTCTTCTTCTGTAATGCTTAATGGAGGCGCAAGCTGCAAAATATTATTGTAACCTGCAACAGTGTCGCCATTTTTACCAATAATTAGACCTTTTTCTTTACAAGCATTGATGACTTTGTTTACCTTTTCAATAGCAGCCGGTTCTTTCGTTTGCTTATCTTCCACTAGTTCAATACCTAAAAGAAGGCCTTTTCCGCGAACATCTCCTACGTTTGGATGCTCTTTTACATCTTCTAATTCATATAACAGTCGTTCACCCAATTCTTTGGAACGTTCAATGAGTTTCTCATTCTCCATAATTTCTAAATTCTTCAAAGCCAAGGCGCAAGCAGCTGGATTTCCTCCGAACGTATTCACATGGCGGAAGCGATCATAATCTTCACTGCCTACGTATGCCTCATAAATCTCTCGTCTGACTGCTGTTGCCGACAAAGGAAGATACGCACTTGTAATACCTTTTGCCATTGTAATGATATCTGGTTTAACGCCATAATTCATAAATCCAAATGGCTTCCCAGTCCGGCCAAATCCACATATAACTTCATCACAAATGAGCAACGCACCGTGCTTCTCGCAAATTCCTTTTACTTTTTCCATATATCCATCAGGAGGCATCAAAATGCCGCCCCCAGTAATAATCGGCTCCATAATCACGCCGGCTACTGTTTGACTTAACTCCCATGTCATAACACGATCAATTTCATCAGCACTTGCCAGTGTACGAACATCATCTGGATTACGATACGTATCAGGTGGTGCTACATGCAAGAACCCTTGCCCGAGTGGTTCATATTTATACTTTCGCTGCGCTTGACCTGTTGCTGCAAGAGCACCCATTGAGTTACCGTGGTAAGCACGATAGCGTGAAATAAACTTATAACGTGCATGATCACCTTTTTGTTGATGGTATTGACGAGCAATTTTAAACGCCGTTTCATTTGCTTCCGATCCACTGTTAGAAAAGAAAATAACATATTCATCATCAAGCCATTCATTCAATTTCTCTGCTAATTTAATAGCAGGAACATGGCTTTGTGTCAAAGGGAAATATGGCATTTCTTCAAGCTGTTCAAAAGCCGCTCTTGCAAGCTCTTTTCGACCATACCCAACATTCACGCACCAAAGACCCGACATACCGTCTAAATAACGGTTTCCATCAATATCCGTCACCCATGCCCCTTCTGCTTTTGTGATAATTAAATTCGTTGGATTAGGGGCTGCTCCTTTCATTGCATGCCAAAGGTACTTTTCATCTGCTTTTTTCAAACTTTGTGTTTGCTCTGTCGCTTGCACAATCACCAACTCCATTCTATTCTTTTATGGTTTCACATAAAGTGAAACTTTGATCAGTGCGGGTTTTGTTCATCCCCCACCGATTATTAGCCCTCACCAATCGGGCTTTTACGGGATCAATCTTTCAATAACGAGCCGTAAGCATTTTCTTGCGAGTATAGAATTCTACGCCATCTTTTCCATTTGCATGGAGATCACCATAGAAGGATTTCTTATAACCTGAGAATGGGAAGAATGCCATTGGAGCAGGAACCCCAAGATTGACCCCAAGCATACCTGCATCAATTTCTTCACGGAATGCACGAATAGCTTTCGCGCTATCGGTGTACAGGCATGCACCATTTGCGAACGGTGATGCATTAGCAACATGAATCGCTTCCATCAAGTCTTTTACACGTACAATAGAAAGAACCGGTGCGAAGATTTCATCTTGCCAGATTTTCATTTCCTGTGTCACATTGTCAAAAATTGTTGGGCCAACAAAATAACCGTTACCGTTTACTGCATCATCTTCACGTCCGTCACGAATAAGTGTCGCTCCCTGCTCTATACCAGATTGAATGTATCCGAGTGTACGCTCTTTATGTCCGTCACGAATAACGGGACCAAGGAACACACCTTCTTCCAGCCCACTTCCAATCGTAATAGCATTCGCCTCTTGAAGCAGTCTATTAACGAGCTCATCTGCAACGTCTTCTTCCACAACAACAACAGCCACGGCCATGCATCTTTCACCAGCTGAACCGAAGGCAGCGTTTGTAATTTCTTTCGCTGCAAAACTAAGGTCCGCATCTTTTAATACGATCGAATGATTTTTTGCACCTGCAAGAGCTTGTACACGTTTACCGTTAGCTGCTGCTGTTTTATATATGTACTCAGCCACAGGTTGAGAACCAACGAAAGATACAGCCTTCACATCCTCATTGTCAAGAATGCCATTTACGACGTCATGTGCACCATGCACAATATTTAGCACGCCACCTGGAAGACCTGCTTCTTTAAACAGTTCAGCTATGCGATTAGCCAGCAATGGTGTTCTTTCAGATGGTTTTAATACAAACGTATTTCCGCATGCAATCGCGAGTGGAAACATCCAGCATGGCACCATCATTGGAAAGTTAAATGGCGTTATTCCTGCAATTACTCCGATCGGGTAACGATACATCCCCGATTCAACACCAGTCGCAATATCAGGAAGTTGCTCTCCCATCATTAAAGTAGGTGCACCTGCGGCAAATTCAACACATTCAATCCCTCGCTGTACTTCACCGTAAGCTTCTTTATAACTTTTTCCATTTTCCAGGGTAACGAGTTTCGCTAACTCTTCCCAGTTTTCAATCAGTAACTGTTGATAACGAAATAGAATCCGAGCACGCCGAGGTACAGCGACCCTTCTCCAAGTTTTGAATGCTTCTTTCGCAGTTGCTACAGCTCTATCTAAATCTTCTTTAGTCGAAAGTGGCACACGAGCAATAATCTCGCCTGTTGCTGGATTTGGTACATCTTCAACTTGTTTACTTGTGGATTCTATCCATTGTCCGCCAATATAATTTTTCAACGTTTGTACATTTTTCGTTACTGCCATGGTGAAACCTCCTATTTTAAGATAACCGTCCTTTGTATTACACCTCTCGGAAGAAAGCGCATTCATCTGATTATATATAAACTGATTTACATATCTCCAACATTACTAATCTTGTCCATTTAATACGCAGGAGCAGCCATCTGCTTAGCATTTGTCCACTCCCAGTTCACATTATTTCAGATCAATCTCATGGTTCATCTTATAATTCTTTTTCAAAAACACTGGACAATCCCATTCACAAACAAGATCCTTAGCCAAAGAAACGACCCAGTCTTTTGTAATATGATACTTTTTTTCATCAACAGTAATAAACACTTCACCGTCTGTCACATAGAAAACTTCCTGCTCTTCTACATGCCACGTTCCTTTATTCGGTTCGCCTACCCATGGTTCCCATGTGTGAACACCTAGTTGCCCTGCTTCTTCTGCCGTAAGTTTTTTCGCAAAAAACATGATGATCCTCTCTCTTTCTTATTGGTAATTTTGAAGGAATCAATTCTATAAATCTACCGTCTTAACATTTGTAACTTTTAAACATTTGAATTCTTTTCTCATAAAGTATATGGCAATGAGAACGCCTGGAATTTCTGCAGCAGGACCTGCGTACCATACACCTTCCACACCCCAGAATTTCGGGAAAATAAATAGAAATGGGAACAAGAACAATAGCATTTTGCTAACATTAATAAACGTTGCAATCCAATTCCTCTCTTGTGATTCGAAATAACCGGAGATAAGTAAACTGACTGCATTAAGCATAAACAAAGAATTGAATACAACCGTCGTCCAAATGCCCAGTTTCTGCAATTCAGGATTACCACCGGAGAAAAATGACACAACTGGATCTGCAAAAATGATTAGTATGGCTGTCACAATCACAAAGAAGGAAACTGTAAAAATGAGCCCCATTTTAATTGCTTGCTTAACACGATCAAGGTTTCCCGCACCGTAATTATAACTAATAATCGGTTGAAGTCCTGTCATCCCACCGAGCGCTGCTAAGGCGAGGAGATTTGTAATGTAACCATTTTGAATCGTGAAAGCGGCAACGTGCAGCCCACCACCGTAGCTTTGTAGTAAGTTGTTGAAGATAATAATGGCAAAAAACATCATAAACTGACTCGAGAAAGATGCAAAGCCCGTCCAAGCTACTTCACCAATGGTCTTGAGATTAATCATCATATCTTTCATTTTCGGCTTAAGTTTTGTTTTACCAAACCAGAAATAAAAGATTAGGAGAACAGGGATCGATTGCGAAATCGTATTGGCCCATGAAGAACCCATCATCCCCATGTCATACTTCGTTACCATAATCCATTCTGTAATCCCAGCAACAACTGCTGCGACTAACCAACTGTTCATTGATAATCCAGGTTTTTCATCGATATTAGTTAAAATACTTAATACAACGGCCAATATCGTTAATGGCAATGAAATCCATAGCAGTCGGCTATATTGCACCGCATACGGGAGCGCTTCATCACTTGCTCCGAATAAAATCATAATTTCATTTTCAAAGACCAATCCAAGTACAGCTATCAAAGCGGAAAGAAAAAGAGTAAACCATAAAGTTTGACCCATAATACCTCTAGCTTCTTCTATCTTCCCTTTTCCAAGTCGAAGTGAAATGACCGCTCCGGCTCCCACACCTAAAAGAACACCAATCATACGGGTAATAACCATGACCGTAAATCCAATTCCAATCCCTTCGATTTCCAGCTCCTGAAAGCCACTGACGAAATAGCCATCGACAACCGATACAACTCCTAGAATTACGTTAGCCATAATTCCTGCCAAAGCAAACCGTAAATATAGTAACGGAATACTTTTGGTTCCTAGCACTGAATCATCCACCGGGTTATTCATTATTTCTGGTTGCTCTATTTTCGATGACGGACGGTTATCCACTATTTTCATGAGCATATCCCCTTACAAATAATTTATATAGCAAGTTAAGCTCAATTAATTCGCATACCACCCTACCGGATTTGCATGCTGGTGGATATTGATTTGCTTCGTTTCCATAAAGTGCTCCAGCCCAGTAGCACCTAATGCTCTACCTATTCCACTTTGCTTATATCCGCCCCAAGGCCCTTCAACATAAGCGAGATGATAACTATTAATCCAAGTAATTCCCGCACGTAATTTACTAATGACACGTTTTGCCAGGTCCATATCTTCAGTAAATACAGCACCGGCTAATCCATAAATGGAATCATTCGCTTTTTGGATGGCATCTTCCTCATCTTTAAATTTCTGTACAACAAGGACTGGGCCAAAAATCTCTTCCTTAACAATACACATATTCGCATTTACATCAGCAAAGATTGTTGGCGCAATAAAAAACCCTCGATCAAGCCCATTTTCTGTTAAGCGATTACCACCACAAACTAATCTTGCACCTTCTTCGATTCCTCTTTGGATATAATGTAAAACTTCATTCATATGAGACTCATTTGTGAGAGCTCCCATTTCAATGTTCTCACTTTCCCCGTTGCCAACTACAATTTTGTTCGCACGCTCAGCCAATCTTTCAACAAACTTATCGTAAATAGTCTCTTGTACAAGTAAACGAGATGCAGCTGAACAAACTTGCCCAGCATTGTGGAAAATACCAAACATCGCATTATCGACTGCGATTTCAAAATCTACATCGTCGAACACAATAAGTGGAGATTTCCCACCAAGTTCAAGTGTGATTTTTTTCATATTGCCTGCAGCTGCACGCATAATACTTTGACCTGTTTTTGTTCCACCGGTAAAGGCTACTTTATCAACATCATGGCTCTCTGCAAGCTCATTCCCAACCTTTGAGCCAGGTCCCAATACCAAGTTTGCCACTCCGTTCGGAAGCCCAACCTCTTCGATAATTTCAAATAATTTGAAAACGCTTACAGGAGTGACATCGGCAGGTTTAATTACAATTGTATTCCCTGCGGCAAGCGCAGGAGCAATTTGCCAAACGGCTAACATAAGCGGGAAGTTCCAAGGTACAATAAGTCCACAAACACCAATCGGTTCATGAATAATAATCGTTTCCGAAGAATCCTCACGAGTGTAAGATTCCTTTTTCATACCTTTGATCAAATCAGCATAATAGCGGAAGCATTCAATCGATACCGGGATATCCACATGGATTGTTGCACGAATAACCTTACCGTTATTTGCAGTTTCCAAACGGGCAATTTCAGCTGTCTTCTCTTCAAGACGGTCTGCAATCTTATATAGATAATCAGCTCTTTCATCAGCCGATAAGTTTGACCAGATTCCACTGTCAAACGCTTTACGAGCCGCCTTAATTGCTACCTTCGCATCGTCTTCTGATCCATGAGCTGACGTTGCGATAACCTCACTGGTTGCAGGATTGATAATGTTTCGTCTAGCACCCGATAATGCTTCTACCCATTTTCCGTCAATGAACATGTTAATTTTCATAACAACTCTCCTTTACGCAATAATATCTAACATTTTGAAACCAATATGTGCTATATTGACCAGCATCGTTTTCTGATTATAGAACGGGAATGATTTGAGGCGTTCCTTTTCAAATCTATATCCACCTGCACTCCCCGTAACGATCCATTGTGCCAATAAATTACCAAACAATGTCGAAAGAGACGCGCCGTGGCCCGTATAACCCGTTGCGAAATATGCGCCCTCTTTGGATCTGCCAATAACTGGGAATGTATC
This sequence comes from Bacillus silvicola, assembly GCF_050524305.1. NCBI lineage: Bacteria > Bacillati > Bacillota > Bacilli > Caryophanales > Bacillaceae > Bacillus > Bacillus silvicola. Next base: position 367,274 of record NZ_JBNGVC010000012.1, read on the forward strand.
AATCGTTACCCCGATAAATCCACCCCACCGGTAATCAATCTTACTTCCTTCTAGTTTCGGCATTATTTTAACCATGGCATCGTAAACACTTTGATAAACAGCATCACCTAAGTTTGGACGAATATCGCCACCGCCAAATACGATCCGATTATCTGGTGTGCGCCTGAAATAGTAAAGGAAACTGCTTGTATCAAAAACCATGCGATCATTAGGAATGACGGTATTCACCAGCGATTCTGGAAGCTGTTCAGTAGCAATAATACGTGCCGAAATTGGCAGTACTCCTTTATTCAATTCAGCCATGATTTTTCCGGAGTAACCATCTGTAGCAACAATAATGTCTTTCGCTGTAACAGCACCTTTTTCTGTAACAACTTTCACACTGTTTCGCCCGTACTCAATAGATAGTGCTTTCGAATGCTCAAAGATTTTTGCACCTATCGATTTAGCTGCTTCTCCCAAACCAATTGCATAGTTCAGTGGTTGGAACGAGTAACTCGAGTCGTCGACTAAGCAACCATAATATTGCGGGGAATCAATTTCTTGATGCAACTGACTTCGATTAAGCACGCTACATTCATATCCAAAGTTTTTGTTTAAGTATTCACTTTCAAGTTTCAATCCTTCAAAATGCTTGGCTTTGTAAGCCGCCACAATGTGACCTGTCTTTCTAAAGTTACAGTTGATTTGATGCTCATCGATGATGTTTTTAACTAGTTCAACACTAAGCAGCGAAAGATCGTTAAGTTGTCTCGCCTCTTCCGCACCATACTTCTTAGCAAGCTCCTGCATCGTTGGCTTATAGCCTGGCAATACCATCCCGCCGTTACGACCACTTGCGCCATACCCGATTGTTTCCTGCTCCAGGACAATGACACTCTTTCCTAATTTTTGCAAATGATATGCAGAAGAAAGACCTGTGAAACCTGCGCCAATAATGACAACATCTGCTTCTTCATTTCCTTCAAGAGTTTTTCCTTTGTCATAGCTGTTTGCAGTCGCTGTCCACAATGAGAGAGTATCCATTCGATCCATCTTATCCATAGCTAATCCTTCTCCTTTCGTGACATGTATGTTACAATACACTCAAAAATATTCACAATATTCAAACTTATTAAGTTAATCATATGACTTGGAGTTTCCTCCAAGTCAATACCCATTTGAGAGTTTTTTAAATTCATTTTGCGAAAAAAATGGAGTAACTCCACTTTTTTCATCGGGGGGACATCTATGAAAATTGGTACATTTGCGAAGCTTTTTCATGTTACAACTGATACCGTACGTTATTACATTGAACTTGGATTATTAATACCAGACAAAAAAAACACCCAGTATCAAATGAACCAATTGTGTTTAGACGACATGGCTTTTATTACTGAACTGAAAAAATTTCATTTTTCATTGATAGAAATCCAACGAATTTTATCGTATCGGCGTGTCACAAACTTCTCGGACCATGAGGATATCGACTACTACAACAACTTGCTCAATGATAAAAAGAATGAGCTGACTAAGAAAAAAGAAGACATATCAAAAGCTATCCAATTGATTGAAAAAGCGGTTCAACCAAACTCACCTTCAACCAAAGAAGAGGATATTACAGGAATCCCGCTTGACTTTGTAAATCTGCTCTATTGTCCGAAGTGCCGCATTCCACTTGAAATGAAAGATGTAACGATTAAAAAAGTCTACATTAACACGGGGAGTTTAACTTGTAACTGTGGATACGAAGCAGCTATCGAGGAGGGTATTATCATTACCGCGAACTTGTACGAGACGTCACCTTATCCATCTTATTTTTACGATAAAGAAACGATTAAAGAGATTAATCCCAAAATGATTAACTTATTTGAAAAAAGTAATTTTCAATTTCAAAAAGTTCTACAAAATATAGATTTAAAAAACAAATTAGTCGTGGAAACAAACGTTGACGCTTTTGTGTCACTACCGAAATATATCGACATTCTTGAACCGAGCGCATCCTATGTATTCAGTGGCTATTCGCTTGCAATGCTCAAGAAGGTTAGAAATAGAATTGAGCGTATGAATACGAAGCCACGCGTCCTTTATATTTTGAATTCCGATTTAAATCTACCATTGAAACCGCTTAGCATCGATGTTTTTGTGGATAGTTTTACAATAACTGATTTTTCACTGCTCAACCCAGCGTTCCCAAGTCACGTTCTAAAAAACTATTTACATAACAGTTCAAAAATTGTCGGTGGATACTCGTATTATGATAGCTCGGCCAAATCCTTGAAAAATATTTCAGCCTTATATCCAAATTCCCATGAGCATATTTTATATCCAAAATACTTAGAAGAGAATTTATCAGTTAACGGATTTCAAATCATGCAAAATGAAAATATTGGTTACTGTACAGATCCAGGACCTTATTTCGACTATCATGTAAGAGACGAAAAATTCCACATGCTCATGTATTTGGCTAGTACGAAAAAATAGCACATCACACTTCACCCCAAAAAAGCGCCATCACAAGTGACGGCGCTTTTTCTATGTAAGAGCTACTAGAAGATATCCTTCTAGCCTACTCCCATTTATAAGTCCAAAATTGTTCAAGTTGCAACCATTTTAATGTTGCTGCATCTTTGTTTTTTATTTTTGCATGTGTTTCTTCAAGCATTGCTTCTGTTTGTGAACGGTGCGCACCTAGTGCAGCTAATTTATGCTCAAATACTTCACTAATATTATTTACAACATCCGGCTCACCGAGTACAGCTTCTCGATTTCTCGTAATCGCAACCGCATGAATGGCTGGACGTTCTTCTTTTGGCATACGTGATACAGCGCGAACTACAGCGCGGCCAAATGCATCATGATCTGGATGTACGCCGTGTTCTGGATAAAATGTAATAATTCGAGATGGATTTACTTCTTGAATTATCGCTTCGATTTTATCTGCAACGAAATCAACATCTTCAAATTCTAACGTTTTATCATGGAAACCGAGCATTCTTAAATCTTGAATCCCCATCGCTTCACATGCATCTTTTAATTCTTTTTCACGGATATTTGGAATCGTTTCACGGTTAGCGAATACGTTTTTCCCCATGTTACGTCCCATTTGTCCAAGAGTACCACATGCGTATGTTACAGGTACTCCTTGATCTGTTAATAAGCGAATTGTTCCTCCCGCAGCAAATGCTTCATCATCTGGATGCGGAAATACAACAAGTACATGTCTCTCCATAAGTTCCCCTCCTTCTTACTTAAATGGCGTTAAGCTTAACTCAAGCGCTACCGCTAAGCGACCTTGGTTATCATGCCCTGCGAGTAATAAACGCTCTTTATCGTCTACTTCCCAGTGCGTAATACCTTCTGCATATACCCAGCCATGATCCATTTTCAAACCAACTCGGTATGGGTTTGTTCCAGTTATTTTCCCGCGCTCAAAGCGAATAATTGCATTTCGAATGAATGCTCCAACTGTCATCATCTTTTCATTAAAGTGTGACGCATACGCTCCGTTCGTCGTTTCTAAATGAATATATACATCTTTATTTACAAAACGTTCAATTTCATTTTGAATAAGAGAACTATCTTTTACTATTTCCATCGGAATTCACCTCTTTAAACCATTTTACGCAAAAATAATGTAAATTGCTATCTCTATATTAGAGGACAACGCTCACTTTTCCTAATAATTTGCACTGTGTTTTTTATATTTTTTATATGATATGTAAAAATCATATTTTTTCCTTCACTTTGTTAAATAGTTTTCTTTCTTTTTTGAATTTGCTACAATATATTTTATCCCGTATTCATACAGCGAGATACATTTCGACAATTGAATACATACTTTAAAGAAGGTGACATGATTGGAACAATCAGCACATGAAGTAGCAAATTGGCAATATTATTTTGCAATTGCCGTATTTTTAGTCACGTACGGCTTTATTATTTCTGAGAAATTGAATCGTGCTGTAATCGCACTATTCGGCGCTGCTATTATGATTATTTTTGGCGTTGTAGATTTACATACCGCTTTCACATCACATATTCAATGGGAAACGATTACCCTTTTAATTGGGATGATGATTCTCGTACATATTACGAGTCAATCCGGCGTGTTTGAATTTGTAGCCATTAAAGCAGCAAAAGCAGCTAGCGGAAAACCAATCCGCATTTTATTGTTACTATCCCTATTAACCGCTGTCGGTTCTGCATTTTTGGACAACGTAACAACCGTATTATTAATCGTTCCTGTTACACTATCCATTACACGTATTTTAAAAGTAAATCCTGTTCCTTATTTAATTTCAGAAGTACTATTTTCAAATATAGGCGGAACAGCAACATTAATCGGTGACCCGCCGAACATTATGATTGGATCAGCAAATAAGCATTTAGACTTTAATGCCTTTTTACTTAACTTAGCTCCAATCGTAATTATTATTTCTATCGTTACACTTGGCATTATTTACTTCATGTATCGTAACAAACTAAAAACAACACCTGAGCAAATTAAAAAATTAATGGCATTAAATGAAAAAGATTATATTAAAGATCAAAGTCTCCTTTTAAAATCCATTACGATTTTAGGACTAACTATTTTAGGCTTTGTACTGCATTCTATTATTCATGTAGACGCTGCCGTTATTGCGATGACAGGTGCTACTCTACTGATGTTAATCGGAGCGAAAGAACATGAGATAGAAGATATATTCGCTCACGTCGAATGGGTAACAATTTTCTTCTTTGCCGGATTATTCGTTCTCGTTGGCGGGTTAATTGATATCGGACTAATTTCTTCACTCGCTAAAGAAGTAATCGACGTAACAAATGGTGATATCGGTTTCGCTGCTATACTTATCTTATGGGTATCTGGCATCGCATCTGCGACAATTGACAATATCCCCTTTGTCGCAACGATGATCCCGCTTATTCAAGATTTAGCTACAGGACTCGGACTATCTGTCGATTCTCCGCAAATCGAAGTACTATGGTGGGCTTTATCACTTGGAGCTTGCTTAGGAGGAAACGGAACGTTAATTGGAGCATCAGCAAACGTAGTCGTTGCTGGTATTGCAAAACGTGAAGGACATGGGTTCTCTTATATGGACTTCTTAAAAATCGGTTTCCCCTTAACGATCATTGCGCTATTGTTATCACATGCTTACATTTATTTACGTTACTTAATGTAAAAGTTGTATTGCATGAAATTATATCGTCAAATACAAAAGGTTTGCAGCATGGTGCTGCAAACCTTTTTTCTTCACCAAAATATACCTATAATTGCTAATCCACCTAAAATCATACCACCAATTTGTCCGACGATTGCCGGTGATAATTGAACACCTTTTCTCACTTCAACAACCGGTCTCTCGTGCCTTAATTGTTGTACTTCACTTTGAAGTTGATGTACACTTCCGTGTAATTCTTTAATTAGTTCTTTTAATTCAGCGACCTCTTCATTTACTGGTTTTGCTTTTTCTAAATTCATCTCGCATAACTCCTTATAAGTTCAATCAGTACACTGTAAAAATTCGCCAATTATTATTATTTCTCCTGCATACTATATATTCAACAATTCTATTTTTATAGTTTCTTTTCACACCTAAAAAATATAGCTTCATTAAAATTTAGCAGGTGTACCTTGGTGAAAATACATTTGCCACCTTCCTTCTCTAAATTTCCAAATTGAACTACGTAACGAGTGTTGATTATTTGTTTCATTGAATATTCGATAAGTAGTTAATACTACATCTTTGGATAAAGGATGTACTTCAAAATCACTTAAAGTCATTTTTACCACGCCTATTCCATTTTTATCGATATCCTCATTTTTATATAAAACTTTACCAGAACTCCCAAACTCAAAAAAATCATCTGCAAGTATCTTTTTAAGCTCTTTTTGAGATGTGCGAACCTCTGGCTTAAGTAATCGTTCCTCTAGCTGATATAAACACTCTCTTAATGGAGAGAAACCCTCCATTATTACACCCCTCCCTTCTGATTATCTGAATATTAGATTTTCCTCACCACACTATACAATTATTCTGTATGTTTTTACTAGTTTTGCAGCTCAATCCATTCATCCCGCAATATCCCCATAATGATACGATCAAAACACTTTCCATCTCTCTGAACTGCTTCTCTCATACAGCCTTCCATTTGAAAACCCATCTTTTTATACAGTGCAATGGCAGATTTATTATACGAAATAACATCGAGACCGATGCGGTGTAAATTCAATTCATAGAAAGCATACTTTAGAATAAGCTGGATTGCTTCTCTTCCATATCCCTTCCCTCTATCATTTGCATCTCCTATACCAATTGCTAATAAACCTGTTCTGTTATTCCACTCTATGCCATGAATTGCAACAAAACCAATTAAGCGCTCATCTTGAACTGTTCTTAACATGAAAGAAATACTATTCGATCTTCGTCCCTTAAATAGTCCATCATTTGATATTTCATGTAAAGATTGCGGGCATGCTAAGTCTGTATCTACACTTCTTAAATACTCACTATCCTCTTGCCACTTAGCCATTTCTTTAGCATCCGTTTCTCTAACAGCTGATAATTTAATTGTTTTATCCTGAAAAAGATTAATTGTCATCTGAAACTCCCCCTTTATTAAATAGCGGGGATACTTATTCTAGCCTATTTATCCCCTAGTTCCATAAACTCTTTTATAAACTGGATACATACAATAAGCGCTGACATTGGCACATCTCCTTTATACTAAATTAACTTCATTGTATAATTTTTCATTTATTCTAACAATAACAGAAAGGCCCTCCAAATTTAGAGGGCCTTTCCTAATAGCAAAACTGTATTATTTCGTAAACATTTTCTCCGCTTCATCCATTGCCATTTTGTTACCTAAAGCAGAATAGTCAAGCCATGGTTGGTCATTAATAATATATACGTGCTTACCTTTAACAGCTTTTAAATCTTTCCAAATTGGTGTTTCTTGAAGTTGTTTAAATGCAGCTTTCGCTTTATCATCTCTGTTAACGACAACGAAAATAGCATCTGCATCAAAGTCAGGTAATACTTCTTGTGAAATGACTTCGAAAGGACGGTTTCCATCAATTTTCTCTACACCATTTGCAGGTTGTAATCCTAAGTCTTGGAATAAAATTGGTCCCATCGGTCTTTTCGTACTAAATACTCGTAATTCTTTTGCAGTAACACGAATTGCCATTACTTTTTCGTTATTACCTAGCTCTTTATCAATTAAACTTTTCACTCGTTTTGATTGTTCTTCATAGTCTTGAATATATTTATCTGCTTCTTTCTCACGATTTACAAGTTTACCAACTTGTTTTAACTGATCTCTCCACGTACCTTCATCTAAATTGAAAGAATGTGTTTTTGCAATTTTTTCGTATTTCGCTACATCTTTACCAGCATATTTTTCATCCACATAAATTTCAGATGGCTTTAATTGTAGTAATGCTTCCATGTTTGGATCTGTTACAACGCCTAGTTTCTTCGTATCTTTCAACTGCTCTTTTGCGTGCGGTAAGAAATCTTTTAAATCTCCACCAATAACAGAACCTACTGGTGTAATTCCTAATGCAAGTAAATTATTCGTTAAGTGAATGGACATAGAGGCGATTTTTGGATCATTACTTTTTTCCGTTTTTTTCGTTGCCTCTTCATTAGATTTCGTTTGACCACATGCTGCTAATACTAAAATACACATGATGCTAAATAAAATAGTAAGTTTCTTTTTCATATGTTCTCCTCTTTGAAGTATTTATTTTGTTTTTGTAAGTAAATAAAGAAAATACGGTGCTCCTAAAGCCGCCACTACTACACCAGCTGGAATAGAGTTTGGCTCGAATATAGAACGACCTATCGTATCTGCGAGTACTAAAATAATCATTCCAATAATGCCAGCTAGCGGAAGGAAGTGCTGATATGTACTACCTACTAACTTCCTTGCAATATGCGGAGAAACTAAGCCGATAAAGCCAATTCCCCCTGCCATTGATACGCTTGCACAAGACAATCCTACCGCTGTAGCTAAGAGTAGTAACCGTTCTTTTTGAACAGATACACCAAGTCCTGCTGCTACACTATCACCTAGTGACAGTGCATTTAACGTTTTAGATTTCAGCCATGCGTACGGAGTTAGTATCAAAATCCAAGGTAATAATGCTAGAACATGAATCCAATCTCTTCCCCACACGTTACCAACTAACCACCTAGAAGCGAATGTATACGTCTCATCATTTAACTTGAGCGAGAAAAATAACGAAAGTGCACTAAAACCAGCTGAAACTGCAATACCAACAAGAATAAGTCGAATGGGAAGTAAACCTTTTGACCGATCACTCGCAAGCAAAACAATAAGAAATGCAGCTAACACTCCTCCGCCAAATGTAAATAACGGTATTAAAATCGATGCACTCTCGTTAATAGAATGAAAGAGAGTAACAAATACAATAAGCCCGAAAGATGCACCCGAATGTAATCCGAGAATACCAGGATCTGCGAGTGCATTACGAGATAGCCCTTGCAAAATCGCACCGGAAACCCCAAGGCCAATACCGGCTAACATGGTGATTATAATTCTTGGCATACGATAATCGTATAGCACGGTTGCACTCTCAAAATCACCATAGCCAAAAAGCGTTTGAATTACTTTGAGCGGTGCGATGCTCAGCGTCCCCGTATTTAAGCTAATCAAAATTACAGCGATACTTATACATCCGAAAATTGTAGTTACAGTAATAGCTCTCTTTTTATCCGTGTTAAAAAGATCCTTCACTTATAACTCCCTCCCAACTTTACGTGCTATATAAAGGAAGAACGGAACTCCAACAAGAGCTACCATAATTCCTATCGCAAGTTCTTTAGGAGGATTTACTGTTCTTGCCCCTAAATCAGCTAATACCAATAACATAGCTCCTAATAATGCTGACATAGGAATAATAAGCCGATAATTAACACCAACTAATTTTCTAGCAATATGCGGAATGACTAGTCCTACAAATCCAATAGAACCAACAGCTGAAACAGAAACACCTGCTAGAATCACTACCATAATCATCCCGAGTATTCTCGTTCGGTTCGTTTTCACCCCTAAATTTGTAGCAACATCATCCCCCATTGATATGAGTGAAATAGATCGCCCTAGCACTGTCGCAAAAACAATCGTTATGAGAATAATAGGCACTAAAAATTTCAAGTGTTCCCACTTAACCCCCGCAACACCACCAGCATACCAAAACGCTAAATCTTGACTTAAGTCATAATAAATTGCAATACCTGAACTTAATGAGTGTAAAAGCGCTGCCATAACTGCTCCAGCAATCGTTAACCTCATCGGCGTTAGCCCACCTGATGTTGCTGATCCGATAATAAAAATGAGTACTGTACTTAAAACAGCTCCAATAAAGGAGACAATCATTAAATAGGAATACGGCATATGCGGGAAAAAAGCAAAACTAAGTGCTACTACAAACATCGCTCCTGCATTTATTCCGAGCACCCCTGCATCAGCTAAAGGATTTCGTGTTACTCCTTGCATTACAGCCCCAGCGACTGCAAAAGCTGCTCCTACAACTGCCGCACCAATTACCCTCGGAAGCCTTAATTCATAAATAATTTGATGCTGCGTTAATTTCGGATTGTAATCAAAAACCGCTGCCCACACCGTTTGCAAATGAATATCCTTTGCACCGAATGCAACGGCTAAAAATATAGATCCAATTAAGCATAAAATTGTTAAGCTCATGAAAGAAATGAACTTAATATGTATCCAGCGATTATTACCAGCATGTACAGTAGACTTATGTAACATGTTTCATTTCATCCTTTATATTCAGTTGTTTTTTATAATCATTTTTTATTTATAATCATTATTGATAATAATTATCATTTTCATTTAGATATTATATCCCCACTTTTTTTAAATAGCAAACTATTTTTTTTACTTTGTTAAACTATCAAAATACTTATTACAATTCCCTTCTAAAACTTACAAATACATGCAAAATTGTGCGATGTTATATTTTCAAATTTATAGTATACTGAGTTATTATTTTGACTTTTCAAATAAAAATATCAAAGGTGAAGAAATGTTTCATGTAAAACAACTTATCCTCCCTACTTGTCCAATAAAAAAGAAATACACTCTGTAAAAACAGTTAGCCCATCACTCATTAGAGAGTGATGGGCCTTTTTTAATAATATTTTTTAAACCGTCCTCATCAAAGGCATTATAATTTACAAGAGCATAAGCAGTTGCACATTATGAACTAGTACTAGCAGAAGAGGTTGCTGCAGATGAAGCGGCAATCGTTGCTATCATAGCTGCCTGTTGTGCTTGTATGAGGACTTCTATCATAGTTTGTAAACCTGTGCTAGTAGCTTTACTTTCCTCACCTTTCTGACTTACGAACAGCTGAATAGCAATAAGAATATTTGTATCTGTATGCCAACGGAACAATTTCTCTCCCTGCAATTTTTCAATAAATGCTTTAATAGAATGAATCTCTTTTTCTCCATCCTCAAGTAACGCTAGTAGCCCGATAGCTGGATAATGCATCTGTTTCACTTTTACCTTTTCTCGTTTTAACAAATGCCATATGTTTGTACATGTTGCAACTAACATTTCTTCACGGACATCCTTCTTTAGTGAAAGAATGTGACTTAAAAATTGAAGATCATTCCCCTTACGCAAACCCGCTTTCGCTAGTTTCTGATACAGACGTTCTACACGGTCCATAAGTGTTTCTACATTCTCTGATTGTCCTGCTAATAAAACCGCGAGCGGATAATCATTAGTACCTGTAAGAAAAAGATGATCCTCTTTCATGCGTTTATATACTTGCATCGAACGCTGAACGTGCATGCCATGCTGTTCATTTTCTTCTGTTAAAAGCACAGCTGCTGCGAGATAAGTAAATATACTTCGGCTAAAACCACCAGCGACCAATTGTTCATATAAATCTAAAAACCTCCGAAAAGCTTCCTTGTAATCTGTAAAGTGAATATCTAAAGTTGCGGCCACCACAAAGCGATGATAAGACTTTAAGTATGAAAACATCCCTACCTGATTCTTAATATAACTACTAATTTCTAAAAAACGGGCGAGATCAAACAATTTATCACTACTTGCATACATAGCAGCAATCATCATACCTGTTCGAGAATCACTCGTTTTCCATTTTAGTTCTCCTTTTAACTGTGCATATGTATGTGTGTATTGCTCCAACTTTTGTTCCAATGTAATCATAGTATTCCCCCATTTTCTAGTTCCTCTCTTTTATTATACGTATATTCCATATTTAGGAATACCCTATTTCATACAGATTTTGCAACCTTATACTTTCTTCTGTATTATTTTCAATATTTTTCTATTAAGTAATACAAAAAAATAATAACTACCATAAAATTTAAGATGCTTCTTTATCCTAATAGGTTGGTTTTCTTTCCTTCTTCATCAGCATCACGATGATTAGCGTTCATAATCCTTCAAGAAGTTCAACAACAAAAAAGGATAGATAATAAATTATCTACCCTTTTTTGTCTATATATTATTTAACATTACACCTGTATTGTGAAAAATAAGGTTGTAATTACTTACACCTCAATTTTGACAAAACATCTGTGATTTCGTTTTTTATATGCAATTAAACTTTACCAAAAACTAAAGAGCCTTAATAATACGTTCCATCGCCTTCATTTGCCCAATATGGTCTGCTTCATGATAAAGCATCATACCGTAAAGCTCTCCAACTGTTTCCAACCCTAAAAATGGCTCTGGAAGTTTATTTTCAAATACTTCTGCTGGAATTTCGTTAATACGTTTTGCTTGTTCTTTTAATTGGGCCGTTAACACTTCTAACGTTGGTCCTTCTGTTTTCCATTTAGATGGTCTTGATCCATACCCAAACATACCTGGATATTCTGTTGGCAATTGTTTAAATTCTCTTCCAAACATGAAAATTTCTGCTGCTGTTAACACGTGACCGATATGCCAGCGAATTGTATTGTTAAAACCCTCTGGCTGCGTATCCACAGTTTTATCATCTAGCGTATCCATAAATTTAAGTAATGCCCCGCGCGTTATTTCAAATTGTTTTAAACCAATTATTCTATTCATTTTATCGTTCCCCTTCTTCATGTACAATTTATTACGAACTAAGAATGTTCAACTTATTAAAGTTTCACTTTGTTTAATTTATCAGAAACAATGAAGAAATACATCTAATTTGCTTAGTAAAAATAATAAAAAGGTTCACCTCTCGTAAATATAGAATTACTTACTACACAAATAGTTTAGTAAATAAAAGAGGAGTGTTAATTTCATGTTACATGTTTTAAAACAGCAATATAATCTTATTAGCTCTACAAGAGAAACTCTATTTACATTTTTGGAAGAAATTCCACAAGAAAAATTGCACAGTACGGTTCCTAACTTCGGAAGCGGTAGCATTATAAAGACCCATATTCACGTAGCCGATTGCTATCGATACTGGCTTGGATCATTCGCATTTAAACAAAAACGAGCAGAGTTTTCATTTGCTAGCGATTATGAAATTGAGCATGCAGATGTTTCGAAAGTTCGTGCTAGATTTAAAATAGTAGATGAAACTGTACAACGCTTTTTAGATGAATACAATGACCGGTGGCTCGAAAATATAGCAAATGAAGTGAAATGGCAAAAAGAATCTTGGAGCACAACTCCGCTATGGCTTTTAACTCATACAGAGACACATGAATTTCATCATAAAGGACAGATTGTATCGATGGCTCGTCACCTTGGATACAATCCTCCTGACACAGATCTTAGTTAATTCAATTGTTCTAACAAATGAACTACTATAACTGTCGTTAACATTGTTTATGTAAACGGAAAGGCTCTTCATTCTTTTTGATGTTGTTTATAGTTTTGCAAATTTTCTTGCGGCACAAACTTGAAGACTTTTATTATATTTTAATTATGTTTGTGTCGTGTTCTTATTGCTTAGTTTCATATCCATTTAAAATATATATTAATATGTTTCCTTTTATTATTTCAGTTACCTAATCAATAATAGTTTTTTTCTTTTTATTACCACTTTATACACAATAAAAACGAAAATACCGAAAATAATAGTTGAAAATGCTGGTAAAACTTTATAATTTGGCACGTACACAGTCCAAAAAGAATTAAGAAGCGCATGAAAAATTAGACACATAAAAATACTTTTAGTTGCGTTAAAAATTGTAGTTAGTAAGAAAGATACGGCAATTGTCGTAATTATAAAGGCTATAAAATCCCTTTGAGTTTGATTGGTACCCGGAATAAACCATAACGGCCAGTGCCAAATAGCCCATATAACGCTCACAATAACCGTACTAAAAAATGCCGAAAACCTCTTCTGAAGGGCAGGTTGTAAGAACCCTCTCCATCCAATTTCTTCAAGACCGCCACCAATGATCATTATTGGAAAATTAAGTAATGCCACGTATAATGGTTTTTGCATCGTTGCTCCACCAAATATCGTTGGAAGATAACAGCTAATAAAAGCTAGAACAACGATTAGAACATACCATACAAAGTGATGCCTAGGATTAACAATATTTTTAATAAATACTCTAAACTCTTCTTTTGATCCATATTTTTTCTTTAAACTAATTGCAATGATTGATGGCATGATCCCTCCGAAAACAAATAATATCATCGCTAACGGTGTACCAAATGTCGTAATGTTTAATTTTATTAAGCTAATTAATAGCCCCCATAGTATCCATGTAAATATAAAAGTGCGTATTACATATCGTTTAATCTCATTCCCCATTTACTTGCCTCCTTTATTTTAATTAGAGCATAAATTTAGAGATATGAAAATCACTTATGCTAAATTATTCCAAAACATTAAAGGAACCTCCCTACTCTATCGGCCTATCCGTTAATACGGGATAAACAAACAAAAAGAAAGAGCATGTTTTGAGAACCAATCAAAACATGCTCTTGTAAAGTGACAATAACGTTATTTAATTCTTGTTTAACTACGGTGCAAATTAGTGGTACATGCTTATTTCCCACTAAAAATATCTATAAAAACTCATGTTCATTTAAAAGCAGAATGAAAAACAATAATAATGATATTAGCAAAAAGTTTGATGATGTATTTTGTTGTGTATAAAACTTTTATTATTTGTTTTAGGTATACCATGCCATTATAAAATTCATGTAATATCAAAGTAAGACACATACTTTTCAAACAATACAAAAAATAAAGCTCTTCTTCCATGTAGATCAAAAATATTTATATACTCTATCACCAACCTTAAGGAGAAAATTATAATGAGATTAGAGAGTAAAAGAATTTATTTAAGGCCTCTTTGCGAACTAGATGCATCCATTATATTAGAAAGTACGATGGATACAGAGATACGTTATATGACTGGAACTAAGCCCACTTTTTCATTGGAGCAAATTAAGACACATATAGATCATATAAATAATGATTCAAGTCGCTATGATTTCGCTATTTGTTTACAAAGTACTGACGAAATGATTGGAGAGTTGTCGATTTTAGATATCGATGAGGAGAACAAAAGAGCAGGATTCAGAATATCAATGCTGTCCATAGCATTAACAGGACAAGGCTATGGAACTGAAGCTATTAAAATTGTTTTAAGATTTGTTTTTGAACAACTATCATTAAATCGTTTACAGTTAGAAGTATTTAGCCATAATTTACGCGGCATTAGAACTTATGAAAAGGTTGGGTTTGTAAAAGAAGGAACCTTACGTCAATCCTTATTTTATAACGATACGTACTCGGATGAAATTATTATGGCAATACTTAAAAGTGATTATAAAAATATGCTATAAAGAACCGATACTTGTTTCATCCAAGTATCGGTTTTCTCTATACAAAAGTGCTATTCTTCTTTCGTATAAAACAAATATTTCTCCACTTACTTCTTTGTAAAAGACTCCCTCGTTACATCAATAAATTGCTGTAACGGCGCTGTCATCCATTTATCTTTATGCCAAGCGATTTGCGTATAGATCGGAGTGATTGTATTCTTTAAGACTAATTCCTTTATCGTTCCCTCTCGTATATCTTTTTCTACTACTATCGCTGGTAAAACAGCTATACCTAAATCTGCAATGACACATTGTTTAATTGCCTCGACACTAACAAACTCGATTTTATTTGCCGGATATACATCTTCTGCGCGAAATAACTCTTCAAATAAAGTCCGATATGAGCAACCTAGTTCTGTTAGTAAAAGTGTTTCGCTCTCTAAATCTTTTGTAGAAACGAAAGGTTGTTCAAGCAAACGATGCCCCGGAGTAGCTACTACTTTTAATTCTTCTTTCATAAGTGGCTCTACATGCAGAACATCTTCTGTTTTACATTCGTCCAAAATAAATGCAAGATCGACTTTCCCCTCCATCAATTGTTCTTTCGCATCTTTATTGGAATGCGCTGGTTTAAATATAAGTTTTATTTGAGGGAATTGTGCTTTAAACCTTTTTAATATGGAAGGAAGCCTGTATGTACATTGACTTTCTTGCGCACCAATTATTAACGTACCTGCTATTTCCTCATCATCTTTCACAGCCATTTTTGCTTCATTACTGAGTGCAATCATCTTATCAGCATATAATTGAAACTTCCTGCCCGCTTCAGTTAAGAAAAGACGTTTTCCTAATCTTTCAAATAACGGCGTACCTAGCTCAGCCTCTAACGTTTTAATTTGCGCTGTCACGCTCGACTGAGCAAAGTTTAATTTCTTCGCAGTTTGTGTGAAATTCAAACTTTCTGCAGCCACTTTAAATGTAATTAATTGTTTTATCTCCATTTATCATCCCTCTTCTCAATCGATATTATCGATTGATTTCATCGAAATAATCTTCTTTGTCTATTGATAGTTGTATTGTATGATAAAGAACATCTACAAACAATATAAATGGAGGTATTCCATATGAAAGCACTTTGTTTCGAAACATTCGGAAACGCTGATGTACTACAATATAAAGAAATACATGATCCAATCATAAATCCAAATGAAATTCTTGTTCGCACGAAAGCAATCGGTTTAAATTTCGCTGATATTTATAGACGCCGCGGCGATTATCATCTCGCTGGAAATCCGCCTTATATATTAGGTTATGAAGGGGCTGGGATTGTTGAAAAAGTAGGTGCTGAAGTTACTACTATCCATCCTGGAGATCGTATTGCATTTGCTGATGTCCCATTTGCAAACGCAGAACTAGTAGCTGTTCCATCAGAGAAAGCAATTCCACTTCCTGAATCTATTTCTTTTGAAACAGCTGCTTCTGTATTATTACAAGGATTAACTGCACACTATTTAACAAAAGATAGCTATCAAATAAAACAAGGTGATATAGCTTTAGTACACGCTGCGGCTGGCGGTGTTGGTCAACTTCTCGTTCAAATGATTAAACTACAAGGCGGAAAAGTAATTGGTCTAACATCATCAAAAGAAAAAGCACAGGTAGCTACGTTAGCCGGCGCCGATCACGTATTTTTATATACTGAATCCTGGCATACGAAAGTACTTGAAATGACTAATAGTGCTGGCGTAAATGTAGTATATGAATCAGTAGGTTCTACATTAGAGGAAAGCTTTAGCGCTACTAAAATTGGTGGTACTGTCGTATTTTACGGAATGGCTGGTGGTAATCCTGCGCCTGTAGATCCACGTATGCTTATGGATACTTCAAAAACTTTAACTGGCGGAGACCTTTGGAACGTGCTTACTACGTATGAAGAACGTAAAAATCGCTCTACTCAATTATTTGATTGGATCGCTAGTGGAAAATTAAACATCGCAAGTCCTAGGACATTCTCTTTACAAGATGGTGCCCGTGCTCATGAATTATTAGAGAGCAGAAAAAGTACAGGGAAGATTTTATTGATCCCGTAATCGTTCCAATTTAAAAAGGAAAAATAAACATATAAAAGAGCATCGATTACGATGCTCTTTTATTATGGAATTTTATTCGTTTCTTTTTATTTCAGTAATTTCCGGCTCATCATATGAAATAATGTCGATTATATGGTTCAAACAAGGAATTTGATAGTGAATGAACTGCTCTTCAGGAAATATAAATTCAGCAATTGTTCCTGCTTTAACAAAATCTAAATATCTTGATTTCGAGTAAACCTTAAAGATTTCACCCTCTGAAATTTCGTAATCATCCATTACAGTAAACGATTCATTAGTAATGGAGTAAGCAACGTACGTTTCAAAATCCAATTGCAGAATTGATAGATTTTCATCAACATCAATGGAGTATGCTTCTAATTCAACCTCATCTGTGATTTTTACGAGGCTTTTAGTTTCGTTAACTTCACATCTATCAATAAGCACCTTCAGTGAATTATCTTCTGGTTCGAACAATTTGTTTAAATATATATATCCTTTAAATTTCATCAAATCATGAAAATCCATTGCCTTCCCCCCAGCTTAAACATCTAACAAAAACAGCGGCAAATCGCTTTACACTTACGCTACTACTCAGCGAAGGTTTCCTCCACACTTTCTTTCCCTTGTGCAACATAGCTCATATCTCCAACCGACTCGACTGTGTATGTTCCATCTTGATATACAATCTTCGTCACACTAGCATTTTCCACTCCAAGTTTTGTTTTGCTACTGTCTAACATTTCTATTAAGGTTGTAATCAAAAGCCCATGAACGACAACTAAAACGTTACCGCCACCATTTCCAGCAGCTTCTTCACTAATTTTATCAATCTCTGCTTTTATACGAGTAGAAAATAATTCCCAATCTTCCGCCTGTTTCGTAGGGTCTGCTGCTCTAATAAGATTAATCACTTCTTGAATAGAAAACTTCATGAGTTCTTCTGGCGATGCAACGTCCGCAGCTTTTCCAACCACATCCCACATATTTTCAAGCTTTTCACCTTCAAAAATACCAAAATTTAATTCTCGTAAATCTTTCCTTTTCTCAAGTTTCAATTTTGATTGCTCACTATATTTTAATACTAAATTAGCAGTTTCAATCGCTCGGCCGCTATCACTACTATACGCATTCGTAAAATGAATATCTTTTAATCCCATTCCTAAATTTGTGGCAACTTCCACACCTTTTTCTACTAACGGAGAGTCTGCCCAACCTTGCGCGCGATGGTTCGTATTTAATATTGTTTTACCATGTCTTGTAACATATAACGTAACTAAATTCTCATTAGCATCTGTTTCTCGCTTCTTCATCATATTCTCTCCCTTTAACTTTCTATGTTAATCTTACCATCTCAATTATCTATTGAGCAAAATATACGTAAGTGGATTTTCTTAATAAAAAACACTATCTTTCTGTATATCCCTACAAAAAGATAGCGTCTTTTATGATTACATTTTTTAACCGATACTCCTACTCAGCAAAAGCACTCGAATATTGTACAATTCCTTCTACACCTTGAAGAGCGTTCTCTCTTAGCTCCATCGCCATAAACACTTCATCAGGCACTTCAAAAGGCGCTTTTATATTCCACTCACATGCTTTTTTAAATCCAAATTTCGGATAGTACTCTGGATGCCCTAATACCACAACAGATTCATATCCTAGTTCTTTCGCTTTTTCTAAAGCAGCTACGATCAGTTTTCCGCCAATTCCTTTTTTCTGATGGCCCCTAGCAACTGATACTGGTGCAAGTGCTAATGATTCTACAGAAGTTCCATCCTGTTCTATTGTAATTTTTGATAACATAATGTGACCAACTATTTCTTCATCTACCGCAACGATAGATAACTCTGGAACAAACGCGTCACATTCTCTAATACGTTTTACAAGTTCATGTTCTTTTTTATCACTAAATTCTTCATTTAAAAATGCTTGTTTTACAACTTCTTCTGTCTTACTATAATCATTTTTTTGTTCTTGTCTAATCGTTACCATTCTATATTATCCTCTATTCTTTCTTATTTCTTTTTCAATTTTACGAAGCGCTTTTTTCGATCCGCGCTCAATATCGTGTTGCATTTTTCTTTCTTTATAATCAACAAATAGTGTATTTAAATCATATCCTTCTGGGTATAATTCTTTCGCCGCTACCTCTAAAGTAATACGTTTTACATTCACTTCAACGAATTCACCGTTATAATATACAACGACATTATAGAAATTATCTTTTTCCTTATATACAATCCCGAAATCGTTATGATCTAATAATTTCACACGGTCGCCTTTTTTGTATTCATAGTGCACTTCTCTTTTTTCCTGCACGAATTTCGGCTTTTTAATTTTACTTTCATTCACTTTTTCTAGAGCGTACTCTTTATTTCCCATATACTCTTTCGCTCTTTGCAGTACATGTTCTCTCACATTCATTTTATTCGCAATCCAAAGTGCATTACTTTCACCTGATTTACCGATCACTAATTTATAAAGTGGCTCTAGTGTTTCACTATTAAATTGCATTGCTGCGTTCATAAAATCACCATGCATTTCTGAAAAGCGTTTGATTTCACCGTAATGCGTACTCGCAATTGTAATACATCCCGCAAGGTAAAATTCTTCTAAAATAGATATCGCAAGCGCCGCACCTTCATTCGGTTCTGTACCGCTTCCTATTTCGTCAAATAACAGTAACGTATTATTATTTGACATCCTCATGATTTCAGAAAGATTTTTCATATGAGATGAAAATGTACTTAGTGCATTTTCGATACTTTGATTATCACCAATGTCTACAAATACATTTTCAAAAATAGCAATTTCTGTTTCTTTATCTCCAGCGATATGAAGGCCTGACATTGTCGCTAATGTTAACAATCCGATTGTTTTTAGCACAATTGTTTTCCCACCCGCATTTGGTCCTGTAATAATTAAACTTCGGTAGTTTTGACCGATTTCAAAGTTTAATGGTACTACTTTCCCACTTAAAAGCGGATGCTTACAATTCACTAAATGAATGTAGCCATGATCATTTAATTTCGGCTCTATTCCATCGATTGATTTACTAAACTTCGCTTTCGCAAATACCATATCATATTGACTAATCAATTCCATATTAATTTTTATATGATAAATATTTTCTAATACCATTCCTGATAAAGTCGCTAAAATTTGATACTCTTCCATCGCTTCTTCTGCTTTCAAACTTGCGAGCTCCGCATTTAACTTTGTAACCGTATGTGGTTCTATAAATACAGTAGAACCTTTAGCGGAAGCTTCAACAATACTTCCCGCAACTTGATTTTTATAGGTAGATTTGATTGGAATCGTATAGCGATCATCCTTTTTACTAATAAAGAATTCTTGAATATACTTCTTATTTGCACTACTATTTAAAAACTTCGTTAAACGTTCTTTTATTTTCCCATCTACAGAATCAATGTTATTTCGAATTCGTTTTAACTCTTTACTAGCCGCTGCATCAATGCTATTTCCTTTAATTGAAAAGTTAATTTCCTCTTCAATACTTTTAAATTCAGTCATTGAATTTGCATAGGAAGCTAATACTGGCGCAAAAAATTCTTTATCTAGCATAAACTTTTTAATCTTTCGGCACCCACGTAAGAAGTCTGAAACGCTCACTAACTCCGCTGGATCCAAAATCATCCCTTTTTCTAATTTTTGAATTGTACTAGCGATATTGGAAATTCCGAAGAAAGGAACATGCCCTTCTGCATCTACTATAGCTCGTGCTTCTGTCGTTTCATTTAAGCGATTTCTCACTACTTTTATACTCGTACTCGGCTCTAATTTATTTAATAATTCCTTACCTAATCCACTTACACAATATGATTTCACTATTTCCATTAATTCGTTATATTGTAACTTTTCAAAAGTCATCGTATTCATTTTGTTTCTCCTCACTATGATTGATTTATATCATAAATGAAGATACCTACTCATTAGATTCCAATGAGTTCTACATTATTCAATTACTATTTTTATACATTAAAAACATATACAAAAAAGCTGCGGGGATACCGCAGCTTTTACATTTACAAGGCAAGTGTAATAACATATGAGAAAATAAGCCATAAAAAACAGATGGCAATCCCCTTATTACACGCTTTATAAAGTATTGTAGGTATCTTCATAGGTTTCGAAATAAATCCATGACAAAATTAGGGGTATGATGTACATAAAAATCCCCTGGTCTCATCCGATTTATTTCATTAAATTTTTCCTATTTAGTACCTACCGCACTCACAAAAAGCACCTCTCATTAATTTATATTATAGTCATTGAAATCTAATTTACTGAAATCATCATACTATATGTTTTGTAATAAGTAAAGGTGCCAGACTATTGCCTTTCACACCTGAGGAATGTCACTTTTTTCACTTCGTAGACTGTAAAACCTTCATATAATCAGCCTTTTTCTCAAGGGTCTTTTTCGCATCTTCAGCCGTTAATATATAATCTACTGCAATATTTTTTAATACATCCTTATTAACGTCTGGCAGCTTAATCGTTATATCTTCCACACTACTCTTACTATTTTCAATCGTTTTATTAAATTCCTTAATAATTCTTGCAGCCTCCGCTAATGTTTCCATATGTACAGGATTGTGTACATCTAAAACAGTATTACTTCTAAAAACTGCCGTATAATACTGCTTCAAATTTTTCTTCGCTATTTCTTTCTCGGCATTCTTATCGAAAACAGTATCCCCCACCTGTATTTGAGCGAAAATAAGGATAGTATTATTCTCTTTTTTTTCATAATATGTATTGAATCTTTCTTGTAAATCATTCGCTTCTTTTTTTATTTTATAGTTATCATTATTTACTTTTGGAGAGATTTGTCCCTCGAAAGAAAGTTGAAATTGCAAATACGGTTCATCGACTTGCTGTACAGAAACTATCCGCCACTTTGGACCAAGGAAATCTTTTCCGCTATCCAGTGTTTCAACTTGGTTTAGTTTAACAGAAATACCATACTCCGATTTTGTATAACTTTGTGCTTTTTGTTCAAGTTCTTCATCCGTTATATCGCATGATGTTAATAGTAATAAAATAAATACTATGCTACATTTCATTTTTGTTTTTTTCATATTTCCTCTCCTTTTTCTACTACTTCCTATACAGAAATACCCTTAAAAATTTAAAATTACGATTTATATAAAGAACTTCCTCTAATAACCGCTACATCAAATTGTCTCCGCTAACATTAATAATAAAAACTCATCATCTTGCTTTAGAAAGCCCTAATAACCAAAAGTGTAAAAACACCCATTCATTGTCACTTTACACTTATAGTGTAATTTTACACTATAATCATTTTATCGTAAAGCAAATATAACATCTATTAAAATCACGTTAAAAACATACTAATATTTAGTTCTATAGCAATCACAGTACGATTTTTATTATTACGAAAAACAATATATAAATCTTTTATATTCAACGCTCGGTCGTACATTATAATTTTTGAAGCCTCCCCATTTCAGGCAAGGCTTCTTAATTTCCAGCAGGGATTTATTGTATTTCATAGTTATATAGGAATATGACTCATATTTAGAAAGGAAATGATTATGACTGAACTTAAAGATTGACTACAAGTAGATGATAAAGAGAAATGGGATTTAACGGATATTCACCATATAATTGAAGATTAAGAAAGCGATTTTCATAAAATTGAAGTATTAACGAAAGAATTACACGAGTTGGTGGTGGTTCTGGGGTAAGAGTTACATCCGCCAGAACTGATCTATTACCTTTAAACCAAGGAGATGTTCTTCGAGTACGAGTACGAATAAGAGAAGCCACGGGTGACATTATTTATTCCAACGCATCTCTTGTTATTTCAAAAGTCGACTAGTTCATTTATTAAAATAAAGATTTAGGTATGATAACAATATAAAAAGAAGAGGAAGACTTATATTTCAGTCTACCTCTTCTTTCCATCACCAATTCACTGCTGAACATATATGGAAACTGATCCTCCACTTACATAGAACTGCCCCCATCCGTCCTTATTAATTGTTACTGTATTTGTTTGATTACCCGTCATATCGTACCATACTTCCCCTGCGTTATTCTTTCCAACTTCCATCCACTTTGATCCTCCTGGTCCATCTGAGATTAATGTCGCTAGACCGGAATTAGCATGTACACCATCACCTTCTCTTGTCCATCCAATTACATCTGGATGATCCAAATAATCACGCTGCGTACCATATGCAAAGTTTTTTCGTGCCGTCAAAATCGGATCAATTTTATCTTTTAACGCTGGAATTTCATAACTACTATTTCCGCTTGTCCCATAGTAATCACCATAGAAAACTGAAGGATAGCCCTCTGCACGTGTTAAAATAAATGCATATGCCAACGGTTTAAACCACGGACTTACTACAGATTCCAATGACTGCCCAGGCTGAGAATCATGATTCTCAACGAGAGTAACTGCGAGTGCAGGGTGATTTTGCATTACTGTTCCATTTAAAATATTTCTCATATCATAATTCCCATTTCCTGTTGAAGCATAATGAAAATTGTAATGAAGCGGTGCATCAAACACAGATTGATTATAATTGACTTTCGCTAAATAATTGTTTAAAGCCTGAATATCATTTTGCCAATATTCTGCTACTGTAAACATTTCTTTCCCCGTTTGCTGTCTGGCATAATTTACCCAATCGCGTAAATATTCATGATCAATATGTTTAACAGCATCCAAACGAAATCCATCTAAATTTAATTCATTCGCATACCACGTTCCCCAATTTTTCATCTCATTCGCAACATCTGGATGATCAAAATCAAGATCTGCATACATCAAATAATCATAATTTCCATTTTCGCTAGACACTTCCCAGTCCCATGCTTTACCTATACCCCTAAATTTATAAATTCGATTTAATTTCCTTCCTTCATCCCAATCCGTTCCGTCAAAATGATACCATTTCCATTTGAAATTAGAATAAGCATCTCTGCGCCCTGGAAAGTTAAAACCCGTCCATGCACTAATTT
The DNA here is from genome assembly GCF_050524305.1 of Bacillus silvicola. NCBI lineage: Bacteria > Bacillati > Bacillota > Bacilli > Caryophanales > Bacillaceae > Bacillus > Bacillus silvicola. The sequence continues at coordinate 391,189 of NZ_JBNGVC010000012.1, forward strand.
CATAATCACCTGATACTTCAATATTTCGATTGTTACGGTCTACCTCAACAGCTGTTACGGTTTCAGTATAATCAGCCCCACCTTTATGATTCATAACTACATCACCGTATACGTCGATGTTTTGCTTATGTAAAGCGTCAATTGCAGATTTCAACTGTGCTTTTGTCCCATATTTCGTCCGCACCGTTCCTTTTTGATTAAACTCTCCCAAATCATATAAATCATAGGCCCCATATCCTACATCATTTTGCGAAGTCCCTTTATATGCAGGTGGTATCCATACAGATGTGATTCCTTTATGGGCTAAACTTTCAGCATCAGAACGCAAACGATTCCAATGATTCCCATCATTCGGAGCGTACCACTCAAAATACTGCATTAATGTTCCATTGTTTATCGTTGCTGCTTCTGCCTTGTTTCCCTCATATATATTAGGAAAAAGCAAAATAAAAAATAAACAGACTACCGTAATCCTTTTTAACATATTTACACCATCCCCTTCAAGAAAACGTTTGCATAATTCGTCAAAATTATTATAATATTCGTTCTACAGTTAGTAAAGTAACAATCTTTTAATCTCTCACATTATTTTTCAAAATATGAATTCAACTATTCCACAAGTACCCCACATAGTTTAAAATTCACATCGCATTCAAAATTGTATACAATTTATCTATAAAAGTATGGCGGGGGGATTTCTATGACAGACTTTCAAAAACAATTTTTCGCACGTTTACATATAGAAGAAAAAGAAACCGTATCATTTGAAGATTTATCTCAAATTATGTATAGAATGGCGCAAACTGTTCCATTTGAAAACTTAAATATTCTCGAAAATAACTTTAAAGAAATATCAAAAGAGAATTTAAAAGAAAAAATTTTAGTAAACAACCGTGGCGGTCTTTGTTATGAACTAAATCCTACTATGTATTACTTTCTTAAAGACTTTGGATTGGATGTTTATTTAGTTTCAGGGACAGTTTATAATGCTGCAAACTCTATATGGGCTGTCGATTCCGGACATATCGCAACTGTTTTAAAACTTCATCATGCACTTTATTTAATTGAAGTGGGATTCGGATCATACTTACCTCTTGCACCTGTTCCTTTCTCAGGTGAAGTCGTTCACTCAGTAACAGGAGATTATCGTATTCGCAAAGAAACAACTGAAAAAGGAAATTACATTTTAGAAATGCGTAAAAACAATGAGTTTCTGGATCAATCTTCTGCTGATGATTGGACGTTAGGCTATGCATTTTATATAGAAAAAGTGGATGAAACGAAAGCGAATGCAGCACAAAAAATCATCGTTGAACATAAGGGCTCACCATTTAACAAAGTACCTCTTATTGTAAAACTTACACATGACGGACACGCTTCTTTAACAAAAGATAGTCTTACAATAACAAAAGACGGTAAAAAATCTAAAGAAGAAGTTACAGACGAGCAATATACAAATCTTTTACATTCAAAGTTCGGAATTACACTATAACTGTTTAAGCCTCGCTATTTACAGCAAGGCTTTTCAATTTCCAGCAGGGATTTTTTGCAATTTGTTGTATTTCATAGTTATATAGGAATATAACTACATATTTAGAAAGGAAATGATTATGACTGAACTTAAAGATCGACTACAAGTAGCTGATAAAGAAAAATGGGATTTAACGGATATTTACCATACAATTGACGATTGGGAAAGCGATTTTCATAAAATTGAAGTATTAACGAATGAACTACACGAGTTTAATGGAAATATTCACGATGGCAATAGTTTATTAGCTTATTTAACAAAGAGTGAAGAAATTTCTAGCATAATATCTTTAATGTTCGCTTATGCACGATTACAATCTGATCTTGATACACGCGATACTGACGCTCAATCCCTTGTCGATAAAATATCACAATTACACGTGAAAGTAAGTGCGGCTAAATCTTTCTTTTCCCCATTCTTACTTAGCGTAGATGAAAACACATTACATGCTTACATAGAAGAAGCAGAAGGCTTACAATATTATAAAGAAGACTTATTTGAACTATACCGTTATAAAAAACACGTATTGAATAAGGACCAAGAAGAGATTTTATCACAAATGGGTGAAGCACTTTCCTCCCCGCAGCATACATTTGGCATGTTAAATAATGCAGATATACTATTTGGCGACGTGACTACTGATGATGGAGAGAAAGTAAATTTAACGCGTGGAATGTATGCAAAGTTAATAGAAGATGAGAATCGCGAGAAACGTAAAGAAGCCTATAAAGCTTATTACAAACCATATGTTCAGTTAAAAAACTCTATCGCTTCTACTTTATCCGCAGCTATTAAAAATAATGTTACTGTTTCAAAGCTAAGAAAATATCCATCAGCTTTAGAAAAATCATTATTTGGCGATATGGTTCCGAAAGAAGTATATGAAAATTTAATTGATACGACGAAAAAAAACATTCAATCATTACATACATATAATGAACTTAGAAAAGAAAAATTAAATGTAGATGAACTAAGACAATACGACTTGAGTGTTGATTTAGTAAAAGGTGTAAAGCAAGACATTCCATACGACGAAGCGTTTGACATAATGATCGCGTCACTAGCTCCTTTAGGTGAAGAATATATAGAAACATTAAAAAGCTTTAAAGATAAACGCTATATAGACGTGAGAGAAACACCTGGAAAACGCTCTGGCGCTTATAACTTTGGTGTATACGGTGTTCATCCTTTCATTCTTTTAAATCATCACGATGATTTAAATAGCCTTTTCACTCTAACTCATGAATGTGGCCACGGTATGCATACGCATTACTCACACGGATACCAACCAAGAATTTCTGCACACTATACTATCTTTGTTGCAGAAGTCGCGTCTACAGTAAATGAAGTGTTATTAATTCACTATTTATTAAAAGAAGCAAAAGAAACGAACGTGCGTAATCATTTAATTAACCATTTTATCGAGAGCTTTAAAGGTACTTTCTTTACACAAATCATGTTTGCTGAGTTTGAAAAAATCACACATGAAATGGCCGAGCAAGGTAAACCATTAAACGCCCAAGTCTTTAGTGAAATTTATGAAAAGTTATTTAGAGAATATAACGGTGATTCACTTGTATTTGATGAAGAAGTAAAATACGGCTGGTCTAGAATTCCTCACTTCTATCGTCCATTTTACGTGTACAAATACGCAACTGGATTTGCCTCTGCCATTCAAATTGCCGATAAATTATTAAGCGGCGATTCAAATGCTCAGAAAAACTATATCGAATTCCTTAAAGGTGGAAGCTCTGATTATCCATTAAACCTACTTAAAAAAGCTGGTGTTGATTTAACTACGCCAGAACCGATTGAAAGTGCACTAAATCGTTTTAGCTCACTTGTTGAAGAGTTTTCAGCATTATAAAAAGCATGCAGAGTATATGCTCTGCATGCTTTTTTCATTTGAATCACTTTACTCTAAATGCTGCTGCGTCACACAATGAATCATACCACCATACGCATACAGTGCATTTACATGAATACCAACGATTCTTCTTCCTGGAAACTGCCCTTCAATGATTTGCAGTCCTAACTTATCATGTTCATCACCGTATATAGGAACCAATACAACTTCATTGCCAATATAGAAATTCAAATACGAACCTTTACAGTCTGCCTCTTTTACCACTTTTCTTGTTACTGGTACTGGGATGAGTTGAAATGGACTTCCATCTATATTTCTTGCCTGTCGCAATTCTTGATAATGCTTTTCGTACGCTTCCAAAAGGTATGATTCACCTTCCCCGAAAGGATCATATTCATAAAGAATCGTATTTTCATTTACAAAACGTGCTGCACCATCAATATGATAATCTGTATCTTCATCATAATTATCTTCACCGCGAATACCGGTTATCCATATAAAATTCGTTACTCCTAAATATTTAGTCAACTCCATTTCAATCTCTTTCTGACTTCGTGTAGGATTTCGATTCTCATTTATAATAGAAGTTTTCGCTGCCATTAAGGTCCCGTTTCCGTTTACCTCAATTCCCCCGCCCTCTATACAGACACTAGATTTAACTTTTGGAATGCTATACATTTCACTTATTTCGGCCGGAATAACAGCATCATTTTCATACGGATATTTATCCCCCCAACCATTAAAGACCCAGTGGGTTAAGCAGAGATTTTCTTCCTTATCTTTTACAAATATCGGTCCATTATCTCTTATCCATATATCATCAGTTTTTTGAACTAAAAAATCAATGTTATCCATATTGACTTTCGCTTCAATTAGCTTCGATTGGACATGTGTTTTTTCTTCTTCATCATATACAACAATATGCACATTCTCTCCGTAATGAAGCTCCTTCGCCATCGTTATCCAAATATCATCTAACTTAGCTCTGTAACCTTCACCTCTATGCGTTTTATCATGAGGCCATTGGAGCCATGTCCCCTCATGTTTCTCCCATTCTGCAGGCATATAAAACAAACTATTTTCTATATTTCTCATACTTGTTCACCCCTTCTCTGAATGTAAGTACAGTCTATACTTTGACATCGTGTTAAGGTCAACAGAAATATATTCATTTACTTGTAGTAATTTTATAAAGCGATTCTTTATTTCTCCTTGTGATACACTACTTCTCCTTGTAAAACCGTCACTAATACTTTCGCATTTGGAATCTTATCGGCACTCATTTTAGTAATATCTTCATTTAGTAATATCATATCAGCTGATTTTCCAACTTCTATCGAGCCAGTTATATTATCAAGCCCTAATGCTTTCGCTGGCTTAATTGTATAAGCATCAATAGCTGCGTATACATCAGACAAACCCTTGTCATCAATGCTTAATGCATTCGAAATCGTCACTAGTGGATTGAGTTCATTTACATCCCAATCACTACTAAGTGATACGTTTGCTCCTGTTTTCCAAATCCGCCCTAACGGCATAATTCGTTTCATTTGCTGATTTGAAAAATACGTACTTGCCCAGCTTTGTTTTGGATCTTCTGCAAAATCATGACCTACTTGAAAATCAGCGCTAATACCTAATTTAGCAAAACGATCTATATCACTATCTTCTACCATTTCCACATGCGTAAGTGTATACGGCTGCTTTGCGCCTTCTTTTTTCGCTGCTTCAATCGCATTTAAACTCTCTCTTACCCCACCATCGCCAATTGTGTGAATGAGTGCACCGTAACCAATTTTATTAAGCTCCGTTAACCACCATTTCATTTTTTCTTCCGGAATATAGTTCAAGCCATACGGCGTTCCTTTAAACCACTCAAATTTATATTTTTCTAGTATTTTAGCTGTACTGTTAATGCTAATTCCATCACTATACATCTTCACTTGATTAATAAGCATTCGAGATGATACATCATCACGATTAATTTTTTTGAAATACTCCATTTGTTCTGCTTCATTTAAGTTCGGATATACCCACGGACGAAGTACTACTCGCGTTGTTAGCTTTTTCTCATCATATACTTTATTCCAAACATCTAACCAGCCTCGTTTCCAATAGAGACGTCCATCGCCTACTGTAGTAATACCATTCTTGGCAACCTCATCTAAACCGTCTAACAAGCCTTCGTAATTTTTTTCAAAGAGATTGGGCTGGGAATTCCATGCTTTTTCCATCACGATATCCCCTGCTGCATCATAAAGAATACCAAATGGTTCTCCTGATTCAGGATCTCGAATAATTCTTCCGCCTTGCGGATCTTTCGTATCTTTATTTATTCCAGCTAACTCGAGTGCCTTTGAATTAACCCATACAGAATGAGAGGTTCTTTCCATAATTAACACTGGATTATTAGGAAATAACTCATCAAGAACTTGTAATGGAGTTTGTTGTTCTGATTTTTCGTCCATATCTTTTAACAGCTCTTCTAAACTAAATCCAGTTCCGCTTATCCAGTCCCCATCTTTAACATCTTTTTTACAAACCTTTAAATACGAGCGTTGTTCTTGCAGAGAAGCATCTGGTGAGACACTACAATTCCCTGCTGCTGGTGATTTCGCTTCAAATATATGATTATGATTGTCCACAAAACCAGGGAGGATAAAACGTCCTTGTAAATCCACCACTTTCGTATCTTCACTTATAAATCCCTCTACATCCTTGTTTGAACCAACAAATGTAATTTTCCCTTCTTTAACGGCTACAGCCTCTACGATGTCTTGTTTTTCATTAGAAGTATAGATTGTACCATTTTTAAACACTACATTTTTGGGCAACTGATTAGGTAGAACTGAGCTACCATTCTCGCCTTCTCCTACTTCAGGAGTACATGCTGAAACCCATATCATACTAAGAATCAGACAAATAATCATGATTTTTCTTTTCATATTCTTTCCCCTTTTTATTATGATAAATTGCTTACATATATAGAATAAGGATTGACATAATGTTAATGTCAATCCTTATCCTCATTCTATTTTCATAACTAAAAAACAAATTTGTGTAACATACTCCTCTACTAAACAATCACATTCAGGTCCCTTTATATAAACTTCATATGGGTGACTATCTATTATATAGCCATTACTTTCCACCCACTCTTCTAATGCCATATAAGCATAACCTATATAGTCATAGCTGCCATAATGCATAGTAGTAACAATTTGATGCTGATTTAGCTTTTTTATTTCACACTCTTGTAATACACCTTTATTGTCATCATCCATAACCGGAATTCTTAATTCAATATCACTGTGATTTGGAATATACTCTTTATCATAAAAAACTACGGATGGAGAACCGACTATTTGAAAGCTATTTTTTTGTATATTTTCATATAAATCATAAAAATAATCATCCATATCATCTATATCTATTTGTAATCTTTGAGCAATTACCGTTATTTCATTTCTCATTCCAATTAATATATCGTAACTTCTATGGCGAGCAATATTTAGACCGTTATTCATATTTACCATTTCATTCATTTCAGAAATAACCTGTAAATTTTGTTTCACCTCATGAGACAATTCTATAATTTGCGCTTGCATATGTTTAATAAATGAATTTTGATCTGATGACTGGAGAATTACTTTAATTTTCGGCAAAGGAAACTTGTACTCCCTTAGCTTTTTAATTTTCAATGCTATTTCTAGCTGCCCTTGCTCATAATATCTATATCCATTTACCGGATTCACATATGCTGGTTTTAATATCTCCTCTTTGTCATAATGCCTTAGCATCCGCGTGCTCATTTTACAAATCCGCGAAAATTCAGTAATTTTATACATATAAATACCCCTTGAATACATTGTCTTATACGCTTATTTATTAAAACCAATCAAAAATTTTTCTAATTGAAGAACCTTCATTCTGATTGCTCAATCTTTTCATTTTTGAAGGTAACAAATGACTCGGACAATACCACGTTAAACAATTCATTGCGCCTCCCATAGTCGATATTTCTCCTACATGAATTTGAATAACTTGTTTTTCCGTATGCTGTTGAATATATCGTAAAACTTCCCCGTCTTTAGCTAATCCAAACTTAGGAACGTAAAGCGTATCACATGTTTCTAACATATTTATATACAAACCTTTTGCCGATGCTATTTCTTGATCATATTGCCCTTTCTCTGTATATGACGAAGGAACGACTATAAATTTAGCTTCTGGCATTTGCTCTTGAATAATCTCTTGAACATGATATCTAAATTCATGATCCCCTAAAAAATCACTAATAAACATTGTGTGTTCATCAATAAATTTAACCATTCCGTCTGCGTGCGCAAGTACATCTCCTTCTTCAGCAGGAATAATAATAACCCGGCTCACATCTAAATCCCACTCTAATTGCTCAATTATTTCCTCTTCTGTCCAATCATCGTTATCATCAAATATGCGCTCTGTTAATATAACAGTATCTTTTTTATTCCAAATAAGATTACCACCATCCAATATTAATGGTGATTTCACATAATCAAAGTCATTTTTCTTCAACCATTTATTAAATTGTTGATCTAAATATCGTCCTTGATCATCTGGTAAATAATTTGGTCGATATTTAAATTTAACAAGATGATTCGTTACAACTGGTGCAACATCTCTTAGCCAAATATCATCATACTCGAAAAAGTTTGTATGAAAGTCTTGCTCTTCAACAGATAAAGATATAAGTTGATCGGTAAATGATTTTTTTTCATTTAAGTATTCATTAAAATAAATAATGTCTTCATAAAATGGTTGATAATATTCATTCGATTCGTCTGGTATTGCAGTAAAAATAATTCCATTATGTTGTTGTTCCATACTATTTACCCCGCTTTTTAATAATGATTGAATAACTGATTTCAATAAGCCACCTATTTCTCTTTTCATTACAATTTTTGAAACGTGCACTTTTCATGAATGGATTATAGCACGGAGAAATTTTATATAAAAAATATAAAGCTGTCGTTAAGCCGTAAATTGACTCTTGACAAGATTTTAAAATGAAGTATTTCATGACAATATAAAAAATGTAATCATCGTACACAATTAACGATTAGATGATTTTTTTATCAAGATTCATATCCATTACTTCGAACAGACCGTTTTGATTATATAAGTTTAATAAATGTGTTTCTACCCCTATACAAATCCCTTCTAGTGGAAGGTCGTTTGGGTCCTGACCAAATGGATCTTCAATTTCAACCCCTATTGCTTCAATCCCTATAAATGCAAAACTTATAAACGCAGTTGCAAGTACTGTAACCCACCCAAGGCTATCAACAAGACCAATCGATAAAGTCCCGCAAAATATGAGCAGTAAAATTTTAATATGAGCAAAATATGCAAAAGGAATAGGCGTTGTTTTGATACGATCACATCCACCCACAGCCGTAAGCAGATTATTCAGATCAGCTTCCATATTAATTATTGCATTGGGATGAATTTGACCCGTTTTCAAACCTTTTGATAGTATAGTTTTTAACATAAAAACTATACTAATCGGTAAATGAATAGACCCAGTCAATATTTCTTTTTCCTTCTCAGAACAAATATCAAGCAATGCTTTTATTTCAGATAAATCTTTTTCGTCTCTCAAATGTCCTTTCGCTATCTTTGGAAAAGCAATTAATAAATGGAAAAATTTTAGCTTTTCCTGATCCGTCTTTTTCCCTTCAGACTCCCAATGACATAAAAAACTAACTGCTAAATTTCTAGTACAGGTACCAATCGCGCCAAATAACTTTCTACCTTCCCAGTACCTATCATAGGCAGTGTTAGTACGAAAAACTAACAGTAAACCTAAAGCTCCTCCAACAATTACCCAAGGTGTTTGATTAATTTTTATTTCTACATAATAATAATTAATTACAGTTACTATCGTTGAAATACATATATATAATAAAATTTGCGGGAAAATATCTCTTATAACTGTTCCCTTTAATGTAAATATTTGATGTAAACTATTTTGATTATTGTAATGAACCATATTTACAAAAACCTCTTTCTTTATTAACTTGTTATTCTTTAAATTATGAAAGTATACAATTAAATAGTAGAATCATAAACCCTATTATTATGAAACTGGTTAAGATTATTTCTTTCAATACCGTTACTCCTTTTTACCAAAAGATAAAACATCTTTTTTGATTTAAACAACAAATGTTCACTCTTCTAAATCACGACGCATTATTTTAGAATTTGCAATGAATAAAGCACTAATTAATACAAGAATCGCGCAAGCATATAACAATGAATCAATTGGACTATCGTGATCTATAATAATTAAACGAACGATAGCAGTTATACCTATATATATAAAATAACGTAATGGAAAATGAAAATTCATTTGAAAGTACTTTATAATCATTACGATGAATTCAAAATATAAAAAGAATACGACGATACTATCAATCAAATGATAACTAGATTCCTCACTATTTAATTTAAGTTCTTGTATAAATTGAATAACTTCTTTCATCAGAAACACACTTAGAACAATCCCTAAGCAAATCAAAGCAACATTTAAAATGTACTGTAGAATGATAGGGAACAACGAAAAAACTTTTTTAAAATTCTTTAACACAAACATTTTTCTCCTTTTCCATATACAACAATAATGACAATATATTTTTATTTAATTATCATTACATTAAAATTACACATTCCATTCTTATTACAAATGTTAAAACAAGACAAAATAAGTAAAGATAGCATTTCACCTATTTTGTCTATAAAGCAACATAACGAAACTATAATCGATTACTTCAATTGAATCGGTTGTTGCTGTGTAACACAATGAATCATTCCGCCATTTTTATAAAGCTCTCTCACATCAATACCGACTACTTTACGATCCGGGTATAACTTCTGAATCGTATCGTTTGTGATTTTGTCATTTGGGTCATTATAGTTAGGCACCAATACAACTTTATTCCCAATATAATAATTGATATACGATCCCTTATAATCGAGAGTTTTTCCACCTTCTAAAGTAACTTTATCTTTACTAAGCGGTAAGTATTCATATTTATATTTCTTTCCTGAAGCATTTTTTGCATCTAACAATTTATCCATATCTTTGTTTGACAAGCCCCATTCAGCCAAGTCATCTTCTTTCATCGTTACAATGGTAGATTTATCATGGAATTTAGCAAATCCATCAATATGAAAATCCGTAATATCTAAATTAGGTACTCCATCTAACCAAATAAAGTTTGTCACCCCAAGGTCACTTATATATTTTTCAATTTCCTTTTCTGATAAATCAGGATTTCTATTTTTATTCGTTACTGCACTTCGAGTTAATAAAGCAGTCCCATTGCTGTCTAATTCAATTGCGCCACCTTCAAGGACGAATTTCCCCCAATCAATTCTTTCAATCCCTAATTGTTTACTAACATTCTCACGTACACGGGCATCATTTTTATAAGGCGTTTTCTTCCCCCAACCATTAAATGCTGGATCTAATATTTTTAGATTTTTATTATTGTCATAAACAAAAATTGGTCCACTATCTCTTGCCCATACATCATCAGTAGGCGCTATAAAGAAATCAATCTTCTCCATATTTAGCCCTTCATCTGTTAAAAGCTTATTAATTCGCTCTTTTTCTTCCTGATCATACGCAACAATGTGGACTTTTTCACCCTCAGTTAAAGTACTTGCCATCTTAACCCAAATAGGTTCCACTTCTTGTTTATACTCTTGACCGTATGTGTATTCATGTGGCCATTGTAACCATGTACCTTCATGTTTATCTTTTTCATCCGGCATCGTATATTTCCCAACGTTTTTCTGTACCTCTACTTTTTCACCCTCTTTCCCTTTAGCATTTTCATTATTCCCTTCAAAAGAACATCCACTAATAATCGCTGTAGATAATGTAGCTATTAAACAAAGCTTTACTACTTTTTTCATTTTTTCAACCTCCTGTTCGTGTCTCCAATAATGTAAAGCTTCACATAGTGTGAAGCTCAAGCTTTTTCATCAATGTAAAAATTACCAATTATTCTTCCGCATGATAATTACATTATTTCAATACAAATAGATGACATTCACAAAACAAAATCCCTATATTTAACATTAATATCATTTAACTTCCTTCATAAATTTATTCCAATATTAACCCCCTCTCATACATGCTTGTTCACTAAATAAAACATTATTAAATAAAAAAATCGGTATTGATAATTACATATCAATACCGATTTTAAAATAATTATTTTCCTTCTATTAAATCATTCGCTAATTTCCTAAACTCTTGATTAAATGTATCATTCATACCATTTTGTACGTTAGAGAATAATATTACAAACGTTCTTTTATCCCAGTTAAAATTATTAAAAGTGTTCCAACCAGCTAATACACCATGATTATGATAATAATCTGGGTAAATATAGAAACTAAATCCATACTTTCTAGCGGGTGATACAGTAAACATATCTGATAAACTTTGTTTAGAAAGCAGCTTCCCATCCATAATTGCCTCATCTAACCTTTTCATATCATCAACTGTAGTGTACATTTCACCACAACCATATAACCAATTCATCCTTAAACGAGGCGTAGCTACTAACTCATTATCTTTTTTCGTATATCCTTCTGCTAAAAACATATCTCCTGGGAAAGTGGCACCCATCCCAGATTCATGCATTCCAACAGGAGTAAAAATATTTTCTTTCACATAGTCAGCAAGTGGTTCATTTGTTATCTTTTCTACAATATATGCAAGCACCATATAATTATAATCTGTATATCTCCATCCCGTTCCTGCAGGAAATTGTAACGTTTGCGCTCCGATCCAAGTTACTAACTTTAAACGTGACGCTGCATCAACACTACCTTGTCCCTGTTCTGGTAACCCGGACGTATGTGTTAACAAATTTCGTAACGTAATGTTTTTATCTGCTGGAAACGATGGAATATACTTATTTACATTGTCTTCAATATTTAATTTCCCTTTTTCTCTTAGTTGCATGATAGATATTGCAACGACTGTTTTCGTAATAGAACCAATGCGATATTTCGTTCTTGGCGTTGTTAATACATTATCTTTTACATTCGCATACCCGTAACCTTTTCTTAAAATTACATGGTCTTTACTAGCTACAAGAACACTCCCATTAAATCCTTTATCTTTTAAATATTGATCTAGTTTTACTGCTGCAATCTCATAACGTTTTTGCTGATTCGCATCGACTTTCGGTTTATCATTTTCAAATTTATTCTTATAACCTGAAAATGCCTTCAAATTATATTTCTTATCTTTATTTGCATATGTTAGTGCAGCGACACTCCCACAAAAAACAGCAAAAATAAAGAAAACAATTAGCCATTTCTTAAACATATAGGGACCCTCTTTTATCCAGTTTCACTTTATATTTTTCCATTCTATTCTATATCTTTTAATTTTCAAACACTTTATAATCTATCTATCATTCATTATATTACACTAGATTCCTTTTTCTCACACTCAAATTTTAACTACTCTCTATTGTAGTTCTTTTTTATAAATTTTCTACCTTACAATCGGATACATCTAACTTTAATTTAAATTTTTTATGTAACATTCGTTACACATTAACAAGAATGGAGGTAGTAATTTGAAAAAGACCGATAAACGCAATCGTTTAGATGATATGATGTTTCACTATCGAGTAACAAGAAACAATATGATTTCAATTGAATATTACAGAAAACAAATTATGACTTTAAAAGGAAATGACGCTGAAAAATTTTTAAACAAAATAAATCGGGCAAGTAACGAAAAAGAAAAACAACTTATTATGGCTAAAATTACAGGCAATTTCAAAAGAGGGAATGAGCGTTAATGAAAACAAATCTCATTTCTAAATTGATTATACAGCATATTAAAAAAGAAATGTCACGCCCACGACATTTCTTTAGATTTTTTTCATAAAAGATTTACATTTTTAATATTCTTTTACTGATACTGGTTCATCAGTAAGACAAATATTATTGTGATATTTTGTATCCCAGTATGCTCTCACATCATCTATTGATTCACGCTCTAAATTACTTTTTCGATCGTCAAAATAATTGGATATAAACACTTCTTCAGTTCTGCCAACGTAGGATTATTAGGATACACTTTATTTGAAACTACTATTTCATTGTTGTACAATCGTTTACTTTCATTGTCTATAAAATAACCTTTTCTTCTCATAACGCTCAGCCCTTTATGTTCATTTTATTATACAGATAAGGCATAACTAGCGGTATATTATCATAGACGCCTACCATTGTACACATATTAAGCCAACGCAGACGGTGGCAATAATTGTGGTCCTTCCCCCGTGCGCGCCAATACCCAATCATCGTAATACCACATTTCTGTTTGACGGCGGCTCATCATATAATCCCAGCGTACTTCGCGCTCAAATTCGATGATTTGTCCGTCACCACCAATTGTCACCCAGTTAAAACTCCCGTTATTATGCATCATCTTTACCCATAGAACAGGAAACTCCACAGTTTGTCCCCCGTCAACATAATGTCTCGTTTGTTTTTCTATACGAAGTAAAGTTACGCCATTTGCATATTGTCGATCAACCTTTTCCATTACATCCATCGCTATTTTCTCTGCCTCATCCTTATGAGGTAGTTTATTAGAGTATACTGGCATCATATTCGTATAACTTAAAAGATGCTTATCCTTTTGAGAAGTAATAGTTGTTATATGAGAGCCACCATAATTCAGTCGTTCTTCTGCTTGATAACGCTGAATTTCAACATTTACACCGTCACGTAGTTCTTCATGCTCATGCACTAATTTTACATACTTCGGAATGGGTAATAACATTGAAACTTCCTTACTACAGTTTTGAAAAGCATTTAATTGATTAGCCATTAAGCATCTCTCCCTTTACTCATTTCGTTTTGAAATAATGCTTTCGGTACTTTCGAAAGCATTGTCGTAATTTCTCCTGCATAATATACATATAATTCATGCATCGCTCGTGTACATGCTACATAAAATAAATTCCGTTCAGATTCTTTGCTATACATGTCATTTGAAGCATCAAATATAATAACAGCGTCAAACTCTATCCCTTTTGCCAAATAAGTAGGAATAATAACAACGCCTTTTTCATAAGTCGTATTTTCTTTTTTTACAAGATGAAAATCTAATTTATCCCCTATTAACTCCATAACCCTTATACATTCTTCATCTGTTTTACAAATGATTGCAATCGATTTATGACCTTGCTTTTGCAAATCTCTTGCTTTATCTATGATACTTTCTGCGCGCTCTCGTTCATCATTCACTTTTATACATAACGGCTTCTTCCCGTTACGGTTAAAAGCTTCAATTTCTTTTCCATTTGGAATGATATGTTTTGTAAATTCAATTATCGGTTTTGCCGAGCGATAACTACGGTTAAGCTGAATTGTTTCTACTTTTCTATTTGCAAACAACGTTGAAATCATATCCATCCCTCTATTGCTAGCGTGTGATAAAATGTTTTGATTTACATCCCCAAGCATTGTCCATTTCGCCTTTGGAAACAGCCGCTTCATAAACGCTAACTGAAATGGTGTATAATCTTGTACTTCATCAATAAATACAAATTTCACAAGGTGATTCGTTTTAAATCCTTCAATTAACTCTTTTAAAAACAAATACGGCGCTGCATCTTCATACGCTAATTGTTTTCGCACCAACCGATTTACTGTTTGTTTACATATCTCTTCCCAACCATTTGGTACAAAAACATCTTTCTGGATGGTTTCAAAGAACTGCTGAAATATTGCAGAATGATTTACAAAAGCTAAAGATTTCACCTTTCTTCGCAATGAACGAAAATGTTTTCTCACTACATATTTCGTTAATAATTCATGTTCCTGCTCATAATAATCAAATTGGTTATCCTTCTCTAATTTTTCATAAAAACGATTGTAATCTTCTTTATTTAAATACTGAACTTCTTGTTCTACCCAGTCTTTTTTCGCTTCTTTCTTTTCAAATTCATTTATCTTCTTACGAATCCATTCCGCTGTAAGCTGCATTCGATTCGGTATGGAAATAGACGTTTCTAACGCATAAAAATAATCATCTATCGTTCTTGCCTCAATCAGCACTTCACCTTTAAATGTGACATCATGAAATTTTAGTCCTTTTTCACTTAGACTTCTCGCATATTTCTCAATCAGTCCCATAAATTCAATTGATGATTTATATTGAATTCCTTTTAGTCTCGTTTCATACATGTTTTCCTGTTCTTTCGTTAACATGTATTCTAGCTGTGAAAAAGAATCTTCTACAATAAAACTTTTGCTGATCATATGCTCCACATACGCCTGAAAAGTCGTTTGCTGCATATTTTCCTCACCAAGCTCTGGTAAGACGTTAGCAATATAGCTATTGAACAACTCATTCGGAGAAAATAGCAAAATTTGATCCGCGTTTACTGTCCCGCGGTAACGATATAATAAATACGCAACCCGCTGCAGAGCTGCTGAAGTTTTTCCACTTCCAGCCGTCCCTTGCACAAGTAATACATCACTTTTATCGTTTCGAATAATTTTGTTTTGTTCCTTTTGAATTGTCGCTACAATACTTTTCATTTGTTCAGTTGCATTTCTTCCTAACGCTTCTTGAAGGAGTTCATCCCCTATCGTTATACCTGTATCGAACATACTTTGAATGTTACCATTTCGGATAATATATTGACGTTTCAAAAGTAAATCACCTGATATTGTCCCCATTGGCGCTATATACTTTGCACTTCCTAAAGAATAATCGTAATAAAGACTAGAAATAGGTGCGCGCCAATCATATACTAAAAATTCATCTGTCTCTTTATCATAAAAAGAGCCGATACCAATATAGATTTCATCAGTATCCGCCTCTTGTTCTTCTTTAAAATCAATTCTTCCAAAGTAGGGTGTATCTTTTATTTTCGTTAAAAGATTATATTCATTTTTCGCATGTCGATGGGTATGCTCCCTTTCCGAAAGAATCTCGGCCTCTTGCCTAATACTGGCCGCCGTTTCAACCGCCTCTTTAATATTATCTATATTTACTTTTACATCTTCCCAAAAGTTTTTTCTTATATTTACAATTTCAGACTTCACCGAACCAACTCGGCTGTCCAGCTCTTTCAGTTCCTCGTCTACTTTTTCAATGACTACATTTACACGTTGTTGTTCTTCTTTATAATGACTCATATAATCTCCCCTTCTCATTACGTTTCCTGATTGAAAGCCTTATATGATACGAAGTTCTTTACTTTTGAAAAATACCACGCGCAACAATTTCCCATGACTTTTGAAATTCTTCGTTTATCTTCTCTTCTTTCCATCGCTCAGAAAAAGCAGGGTGGTAGAACGGTGATAGGAGTCCAAAAATCGTATGCGCTAAAAATAAACTGTCTTGTTTTTCAATCTCGTTACGCTCTATCCCTTGATTTATAACCTTCTCCAGTTGCCTAACTAATCTTTCTTCGTGTTTTCGGATAACAGCATTCTTTTGCTGCACTAACGAACTATTCAATGTAAATAGCTCTTCATTTTCCAGTAACTCTTTCTTTTTAAGTTGGAACAAACATAAGAACCACTCTTGTAAAATCACTGCTGTTTCTCCGTCTTCTCCACTAATTTTCTCAAG
Source organism: Bacillus silvicola (assembly GCF_050524305.1). Lineage (NCBI taxonomy): Bacteria > Bacillati > Bacillota > Bacilli > Caryophanales > Bacillaceae > Bacillus > Bacillus silvicola. The sequence continues at coordinate 408,265 of NZ_JBNGVC010000012.1, forward strand.
TTGATCCGAATACTTTAATAACCATCTTTCCAAAATAGCGTCGCGAAGTGCTGCCTTACTACGAAAATAGGAGTATAAAGCTGCATGACTAACATCAAGCGATTTCGCAATACTAACAAGCGTCGTCCTACTCCATCCATATTTAATCAATTCCTTTTCCGCTGCATCCAAAACAACATTTCTCGTTAATGCTTTTTCTGTCATTTTTCTCACCGTCCACTTTATTTACATAATAAAATTATCTTCTGTTATTTCAACAACTTACATTTTTTATTATTTGTAAGTTACAATCAAAAAAATTCATCTTTCAAGTAGGTTATAAGATTAGCACACCTGCTTGCGACTTACAATATTTTATTTTTGTAAGTTGTAAGCAATAAAACCACCGCGTTTGAAATACAAGCGGTGGTTTTATATTAATTACATAATAAACGATTCATTATCTCTTCAAGTAATATCCCCGGATTTACTACCTCATTTTCCGTACGCCATCCAATAAATCCATCTGGTCTTATTACTACCGCTCCTCCATTTTCTATCCCGTATAGTTTTCTAAAAGAGTTACCTTGATCGATGAAATCACCAGCTAAACCTACCTGATACACTTTTATCTTTACGCCTAATCGCGATGAAACAACATTTGCAACTTCAGTCCAAGCACTAGGCTCTGCTCCAGTAAGTAACAAAAAGTTGCTACCAAATAGATCAAGTATAGAAACTTCTTTTCCTTCATAAGTTCCCCAAAAATGTGGTGCACGCGTTCCCGGGCGTCCGTTCAAATCAACTATATTCATTCTATGCGGTGTGTTACATTCGTCTATAATTGCTTCTGAGCAATACCGATAACCAACAGTGACAGCTAAACTATCCATATTACTCAAATTACCTTCCTCTCTGCCCGCAGCACGAAATAATATACTACTCGCATGGTCCGTTGTTAATTTTGCAACAGGGTATCTCTCTTCATGATATGTTTCTAACAATTTTGGTTTTGCTGCCCCTTTTATAACAGCCGCTAATTTCCAAGCTAAGTTATGCGCATCTTGTATTCCTGTATTTGAACCAAATCCTCCTGTTGGCGGCATAATATGTGCAGAATCGCCAACTAAAAAAATGCGATTTTCTTGAAATTTTGTAGCTGTACTTTCAGTCGCTTCCCACGGTAAAACACTTAATATTTCTGACTCTACATTTGTGCTTCCAATTGCTGTTTGAATAATTTGTTTACAGCGTTCTATAGTGAAATCCTCTGGTCGCTCTCCTTTTATTGGATCATAAGCTACATGATAGATCCATTTACTCACGTTATCGACCGGAATAAGTGCACCAAGAACCTCCGGATGAAGTACCATAGAAAAACCAAAGGCGTCTCCTTGTATAAATCCACTTAAATCAGCCTCAAAATAAATATTCATATAATAGCCACCGATTGTACCGCGACCTTCAGTTGTAATCCCTAACTGCTCACGTATTTTACTTTTGGCCCCATCTGCTGCAATTACATAGTCACAATGTATGACACTTTCTTTTTCTGTTTCACGATTTCGAATCGTTGCTTTTACCCCGTTTTCATTTTGTTCAAATGAAACTAGTTCATGATAAAAAGATAGTTGCCCGCCTAATGCTTTCGCTTCTTGTAACATCATCTCTTCTAAAATAATTTGATAACACGCAGTTTGTTTTGATGGACTAATCTTTTCTATTTTTTGAAGTAACTCTTCATCGTTTCCGTATTGAGTCGCTCTCATTTGTTCCAATTCTTCTTTATTCGCCTCAGCTATTGTATGAACTGCTATTCTTCCTCGGCAGTTCTCTAATGCTTTACCTGCCAATTTAATTCTTTGTTCCAAACCTAATTCTCGAAATAACTCCATCGTACGTAAAGTAAGACCGCCTGCTTTCGGATGAATGGCAGTAGACGGATGCCTTTCAACAAGTAAGTACTCAATGTTATGTTTTGCAAGAAATAACGCAGACGCTAACCCAGATAATCCCCCTCCAACAATTAAAACTGGTACATAATTCGATTTCATATATTTACCCTCCACATCATTGTTCTGAGCTCAGTGACATAAATATAATCAAAAAACCAACAAAAATATAGACTTATATTTTATTTTGAATTATCATATAGATAGATTACGCCCCAAAATTTCTTTTACCTTTTCATACATCTATAATCCACCTGAATTGTGTCTGTATGAAAGTGTAAAACAAAGGAACTTACTTTACGTTGAACCATGTTCTATCGTAAAAATCAAAAATAATACAAACATTATAAGCGGTCATAACCTTTTGGATTATATAAGGTTGCGACCGCTTATTTTATTGTTACATCATTTTTTGTTTTTAAAACTTCATCTATTGTGTTATGTAGTCCTTCCAATCCCTTTTCTATCTCCCTATAATTTTCAACAATAAAAAATTCATTCGTCTCGATTTTCTTTCCCAATATTGCACCTCATACAACAATCATATAGCATTACCATATCGAAATAATGGTTCATCATCTTAAACCTTTCGACTAATTACCAGGAGGCAAAGTGATTGAAATGAATAAACAAGAACAATTAAATATTATAAAAAAAGATTTTATTGATTCTCAAAAAGTATTATTGGCAATTGGTGATGAAACGCGTCAATCTATTTTATTAGTTCTAATGGAAACGGAATGTCAAACAGGATTACGTGTAGGAGAAATCACGAAGCAAACACACCTTTCCCGTCCAGCAGTATCACATCACCTTAAGATTTTACGAGAAGCTGGCATTATTTTAATGAGAAAAGAAGGTACAAAGAACTTTTATTATATTGACATACGTACAAAATTAGGATTATTAAAAAACCTTGTATTAGATATTGAGAAGCTACTGCAAAACTTTTATTAAAATTTGGAGGTATAAGAAATGAAAGCAATGATAATTGATAGATATGGAAAAGTCCCAATGCGTATGACAGAGATACCTACTCCTGAAATAAATGAGTATGAGGTGCTCGCAGAAATTCATACGGCTAGTATTAATCCAATTGATTTTAAAATACGCGATGGAAAAGTGAAGATGTTGCTTAAATATGAAATGCCCCTAATCCTTGGTAATGACTTTTCCGGTGTTATCGTAAAGGTTGGGGCAAAAGTGACTAACTTTAAAGTCGGTGATGAAATATATGCACGCCCAAGAAAAAATAAGATTGGTACTTTCGCGGAATATATAGCCGTTCATGAGGATGATATAGCCTTAAAACCAAAAAATTTAACTTTTGAGGAAGCTGCTTCGATTCCACTCGTTGGCTTAACATCATATCAAGCATTACATGACATCATGCAATTACAAAAAGGACAAAAGATTTTAATTCACGCTGGATCCGGTGGTGTTGGTACTTTTGCTATTCAATTAGCAAAAATAATGGGCGCCACTGTTACAACGACTGCTAGTGAGGCTGGTGCGAATTTAGTAAAATCTCTTGGCGCAGATGAAATTATTAATTATAAAACTGAGAATTTTGAAGAAATACTAACAAATTATGATGCAGTATTTGATACAATCGGTGGTACAACACTTGAAAAATCATTCAATATTATAAAAAGCGAAGGCAACATTGTTTCCGTTTCAGGAATGCCAAATGCTCGATTCGGTAAAGAATTCGGTTCAGGATTTTTCAAAACACTCTTATTTTCATTAGCAAGTAAAAAACTTACTTCACTTGAAAAAAAACATAATGCTCAATATTCATTTTTATTTATGAAGCCAAGCGGAGATCAATTACGTACTATTGCAAACTATATTGAAGCTGGAAAAATCAAACCTGTAATCGATCGAGTTTTCCCTTTTGAAGATGCTCAAAAAGCAATGGAATATTCAGAGTCTGGAAGAGCGAAGGGGAAAATAATTGTAAAAATGAAATAATAATAAAAGCGCCATTTTAATCAATCTTTTTGAAAAATGGCGTTTTTGTATTTGCTGTTAAATAGACACAATGCAATGAAGTCCTTACAATAGATTGCAAGGGGAAATAATACATTATACTTTTAGTTAACTTTACAAAGAATATATATGTACAAATACATAATTAAAAAACATAAAAAGGAGGAGATAAAATGACTAAAAATAATGAAGCAGGTTGGAATTTAGACAATAGTTATGCTACTTTACCACAATCATTTTATACAGACATCCCCCCTACTCCCGTAAGTTCACCGGAGTTAGTTAAACTAAACCATTCATTAGCAATATCTCTTGGCTTTAATCCGGAAGAATTGAAGAAAGAAGCCGAAATTGCCGTTTTTGCTGGTAATGCACTCCCAGAAGGAGCTCACCCATTAGCTCAAGCATATGCCGGTCATCAATTCGGACATTTTAATATGTTAGGCGACGGTCGTGCTCTTTTAATTGGTGAACAAATTACTCCTTCAGGAAAACGTTTTGACATTCAGCTAAAAGGTTCTGGCCCTACTCCGTATTCACGCCGAGGAGATGGTCGTGCTGCACTCGGTCCGATGCTACGTGAATATATTATTAGCGAAGCAATGTATGCACTTGATATTCCGACTACTCGCAGTTTAGCAGTTGTCACAACAGGCGAACCAACATATCGTGAAACAAAGTTACCTGGAGCAATTTTAACTAGAGTCGCTAGTAGCCATATACGCGTCGGCACATTTCAATATGCTGCAGCCCGCGGATCTATCGAGGATCTTCAATCACTAGCGGACTATACAATAAAAAGACATTATCCAGAAATTGAAGCTCATGAAAACCGATATACTGCATTACTACAAAAAGTTATTAAAGGACAAGCAAGTCTTATCGCAAAATGGCAACTTGTTGGATTTATTCACGGTGTAATGAACACTGACAATATAACAATTAGCGGAGAAACGATCGATTACGGCCCTTGTGCATTTATGGATAGTTACGACCAAGGAACCGTATTCAGCTCTATTGATACACAAGGTCGCTACGCATATGGAAATCAGCCATATATGGCCGCATGGGACCTCGCGCGACTAGCTGAATCTTTAATACCGATCTTACACGAAGATGAAGAAGAAGCATTAAAGATTGCTCAAGACGAAATTTCAAAATTTAGTGTCCAGTATGAAAACCAGTGGTTCATTGGAATGAAAAAGAAATTAGGACTATTTGGCGAAGACGAACAAGACAAAGTGCTTATTGAGCAACTTTTAAAAATGATGGAGAAATATAAAGCGGATTACACAAATACATTCCGTTCTTTAACTCTTGATACGATCGAAAATACAGCTCTATTTGAAAGTCCTGAATTTAAAGAATGGTACAAACTGTGGCAATCTCGATTAGAAAGACAAGAGGAATCGAAAGAAAACGCCTACGAAATGATGAAAAATAATAACCCATCAATCATCCCAAGGAACCACCGTGTAGAAGAAGCACTAGAAGCAGCTGTTACAAATGACGACTATAGCGTAATGGAGAAACTTCTTGAAGCTTTATCAAACCCTTATGCGTATTCTACAGATCAAGAAGAATACTGCATTCCGCCTGCGCCGACGAATCGTCCTTATCGTACTTTTTGTGGAACTTGATTGTTTAATATGTAAAAAGGTGCGTTCATACAAATTGTGTGAACACACCCTTTTTTATACTATCTCCTCTGCTCTTTCTTTACTCCAAAAACAAACTCCACTCCATTTCAATGAGCTTAATCACAACTCTACTATACAAATGTTGAGAAATATAAAACATCATTTCTAAATATTGTTATTTTTGATACTATATTTTATAAGAATATTCAAAAAGCGAGGGGATTTCATGAACGTTCAACTACAAGGTAATGAACAAATTACGAAATTATTTAATGATTGGTATTTAGCTATGCTTAAACAAGATGTGTCTCAGGCGACCAACTTAAAGCATGAAATTGAGGAAAAGGAACTAAACTTTGAAGAAGATGAAAACGTAGCATTATATCATTCCTTACTAGATTTTCGATATAAAGTTTTAGTAGATAGTTTAAGCATTTCAAAACATAGTTTTGATAAGATAGATTCTTATTCAATCTCATCTAACCATTCACTTTCTTACTACTATCATTTATTTAAAGCTATTCATGCTACTTTAACAACAAACTACAATTTAGCTAGCGAGCATTACGAAAATGCTGAAAAGCTACTAGGCAATGTTTCAGATAAACTAGAGGAAGCAGAATTTAATTACCGATTCGCTATCTTTAACCAACATTTTTATAAACCTATTGAAGCAATTCAGCAAGCAACAAAAGCCAGAAATATGTTCATGACTGAAAACGGGTTTGAGATAAAATTAGCACTTTGCGACAATATAATTGGTTCCTCATGTGTATTTTTAAAGCAATATGAACAAGCAGAGGAAAAGTTCAATTCTGCTCTTTCCATTTTACAAAAACTAAACGCAAATGATTTAGTTTTAAGCATTCGTAATAATCTAGGTTGGCTCTATGCAAGTCAAAACCTGTCTTCACTAGCGATTCGACATTTATCAGAGGTGTCAACCAAAATACCTACACACTTTAAATCGCTCTTTTTACAAGCCAGAGAGCATTCTAAACTTGGTGAAATAAACATTGCTGAAAAACTTATCAAAAAAGGATTGGAAGTTTGTACAGAACTAAACAATGATGAATATATACTTCATTTTAAAATTTTAAATTCTCTTAACAATAATGAGACAACTGAAGATCTAGAAAATATTATTCTTGAAGGAATTACGTATTTCGACAAAGAATCTTTATATAACTACACTCAAGAATATTCAGAGAAATTAGCAGTTAAACTTTACGATGAAAATAATCACATAAAAGCAAGTGAGTATTTTCATAAAGCATTACAAGCAAAAGAAAAAACATTTGAGAAAGGGGCATTAAAATGATAAAAAAAATTAGTTCTATCTTATTAGGATTATCTGTTATTGGAATTGTGTCTATTGGGATAAATAGTTCATTTACATATAAAGCAAGTCACGCCGATCTTCCCGCACCACAAAGACCTGACTTTGTTCAATCTGTTGACGTAAGTAAAGACTACAACTCAACAACAGCTGTAAAAGCGCTTTAAAAAACGAAAGACCTTCAATTCAGAAGGTCTTTTTTAAATGCACTTATTGAGTTAATGTAATCGAATATTTCTTCATACAGGGTTTTCCATATGCCTCCGACGGGATTCGAACCCGCACTCCTTTCGTAAGCATAGGCTAAGGGAAACACGCTTCCCTACGGAATTTCACCGACAGGAATTCCACCTGTCTCAGCTTATTTGCTTTTCGGTGCTTCTGAAACCTTCGCCTTGCGACCCGGTGCGACATGTTTTCCGGCGCTCTTCCCTTCTAGAGCTACGGAGGCATTTTCTTTTAAGTAAAAGTATATTTTCTACAAAATTAGCAAATTACCTTTATTTCACAGAACTCATTTTGTTCCTTTCATTAAATCCGCGATTGCTTTACTCCCCTCACTACCAACTTTCTCAAGTTTCTCTACAACTAATTTTCTTCTTTCCGCAGAATGATTTTGACTTAACTTCGCTTTTCCTTCTATTTTATTTATCTTTATTTTAAAGCCCACTATACCTTTACTTAATCCTGCCATATAATTCGAATCCACCTCATTTAGCGAGTAGCTACTCTGTGGATCTTCATATGTATGTACTAAATCTTGAAGAGAATCTATTAATTCCTGTTCATCTTCAACAATTTCTAATTCTCCATATACATGGACCGCAACATAGTTCCATGTCGGTACTGCTTTATTTGTTTCATACCATGACGGGGAGATGTAACTATGTGGTCCTTGAAATATAGCTAGTACTTGTTGGTTCCCACTATCTTTCCACTGTTCATTCGGACGTGCGAAGTGACCATGTAAAGTCAGGGTCTCCCTATTTAGTAACAACGGTAAGTGCGTTGCATATGGTTCTCCATTATGTTGAGAAAATAACGTCGCAAAGCTATTTTGTTCAATTATTTCGTACTTCATCTCTTCATCTTGTATTGCAAAATATTTTGGTATGTACATAATCTCCCTCTTTTCCGATCTTTTATTTCTCATTATATTTAGAAATCGTTTCATTCAACAGTGCCAGTTTGTATTTCTTTTACAATGGCAGCTTTCTATCAAAATAGAACAGGCGGCATATACTCCATGCCGCTTTAGTTTATTTTTTCTAATATATTTGTAATAAATACCGCCTTACCTCCACTATAGCCAGTTCTACTTTTCGACTCTCTTGCTAACTTTTCCTTTAAGCGCCCATATTCAATAGCAACATCGGCATGTTCACGAAGATAATCCCGAAACGCTACATGTCTCCTCAGCTCTTCACTATTCTTATCACACACATATAGATGCTGTTCCATCCAAACTGTATTTTCTTCATTCCACGGAACGAAAGCATCCTTTCTTCCAAACGCCTCTCTTCCTTTAAAGCTCCATTCCGATTGATGATAGTATCCTATCGTTTCAAGTTTTTTTACTACTTCAGGAAAAAATTTATAATCTTCTATTACGATATCAATATCTAATATTGGTTTTGCTGTAAGTCCTTTAATAGATGTACTCCCAACATGTTCAATAGATAAAATGCTGTCTTCCATTACATCGTTAATGAGAGTTTGTAGCTTATTAAATTCACTTTCCCACTTGGTGCTATATTCTTCGATAGTAATTCTCTGTTTCAATATATCCCTCTCCTCAAAAGCAATTACAACCTTTGAATATGAGTATCTTTAAAATCCGTCTCATATTTCAAGCCATATCCAAACATTCGATCCATTCCAATATGCGCTGTCCATATTAAGCCAATCATAATAACAGTATCTACCTTAAAATAGACACCTACTATAGCAATTAATATAGATATAATATACGTGTGACATATATTATAGATTTTAGCACCTATATGATTATTTATCCCATACGCTAACATTGATAAATCTGGAGCTAAAAGGAACAGAAAAAATATAATCCAACTAAATTCATATATTGAATACGCATAAATCGTAGCTACAAAAACAACCAGCTCTTCAAAATGTACAATACGTTTTTGCATTCTTTATCATTCCTATTTTTCTATATTTACCGATAAATTTTCATCACTGAAAGTATTCTTTGCATTTTTTGACCAGATGGTTGCTAAAATCGGCCCTGCAATATTATGCCATACTGCTGCTAATACACTTGGAAGTGCCGCAGCTGGTCCAAAATGTGCGGTTGCTAGCGCAACACCTAATCCTGAATTTTGCATTCCTACTTCTATTGAAATAGCTCTTCTTGTCCCCTCGTCTAGTCCAAGTACGAACGCTGTTATATATCCGAGTAAAAAACCAAATGCATTATGGAGCATAACCGCAATAAAGATAAGAAGTCCTGAAGAAGTAATACTACTTACATTGGCTGAAACCACCGCTGAAACTATAATGATAATTGCTAAAACCGATATTAAAGGGATAACAGTCATTCCTTTCGTAACAGTTTTAGGGAAAAACTTCTTTACTACTAATCCTAAAATAATAGGTATGATAATGACTTGTACGATAGAAAGAAACATAGACATAGGATTAACCGGCATCCATTGTCCTGCAAGTAGTAATAAAATGAGTGGTGTAGCAATTGGTGCTAGTAACGTTGATAATGACGTCATCGCAATAGACAACGCTAAGTTTCCTTTCGCTAAATAAACCATAACATTTGATGCAGTGCCACCCGGTACTGAACCGAGTAACACTAGTCCAGCTGCTAATTCAGCTGGTAACTTCATAACGTAGGCTAGTACGTATGCGGCAAGTGGCATAATAATAAACTGAGCACATACACCGATAATAACTGGCAATGGTTTTGTAGCTATGATTTTGAAATCAACAGCCTTTAATGTTAACCCCATCCCAAACATGACAACTCCGAGTAAAATCGTTATGTAACTATTTAACCCGAGAAATGGAGCGGGAATAAAATACGCAATAGCTGCAATACAAATAACCCAAAATGCAAAATACTTTCCAGCTATATTACTTATCGCTTCTAGTACTTTCACCCGATCAGCCCCTATCCTTTAATTCAAACACCTTATTCGGATTCAAAATATTTTGCGGATCAAGAGCTTTCTTTATTTTTTCCATTACGATTAATGCCGCCCCATGTTCTTCTTCTTGATACTTCCGTTTTCCGATTCCAACGCCATGTTCTCCCGTACACGTTCCACCTCGTTTAAGAGCATATAAAACGATACTTTCATTTATTTCGTCGCCCTTTTTCACTTCTTCTTTATCGTTTGGATCTATCATTAAGAGCACGTGGAAATTTCCGTCTCCTACATGGCCAAGAATACCACCAACAAGACCTACTTTATCTAATGTCTCTTTCGCATGTTGGATTGCGCCAGCTAATTCTGAAATTGGTACACATACGTCTGTACTCATAAGCTTTTTACCAGGATAGCTATGAACGTAAGAGTATGCTAGATTATGCCGTGCATCCCATAATTTATTTCTCGCCGCAGTTTCTGTTTCAAAAGCAACTTCTTTACATCTATGATCAAAAACAATTTCCTTAGTAAATTCAATATCTTGCTTAAGCCCTGCTTCATTACCGTGAAACTCTAAAAACAGTGTAGGTTCTTCTCTGTAACTTGTTTCATTATAATGATTTACTTGTTTCATAGATAATTCATCTACAAGTTCAATTCTTGCAATTGGAATACCCGCTTGTAATATATTAATGACAGCTTCTACTGCATCATTTATAGTTGGAAACGATGCTCTCGTAGCCATAACATGTTCTGGTATGCCGTATACTTTTAAAGTTAGCTCTGTAAAGCATCCGAGCGTCCCTTCTGATCCTACGAAAACACCATTTAAATGGTAACCTGATGATGACTTCGCTGCTAAATTTCCAGTATGTATTACTTCTCCATCAGCAAGAACGACTTCTAAATCACGAACTTGATCACGCATTACCCCGTATTTAACTGCTGTCGTTCCGCTCGCATTTGTGGCAGCCATTCCACCTAACGTTGCATCTGCACCTGGATCTACACTAAAAAACAAACCGTATTTCTTCAATTCTTTATTAAGCTGAGAGCGAGTTACTCCCGGCTGTACTCTCACAAGAAAATCTTTCTCTCTTATTTCGAGTATTTTATTCATAAGAGAGAAATCCATTGTAATTCCTTTTTCATATGGAATAACGTGTCCTTCTAAACTAGAGCCTACCCCAAAAGGAACGACAGGTTTTTTATGCTCACCCGCCACTTTCATTATTCTACTAACCTCTTCAGTCGTTTTCGGAAAAACAACTACATCAGGTAAACTACTAGTATGATAAGATTCATCTTTACTATGTAACTCTCTTACTGTCGTATTCACAACTACTCGATTTTCGGGAAGTACACCCTTTAGTTCATTTACTAAACGTTCTACTGTTATCTCCATCGTACACACTCCTACTTTCTATAAATTAGAATTACAAAATATGTTAAGGGTTTTATACATAATAATCCGAAAAGTTAAATAATTCAAGTTTTACATATTTGAAATTCGTTTCCTACTGTCGAATAAACAAAAAGAACTTGCAATAATTATTGCAAGTTCTTTGCTATAAGACTATATTTTAAATGACTTCTTTATTAACAACATAAACCAAATTAAAGTAACCGCCATCAACGAATGAGAAAACCCAACAATATAAGTTAACCCTTTGAAATCCGCTCCATTTAACTGAAGAAGCCCTCTCGCTGCTAACGAACCTAACATTAAAATTAATGCGATATTATGTACAACAAACCACTTATTAAAACTTTTCGCTTCATGAAACGCGAATACTTTTGCTAATCCTAAAGCAATTAAGAAGAAGAAAAAGCCAAGTACAAGTGTATGTGTATGCAAAAGATTTAACAAAGTAGATCCTACAATCCCCTTATACTTTCCATACTCCCTAGCGAAAATTCCTGATAATAAACCGATAATCAAATACGTAAACGATGCATTATATAATTTTTTCATTATGTACCTCCTTGAGTAGAATGTGTAGTGTGTCATATTTAGTAATAATGATAGTTATATAGTAAAAACTCCTAGTCACCTAGGAGTCATTGTATAAGCATCTCACTCTTTACAATCAATTCTAATTATAAAATATCTCTTTATACAAAACAAACGAACTTTATGTGAACAATCAGGACTATTTTAAAATATGTTGCGATTTTGTATTACACAATCCATACTAATTATTATAAATGTTAAAGGTGGTGCAATAGCTTGATAGTTCTTGAAACTGAACGCCTCGTTCTTCGCTGGTTTGATATAAAAGATGCTCCATTTATTCTTAAATTAGTAAATGATCCTGCATGGATTCAGTATATCGGTGATAAAAGGATCAAAAACTTAGAAGATGCAAAAAAATACATCTTAAACGGACCTGTTGATATGTATAATAAAATGGGCTTTGGCCTTTACTTAGTTGAACGAAAAGAAGATTTCACTCCACTCGGTATGTGTGGTCTTATTAAAAGGGATTCATTAGAAGATGTTGATATTGGCTTTGCCTTTTTAGAAGAATTCCGTTCAAAAGGATATGGCTACGAGTCAGCTTCCGCTGTAATAGACTACGGTGTACAGAACCTAGGTATGAAACGAATAGTAGCAATTACTTCTATAGATAACATCGCCTCAGGAAATCTTTTAGAAAAAGTAGGATTGCAGTTCGAAAAGATAATTTCAGACTCAGGAGAAGATTTAAAGTTATTCGGGTATAACGCGTAAAAAAGGTTCGCCATAAAGGGCGAACCTTTTTTACTAATTTTATAATAATATGTTACGTTACATGATAGTTCGCGTTAGTTCTTGTAATTGCCAATACCCCTTTCATATCACATTTTTGGTACTTTATAGAAATAACTCTTCCGCTTATAAATATATTATATTAATATATTAAATAAAGGGAGTGAGAATAAATGGAACAACATGATATTAATTCTTTAGAACAACCACTTTTTTCTAATTCTTCAATTCATTGCATTTATATTAATCATTTTTATCTTATAGGGGTCCTGCCGCATGCCCATCAACTTAAGACTTTTTACTACCCCCAAGTACAAAAAAACGTTATTCTTTCTTAATAATCTATGAGAAAGGGTGACGTTTTTTATGAATCTCTCGATTCAAGAGGAGTTACAACCATTTGCAGAAGAATTACAGCGCTATATCACACCTGGATTTTTGGAAGAACTAGCAAGAGAGATTAAGTTTATAAAGCGAAAACGCAAGTTTTCAGGATCAGATTTAGCTACCATTTGTATTTGGATTAGCCAACGGGTGGCCAGTGATCCTTTAGTCCGATTATGTAGTAGACTTCATGCAGCTACAGGTACTTTACTCAGCCCAGAGGGCTTAAATAAACGATTTACTGCAAAATCAGTGTTATTTTTAAAGCATGTCTTTTCGTTATTGTTACAACAAAAAATCTGTGAGCAGACTCACATTTCTAACCAACTTTTTGCTCATTTTAAACGCATTCGCATCATGGATGCCACTATGTTTCAAGTACCCCATACTTTGGAACATATATATCCTGGTTCAGGTGGCTGCGCTCAAACAGCTGGGATCAAAATTCAATTAGAATATGATTTACATAGTGGGCAATTTCTTAATTTTCAAGTGGGACCTGGAAAAAATAATGATAAAACATTCGGAACAGAATGTTTAGATACGTTACGGCCAGGCGATTTATGTATTCGTGATTTAGGGTATTTTTCATTAGAGGATTTAGATCAAATGGATCAACGTGGTACGTATTATATTTCGAGGTTAAAGTTAAATACGAACGTATATGTAAAAAATCCAAATCCGGAATATTTTAAAAATGGTTCCATTAAAAAACAATCAGAATACATACAAATCAATGTCATACAGATTTTGAATCAACTCCAACCAGGCGAAACGATAGAATATCAGCAAGCTTATATTGGGGATAAACAGCAGCTATTTTCACGTCTCATTTTTCATCGTTTAACAGAGGCACAATTAAAAAAACGTCTAGAGAAAATTGCAGAAAAAGAAAAGTCAAAACACAAAACCTATTCAGATAAAAGTAAATTAGCAGCGGGATTAAATGTATATGTGACAAATGCACCTTGGGAATGGGTTCCGATGGAACAAGTACATGAATTATATACATTGCGTTGGCAGATAGAAATTGTTTTTAAAACGTGGAAATCATTGTTTGATATTAATCATTGTCGTACCGTCAAACAAGAAAGAATAGAGTGCCATTTATACGGGAAACTCATCGCTATTTTTTTATGTTCTTCTACGATGTTTAAAATGCGCCAACTTGTGTTACAAAAGAAGCAAAAAGAATTAAGTGAATATAAAGCGATTGGAATGATCCAAGATCATCTGTTTCTCCTCTATCAAGCCATAGGGAAAAGCACCCAAGAGATAACAAAGCTTCTGATCCGCCTGTTCCACCTTCTAGAGAAAAACGGGCGGAAATCTCATCGATATGAGAAGAAAACTGTCTTTGATATCATGGGTGTTATCTATGAGTATAGTGGATGTAGCAAGCAAAAGAAAGCTGCATAAGAAAAAAATGAAACCCGTTAGGGTTTATTTCGTGTGCTTATTTTTAATAACTTGTCCCCATTTTGGGAGATTTTAGTTCAATTGAACAAAAGTTAATTTTGTATCCATCCTTAAGTTGATGGGCATGGGGTCCTGCCGACAAAACGCGGAAATTATACGCTAAGAAAGATTTTGAAAGAAAAACCCTTGATTTGTCTACGCTAAGCAGAAAATCAAGGGCTTCATTTATGTTCTAAGGGGCGTAATGATCGAATAGAATGGGAACTGTTAATATCGAATTTATATTGACCTAAGAAATTTATATGCTCCCAACCTAAAGGTGAAATATGGGCAAGTAAAGACTCCTGATGTTTTCCTACTTCCATCATATGCTCAATCGCTCGGGATAAATATACGGTATTCCAAATGCTAATTGCATTTATAATAAGATTTAATGCACTGGCACGCTGTAATTGGTCTTGCAGTGCACGCTCTCGAAGTTCACCATGTTTTCCAAAGAAAATAGCTCTTGCTAAGGCATTCATTGCTTCTCCTTTATTTAATCCCTTTTGAATGCGCCGGCGTAACGTTTCACTAGAAATATAGTCTAAAATAAATAAAGTTTTTTCAACTCGTCCCATTTCTCTTATCGCTTTTGCAAGACTATTCTGCCTAGAATAAGAACCAATCTTCCCCATAATAAGAGACGCAGACGCTGTTCCTTCCCGAACGGAATGTGCTAACCTTAACACATCATCGTAATTCTCTTGAATGACTTTTTTATGAATCCTTCCGCGTAACAATTTCTCCATATCAGGATATTGTTCAGGCTTTTCAAATGTGTAGAGTTTCGAGTCCAAAATATCTCTTAATCTTGGGGCAAAGCGATACCCTAGCAAATGAGTAAGACCGAATACTTGATCTGCATATCCAGCTGTATCAGTATAATGCTCTTCAATATGTAAATCTGTTTCGTGATGTAGTAAACCATCAATGACATGAACGGCATCCCTAGCATTCGTATTAATCACTTTTGTATAAAAGCTAGAGAATTGATCACTCACAAAGCGATAAATGGTAGCACCTTTACCTGTTCCGTAATGTGGATTTTCGTCTGCATGTAAAGATGAAACCCCAATTTGCATGCGCATCCCATCTGAAGACGAAGTGGTACCATCTCCCCAATAAGAAGCTAAATCTAGTTGGTGCTGGTAATTTACTAATGTTGCTTGTGCCTTATTCATTGAATCTTCATACAAACGCCACTGTGATGCAGTAGACATTTTGCCTGTAAGAAATTCCGTCTGTTGCCTCGGCCATTTTAGTTAGTCCTACGTTTGTCCCCATAGCCATAATTGCGGCCATGATTGCAGGCTTTTCTTCTTCTTTTGGAGGTTGTAACGTTGAAGCATGAAGAAATTGTTTTTCAAATCCGGTCCATTCGGATACTTCCATAAGTAAATCTGTTAATTTCACACGTGGTAATAGTTGATAAAGTGATAAACTGTAATTTCGTGCTGCATCAGGTACATTTTTCTCTAACCGTTGGATATGAAGATATCCGTTTTCAAAGTTCACACCTTCTATGTCTGAAATGTTCGCTGTAATCCAAGTTAATCGTTTTTGTAGCGATTCCATTCGCTCAAATAAGTAATCTTCAACCGATGGAGGTACAACTAGTCTATTATTATACTTCTCTTTTTCCCACTGATCTTTTGATATCAAATACTCTTCAAAATCTTGATGTTGTCGGCTCCCTGTGATAGAAACATTACCTGAACGAACAAGGTTTCTAAGTTCTGTGAGGACGGCCATTTCATAATAATGTCTATCTATACTTCCATCATCACTAAATACATGCTTCTTCCATCGATTAGGAACAAAATTTAACGGTGCATCTTCTGGAATTTTTCGTTTACTGTGTCTATTCATCTCTTTAATGGTATCAATTGCTTGTAGCAACGGCTCCCCTGATTTAGTTGAAGTAAATTCTAAGACATCTAATAAGGTTGGTGTATATTTGCGTAGATAAGTAAAACGATTCTTGAGTAAATCCAAGTAGTCATAATCCATAGGTCTAGATAATTGTTTGGCCTCCTCAATGGAGTTTACAACATCTTCCCAAGGCATTATAGATTCTAAGGCTGCATATGGATCTTTTCCTTGCTCTCTTGCTTCGATAAGGGCTGCACCTAGGTCAGCAAAGTGAATGACCTTTTCATTTACTGCTTTCCCATTTAATTTTTGAATTTCTTCTTGAGCTTTTCTTCCTTTTGATAGCAGTAAGGTAATTTGTCGATCGTGAATTTCAAACGCTTGATCTACAAGGTTTTGACTGAGATGTAAGAGATGTATGATTAAAAGTGCAAATTTCTTATTCTCTTTAAATCTACGAAATGAACGTGGTTCATATTTAGAGCCTAATCGAGATAATTGTAGTAAGAGATGGTTCTATCACATATCATAACGCAATAACCGAAGCACACCCAGAAGCTGTACAAGTAAGCGATCGCTTCCACATTTTAAAAAATCTAACAGATTATGCGTCTGATGTATTAAAGAAGGAACTAAAGAACTCCGTAAAAATCCCTGTGGATGAATCTAAATGTGAGGAAACTTGTACGCAACAAGATAATATCCCGCAAAGCAATATCAATCGTAAACTAACTATTAAGGAAAAGTACGAACGTGCACTTCAATATAAAGCTGATGGGAACAGTAAAAGCTGGATATGTAGCCAGCTAAATATGGACGTTCGGACATATGACAAATTAATACGTCTATCAGAAGAGGAAAAGCAGAAAAAATTTAAAAAGCAAGCAACGATTATTCACGAAGAAAAGGTACAAAGGAAAATGAACGATATAAATGAAGTACGAGAGTTAAAGAAGCTTGGGCTTAGTAATAAGGAAATATCCCGTAGAACGGGCTTTGATCGTAGAACGATAAAGCGGTATTTGGATGAAGACTTCACGCCGGTACATGCTTCTTATGGAAAAAAACGGAGTAGTAAACTGGATCCTTACAAAGAGGAGATTAAAGATTTATTCGAGCGAGGGCTAATGAGTTCGAAAATAGAAAAAATAATCCAGGAAAAGGGTTATAACGGCTCATCATCTAACTTGCGAAAATATGTACATGAATTAAAGCAGAGGAAGAGAGAGCGCTCAAACCTTTAGTGAATCAGATACTCCAACCGAAACCATAAAACGTTCAAATATCTTAAAACTTCTTTACAAGCCACTGGAAAAGGTAGAAGCTATTACACAAGAGCAATTTGAACGTGTTTGTGAAGAACACCCTATTGTAAAAATAGTTTATGACTTAACATGGGAGTTTAAAAACATCTTCACCACAAAGAGTGTTGAGAATCTCGACCATTGTATTGAGAAAATTAAGAATACTAATACACAAGAGTTTAAGAGCTTTACGAATGGATTAGCCCGGGATATTGAAGCTGTCAGAAATGCGGTAACTTATGAGAATAATAATGGTCTTGCCGAAGGGAGCATAAACAAGTTAAAGCTTATTAAAAGAATCATGTATGGTCGATGCAAATTCTCCACATTGCGGACAAATATTCTACTTTTGGAGAGAATGAGACTTTTCAACTACCTCCGGGAAGAACCATTTTTTACTTGCCAAATACATTCATCAGTCCCGTTTGACAAAGAGCCTTTGTCTCTGCTGCATTTTGCTATTTCATTTCGTTCGTTAACATACTTTGTTGTAGTCATTTATGAACTTTTCTTCTATAATCCTCTTTTAAAAAATATATGTAAATATAATAAAAAACGAATGATTAATAGAAATATTCTACGCCACTCGTTTTTTATCGGACTTCTTTTTACTGTACTTTTATTTTCTTTATGAGTTATTAGAAAAATAATTGTCTATATAAGTCTTTATTTTTTCAAAATCCTTTTCCATAAATAAGATTGCTGGTACTTCAATTATTGGAAGATTATTTTCATTATCAAAAGGTGGACACGGTTTGGGAACTACCAAATAGTCAACTGAGTTTTTATCCCTAATATAATTAATCGAAACATCATAATACTTAGAAAAATATTCCTTCAAATCATCCTGATTCCTTAAAAATGGTAGAGAAAATATTGAACCATAATTTATACCAGCGTCGACAATTAATACAAAGCATATTTTTTTCATGATACACCCTCCTCGTATAATAAGTTTTAAGTTAATAACTGTTCCTTGAAAATTAAATAGTTTTTATCTTCAAGAGCTACATCAAAAAATGATGTATGGGTAAAATTTAGTCTTGGATACTGGGGAATTTCCCCAGATAATGGAAGTATAGAAATGGATCCATCAGGAATATGCTTACTCCTCCTGTAGTTCGACCACGTTAAAAGACTGTGACCCAGACCAAAATACACTGCATACGCACAAGCTGTATCGGTTTCCTTCACTTACCTCTCATAGTGGTGGGAGGGCAGCTTAGGTGAAGGCAATCATTGAATACTCATACGCGAGGTTGTGGCTATGTTTTGGACTCTAGGGAGATCCCACAGTATCCAAGCTCATTCCAAATACTATTCAAAGAAAGGAGGTCCTTTCCATGAGATTATTCGTAGCTATTGATGTAAGCTCTGAAAAACTTGATGTATGTTTTCTTGACAGTCATGACACTTGTTTTCGTAATCCGAAATTAGCTTTAGCTTCTAGAAGAAACTATATGGTCAGCTCATATCCTGTCGGTATCTTGAGTGTTGATTTTACATGGAACGACTTTACTTAGGCGAAAAGTCTAAACTTTTTTACGGATCTAATCGGCTTTATATTTGAGAGATATTGTCTTATCGTGTTTTTTATGACATTTAGTTGGTGGCCCCGTGGTGTAATTAGAAAAAGGTAACACTGATAAAAACAGGTTTCCTTTTTCTTTATATTCAATTAAATTATATCATTATTTTACATAAATTTACAGACTTTGTTTTTTTATTTTATTGGTAAACTTATGCTTAGCATGAATTGGAGGGATATATATGATAGATTATAGAATAATTTCAAGAGAAAACTATTCAAATAAGATTGGAGAGCTTGTAACAATGCTTGAACATACAAGAGATGTTACATTGAGCGAAATCTCCAATTTAAACCAAAGTGATTTAGATTTCTTACCAAACGGTAATTCAAACACTATTGGTTCTCTCTTATCACATATTGCAGCGATGGAGTTTGTTCATCAAGCTATCTCGTTTGAAAAAAGAGATTTAACTGAAAGTGAATATCTAAAGTGGTGAATTTCTTTAGAACTTGGAGACAAAGCAAGGGAAGGAATAAAAAAGCAATCTTTAGATTATTATTTGAATGAATTATCACAAGTTAGAGAAAATACACTAACATATCTGAAATCAAAACAAGATAGCTGGTTATTCGAGGAAAACAAGTGGGATAATGGTGTGCCTTATAATAATTACTACTTGTGGTTTCACGTTATGGAAGACGAAATTAATCATCGTGGACAAATAAGAACAATTAAGCGATTGATGGGAATGAATAAATAAATCTTATTCAACCAAAGGGTGCTTTACTTGAGAAAGTCACTAGAAGAATCAAATGATAACTATGAACTGCCCCCAATTGCTAGGTTTTGTTTAACAATTGGGGGCAGTTCATTTATAGCGCATAGGTAATCAGCTTTTTGTTAATCATGAGGTAGATATTTTTAACTAAAAAACCAATAATGGAAATATATTACAGCTTATGACCCATTTTTACACGTATCTCGGCTGAACCCCTGATAGGCTTTATGTTCATAAAGATTATCAAGGGAAAGGTATAGCTTCAGCTCTTGTTGATATGCTTGAGTTAGAGGCAAAAAGATTAAACTTTTTAGAGATTATCACAGAGGCCAGTATTACTGCCAAGTCATTCTTTAAACACAAAGGGTACCAAGTAATCTGTTCACAAATTATAGAACGTAAGGGCATTAAATTAACTAATTATCGAATGGCTAAAAAGATAATAGCATAATTTCGCTCTACTACTAGCTATATACTCTATAAGGGCATCCATATTTTGAAACCACAATTTATACCAAAGTAGCTGTTTGGCCCCAGGTTAAGAAAACAACTATAAATTCATCACTAAGCTAAAAACCGATTTCCTTAGCGTACAGGAAATCGGTTTTTTCTTTGCTAGAAGTTGCTTAGCGTATAATTTCCGCGTTTTGTCGGCAGGACCCCTTATATGGAATCTTGTATAATGTCGTACTGAATTTAAGTATGCCTAAATGGACTGCACATATGGTAGCTACGATACTTTCCCTTGGTATTGCCTATCAAACTTTTATAAATTTCATTTAAATTTTTTTATTATGCGTAACAAAAAGGTCGCCACTTACGGCGACCTTTTTACTATTTCACTTCTACCGTATAATTCCCTGTTCCCCCGCCATACTGATACACATGTAAATAATACTTTCCTGGATACGTATAATAACTTCCTACTAACTTATTTCCTTCTTGCTGGGCATACGTAACATAATTATTTAAATCCGCTTCTGAATAAAGAACCCAGTTTACTCCGATATTATTTTCCTTCGTTACATTAATTTGTAGGTTTTTCGCAGTTTCCACATTTATTTCAAAGTAATCACTCGTATCACCATTTCCTAAACTAGCACGTAAAACTTGATTTAATTGCAGTTTATTCGCTGTCTGGAACGAATTATTCGGTTCTTTTTCTATACTATTATCTTCTTTCTTTTGAACCGTTACATTCGTTGTAACAGTATTCGTTAACCCTTTGTCATCTGTTACTGTTAATTTCGCTGTATATGTTCCTTCTTTTGTATACACGTGAGTCGGATTTTGTTCATTACTTACAGTACCGTCACCAAACTCCCATTTATAAGAAGCAATTTTCCCATCTTCATCTTTTGATCCATCGCTTTTAAACGAGATTGCTTCATTCACATTTCCGCTATACGGACCATTTATAACCGCAATTGGTGCTTTATTCACTGCACCTTCTTCTGTATTAATGCCGTGGAACACAACATCATATTCAAATTGCCCTGATGCATTCACACGATAATCCACAAAGTAAGCTGTTACTGTTTTGTAGCCTGTCCATTCTTTCGCACTTAAACGTTTTAACGTATCATTTACGTTTTGCGTAATTGTTTTCCAGTCTTCATATTCTCCTTTTGTAGCTGTTCCTGTATATGTTCCTTGTAGTGTAAATGTATTAAAGAACTGTGATTTATTTTTCTTTACTGATACATTACTTAATTTTGCTTCCGCCGTTATTTCTGCCGCAATATCTGAAACTGGTTTCGGTGCGTGAGTTGCTAAATAATCATCTGATACTAATGGAACATTATATTTCTCACGGTTATCTACTAACATTTGCATATAGTCTTGATACTCTTTATTTAAATTCGCATCTTTACTTAAAGCAGAGCGATATGCATCATATGCTGTAACATCATTTTTCCTAATAAGATCATGTATTTTGTCAAACATATCATATCTCTTATTGTACATATACGATTGTAAAGCGAAGGAATAATTATAGAAATCCCACGTTCCATACTTCGCATTTAACGTTCGCTCTGCCGTATAACGTTCTGCTGGATTTGAAGATAGCCCTCCTATAATGCTCTTTCTTGGAACGACGTTGTCCGTTCTCGTTGCACCTGCAAAGAACTCAGCATTCCCTTCTTCAAACCAAGATAATCTCTCATTCTCATACATCTTACCTTGCCCCCAAAGTCCTGGCACTTCATATCTACCTTGTAAGTAATGCGTGAACTCATGTCGGAACAATTCTTCTAAACTATAAATACTTTCTTCTGGCGTACGTTCATAAGTAAAGAACGTACCTGTTCCTTCTATATAAAGACCGCCGTTATTCGTTTCATATCCGTACAATTGACGGTTAAATTGATATTCAGCTGGACTATTATAAATAACCATTGTTAATACGTCATCTGGATTTCCTTTTTCTAAAGGTTGATCACTTTCAACCGTACGATGGAATTGTGCTTTCACTTCTTTTGCTGCCCAATATAAACGTTTCACTTTCTCTTCAGTCACTTTATCTCCGGCTTTTAAAACAATTGCCCCATCATCAAACGTATACGTTTTTGGCAAATATTTTTTCTTACCATCTTCTCGTATTTGATCTAAATCAACCACTTTACCATTTGCATCTTTCCCACCATAATTCGTCGTAATTTGCTCAGCTGCTACGAAATATTGCTCACCTAAATATGGGTAAATTTTCATCGCATCTGTTACAACTTGCAATCCTTTCGTCCCTGTACTATGGAACATACCGAGTCTACCTGTATAATAGATCCCATTATTAATAAGCCATCCGTTTTTCGCTGTAACTGTTCCCATTAACGCAAATCTACTTAACTCATTAATATAACTATCTATTTTTTGATACCACATTGTATCTTTCGGTGCTTTATTCGTATCGTACAAATACGACTGAATATCATAATCGACACCTTGCATAATATCGTACACTGCATTACCTGCTGAACGATTATCTATAAATGTAGAAAGACTATCATTATATTGCTTGAAAATGTTCGCAGCTGATGAAATCGTTTCCGCATCACTAGAAGCGTTTCCTATTAATTTTCCATATGACGATACAACTTTATTTTGTTCTAACGTACCGAGTTTGAAATTTGAGTTTTGAGAAATCGTTTTCAATGCAGGTAAGCACTTGTCATGATAGCTTCGTTCATTAAGTTTACTTAGTTCTGTATGATAAAAACCTAAATAAAACCCAGAACGTAATACCTCTACTAACGTTTCAATCCCTTTTGAATCATCCTTCGTATAAGTTTGTCCTTGCTGCTTCAATTTATCAATAATCGCCTGCATCCTACTATCATTTTGATAGAATGCAAGGCTGTCCTTATTAAACTGAAATAGCCCCGTAATTTGCTCCCAATTAATAGTTACGAGCAAATCTACTAACTGCTGATTACTTAATTGATTCAACTCAGCAATTGTATATGTTTTCGCTACAGCTAATTGCTGACTTTCTTTTTTTACTTCTGGTGGTCTTTGCGATAAATCGGCTAATTGTAGCCTTTTCTCAAACGATTTGTTTTCTAGCACTTTAGATGAGTGCGCTAACTCTTGCATCGGCAATTGTACACCAACTGGCTCCATTTTGAGCACATTTCGATAAGAAACTTGTTCCCCCCTAGTATCCTCTGCCGATATGTTCCCTTGAAAACTACCTAACATTAAACTAACAAAACTTACCCCTACTAACATTTTTTTTGAATAGCCTTTCATAATCTCCCCTACCTTACATTTTTAGTGTCCCGCACCATAATTTTACTATTCTGACTATTTGTTATGTATTGAGAAAAAATAAGGTAACGTTCACACATGTATCTATTCAAAGCAAAATTAACACTTGACTTCCCATACAATTCGTGTCAAAAAAGGATAGATAATAGCGAAATTCCTGCTACATCTATCCTCTTTTTCAACGCTATGATTTTAACTTTATAAACGTGACTTCCGGTAATGTTTGCATATGCTGAATAAATGCATTCTTTTCTTCAGGTGATATATTTTTCAGCTTCATTCCTACCTTATAAACTACACCTGTATCTCGCTGTAAAGTTTCAACTTCATATGAAAGTATTGGAATACCTTTCACTTGTAGCGTTTCTAATATTTGTTGTACTGCTTCATGCTTATTAATACACATTTGCACTGTTATATTTTGTGGAAATAAAAATTGCACCTTAAAAATACGACTTACAATCTCTAAACCAATTAAAACGAGAATCGTAGCTCCAATCCCTACTACATACATACCCGCTCCAATCGCTAATCCAATTCCTGCTGTAGCCCATAAACCAGCCGCTGTCGTTAATCCTTTCACCGCCTGTTTTTGAATAATAATTGTACCTGCACCTAAAAACCCCACTCCACTAACAACTTGGGCTGCAATACGACTTGGATCAAGAGACATATGATTTTCAAATATAATATCTGAAAAGGCATATTTCGAAACAACCATTATTAAAGCACTCCCTACCGCTACGAGGAAATGAGTCTTTAATCCAGCTTCTTTTGATCGAATTTCCCTTTCAATACCAATCATTGCTCCTAATAAACCAGCAACACCAATTCGTATAATAAAATCAATATGTAAGCTCACGGACACTTCCCCCTTTCATTCATTATAGATAGATAAAATAAAAATTATCACACACATCCATTTATCGATATGAAAGCATTTCGTTAAAATATACTTAATATCCCGTTTTATTTATGTTAATATTTAAAATATTAACATAAATAAAAACAACATACTTTTCATATGAATACTTTAAATTTTAAAGCGTAACTAATTTTTAATTAAAAACGGAATGTAGGCTGCATGAAATGAGGTTGAGAAAGTTCAGAAAACGTTTTCATTTTATGCCGTGATTTTTTGAAAATACTACACAAATAAAAGGAGCTTACTAACAATGAACGTCACTTTACTTACACCTACTACTGATTTACAAAAAGAATACCTAGATTTCTATAACGAATGGAAAGATAGCGGTGAAACGATGATTCCATGGGTTATTTCAAAAGACCCTTCTAACTTCCCAGATATGATTCAAGAACTGCTCGATGCACATAACGGAATAAATATTCCTGAAACTTGGGTACCAGATTCTACGTATTGGCTCGTTACAGATAATAATAGAATTGTAGGAGCTGTTAATATACGCCATAGTTTAACTGAACATCTATTTAACGCTGGAGGTCATATCGGTTATGGCATTCGCCCTTCTGAAAGAAAAAAAGGTTATGCTACGAAGTTACTAGAATTATCATTAGAAAAAACGAAGGAATTAAACATCACGAAAGTACTTGTCGTTTGCGACGAAGTGAATACAGCTTCTGAGAAAACGATTTTACATAACGGTGGACTTCGTGATGATGATTTCACTGAGGAAGATGGGAATGTAGTAAGAAGGTTTTGGATTGAGCTATGAAAAAGTCATCCAATGAACATAATCTTGTTATAGAGAAATATAGTAGAAGTAATGAGCTAAAAATAAAACAACTTATTGATTTATACAATGAAGAATCTTATCTATTTAACTTATTACAAGATAATAAAACAAAATGTGCGTATGTTGCCTACTATAAAAAAGATGTAGTAGGCATCTTTTTCGCCTGGAATAGCAACTTCCATCCATACTGCACATACTTTCGAATATATACGAAACCTTTCTATTCAGGGCTACACATTGAACAATTTTTATTAAACGAGATTCAAAAACGAGAAAACTTCAAACTACCATTACAAACCTCTATATGGGAAACATCAGCTCATTTAAAAGCTTATTATGAAGAACATAATTTTACGGAAATCCGAAGAACATATATGCCGATATTAGACTTACAAAAAATAATACTTACCAATCAAATCCTTAATTTAAATTATCATTTACAAACCTTATCGAACATCTTATCCAACAATAGTTTATTAAAAAAACTAGCGCACTTAGTAAAAATGAATTACGAACAGACTCACCTAGCAAATCCCGTTGCCTCATTCCCCCTCGAAACTTGGCAAAAAATGATCTTAGCTGATGATATCCTACTTGAAGGAAGCTTTCTAATTATCGATGAAGAGAACGAGATTATTGGGTACTCTTTCCTCCATACATCAAAAAAGGATAATACGCTAGAACTAGGACTGTGTGGGACTCACACTACGGACAATTTACCATTACTAAAACTGCTCGTTTTAGAACAAACTACGTATGCAAATAAAAACGGTTATTCTTTCGTTCAAGGTGAATTCGATTCGACGAGTATGTATGCAATGGAAATATTAAAATCTTTTCCTTTTAACCCTTGTCCTACTTGGATTACTTATCAAAAAGAAACCAGAAAGTGATAGCACACTTTCTGGTTTCTTTTATAACGCCTCTATTTCAAACTGCACTGTAATACCACTTGGGTCTACTACGGTAAATCCATTTGAAGTTTCATTTATCTCATGTTGTTTTTCTATTAATCTTTCTTTTACTTCATCTAACGCTTCTTTATGTGGTAGTACAATCGTATACACTTTTAATCCAGTTGCATGTGCTGGCGGGTGCGGATTATTTACCCCATTCCACGTATTTGCACCGATATGGTGATGATACCCTCCTGCCGAAATGAATAAGCAATCATCTTCACGCTGCTGCACTTCAAAACCTACTGTTTCTACATAAAATTCATGAGACTTTTCTACATCAGCTATTCGTAAATGTACGTGTCCAACAACCGTATCAGCTGGTAATCCATCGACCTCATAATCAACGAGCGTTGCCAGTTCTTTTAAGTCAAGCGGCGTACTTCCTCCTGGCCCTTCTCCCCATTGATCACGTGGACGGTCTGCATATATTTCGATACCATTACCCTCTAAGTCTTGTAAATAAAACGCCTCACTATACGTATGATCACTTGCGCTATTAAACCTTGAAATTGGTAAAATTTCATTTGAATATGTATAACGCCCTTCTTGCTCAGATGGACTATCAATTACGTTCTTATTACGAAGCACACCAAATAGTGCCGAAGCAAAAGCTTCACGAGTCGGAACTAAAAAGGCGACATGATATATACCCGTCGTACGCGGTTCTTGCAGCGCTGCATCTTCCAGTTGCTCAAGAACAAGTAACGTATTCTTACCACCCTTCCCTACTAAATATGCTGTATTCCCGTCTTTCTTAATTACCTCTAGACCAACAACATTTTCATAAAAAGCAATTTGACGCTCTAAATCTTTCACTTTAAATGTAACATGACCAATACGTGTTTTCGGATGAATTTGTACCATAAATAACTTCCTCTCCAGTTTCCTCTAGTTTTTTATATAAGTTGATAGGTCATAGCCCCATTCAACGAATACACCTTAATTTTGTTTTTTTGTAGCATCAATTTTTAGCCATTTTTTCGATATGTCACTCAATGTTCCATCTTGCTCTAATTCTTTTAACGCTTTATTTATATCTTCTAACTTTTCACTCTTTTTTGCAAATGGAAATGCAATCTCTCCCCATTCAAGTGGACCAAATCCAACTTTCACATTATCTAGTTTCGCCTTTGTTATTGTTGTTTCCACTTGAACTTTATCATTATAATAAGCATCGACGCGTCCAAATCCTACTTCGTTCAATTCCGCCGTTGGATCCTCTGAGTACGTTTTAATCGTAAAAGCATTATTTTTATTTAAAGCTTTTAACTCCTGCTCTCCTGCTGTACCAAGTCCAACACCTACAGTTTTTCCTTTTAGATCCTCTATCGATTTAATTGTATTATTATCTTTCTTCACCGCAAAAACAGATCCTGAATACACATATGGGATCGAAAAATCATATTTCTTTTTTCTTTCCGGAGAAACGGATAATTCATTTGCAATCGTATCAATACGACCTGAATCTAATAAACCAAATAATCCTTCAAAATCAGAAACATTCCATTCTACTTTATATCCAGCTTTTTTAGCAGCCGCCTCAATAATTTCAGCATCAAAACCTTTTACTTTTTCACCCTCTTTAAAAATAAATGGACTACGACCTGCAGAAGTCCCAACTTTCACTACTTTTTCATTCGTTTTTTCACTTGATACGTTAGAACCACATGCAGACAAAGCTCCAACTGATAGTGTTAATGCTATCGTTAGTAATAATGACGATTTTCTCATAACTCTTCCTCCTAAATAACGAAATGATTTCCTTCTTCAGATGCATTTAATTGTCGTAAAAACTTTTTCGTACGTTCATTTTGTGGGTTTCGAAAAATCTCTTCTGGCGTTCCCTGCTCTACGATAATTCCATCCGCCATAAATATAATGCGATCAGCCACATCTTTTGCAAAATTCATTTCATGTGTAACAATAACCATCGTTATATGCTGTCTTGCCAAGTCTTTAATAACTTGCAGTACCTCATTAACTAATTCTGGATCAAGCGCAGAAGTCGGTTCATCAAACAATAATACAGCGGGATTTAAAGCCATTGCTCTAGCAATCCCTACCCTTTGCTGTTGCCCTCCTGATAGCATCGTTGGATAAAAATCTTCTTTCTCAGCTAACCCTACTTGTTTTAATATTTCTCTAGCTATTCCCTTTGCCTCTTCCTCACTTTTTTTCTGTACAACCGTTAATGGCGTTGTAATATTTTGCAGTGCTGTTTTATTTTTGAATAAATTATAGTTTTGAAAAACCATAGCTGTTTTTTGCCGTAATTGTATTATTTCTTTTTTATAAAGTTTCTTCGCATGAATCTCCAAATCTTCAATTCTAATACTTCCATCATTCGGTTGTTCTAATAAATTCAAACATCTCAGTAGTGTCGATTTCCCTGAACCAGAAGGTCCAATAATTACTACCACTTCCCCTTTTTTCACAGTAAGTGAAATTCCCTTTAACACTTCATTATGTTTGTAGGATTTATACAAATCACTTATCTCAATCACATACTTCACCTCATTTCTGTTATAAATACGGCGCATCAAGTTTCTTTTCTAATTTTTTCTGCCCCCAGCTAATTGCAATTGTAATAATCCAATACACAATCGCTACCGCTAAATAACTTTCCATATAACGATACGATTGAGCAGCTAACATTTTCGCTTGTGCTAAAATTTCAGCCACCCCAAGCGCAAAAGATAACGAAGATTCTTTTAACAATCCAACAAAATTATTTCCAAGTGACGGCACTGCTACACGAATAGCCTGCGGAAAGATAATTTGCCGCATCGCTTGTGCTTTTGTCATCCCTACTGATAAACAAGCATCCATTTGCCCTGATTCAACAGCATTTAATGAACCTCGAATTATCTCTGACAAATAAGCAGCATTATTTAAACTGAGACCAATTAAAGTTGCTTGCATAGCTGTAAGTACTGTAAAAGCCGGAGATATTTGTGGCAATCCGAAATACAACACAAACAATTGAACTAATAACGGTGTTCCTCTAAAGAAAGAGATATACACCCTTGCAATTGGATATAAAAATTTCGTTTTGTTTTTTGTTATGGTTGCCAAGCCAATCCCTATAAAGAAAGAAAGAATCATGGAAACAACAGTAATCCCTAAAGTTATGTATACATACTTAAATAATTGCGGAAAACTTTCTAAAAAATACGTTACATCAAATTTCATTCTATCCCCCCTCTCTAAACAAAAAACTCTTCTTACACATATAAGAAGAGTTGAATGTTAATCCATTCCCCCCATCTTCCAGACGCCTCATACGTCTGCTGGAATTAGCACAGTACTTTTGTAGCCTGTTGCTGAGATTTCATCGGGCCAGTCCCTCCATCTCTCTTGATAAGAAAACTAATAAATTTTTCCATTTATTAAGTTGTTATTATGAAGAATACAGCTAAATTAAAACAATGTCAATAGGAAAACTAAGAATTAAACCCATACTTATTTCTTACATACAAACAATATGCCATCAAAATTACTCTTCTTTATACAACGTACACAAAAAGCCGGTACTTCTAACAAACTTAGAAATACCAGCTTCCAATCTTTTACTCTTATAGCTTATGATATTTATCTCATTTTATGTACTTCAGCAACTAGCTTTCCACCTTGTATGCCCATATACAACTTAACAGGAGCATCATTCGTGTTTTCAAATACTAAGTCTAAATATGGATATGCAATTGTAGCATCTCTTCCTTGTGGTACATAACCTACTGTTTTAGAATGTGTAGTTCTCTCTACCATTTTCAAACCAGCTTGATCTGCCGCATTGAATAAAGTAGATGATGTTTGACAAACGCCACCACCATAACCATCTACTAATTTACCATCTACAATTTCTTTTCCTAATTGGTACCCTTTATCTGGTGTTGTATCTCCAATTAGTTCATTAAAAGAGAAACGGTCTCCTTTCGCTAAAACAACTCCACTTACGCTCTGAGCAGATAAACGAATATTTTCAATTCGACCACCTGTTGAGCCACCTAAATTCGTTTCATATCTACCAATTACAGTACCACTGCCTTGCGCATCACTTAATGTTGCGGTAGGCTTTTTCTCCACAATTGGTAACTGATAAGTAGAATCCCACATACCTACATTTAATAATTTGTCTACTAACTCTTTTTCCATTAATTCATACGAAGGTTTTCCTTCTTGCCACGTTCCATCTGGCGCTAAACGTGAAGGAACCATCTTTTTATCGACGCTCTTTCCTACCTCACTAGCAACCTTTGATACCGATTTTTTGAATTTCGCTTCATCTTCAAAATAACCTAAGCTTGATAAATCTAGTTTCTTCACTTCAGTACCAGTACGACCATCCACTAAGCTAATTGAATCCTGTACATCAGCCTTAGCCTCTACAACGTTCCCACCAATATCACTCACTAATGCAACATCACTTACTTTTGCGCCACAACCACTTACTATAGCTACGCATAGCACCCCTACTAATATACCCTTTACTTTACGGAACAATATACTCTCTCCTTTTCCCCAACATCATTTCTTATGTATTATTTCATTTTTATGTATGTTTTGTTACAATCATTTTACAATATATTTAGAAAATGTTACAAGTTATTTTTTACTCTATTTAAATTACTCTTTTCTTTTGTAAATGTCTATACATATTAATATAAATTTTCGAGTTTGATAAGATTGTAACTTTTATGTAACCTATCTCTATCCAGTATATACCATTTAACGCATGGAATACAATTGTAAAACTCTTTCATTTCACCTCTTTATTCACCTACATGCTTCATAAAACGTAATGCTGATTTCTCATATATGATCATTATTAAACAACTGAAACCAAATTTTTATAGATCAAAACAATCAATCCCTTCAGCGCATCTAGGTATTTGCCGTGCCACTACTCCGCTTCTGCACATACATTATGGTGAATTTAACCTAATTATAAAGAAATGGAGGATGTGTTTATGTATCCCTACAATCCTTATGATCCATATAACCAATATGGTTACCAACCTCAGTATGATTTAGAGACACAATACCAACAATATATAGATCAATCAGAACAAGTTAATCCATATGATCAAAATCGCCAATTTCAACTTCCAATCTCTTTCCCTGGTACTGGAAACCGTCAACTAGAACGACGAGTAAATGAGCTTGAGCAAAGAGTACGTCAACTAGAAAACACAGTTGAGCGTCATACGCGTAGATTAAACCGCTTAAATCAGCGTTTACGTACAGTAGAAAATAGACTAAACATTCCATTTTCAGCATTAGAAGACGGATTTTAATTTCGAAAATAACAAATATATAAGGAAGGGGCTCCCCCTTCCTTATATAAATTGACGAAAGTTTTTTCCATCTCTATACTGATAAGAGTTAATGAAATGAAACAAGGTGATAAATATGGATTTTGAAATAAATTTTCTTTCCTTTTATGTAGTACAAGTAGAAGGAAAAGGTGAAGCAGTTGATAAACGCTATAAACATTTTCAAACATTAGACGCTGAAGAGTATGAAGATAGCTCTTTAAAAGAATTTTTGAATGGTGAATTATTAAAAATTTCAAAGCGAAAAGTAGAACGTCACGCAAAAACAGAACAAGCCCCAACCAAAATTGGTCGCTTTATTGTAGAAGAAGGACATGAACTTGATTCAAACCCTCATTACAACCTTTTTAATCGTATTCGCTTTGCAGAAACAAAAGAAAACTTCAAAGATATGAGCGAACCTCTCGTTTATACATATCTTGACACAAGCGCTGTACGTGGTGGTGTATTTTTAATCGCTCAAGCAAAACTACGCAAATACTTTGATGATCCATTCGTTTTCGTTATGAAATGTGACTTTGAACCGAAAGTTGCTTCTATTTCAGATGAATCAACACTGATTCGTAACGTTGAAATGGCCATCACAACAAAAAACATGAAATCTATCCAATATCCGTACATGCCTGAGGAAGGCATGGTCGAAGTAGGCGAACTAAAAATACACCAAGCATCACACGCCCGTTACTTTGAAGACTTCTTAAAATTCGTCGAATACGAACGCTCTATGCCTGAAATTATGAAAACACAAGTAATGGACATGGTATACGACCAAATTGAAGATGTATTTGAAGAAGGTACGGAAGAACGCGAACAATTCGACCAAGCGATGGAAGTATGGGCTGCCAGTCCGAAACGCGAAATTATGGAACAATTTTCAACCGAAGAAGTAATGGAAGCTACCGCTCAAATCGTCGAGCATGCTCCTGAAGTAGAATTAAAGTTAAAAGCAGATCATATCTCTGTGAAGGCCCTGCTTGCTGATTTTGGAGATCAAATACATATCGCAAAGGTAAATGACCGATACGTACTAATGATCGAAGCAGACACACTTACATTTGAAAAAGGATTCTCTCCAATTGAGTTTCTAAAGCCGGATGAATTGCAAGACGTGATTGAGCGGATTGAGAATAAGCAACAGTATTCTTATGATCCGAACGGGATTGAATAAATGCTTCCATATAACTATTTTTACCGAGCGCTATTAACAAGCGCTCTTTTATTTTGGTCACATTTACATATCTATTTTGTGGTCACTAAAGGTATATGGATACTAAAACCACTTTTTTTATACAATTTCATATTACTAATCAATCGGAGGTCTGATCATTTTCTTCTATTATGTACTTATGATCGAGGCTGATACGCTTACGTTTGAGAAGAGGTTCTCTCCTATTGAATTTTTAAAGCCAGATGAGTTACAAATAGTTATGCAAAAAATCAAAAATAAGAGTTGATATGTTTTTATAATGCTAAAGAAGCTGTACATTCTCTTTATACAGCTTCTCCCCTCAAAAACTACTAATTTTTAATGATTGTACGGCATTCCGCAAGAACAACGATGCGAACCGAATAATAAGTTATAGGACGCAGGAAATTCTTGATTTACACGTTGTACTTCTCGTGCAAATTCTTCTTCGTCTGTTGGTACTCGAAAAAGTGCATCTGCATTTTCTTGTGTATCTATATTGGCTCCAGGTGGCACAAACCTATTCCTCGAAACACGTACACCGTTTGTTACTACTGCATTGTATGAAATAAATGTTCCTTCTCCAATAATCGCATTATACACAATTGATTTAAAACCGACGAACACCTTATTTCCTATATAACAAGGACCATGAATGAGGGCGCCATGCGCAACACTTACTTTTTCCCAATATAGATGGAATACTCTTTATCATCAACAGAAACGAATTTATTCAATAAACCATGTAAGATAACTCCGTCTTGCAGATTTGTGTTTGAACTAATATAAAATGGAGTTCCTTCATCCGCACGAACGCTTACATTAGGAGCTACATATACATTATTTTTAATTCTCACATCGCCTATCACACTAGAAAATGGACTTATGAAAGCTGTTTTATCAATTTTAGGATAACGTTGAATCGGATTAAATGAGGTGATAGGGTTGGGGCTTATGAAGGGAGCAAACGAAGGATGGTGGCTCCTACAATTTCTTTTCGTCAAGAAAATATCTCCTTTAAAATCATATATATAGTATTCTATGTACCCCCTGCTATTTTGGAGACAAGTTGTTAAAAGATTAATAAGTATTATAGCGACTTGCTGATGGATTCGGTTACGTTTGAGAAGGGGTTCTCTCCTATCGAATTTCTGAGGCCAGATGAATTGCAGGATGTAATTGAGCGGATTGAGAAGAAGCAGCAGTATTCTTATGATCCGAACGGGAGTGAATAAATGCTTCCATGTACTAAACGTTATTTACATAAACAAACTATTTAGTGTCTTTTTGTTTTACAGTATCACATGCTCGCTATTTGGAACATAGTTGTCATTTATATTAAAAACCGATTCTACTAAGAATCGGTTTCTCTGCTTTATAACAAAATATGCTTATTTTTAAATTTTTTTAATCCAAGATGACATTTTTTGCAAGGTCAAGTAGATCCCTTCCTTGCTCTACAAGCGTATTTCCATTACAAATATTCGCTTCAATATTTTTAGTTGACCAAGTCCTTCTATAAGTTTTTGGTGTCCTTTTAGTCACTATGTATGTTGGTAAAATGAAAATTTCACTTCACTACCTCAAATTTATTGTACTCGTAAAAAGATAATTGAAAACGATATTTTGGATGTTCTCTCACCCAATCGTAGGCTTCTTCTAAAATATCCATTTTGTTTTGTGAGTCATTAAGTTCACTACATTCATCCCTTTTCTGTTCGCACAGAGGGCAGAATCCATTCACTATCTCGGCACTCATCGCACTAATAGTTTTACTTTCTAAGTCAACTAATAGACGAAGAATAAGAGAATGTTCTGCTTTTGTAGTCACCATCATTTCAGCAATTCTATCCTCATTCCAAAAGACACCGTTTAATTCCATCTTTACGTTGACATCCTTGATATCCAAGTTTATCACTATCACATCTCCCTTTTATAAAAATCTTATCTTACTCTTCTATTTTAATCGTTAATACCCCACGGTTTAAAGATATGTTAAGTTTTTTCCACTTCTTCTTCTTTGCTATAAGAGGAAGTGTAATTACTGCTAAAAGTAACGTGAATATTACACCAAAAACTAAAACGGTTAAAATATTAAAGATTGCTTCCATTTAACTGTCCACTCTTTCATTTCTATGAGTTCTTATTTTATTAATACATTTTACAATTCTTACTACGCCTTTATTTTCAAAGCAATTATAATGGCTCAATTATAACAACAAATTAATTTCTATTTAATATGAAGACTTTATCCACCGTCAAAGCGATAAAATTAAATTTATGTAGTTAGAAATGGAGGAGAATCTCATTTAACCTCTGTATTCTCCTCCATCTCAGCCAAATACCTAAGTTGCCGCTCTGCCTTTCTCACTGCAGTAGGAAAGTGTTTTTTTAGAAGTTCTACTGCAGATTCACTTATATAATATCTTTCCATTATACTTTCCCACGTGTCACTACTTTCAAATGCACTCCATACAAAAGGACGCTCTGCACTTTTTTTCATTTCTTTAAATACCCATTTTCGCATCTTTTTTTTCGCTTTTTCTGTTAGTTTTCCGTTCTTTACAAGTTCAAGCTCACCATGTCTCTTGTATCGCTTATTAATATCTCTCTCACTATATGCTTTAAGAAATATATTCGCTGTATTCTCAGCATCTGCGAAAGCACGATGTTGCCTACCTTCCCACGTTAAATCAAGCTGCTCCACTGCAAATTGTAAACTTGGTGTATGCTCAAATAATTCTTCATACGCTTGGAAAACAAATTTTTGCACATCAAATCTGCTCTCTTTTTCCATGCATGGGCATTCTACACCATGTAATGTACAATCGTGAGATAGAAAACGATAATCTTCTTTTCCCCATGAAATAAATATAGAATCTTCTCCGATAAACTTAATAAATTTCTCTATAATTTGAGGGAACTTCTCTACACCAATTAAATCTTGCTTTGTAATTCCAGTTAATTTTGTTGTATGACGAGTTAATGAGGCACTTGGTTTTACTAACTCTGAAAATTCTCCAATAATCTTCATCGTACTCGCATCTATTTTTACAGCTCCAATATCAACTATTTCTGACGGATCTTCCGATTTATAAGGCCTAAAATTCCTTTCAATATCAAACACAATGAAATGTGTAGCGTTTTTCAATTTATTTACCTCTTTCTAAATTCCTTTTCACGCAAATACTTTATTTTCAGTATTTATTTATTAATGCACTTTATGCATGAAATACCTCGTGTAAAAAAACAAAAATTCAGTCTTATTATCATATGTACATTGGAGGATATTCAATAAGAACGCAAAAAAAAGAAGGGCAAGCCCTTCTTTTTTTCATAATTACTTCTTGTTTACGTTTGTAGCTTGAGGTCCACGGTTACCTTGTTCTACTTCGAAAGTAACTTCTTGACCTTCTTCTAAAGATTTGAAGCCGTCGCCTTGGATAGCTGAGAAATGAACGAATACGTCTTCTCCGCCTTCAACTTCGATGAAACCGAAACCTTTTTCTGCGTTAAACCATTTTACTTTACCGTTTTGCATTTAAAAAATCCTCCTACAATGTACCTATATGTACATATTCATTTTCAACCACTTTACAATAATACGTCATAAATTAAAAAACTGCAACCCCCGAAGGAGATTTAACATTGCTACCCCCTTGGAAGTTACAGCTCATTTAAATCTCTATATTATTAAAAGTAAAATGGTTTAAAGTAACTATATCATATCAATATAATAAAAGTAAAGTTTTTTTTTAAGCTATACAGCTTTTTTCTTCCATTGCATCGTTTTTAATTCACCTGATCCAGCTACAACATAGTCTTCTTTTTCATTCACAATGCGCCAACCATGCCCTTTAACCGAATCACATACTGTAACAATTCCTTCTTCAAGAAGCACACGGCAAACAGTGCTAATTCCCGCCTTATTTTGCGTTGACGTTGTATATAACACATGTTGATCTACACTTAAATCTAAATAGCTACTCGCTTTTTGTTCACTTTGACATGTATGCCAACATATTTTTTCATTCTCAATACTCTCATCTATTTTACAAAAAGAAATATTCCCATTAATTCCCCTGCACGATCCACTTGCCGCTACTAAATAGGAATTATGTATAGTCAACGCAGAAATCATCTGGTTCATCGCTATTTTAATCCTTTTTAATTTACGTGTCTCTAAATCAAAAAGCCAAACACCACCATATTTAGTATGTATTTTCGTACCGATAAATAAGTAATGTTTATATAAAAATAATG
Organism: Bacillus silvicola; assembly: GCF_050524305.1. Classification (NCBI taxonomy): domain Bacteria; kingdom Bacillati; phylum Bacillota; class Bacilli; order Caryophanales; family Bacillaceae; genus Bacillus; species Bacillus silvicola. The sequence continues at coordinate 445,602 of NZ_JBNGVC010000012.1, forward strand.
ATCGAATAGATGGTGCCTCGCTATCGTAATTAAGAAATGGCTGAATAGTCTCCCATGTGGAACCAAAATTATTAGAATGATACAGTGTTTTATCTCCATGAGCAATTACTGTTCCATTTTCATTACTACATACATTCCAGCTCGTTGCTTTCGTTGGAAAGCGCTGGATCGTCCACGTTTCTCCACCATTCATACTACGAATAAAAACTCCTTCGTCTCCTACTCCGTAAACTACGTTATCTTCACTATGTAAATCTCGAATTCGTTTTTGGAATCCAGTTAAAATCTGTTTCCATTCTCCATTTTTTTCAATGAATAAACCATTATATGTAGTAGCTAACAAAAGCTTTCCATCTCTTAACTTTGTAATAGCGGTTGCACTGAACTCTGTTTCCACGTTGACACTCCCATTCTTAGAACTTCTCGGCAAAAGCAATTGCAAAATCACTGCATTTTTCAACGTCTTCTTTATCTTCTGGAGCTAATTCAATTTTCAATCCTTCTTGTACGAGTTCTGCCCCGCATTTTACAAGACGTTCTTCAAATATCGTTACCGCTTCACAAAACAGTTCATACGCCGTATCACCTGATCCAAAAACAGCCACTTTTTTACCCGTTAAATCTATATTTTCTAACTCATCATGGAAATCTTCCGCTTCAAATGGTAATTCACCATCACCCCACGTATAAGATCCTAAAATGATTCCATCATAAGCTAATAATTCTTCAGCATCCATACCTTCCATCTCTTGTAATACTACTTCATGATCAAAGGCATCTAAACTTACTTTAATTAAATCAGCAATACTCTCCGTATTCCCTGACATACTTGCATACGCTATTAAAATTTTCGCCACCTTGGCATCCCCCTCTTACAATAAATGATTCTCATTCTCATTATATTAATAATGAGAATCAATTTCAATTATTATTTTCATCCGATTTATATCCTTTTCATTTATGTTAAAAGAAATCGTACATATGACTATTACTTTTTCATTTTGAGTATTAACATTCATATTCGTCTATTGCCAAATCTAGTTTCTCAACTTATTGTATATACATCCTTTCACATTTAATATGTTGCATATATAATGCGAAAGGCCATTTACACATTTCATTTTTTTCAGGTAACAAACAATTTCGATTTTACAAAAAGAGGAGTCTTTATAATGAAAAAAATTTTTATTAGACTTTTAAAAATATCATCCCTTTTGACAGCACTATTATTAACAGTGGGTGCCATTATTCTATTTGGCACTTCATACGGCCATAATTTACGTGTCATCGCAGCGGAAAGTATTTTAACGTCTCAACATCCGCAATACGCAAAAATTACATTACTGTCTGATAACGAGTTAAATGATATTTCTCAATCCATTACAAATCCAAAATGGAAAAATAGCGAGTTTGCCAATACAAAACTTTCAAAACAAGAATTAGAGCGAAAGAAAAATTTACCACTAACTGTTTCGATTGAAACAGTTAAGAAAAAATATAACGACCATTTTTTCGAAGGTAAATTAATGACTATTAGTAATCCATTAAATGTAAAGCTCGTTACACAACAAGGTTCACAAGGAAAAGACGTTGGGGAAAAAATATATGTCATGGCAAAACGAAACCATGCACTTGCTGCTGTAAATGCTAGTGGGTTCTGGGATGAAACGGGGCATGGTGGTGGTAAAACAGGCATCGGTATTGTTATGGAAAACGGGAAGGTCATAAACACACCGCAAGACATTAATACCCCTACTCTCGTTAGTGGACTTACAAAATACGGACAAATGGTTTCAGGAGAGTTTTCTGCTAATCAACTGTTAAATAAGAATGTCGTTTCCGCTGCTGGCTTTATGCCTCAACTAATTGTAAATGGCGAAAAAATGATTACAAATGATGGCGGATGGGGCTATGGTCCCCGAAGTATTATGGCCCAGAAAAAAGATGGATCAATTATGTTTTTCATCATTGATGGAAGACAACCTCATAGTATCGGAGCTTCTTTAAGGGACTGCCAAGATATTCTTTATGAAAAAGGGGCCATAAATGCAATGGCAATGGACGGGGGCTCGTCAGCGACATTGTACGCAATGGGAGACATTTTAAACATCCCTTCAACCTTATCTCATAAATCACGCTATTTACCAAACGCCTGGGTTGTTACCGCGAACCCTAAGCAACAAGTTCATGTATCAATAGACGGCAACCCCGCAAGCTCTCAAAAGATTTCCGAAATGACAGGATCTACTACTGTAGCTATAAATAAATAAATAAAAAAGAACAGATGACTATACAATCATCCGTTCTTTTTTATTACTTTTTAAAAATACCAAATGGTTTTCCAACTGGTAATACAACTTTTCCGAAGTGTGTATTTAACACGGCTGCTGCTGAACCATAGAAAGATAATAATGAAATACATAGTTCAGAATACGCTGCTAAATTATGCATTGCGTGCGGCATAACACCTAAAGTACTTAATGAAAGACCGATAAATAAGAAATCAATAAGGACGAAAATCATAAATAATACTTTATGTGTTTCCATTGCACCAATTGTCATAAAGATCGTGAAAATCAAGTATCCGATAAAGGCTACACCAAGCTGTTTTGAATCTGCAGTTTGGGCTAATTTTTCGCCAAATACTCCAAGTTGAATTAACCAAGTCATTCCAACACCTAACCAAAATAGGCCGTACGCACCAAATGCTGTTGTACCGAACGTATTGTTGTGCTTTGCATCGTGAATGCATGCAAAGATTTGTGCAAATCCTCCTAAAAAGATTGCCCATGGTAATACAAGTGAAACGCCATCTGTTAAGCCTAACTTTTGAGACGATGCTACAAGTGTTACCATCGCTAATCCAAATAGACCTATTCCAGATGGATCTGCTGTTGTCATTTTCACATGATGTGTAGTAGTTTGATTGCTCATATAAACCTCCTGATTATAAACATACTCGAATACAATACTTAAATCAGAAGGCTATGTCAATGGTTTTTTTTGTATGTTGTCAGACCTTATCTTATATAATAATCGAAGATACTTCCAACCACTTCATAAGGTTTTATATTTACATTTTCCAATTCATTTACCGGCATCCATAAAGGAATATAGCTGCCTCTATCTTTCCGTTTGAATTCCTCACCTTTACCACTTCCAAAAATTCCATCTATAATATGGGCATCATAATAATACTCGGTACCGTTATACTCCACCGTTGCAATAAGGTGCCCCATTTGTATATGTACCCCTAATTCTTCGTAAACCTCTCGCTTCGTTGCTCCTTCAGGTGTTTCTCCTTATTCAATTCCCCCACCTGGAAAAACAAAATATACCTCACCTTCTCGAACACGTTTTATAAGAGCGATTTTACCATCCTGTATAATTATGGCTGCACCGCGATTTCTTCTCACTTTATTACCTCAACACCAATCGCAACTGTTCCCCATTCTTTTTCTTGTTCTTTCGTATATATTTCGTATGTACTTTCTAACATTTCTTTTATACTAAGTTCTTCACAATCAAATAATTTTTTATCAATTTGTTCGTACATTGCTTTAAAGCTTTCGTATCGTTTTATCTCCGTTACTTTTACAGCCATCGTTTCTGCTGTCGTAAGGTTCGTAAATACAATTTCATCGTCTTGTTTTATAAGTTGACGTTTTTTATCGTATAAGCGTACTTCATATACTTTTTTTCCTGATTGAATTGACTGAAAAGGTTTATTATATAATCCCATTTCGTATCTCATACATTCCACTCCCTTTTATTCATCTTGCCTACTAACATTTTTGCACATTACTATTTCATACAACATAGTTCGCCTTACTTCACCTTGCATACAATGTTCCATATCCATTACTTTCTTTAGAGAGGATGCTAAAATTGGTATGTTATATTTAAATCAAAAACCTGAATATAATAAATATGATATCGGTGATTATACTTACAGTAAAGTAGGCCCTATTATTTTTTCTTGGAATGATGAAACAAAATTAAAAATAGGTAAGTTTTGTTCATTAGGAGAAGAAGTCGTTTTCGTACTTGGCGGTGAACATCGTGCTGATTGGATAACAACTTATCCATTTAATGTCCTCTTCGAAGAAGGAGCACACATTACTGGTCATCCTTCTTCAAAAGGTGATATCGTAGTCGGCAATGATGTATGGATTGGTTATCAATCCTGCATTTTATCTGGTGTTACAATTGGTAACGGGGCCATTATCGGGGCCAAGAGTGTTGTTACAAAAGACGTACCTCCATATGCAATCGTCGCTGGTAATCCTGCCAAACTAGTTCGATATCGTTTCCCGCAAGAAATCATTGAAAAACTAGAAAACCTTGCATGGTGGGACTGGGACATTTCCGTTATAAAAGGAGCTATTCCATTTCTACTCTCCAACAAAGTCAACGAATTTTTCACTTCTCCCGAAGAAGAAGCTACTTGATCTAAACAAAAAGAGCATCCTATTCTTTCAGGATGCTCTTTTTGTGTTTATTTTTTATTTATTCGCAACTGATTACACGGAGAACAGTGAAATGGAATTTTGTCTAAACAATTAAAGTTTGTTTCACAAATTTGTTCTATCGTTGGAACAAATGGAATGACAACTATGTTACTATCTATTATTTGTGTAACAGGTGGCAATACTGTGCCTACTTGATGTTCGAAGCGAATACTCGCTTGATTAATATAATTCCCTGAACCACTTGGTGCACTCTGAACTGTTACTTGGAACAAAACTGTCCGTGCTTCACCTGGATTTAAACTTCCTATAAGAAACCCTGATACTGGGCTTACATTTGGCACTGGCGTATTATCAACAGTTACACTTCCAGGAACAAATCGAAAACTACTATCTAACATATCTTGAAAACGAATATTTTGTATCGCTGTATCCCCCGTATTCGTAATAACTGTCGTAAACGTAATAACATCGCCTATTGTTGCTGATTGAAGATCTGCCGTTTTTACGACTGTTGTTGAAACATTTTGAGGAATAAACGGGATAACGACTGTATTACTATCGCCTTCAACTACTACTGGCGGCTCATTAGGATTTACAGTTGCAAGCCCATTCGCTGTAGATGTATTTGTAACTAAATTATTTATTTGCCCTCCTGTTATTACAACTTGGAAATTAATAATTGCTGCATCATTCGGCTGAAAATCACCTAGCGGGATACCAATATTTGGATTAGCAAATGGAAGAGGTACATCATTCACTGTTACCGTTCCATTTATAAATAACGTATTAGGATCAATAATATCTGTTAAAATAATATTCGTCACAGGAACTGTACTATCATTTATAACTGCAATTCCATACGTAATAACATCTCCTACCATCGCTACTTCAAAGTTTGCTCCTTTTGCAACAAATAAGATTGCGGTGTTTATCGTTACAATAACTGTATTACTCATGTCCATCACTGTAATTGGCGGCTCTCCTGGTACTAAAATATATTCTGCTAATGCCCCAGCAACGTTCACTACTGTACCACCATCTGGAAAACTTGTAATCGTAGCGTCATATGTTACAATCACCGTTTCACCGACTGGAATATCTGGTATCGTAAATCCAATCTGTGGATTTAACCCTGGCTGTGGTACTCCATTTATCGTTACACTATTTGGGACAAAATCAGCTTCCTGAGATAACACGTCTATAAATTGAACATTCATCGCATCAGCCGTACCAGTATTTAATATACGAACAGTATACGTTACCGTTTCTCCTACTCCAACAATTGGATGATCTACTTCTTTTAGCATATCTAAACTACCTCTATTTACTGGAGTTACTGTCGTATTACTTGGACTCGTAATTGTAAACGGTGGTTCTCCTGGAATAAGTTCAAAACTACCCGTTACACTCGCCGAATTCATAATGCTATTAGAAGGCGGGATTGAGATTACAGTTACTTCAAACGTTATGAGTACACTACCTCCTACTGGGAGATCCGGTAATGAAAAGCCTACAAAAGGATCTAAACCTACTTGCGGAATCCCATTTATCTGTACACTCCCTGGAACGAATTCTAAACTAGGTGATGGAACGTCAATAAATTGCACATTTGTCGCTGTTACCGTTCCTGTATTTGTAACTTGCACACTATACGTTAACGTATCTCCTAATCGTGTCGCCTGTTTGTTGACAGTTTTTATAACATTGAATCGCCCTCTATTTACCCTTGTTATTGTCGTATTACTCGGCTCTGTTACTACAACTGGTGGTTCTCCTGGTACTAAAGTAAAACTTCCTGTTATATTTGCAACATTCGTTATCGTTCCTGAAGATGGGATATTTGTCACTGTCGCTTGGAACGTCACTATATTCGTATTGCCAACAAGTATATCGCCAATTCCAAACCCAGTAATCGGATTCAAACCAGGTTGCGGAGTTCCATTTACCGTTACACTATTTGGGACAAATGACGCTCCTGCTGAAATCGTATCAATAAACTGAACATTGTTAGCTGTTACTGTTCCCGTATTCGTTATTTGCACTGTATACGTTAATACATCGCCAACGAGAGTCGCAGCCCTGTTCACCTGTTTTATAACATTAAATCGTCCTCTATTTACAGTTGTGAGTGTTGTATTGCTTGGTTGGTTTACTATAACTGGTGGTTCTCCTGGTACTAATATAAAGCTTCCAGTCACATTTGCCGTATTGGCAATCGTTCCGTTTGATGGAACACTGGCAACTGTTACTTGGAATGTGACTTCTACACTTTCCCCTGGATTTATATCTGGAAGCGAGAATCCATTATTAGGATTGAATCCAGGTTGTAACACACTGTCTATCGTTACACTGTTCGGTACGAATGTTATAGAGGAAGGTAATACATCACTATATTGAACATTCGTCGCTGTCACTGTTCCCGTATTTTGAACTACTGTTGTATATGTGATTGTATCTCCTACTGCAACAACCGGCTGACTTACTGATTTTAAAACATTCAAACCAGATTCATTTATTTTCGTTAATGTCGTGTTACTTGTCGTTGTTTCAGTAATAGGCGGCTCTGTTTCACTTACAGCAAATGTAGCCGTAACATCCACAAAATTAACAACTGTTCCACCTTGAGGTATGCTCGTTACCATCTCTTGATATGTGACAAGTACAAAATCACCTACAGGTATATCTGGAACTGTAAAGCCTATGAACGGATCGAATCCAGGTTCTGGTATTCCGTTTATACTCACACTTCCTGGAACAAATGCTACACCACTCGTACTAGAATCAAGAAATTGAACATTCGTTGCCGGCACTGTTCCAAAGTTAAAAATTAGTACATCGTAGGTTAATATTTCCCCAACCGTTGCTGATCCTTTATCTACTAGTTTTAACGGAAAAATAGACGCTATATTAATCGTCGTAACGACTAAATTCGTTAATATCGTTTGCGTAATAGGTGGTTCCTGCGGATTTGGTTGTGAAGTAAATGTAACGTCAGCATCGTTTAGTATGACTTCATTATCTGGAATCTCTGTAATCGTCACTTGGAACGTTACCGTAATACTTCCACCAGCAATTAATAACGGAGTAACTGTAAATCCTATTTCTGGATTTACACCTGGTTGCTGTATTCCACCTATCGTTACACTATTTGCAACAAATGTCGTTCCTTCTGGAATTACATCTTGGAAGAACACATCTGTAACAGGAATAATTCCTACATTCGTTATTAGAACGGTATACGTTAATACATCTCCAACAGCTCCAGCAGCAACATTTACAGTTTTTGTTGCTGTTACTTCACCAGGCGGAGGTAACGGTATTGTAACTACTGTCGTATTACTTGAATTTGTCGTTGTTACAGGCGGTTGTAAAGGATTTAATAAAAAAGTGGCTGTAGCAGATGCTGTGTTTAATACTGCTCCACGTGTAGACGGTGCAACTACCGTAACTTGGAACGTTACTGTCAATGATGTTCCAGCTGCGATATTAGGGAGCGGGAAACCAACATTTGGGTCAAAGCCTGGTTGAGGCGTTCCATTTATCGTTACACTATTTGCGACAAATGTTGTTTCTGTTGCAATCAGATCAATGAAAGAAACATTCGTCGCTAGTACTGTGCCGTTATTTCGAATGACAACAGAATACGTGTAAGTTTCTCCAAGTGCTGCTTGTTGCACAGATGAAGATTTTTGTATATTTAACTGCGCTGTATTTACTTGTGTCACTACAAAATTACTATTCGTAACAGTCGTTATAGGAGGTCCTGCCGGATTTATAAGGAAACTTGCAGTAACGTTCGATTGATTTCTTATATTCCCTCCACTTGGAACACTCGTCACCGTAACTTGAAACGTAATTGTAGCGGTTTGCCCGACTGGAATATTTGTAACTGGAAAACCTGCTATAGGGTCTGCGCCTTGCTGAACAACTCCATTTATCGTTACACTATTCGCTACAAATGTAGCTCCAGATGGGATTGGATCTTGAAAAATGATATTTGTTGCAGGAACAGTTCCTGTATTTTGAATAAGAATCGTATACGTTAACGTGTCTCCTACACCTGCTTGCGGCGTATTTACACTTTTTATTACATTAATTGATCCTACATTTACTCGTGTCACAACGATATTACTAATCGTTACAATTGTAATCGGTGGCTGCAGAGGGCTTACTTGAAAATCAGCAGTGACATTTGCATTATTCGGAAGTACTCTATTCGTCGGTACACTTGTTACCAACACTTGAAAAATGACTGTTACCATTGATCCAACCGGAATATTAGCAAGCGGAAAACCAATAGTCGGATCTAATCCTGGTTGCGGGGTTCCGTTAATCGTTACACTATTTGCTACGAATGTTGTACCAGCTGGTATCGGATCGAGAAATGATACATTTGTCGCTACTACCGTGCCGCTATTTTGTATAGTAACTGTATACGTTAACGTATCTCCTACACCTGCTTCACTTGCATTTACAATTTTCATCACATTTAATCCTGCAGAATTTACGACTGTCATTACGGTATTACTTGGTACCGTCACAGTAATAGGTGGTTCTGTTGGATTTACAAGAAAATCTCCAGTGACATTCGCATTATTTACAACATTATTCCCTTGTGGAATTGAATCAATTAATACTTCAAACGTAACAATTACACTCGCACCAGTAGGTAAATTATTTAATGTAAATCCAAGTTCTGGATCTGCCCCTTCCTGTAAAACACCATTAACCAATACACTATTTTCAATAAATAACGTCCCTTGTGGAATTGAATCTTGGAAAAATACATTTGTAGCTGGTACACTACCTGCATTTATTATTTCGATTGTATATATTAAAGTATCTCCTACAGTTGCAACACTCGTATTCACAGATTTTATAACTTCAAAGCTCCCTGTTTGTACTGTCGTATTCACGACGTTACTCGGAACAGTAATAGTAACTGGTGGTTCACTCGGATTCACTTGAAAACTTGCGGATACAGTTGCACTATTTAAAATATCTTCATTCGGCGGATCCTGCTCAATTAATACTTCAAATGTAACTACAACTGTCTGAGCCGCAGGGATATTCGGAAGAGGAAATCCTGAATTTGGATTTAGTCCACTTTGTGGTGTTCCATTAATTGTTACAGAGTTTGCAACGAAAGAAACCGCTGAAGAAGTAGTGTCTTGGAAAAATACATTTGTTAACGGAACGTTACCTGTATTTTGGACGGCAATCGTGTATGTTAAAGTATCACCTACTGCCGCTTGAGCTGTATTTACTTCTTTTATTACATTTAAACCACCTGTATTAACTTGTGTTACAACGGTATTCGTTTGCCTATTAATCGTTACTGGCGGTTGATTCGGAATAACGACGAAATTAGCAGATACATTACCGCGATTCGCAATCGTACCTCCTGATGGGGTAGATGTAACTCGTACTTGAAAAGTCACCGTTCTACTTCCACCTGGAGATATATTCGCTACTGTAAACCCAGTCGCTGGATTTGCCCCAGGTTGCGAAACTCCATCAACAGTTACACTATTTGGTATAAAAGTCGTTCCAATTGGGATTGGATCTTGAAAAATAACGTTCGTCGCCAGTACATTTCCTGTATTTTCAATTGTAACGGTATACGTAAGAACGTCATTAACTGTCGCAAAAGCTCTATCTACTGTTTTTCTCGTTCTTATATCGGCTATATTTATTGTAGTAAATACTGTATTACTTGTCGCTTGGCCTGAAACTGGTTGTTGACCAGGAACCGGAATAAAGTTAAACGTTACACTCGCACGGTTTGGAATTGGATTTACAAGAGGATTAGATGTTACTCGAACTTGAAAGCGTACTACAGTCGTTTGCGAAGCATTAATACTTCCAAGATTAATACTACTTGCTGGATTCGCTCCTGGTCGCGCTACTCCATTTACCGTAACACTATTTGTTACAAACGTTGTTCCAGCAGGTATACTATCAACAAAAATAACATTATTTGCAGCGACATTCCCATTGTTCGTGACATTCACTGTGTAGGTTAATACGTCATTAAGTGTTGCCGTCTGTAGGTCTACAGATTTTTGCAAACTTAGATTTGCACGGTTTACCGTCGTCTGTACTGTATTTGAAGAAGCTGTACTTGTGATAGGAGGACTTCCGACGAAAGGACGGAATTGGTAAGATACCATTGCACGGTTGGAAATTGGATTTGGATTTGGGAATGACGTAACTCTCACTTGAAATGTAACAATTCTTTGAGCGTTATTTGGGATTGTACCTAAATTTATTCCACTAGCTGGATTCGCACTCGGCTGCGTTACTCCTCCTACTGTCACACTGCCGGCTATAAATGTCGTTCCATTCGGAATACTGTCTTGTAATACAACGTTATCTGCACTTCCCGTCCCTGTATTCGGAACGGTAATCGTATATGTGAGAATATCTCCAACTGCTGCCACTGTTTTATCAACAGATTTGACAGGATTTATAATCGGCCCCGTCGCATCTATTTGAACACCAAAACCAGCTGCAGCATATCCATCTCCATTTGTAATGAAGCGAACTGTTGCTGACGTTTGATTATTCACTAATGATGATGAAGCATCTACATTCGTAATATCCCACCCTTGTCTTCTGACAGCCAAGGCTGCCCCTAACGGCTGATTCAAATTTCCAAACGTGCCGCTCGTATCTAAATTCCCATTGTCATTACAAATTTGTGATTGAAAGAAATTATTTGCGGGATTTCTCGGTCCGAATAATGCAACTGTAGCATTAGCGTTCGGCCCAAAACGAAGTTGATCTCCAACAATGTTAGAATCACCTTCTTGAGCAGTTACAAGTACTCTTCCTGTAACTGTCCCCGTAGACGGCGTTGCAAAACCAGAAATAATAGCATCAACTGGTGGCGATGAAGCATCGATGATTTCTTGACCTGCATACACTGATAAATTTCGAAGTGGTAAACTCGCATTTTGATAAACTACCTCAAGTGTCCAGCCTACCGATCGACTAATAGTTGAATTGGCAGCAGTTCTCGCAGCAGGAACACTCCCAGTTGTATATGTCCCCGCTCCTCCTCCATTAACAAAGTTTGTTACATTGGCAGATCTAACGTAATAAAACTGATTCCCAACTGATCCTTGTTGAGCAGTTGCAGGATCTGGTGCAACTGAAAATGTTCCTGCTGGTGTTGTAAACGAAATATTATCATTTAAAAATGCAGTAACATCCTCAGTATCAGTCCTGTATGTGCCAGCCCACACTAGTTCTGCGTATAAAACACTACTCCCTGCTGGAAGGTTTAAAATTGCACTTGAAGAATTTAATGGCCAATCATTTGTCGTTCCTGCTGGGAACCCTGGCACTTGAAGCGATGTATTTACTGTAGTAAATACATCAATCGTACCGAAGTTATTGCCTGGTGCAGGAGATGTAGGACTGAGTCCCAACGTGTTCCCAGTGAACGTGACGGCACCAGTTACTGTCGTTGTAAAGCGATTCATAAAAGGCACATAATCATCTCATTTCATTTCATTTATAGTAAAAAGTGCTCTATACTATAAAATGTAGACAAACTATAGAGTGTACGTTGTCCAACAAAATTCCGCACATACGAGAGGGGTTTATAAAATTATGCGCTACGTAATCATAACAGGAACTTCACAAGGTTTAGGTGAGGCGATTGCCACGCAATTGTTAGAAGAAAATACAACGGTCATCTCTATTTCTAGAAGAGAAAATAAAGAGCTTACTAAACTCGCAGAGCAAAATAACAGCAATTGCATTTTCCATTCCTTAGATCTTCAAGATGTACATAATTTAGAAACTAACTTTAACGAAATCATTTCATCTATTAATGAAAAGGCTGTATCATCTATTCATTTAATTAATAATGCGGGCACAGTTGCACCTATGAAACCAATTGAAAAAGCTGAGAGCGGACTGTTCATTACGAACGTTCAAATTAATTTACTTGCACCTATGATTCTTACCTCCACTTTCATGAAACATACGAAAGATTGGAAAGTAGATAAACGTGTTATAAACATCTCATCTGGCGCAGGAAAAAATCCTTATTTCGGATGGGGAGCTTATTGTACAACGAAAGCTGGCGTAAATATGTTTACACAGTGTGTAGCGACCGAAGAAAAAGAAAAAGAATATCCAGTAAAAATCGTCGCTTTTGCACCTGGTGTTGTTGATACAAATATGCAAGCTCAAATTCGTGAAACAAATAAAGAAGACTTCATAAATTTAGATCGATTCATCGCATTAAAAGAAGAAGGAAAGCTACTGTTACCCGAATATGTTGCGAAGGCAATTCGTAGCTTACTAGAAACAGAGGACTTCCCGCAAGGTGAGGTAATTCGAATTGATGAATAACAAAAAGGCACGCTATACTAGTGTGCCTTTTCATTCTACTTCTCTAAAAATATAAGTACAGACTCCATAATCTCTTCATAACCAATTTCTTGATAAATTTTATTTGATGTTGGATTTGCCAGATCAGTATATAATGTCGTTGTTTTGTAACCTTCATCTAACATACGTTGACTAAGTGCAGCTACACAATTTGATGCGTACCCTTTTTTCCGTTCTTCTTTCGGCGTATATACGAAATTAACTGTTATATTATTTGTAGTTGGTCTTGTTTTTGCAGCTACAGAGACTAATTTCCCGCCAACCTCCAGACCAAATAGACGGTTGGTAGTTATTAATGTATGCGCGGTTTGTTTCGCTTCCTCTTTCGTAGTAGGTAACTTCACGTCTTCACAAAATTGATATATCCATTTTTCTATTAATGGTAGCTCATCACTATTTATCGTACGAAAAATCCCATCGTTCCACTTCTTCTTTACTCGTTTTAATTCATATACACCTTGCTCCATTCCAACTACAATTTTTTTCTGTTCTAATATCGCAATCTCTTCAGCTAACTTCTTTATGACTTTCTTATTGCCAATGAAACCAGGAATATCCGGATATACTTTCGTTAACTCCTTTGCAAGTTCCACTATATCCTCTTCCGCAATTTCAGAAGTTGCAACAATCATTTGTCTTTCCACAGTTTGAAGAAATACAATCGTAACCTCTTCTCCACGTTTCGCTACCGCCATAAATATCGGTTCTTGAACAACTTGTAAAACGCCTAATATTAAATTATTTGCCTGCTCATTCTTTTCTAAAAATGATGTAACATCTTCTTTAAAACGGAGAACCTCTTCATATACGTGTAATTGAATCATCGACAATCTCTTCCCTCGATTTATATTTTAATTAAGTATTGGCGATTAATTCATTAAATCCTCCTTTTACGATTCAATAATATTTGAAACTAATGTGTTCAAATCATTTTCAGCATGCAAAACTCTCTTCTTTTCCTTCTCAAATATCTCTTCTTCTTTTCGAAAAGATTCTTTGCGTTTTTGAATCATACGCTCCATCTCTTTTTTACTCGGACCACCATATACATTTCTTTTTTGAATAAAAGCTTCTGGTGATATAATTTCTTTCCACTCTTCTTCTAATAAAGTTACTCTTAACTTTTCTTGCAAGTACATATTTACTTCTTTGAAATGTAATTCATGTAATTCTTTCTTCTGCTGCATAGACATATTCGCAATCGTACTTGCTGCATGATGTGCATGCCGGAATGGTATTTCATAGTTCTTTGTTAAAACATCTGCGAAATCTGTAATCGTAATCGCGTGTTTATATGAACGACTTTTTAACGTTTCCGCTTCTACCTTCATCGTTCGAATAACTGCGTTCATAATACAAAAAACACGAATCGCCTTTTCGATTCCTTTATATAAATACGGCTGCAAGTCATCCTCCGTATCGACAATATCGCCAAATGGTGTATTATGAATCATTTGAAATACAGTAAAGGCTTCCCCTAAAGCACTACTCGTAATAGCGCGTGCATGTTCAATTGAAACAGGATTTCGTTTTTGCGGCATAATGCTACTTATTTGTACATATGGCTTCGCTACAGTAATCCCATCGTATTCTTTCGTCGCTAATAGTAAAAAATCATGAATCCATCTACTTGTGTTCGTCATAATAACCATTAGCAACGAACTAACTTCTAATAAATAATCCGCTCCAGCGACAGCATCATATGAGTTCTCAATTACATTTGTAAATCCCAGTAGCTGTGCCACTCGCTCTCGCTTAATCGGGAAACTTGTTGTAGAAAGGGCAGCTGCCCCCATTGGAGAATGATTTACAAAATGATACGCTTTTCTCGTTCGTTCCAAGTCTCTTTGCATCGTATCGTAAATTGCTAAAACATAATGACCAAATGTTGTTGGTTGCGCTGGTTGTGTATGTGTATACGCAGGCATAATTGTTCCCATATGTTCCTCAGCGAGCTCCAGCATACTTTCTTGCAGCAATAAATGATGTTCCATTAACCGTAATACATATTGCCGCAAACTCATGCGATACATCGTTACACCCATATCATTTCTACTCCTACCGATATGCATATTACTGACAAATTCACACTTTGCTTCTTGAGAAAGTAAATGTTCAACTAAGAAAAAAAGATCTTCATGTTGCTCTGTATATAGCAACTGATCCTTTGGAATTGCCCCTACCTTTTTAAGTGCTGTTAATATAGCTTTCGCTTCTTCTCTTTTCATTAGCTTTTCTTCAGTTAACATAATAATATGTGCCCTATGCACTTGAAACATATCTTTCAATAAATAATTACGCTGAAAATCAAATACATGCTGTAGTACACAGTCTACATATGTTTTCCCAGGGAAATCAGCGCCTTCATTTTTAATAAACTCTTCTTTACTCTGTTTCATCACCTTTTCCCCTTTCGCCTAAGTATTACTACCCATCATACCCAGCGATAGCTAAAAAGTGCTTGTACATAAAGTGAAACTTTAATCAGTGGGTGGTTCATCTCCCACTGATTATTAACCTTCACCAATCGGTCGTTTACGGAATAAAAATAAACTCGGCGCTCATAGCACCGAGTTTATTTAATAAAAGTCGCATCATACTTATCACTTTGCAACACTTGGAAGTGTAAATTTGCTAAATGTTTACGTATTTCAGCACTGTCATCTTCATTTAAATTATTCGCTAAAAATACAATTTCTGTACAGTTCCCGCGTTTATCCATTGCATAAACCGCTTTTGTAACTGTCCATGGTGTATAACCATTCTTTTGCCCCGCGTGTCTAAATGTTTTACGATATTTCTTGGCACTCATATCCGTTTCAACGATATCCGCCCACACTTTTTCTTCTGCTTCTGTCAAGCCACCTTTATGATTTGCCTTTTGAAGCAATACCATATAATCGTTTGCAGAAGCAGCCGGCAATCTATCCGACCAAATTTTATCGTAACGTTCTTCCAAATAAAGAGGAATTTCCTTCTGTAATAATGGGCCCTTCTTTTTTAAGCGTTCATGAATAATCATCGCATATTGACGATATTGCTCTTGAGACATTTCTTTTAACTTTTTCTCTATTTTATATTTTGGAACATGTAGTTCTTTATGCAAATATCCCGGAATGTATAAAGATGAAACGATCGGAAATAGTGGTTGATGTGCAGGAAGCGATAAACTTTGTAAATTACGATTAATGTTCTCTAATCCTAACACTTCCATTAAGTACTCAGTATTCGCATTTGAACTGAACCTAACCATACCTTTTGCAACTTCCTCTAAAGAGACTGCTCCTTCAGTTATTTTTTCTTTTTTTTGCAAATAACTTTGCCATCTGTCTTGTGCACCACCATCTGTATTCGGCACATAATAACGATTCACATCATTAATTGAAACGAAACTAGACGGGTCGATTTTCCCCTCTGTAACTTGTTTCGTATATTCAAGCGCCACAATTAACTTCATCGTACTAGCAACTGGCAATACAACATCTGGATTTACAGAATACACAACTTTATCATTTCTCTTTACTAGAAGAGCGCTATTTTTTTCATCTTTATGTTCTTCAATAAAAGATGCTATATACTGCGCATCATCATTATTTGAACTCCACACTTTTTTCACTAAAAAGTTACCCGAGATTAGCAAAACGAAAATACCCACAATCACCGCGCATACTATAGTTTTTTTCA
Organism: Bacillus silvicola; assembly: GCF_050524305.1. Classification (NCBI taxonomy): domain Bacteria; kingdom Bacillati; phylum Bacillota; class Bacilli; order Caryophanales; family Bacillaceae; genus Bacillus; species Bacillus silvicola. Next base: position 462,167 of record NZ_JBNGVC010000012.1, read on the forward strand.
AGTAAAATTCCTCTCCTATTGTGTAACTCTTCTCTATTTATCTCTTAAAAACAAAATAATGGAGATGATTATTTAAATAATCATCTCCATTATTTTAACTTGTATGCTCCTATTATGTCTACGTCATAATTTTCACAAAATCTTCAAGAAACTTTTTATAATGTAATGACCAACCAATTCTCACCCAATTTTTCAATGCTTTCGCATCAGGTTGCGGGCGAAAATCAGCGATACTTTCTCCTTTTGCAACTCCAACCGTATCGACATCAACACGGCGATACACGTAATCTAAAAGAGATGGATTTGCCGCTACCATCATTGTAACAACGTCATGTACTGGACTACCTGTTATTTTTGGATTTAACTTTTTATAAGCTTTATAATAATACGTAAATATCGGTTCAATTAACTTATTAAAACTTGTTTTAGAGTGTTTCGTAATATACTTTACCATCTCCGGCGTAATAATAGCTTCAGATGTAACGTTAAGTGGCACTAATGTCACATTCTTTGCATTTTGCATAACTAATTGCGACGCAATGGGATCACCATGAAAATTCGCCTCCGCGACTGGTGTAACATTACCAGGCATTAAGAAAGCACCGCCCATTATATAATACTCTTTCACATACTTCATCATCGGTTTTTCTAAAATAAATGCTGTCGCTAGTGTCGTTGATCTGCCAGCATCAACAATGATTAATTCACCTTTATACTTTTCAAGAATATCAAAAAATGCACAAAAAGGTTTTATATTAGGTGAAAATGCTTTTGGCGGTTTAATAGGACCTAAGCCATCTGCCCCATGAATCTCCGGGTAATACGTCACAAAATCCCCGGATAAAGGGATTTTCGCACCATTAATAACAGGTATATCTTCCCTTCCCGCCATTTGCAATAAATATGCCGCATTAGTCGTTGCTTTTTCTTGCGTTACATTCCCGTATCCTGTTACAACACCAACAATATCAACATCAGGATGCATAATTCCATACATGATGGCTAAAGAGTCATCAATTCCCGGGTCTCCCAAAAACAACACTTTTTTCATCGACCTCAACTCCATCCCCTCAGTTGTTATTAATTTATGAATAGTCATGGATATACAGAATAAAAAAGAATAAATTCATACGAAAAAACGCAGCCCTATACGGACTGCGTTCTCCATCTTATCTAGACGTTTTTCTTCATAGTAACCATACTGCCAATGATGTAAGCAATAAATGCAAAGCAGATTGGGAAGACAACTGTATGTATACCGAACGGGTTTGGATAGAAAAGATGAATACACATATATGAGCCTACCCCAACTAAAATGGAAGCGAGTGCTCCAGTTGCATTTCCCTTTCTCCAATATAAACCTAGTACAATCGGCCAAATGAACGCCGCTTCTAAACCACCGAAGGAAAATAAATTTAACCATATTAAAAAATCTGGCGGCTTAATAGCTGCAGCATATACGAGTAATCCTACGATACCAGTAATCAAAAGACTACCTTTCTTTATCGTACTATCTGCTGCATCTTTATTTATGTAATTCACATATATGTCCTTAATAATTGACGAACTTACAAGTAAAAGTAATGAGTTTACTGTAGACATTATCGCTGCCATTGGTGCAGCTAAGAAAACTCCAGCTAGCCAAGGTGGTAACACTTCCATCGCGAGTAGCGGCATCACTTTATCTGGTACCGTTATACCAGGAAGTACTACTCGTGCAAATACACCAGTTAAATGCATACCAATCATAATTGTACCAACGACAATCGTCCCAATGATAAGCGCTTGATGCATAGCTTTTGAATTTTTATAAGACATAGCACGCACACTAATTTGTGGTAATCCAACGACTCCGATTCCAATTAAAATCCAAAACGATGTCACATATGATTTCGTTAAACTGCCATCTGCTCCAAATGGTGTGATTAAATTCGGATTAATTTGAATGAGTTCCTGCATAATCTTTTCAACTCCACCACCAGCAATGACAGTAGCAATTAAAATGATTGTTGTTCCGACTAACATAATGATTCCCAATAACGTATCTGATAAAGCAACTGCACGAAATCCACCAATTAGCACGTACACAAGTACAGAAAATGTAAATAAAAATAGTGCTGTTGTATAAGAAAGTCCTGTTAGTGACTCAATTAATCGTCCGCCGCCAACCCACTGGGCTACTGTTGCTGAGAACAAAAAGATTATAATACATAACGCAGAAAGAACAACTACCGCTTTATTATTGTACCTTCCCTTTAAATAATCAATAAGCGTAATCGCTTCCATCTTCCTTGCGATAATCGCAAACTTTTTACCGATAACCGTTAAAACGATATATCCTGTTACAACTTGAATCGCTGATAATAGCACCCATCCAAGTCCCATATTGTAAGCAATACCAGGCCCACCGATAAAGCTACTTGCACTACCGTACGTAGCAATCATTGTCATAGCTAATAATAAGCCGCCAAGCTCACGTCCACCAAGAAAATATTCTTGTAAAAATTTATTATTAGCAGTTGCTTGTACACGTCTTGATGCGTATACACCAATTAAAAACACAACGATAAATGAAATTATCATTGGAATGATTACATACCAATTCATCTCTTATTCCTCACTTTTTTCTTCCTCATCGAGTGAAATATCTTTAAATACAAAACGAACAACTAAACTAAGCAAAATAACCATTACGATAAATCCAACGATACAGCTATAAAAAAACCATGATGGAAAACCTAATACATATGTATATTCACTTGGATCCTTGCTACCAAGCCCATAAGCAAATCCATACCATATTATAAAATTAATAATAGCTAATCCAAGACCAATTAACGCTTCTCTATGAGCAATTCGAAAGCGTGGATCATCATGATAATTCTTCATTTTCTCCCTCCTCTCACGATGTATAATTGTACCACTGTTCTTCTAGTTTTTCCTACTAGAAAACAAAAACGCGCAGGATTTTTTGTAATTGTATAGAATACCATGTATCATTACATATTTTTTACAATTGTAACACAATTGAAATTTGAATTTTCAGTGTTTATTATTTATGATTTTAATTAGAGGCTTTTCATCTAGTTCCCACATCCTTGATTTCGGAATAAACGCCGTCTCGTACTGCGTTTACATTATATTTTCAAGGGGGTTATACAATGAGTCAACTAGCTGTAAATCTTCATGAAAAGGTAGAGAAATTTCTTCAAGGCACGAAAAAGTTATATGTAAATGGATCTTTCGTTGAAAGCGCTTCCGGTAAAACATTTAAAACACCTAACCCTGCAACTGGCGAAACACTTGCTGTCGTTTCTGAAGCTGGTCGCGAAGATATTCATAAAGCTGTAGTTGCAGCTCGCATGGCTTTTGACGAAGGTCCTTGGTCTCGCATGAGCACTGCTGAGCGAAGCCGTCTTATGTACAAGCTTGCCGATTTAATGGAAGAACATAAAGAAGAGCTTGCACAGCTCGAAACGTTAGATAACGGAAAGCCAATCCGTGAAACAATGACAGCAGACGTACCACTTGCAATTGAGCATATGCGCTATTACGCTGGCTGGGCTACAAAAATCGTTGGTCAAACAATCCCTGTTTCTGGTGAATATTTTAACTATACACGCCATGAAGCTGTTGGTGTTGTCGGTCAAATTATCCCTTGGAACTTCCCACTTCTTATGGCAATGTGGAAAATGGGTGCAGCCCTTGCAACAGGATGTACAATCGTTTTAAAACCTGCAGAACAAACCCCACTATCCGCCCTATACTTAGCTGAATTAATTGAAGAAGCTGGATTCCCGAAAGGCGTTATTAATATCGTTCCTGGATTCGGTGAATCAGCTGGACAAGCTCTCGTTAATCATCCACTCGTTGATAAAATTGCATTTACAGGTTCTACTCCAGTCGGTAAACAAATTATGAGACAAGCATCTGAATCATTAAAACGCGTTACATTAGAACTTGGTGGTAAATCACCAAACATTATTTTACCTGACGCTGACTTATCTCGAGCAATTCCAGGTGCGCTTTCTGGCGTTATGTTTAACCAAGGGCAAGTATGCACTGCTGGGTCACGCTTATTTATTCCAAAGAAAATGTACGATAATGTCATGGCTGATCTCGTTCTATATTCAAAAAAATTAAATCAAGGCGCTGGTCTAAATCCAGAAACTACAATCGGACCTCTCGTTTCTGAAGAACAGCAAAAACGTGTAATGGGCTATATTGAAAAAGGCATTGCAGAAGGTGCTGAAGTACTTTGCGGAGGAAACAAACCATTCGATCAAGGTTACTTCGTTTCTCCAACAGTATTTGCTGATGTAAATGATGAGATGACAATCGCTAAAGAAGAAATTTTCGGTCCAGTTATTTCTGCATTACCGTTTAATGATATTGATGAAGTAATTGATCGTGCGAATAAATCACAATTCGGCTTAGCGGCTGGTGTGTGGACAGAGAACGTAAAAACTGCACATTATATTGCAAGCAAAGTACGTGCGGGTACAGTATGGGTGAACTGTTATAACGTCTTTGATGCAGCATCTCCATTTGGAGGATTTAAACAATCTGGCCTTGGCCGCGAAATGGGCTCTTATGCGCTGAACAACTATACAGAAGTGAAGAGCGTGTGGATTAACTTAAATTAACAAGAAAGAACCTGACCTACTCGGTCAGGTTCTTTTCATTATGTATTCATTTACACCTGCAACCCTCCGCTAACATTTAGAACCTCTCCTGTAATATAAGACGCATAATCTGACGCTAAAAAGGCAGCTGCGTTTGCAATGTCTTCCGGTGTTCCAATTCTTCCAACTGGAATCGCTCCAACCATTTTCTCTTTTACTTTTTCTGGTATTGTTTTTGTCATATCAGTATCCATAAATCCTGGACAAATCGCATTACACGTAATACCAAAACTCCCAACCTCTTTTGCTGCTGTTTTTGTTAAGCCTACAACCCCCGCTTTTGTAGCTGCATAATTTGCCTGCCCTATGTTTCCTTCTCTACTAATTGAAGATATATTAATAATACGCCCATATCCTTGTTGCCTCATATAAAGAAGCGCTGGCTGCATACAATAAAAAACGCCTGTTAAATTAACTTGTAATACTTGCTCCCAAGCAGACTTCTCCATCTTATGTAACATTGCATCTCTTGTAACCCCAGCGTTATTCACTAAAATATGTAGTGTACCAAATTTTTGAACCGCATATTCAATTAACGACTTCGCTTCATTTTGATTGCTCACATCACATCGATATAAGCTCACTTCATATCCTTCATCCGATAACTCACGTGTCGTTTTTTGTAGCTTCTCTTCATTTACATCACTAATTAATACTTTGGCCCCCAATTTTGCAAAAACTCGTGCGATTTCTTTTCCAATTCCCTGCGCAGCACCTGTTACAACAGCTGTTTTTCCATTTAACAAGTCCATCCCTATCCCCCATTTCTATTAGCTATACTGTATATTTCGGCTCTATGCTTTCCAAATCCTCTTTGTATAAAAAAGTCTATTTGTGTCAAACTAACTTTGCAACGCCGCATAAAGTGAAACTTTAATCAAGGGGGATTTTGTTCATCCCCCACTGATTATTAGCCTTCACCAATCGGGCATTTACGGGTAGCTAATCTCCCACCTAGCTTCTTTGTTCCATCTGAATTTTGAGGTGGGAGTTTTACTAACCGTTTATGCGGGATAAAACACAAGGAGATTGTGTCGAATGAAAAACAAAAATGTAAACCGAAACAAAGCTGCTGATGGCATTGATGTTGAGTTCTCTCGCGAACTCGCTGACCACAATGACTTAGAAGCAAACGCACGTGCAAATGCCGCTGATGCACGTCAAAAACGCCAGTCATCAGAAAAATAAGGTACTACAACGTTCCTTATTCTTTTCAACAGGGACCTACTACCCGAAAAATAAACCGAGAGCTACTCTCGGTTTATTTTTTATTTTTTTTTATATAATGTGCCAAAGCAAGCAACGGATATATATGTTCGTAACTATGATACCGAATATAAAAACCACCCGGTAACCCTGTGCCAGTAGGATATTCTTCATTCATAGTAGACTGCGCGAGCAAATATGAAATTCCTTTTCGAATAATTGGTGTTTCTTGATCATAGTAAGAAATAAGTGCATCAAGCGCCCACGCTGTTTGTGATGGCGTACTAAAGGGTAAAGAAACAAACTTTTTCTCCTCACTACTTTGACATGATTCTCCCCAGCCTCCATCTGTATGCTGTATATGTTCAAGCCATAAAGCTGCTTTTTTCAACGATGGATGAGTAGAGGGCACTCCTAATGCAAGTAGACCTGTCATCGCTGCCCATGTACCGTATATATAGCATATCCCCCATTTCCCATACCATGATCCATTCGACTCTTGTACATCCATTAACCATTTGACTGCTTTCCTTTTTTTCTCTTCAGACAATTCATTCGGCGCATACGTTCCGAAAAACTCTAACACCCTACCTGTAATATCTGGTGTAGACGGATCAGTTAGCATATCACTCGCATTTTCAATCGGTAAATTCGCTAGTAACTGGCTCGTTACACCTCTTTCAAAAGCTCCCCAGCCTCCATCATTGTTTTGCAATCCTTTTATCCATCCGACGCCTCTATCCCATGCACCATCTATTTTACTATTCCCTCTACTTCGTGCTAACGCTCTAAGAGCAGCCGTTGTATCGTCTATATCAGGAATCGTTGTATTCACATCTGAAAATCCCCAGCCGCCAGCTATAATGGACGGTGCGTGGACACTCCAATCCATTTTCTTAGTTTGTTGTCTTTGTAGTAAATATTCCGTCGCCTTTTGAATCATCTTATTTTCTTTTATTACATTAGCTTCTTGCAATGAATAGCTAAGTAAAGCGGTATCCCATACGGTAGAAGGAGAATTTTGCAAATGACTTCCTCTGTCCATCTTCCATATATAAGATTTTAATCCCGCCACAGCTTTCTCAATAATTGGAGACTGAATAGAGTGCCCTAATGCAAGCAAAGCATAAATCATATAAAACGTAGCACTCGCGTAACTATATAATGTTCCATTTTCATCTATACGTTCTTCCATAAAGCGCTCTACTTCTTCGTATCCTTTATGATGTAAAGAAAGCGGATAAGATATTACCTTTTTCACATCACCTAAAAATGATTGAAACAACGGAGATCGCTCCTCTCGAAACCATTGTCCACCTTCGCCTGCAATATGATTTAAATTTGGCAATAACTTTTTCGCTACACGGAATCTCTTATTCATACAAATCATCATCGGAATTAAATGTATACGCGCTGAGCTGCTTAGCCCAAATATACTGAGAGGGGAGTCATCTTGTAAAAATAAGATTGGCGTTGGAAAGTGAAAAAGCGCAGGAAATTCATATTCTCCATGAATCGCTAATAAAAATTTCGTCATAAAATGTGCACGAGAAACTCCCCCGTGTTCCTTAATAAACATTTCAGCTCGCCTCATATTCATATCTTCTTTCGAATATTTTTTCGAAGCAAGTAAAGCAGCATACGCTTGAATCGTCGCGGATAAATTCCCTCCATTTTCATCTTCGTATAATTTCCAAGTCCCTTCATTTGTTTGAAGAGATGCTAACCTTTTCACGAACGGTTCTATTTCTTCATTTCGCCCTAATAATTTGAGTAAAAAAATCATGTGACAATCCGTTAGCAAAGCTCCTTCAAAACAAAATTCCCACTTTCCGTCTTGCCTTTGCATCGTTTGAAGTGCAGTCGTTCTCCGCTCTATCTCCTCACGCACTTTGTCATATAGTAGCACACCGCTCACCCACCCTTTCTAAGTCCGTATACGATATTCGAAAAACTAGCTAAATATGTATGAAAATAAAGAAAAGCAGAACGTGTATTACACATTCTGCTTACAAACAATACCCAACCCCGACAACAATTCCTAATAGTGCACCAACAACAACTTGATACGGTGTATGTCCAACGAGCTCATTTAACTTTTTATATTCTGTTTGTCTACCATGAAAAAAATCATTCAATATTTTCGCTTGCTTACTTACCGCAAGCCTTACCCCTGAAGCATCATACATAACAATAATGGCAAAAATAGCGGCAACTGCAAATATTGGACTCTCCACTCCTTCCACTACTCCGACACCTGTAGCAAGTGCAGTAACAGTCGAAGCATGCGAACTTGGCATTCCACCTGAAGCGAAAAACTTAGCAAAATCAAACTCCCCTGTTTTTATTAATTTAAAAACAACTTTCGTTAACTGTGCTAAAAACCAAGAAATTACAGCTGCCATTAGCGGGTCATTATGTAAAATTGTTTCCATGTTTTTCAGCTCCTCACTGACTATAATGGAATTTCTATATAATATAAGTATAAAGAAAAATGCGTAGAAAATACTACGCATTATGATACTTTTGCTGATTTATTTTTAATAAATTTCGGTTGTTTCTGTAGTAGAAACTTTGTTTTTGCCATCGAAAAGACAAATAAAGCAACCCATATACAGAAAAACGCGATCATATGAGTAGATGTGAAATGTTCACCAAAAACGAACACTCCTAAAATTAAACTAATAGTCGGCGCGATGTATTGTAAAAATCCTATCATATAGAGCGGAATAAGTTGTGCTCCTTTAGCAAAATAAAAGAGTGGTAATGCTGTAACAATACCCGCACCTATTAAAAGAAACGTTGATATTGCCGAAATAGAACCGAACGAACCGAAACCATGCACTCCTGTCATAAACAAATATATAAGTGCAAATGGCGTCACTAACATCGTTTCCATCGTAAGCCCGATTGTTGCGTCGTAATTTAATAATTTTTTCGTTAAGCCATATAATCCAAATGAAAAAGCAAGTGAAAGAGAAACCCATGGAATCGATCCGAAACGTACTGTTAAAATAACAACACCTAATCCAGCTAAACCAACCGCAACATATTGCCAAAAATTAAGCTTCTCTTTTAAAACAACCGTACCAAGTAAAATACTTATAAGTGGATTAATATAATACCCAAGACTCGCTTCGATTACATGGTTATGATTTACGGCCCATATGTATACAAACCAGTTTCCACTAATAAGTACCGAAGCAATTGTTAATGACATTAATAATTTAGGTCGTTTAAAAAGGGCCACTAACTCCCCACCAAACTGACGAAATCTCTTTGTTACTCCTAAAACTAACAACATAAAAACAAATGCCCAAACAATACGATGCGCTAATATTTCATCTGCCGGTACTTCCTCCACCCATTTCCAATAAATCGGAAGGACTCCCCACATCGTATACGCACCCGCCGCATATATAATCCCCTGCTTTTGCTCTGCTGTTTGACTCCCCATCTTTCTTTTTCTCCTCTTCTCTTTTTTTCTTCATTATAAGGTCTCACATGCTTACTTTACCAATATTCAATCTGCATTTCTTTCGACATTCCTCTTACAAATCCCTTATATGTATAAAAACACTCCTACTGTTATAATAACGAGCACTGGAATACCGAAGACAAATTTACTTTTATGTGTCTTATGACGAAACATATACATACCAATCCAAGCTCCAACCGCCCCTCCAGCTGCAGCTGATAAAAATAACGTACTTTCTGGCGTCCTCCACTGCTTTTTCATTGCTTTCCGCTTATCAAGCCCCATCATACTAAATGCTATAACGTTGATAATAATAAAATAAATCCATTTCATCTCTTTCTCTCCCTTAAAAAATTCGCTTTATTGTAACACGAAAAAACCACGCAGGCGAGTAGCCTGCATGGTTTTATAATTCAGTCTCTTGATTCTCTTGTTCTTTTTGTTCTTCCATTTGTTGTTCTGCAATTTCCGCGGAAATCATTCCATAATAAATTTCTGGATACAATCCAAATATTTGATATACACTTCCTAAAAATGGCATCGGAATCCCTCTTTTCTAAAGTTGTATTGCCATTCTTAAGGATTCCCTTTTCACTCATTATACATTCGTTTTTGGCGTTTCTTCTTCATCGTGAACGTGTAATATATTTTGCCATTTTTTATAAGGAGCGCTATTTGGATCTACATACCCTTTCGCATACGAACGATCCCACAATTGTTTCATAAACATCTCTTTCTCTTTCTTTGCAACCATATCTGCACCTGTTCCGTAATAATTTTGAAAATACAGCTCAATTTCATCAAGGAATAGTCTTAACAACTCATCCGATGTTTCTTCTAACGTCGGATCATATTTCGCCTCACGGTCATACATTAAAATCATATCTAAAATATTATGGACATGCTCTTTACGAAGCCATCTAATATCTTGAGCACCCAATACAAATGGATGTGTATATAAATGTCCACCTTGTATCATCGCTTTTTCTTGTTCTTCTTCAAACCTGGACAAGATGTTTTCATAAATGAACGGATTATGAAGCAACGCTCTGTGCAACTTATAACTTTCGCTTGAAATATTTTTCCCCATCGACTGGATTAAAAAGCTACGGCCGACACCGTTATATTGATACACGAATTGTCCATCAACAGCAACTAAACTAATCCAGCGGTACATATAGGCGTATAGAAGAGCACGATTGCATTTATCGTAATCTAACTTTGTTTGCGTTGCATTCAAGTCTGGCATAAAGGCTGGCAAGTGCCAATATTTATCTAAATGCGGCGTCAAACTGGATTTTTTACTATTTAATTTGTTTACGCGGCGATAATACGATTGGAAGTAATCACCTTTATCATTCATAAAGCCATTTGCAATATGCCCAGATGAAAGCTTAGGAAAATCTTGTAGCGATAATCCGTAATGAGCACGATAACAAATCACTTCAAATGGTGAAAACGCCTCGTTTACCGTATCTTTTTCTTTAAACATTTCTTGCAATAACTCTTCTTGCAATTCTTGTTTTAAAGATGGATGTACGCCCCAATATTGTAATTCTCTATGATGAGAAACTTTCGGAACGAACGGACTTGCTAAATGGAAGAGATCTTCAATTTTTTCACGAACGTATTCATCACGGTCACGCTTCTTGAAATCTGCTTCTTTTCGCAATGCCTCAACGATATTAAGCTCTAATTTGTCACGATAGCGCACTTTAAGTTCGTCATAACAATAACTCAATATATGTTCACGATAGAAGTCTTCAACCTTTTTCGACTGAATTTCTTCGGCTTTCGCATCACGACAATATTCCCCGTACAAGCTCATATAAATTTCTGCTGATATATCTTTCGGTAATACACCTAAATTTAAATGTTGCTGCATATCTTGCCAAATCTTTTCTTGCAATTTCTCTTCAGCTAATACATATACATTCGTCGGGTTCGTTTTCCCCTCAAATTCTTTGCTTCGCTTTTGAATTTCAAACAATAAATTTTCACGTGTTTCGTGTAAGTTATCAAAAAACCTTTCCCAATATTGAATCATTTTATCAACTGCTTGGTATAGCGATTGATACACGAGTTCTAACAACATCTCTTTACGATACTCACTTAATTTGTGCACATATTGCGTTACGATATCTTCAAATTCTTTTTTGAACAAACGTTGCTGATTATAAAGCATTTTTCCGAACCAACCTTGTTGCTGCGCAATTTCAACACGGCGAACAGCCGTTACCGTTCCATCAATATTACTCACATTAAATTTCTTATCGTAGTTTTGGATTAAATTACGCTTTTGTTCATTATTTTCATGTAGTCGATTCATCTTCTCTACTAACTGCTTTCGAATTTCATACAACATAAAACGTGATGCGACTGGATGGACAGGATCTGTTTTCTTTAAAAACCATGTGTTTAATTGATAAGACTGTCCTTCTGAGCCACTCGGTGTAAAGCGATCTGATTCGATCATATCATATAAAAGGGTAGTTACATGTTCATGTACACGGCTCGGAATCGCATACGCATATAAACGCACCGCATGATCAACTCTGGCTACTTCACCTTTCATTTGTTCCATTATTTTAAGTTTCGCAGCCGATATTTTGCACTCATGCTGCAGGCGGTTTAATTCCTCATCTTTTTGCACTGTACGGTGTACATAGCTTTCAACAGCCTCTAAAAACAACTTAGACTTTGCGACACCGACCTTGCCGCCCTCTGCTCCTTCACGCGTTTCATTAAACATTTGTCTATAAAAAATATGGGCCTGCTCTGGACGAGTAGCAAGATGCTCTAAATCTTCTAAATAACTTTTCCCGCGCTCTGGCTTTTCACGCTGCATACCACGTTTGACATCTTGGTCGTATCTTTGCTTCTTTTCTTGAAACAGTTGATCTAAATGCAGCCAAGATTCATCTAAACCTTGAACCGCCCATTTTAAAGCACAATATTTCAAAACGTGCTCATACGGATAAATAAGTTTTGCCGTTCCTGCTCCGCAATATCTACCTTTCCCGCTCGATTCTGCCAATTGCTGAATTTGATTATCTTCTTGTGCAAAATGATTTGCAGACATCGGACTAAATAACTGTAAATGAATTGTATTTGCCATTTGCTCCATATAATCTGATAAATTGTGCAAATGGTGCCCATGTAAATTTTCATAATCATATAAGAAACAATAATTGTACGGTAAATGATGCTGCTTTATCGTATGATTCGTTCTTCCATCTTCATCCACTTGATCAGGACGATATTCTAATTCAATCGTGACGCCGCCTCGTTTTGATAATTCACCAGTAGAGCCGAGCGTAATAGCGTGCAACTCTTTTAACGATGCATAACCATTCGCTTGCACTGTTTCAAACTCTTTCGCACTAACCGTTCTCGTCTTCACTAAAACGTCTGGCATTAAAAACGCGCCGCGAATTAAAATGTTGTGATGCTGCAACTTTTTCCGAAGCATTTCACGCAAATATAATGCGATTTGTAAAAACATCCCTGAACCTGTTCCGCCAGCTAGTGACGTTACAATAATGACACGTACACCATATTCTGTCTGATCACTTGTAACCGGAAAAATCTTCTCTATTTCTTGCCAAAACGATGTCAGCTTATCTTCTTTCATCGCTGCACGTAACGCTAAACGTGAAATGACGCGCAACTGTCCGGCCCCTTCTGTTAATGGTTTATCAAGTATAGTCGGGTCCATCGGAAACCACTCCGGAATCGTTGGATCTCCCGCAATATACTCTCGCGGCGTTTTACTCGAGCTCGTTTGCGTCTTAAACTTACGAATATGATCAAATTTACTCAATGTATTCACATCTGTATCAAATACATGCATTGCTACCTTTTTTCGGCGCTCTTCTGGTAATTTTTCATATATTTGATGTGTCACAGTACTACCGATTCCACCTAAACCAATTAATATCGTTGGAACTTGTAATGTCATGTGAACCACCTTCCTATTCTTGCTTGTTTGAAAAGATAGGGGGAAAGAAAACTAAAACCCCTCCTCTTTTCCCTATCTACTATTCACACTCGTACCTATAAATCTCTTTACCATATCCTCTATCAATTAATAAAAGTTCATTTGGATATAGTGTCTTATGTTCCATTCCAACCTCATCCTCTGTTATAAACATTCCATCAATAATCATCCCAACTACTTGTGACTCTTTCGCTACAAATATAGATTTCGATCCTTTTTTCGCTATTAATGTTACAGATTGCACCGTCTTTCTTTCTGCTCGGAATGGAATGCCAAAATAGTGCTTCCACCATTTATTTTTAAGTAATTCTGGTTCGGATTGATACAGCCAATCTTTCGCTACTTCTTGATCCCATTCATAATATAATAATGCTTTTCGGTGAAATCTCGGACGAACAATCCATCCTAAAATAATAATTCCCACTATTAAAAGTAATAAAGTGATAGGAATTACAAATTTAAAAATGAGCGCATATTTCTCAAAAAATGGCGCATTTTCTATGTGAAGTACAATCTTTTCCTTTACTTCTTGTAATTTTGAATCATTAATCGTGATGGTAGCTTCTACGGTGCCTGTATCTGTAAAATTGAATGTGTCGGAGTAATAAGGTCGAGGATAAACGTAAATTTGATTATCATGTTGTTTTACTTCATAGTTGATTGATTGATTGGATGTGACACCAGTAGATTTTAATAGTTTCTTTACAGCCTCTTCTGTCATCGGTTTACCATCTAACTGTGGCTGTAAAATAAATGGTTTACTATTTTCCAAATTTGTTACCTTTTCTTCATAACCTTTTGTAACAGTTTGAAGTGTTAATTTCGGTTTTACGGATGTATCAATTTTGAATTCTTTCGTCTGCCTATAAAATCCCTTTATGTTCATATGAACTTTTCCACGTACTAACTCTTTGCCAACTTTTGTTTCATAATAAAACACATGTCTTTTATCATCCCACTTCATCGGATACTGCTTTCCGTCTATTTCTACTTCTGCTTCAAAATAAGAAATTTGAATTGGTAGCTCCGTAGGTTTTGCTTCAATAACAGCCGTTACTCCTTCGTACATTTTCTCAACATTTTTTCTATCTTTATCATCTTTGTCATACGTAGAAACAGTATAATTGAGCGCTGGTTCAACAAGTACTTGTAATCCTTCTTTCTCAATATCTTGATCCACTTCTATCGTATATGTCCCTGGCTTAATCACTTCCTGATTCGCTGTACTTACATGTACTATATTTCCGAATAATTTAGCTTCTCCTGGTGCATGTATGGAAAAAGAAGACTGCATTTGTAACGGTTTAGAAATTTGCATAACTTTATAATTGGACAAAGACGATGATTGTCGTACAAGCGTCATACGCTTTAATGGGAACGGTGTTGTAATCTCTACTTTTTTCCCTACTACTTTCGTTTTTACAATCGATTCAACTGAGGAAAATGGATCACGATTGGCAACTAATGCTGCCACTTGATTTACACTTTTTACAATGCCGTCCTCACCGCTAGACGGCATGACAACTCCATTCATTTCTTTTTTCCAAATCTCTTTAAACGTATTTAACTGCTCTTTTTCTTGCTGCCCTAAATCCTCTTCCATCGTGATTAAGACTGGGTGTAAAGAAATCTTTTTAGAATCCATTTCTTTCTTAAACTGTGCTAGCTTCTGCGTAATTTGTTCTTTTCCGCCAACCTTATCTTTCTCCAAATCATTAAATGCCCCGTCAGTTAATACAATAAGCCAAAATTCACGTTTTCCATCTATATCTGCTTCCTTTTTTATAGATTGCATCGCCGTTTCTACTGCGCTAAATGGAGTATTTAAATATGTTTTCCACGCGCCGATCCCATCAATTTCTGTTTGCCTTCGATCCTTTGTTAACGAAATGTTTAACGGATCATTTGGTTTACTCATTGGAACGTAAGAAAATTTATCTTTCTCATCTAATAGCGCAACTAAACTTTGCAAAGCGTAATTGGCATACTTCCAGCGATCGTTATTTCTCATGCTGCCCGAATCATCATATACAAGTGAAACGACCCTTTCCTTTGCCTCCTCTCCTTTTGCAAAAGCTGAAAAAGGTAAACATATAAATAGAAACAACATGAACGTGGCACAAATTCGAATTTTCATGATGAGGCTTCGCCACCTTTGTAGACAAATTCCTATGTTTAAATTTATGAGAGGAAACAAGATATATGACTTGTATTTTAGGACAACAGTTCACAACAATCACATTATGTAAACAAAAATAAAATACTCCATATTTTATTTCGAGTTTTTTCCTTATTATATATCTGCAATATCCCCTAGCTTTCATACTTTTCCCGCTATAAATTCCACCATTAAAGTTTGATTTTCTTTTCAATACAAAAAATAAAGAGCACGCTATAATTAGCGCACTCTTTATTTCTTCACATACACTTCAACAATCGGATTTTCCTTCTGATCTGCATGTAAACGTATATTCTCTTCACTTGTATTGTAAATACTAGCTAACAGCATAACAGTTAGTAAGTTAGGTATCTTCGCATCGCTTCCGTATTTTATTTCAAGCGCCTCCTTATATTCAAAATCTAAATCTCCTTGCACATATGTATACACTTCAAAACCATCCTTCAAATTACATATGACCGTATCAATAATATCCGCCCCTACTTGTTTCTTTATTTCCCCCCGCAATGCTTCAATAAATTCTTCCCAAGGAACTTCGTACGTTTGAAATTGGTCTGTAGATTTCATTTCATTTCCTCCTCACTATATATCCTTTTCATATATTTCCCCTTTCCTATAACAATTATGATAGATAGGTCATTCATACAAGCCGCACTTGTCCCGCTTACATATCGTATTACTGTAATGGGAAGGAGGAAAGAACATGCATAGACAAAAATGTTATGATACATGCCAACGTTATTTCGGAAAAGTAGTTCGAATTGAAGATCGTGACGGTCGCATCCATTTAGGTAAAATAGTAGACGTGACAAATGATTCTGTTTGGATCGAACCGGTAAAAGGGCGTTCATCTTTTGATACAGGATTTGGATACTATGACTCATATTCAAACGGTGGATGTGATATTTGCGGTGGTCTTAGTAGATGTGACAGCTGTGGCTTCGGATGTGGCGGTAGCTGGGGCGGCGGCGGCTGTGACCGTGGTTGTGACCGTGGTTGTGGCGGCGGCTGGGGTGGCGGCTGGGGCGTTGAACTCGGATTTGGTTTCATTTTTGGAATTACTTTAGCTGCATTATTTTTCATCTAACATAGTAAAGAGTTGACTATCTTTAGCCAACTCTCTTTTCTATTTTTCACATATAAAAATACGATGCCCTAAAATATGTTGATACATAAGTAGTACTTGTTCATGCTGTACCCACGCCTCATACAGCTCTTCTGGAATAAATGATGATACATTCCACTCTGGCTCCTCCATATGTCCTGCAACTGTTTGTGCAATAGTTCCGCCACCAGCAATTGTGATTTTTTTGAAATTTGCCATTTTAAATAAATGAACCCACTCATTCTCAGTTAATAATTCTTTCATGCCATATAATTGTACGATTTTTTCTTCCTCATTTTTCTCAATATGACTTTCAATAATCATTTCAATGACAACAAGCTTTCCATCCTTCTGTAATACACGATAACATTCCGAAATAACCTTTTCTTTATTTGTAAAAGCGAGTATAGATTCTCCAAGTACAAGCTCAAATGAATCATTTAAACACGGTAATCCTTCTACATCGCCTTGAATCAATTGTATATTTAAACCATCAAACAACCATCTATCTTTCGCTTTTTGAATCATAATTTCATTCTTTTCAACCGCTGTCACTTTATAACCCAATTCTTTTGTCATATACGCCGCTGTTTTCCCCGTGCCGCAACCTATCTCAAGAACATTTGCTCCGTGTCTAAGTGGCAATTGAGATAGCAATTGTTTTGTTAACGTAAAACCACCAGGATGGGCACTCCCTATTCCGTAATAAGCTAGAAAATCGATGTATGTGTTTCGTTTCATGAAATTCTCCCTTTTTTATTTTATATATTCCAGGAAGGGAGAAAAGTGCATAAAAAAAAGGGCGCATCGCGCGCCCTCTCTCTTACTTATCTTCAGAAATATATGCCCATTTGTAGCTATAATCTCCACCAACTGGGTGATGAATAATACCTTTTACTTTCGGTCTTTGAATAAGGGCATCACCACGTTGATATAACGGTGCAATTGCTGCATCTTCAAGTAGCATTTTCTCAGCTTTTAGTAAGCTATCCCAACGCTCTTTCGTTTTCGTTAATAGCTCGCCTTTACCTTTTTCTACAATTTCATCATATTTCGGATTTGAGTATCCAGTTTGGTTATGAGGTCCATTTGTAACGAACATATCAATGAATGTCATTGGATCTAAGTAGTCAGGTCCCCAACCAGCGTAAGATAAATCATAATCTAGATCTGATTCTAATTTTAATTTTTGTTTAAACGGTTGATTTTTCAAATTCACTGTTAATCCTGGTAAGTTCTTCTCAAGCTCTCCTTTTAAGAACTCCCCTACTTTTTTCGCATTATCGCTATCATAGTTTAATAGCTCTACAGTTACTTGCTCTTTTCCAAGTTCTTTTTTCGCTTTTTCCCAATGCTCTTTTGCTTTTTTCACATCTGTTTTTAAAATATCTCCATTTTCTTTACGGAAGTCTTTTCCATCTGGACTCTTCGCAAATTCTTTTGGCACTAAGTAATCTGCAGGTGTAGATCCGTCATTTAAAATAACATTCGTTAAACCTTTTTTATCATATGCCATCGCAATCGCTAAACGTAAATCTTTACTCTTTAACACTGTATCTTGGCCACCACGTTTTTGGTTTAAACGTAAGAAGTACGTTGACGGTGTTTTTTGTGTAAAGAAGTCTGGATTTGATTTATATTTGTCAACCATTTCAGATGCAAGTGCAGCACGATCGATTTGTCCACTTTCATATAAGTTTACACGTGTACCACTATCTTTTACTACGTTAAAGTTGATTTCTTCTAACTTAACTGTTTTATTATCCCAGTATTGTGCATTTTTCTTTAACTTCCAACCTTCTTCATGTTTCCAGTCTGTTAATGTAAATGGTCCGTTGTATAACGTTGTATCTGATTCTAAACCGTATTTTTCTCCTTTTTCTTTTACAAATTTTTCATTTAACGGATAGAATGTTCCGAATGAAGTTAATTCTACAAAGTAAGGAACTGGATTTTCTAATTCTACCTCTAATGTGTAATCATCTACAGCTTTTACACCTAACGTATCAAGTGGTGCTTTCCCATCATTAATTGCTTTTGCGTTCTTTAAATCAAACATAATGTATGCATATTCCGCTGCTGTATTTTTATCTACCGCACGTTGCCAAGCAAACACGAAATCTTTCGCTGTTACAGGGTCTCCATTTGACCATTTCGCATTTTTATTTAATGTGAATGTATATTTTTTACCATCATCACTCTTTTTATATGATTCAGCAACCCCTGGTGCTGCTTTATTATCTTTATCAAGTCGATATAAACCTTCCATTACGTTGTTTAAAGCAAGAAACGATACTTGGTCTGTCGCTTTTGCTGAATCCATAGATGGAATCTCTTGAGTTTCTGTTAAATTAAGTACTTGCTTTGCAGCTAATTTTCCGCCTTCTTTTTCGCCACTTTTCGGCGTTGTGCTTGCCTTCTCTTTATCCCCTGATCCAGAGCAAGCTGTTAATGCCATACTCATTACTAGAACTGGTGCTACAACAGCTGTTAATTTTGTCATCTTTTTTCTCTTCATTTTTTTGTACCCTCCCCAATTATATGTACGATATTAACATTTAGAGATTCTCTATTAACTTTCGTTATCAGAAAATTCTTATTAATTAATATTCTACTGTTTTTTCGAGTTTTGTAAAGTATTTTTGTAAATTTTCTAAATATTTATTTTTTTATGATAGTAACTTGTTATTTTACTATTACTACTATATGAATTATCCCCCATCTACTATATGTAAACATCCCCATCCTTATTCTTCTCTATTGCTAATTTCTATATTTTCCTTATTCATATGAAATCTTTTACTATCATTTATCTTTCCAACCGTTGAATTTTATTCTAATATCCTACAGTAAACTTTAAAATGTGTCCTCAACGTTTCTCAAAAATTCAATAAGCCTTATCCTCCTTATACTAAAAAAAGCATTTCAAAAGCATATTAACCACTTTTGAAATGCTTTCATATTATTTCTTTCCGCCATCCTCAGTTACATACGCCCACTTAAAGCTATATTCTGGACTGATGTTGTGTTTCACAATTCCTTTGACATTCGGTTTCATTACATATGATCTTCCTGTTTGATATAAAGGAACTAATCCAGCATCTTCTTCAAGGAATAATTTTTCTGCTTTTCCTAACGCTTCCCAACGTTTCTTCGGATCAGACAGTAATTCATTACCTGCTTTTTGTACCATTTCATCGTATTTCGGGTTTGAATAACTCATTTGGTTATATGGGCTCTTCGATTCAAACATATCAATAAACGTCATTGGATCCGCATAGTCTGGACTCCAACCTGCATAAGAAATTTCATAGTCTTGTGCTGATTCTAATTTTAATTTTTGTTTGAATGGTTGAATTTTCGTGTTAATTGTTACACCTTTTAAATTCTTCTCAATTTGATCTTTTACATAATCAGCAATCTTTTTCGCAGTTCCATCATCATAGCTTAGTAATTCGATTGTAACTTGATCTTTTCCAAGTTCTTTTTTCGCTTCTTCCCAAGCAGCTACGCCTTTTTTCAGATCGTATTTCAGACCATTTTTAAATGTATCTTGATAATCTTTTCCATCCGGTCCTGCCGCAAGCCCTTTTGGAACCAATTGATCTGTTGCTTTTGATCCATTATTTAAAATAACGTTTGCTAAACCTTTTTTATCAACTGATAATGCAATTGCTTCACGAAGCTTTTTGCTCTTTAACGGTGTATCTTGTCCGTTACGCTTTTGATTTAAACGTAAGAAGAATGTACTTGATTCTGCATACTCACCGTATTCATCTTTATTCGATTTATATTTATCTACAAACTCTCCTGATAGTAGTGTGAAATCAATTGATCCTGTATCATATAAATTTACTTTCGTAGCAACTTCTTTTACTACACTATAATTAATTTCTTCTAATTTCACAGTCTTATTATCCCAATATTTGTCATTTTTCTTCAACTGCCATCCTTGTTCATGTTTCCATGAGGACATAACGAATGGCCCGTTATACACCGTTGTATCTGCTTCTAAACCAAACTTATCTCCTTTTTCTTTTACAAACTTTTCATTTAATGGATAGTATGACGGGAATGCTAATAAATTTAAGAAGTACGGTACCGGTTTTTCTAATTCTACTTCTAGCGTGTAATCATCTACCGCCTTCGCTCCTAATTCTGTTGCAGGTTTTTCTCCTTTATTAATCGCTTCTGCATTTTTTATATAGTAAGCAATAAATGCATATTCTGCAGCTGTATTTTTATCAAGTAAGCGCTGCCATCCGAACACGAAATCTTTTGCTGTTACAGGATCTCCATTTGACCATTTCGCATCTTTACGCAGTTTAAACGTATATTTTTTACCATCTTCGCTTTTCGTACTAGATTCTGCAGCAGCCGGAATAGGCTTATTATCTTTATCAAGACGATATAACCCTTCCATCGTGTTCCCTAAAATTTGTGCCCCTAAAGTATCAGTAGATTTAGAAGTGTCCATCGTCGGAATTTCTTGGTTTTCCGTACGATTTAATACTTGCTTCGCTGCATATTTAATATCAGATTTTTTTTCTTCCCCACTATTAGATGTAGTAGTCGTTTTCTTTTCCCCACCTGATCCAGAGCATGCTGTCAATGCAACACTCATCGCTAAAACCGGCACTACAACCGCTGTTAACTTTTTCATCTTTTTTCTCTTCATTTTTATACCCTCCCTAATTATATGTACATTACCAACCCTTGAGAGACCCCTTGTTAATGATTTACTTTTCAGAAAATTATAACTAATGTTATTCTACTCTTTTTTTCGCATTTGTAAATAGTTTTATTTTAAATATTCTGATTTTTATCTTCATAATTTAGTATGATTTATCCCCCATCTACTATATGTACATACTATACGCCTTGTTCTTCTCTATTTAACTGAACTAAAAATTAGTATTTTTAGCTCACTAAAAAAAGCATTTCAAAGTAGCTAAGCTACTTTAAAATGCTTTTTTAACTCTATTATTTTTCAGTCACGTATGCCCACTTAAAGCTAAATTCTGGACTGATATTATGTTTTACTACACCTTTTACATTTGGTTGTAAAACATAAGAATCTCCACGTTGATATAAAGGTACAATCGCTACATCTTCTTCAAGTAATGTTTTTTCAGCTTTTCCTAACTCTTCCCAACGTTTCTTTGCATCGCTCATTAATTCCGTTCCAGCTTTTTTCACCATGCCGTCATATTTAGGGTCAGAGAAGCTCATTTGGTTATGAGAATGTCCAGTCTCAAACATATCTAAGAACGTCATTGGATCTGCATAATCTGGATTCCAACCACCGTATGAAATATCATATTGTTGCTCAGATTCTAATTTTAGTTTTTGCTTAAATGGTTGAAGTTTAATGTTAACTGTTACACCTTTTAAGTTCTTCTCAATTTGGTCCTTAATATATTCTCCAACTTTTTTCGCATTACCAGTATCATAGTTTAAGAATTCAATTGTAACTTGGTCTTTACCTAGCTCTTTTTTCGCTTCTTCCCAAGCTGCAGCAGCTTTTTTAGCATTTGGTTTTAAACCATTTTTAAAAGTTTCTTGGAAGTCTTTACCGTCTGGTCCAGTTGCTAAACCTTTTGGTACTAAGAAGTCAGCTTCTTTTGATCCATCATTTAAAATTACGTTTGCTAAATTCTTTTTATCAACTGATAGTGCAATTGCTTCACGTAGCTTTTTACTCTTTAATGGTGTATCTTGTCCATCACGTTTTTGGTTCATACGAATGAAATACGTACTCACTTGTGAATATGTTCCGAATTCATCTTTCTTATTTCTATATTTATCTACGAACTCTCCAGTTAATAAAGCAAAGTCAACTTGACCGCTATCATATAAATTGATAAGAGTTGCTGGTTCTTTAACAACACTGAAGTTAACTTCTTCAAGTTTTACAGTCTTTTTATCCCAATATTGATCATTTTTCTTTAATTGCCATCCTTGTTCATGCTTCCAATCTTTAAGAACGAACGGTCCATTATAAACTGTTGTATCAGACTCTATACCGAACTTCTCCCCTTTTTCTTTTACGAATTTTTCATTTAATGGGTAGTACGATGGGAATGCTACTAAGTTTAAGAAGTACGGTACCGCTTGCTCTAATTCAACTTCAAGCGTAAGATCATCTACCGCTTTCACTCCTAATTCAGCTACAGGTTTTTCACCTTTATTAACCACTTCTGCATTTTTAATTGGGAATGCGATAAATGCATACTCAGCAGCTGTTTTTGGATCTAATAGACGTTGCCAAGCATATACGAAATCTTTCGCCGTTACTGGATCTCCATTTGACCATTTTGCATCTTTACGTAGTTTAAATGTATATTTTTTACCATCTTCACTTTTCGTGCTAGATTCTGCTGCAGCTGGAATAGGCTTATTATTTTTATCAAGACGATATAATCCTTCCATCGTATTCCCTAGCATTTGTGAAGATACTGTATCTGTTGATTTAGAAGAATCCATCGTTGGAATCTCTTGGTTTACTGTTCGATTCAACACTTGTTTTGCCGCTAATTTTCCCTCTGACTTGCTATCTCCACTTGAGTTTGTGCTTGTCTTTTTATCTCCGCCTGATGTAGAACATGCTGTTAGTGCCATGCTCATTGCTAAAACCGGTACTACAACTGCCGTTAGTTTTTTCATTTTTTTCTTTTTCATTTTTTGTACCCTCCCTAATTCTAAACGATATCTAATCAAGAATTTTCTGATAATTCTGTTTTTCTTTATATATTTATCAGACGATTCTTACTAATTCTTATTCTACTAATTTTTTAAAATTTGTAAAGTATTATTATTAAAAATTTTTAAAAAATTATTTTCTTACAGTAATATTCATAAAAATTCCATATAATGTTCAAATTCTATTTCTCATTCATATAAATGTACCATTTTAATAGTCTTTATTATATTTACACATTAAATCTCTGTGAATTATTGTTAATAAATAATGTATATTTTTAGAAACTCTTTTCCTACAAAAATAAAAAAAGTCAGCAAGGCTGACTTTTTTTATCCGGCCATTTTCTCTTTTTTCATTTCATCTAACACTCTCGTATACTTCTCATCATTGAATTCATTTTCGCTTTTTGCCACAACTACAGTCGCTACACCGTTACCAATTAAATTTACAATCGCTCTTGCTTCTGACATGAAACGATCTACACCCAATAAAAGTGCTAACCCTTCTAACGGGATAACATTCATCGCAGATAAAGTAGATGCTAGTACAATAAATCCCCCGCCCGTTACTGCTGCTGCTCCTTTCGATGTAACTAATAAAATAGCTATTATAGTTAATTGTTGACCTAGTGAAAGATCGACGTGAAAGACTTGAGCTAAAAATATAGTAGCCATTGATAAATAAATCGTTGTTCCATCTAAGTTAAAAGAATAGCCTGTTGGAATGACTAAACCTACTACCGGCTTCGAACACCCGAAGTCTTCCATCTTTGTCATCATTCGCGGCAGTACTGATTCTGATGATGATGTCCCCAAAACAATAAGTAATTCTTCTTTAATATGCGCCAAATATTTCCACAAACTAAATTTATACAGTTTACAAATAAAATTTAAAACAATAAAAACAAATAATGCCATTGTCGCATATACGCAAATCATCAATTTACCAAGTGGAATAAGTGTACTTAAACCATATTTACCAATTGTAAACGCCATTCCACCGAATGCTCCAACCGGTGCTAATTTCATTACAATTGATAAAATGTTAAAAAATACTTTCGATAATCTTTCAAAAAAGTCGATAACAGGTTGTCCATTTTTCCCTAGCATCGTTAACCCTGCACCAAATAAAATGGAGAAGAATAACACTTGTAATATATCACCTTTTGCAAATGCCTCAAACATATTAGAAGGCACGATATGTAAAAAGAAGTCCATCCATTGCATTTCTTGCCCGCTTTGTACATATTGTGAAACATCTCCGCCCTTTAACTTTGAAGGATCTAATCCATCTCCAGGACGTACGACATTCGCTACGATAATACCAATGACAAGAGCAAAAGTTGTAACAATCTCAAAATATAATAACGCTTTCCCACCAACTCGTCCTACCTTTTTCATACTTCCCATACTTGCAATACCAAGCACAATTGTTAAAAAGATGATTGGTGCAATGACCATTTTTATCATATTAATGAACGTCTCACCAATTGGCTTCATTTGTTGTCCAACACTAGGCCAAATCGCTCCTACTGCAATACCACAAATAATTGCCACAATAACTTGGAATGTTAAATTCTTTACAATTTTCATTTTTAATACTCCCCTGTTTCTTTCATTTCTCCCATACTATTTCTATCGATGACAATCATTTATTATATATGATAGCCCCCTTGCTATTTAACTTGAACCCCTTTATTATGTTACACTATTATGTATAATTTTTAAATAGTATATAATAATTAAATATAAAAGTTATACTGTTAAACAAAAAAGCCCACTAATTAAGTGGACTTTCTACTTTACAACGGCAAATCTCTCTTCCTAAACACTACAATTGCTAATATAAAAATACATAGTGCTCCAACAGTTAAGCATAAGCTTACTGGCCATATATTATATGTTCCTTCAACAATTTCTTTCGGACGAAACAATGTAAATAAAGATATATTTCTCATCCATTCTAACTTATCACTTAATTTACCTACCATATCTAATACAAAAAATAAGATAGTTAAACTTGCTGAATAACTTAGTGCCTTTCTTTCGTCATTACATATACAAGAAAAGAAAAATGAATAAGCACTAACTACTAAAAATATTAGGCCTCCGACTACATTTATTTTTAAAAATAATTCTTTATTTAAATTATTATCTTTTAAAAACCATTCTGCACCTAATATACCAGCTACATAAGTAACAATTACAATAATTAATAGTCCCAATATGAGAACGGTAGCTTGCGTAATTGCAATTTTCACCCTGGATACAGGTGTTGCTAATAAATATGCCATCGCTCCTTTATCTACATGACGAGCAATTAAATGCGTTGCAACCGTGACGCAAAAAATTGTTAAAATGATAATAAACAATAGGCTATAATATTCACCAGCTAAAAAATCCATTACGTTTTGAATTGGACTCTCCATTCCAACGATTTTTTTTACACTATCAGGCATGCCACTTATTAATTCATTTAACCCTTTCGCTGAAACCATCGATGGGAATATCCAAATTAATAACCATAAATAAAGAGCTGCACCAGTAGCATAACTCAAAATACTTTTTTGCGTTTCTTTCAAACTAGCTAAAAATAATTGCTTATTCATGCTTTACCCCTTCTTCCTTATCGTAATAATGCATAAATAAATGTTCTAAATCCGTCGCTCTCGTTTGTAGTGCAGTTACATTATAGTTTGAAAGTATTTGTAAAACAGTTTGATAATTTCCTTGCACAATAATTGATGCTGTTTTCCCTTTCACAGCCTCGAATTGTAAATTTGATTGAGTAAGTGACTGTATTTCAGCTTGAGATGCTACTGTTACATCTATTACTTGTCTTCGCATTCCCTGTAAATCATGAATATCTTCAACCGTTACAAGACGACCATCTTTAATAATAGCTACTCTGTCACAAGTTCTCTCAATTTCAGTGAAAATATGCGACGACATAAGAATCGTTTTCCCTCTTTGCTTTTCCTCTAATATTAAATCTATAAACACTTGTTGCATAAGTGGATCGAGTCCTGATGTCGGTTCATCTAAAATTAGTACTTCTGGATCATGCATAAATGCAGCAACAATCCCTACTTTTTGTTTCATTCCTTTAGACATTTTTCGAATTGGTGTTTTCACATCGAATTGCAGACGCTCTATTAAATCATCACGTCTCTTCGTTTCCTTCAGCCCACGCATTCCTTGCATCAAATTTAAAAACTCTAATCCATTCATTCCTTCAATAAAAGAAATTTCTCCTGGTAAATAGCCAACTTCTCTTTGAATTTTCGCAGCATCTTCCCAACAATCTAATCCGAAAATTGTCGCTTTACCAGCTGTCGGTTTTATAAATCCCATTAAATTACGAATTGTTGTTGATTTCCCAGCACCATTTGGTCCTAAGTAGCCAAAAACTTCCCCTTTTTTCACTTCAAATGTAATATCAAACAAGCCTTTCCCATTTGAAAACTGTTTTGTGACATTTTGAACTGAAATCATAAGCCCACCTCATTTTTTGAAATATTTAATGTATGATATTTCAAAATTATTGTACTCCTCATCTTTCATATTCGCAACAACTTTTTGAAATATTCATATGTCCATATTTCAAAAATATTGTTTTCAATTATTTTTTCTTGTATATTTTAAATGAGGTGATTGCTTTGAACGGCTTTGAAAAAGTGAAAGAAAAAAAAAAACGTGCCATTAAAGATGCTGCCTTTAAATTATTTTCAGAACGTGGATTTAATGAAGTGAAAATAGAACATATTGCAAAGAAAGCAAACGTTTCTCAAGTTACAATTTATAATCATTTTGGAAGTAAAGATGCGTTATTTAGGGAGCTTATACAAGAATTTATAATATCTGAATTTCAATATTATAAAGATCTTGCAGAAGAAAACTTACCTTTTCATGATATGATGCAAAAAATGATTGTAAGAAAAATGAATACTGGCGGGTTATTTCAGCCTGATATGTTACTACAAATGATGCAAAGAGACGAAGCGCTCAGAGAATTTATTTATAGTTATCAAAATGAAAAAATCCTGCCTTGGTATTTAGAAATATTAGAACAAGCACAGCAAAAGAATGAAATTAATCCACACCTTTCAAAAGAAATGATGTTACTTTACATTCAAATGTTCACTAAGTTAGGTGATGATTTCGGGGTGCAACTTCTTGAAGGAGATCGAGAAAAACATATACAAGATATAGTCACTATGTTTTTTTACGGCCTTTCTGTTCCACAAAAATAAAAAAGACACGAAATTCGTGTCTTTTTTATTTTACAGGAATAACTCTACCCGTTTCACTACTTTCAATAGCTAATTGAATCACTTTAATAACATCTAAACCTTCTTCTGCTGTTACAGGTGGTTTCTCACCATTTACAATACTATCTCTTACACCTTTATAATACATTTCATAACAGCCGACTTCTGTCGGCATACATACTAATTCTTCTTCTGTTTCTATAGTAGCAAAATTCTCTTCAGAGTCTGCACCATAACCATTATCTCCTGGCTTCATTCCTTCTTTTAATTGTTCTTCCTGTGAATCCATACCATACTTCACAATAGAACCTTTATCTCCATGCAGTGTAAAATGTGGACCTGCTTGGTTTACGTAACTGCTACTATGTAAAATGACACGCTTTACTCCGTAATGAAGTACAACATGGAAGTAGTCATCAATTTCTGCACCTGGTCGTTGCTTTATTACATCAGCATTTATCGCATCTGGTTTCCCAAATAATGATAATGCTTGATCAATTAAATGTGAGCCTAAATCATATAAAATTCCCGATCCTGGTAAATTCTTTTCTCTCCAGCGATCACGTACATGTGGGCGGAAACGATCGAAATGCGCTTCATATGCGTATACATTCCCTATTCTTTTTTCTTCTAACAATTTCTTTATCGTTAAGAAATCATTATCAAAACGGCGATTGTGATACACACTTAAAACGACATTATGTTGCTTCGCTAATGAAATAAGTTCTTCTCCTTCTTCAATTGAAACAACGAATGGTTTTTCCACAACAACATGCTTACCATGTACAATCGCTTCTTTTACATATGGAGAATGAGTTGTATTCGGTGAAGTAATAACTACTAAGTCAATATCAGCACGATTTACTAATTCCTTAATTGTGCCAACAACTTCAGCATTTGGTAATGCTTGTTTCACTACTTCTTCTTTTGATGATAAAATAGCACGAATATCATA
Organism: Bacillus silvicola; assembly: GCF_050524305.1. NCBI lineage: Bacteria > Bacillati > Bacillota > Bacilli > Caryophanales > Bacillaceae > Bacillus > Bacillus silvicola. The sequence continues at coordinate 490,748 of NZ_JBNGVC010000012.1, forward strand.
TTCTTCTATCGTTTGTAATAACGGGATGTGAAATGTTGTACTAGAAAATCCAAATCCTACAATCCCTACACCTATTTTTTTCATGTTGCCCCTCCATTTATCCCGCTACTTGCGGGCAGTAAGACCCCTACCTCAAAATTCAGCGAAAGCAAAGAAGTTAGGTGAGGGCCTTACTGCCCGTAAAAGCCCAATTGGTTCAACTAATAATCAGTGGGGGATGAAGAAAACCCCCACTGATTAAAGTTTCACTTCATGAGAACGATTTCATTCCACTATTATAACAATATTATTTTTATATACATAATGATTTGCTTATAAAAAAGCATCTTGCTATGAATGATAGCAAGATGCTTCCTTTACTCCGTTCTTTTCTTCGTCCACGTTTCTACAACTTCACCAGTATCATTAACATCTAATACTAAACTACCGTTACTATACCGGTCTTTATTTCGATACGCTTTCGGATCAATCTCTTCTACAATGTGTTTCTCTGTCTTCATGTAAACTAGTTCATCGTCTCGAACAATTTCAATACCGACAATGCGGTACGGATTACGTTTTAACTCTTTGAAAATAACAAGACCTCGCTTCGCCCTCGTTGATTTCTCAATTTCTGATGCTTTTAGACGTTTTACAGCACCACGCTGCGTTACGAGAATAAGTTGATCTTTGTCACCATTTAATGGTTTACCAGAAGCGACATAGTCATCTTCTTTTAAATTAATTGCTTTCACACCAGCGGCTCTTACACCAACTGGACTTACTTCATCTTCATGGAAAATAAGTGCATATGCACCATGAGTTGCAAGAACAATATCACTCGTTCCATCTGTCGCAAATATATCAACAACTTCATCTTCTTTTTTCAAGTTTACAGCGACGAACGCTCTTGAATAACGTTGCACTTTATATTGGTTTAATTCGGTTTTCTTAATCATACCGTTTCGTGTAACAAATACGATAAATCGTTTTTCTTCTTCAAAATTCGGTACGACGGTCGCCCAGATAATCATTTCATCCCGCTCGAGTGAAACGAGATTCGCAACGTGTTGACCTAAATCTTTCCAACGGATTTCTGGCATTTCATATACAGGAAGATAAATATAATTTCCTTTGTTCGTAAATAAAAGAACGGTTTCTGTCGTGTTTGTATCGAAACGCTCAAGTAAGATGTCACCCTCTTTCATACCGAAGTCTTTCCCGTTCGATGCATTATGTGAACGCCAACCCGTTCGTTTCACATATCCTTCTTTCGTTACAGTAACGATGACATCTTCTTGCGGAATCATAACTTCCACATCGATTTTAATTTCCTCAATTTGTTCTTCAATAATAGCACGGCGATCATCACTATATGTTTTCTTTACTCTCTTCAAATCTGTTTTAATAACTTGAAGTAGTCTTTTTTCACTTTGTAAAATCGACTGTAACTCTATAATTTTCTTATTAAGCTCATCCGCTTCTTGTTCTAACGCCGTAATATCTGTATTCGTTAAACGATATAATTGCAGCGACACAATTGCTTCTGACTGTGCTTCTGTAAATCCAAATTTCGCACTTAAATTATCTTTCGCGTTACGCTTATCTTTAGAAGCACGGATCGTTTCAATCACTTCATCTAAAATCGATAATGCTTTCTTTAAACCTTCTACAATATGTTGACGATTTTCTGCTTTTCGTAATTCATATTGTGAGCGTCTTGTAACAACTTCTTTCTGATGCCCAATATATGCATCCAAAATCTTAGGTAATGTCATAAGTGTCGGACGACGATTATTTATCGCTACCATATTAAAGTTGTACGGAATTTGTAAATCTGTATTCTTATATAAATAATTTAAAATACCTTCAGCATTTACTTCTTTTTTTAATTCTACAACGATGCGAAGACCTGTACGATCTGTCTCATCACGCACTTCAGCAATTCCATCTAGCTTTTTATCTAGACGTAATTCATCCATTTTCTTAACAAGGTTTGCTTTATTTACTTCGTACGGAATTTCTGTAATAACGATTTGTTGCTTCCCACCACGAATCGTTTCAACTTCTGCTTTTCCGCGAATAATAATTTTACCTCTCCCTGTTTCGTACGCTTTTTTAATACCATCAATCCCTTGAATAATACCACCCGTTGGGAAATCTGGTCCTTTAATAACTGTTAATAAATCATCAACAGTACTATTCGGCTTATCAATACGCATCATCGTCGCATCAATTACTTCTCCAAGGTGATGCGGAGGAATTTCTGTTGCATAACCAGCTGAAATCCCTGTCGATCCGTTCACTAATAAGTTTGGGAACATTGCTGGTAATACAACTGGTTCTTCACTCGTATCATCGAAGTTTGACACAAATTCTACTGTTTCTTTATCAAGGTCACGTAATAACTCAGATGCAATTGGTGATAACCGTGCTTCTGTATAACGCATTGCCGCTGCTGGATCGCCATCAACACTACCATTATTACCATGCATTTCAACTAAAACATTACGTACTTTCCAAGTTTGACTTAAACGTACCATCGCCTCATATACAGAGGAATCACCGTGTGGATGGTAGTTACCAATAACATTACCTACTGTTTTAGCTGATTTACGAAACGCTTTATCATGTACATTTCCTTCTACATACATAGAATATAAAATACGTCTTTGTACCGGTTTTAAACCGTCACGCGCATCTGGAAGCGCGCGGTCTTGAATAATATATTTACTATAACGTGCAAAGCGATCACCTAACACGTCTTCAAGCGGGAGGTCATGAAACTTCTCTGCTTGCATGTTATTCCACCTCCGTCTCCATAATCATTTCATTTTCTAAAATATTTCCCTCTTCTTGCATACCAAATTGTACATTTCGTTCGATCCATTTACGGCGAGGTTCTACTTTATCACCCATCAATGTCGTAACTCGACGCTCAGCTCTTGATGCATCGTCAATTTTCACACGAATTAACGTACGTGTTTCAGGATTCATCGTTGTCTCCCATAATTGATCGGCATTCATTTCACCAAGTCCTTTATAGCGCTGCAACATATAGCCTTTACCGACCTTTTTTGTTACACCATCTAATTCTTCATCAGACCATGCATATTCAATTACTTCACTTTTCCCTTTTCCCTTACTTACTTTATATAAAGGTGGAAGTGCGATAAATACTTTACCAGCTTCAATAAGTGGCTTCATATAGCGGTAGAAGAACGTCAGTAGTAACACTTGAATATGTGCTCCATCCGTATCTGCATCGGTCATAATAACAACTTTATCATAGTTAATATCTTCAACAGCGAATTCATTCCCTACGCCACCGCCAATTGCGTAAATAATCGTATTGATCTCTTCATTCTTAAAAATATCAGCAAGCTTTGCTTTTTCTGTATTAATTACTTTACCACGTAATGGTAATACTGCTTGGAAACGTCGGTCTCGACCTTGTTTCGCTGAACCACCGGCAGAGTCACCCTCTACTAAGTACAGTTCATTTTTCTGTGGGTTACGTGATTGTGCAGGTGTTAACTTACCACTCAATGTACCTTCTGATTTCTTTTTCTTTTTACCAGTACGCGCTTCTTCTCTCGCTTTACGAGCAGCCTCACGCGCCTGCGCTGCTTTAACTGCCTTTCTCACAAGAAGTGTAGCAACATCCGGGTTTTCTTCTAAAAAGTAAGCTAAATGCTCAGATACAATTGCATCAATTGAAGAACGAGCTTCACTTGTACCTAGTTTCCCTTTCGTTTGCCCTTCAAACTGAAGTACTTCTTCTGGTACACGTACAGAAACGATAGCCGCTACACCTTCACGAATATCTGTACCTTCTAAGTTTTTATCTTTTTCTTTTAATAACGATACTTTACGAGCATACTCATTGAACACACGCGTCATTGCTGTTTTAAATCCAGCTTCGTGTGTTCCCCCATCTTTTGTACGTACGTTATTTACAAACGAAAGAATGTTTTCTGAATAGCCATCGTTAAACTGGAATGCTAACTCTGCTTCAATTCCGTTTTGTTCACCAGTGAAGTATACAACTGGATGAATCGAATCTTTCTCTTCGTTTAAGTATGAAACGAAAGCTTCAATTCCTGTTTCATAATGAAATACATCCTCTAAATCATTACGTTCATCTTTTATCGATATTTTCATTCCTTTTAATAAGAATGCAGATTCACGTAATCTCTCACATAATGTTTCATAATTGTAATTTGTTGTACTGAAAATAGTTGTATCTGGTTTAAAATGTATTGTTGTACCAGACTCTTTTGTCTTCCCGATTTTCTCTAACGTCGTTGCAGGAATACCACCATTTTCAAAGCGTTGTTCATAAATATTTCCGTCACGTTTAATCGTTACTACTAACCATTCTGACAAGGCATTTACAACTGATGCCCCAACACCGTGCAAACCACCACTTGTTTTATAGCCACCTTGACCAAACTTACCACCAGCATGAAGTACAGTTAAAATGACTTCAGGTGTTGGTTTCCCAAGTTTATGCATTCCCGTAGGCATTCCTCGCCCTTTATCAATAACACTAATACTATTATCTTTATGTATTACGACAGAAATTTCGTCGCCAAATCCCGCTAACGCTTCGTCAACGGAGTTATCTACTATTTCATATACTAAATGATGCAATCCACGGCTATCCGTACTCCCGATATACATACCCGGGCGTTTTCGAACGGCTTCAAGTCCTTCTAACACTTGAATTGCATCTTCATTATATTGGAACTGATGCTTCGCCAAACTCCTTGCCCCTTTCCTAATTAAATCAGAACATATGTTTCTATTATAGAATAACGCCTCGACTATAGTTTTGGCAAGTTATCTTATCTATTTTATATACCATTTTCAATAGAAAAATCCTTGTTTTTTCACAAGGATTCCTCTAGGCTACTATTTCAGAAAAATAATCGTTTGTCAACGAGAAATGGATATGTATTCCAATATTATACATTCCATACCTTTATCATGATCCAAATGATCAATATCCAAAACGGGATAACAAGTAACAATCCCCAAAAACAGCCTTTAAAAAATCTCATGATGAACACCTCGTCCATCGGCCCTACTTATGTATATTGTGAGGGCTGAATCAATCTTTTTATCTTTAAAGTCTATACTACTTTGTCATCGCATGCTCTACTTTAATACAACGATCCATTATTACAGTATAGCCTTTTTCTTGTAAAAGTTTATATGTATCTTCATCTTGTACTCCTAATTGTGCCCAAAAAACATCTGCATCAATCTCTACAAACTCTTTCCCAACATCCATTAAAAATTCTGAACGGCGGAATACGTTTACGATATCAACATGTTCTTTAATATCCTTTAGTGAAGGCACTGCCTTTTCTCCAAGTACTTCATCAACTGTTGGATTTACCGGTATAATGCGGTACCCCGCGTCTTGCATTGCTTTTGAAACCATATACGATGTACGTTCTGGTTTATCTGATAATCCAACAACTGCGATTGTTTTGCTTTTCTTCAATACTTCACCAATTTCCGTACGAGTTGGGTTTTCAATTGTCATAATTAATCCCTCCTATACCTTTAGTATATCCGATAAAGAAAGTCTCTTTCAACATGAAAGAGACTTTCTTTTATTCCGATTGATGTAAGCTAATAATCAGAAGGAAGAGAACTCTCCACTGGTTAAAGGTTACATTTATTGATTCTTTGTAGCTGAATTATCTGCTAATGTAGCTGTTTTCGTCATTTTTTGACCATTGCGATAGAATGTAACTTCTACTTTCTCGCCTACTTTTTTCTTTTCATATAAATATTTACGGAATTGAAGTGAATTTTCTACTTTTTGATCATCTAATGCTACTACAATATCATATTGCTCTAAACCAGCTTTTTCTGCTGGTGATACTGGATAAATTTTACCTAATACAACGCCATTTGTTACTTCTTTTGGCACTTTTAATTGATTTACTGCATAAGCTTGCACATCTTCTAATGAAACGACACCGACTCCTAGTGCTGGACGTTTCACCACTCCATCTTTTTCAAGTGATTCAATAACTGGTTTTGCGATGTTAATTGGAATTGCAAAACCAATACCCTCTACTGATTGCTGAGCTATTTTACTTGAGTTAATACCGATTACCTCACCGTTTTGGTTAAATAGTGCACCACCACTATTACCAGGGTTAATCGCTGCATCTGTTTGAATAACTTGTGCTTGCCAATCAGGACGTTTATCACCATCAATATCAACTGGAATTTCACGCTCTTTACTACTGATGATACCTTCCGTTACACTTCCATCAAATCCTAATGGATTACCGATTGCAATTGCTTTCTCACCCGCACGGATTTTACTGGAATCACCTAAACTTGCAACTTTATTCACATTAGATCCATCAATCTCTACAACAGCTAAGTCCAACCAAGGGTCCTTACCAACTAATTTTGCATCGACTTGCTTTCCATCGCTTAGTTTAACGGCAAGTTTATTTGCACCATCTACTACGTGGTTATTTGTTACGATATATGCTTTATTTCCTGCCTTTTTATAAATAACACCTGAGCCTGTACCAGCTGTTTGTTCTTGGCCTGTCGGCTGCATCGCAAATGGATCAGCACTTTGTTGCATATTAATCACACCAACAACAACATCCTTCGCGCCCTCGATCATTCCCGGTAAATCAGTTTCATTTTTCGCTTTATTTACAACTGGAACTACAGTTCCTTCTACTTGTTTATTAGAATTGAATGACGAAACAGCTGCACCATTATTTTGCACCCATGGCATGTACGGTGCTGCAAAACTAATCGAAACTGCCCCGACTACAGCTCCAACTAAACCTGTGAAAAAATATCCTTTTTTACTACCTGATTTTTTCATTTCTCTCGTTTCACTATGCTCTTCATTTAAATTCGGTCCGTCGTAATATCCCATGTTTTATTTCCCCTCTCTGGTGAACTCGTACTTTCAGTATAGTCACTTTTTGTGTCCTTCTTGTGAACTCATCGTGAAATCCAATTAAAAAAATACTCCTATCTATCATTATAGACAAGAAAAGTATTTTTTGTACATTCCACCTACAAAGGAGAGTATAAATTTGCTATATCCCGAAGCTAAAGTGCATAGTAACTTAAAGGTTATTCTTCAAATTTATAACCCACTCGAATGACAGTACCGATATGCTTCGCTCTATCTCCTAGCTTATTTCGCAGTTTTTTAATATGTGTATCAACCGTTCGATCATCGCCGTAGTAGTCATATCCCCATAACTGATCTAATAAATGTTGACGCGACAACACAATTCCTTTGTTCTCCATTAAATAAACAAGAAGCTCAAACTCCTTATGTGTCAATATAATTTCTTCTCCCTCTACTAAAACTGTTCTAGATAGTCGATTCACTTCTATTCCAGCTAAAGACATAGCATTTTCTTCAGTTACTCCTACCGCACCATCCGCACGTTTCAATAATGTCTTTGCTCGAGCTACTAACACTTTCGGACTAAAAGGTTTTGTTACATACTCATCTGCACCTAATTCGAACCCTAGTAATGTATCATCCTCATCTGAACGTGCTGTCAACATAATGATTGGTACTGCTGATTCTTTTCTAATTCGTCTACAAACAGACCATCCATCTATTTCTGGTAACATAATATCTAACATAATTAAATCAATTTCATGCTCTGCAAATAATTCTAACGCTTTTTTTCCGTCTTCTGCTTCGATTACTTCAAAGCCTTCATTACGAAAATAATCACTAACGATTTCACGTAATCTTCTTTCATCTTCAACAAGTAATACTGTTTTATTCATATAATCTATCCCGCCTTTTTACTCTTTCAATCGAATAATACGTTGATTGGAGCTTCCGCGAAATGGAAGTGTTAAATCTTTTTTCTCGATTTCAAATCTTCCATCGACTAAAACATCCCCATAATGTAACAACTCTATCATATCATTATTTTGAGAACTCTGTATCTCTTCTAACGTATAACCTGTATACATCCATAGATTTTTTTTCAAACCTTTCACAACTTTTGCTACTTTTTTCACTTCAGCAGCTTGGAAGAATGGATCTCCACCTGAAAATGTTACATCAGTTAATGGATTACTTGCAATCTCTTTCACAATCTCTTCTACCGTCATTTCAGTTCCGTTGCAAACATTCCAAGATGCCGGATTATGGCACCCGAAACAACGATGCGGACAGCCCGCAAAAAACACGACTGTCCGCAATCCTTCTCCATCTACTACACTATCATGAATGATGTTCATAACTTTCATTTATGCTTCACCCGATCCATCTCTTCACTACGTTTCGCACTATTCCACTTCGACATATCTCCTACAAGATAGCCCGTTATACGGCGAATTCTTTCTATATTAGCTTCATCTTCATTTCCACAGCTTGGACATTCATTCCCAATAACTCCATGATAACTACAGCACTTACAACGATCAACTGGATGATTAATTGAACCGTAGCCAACGCCATTCTCTGCCATCGCTTGCACAATTTGCTTTAATGCCTTTTTGTTATGCATAGCTGCTCCGTCTAGTTCAATATACGTAATATGTCCCCCGTTACATAGGGCATGGAAAGGTCCCTCTAAACGAATTTTTTTTATAGCTTGAATGTTATAGTAAACTGGGATATGGAATGAATTCGTATAATAATTATGGTTCGTTATACCGCTAATCACACCAAATTCCTCCCTATCTTTTTTCACAAACTTCCCTGATAGCCCTTCGGCAGGAGTTGCAATTACTGAGAAGTTCAGTTCATGTTCTTCTGTCGCTTTATCCATTCTATCTCTCATAAAGGAAATGATTTCATACCCGAGTTTCCATGATTCTTCATCTTCTCCGTGATGCTTTCCTCTTAAAGCTACTAAACATTCCGCAAGACCGATAAAACCAAGACTTAACGTCCCTTGTTTTAAAATGGATGCTACAGAATCTTCAGGCTGTAACTTTTCTCCACCGCGCCATACACCTTGTGAATATAAAAATCGAAAATCTCTCGCTCGCTTCGTACATTGATACTCAAATCTCTCTAATAATTGCTTAATTCCTAAATCTAAATAATAATTTAACGCTTCAAAGAACGCTTCTTTTGAACCACTAATTAACGCTAATTTCACTAAGTTTATAGACGTAAATGATAAATTCCCTCTTCCAATCGCTGTTTCTTCTCCATGTATATTAGACATAACACGAGTACGACATCCCATGTAACATACTTCACTTTCCGGTCGGCCATCATAATGCACTGCATTAAATGGCGCATCTAAAAATGAAAAGTTAGGGAATAATCGTTCAGCCGTTGTCTCTAACGCTAATTCAAATAAATCATAGTTCGAATCACATTCTTCAAAGTTCACACCTTTTTTCATTTTAAAAATTTGAATAGGAAAAATTGGTGTTTCCCCTTTACCAAGACCCGCTTGTGTCGCTTTTAAAAGCTGTCTAACCAATAACCGTCCCTCTTTTGATGTGTCTGTTCCATAGTTAATAGAAATAAACGGTACTTGTCCCCCGCCCCTACTGTGCATACTATTTGAATTGTGAATAAACGCTTCACACGCCTGATACGTATCATTTTCTGTTTCTTTCCATGCAAATTCTTCTATCTGTTCTTTTGTAAGCGGATATGACTGTAATCGTTTCTTATGTCTCGCTACTGTTTTTCTCACATATGGAGCTAAATCAATATCAAAGAGTGCAAACGATTGACCACCGTGCTGCATATTTTGATTCGCTTGAAAAATAATAGACGAAAGAGCCAATGCACTTTTAATGTCTTGCGGTTGTCTCATATGTCCATGTCCGGTATGAAAACCGTTAGCAAGCATTTGTGCTAACGGAATTTGCGAACAAGTCGTCGTTCCTGTCGCATAAAAATCCAAATCATGTGGATATAATATATTTTGATCTATCGCTTTTTTCACTTGATCTGATAGTAAATTTGCTACAGCATAATACTTTGCGCTCTCAGATGCGAACGTTCCCATCACTCCCATTGGAGATCGGCCATCTACATTTGCATTTTCCTGCATTAAATCTTGTTCATTACCGTGGATAATTGTCTCAAATACTTTCATTAATTCTTCTCCACGTACATTTTGTTTCAACATTCATAACCCTCCACCAACATGTTGTTGTCTTTTGATTAAAATCATACAACATATAGTTCTAGTGTATTTATGAAAAATGTAACATTCCTGTGAAAGTTTTTTTAAAAATTAATGACTTTTTCATTTGTAAAAAAGAAATGTGCTCTTTACAAATGTATGGTACAATATACGGGAAAAACTCTTTTTACCCTTTATCAACACATTTGTATAAAGGAGACTGAACTCATGATTATTACATATCTTTTATTTATCGTTGCCTACTTACTTGGCTCGATTCCGTTTGCATTAGTCGTTGGAAAAATTGGCTATGGAATTGACATTCGTGAGCATGGAAGCGGTAATTTAGGCGGAACAAATACATTCCGTACACTAGGGAAAAAAGCGGGTTTTATCGTTACAATTGCTGACATTTTAAAAGGTACATTAGCAACAAGTCTACCGATTATTTTCGGGTTAGATGTTCACCCACTATGGTTTGGATTAGCAGCTGTTCTTGGACATGTATATCCAATCTTCGCGAAATTCCGCGGGGGGAAAGCAGTTGCAACTTCTGCTGGGGTGCTATTATGCTATTCACCTATTGTTTTTGCAATATTAGCTGTTGTCTTTTTCAGCCTTTTATTTACAACAAGATACGTATCACTTTCTTCTATGGTAACAGCTGTCGTTGCTGTTATTGCATCAATTGTTAGCGGGGATAAAATCTTCATTATTGCGATGTGTTTATTAGCAGGTATGGTTATTTATAAACACCGTGCAAATATCGGGCGAATTATAAATAAAACTGAACCGAAAGCAAACTTTTCAAAAAAGCAAAAATAAGATCGTAACCCACATAACGCAAAAAGAAAACGTGAAGCATATTAATAGCGTCTTTTTGCGTTATTTTTTATACTAAAGAAAAAGCAACATAATTTGGAGGAACTATACATGAATCTTTCCGTAACAAAAGAAGCAGCACAATGGTATAAAAACGAATTACACTTACAATCGGGTGAAACACTACGCCTTTTCGTACAATACGGCGGTTGCAGTACTGTACAAAAAGGACTTTCTTTAGGTATTCGTAAAGATGACCCTGCGCACCCTGCTGTTCAAACTCAAGAAGAAGGTATTAACTTCTTTATTGAAGGCGATGATGAGTGGTTCTTCGATGGACATAATTTATCTGTTACATTTAACGACGGTGATGATTTCCCCCAATTTAATTATGAAAAATAAAAAAAGCGTGGCTTCTGCCACGCTTTTTTTATTTCTTTTTAATTTCCTCATATTTCGCATACCACTCAGGATATAATTTTTTAAATGATACAGGGCGGAACCCTTCTTTTTTCGCACAAATATTCGTTGTACTTGCAGTAATGCAAAGCTCACCATCACCGTTATATATTTCATAACCATATACAACACGAAGCGGGCTCACAGTATCAATCCACGTTTTCACAATTGCTTTTTCTCCGTAACGCATCGCTTTACGATATGAAATTTGCAAGTCTAATACAGGAGAAATAATTCCCTCTTTCTCCATTTCAACATATGAAAATCCTAATTCTTGTATAAGTTTAGTGCGCCCAAGTTCCAGCCACACTAAATAGTTTGAATGGTAAACAACACCCATCTGGTCTGTTTCCGCATAGCGGATTTCAACTTCATGTTCTGCTACAAACATTTCTATTCGCCTTCTTTCACTTCTGCTACCTTGCATACATTTAATCATAATACAGTGGAATCAAAAATAAAATAAAAACAGTGAATCTTTTACCGAAAGGGGCAAGTATATGATCCAAATTGTAACTGTTCGTAGCGGTGATAGTGTTTATGGTTTAGCATCAAAGTACGGATCTACACCTGAAGAAATTGTAAAAGACAATGGACTAAATCCAGCTGAAACACTCGTTGTTGGTCAGGCACTTATTGTTAATACAAAAGGCAATAATTATTATGTACAGCCTGGTGACAGCTTATATCGAATTTCTCAAACGTATAACGTTCCTCTCGCTAGCTTAGCTAAAGTTAATAATCTTTCATTAAAATCTATTCTCCATGTCGGCCAACAATTATATATACCAAAAGGTACAAAACGAGCAGTAGAATCCATCGCTTATTTACAGCCTTCAACAATACCGATAAAAGAAAGTTTAGTAAATGCTACACGTGCTATTAATCCATTTTTAACCTATTTAGCCTACTTCAGCTTTGAAGCAAAAAGAGACGGCACTTTAAAAGAACCAACGGAAACAGCGAAAATCGCTAATATTGCAACGCAAGGTAAAACCATCCCTATGCTCGTTATTACAAATATCGAAAACGGGAACTTTAGTCCTGAACTAACATCTGTTTTGTTGCGTAACCCAACCATTCAAAACAAATTTATTACTAACATTTTGCAAACAGCTGAAAAATACGGCATGCGAGACATTCATTTTGATTTCGAGAATGTAGCACCTGAAGATCGCGAAGCGTATAATCGTTTTTTACGAAATGTGAAAACACGCTTACCTAGCGGGTACACATTAAGTACAACGCTTGTACCAAAAACAAGTTCCAATCAAAAAGGGAAATTTTTTGAGGCTCATGATTATAAAGCACAAGGGCAAATTGTTGATTTCGTCGTCATTATGACATACGACTGGGGTTGGCAAGGCGGACCACCGATGGCGATTTCTCCTATCGGGCCTGTGAAAGAAGTACTTCAATATGCAAAATCTCAAATGCCACCACAAAAAATTATGATGGGGCAAAATTTATATGGTTTCGATTGGAAACTTCCGTTCAAACAAGGAAATCCACCCGCAAAAGCAATCAGCTCTGTTGCAGCTGTTGCACTAGCTCGTAAATATAATGTTCCTATCCGCTATGACTTCACGGCTCAAGCTCCTCATTTCAATTACTTTGACGAAAACGGCGTACAACACGAAGTTTGGTTTGAAGATTCACGGTCCGTTCAAAGTAAATTTAATTTAATGAAGGAACAAGGTATAGGCGGTATTAGCTATTGGAAGATTGGCCTACCATTCCCACAAAATTGGCGTTTACTCGTTGAAAACTTCACAATCACGAAAAAGGGCTGACATAAGTCAGCCCTTTTTTCATATTGCTGTTGAAAATACACCTTTAATTCCCTCACAAAAAAGAAGAATGATAATATCCTTCTTTTCTAACCGTTATCTACAATTGGTTGTTTGCCAGTTTGGTCTTGCATTTGCTTCCCTTTATTGCCACCAGCTTTTTTCGATTGTGTTCCAATTTGATTTGGTGCAAAGTCTTTTGAATTCTTTTTCGGATTACCCATTACTATCGCCTCCTTAACACTAGTATCGTACTAGTGTTAAGAATTATTCAGCCTGCTTAAAAAGTTTCATTTCATAACGTTTTTCAATACGTTCTTCAATTCGATCGATTGCATCACGATCGCTTAATAATTGTTGTTTATTTTCATTTACAAGTTCTTCAAACGATTTACGGCGACTTCTTCTCATGCTGCTCACCCTTTCTCCTTTGCTTTCTTACTACATAGTATGAGCAAATGAAAAACTCTTTAATCAGATTTGCAAGAAAATTTTATGTTTTAGTACTCCTAAAAAAACTCCGTGTACAATATTTTGCACACGGAGTTTTTTTATACCATAACATTTAAATACTCTTTCAGTTTTTCATCTGCATTCTTTTCATTTTCTTTATAATCATGAAGCGCCTGTAATACAAAATCATACTGTTCTAAAATATAACTTTCTAATTTCAAGACATCCTCTAAGTTATTAAGCATAATTCTCGTATTACCAACTTCACTTTTTAACGCCGGTTCACATTTTAAACTCGTACATATTCCCTTGACATCATCTTCTAATATCTCTGTTAATACGTATTTCTTTCGCCCTTTTACCTTTAATCTCATAACTGGATAAAAAGCTTTTATATCTAGATAACTACCTACGTTCATACAACGTAGCCATTCTACATTTCGTCTATTACGTACAAGTATCTCTTTCACTGCTTCGTATACCGCAGTTTCATCAAGTACGACCTTATTTACTTTTCGTTTCCCATCTACTTCAATAGATGCACATTTTTGATAAACAGCCGCGCACGTAATACAATCGTCAAATGCATTATGAGAACTTAAGCGAATTCCAAGCATTCGCTTTAACGTTTCAAGTTTATGATTAGGTGCGTGCTTCATATATTTCTTAGCTAAAAACACCGTATCAATTACTTTATTTTTAGGCTCAGGTAATCCAAGCATATTTACATTACTTTTCAAAAAACGCATATCAAAAGAAGCATTATGAGCCACGATAACATTTGTATGTAAAAACGCTAAAAATAACGGTAACACTTCTTCAATTGTCGGTGCATCCGATACACGATAATTTGTAATACCTGTTAAACTCGTAATTCGGCTCGGAATTGGACGCTCCGGATTTACATATGAAACAAACTGATCTACCAGTTCATGATTATGATATTTCACTGCTGCTACTTGAATAATTTTATCATTATAAGGGTTAAACCCTGTTGTTTCAAAATCAATTACAACATAATCTAACGGTAAGGATATATTCCCCACTCCAAATACACTCCTTTTTCTCTAAACGTTTATATTTCTTTTATCATATCACGAAGCTTTCACTACTTGAAAAAGAAAAGGCAGAAATGATTATATTCCATCTCTACCTTTTCATCGTTATTTTAATTTAGCAATCCGTTTCTCCATCTCTTTTTGAGTCATCGGTCCAATGAACTTATCTTGAATGACACCTTTTGTATCTATAAAATACGAAGTTGGTATGGTAATTACTTTATAAGCTGTTGTCACATCAATGTTCTTGTCCAATAAAATAGGAAAAGTAATTCCTTTTTCTTTAGCAAAATTGCTTACCTTTTCTTCTCCCCCACCTTTTTCTGAAGGCGTATAATTTATTGCTAAAATTTCTACTTTTTCTTTATGTTCTTTATAGAAAGCCTCCATATCAGGCATTTCTTGCTGACAAGGCCCACACCACGTTGCCCAAAAATTTAAAATCACTTTCTTTCCTTTTAAATCAGATAACTTTACATGCGTTCCATCTAACTTAGTTAATTCAAAGTCTGGCGCACTCTTCCCTATTTCAATACCATTCCTTGCAATCATCTCTTTCATAGCAGCTTCACTTTTTTCTTGCTTCCCCTGTACCGCCTGATCTTTTTTACCAAACTGTTCATAAGCCGCATATCCCGCTAAACAAAGTAACACTGTAATAATCGTAAGCTTCCGCCACATTTTATATCACCCTAACGTGTTTTTCTTCTTATAACATAATCACAAAGATACTATATACCTTATTTTAGCTTATACGGACAAGCTTGGAAATATTCACATTCGAAATAGTTAGAATATTTATAGTATAGATGAAATATTTACCTTTTTATCATATAATTAGAAATAAATACAAAACCTGCGAGGTGATATGTATTTTGCAATTACTTATCAACCCTTTTACTTTTGTTTTCTTTACTTTACCATTACTATGCATTTGTTTTAGCGGCTTACTATACAAATTCAAATGGGCTGCTATTATTATTTCTTTTACTGTTCCACTTATTTTTTTCATTATCGTCTCGGGGTTTGATATACACCTAACTTTACAAAACTTAGACGTTTGGATTATTTATAGTGCTGTTTATTCTGTACTTTCCTACATAATAGCAGCTCTAATACGAAGAAAACTGCACATGTAAAACTTTCAAAAAGGGGGATTTTTATGAATCTATTTGAAAAAATACTATTATATATTCTTAGTTTTATATTTTCCCCAATCGGGATTATCACTTGGATCGTCTCGCTCTTCAGTAAAGATCCTGAAAAAAAGCAAGTTGGGCGTATTTGTCTCTTTATCGCTTTAATCTCATTTATCCTTTTAGCCGGTCTCGGTATTCTTAGTTTCTTCACGATGACTACCACCACTACTATACAATAGTTATAGAAAGGATGATTGTTTTGGGAGAGCATCCTATTAGTAAAGAACTTCGCTATATACGAATATGTTTAGTTGTTTTAGTAATCGTTCTTTTATTTTTCAACAGTGAAAGAGTCGTTAAAATTTCTACAAATCATGATGCCGTAGAAAACGTTTCAACCAGTAATATGACACAAATTGCTGAAAATACATTTGCTATCCAAGAATATAATCCATCACTAAGTAGCGAACATACGGTCAAAATTTTCAAATATAATCCGGATACAAATCAACTTACTCTAGTCAAAGAGTTTAGTACTAACGATCCAGAGTCTTATACGTATCAACTTAATAAGAGTGAATAAAGATAAGAGCGCTATATAGCTCTTATCTTTTTACTAGCATCTCTTTAAACAATGACTTACAAGTTAATAATTCTCTAGGATCCCCACATTCCACAATACTCCCATTATTCATGACGACAACTCGATCCGCTATCATCGCCCTCTCAACATCATGTGTCGTCACAATTCTCGTTACATTCCCTCCTAGCCCTTTCAGTATATTCCAAACCACTTCTTGATTGTTCGGATCTAATCCCGAAGTTGGTTCATCTAAAATAATGAGATTCGGATTTGATACAATCGCTCGCAATAACGCCAGACGCTTTCTCTCTCCTCCCGAAAACTCTTCTCCGCTTTTATGTAGTACAGTCTGAATACCTTCAGATAACCTCCAAATAATCGGCTTCGCATTTACAAGTTCAATATTTTTTTCTAATTGTTTTTCTAGGCGCTCTTCCCCGAAATACATATTCTCTTTTACTGTCGTTCGAAAAAAACGAGGTTCCTGCCATATAGTAGTCATACAAGCTTTATTACCATAATAAGCAATACTACCATTAGATGGTTTATATAAGCCCGTGATTAATTTTAAAAGCGTCGTTTTACCTGCACCACTTTCCCCCACAATGATAACGAGTTCGCCAGGATTAATTTGCAAATGAATTTTTTTAATTCTACATCTCTCTTCACCGTTCTCTTGAAATGAAACATTTGTTAATCTGATTCCTATCGCTCTTTCTACATTTCTGTATTCAGCCTGTATATCTAAAAAACAAAAAACTCGATTTGCCGAAGCGATTGCGACTTGCGTCATCATCAATAAATCACTCGCATAACGAACAGGGAAAAAAAGCATCTCAATTGTAGCTAATACTGCAACGAGCGATCCAACTTCCATATCCCCTTTTATTATTTTTTGTGCTCCTATAATAAGAACAACTATATACGCGACCGTTTCAATCACCGTTCCAACTATTCCAATGCAATGTTGCATCATCGTCTTCTTTACTTCCGTTTTATAAGATTGTGCTGTTACTCCTTTAAATAAGTGAATTGCCCATTTTTCTTTTTGTAAACTCCGTAAATCTTGTATACCTTTTACAAACTGTGACACCATCTCTACAACACTTGATTGATTTTTTTGAGAAATATCCGCAATATTCCTTACCTTTTTCCCCATAACCATTGGAACAATTGCGCTTAAAAATAAAAACGGAGTTATCCACCATATAAAGTCTATTTCTATATGTTGTAGCGCTATGATTGCACCAATAAATTGCGCAAGTGCATGAATATATTCGACTAATATAGATCCATATAACCTTACCCAGTTCGGGATATCAGAAACGACTAATGTTTCTAGCTCTCCTTGTTTTACCTTCTCGCTTTCTTCAAATGGTAATAGGAAAAAATGACGCAATACATCTATACGCTTCTCTCTTAATATTCGCTGACTCGCTTTTGAGCTTACATAATCAAATGAAAGATTGTTCACCCACATTAACAAGCGGCTGACTGTAAACAAAGTAATGTAAAGATATGCTCCCTTCAGCTCTCGTTGAATAAGATTATCTACAATTAGCCCCATAAATAGTGGCCGAGATAAATTTAAAATAGCTGCAAAAAGTCCACTGCATACAGCTGCTATTACTAATAATTTTTCTTTCTGTAACGGTAACAATATTCTTTTATATTCTTTCATGATGTTCCCTCCATTTTTATAGTAAAAAGAAAAGGATGAAACCAAATGGTTTCATCCCTTTCCATAAAATAAGGAAGCTAACAATTGTTAGCTTCCTTATCGTTTATTTCAATTATTTAGTTCGACACTTTAGACTCTTCAATTTTCTCACGAAGAACCATTTGCAGGATACCACCGTGACGGTAGTAGTCAATTTCAACTTCACTATCGAAACGAGCTACTACTTCAAATTGTTTTTCATTGCCATCTGCATCGGTTGCAACTACTTTTACAAGATCGCGTGGTCTAACTGTTTTGTCAATTTGAATTTCAAATGACTCGTTACCAACAAGACCTAACGTTTCAGCGCTGTCGCCATCTTTAAATTGAAGTGGTAATACGCCCATTAATACTAAGTTACTGCGGTGAATACGCTCGAAGCTTTCTGCGATTACTGCTTTAATGCCTAATAAGTTTGTACCTTTCGCAGCCCAGTCACGAGAACTTCCCATACCGTAATCTTTACCAGCAACAACTAGAAGACCTGTTCCATCTTCTTTATATTTCATAGCAGCATCATAGATAGATGTTACTTCACCAGTTGGCCAATATGTTGTATATCCGCCTTCTGTTCCTGGTGCGATTTGGTTTTTAATACGAATGTTTGCGAATGTACCACGCATCATGACTTCATGGTTACCACGGCGAGAACCGTAAGAGTTAAAGTCAACTGGTTGTACACCGTTTTCTAATAAGTAGCGTCCAGCTGGTGTATGCTTACCGATTGAACCTGCTGGTGAGATGTGGTCTGTCGTTACAGAGTCACCAAATTTACCAACTATGCGTAAACCTGATAATGTTTCAACTTCACCTGGCTCTTTAGATAAACCTTCAAAGAATGGTGGGTTTTGAATGTATGTTGAGTCATTATCCCAAGTATATAAAGCTTCATTTGAAGTTTGGATTTCATTCCAACGCTCATTGCTGTTAAATACTTGCGCATATTCTTTCTTGAACAGTTCAGATGTAACAACATTTTGAACTACGTCTTCAATTTCTTTAGCTGATGGCCAAATATCGTTGAAGTAAACAGCATTGCCATTTGCATCTTTACCGATTTCATCATTTTTCAGGTCAATATCAACAGTACCTGCAAGTGCATATGCCACAACAAGTGGTGGTGATGCTAAGTAGTTTGCTTTTACAAGTGGGTGAATACGACCTTCAAAGTTACGGTTACCAGATAAAACAGATGTTACTAATAAGTCGTTTGCTGCGATCGCTTCTTCTAATTCATCTGCTAATGGACCAGAGTTACCGATACAAGTCGTACAGCCGTAACCAACTGTTTGGAAACCTAATTGATCTAAATACGTTGTTAAACCAGATTTATCTAAGTACTCTGTAACAACTTTAGATCCTGGTGCTAATGATGTTTTTACGTACTCAGGTACTACAAGTCCTTTTTCAATTGCTTTTTTCGCAACTAGACCTGCTCCAATTAATACGTATGGATTTGATGTATTTGTACAGCTTGTAATTGCAGCGATTGCAATTGCACCTGTTTTCATCGTTACTTCTTTATCTTCTAATGTAACCTTCACTTCTTTATCAAACTCTTGCTCATTAAATCCAAGTCCTTGTGTTCCGACTGGTGCTACAACAGCTTTGTGGAACGCATCTTTCATATCTGAAAGTGGAATTAAATCTTGTGGGCGTTTCGGTCCAGAAAGGTTAGATTCGATTGTATTTAAATCAATTTCAACAAGATCAGTGTAAATTGGATCTTTACTGTCTGCTGTATAGAATAAACCGTTCGCTTTACAGTATTCTTCAACAACGCGAATTTGCTCTTCATCTCTACCTGTTAAACGTAAGTATTCTAATGAAATGTCGTCGATTGGGAAGAATCCACAAGTTGCACCGTATTCTGGTGCCATATTTGAAATTGTTGCACGGTCAGCTAAAGGCATGCTCTTTAGTCCGTTACCGAAGAACTCAACGAATTTACCAACTACACCTTTTTGACGTAACACTTGCGTTACTTTTAATGCAACGTCTGTTGCTGTAGTACCACTTGGAAGTGTACCAGTTAATTTCACACCGATTACTTCAGGTACTGGGAAGTATGAAGGCTGTCCAAGCATTCCTGCCTCTGCTTCAATACCACCAACGCCCCATCCAAGAACACCGATACCGTTAATCATTGTTGTATGTGAGTCTGTTCCAACTAATGAATCCGGGTATGCAACTAAGTCACCTTCAGTATTTTTCACAGCATGAACAACTGGTGCTAAATACTCAAGGTTTACTTGGTGTACGATACCTGTTGCTGGCGGAACTGCACGATAGTTATCAAATGATTTTTGTGCCCAGCTTAAAAATTTATAACGTTCTTCATTACGTTTAAACTCTAAGTCCATGTTGAATGCAAGCGCGTCTGCCGTACCCGCTCTATCAACCTGTACAGAGTGGTCAATTACAAGGTCTACAGTAATTTCCGGATTAATTTTATCAGGATCTCCGCCCATGTCTGCCATTGCTTTACGAAGTGAAGCCAAATCTACAACAGCTGGAACGCCAGTGAAATCTTGTAAAATTACACGAGATGGTTTAAATGGAACATCGATATCTTGCACATCTTTCGTTCCCCATTTTGCTAAATTTGTAACATGCTCTTCTGTAATTACGTGTCCATCTACTTGACGAAGTACAGATTCAAGTAAAACTTTCACGGAATATGGTAATTGAGATACGTTGCCAACCCCTGCGTTTTCAAGCGCTTTCAATTGATAATAATGATACGTTTTTCCATCTACTTCGAAAGTTGCACGTGATTGAAATGGATTATGTTTGACCATTATGTTTCCCCCCTGTTAAACGTGACTAAGTTGTCTGAATATAAAATGTAGACAAACTTTTCAATACCTTACGATAATATCTTATTACAACTTTCTAAATAAGTAAATAATAAGAAACTTATGGATTATCATAAGTTTTCTTTATCTTTCTAAATTTGAATAGTGTCCATGCTCTTTATGAATACTATTACCATAAAGTAAAGCGCTCTTTCAGCGTTTTACTTTACGTTCATATATGCTATGAACAACTCATGGTTCGTCTATAAAAAAACATTATAGAGGTGTGAAAAATGAATAAACGAAAAGCAAATCATACTATTTCAGGAATGAATGCTGCATCCGCACAAGGGCAAGGTGCTGGCTATAACGAGGAGTTTGCAAATGAACCTTTAACACCAGCAGAGCGACAAAATAATAAGAAACGTAAAAAGAATCAGTAACAAAAAAACCCAAAAGGTATGTCTGCCTTTTGGGTTTTTTTCTAATGTTTATAACGTAATAACTCCGAAACGGTTACAAATCGATACCCCTGCTTTTTAAGCTCAGGTAAAATTTCCGATAACGCCGCCACTGTCTGACTACGATCACTACCTCCATCGTGCAGCAGTACAATATCTCCACTTTTAGCATGTTTCACAACATGATTTACAATGGATTCAGTACCTGGGTTTGCCCAATCACGAGGGTCTTGATGCCACGACCATAGAACAGTTTGATAACCAGCTTCTTTAGCTGTTTTAAATACAGCATCGTTAATATATCCGCCTGGAGGACGGAATAACAAAGGTTCTTTCACCCATTTTTCAAAATATTTCTTTCCATCTAAAATATCATTTTCTAATTTCTCATCTGATGAATTATTCGCATACAAATGATTCATCGTATGATTTCCAATTTCATGCCCCTCTTTTAGCACTTTCTTTACTAGATATGGATTACGCTGAACTCGAAATCCAATCATAAAAAAAGTCGCTTCAGCTTTATATTGACGTAATAAATCCAATATTTGTGGTGTATAAGTTGGATCTGGTCCATCATCAAATGTAATTGCAATAATTTTTTCATTATTAGGTACTTCCCATGTTACATAGCCAGTTGGTTCTAGCTCTTTTCTGAGCAACATTTTCGCTTCCACTTTTTCCACTTGAAATATATGTACTGCGCAAATTAAAGAAAAAATTAGTAGAACAATTTTTTGTTTCTGCATATTAGCTCTAAAAGTTTTGAGGTTGTTGAATTCACAACAAGCTCATTTACTTTTCTAATTGATCTACATTTCGCATAATATTTTGGAGATTATTTTCGTATTGCTCAAGTTGTGGACGTTGTGTTTCCGAAGCTACTTCTAGCGCATTTTGAATCTGTTCATACGCTTCCTGGACCTCTTGGCGTAACTCTTTTAAATCATGACCGTAGTTCGGATCATTTTTCACGATATTGTTAAATGAATTTTCTGCTTGTGTAACTCCTTGCTGTGCAGCTTGAAAAGCTTGTTGTTTATCTTTATGATATGGCATTATATGATCCCCTTTCTGTAATAGTTAGTCCCATTTATCTTTACCCTTTTTTCTAAAAACATTCTCGTATAAATTCGCAAACTTCTCTCATTCTAAATAGGAAGAGGAGGTGTTATATACAATGGGCAAAAACAATCGTGAATCTAAAGAAAAAAAAGGACAACCTGAGCCATTAAGCGGATCTCATAAAGTAAAAAACCGTAATCATTCTCGTCAAAAAAATCATGCGCATCATGATATGTAAAACAAAACATTCACACTAGCTACCTTTGCCACATACAATGTTTATATTTTTCCATTTATTCTTCACCCCTGGCTCATTCATGCATAACATAGTATGAATTGAGATTTTACGGAGGGTGTCTTACATGGGCAAGAAAAAGAAGGATTGTCTTTTTCATGTTGATGGTTTCGAAGAATGGATGGATCAATTTTGTTCTGATTCTTGTAGTAATTTTAGTTTTCCAAATCAAATTCATATTGACCTTTGTGAAACAGAACAAGAATACATTCTGGAAACAGATGTACCAAATGTGACCGAACAAAATGTACTCATTAAAAAGATGGAGACAGGCCTAAACATATGCATACTTCATAAAAATACTTCTTTACAGCGGATCATTCCTTTACCCGCTAATATTATTTATAAGAAGATGCTAGCCTGCTTAGAGAATGGATTTTTAGCCATTCATATTTCCAAAAACGAAGTTGCCGATAAGCATGAAAAGAAGGTTCTTTTTTCAAATTGAGAGTTAACATAAATACAAAAATAAGCCCCAGTAACTTGCTGGGGCTTATTTTATTTCGCATGCATTTCTATATTAAAATTTCTATCATATCTTTTTTTCAATAAGCCTTTTGTAACTAAAAGTACAGGAAATGCTACAGTTGAAAATATAGCTAGCGCTAAAAATACTACAAATCCATTTTGGTACCCGTAATAATCGAGAAGTACTCCTCCAAACCAAGGACCAATTACTCCTCCAATTCCTGAAAAGCCCATCGCTCCGAAGTATGTTCCTTTCAGATTGGAATCAGCGATTTCATCAATAAATACATCTGTCATTGAAAACATTAACACTTCTCCAAATGTAAAAATAATGGTACAAATAGCTGCCCCTAACATAGATTCTACTAGTCCAAACCCAAATAATCCTCCGCTCACAAATAAAGTCCCAACCATAATTGATGCTAACGGTGTATACTTTTTACACATTTGAATAACAGGGTATTGAATAACTACTACTGTAATTGCATTTAAAGCTAGCATATATGAGAACAACTTCACTCCATCCTGAAAGATTTGTGCATTTGCAAAATATTGAGATACTGTCGTCGTTAAATGTGAAAAGCCACAATTACTCAAAATAATACCGACTAAAGCAACTAAAAATACTACATCCTTTCGCAAAATACGAATAGCACTTAACATTGTAACAGGCTTTTCTTTATTTATTTTCTTTCGTTCCAGTGGATACTTCTTAAATTGGAACGCCAATATAGCTGTATATAAAATGTATACTCCAGCTGCTACTAAAAAAGGAATTGTTGATTTTGCGCTTCCAATCTGTAATCCGACAAGTGGGCCAATCGCTACTCCAACATTTATTGCACCATAACGCAAATTATATACGAGTAAACGATACTCTGGTTTCGTTAAATCAGATAATAAGGCTCTTGACGTCGGTTCAAAAAAGGACCTACATAATCCATTCAAAGCATTTAATAAAAAGAAACTTAAAACATGATCTGCAACTGAAAAACCTATAAATACAAACACCCAAACGATCATGGACCATATTATAATCATCTTTCGGCCGAATCGATCCGATAAATTCCCTCCGATAAAACTAGCAAAAACTCCAACAAGTGCACTCGTTCCGATAATAGCACCCGTCATTCCAGCTGATACCCCTTTAACAGTCGTTAAATAAATTGCTAAAAATGGAATACTCATTGACGTGGCGAACCTCGCAAATAAAGTCCCTATTATAATTGTCATTCCTAACGGATGAATATTTTGTAACTTCCCCTTCATCTTCAAACCTACTCTCCCTGTTCTTACATAAAAAAAAGAAAGCAAAGGATGGAGTGACCCCTGTCAAGTAGACAGTATTCAAAAAACACAATTAAGCAACCTGAGTTCTATATTTATATGGACTCAGGTTATTTAGTTTCTTTTGGAACCTGTGGTGATTATAAAAGTATATATATTTGCGCACAGCAAACTTAACCTCATCAGCTGTGCGGAAAGAGTATAGGTGAAAACACTCTGACTTAAAGTGACTGAAGAAGCTTTCTATACAAGCATTGTCCCAACAGTTCCCCTTTCTGGACATACTAGCCTTCATCTGATATTTTTTGAGTAGTTGAGTATATTGACGAGATGTGTACTGGAACCCCTGATCACTATGCAGGAGAATCCCTTTCACGTTTCGTTTTTTTCTTGCCTTTTTAAGTGTGTCTAGTACTAGTTTCAGGTCATTTCTACGGCTAATTTCATAGGCAACAATTTCATTGTTGTATAGGTCTTTAATAGCGGATAAGTACAATCTCTGTCCATTGAAAATCAAATAGGTAATATCTGTTACCCATTTTTCGTTTGGTTTGGAAGCTTGAAAATCCCTGTTCAGATGGTTATCTGAAATCACGTAAGCCTCTTTCTTCCCGTAATAAGGTCGTTTTCTCCTAATAATGGCTTTGATACCTAGTTCACCCATCAACCTTTGTATACGTTTGTGATTAAAATGAAGGTTATAAGTAGCTTTCAGCCAAACTTGTACTCTCCTGTATCCATAAATCCCTTTAAGTTTTTTATGACACTCCAATACCTTCTTTTTTATTTCGGTATCCTCCAATTGTTTTTCAGAAGGCATCAACTGTCGCTTTATCCATTTGTAGTACCCACCTCTAGTTACTCCAGCGATATCACATAGAATGGTAACTGCATAACCTTTTTCTGATAGCCCTTTGATGGCTTCAAACTTCTTCGTTTTTGGTACAGATTCCACTCCTCCTTTTACATCCCTAAGAGCTTTTTTAACATTTCATTCTCCGCTTCTAATCGTTTCATTTTAGCTTCTGGATCTTCTGGATTGGTTTTTGGTCTACCTATACCTGGACCTTTCGTTTTACCACGTTTTTCTTCTAGTCCTTTGATACCTTCAGCTTCAAAGTGTTTCACCCAACGTCTTACTACCGAGTGATCAATTCCTAATTCTTTAGCAACCGTTTTGTATCCCATTCCTTCTTTCAAGTATAAATCTACTGCTTTTTTCTTAAATTCTATATCATAAGTTACTCTAATTTTGCCCATAGAAAAATCCCCTCCATAGTAAACAGATTAATGTGCTTTCTTTTTACTGTCTACTATAAGGGGATCATATCAGGATCTGCTTTCTTTTCCCTTTTTATACTTGAGATGTTTGTACCCGAGCTGTTCTCGTTATGTCCATATCAATTCCATATGTAAACTGTAATTCCTTACAAACATCTTTAATTAAAATTGCGACATTATACGCTTCATTAAATTGTAAAACTATGCTTTCTACTTCTTCGTATGTATACTTATATTCTCCTGTAATGACACTTTTTAAATCAAAGCATTCATTAATACAAAGTTGTACAAGTAGTTGGTCATATTTTTCTAGTACATCTTCTTTCTTCCAAAGTAACTCCTTTACATATAACCGATCAAATTTCACACTTTCTCGGTTACAATCCGTTAAAATCCGGGTCATTTCATTTAGTTCTCGATATAATTCAGAAATATTTCTGCTTAAACTAAGCAGTTTATCTACGCCGTTTTCATATGACATATTCATTCCACCCCCGCATTTTCTTCTTATTATAGCAAGAAAATTCTAAAAATAGTTTCTTTCTTCTGAAATATTAGGAAACTAATTTCAATTGCTTTACAATGAAACTAGCTAACACGAAAGGGGAAAGAAAATTGGAGAAAAAATTATATTACATCGACGCTTATAAGAAAGACTTTACTTCTAAAGTTATAAAGCAAGATTATAGTACAGAAGGAAACTTATATGTTGTCTTAAGTGAAACCGCATTTTATCCAACAGGCGGCGGACAACCACACGACACTGGAACTTTAAATGGTATTCCGGTAAGTAACGTTGAAGAAGTAAATGGAGAAATTCGTCATTTCATAGTAGAACAATTACATACAGAAGAAGTAGAGGGGAAAATAGATTGGGATCGCCGTTTTGATCATATGCAGCAACATACAGCTCAGCACATTTTATCTGCTGCTTTTTGGGATTATTTTAACATACCAACAATTGGGTTCCACCTCGGAAAAGAAACGATAACAATTGATTTAGAAACGGAAAATCTGCATGCAGAAACAGTTGAAAAGGCTATGCAAATTGCCAACAAAATTGTTTTTGAAAACCATCCGATCCGTATAAAGTGGATGAACTTAGAAGAAGCGAAAACATTACCTCTTCGCAAAGAACCGACTATGACAGAAAATATACGCGTTGTTATTATCGAAAACTATGATTACAACGGCTGTGGCGGAACGCATCCGAAACACACTGGTGAAGTAGGTCCTATTCAAGTACTAGGATGGGATCGCAATAAAGGTGGTATACGCTTAACGTTTATCGCTGGCTGGCGCACACTAAAATTAATGGGTCAACAACAACAAATTATGAAAGATGTTTCTAAACAATTAAACAGTAGCGAAGCTGGTATTCCAGCAAAAGTATCCCAACTTCTTACATCCCAAAAAGAAAACGAAAAAGCACTACAAACAATGAATGAAAAACTATTATTTGCAGAAGCGAATGAACTATTGCAACAGCCAGAAGGAATACACGCTGGAACACTTATTTCTAAAGTATTTATTAATCGTTCCATGCAAGAAATCGCAAAACTTTCCGCTATCATTACAGAACAACAAGAGCATGCAATTACATACTTCGTTATTGAAAATGAGGACAAATTACAATGTATTCTTGCTTGTGGTAAAGCAGTGACACTCGATATGAATGCTCTTTTAAAAGAGGCCCTTCCTATAATTGAAGGAAAAGGCGGAGGAAATAAAAAGAGTGCTCGTGGTGGTGGGAGAGCGATTATGGCTGGGGATGAGTTTTTAAATCAACTTGTTTCTTCTTTACAGTCAGCAGTGTAAAACATTTTAAGGAGATGGCGTCTAGTCAAATTTCAAACTAGAGACATCTCCTTATTTTTTTGCATCCTACATAGTAATACGGTAAATGAAATTACAGGAACGACATTTCGACAAGAGATATCGATTTACCGACAAAAATCGGTATTCTAAGTAGTTGATATTTACAAACCAATATTTTGTTTTAAACCTTGATAACTTCCTGCATTCAAGAAGTTTTCAGATGCAAGTTTAGTAAATTTATCAGAAAAACCATAACTACTTAATTCTTCTATCGCTACCATTTGTACATCATGAATTGGGTTGAGATCATATTCATTAGACGGAAGCGTAATTTCCCCTGTAATCCTTTCAAGCAGAAACGTAATATGCAATAAAGATGGGCTAGCATCTGGTTTATCACAAACATAGAGTAGCTTCTTAATTTTAACTTCTAACCCTGTTTCTTCTCGCATTTCCCGAATCATTGCTTCCTCTAACGTCTCACCATTCTCTACCCTTCCTCCAGGTAAAGACCAATTGCGATTAGCAACTTTTTGCTTTACTAGTAACACCTTTTCATCTTCAGTTAAAATTCCGGTAACACGAACTTGCATTACATTTTCCATATGTAATCTCCTCTTCCCATTATATTTACAAATTAATCCTTCCACAAAAAGAACGTATGTTTTATAATTAAAGAAAATTATGGAAGAAAGAAGTTGTTACATTCATGCGTCCACCTTTAACAAAGTCTATATCACTTGAAGATTTCCAAAACTATTATTGGTTAAAAGCAGAACTGCAAACATTTTGTCGTGAACATGATTTGCCAGCTAGTGGCTCTAAGATCGAAATAACCGAGCGTATCTCCCATTATTTAACTACTGGTAAAATATTAAAAAACAGCTCCGGTCAAAAGGTGAGTAAAGCCTCCCTATCCTATAAAGACCTTTCCCTTCAAACTATTATTACTAACAATCACCGCTGTAGCGAAGATGTTCGTGCTTTTTTCAAAGAAAAAATCGGAGCAAACTTCCGCTTTACAGTAGCTCTTCAACAGTTTTTTAAAGAGAATGTTGGAAAAACATATGAAGACGCGATAACGTTTTGGTACGAAGAAAACGAACGTAAAAAAGACCCATCCTATAAAACAACTATCGGCACACAATTTGAATACAATCGTTTTACTCGTGACTTTTTCGAAGATCCAAATAACAAAGGAAAATCAAAAACTGATGCTATCGCTGCTTGGAATGAAATAAAAGCAAAACCTGGTAGCAATGTTTATACTCCTCAAAGAGTAGAAAACTAGTGTAGGAGCTAGTCTTCTATTTTTTCAAATAATAGAGCAAGCCCTATCCCGCCCCCAATTCCTAATGTCGCAACTCCATATTTCATATGCTCTCTTTTAGCCTGATAAAACAAGCGTGTTACAAGCATAGATCCAGACGCACCGTACGGATGCCCGAGCGCAATTGCACCACCATTTACATTTAATTTTTCGTACGGAATTTGTAACTCCTTTGCACATGCCACAATTTTTGAAGCAAATGCTTCATTTATTTCAAAATAATCTATATCCTCTACTTTTACATTCATTTCATTTAATAATTTATTCACCGCAAATATCGGACCAGTTCCCGGAAGATTTGGATCCACTCCAACTACAGCACTACGAACGAAACGAAGTACAGGCTTGTATCCTAATTTTCGGGCTTGCCCCTCTTCCATTACAAGAACGGCACATGCCCCATCATTTACACCGCACGAATTACCTGCCGTTACTGTACCATTCTGTAAAAATGCCGGTTTTGTTCTTTTAATGATTCGTTCATAATTCATTTCTAGCTTTATAGATTCATCTAACAATCCATTAAAAAACAATATTTCATCATGTATATATCCTTTTTCTAATGCTTGCAGTGTTCGTTTATAACTGAGGCAAGCATACTCGTCTTGCATTTCCCTCGTTATGTTATAACGCTCTGCAACATATTCAGCCGCTACTCCCATGTCAGGATCACCAATTGTTTCAGGCGAAAACCTCGCTCTATTTTGAAAAGGTGATGTACTTGTACTTTCTACTCCTCCTGCAATATAACAATTACCTGCCCCGCCTTGAATGAGATGGCATGCGGTACGAATGGCTTCCAATCCAGCACCGCATTGCCGATCAATCGTTACACCAGGTAGATGATAACCGAGCCCTGCTTCTAAAGCAGATAATCTTGCAACGTTACCTCCTGGTCCAACAACATTTCCTAATATGACATCATCTATTTCTCTCTCAATTCCTTTGCTTAAAAACGTAAGAAGTGGCGTTGCTAATTGCTGAACTTCATAATCTTTCAACATCCCGTTTTTTTTACCAATAGGTGTTCTTTTCGCTTCTACAATAACCGCCCTATTCATATATCTTCTCCCGGTTTTCAATCATACTTTTTGCTTCGATACGAGCAATCTTCCCACTATTTGTATAAGGTATTTCATCAACAAAGTGCCATTCTTTCGGTATTTTAAAAGATGATAATCGTTGTAAGCAAAAACTCTTTAATTGTTGCTTTGTAGCACTTCCTTTTACGATAGCGACAGGCTTTTCACCCCAATAACTATCTTTTATACCGACAACAACAATTTCTTCAACAGCTGGATGCGTATATAGCAAACTTTCTATCTCTTCTGGGTAAATATTGATTCCTCCAAATAAAATCATGTTCTTCTCTCTACCAACAATATATATAAAGCCTTCTTCATCTTGGTAGCCCACATCTTGTACTGTCATCCAACCATCTTTGGTCAATTGCGGGATTATAGCTCCATCCGATACATAGCCCATAAAAAACTGATCACTTTTCACATACAAAGTTCCTATCTCACCTGTCTGTACCTCTTCTCCTGCTTCATTACATATTCGAACTTGTACATTATGACAAGGTTTCCCTACTGAAGTCGGCTTTCTTTCACTCTCTTCATCGACCAATGCCGTTACAAAGCTTAGCTCAGACGCACCATAAAACTCATATCTTTTTGCATAAGGCAACATATTCTTCATCTTTTCTTTCGCTTCAGCTTCCCATTTTGCTCCTGACGAAATAATTTTCATTTCACTTTCAATTACTTTATTTTCTTTATACAAAGACTCAAGCATTGTAGGAACTGTATACATTACAGAAATATTCTCTATCTTTATACTAGATAGCACTTGAACTGGTACAAATTTTCTCAATATGTGTACCGTTTGCCCTAGAAATAATGAACTTATTGCCCCGTATAAAAAAAGAGAATGAACGAGCGGCCCAGCTATTAAAATAGAGTCTTCTTTTTTCATATGAAAGTCATGTACATTACAATCAAAACTATGAATCCACGATTGTTGTGCACGTAAAAATGCTTTTGCCTTCCCAGTCGATCCGGATGTAAATCCCATATAAAAAGGAGCATGATGTACATTCTCTACAGGGGAATATGTAGGAAGATATTTCTCTATCATTCTCTTCCACTCACCAATTTCAATTACTCTTCCTTCTTCACCCGGTAGATCATTTACCTTATATCGCTCTGTCACAATCATATCCGGATTACTGATTGCAATTCTTTCTTCAAGCTCATCCTGTTTCCACTTTATATCTAGTGGTACACAAACCCACCCGGCCATAGCAGCACCAGCAAATAGTTGTAAAAACTCCATACTATTTTCTAATACAATTGCTACCGTTTTATTCTTCGATTCTTTTTCATGCAACCAGTTTGCTACTTTACAAACTGACTCAAACCACTCTTTATGTGTTAAAACTCTATCATTTTCCTTAATCGCTATTTTATTTGGTTGTAAAGAGACATGCTTTTTGTATTCTTTTGTAATCCCCATATGAGACGTCCTTTCTTTACAAAATAACAAAAAGAAACACGCAATTAACGTGTTTCTTCTCTTTCTTATCCCGCATTTGTATATTTTCCATTCTTTAAAGCGGGCGTAATAATGTGTTTCAATGAACGATGTAATTTTGTCACGAGGATTGCTGCTATAATCGCTTTTATGCAATCACCTGGTAAAAACACGATACTTACTTTCATCGTTTTCCATATGGAAATATCCATTACGAAAGCTTGTACAATAATACCAAATACATAAACAACGAAAATACCACCAATTATATTAATGCATAATACTTTTATAATAGAAACTTCACGTAAACGCTCAATTAAATAGCCAATTACAAATGCTCCTACAATATAACCAAGTAAATATCCTGCACTTGGACCAAAAAATACTCCAAGGCCTCCACGCCCGCCAGCAAGTAGTGGCGCTCCAACTCCGACAATAAGTAAGAAAATAAGCTGACTCAGTGCACCAAGACGTGATCCTAACAGTCCACCCGCAAGCATAACTCCAAGCGATTGTAATGTAATAGGAACTGGTGTAATAGAAAGAGCGATTGGAGGTATTAACCCTAGTACTCCCATAATAGAACTAAATAAAGCGACGAAAACTAAATTTTTTGTATTCATATTTGCTTCTCCTGTTTGTAAACTTAAATTCCATTTTAGATAACATATTATAGGAGTTATATTATCTTTCCGCTTAATTTTTGTCAACTTATTTTCAAAGAAAGTTAACAATTAAACTTATTTTATTTCTCTTTATGTAAATGCTCCAGTTCTTTCCGGAGCGTTTGCTTTAAAAACTTCCCAACAGATGTTTTCGGTATTTCTTCCATAAATACAATATCATCTGGTAACCACCACTTCGCAAACTGTGGTTTTAAAAACTCATATAGTTCTTCTTTTGTAACCGTACTATTTTTCTTTTGAACAACGCAAGCAATTGGTCGCTCTTGCCACTGCGGATGGGGAATTGCAACGACAGCCGCTTCAAATATAGCATCATGTGCCATTAAAGCATTTTCAAGATCAACTGAGGAAATCCATTCTCCTCCGCTTTTAATAACATCCTTCGTACGATCAACAATTTTCACGCAACCTTCCTCATCGACTGTAACGACATCGCCAGTATATAACCAACCGTCACGGAACCCTTCCACCGTACGTTCATCGTTATAATAGCTTGCAGCGATCCAGGGTGCTCGTAAACATAGTTCTCCCATTTCAGTACCATCCCACTTCACTTCACCCTCTGCACCAACTACCTTCATCTCTACACCAGGAACAAGATATCCTTGCTTCGAACGAATCTCAAGTTGTTCTTCATACGCTAAATCTGTTTCATAACTTTTTAGACGTGCAAGCGTTACAAGTGGACTTGTTTCAGTCATGCCATATGCATGTACGAAAGGAACATTATATTTTTGCTCAAACGCTTTAATAACGCTTTTCGGTGCAGCTGCGCCTCCGCATAGTAATCTCGTTATACTAGATAAATCATAACTATTATTTTCTAACTCTTGTAAAACACCGAGCCAAATTGTCGGCACACCTGCAGCTATCGTTACTTTTTCAGTTTGAATCATTTCTAATAAAATTTTCGGCGTAAACATCGGCCCCGGAAGAACTTGTTTTGCCCCAAACCAAGTAGCCGCAAAAGGAAGTCCCCAAGCGTTCACATGAAACATTGGTACAATAGCCATTGCTGCATCACTTTCCGATAAAGCTGTCGTATCCGCTAATCCGAGTGCCATACAGTGCAACACTGTACTACGATGTGTATAAACAACCCCTTTTGGATTCCCTGTAGTCGCTGACGTATAACACATACCAGCAGGTGTAGTTTCATCAATATCCTTTACAAATTGGAAATTTGGATCACCCTCTGCTAATAGCTTTTCATAATGATATACAGGCTCCAGTGAAGTATTTGGAAGTTCATCTTTATCAGTCATAATAATGTAGGCTTGTACAGTTGATAATTCTGATTGAATATTTTCAACAAGTGGTACGAGATCTTCATCAATAAGTAGAATTCGATCTTCTGCATGCTGAATAATGTATGAAATATGTTGAGGAGATAAACGAATATTAATTGTGTGTAAAACGGAAGCAATACCCGGAATAGCAAAATATGCTTCTACATGTCGATGATGATTCCACGCTAACGTCCCTACACGTTCGCCTTCTTGAATCCCAAGCTTTTTTAACGCACTAGAAAGTCTTCTCGTTCTTTCTCCTAACTGCTTATACGTTAATGTCGTAACTGTATCATGTGTGCGTGAAACGATTTCTTTCTTTGGGAATAACTTTTCTGCTCTTTCCATCATAGAACTAATTGTTAGCGGTAC
Source organism: Bacillus silvicola (assembly GCF_050524305.1). NCBI lineage: Bacteria > Bacillati > Bacillota > Bacilli > Caryophanales > Bacillaceae > Bacillus > Bacillus silvicola. The sequence continues at coordinate 524,572 of NZ_JBNGVC010000012.1, forward strand.
ATTCATCATCATATTGGTTACATCCCCCTTTAAAGCGTTTTCATTTTTCGTTTATTATAACAGACTTCCACAAATAATTACGACATTTTTCTGTATTTTCTGAATTATTTCTTTGGAAATAATTCAGAAAATACTAAGAGAAAATATACTAAAATTCCTTCTTACGATATATAAATACCGAAATAAAAAAAGAAAAGATATATATGATAACGCCAAATATTGTATATAAAATTGAAACGTATACAGATGAATTTAAATTTGATATTGGAAATTGGTCTATTAGATAACCAATTATACCTTGTAATCCAAAATAAGTAACAAGTCCCCCACATGCACCTCCAATTGTAATAGCATCAGATTTTTCTGCTCCAAAAACATAGAGGAGTGGATAGGCTATTGCTCCGGCATTAAGAATGATGAAGGTCCCTAAAGAAACACTCTTAAATATACCATCATCAATTGGTGTACCTGAAACTAAACCATGTACATAAAATATGCCATATGATAATAAAGTACCTATAATTACAACTAAAAAATAGAAAAAGTAGTGGCTTTGCACAATATTACTTCTAGTAACTGGTAAAGTAAGTACATACTTTTCATAACCTGACTTACTCTCATATTTAATAACTTCAAGTGCAGGAATTGCAGCAAATAAGATAATGAACGTAGCAATTAAGCGGTACATGGAAGCATCACCAAAATAAAAAACGACTCCGGCTCCCAATATCGCTATTCCCATAAACATAAAGAAAGTTCGATACACTAGATAATAGTTTGTCAATAATAAACCTCTCATTTATTTTTCACTCCTCGTTAATAAGACACTCATTTCTTCTATCGAGATGGTTCTATGAGCAATACCACTTGGTAATTTATGTACATCTGATACGAGTACATTGAAATAAGAACCATGGCTCCTTCTGGCCACAACTATATCTTTGTTAATTAAAGCTAGTTGTTCCTCATCAACATCTACAATGGAGTAACTTTTCAAAACTTTATCCTTTTCTTCGTTCAATAAAATTTCTCCATCTTTTATAATGATAAGATGGCTAGCTATTTTTTCTACATCACTCATAATATGAGAAGAAAGTAATATACCACCATTACTTTTACTCACAAAACTTTTTAATTCCTCTAACACTTCCTCCCTAGATGAAGGATCAAGACCTCCCGTCGCTTCATCTAGGATTAATAATTTGGCATTATGCGACAGCGCAACAGCTATAGTTAGTTTCATTGACATCCCACGCGAGAATTTACCTACTTTCTCATTAGTAGATAAAGAGAAAGTATTAACTAATCTATAAAAATTAGCTTGGTCCCAAGATTCAAACATCTTTTCAAAAACCTTATTTAGTTGCTTTATTGTAAGATGAGCCGGTAGATTCATAGCATCAAATACAACCCCTATCTTTTCCTTACTCTTGGCATCTTTATTTATATTTTCTTCACCAAATATTTTTACCGTACCGCTATCTTTAGAAATTAATTCTAGTACTGTTTTAAAGGTTGTTGATTTCCCTGCCCCATTGTCACCAATGAATCCAACAATTGATCCAGGCGGCACATTGAAGGAAACATCTCTTAAAACAACTTTGTTTCCAAATGATTTACTTAAATTTTCAATTTCTAGAAGATTTGACATCATTACACTCCTATCTAAACTTTTCATAAAAAATCGAATAAAAATAAGTTTTCTCCTATTAAAAATTATCCACTTTTTCTCTCACTTTCTTTTTCAGTTTAAAAATAAGACGATTACTATATTCTTTATTTTCTACTAAAATTCGATACATCTCCCACACTCCTACAACACGAACAAAAAGATAAACTCCGATAGCAATAAGTACAACACAGTACGGATAATACTGCACTAATTCGCCTGAAGTGATATGTTTTTTCTCAAACAAAAACGGGATTGCGCCTGCGGCTATAAAACAAAATCCAACAATCATCACTGCAGCATACTTCTTCTTAATTACTTCATATCTTTTTGTCAATTCTTTTAGAAAGTTTTGATCAAATAGTAGTTCTTCCTTTTTCAATACATTGTATCGACTCTCTTCTATCGTTGCAGGTACCATCATTGCTCCAATTCCAAGGACAGCAATGATAATGACAAGGAATGTCGACATTGTTGCATTTTCTTTAAATAATAAATACGGTATTGTAGATAAAATCAGCAAACTAAACCCTAACGCTATATATTTAGAAATTTTTTGTCCATACACTATATACCCTTCTGCCATTTCTTTACTTACGTAATAGCCATCTACATTTTCATTACTTTGCTCAGCAGTTTCTTTTAATAAATAGTCGAGTGATACTTCAAATACATTTCCAATCATTATTAACTTTTCAGTTTCAGGAAAACCTTGACCGTTTTCCCATTTACTAACCGCTTGCCTTGTCGTATTTAATTTTTCAGCTAACGCCTCTTGAGAAAGGCCCTTTTCCTTTCTTAATTTAAAAAGCTTTTCACCAAATCCCATATGTGTATCCCCCTTTGTTTTCTTAGCTAAATTGTATGTAAACATTGCCCTTACCTCTATCTTCCTGCGGTTGCACTTTGTCAACTTACGGTTGCGATTGTGTTATTTAGCGGTTTTATATACGATTTAGCTATTTTCCCCATGATTATGGGGTGTCAATAAAATAACCATCTCAATAACCAATTATAACAATTAAAGGTAATTATTGTTATAAAGAAATCAAAAAACTCCCTTATTCATTTAAAGGAGTTTTCGCTATGAAATATTCCAAGAAGAGCTAATTTTTCTTCCTCATATTGATTCACAATTTCTTCTATACATTCTTGTATGTCGTGCAACAATTAATAAGCATCCCACACAGTATAAGTTGTCATCTCTTTATACAAGGCATACCCATATATATGTAAAATATTACTCCTATTAAATTCCCTAATAAAAACACTTCTCAATAATCATAACGGCTTCTGCTTAAACTTTTCATAATGTCGTACTTTTAATAAAAGGATATTCCCGCAATCTGTACAAATATAAGCATCCACTGGTGAAGATGTGAACATCGTCTCCTTTTTCCGTATTTGTGCATATCCGACAAACTCACCTTCTCCTATGTTTTGAGAACCACAATTAGAGCATGTCTGCACGTCTTTCTGTTTCATGAGAGCACCACCTTTAATCTGTTTCTACTCCCTTCGACGGTTAACTTCCATTTCCCTTCCAAAAAACTTCTTATCCTCTTACATTTCAACAGGAATCTCAGAACATAAAACGTATATGTACTATGAAATATATTTATTGACGGAGGAATTTTATGACTACTGTTATGACACTCAATACAGCACAAGAAATTGAAAACGCAGAAATACATATGCTTTCTTCTAGATTAGCGCTAATGCAAGCAATAAGCGGCAACCCAATGCAAGTACAAATGAAAAAGCTTGGGAGTGCCACTGCCTTTTCATCAAAAGTAATTGCTGGTCCTGCTTTTAACACAGTAAAAGGTGTTACCTTTACAACTACAGATGAGTTAGATGAAATTATCTCTTATTATCAATCACTACAAATCCCTTGCCGTTTTGAAATTACACCAGCGCAAGGTACAGCTGAATTATTTCAATACTTATCTCAAAAAGGATTTTACCAATCTAGCTTCCATACCGCTGTATATAGTAAACCGAAAGAAGATCCTTCTCTTCTTCCTTCTAACATTTTAGTACGCAAACTAAAAGAAACTGAGTTTGATATTTTTGCATATATATATGTATGCGGGTTTAACATGCCATCCTTTACAAAAGATGGCGTGCGCCAAAATAACGAAATTCTTTACAATAAACCAGGCTGGCATTTTTTCATAGCTGAAGTTCAAAATATCCCTGCAGGCATTGGTGTACTGTATGTAAATAAAGGTATTGCCTCATTAGCTGCTTCTGCTACTTTACCGGAATTTCAGCGTAAAGGGTGTCATACTGCATTAATTCAAAAACGAATAGAAACAGCTATAGCAACAGACTGTCATTTAATAGTTGGACAAGCAAGGTTCGGTAGCATCAGTCAAAATAATATGGAGCGCGCTCATTTAAAAATCGCTTATACGAAATCCATATGGACTGCAAAAGACATATAATTAACATTTTTTCTCCTTCCATTACAATCTTATACATTCTATGACAATTCCTTTTCTATCCTATTAATCATTTGAATATTCAAACTAGATTTGTTACGCTATTACTAGATACATCATTCAACTTGCAATATGAAAAGAGAGTTCTAATCAAACTACAAGGAGGAGAAATGTATGACTAAGCATAATTATGGTTTAAAAGAAAAAGTAGAAGGTGCCATCGATAAGGTAAAGGGTGAAGTAAAAGAAGTTGTCGGAAAAGTAACTGACAATAAGAAATTACAAGCCGAAGGAAAATGGAATAAGGTGAAAGGCACTGCTAAAGATACAGTTGGTAATGTAAAAGAAAAAGTACATGAATATAAGGAACATAAATAATAAAAACACGTTAGATGTATTTCCATCTAACGTGTTTTTTTATTTTATCTTTACTTTATATACATAACTAACCAAATAACATACAATATATTTTTATTTCTCTATACTCTTTGTAAGCGGTTCTTTAAAGGCATTTCTATTCCACACAGCAAAAACAATAAGAGAAATAATAAAGAATACAACAAGACATATACCCAAATAATCAAAATTAACTACCTGTATGAGATTCCAAAACGGGCCCTGTAAATTATAGCTTTCAATAAGCAAAGATAATAGTTGATAACCCCCTATTAAAAAAGCCGTTATAACAGATATTGAGGTAATTAATACATTATATGAATTTCTTATTCGACTATTTTCCATTGCCCACTTATAATTCGTATTCATGAATGTACTATCTAATGTATCCATCAACGACATTCCTGCAGCAAACAAAATAGGAAAAGCAAATATACTTACAAGTGGAATGGACTGACTTGTTGCAGTTACTGTAGAAAGAGCAATTAATCCAATTTCACTTGCTGTATCAAAACCAAGCCCAAATAAAAAACCAATCATATACAATTGCTTTTGACTATCAATAAACCTAAATAAGTGCTGCGTGAAACGATATATAAATCCTAAGTTTTCTGGTTGCTTATCCTCTTGGCTTCGTAACACTTTAATAAGGTACAACAGATTGGTAAGACCGATAATAATAAGGAATGTGCTAGAAACGATTGTACCGATAATACCGCCTATAGTAGAAAAACTCTCCATTCCATGTTTTGCCGTTTTTCCAATTAAAGCAATTAATACTATCATCACAAATACTACAGTAGAGTGTCCTAATGAGAAGTAAAATCCCACCCCCTGTGAGTTCTTACCTTTTTCAATTAATTTCCGAACAGTATTATCAATTGCGACAATATGATCACTATCAAACGCATGACGCAATCCTAAAGAATATGCAATAATAGCCATTCCAATTATGCTATTGCCTTTATACAGTGCAGGTAATAATAAGAGAATTCCAAGCACATGAAGAAATATGATAATAACAAAAAAGTTAGTTGCTTTTTTCAGTTCACTTTTCCACATAGTTACGAACCCTTTCTACTCTAAATTGAATACTCTTAAAAAAGAAAAGTGCCATAATGAAAACTAAAATCGTTATAATAGTCACTAAAATAATTACAAAATCATTTAACACGTCTGTATGATTTGTAAGTGTTAACAAAGCTGGTATCGTTGCAGTAATCCAAGATTCAATGAAGCAAACAATCCCTACATAAATATGGATCTTCTTTTTCAACCCATCTTGCAGGAAAAATAAAAACCAAAGGAACGCCCAAAAGAACCAAATTATTGTACTTTGTAGACTTCCACTCTCATGTAATTGATTCACTATTCCCATAACCGTCGCAATAATAGCAACCCAAAGAGAATAGTAACCTACACCCGAAGAATCAAGTTTTAATATATTCGTAAGACCAACATATAAATAAGTAAAACCAAATAAAAAAATAGTTCCATTAGATAGGATAGTCCACTCATCGGATGGACTTCCTGTAAATAATAAATATAATGGTGTCAAAGTTTGTAATGCCCCTACAAATAAATTGAAGTACCCTACGCTTTTGCTATCAATGAGTTTAAAAGCTGCTAGTGAATTCATAAATAGAACTGCACCGACAAACAATAATCCCACATTAGTCATAGTATCCCCTTCTCCTACTTAATATTTTCGATAGGATGTTAATTCTTCATGCAAACAGTTCTCTCTAACAAAACGATGACACTGAAAAAATATGGACTCCATATCCTCTGTATTATGACTGAGTATGCGTATGACAAAACCTTTACAGGGCATAGAAGATATTCCAATCTTCATATTATTGGCGTTAGAAAGCGACGTTTTCAATGCTGCAATTAAATCATTTGTAATGTTCTCATTAATAACTATGAAAGTACCATAATGGGAATATTGATTTAATATTCCCATTTGATCTAACGACTCTTTGAAAGGGTTTAACAATAGATGATCGTAAACTACAAGTTTGTTTTCCATATATATTTTTGTTAGCGAATCAAAATACTGGTATGTGAACTTCTCCATATTTGGAGACCAACCAGGCGTAACTGAATCACATAAAATCAATGTAGAATTACTTTGCATATATATATTTGTTTTTTGCTTATATGCTGCATCCTTGTACATAATTAACGGATCTGGTAAATACTCCATAACAGCATTTTCACCAATACAAACATTCAATTCTTGCAAAGCATAACTATTTGGAGTCTTGTAAACTTTCGTTGCTGATTGGCTTGTTACATATGTTTTCGCATCTTCACGAACATTTATATTTATAGAATAGAAGTCTCCTTTTAAATAGCCTCCACCAGAATTCATGATATAGTAATATGCTCTACCATAATCGTCCAAATATATTGGCTGCGTTACTTTTAAGGCATCTTTATGATAAACCTTAATAGGTACGGTTTTATGTCTCTTTTCCATCACATCAATGTTTAAGACACCTGTAGGGGCTTTCATTTTTTCAATCCTTCTAACATGATGTTTTGTCGCATCCAATTTATTAATTCCTGTAAGCCTTCCTCATCCTTCAAATTTGTAAAAAAATATGGTTTATTATGTCGGTAATTTTTCGTATCCTGCTCCATAACTCCAAGATCAGCCCCTACATAAGGTGCCAAATCCGTTTTATTAATCACAAATACATCAGATTTGATCATTCCTTGTCCACCTTTACGAGGAATCTTTTCTCCTTGTGCCACATCGATAATATAAATTGAAAAATCCACTAGCTCTGGACTAAATGTAGCAGCTAAATTATCACCCCCACTTTCAATAAAAATAATATCTAAATTATTATGTCTAATCATGAGTTCTTCAATTGCTTCAAAATTCATAGAAGCATCCTCTCGAATTGCTGTATGTGGACACCCTCCTGTCTCTACACCAATAATTCTATCTTCTGGCAAAACACCTGTTTTCAATAAAATCTTTGCATCTTCTTTCGTATAAATATCGTTTGTAATTGCTGCAATTTCATAATCTGTATTTAAATATTTTGTTAACTTTTCAACTAACATTGTTTTCCCAGCACCTACCGGGCCACCAATACCAATTTTAATAGGCTTTATCATTTTATTTTTCCTCCCTATGACATGAAGACTCTTATATTTACATCTTCATGTTGCATTTGATTTATTTCGAATTCAGGATCATTCAATCCAAAATCCTCTAATGAAAGCATTTGAATTCTATCAATAGATTCACAGATCAATTCATGGCATTCTTGTAATAGTTTTTGACCATCTGTTTGCCCAAGAGGAATGGCTCTCACACCATTTTGAATAATGCTTCCAACACTTGAATATAAGAAAACTAAGAGCGTTTCTTCTATTGTCATTTTCAATTCCGCCCCTAATATTCCGTATACAATACTAGGATGTCCTTGTAATCTATTACAAAAAATATTTTCTTTGTACACATTTAAATTTTCAAATGAAAACAATTCACAACACAACTTAGAGGCACTTTTACTAATCATTCTATTTGCTTTTCTACATTCAAAAGGCAATGTTTGTGCCGTTATTAATTCATCTAAAAATGTAATTTTCTTATCATCATTATTCTTAATGGCTTCGTAAGTATATTTGCAAATTAAGCCGTCCGTGTGTGTTAATTGCACTTTTACATATCGATTAATCCATTTGAAAAATTCGCCTTTATTTGTAACTTGTCCCTCTTGAATAAATGTTTCTAATCCAAAAGAGTGACTAAAACTTCCTGTTGGGAAGTTCGAATCACTAATTTGGAGTAGGTTAAGTAGGTTAAATATGCTTATGTGAAGCATGCTTGAACGGTTTTGGTAATACTCTATGTTCTTTTTGATAAGGAACACCTTCCTTTTTGAGTAACTCTTCTACTAAGTAGTCGTTCGCCAAAATCATACACCCTTCATCGAATTGTGCTGGCAAATGTCTATTTCCTAAGTTATGCGCAATAATTCCCATTTCTTTTATTGACGTTGGAGTAATTACAATTACCTCTTCTGGTAACACTTCAATATATACAATACGATGTTCATCTTCATATAAAATATCACCGTTCTTTAATGTTTCCCCATTATCTAAAGACACTCCAATTTCAAAACCAGATTCTGAAAATAATTTCTGAACCCTCTTCAGTAAAAGTTCACTAGAAATCAATATTTTATCAAGATGCTTTTTTGTATTTGAAAAATCATTCATATTGCATACGTTGTTATTAATTTTTTCAATAATCATTTTATCTCCCCCGTTATATCAAAATAAAAAATATCTTTGAGCCATAGGTAATACATCTACTGCTTCACACGTAATAACTTGTCCATCAACTTTAACTTCATATGTCTGCGGATCTACTTCAATTTCTGGTGTTGCATTATTCAGCTTCATATCTTGCTTAGAAATCTCTCTCGTATTTCTAACAGGTAATACAACTTTATTTAAACCTAATTTTTCTTTAATATTATTCTCATAAGCTACTTTAGATACAAATGTAATCGAACTTGACTGTACTGCTTTTCCATATGCACCAAACATCTTTTTTTCATAATATGGTTGTGGTGTAGGGATCGAAGCATTCTCATCTCCCATTAATGCCATCACTACCATCCCGTTTTTCAAAACCATATCTGGCTTAACACCGAAAAATTGGGGATCCCATATTACAAGGTCTGCATACTTTCCTACTTCAATAGAGCCGACATATTCTGAAATCCCATGTGTAATAGCTGGATTAATCGTATACTTAGCTATATAACGTTGAATTCTATTATTATCGTTATATTCTTTATCTCCCTCTAAACTACCAATCTGCTTTTTCATTTTATCGGCGGTTTGCCAATTGCGAATAATAACCTCTCCAACCCTTCCCATCGCCTGTGAGTCAGAGCTAATCATGCTGAAAACCCCTAAATCTTGCAAAATATCCTCTGCTGCAATTGTTTCTTTTCGAATCCTTGAATCCGCAAACATTACATCTTCTGGAATATTTGCTTTTAAATGATGACATACCATGAGCATATCTAAATGTTCATCCAACGTATTCACTGTATATGGCAAGGTCGGGTTCGTTGAAGAAGGTAAAATATTATTCAGTGCAGCAATCTTTATAATATCTGGTGCATGCCCACCGCCAGCCCCTTCAGTGTGGTACGTATGAATAACACGATTATCAATAGCCTTTATCGTTTCTTCCACAAAACCACATTCATTTAACGTATCCGTATGAATAGCAACTTGAATATCATATTTATCGGCGATCTGTAACGAGTGATTAATTGCTGAAGAAGTCGCGCCCCAATCTTCATGAATTTTTAATCCAATAGCCCCTGCAAATATTTGTTCTTCCAGGGCAGGTAAACTTGAACTATTTCCTTTCCCTAAAAACCCAAGATTTATAGGAAAAGCTTCTGCTGCTTCTAGCATTTTTCTTAAATTCCAAGATCCAGGTGTTATTGTAGTTGCCTTAGTACCCTCTGCCGGTCCTGTTCCTCCACCAATTAAAGTTGTTATACCTGAAGCTAATGCTGTATCAATTTGTTGTGGGGATATGAAATGCACGTGTGTATCAATACCTCCAGCTGTAACGATTTTCCGCTCACCAGAAATTACTTCCGTTGATGTTCCAATGATGATATCAATATTATCCATAACTGAAGGATTACCACTCTTACCAATTGCTGAAATCCTTCCATCTTTTATACCAATATCCGCTTTATATACTCCTGTATAATCAATAATAATTGCATTGGTAATAACAACATCCACAACACCCTGTTCCCTTGTAAGTTGCGAATTTTGTCCCATACCATCTCTAATTGATTTCCCTCCACCAAAGACAGCTTCATCACCATATACGGTGTAATTCCGATCAATATGTGCGAATAATTGTGTATCCGCTAAACGAATAGAATCTCCTGTAGTTGGACCATATAAATCAGCATATTGTTTACGTGACATCTTAAAGCTCATGCTATCTCCCTCTTTTTTTGTAAGATTGAATATCGCCATCCACTTTATTTTTAAATCCATATACTTCTTGCTTCCCTGAGTATGGAACTAATTCAATCGTTTTTTCATCCCCAGGCTCGAATCTTACCGCTGTACCCGCTGGAATATTTAAATGTTGTCCAATTGCTACACTACGATTGAACTTTAACGCCTCATTCACTTCATAAAAGTGGTAATGAGATCCAATTTGAATCGGTCTATCTCCCTGATTTAACACCTTAACTTTCGTTGCTTTTTTATTTCCATTACATACTATGTCTTCTTTCGCAAGGATATATTGCCCTGGAATCATCTCATTCACTTCCTTTAATGAATTGGTTGATGAATAGTTACTAATTTTGTTCCATCAGGAAAAGTTGCCTCAACTTGAATATCTGATATCATGTCTGCAATACCATCCATAACATCTTCAGCACTTAAAATATTTTTTCCAAGCTCCATTAATTCCGCTACATTTTTACCATCTCTTGCTCCTTCCAAAATTTCATACGTAATAATAGCGATACTTTCTGGATAGTTTAACTTAAGCCCTCTCTCCTTTCGTCGATAAGCTAAATCAGCCGCAGCAACTACCAGCAGTTTATCAATTTCTCTTGGCGTTAATCTCATTACAATCTTCCTTTCTGAAGTATTTTAAAACTAAGAATATTCTAAAAATAAAAAGTGTACTTCCAATGTCCTTTCCGTGTTTTCTCCATGTTTTTTTCTGCCAATCAAATAAAAAAAGACTAGAATTTCTAGTCTTTTTTTATTTCCCTTCATTCTTCTCTAACACATACAAATCTTCTTCAATATTCGTTAATTTCTCACTTACAAGTTTTCTTGCATCTCCAATTGCTTGATTGTATGCAAATGGTCCTACTAACTTTATCATTTCTTCTATTAAACGTTCTGCTTGGAAACGTCCAATCTCATCTAAATCTTCTTCAACAAAAAATTGCTGAATTTGTGCTACAAGCTCTTCTTTTTTATCATTTGGTATTTTTATGTTCATCATCATTCGTTACTCCTCTATATTTAAGATAATACTTTTCTTAACTCTACCATAGAAAAGCGATTTCCTGGACAAGTTTTTGTAACCCCTTCTAACTCCCTATGGCCGAGTATATTTACTTTCTCTATGGCAAACTGCTTCATAAACATTTTACATAAAGAATATAATGAATTCATTTGCGGGGTAGTTGGATCATATTTATCAAAATTTCCCGTCATACATATTCCAATTGTGTCACTATTATTATCTTTCGCATGTGCTCCAATATGTAAACCTCGCCCTTCGACTACAGTTCCATCTTCTTCAATAAAATAATTGTAACCAATCCCGCTCCATCCTCTTACCTTTTGATGAAATTCGTGAGTTTTATACACATCCCATCCATCTTCTGACGTATGGTGGATAATCAGTTTATTTACTTTCTCTAAAGGAACTAATTCATCTTGAAATGTTAAATTTACACATTTAATTTTCATTTGAACTTCCTCCCCTTAAAAATCAATTATAATAATTGTTTTATCATCTGGTCTTATTCTATTTTCTCCTTCTAGCCTTTCAATGATTGCTACATATTCTTTTATACTATTCTTTCTTATATATACCACAATTTGTTCTAACGACCACTCCGGATGGAACAATCCGTCCGAACAAATAAAGATCCCACTTACATCAGCTACATGTAATTCCCCATGTTGTAAATAAGTCATTGCCTCTTTCATCCCATTTGCAACTGAGTAACCGTTTGGCACATTTGCAAGATAGCGGTTGTATTTTAACTGCTCCCGAACATCTTGAAAAACATGTTCTTCTGGGACTTGTAATCCTTTTTTACGATCCTCTTCTCTCTTCTTTTTTGCACGTTTACTAATTCCCTTAACTGTATCTTTTGTTAATACTCTTATCGCTCCATCCTGAAGTATTGCAACAATCATACAATCACCTAATTGTGCATATTCAAGTTTCTCGCCTTTTATTTGAACTGCTGCAATACATGTACACCACAGATGGTCTTTTTTTCTCGTATCGACCTTGTACTCTAGCATCTTGTTTTGCAATAATTCATTCGCCTTTGCAACTTCACCTTGTAAACTATTAATCTCCCTTAACGAAGTAAAATGACTTGCAAATAAATGCGAAGCGATGTATGCTCCATTATGTCCTTCTTCATCACCAAAAGGAACGAGCGGTGTTGCTCCATCACATACACCATAAATCATTTTATCTTCATTACAAAAAAATGAATCCTCACACTCTTGTTTTAAAGGACTCTTTTGTTGGTATGTTGTTATCTTCATATCTGTATCCCCTCCCAATTTACCAAACACTCGAACTATTTAGATTAATCTAATTTTCCAAAATAAACTGTTTTCCCCTAAAACTTTCAATTTCATATATAATCTTGAAATAATATGATTATTTAGTGAAGGACGGGAAAGAGATGGTCAGATTTCTTGGTGTTATTTTTGGTTCTATTATTATTGCAATTGCCTTTAATCTTTTCCTTATCCCCCATAAAATTTTAAGTAGTGGAATTGGCGGAATTGCTATTATTTTAGGAATTGCAACCCCTGTGAACACAGGTATTATTAACTTTGTATTGAACTTACCTATCCTTATTTTAGGATACATAGGTCTTGGAAAAAAAGTAATTTTTAACACAGTTGTCTCTGTAATTGTATTATCTGTTGCACTATATTATATTCCTGTAAAAGTCGTGGCAACAGACCCACTTTTATCATCTGTATTTGGCGGTGTCATCGCCGGAGCTGGTATTGGTCTTGTCTTTAACTGCCATGGTTCAACTGGTGGATTTGATATTATCGGTATGTTGTTATCTCGTAAGCGAGATATTAAACTTGGTGGATTCCTTATTGCATTAAATACTGTTGTTGTTGTCATTGCAGGATTTTTCTTCACTTGGGATGTTGCCCTTACAAGCTTACTTTCAATTTATGTAACTGGTAAAGTAATTGATGCCGTTCATACGAAGCATCGTAAAGTTACACTTATGATTGTAACAAATCAAGCAGAAGAAATGAAAAAAAAGCTTCTTTCAACTGTAGTACGCGGAATTACATTACTGGATGGTGAAGGTGCTTATTCAAACGAGAAAAAACGTGTACTTATGACAGTCGTTTCTCGTGAAGAGTTAGCAAGTATGAAACTAACAATTTCCGAAATTGATCCTCATGCATTCGTTAATATTACGGAGACTGTTGAAGTATTAGGATTGTTTAGAAAAGCGTAAAAAACTAGGTGGACCTCCACCTAGTTTTTATTTTCCATGAATTCAATTCGATTTCCAAACGGATCTGACACGTAAAATCTAATCACATCTGGTCGTGCATTGTCATCTATTATTTCAACACCTTGCTTTATTAACTCTTGTTTAAATTCATTAATTTTCAAAACATAAAAAGCTGGATGCGCTTTTTTAGCTGGATTAAAGTTTTGCTCAACTCCGATATGAATCTCTTGATTTCCACACTTAAACCAACACCCACCACGCTTCTTTAATTCCTCTGGCTTTGGGATTTCCTCCATACCAATTTTATTACCATAAAATTCTCGTGCTTCTTCTTCACATCCTACTGGCGCCGCTACTTGTACATGATCAATTCCTTGAATATAATTTTTCATATTCCTTCCCCCTCTTCTATTCTAATGTTATAACGAAAATACATTCATGTAACTTAGAAAAAATTAATAAAGCAATATAAGATTCTCTTATTATTTATTTTATATCCCTTACCAAAATCAAGAAAATAAATTTTATTCGGTAATTTCCATTTTTTATAGAAATACACATCAAACCTATATTATAGTTATTAATAGATCCATCTTTTTTAGATGCCAGTTGTACGGAGGAAATATTATGAGTCGTAAAAAATATTCATCTACTCAAAAAAAGCGTCACCCAAACGTATCAGGACGCCTACGAAACCATATACAAAATCGTTCTTTAGCAGAAATGTATGCATCTCTTTTTGAACATAATCCTGATAGTATTATTTCATTGAATTTAGAAGGAGTTATTTTACATATTAACCCCGCTGCTGAAAGAATATTAGGTTATACTTCTAGCGAATTAGAGCGAAAAATAATCACTTCTATTTTAGAAGCACATATTTCTGATCGAGTACTACAATACATAAAAAATACTGCAGCTGACAATCAACAAGAGTATATCGTCTCTATTTATCATAAAGACGGGTATTCACTAGATGTCGTAACAAAATTAGTTCCTATTTTTGTTGAAAACCGTTTAACAGGTGTATACGCCATTATGAAACCCCTTGAAAAATCCGAAAGAATTGAGAAAGCATTACAAGAGAGTGAGAAACGATTACGCACATTAATGAATTCAATGCCTGCGTTTGTTATTTTTAAGGATCATGAAGGGCGCTGGCTTGAAGCGAATGACTATGCGCTTTCTTGTTTCAATTTCCATAGCGTTCCTTATCATGGAAAAAGAGATAATGAACTCATTCAATATAACGAAGCATATCGGGAAGCTTTTTTGCATTGTGAAGAAGTTGATGAACTAACATGGCAAAAAGGACAAATTCTTCACGGAGAGGAATTTATTATACATAGAGATGATTTCGACTTAATTTTAAGTATTTCAAAGGTTCCACTCTTCCACCCTGATGGCTCACGCAAAGGTCTTATAGTGATGGGAAGGGACGTTACCGAACTAAAAGAAACTGAAAAGTTATTACGAAAATCCGAAAAACTTGCAGTAGTAGGACAACTGACAGCTGGAATTGCCCATGAAATTAGAAACCCACTCACTTCATTAAAAGGATTTTTAACATTATTACATCCAGAAATAAATGAGGAAAATAAATGGTATGTGGACGTTATGTTGAGTGAAATTTCACAAATGGAATCTATAACAAGCCAATTTATGGCGATGTCTAAACCACAAGTGTTATCTATTCATACATACAACGTACAAGCATTAATTGAAGAAGTTGTAACTTTTATTTTACCAACAGCAATTATGCATAGCGTTCATATCATCATGGATCATTTCGATTATATTTCTGACATTCAATGTGACAGCAATCAATTAAAACAAGTTTTTATTAACATATTAAAAAATGCAATCGAGGCGATGCCTGATGGTGGTAACATATTCATTCAAACAGCTTCGTTAGAAAATGATTTTATTTCAATACGCATTATTGATGAAGGTTGTGGGATTCCTGAAGAGCGCATGGCTCGTCTTGGCGAACCTTTTTATAGCTTGAAAGAAAAAGGAACTGGCCTTGGCTTAATGATGTGCTATAAAATCATTCAAGAGCATCACGGAAAATTATTCATTTCCAGTGAATTAAACATAGGAACAACTGTCGATATCCAATTACCGATTACTACAGCTCAGCCTGTAACAAACTCTTAACTATGCTAAATTAATATAGTAAAAGACATCTGTTATAAGTAGTTGGGTTATTGCGGAAAACATCTACACTAATACGTTAAAAAGCTCAAAGTCCCTATATGACTCTGAGCTTTATTTTTGTATACGATTTATTTTATTAAATCCACTCTTTTCCATGTTTACGAATAAACTGAATATCATTTTCATAATGTTCAAGATGCCCTTCATCTATCATCTTTTGGAAGTTCATATCGCCTTCTAGTGCTTTTCTTTTCATGTATTTACATAATCCTTCTAATCGTAGAAGTACCATCTCCAAATAATCCTTGGCCATGCCATCACTTTTATAGGATTCAAAAAACAATTTAACTCTTTGCTTTATACGGTCTGCATGCTGTAATGAATTATAATAAACCGCCTCACCTGTTTCCTTATAATAAACTCTACTTAATGGGACACAAGTGTAAAGAGTATAGGCTATGTCCCAAAGTCTTGGTCCAGGACCCGCAACATCAAAATCAATAATACCTACTGGTTTTTCGTTATTAAAAATAATGTTGTATATTGCAAAGTCATTGTGGCATACAACTTCTATATTATTTGGAGTATTATCCATCGGTTTCCAATCATCTGATAAAGGAAAATCACTCACAGCATCATGATAAAGCCGAAGCATCTTCGCTATTTCTTTTAAAACATCATTAGACCACATGTACTTTTTTAAAGGATAATTACCGGCTTTCCCTTCAATAAATGATAATATCTCTCTATCTTTATCATCAATACCTAAAAACTTTGGTGCATAACTAAAACCTTTGTTTTCCAAATGATTTAATAACTTATGAATTTTGGTACTGCCTTTCTTTAATTCTCGTCGAACAGTATCTTCCGAACGATATACGTTTGAAACATTCCCTCCCGTTAGCATTTCTTCATTTTCGTAGTTTGCCATCTAATAGTTTCCCCCTCATTATTAAAAAAATCCACACTCCTGTTCATTAACAAACAGGAACCCCTTTACTTTTCTTTATATTTTAACATAGTTTTCCTATTCTCCTTTAACCCCTTAAATCACAATAAAAAACGGGTATAAAATCTTTATGATTTTATACCCGTTTTTTGTCTATCATTTATGCCTGTGAAACCATTTTTTCATACCATTCTGTTGCCTTCTCTACTTCACCAATCGTTAATTGATGCCCTCTATTTTCCCAATGCATTGTTACATTTGCATTTGCATTTTCTAATAGCATCTTCAATTCCTCTGACTCAGAAGATGAACAAATTGGATCATTTGTTCCAGCAGCAATAAACACTGCTTTCTCTACTAAATTAGGAAGTTCTATCCCTCTTCTTGGGACCATTGGATGATGAAGAATAGCACCTTTTAATGCATTTTCATAATGGAATAATAAACTCGCTGCAATATTTGCTCCATTTGAATACCCAACAGATACGATATTATCTCTATCAAATTCATATGTTTTTGCTGCTTCATTTAAAAATTCATTTAATTCCTTCGTACGGAAAACAAGATCCTCTTCATCAAAAATACCTTCTGCTAATCGGCGGAAGAAACGAGGCATCCCATTTTCTAATACATTTCCACGAACGCTTAATACAGAAGCTTTTGGATCAATTCTTTCTGCAAGCGGTAATAGATCTAATTCATTTCCTCCTGTGCCATGAAGCAATAACAATACTGGTTTTGATGTATCTTTTCCTTTTTGAAAAACATGTTTCATCATATTCCTTTTCCCCTTTCAATCACTTTAGTCTAGATTTCTCACTTCAAATGGTAAGAGTGTCTGTTCAATTTGTTTTCTATGTTGTTCATATCGGTCCGGTAACTTTAACTCCTCACCCATCGTCTCTAAAGATTCGTCATGGGCAAAACCAGGAGGGTCTGTTGCAATTTCAAATAAGATTTCGCCGTGTTCTCTAAAATAAATTGCGTTAAAATAATTTCGATCTTGTACAGGGGTTACACCATATCCAAAGCGAGACACATGCTCTTTCCAGTCTAGTTGATCGGCATCGTCACTCGCTCTCCAAGCAATATGATGAACTGTACCAACACCCATCTGACCACGTCCGATTGTTGATAACCTCAAGTCGATAATATTTCCAATGTCAGCAGAAGAACGGAATCGAACAAATTCACCTTCTTCTCCAATTTTCTCAAGACCCATAACATGCTCTAACAATTCAGCTGTTTTTTGAGGTTGTGCAGATAAAAGGACAGCACCGCCAAATCCTTTAATTGCTACTTCTGGCGTAACTTCTCCAAAACTCCACGTATTTAATTCGCCCGCTTCTCTTTCTACTAATTCTATATGCAAACCATGCGGATCATCAAATTCCAAATACTTTTCTCCAAAGCGAGTCATTTTTGTATACGAAATATTGAACTTCTCCAATCTCTTTTCCCAAAATCCCATAGCACCTTTAGGTACAGCGTAAGAAGTTATCCCTACTTGACCATCTCCAATAACACCTTGCTGAGCACCTGCCCATGGGAAAAATGTAATAATAGTTCCTGGTGTTCCTCCGTCATTCCCAAAGTAAAGATGATACGTGCCTGGGTCATCAAAATTCACTGTTTGTTTTACTAAACGTAATCCTAATACACCTGCATAAAAATCTACATTTTCTTGTGGATGACCTACGATTGCTGTAATATGATGTATCCCCATTGTTTTCTTTTCCATTTCGCCCACTCCTTCTTCATTTCGTTATAAAAACTGTTTATACACTAAAATTCATTATTCATTTTGCCCATAGCACAAAGTAAAATCCATCATAATAATTTTATCTTGAATTCGAGATATTAACCAAAAAAATTACCACACCAGTGTTCACGGAACTAAAGTTATCTTGAATTCGAGATGTTTTCCAAAAAATATATATGTTATTTCAAATTATAGAACATCTTTACTATTTATATAACGTTCAAAATTTATCTTTGATTCGAGATTTATTATATGTTAATTGTTTTTTATTGTCAATAAGTTCCTTATTTAATTATTTCTCTTTGATTAACTTTATGATCAAAGAAAAGGTCATACAAACGTATGACCTTTAACGCATATATTTTATCTTCTATTTACTATAGGGAACAATTCCGACAGTGGAACGATTCTTCCGCTTTCATCTTTAAACACAATATGCTCTCTCGTTAAATGACGCGGACTCTTCACTCCCGCTGCTGCCGCTAATGAAAACAAACTATATCTCATACTAGTAACATAGTTCATTACTCGCCATTTCTTCTCATACGGATCTAATGCTTTTTGGTAGTGTGGATTCGTAGTTGCAACCCCAGATGGACATTGTCCTGAATTACATTGAAGTGCCATAATACAACCACTCGCCATCATAAATCCGCGTGCTGAATTTACAGCATCTGCACCAATAGCTAAAGCAATCGCCACTTTATCTGGTGTGATTAACTTCCCGGAGGCAAACACCTTTAGTTTATCCCTGACACCAAAATGATTTGCCGTATCAATAAATGTAAGTAATGCCGGTATAAGCGGAAGCCCCATACTATCTGCCATCGATTTATATGTTGCACCTGATCCACCTTCTGAACCGTCGATTGTAATAAAATCTGGATAGATGTTTAATTCTTTCATTGTTTCTAATAAATCTTCCAAAGGCTCCTGTTGACCAATTACAATTTTCATCCCGATTGGTTTACCGCCGTTTTCTTGCAACTTTCGAATAAAATAAAGTGTATCCGCTGCATTTTTTAAAAATGAAAATCGATTCGGTGAATTAATCGTCTCCCCTTCTCGTACGTTCCGAACAGAAGCAATTTTCTCATTTACTTTTTGTCCCTCTAGATGGCCACCACGTATTTTAGCACCTTGCCCAAATTTCAACTCGAACGCCTTAATATTACTTTCTTTCGCTTTATCCATAAATTTCTCCATTGAAAAATTCCCGTCTTCATCACGGTATCCGAATAACCCTGGACCAATTTGCGCAACGATATTCGCACCTGTATGTAAATGTTCTGGAATTACACCCCCTTCTCCAGTATTAATCCATGATCCACCTGCCATTTTCGCACCAAAACCGCTCGCTAAAATATAATTTTCTCCAATCGCACCGTAAGATGTCGCTGATGCTCCAAACATTCCATGTAGCTTCCACGGATATTTTTGGTTTTCACCGACTATAATTGCATCGTCTTCTTCATACAGCCAAAGATTTGTTGTATCCGCTGTCAATTTTTCTCTTCTTGAAAATAAACCTTCTTTATGAATCACATACTTTTTACCTTCTCGCTCTTGCAATAGATTCACACTTAATTCCTCAGTTAATATCGGAAACAATGTATTAGCAATATAATAGCCAGAAGCTTCAAAATCTCGTTTCGATCCAAAACCAAGTATTTCAGAGCGATATTTCGCTAAAAACATAACACTTTGAAAATCATAACGTGAAAAAGGCTTTCCATCCGTATCGTGATCAAACCAATATTGCCGAAATTCAGGCCCTATCTTTTCAAGTAAATAGCGCATTCTCCCTAAGTATGGATGCAGTTTTAATATAGAATGATGCGTCCGTTTTTTTACAAAAAATGTAATGATAAAAAAGATGATTAAAAGTAACATCAAAAAGAGCAATATACTAATAATAACGAGTAGCGTTTCACTCATTCCGCTTCCTCCTATGAAATTCCATAATAAAAGGAGAACACTCGATGTGTTCTCCTTTTATCTTTATTCACACTAATGTTACAAGATGCTCTTTCGCGTCATATTCAACTAAACTTTCAGCACGTTTAATGCGATGAACAAAGTCTGGATTAGCAATTAACGGTCTTCCGAATGCTGCTACATCAATTGTTCCTTCTTGTAGTGCTTCTTCTGCCTCTTTCGGATTCAAATTACCTACTCCAACTATAGTACCATCCCAATATTTTCTTACTAGTTGATGAAAATTCTTTCCGTCAGCAATCACTTGCGTATAATTCATCGTTGAAGGATGGATCATCGTTAACCCCGCTTCTTTAAACATATTTACGAACGTTTCAAGCGCAAGTTCAGGATTTTCCCACATATAAGTAGGGTTATCACCTTTAAAGGCAGAGAAGCGAAGAAGTGTTTTATCAGCTCCAACTGCTTCAATTACAGCCTGAACAACTTCTTTCATAAACGTTAATCTTTGCTTTAAATCACCGCCGTATTTATCAGTTCGCTTATTCGCAAGTTCATAAGTAAATTGATCAATTAAATATCCGTGTGCACCGTGAATTTCTACACCATCAAATCCAGCTTCTATCGCATTCTTCGCAGCTTGTGCATATTGACCAATTACTTTCTTTATTTCTTCTATTGTCATTTCTTCTGGTGTATCAAACGGTTTACGAAAACGTGGAACATTCCCTTCTGCAGCAATGGCTGACGGTGCTTGCGGCAATTGACCACCAATTATTTCATGGTGACTCATGCGTCCAACATGCCATATTTGAGCAATAATCGTTCCACCTTCTTTATGTACTGCCTCCGTAACCGGTTTCCAAGAGTTGATCTGTTCTTGTGTATAAATCCCTGGTACTCCTGGGTTTCCTTTTGCTCTCGGACTAATAACAATTCCTTCTGTAATAATTAATCCAATCCCATCCTCGGCACGTTTTCGGTAATACTCTACTACGTCAGTGCCAACTACTCCGGTTTCATTGTCTGCAAAACATCTCGTCATCGGTGCCATTGCAATACGATTACGAAGAGACCAAGATCCAATTTGAATCGAATCAAACAACTTCGTCTTTTCAATATTTTCAAAAGATCCCCAAGCATTTATATTTGTTCCTTCATAAATACTTGCCGCTTTATTATTTGAACTTGTCATTTTTCTTCCCCCTAAAAAAATCTTACTATAATCGCATCATACTTACTTATAGATAGTAACGTCAATTTATACGCTTTTACCATAAAACATTCGAATATCAAAAAAATAGAATGATATAAATAAAATTAAAAAAGGTTTCCTAAGCAGGAAACCTTTTTTAGTTGACCATATATGGCTAACAATTCGTTTATCTCTTTTATATAAAGAATATAAACTATTATTATCTCTTCACATATAAAAAATTACTTAACAATAGAAGTGAGAGTGGTTCAGTATTCTTCTAAAAATAATAACTTATATATACCTAAAACAATGAAAGCCCTACCTCTCTTTCATCCTTACGGCTCCTCGTCCGTGCCAGTGTGAATCAGGATTGCAAAAATCAAGTAACTATTTTATCGAAGTATTTAATGAAACTTCGAACATTCGTAAAAGAATTTAAAAAATAAAAATGGATTTGATTGTAGTAGTAACAAAAGAGGTTAATGCTCTAAAAGTGGTTTGAAAGAGTTGAATGTCTTTGAAATGATTGATTCTCTATAATTATATTCCCAAAAAATTCAAGATCTTTTTTGGGATGTAATACATTATTTGTAATAAATCTTAACAAAAGCTTTTTATTTGATTTTCTGTGATACCTTCAATTAATCCCAGTTCACTAATCAAAAATTCATGTGCGTTATCTAACATTTTCTTTTCGCTTGCATTAAGTGCTTTTTCTTTCTGCATACGCAATAAATCACGTACAACTTCAGCACCTTCTTGTATTTTACCCGTTTTTATTTTATCAGTGTTCAATTTATACCTTTGTTTCCACGTAAGTAATCTATCTGATTCCCCATGTTGAAAAACATCTATTAAGTGTGTTAATGCCTTTAAATCTGTAACTGGTCGTATATTTGAATTCAATATTTTCCCCATAGGAATCATTACTTCCATATTACTAGCCGACATTTTTATAACATAATACTGTTGTTTTTCCCCTGAAATTTCCTTTTCTTCTATGGCTTTAATTATACCTGCTCCGTGCATTGGATAAACAATGTTATCGCCAATTTGAAACAAATAATCCACCTCCATATATGGTAACCTTCTCAAGCATAACACACATTTATTTTTTTAGCAAAATTTTTATAATATCACAAAATTATTTTCCATGTCAATTTATTTACACATAAAAATTCAATTTGTACAGAAACACTAAAGAACCCGCATTTTTGTTACCTTTTCCTCCAATTTTATATACCTTGTAAAACAAAAAATACATCGCTACATATAAGTAGCGATGTATTTTTATATAATGTGCAACATGAAAGACACAAACGGTTACTTCAAAACTTCACACACAATTCTTCGCTTATATACTAACCTGTTTACTAATCGTTTCTCGTGCTAACAGAAAACTCATAATCACTTGCGCAGCTACTCTACTCGTCATATCCCTAAAATCAAGAGTTGGATCAATTTCTACTATATCCATCCCTTGAACGAGTGGCTCTTTACCAAGGAATTCAATTGCATCAAGTAAAGTTGTACTATCCATTCCACCAGGGCCAATTGCTGGACAGCCTGGCGCAAACGCTTGGTCTAATACGTCCATATCAAGAGAAATATAAATAGAAGTCACACCTTGTTTTCTTAATACTTCAATACTTTCTGAAATAAGATCTTTTATTTCTCGCTCTCTTACATCTTTCATTGTATACACTGTCACGCCATGCTCTTTTGCATATTCATGGTACGTACGTGCATTTGAAAAATTACGAATTCCGATTTGAACGAGTTGTTTTCCTGTAATGACATCATTTTCTAGTAAACTACGGAACGGTGTACCATTTGACGGACCACCATCATCTAAATTGCGTAAATCATGATGGGCATCAAATTGAATAATACCGACCTTTCCTTTACTATTTGCAAAACCTGTTATACTCGGGAAACTAATCGAGTGGTCACCACCAAGAACAATCGGTATCATTTTCGGATTTACTTTCGTCAAGTGACCAACTGTTTTCGCAATTCGGTTATGACTTTCTTTTATATCTGTCACATGCATCGTAATATCACCGCAATCATGAAGAACACTTTCTTTCATATCGTGTTCTTCTGTAATTGCGTACGTGCTATATGCATCTAACATCGCACGAATTGTTTTCGGTGCAAAACATGCCCCTGAATGACTAATAGATGGTTTAGAAAGGGGTGCACCAATTAAGGCTGCACCGAATATTTCTACGCCTTCCTCCCAATCTTTAATCATCTCACTCCATTTCGTTACTTCACGATCAATAAATTTTGCATTTTTCTTTAAATAGTGGCCGTGCTCCACGATTGTTCACCTCTTGTATATGCGATATTACCGTTCTTCCACACTGTATTTACATGACTTACGCCGTAATGGTACGGTACGTAAGCATAATTGTAAGCATCCCATAAAACTAAATCTGCCTTACGACCAACTCTAATTTTCCCAGCTACATCACCACGATTAATTGCGTAAGAAGAGTTAACTGTTACCGCATTCCAGACTTCTTCTGGTGTCATTTTCAGTTTCAACATCGCAATGCTCATAATAAGCTGAATGTTTTCAGTTGGACAGCTACCTGGGTTAAAGTCTGTAGCTAAAGCAACTGCTACACCTTCATCAATCATTTTGCGTCCACGTGCAAAACTTTCTTTATTTAAATAGAAAGTCGTTCCTGGTAATAAAGTCGCTACTGTATTAGAGTTTGCAAGCATTTCAATTCCTTTATCAGAAGCGCCAACTAAATGGTCCGCTGATGCTGCACCAATTTCAGCTGCTGCTTCCGCACCACCAAGAGGGTCGATTTCATCTGCATGGATTTTCACGTCAAAGCCAAGCTCTTTCGCTTTTAATAAAAATTCTTTTGATTCTTCTACAGAGAACACACCTGTTTCGCAGAAAATATCGATGAATTCAGCTAATTGCTTCTCTTTCATTTCTGGCAGTAGGTCTAACATCCATTGTAAAAATTCTTTTGATCTACCTTTATACTCTTTCGGAACTGCATGAGCACCTAAAAATGTGGAAACTAAATCGATTGGATGCTCTTTTTGTAATTGTGCAGTTGCCTCTAATTGTTTCCATTCCGTCTCGTCATCTAATCCGTAACCACTCTTAGCTTCTACAGTTGTCACACCAAAAGATAACATACGGTCTAAATGAAATTTCGCTTTTTGAACAAGTTCTTCTTTCGACGCCTGCTTCGTTGCATTTACAGTTGAAAGAATACCTCCGCCTTTTTCTAAAATTTCTAGGTACGGAACTCCTTGTAATTTTAGTGCGATTTCATTTTCACGAGATCCACCAAATACAAGATGAGTGTGCGGATCAACAAGACCAGGAGAAACCATTTTCCCGCCGCAATCAATAACTTCTTTCGCCTGAAGCCCTTTTGCTTCTTCCGCTGTTCCAACGAAAGTAATTACGCCTTTTTCAATTCCAACTACACCGTTTTCAATAACAGGAAGCGTGTTCATCGCTTCCCGTCTTAACAAGCCATCTTCTTGATCCATTGTTAGTAATTGACCGATATTTATTAGTAAAGTGTCCAGCATGTTTTCTCCTCCTTATTTCATCATTGGAATGTTAACGCCTTTTTCTTTCGCTGTTTCAACAGCTAAGTCATATCCAGCATCTACGTGACGAACAACACCCATTCCAGGATCAGAAGTTAATACGCGCTCAATACGTTTTGCTGCTGCTTCTGTTCCATCTGCAACAATAACCATTCCAGCGTGAAGTGAATAACCCATACCAACGCCACCACCGTGGTGAACAGATACCCAGCTCGCACCGTTTACACTGTTAATTAATGCATTTAAAATTGGCCAGTCTGCTACTGCATCACTGCCGTCTTTCATCGATTCTGTTTCACGGTTTGGAGATGCTACTGATCCGCAATCTAAATGGTCACGACCGATAACGATCGGTGCTGATAATTCACCATTCGCCACCATTTCATTAATGATGCGGCCAAATTTTGCGCGCTCACCGTAACCAAGCCAACAAATACGTGATGGAAGGCCTTGGAACTCAACTTGCTGACGAGCCATACGAATCCAGTTACATAAATGCTCGTTATCAGCAAACTCACGTAAAATTACTTCATCAGTTTTATAAATATCTTCTGGATCACCAGAAAGCGCTACCCAGCGGAATGGTCCTTTTCCTTCACAGAATAACGGACGGATAAATGCTGGAACGAATCCTGGGAAATCGAATGCATTTTTTAATCCTTCATCGAAAGCAACTTGGCGAATGTTATTTCCGTAATCAAATGTAATCGCGCCTTTTTCTTGCATTGCAAGCATTGCTTCCACATGTTTTTTCATACTTTCTTTTGATAATTGTACGTAACGTTCTGGATCTTCTTCACGAAGTTTCGCTGCTTCTTCTAACGTGTAACCTACTGGAATATAACCGTTTAATGGATCATGAGCAGATGTTTGATCCGTAACTAAATCTGGCGTAATATTACGCTTCACTAGTTCTGGTAAAATCTCCGCTGCATTTCCTAACAATCCGATTGAAATCGGTTCTTTCTTCTCTTTATACTCGTTCGCAATAGTTAACGCTTCTTCTAAAGACTCTGTATACAGATCACAATATCTCTTTTCAATACGACGATCGATACTACGCTTATCTACATCAATAGCGATCACAACACCGCCATTCATCGTTACAGCAAGAGGTTGCGCACCACCCATACCACCTAAACCAGCAGTAAGTGTTACTGTACCTTTTAATGATCCATCGAAATGTTGACGTGCCGCTTCACCAAATGTTTCATATGTTCCTTGTAAAATCCCTTGTGTTCCAATGTAAATCCAGCTACCAGCTGTCATTTGGCCGTACATCATAAGACCTTTTTTCTCCAGTTCACGGAAGTGATCCCAGTTCGCCCATTTCGGTACTAAGTTTGAGTTCGCTAACAGAACGCGAGGTGCATCTTCATGTGATTTAAAAATTGCAACTGGTTTTCCTGATTGAACAAGTAACGTTTCATCGTTCTCTAACGTTTTTAATGAATCAACAATTGCATTGTAGCTTTCCCAGTTACGAGCTGCACGGCCAATTCCGCCATATACAACTAATTCTTCTGGTTTTTCAGCAACTTCAGGATCTAAATTGTTCATTAACATACGAAGTGCAGCTTCTTGAACCCACCCTTTCGTTTGTAACTCAGTACCTCTTGCCGCACGAATTGTTTGTTGTACTTTTTCCATTTCAATCTCTCCCTTTTCTTGTTTTATAGTGCTGCGTTTACATCCAATCTTTCTTTTATCGAATAATTCGTTTTTAACCAATGCGTGATATTTTCAATATCCGTTGAGAATATGCGATCATTTGTAATAGAAGGTACTTGCTGACGGCCTTGATGATAGAACGTTTTCGTTACTGTACTCATGTTTTCAATACCGCGATATTCTGCTGCTTGCATCGCACAAATCATCTCAATAGAAAGAACGCGTCTTGCATTTTGAATAATTTGATGTGCGTGACGTGAAGCGATTGTCCCCATACTCACGTGATCTTCTTGGTTAGCTGACGATGGAATTGAATCTACACTCGCCGGATGTGCTAACGTTTTATTTTCTGAAACGAGTGAAGCCGCTGCATATTGCATAATCATTGCACCAGACTGAAGTCCTGGCTCTGGACTTAAAAATGGTGGTAGATCATTTAATTGCGGATTTACTAAGCGTTCAATACGACGCTCTGAAATATTTGCAAGTTCTGCCATTCCAACTTTTAAGAAGTCCATGGCAAATGCAATCGGTTGTCCGTGGAAGTTACCACCTGAAATTACTTTTTCCCCGCCATCAAAAATAAGTGGGTTATCTGTCGCTGCATTCATTTCAATTTCTAATTTTTCTTTCACGTAATTTAAAACTTGCCAAGAAGCACCGTGTACTTGTGGGATACAACGAAGTGAATATGCATCCTGTACACGAAGTTCTCCTTGTTTTGTCACTAACTTACTATCTTGAAGGATGTCACGAATTCTGCTCGCTACTTCCACTTGCTCTTTATAACCGCGTGCTTTATGCACATTTTCATCAAATGCATCAATAATGCCTTGTAATCCCTCAATTGTCATAGAAGCAATTAATTCAGCTTGATAAGCCGTTGCTTCTGCTTCTATATAAGATAGTACTCCTTGCGCTGTCATCGCCTGCGTGCCATTAATTAACGCAAGACCTTCTTTCGCTTCAAGTTCAATCGGCTCAAGGCCCTCTTCTGTAAGAGCAACCATCGCATGCACTCTCTTCCCTTTATAGAACACTTCACCTTCACCTAATAAAACAAGAGCAAGATGAGATAGAGGTGCTAAATCGCCACTCGCACCAAGTGAACCTTGTTGCGGAACGACTGGGTGAATTTTACGATTTACAAACTCAAGAAGCATATTTACAACAAGCGGTCTAACACCAGATACTCCTTTAAGCATCGTGTTCGCTCGTAAAATTAACATACCGCGTGATACTTCTTCAGGAAATGGATCGCCTATCCCGCATGCATGTGATTGAATTAAGTTGTGCTGAAGTGCCTTTACATCATCTTTTTGAATAAGCACATCACTAAACTTTCCAAAACCAGTTGTAATACCGTAAACGACTTTTCCGTCCTCTACAATTTTCTCGACAACTTCGCGGCACTCTGCCACCTTTTGCATACTAGTTGGGCAAGCTGTTACACCTTCACCTTCAAGTAACAACCTCTTCATTTCTTCAACTGTCAATGTGTGTCCTGTTAGCGTAATCATTCTTTTTCCTCCTTATAAAGGCAAAAGGGGACCTTATCTTTTTAAGACAGACTTCTGTCCTAAAAAAGTAAGGCCCCCTTCTAACTAATAGACTATGGGCAAATCATATGTGATTAATTCCTAAACCAATCGCCTCATGCTCAGATCCTTTTACAGGTGCACCAATCGTTCCATATAATGCAACAGCAACCCATTCGCCTTCTTTTTTTCCGTCGTATGGTCTACCGCGCACAATCGCAAAGCGAAGTCCTACTGTACGAAGAACGTCTGCTAACTGAATTTGACCTCTCGTCACTCCGTACAAAGCTTCCATTATTGCATGATAAAGTGCATGTGTTTCTCTGTAAACGTCTGTTTCAATAACTTGGGTGCTTTTCGCCGCTGTTTCCATTGCTGCTACAACCTTTTGCGAATTCATAGAACCCACTTTCCCCGTACAATACTTCCAACCTTTTGGAATAGATAATACAGGGCTTTCATTCTCATCCGCAAGTGCCAACAGCATGGCCATACGACCAATTCGATGTGTTCCTTGAAGAAGCATGTGACTCTCTCATTTCTTTTGAATTATTTGAATATTACTTAATTTAAGAATATATGAAAATGGTTAAATCGTCAATAGTTTAAAATAATATTCAAACAATTTTTTCATCTTCTCAATTTGTGTACACAAATTATTTACATAAATTTTTCAAGCGTGCTATAGTCTCACTAACAGATGCAAAGGAGCGAAATTTCAGTGGCGAAGCGAAAAGATATTCATTTTCGAATTGAAGAAAAATTACTTGAAAGATTTGAAGCAGCACTCCATTACGAAGGTTTAAATAAAACAGACGTATTAACACATGCAATCCAGCAATTTTGCATAAAGGTGGAATGTGAAAAAATGAATGATGTAAAACGCCAATACAGCGTAAGCAACCATTTACAAACACGTATCAATACGCATAAACATTTTGAAGAGAAACGAGTGAATGTAGATGAAGTCGTCATGGAACATTTACAACTCCAAGGAGAAGAAAAAATATTAGAGGTCGGATGCGCTAACGGAAAATTCCTTTCCCTTTTACAAACAAACGGTCATAAAGGACATCTAACCGGCTTTGATCAATCGGAAACTATGCTTTCTGAAGCTGCAATAAAGAATAAAATAATTGAATGGAAACTGGGAGATGCTAGTAAACTTCCTTTCGACGCTAATTGTTATGACTGGGTAATCGCAAGGCATATGCTATACCACATGAAAGATGTCGAAAAAACAATTCAAGGATTCCATAAAGTAATTCGTCCCGGCGGCGCGCTTTTAGCTACAACAAATTCTAAAGTTTCAATGCCTCGTATAGTTGAAATGTGTAACAGCATGCTAGACGCATTTGACTTACCAAAAACATCACCAGCAGTAGCTCCATTTTGTTTAGAAAATGGTAAAGAGATAATAAAATCTGTTTTTTCAACTGTTGAAGAAACAATTATTCATAATGCACTCATTTTCCATCATGCCTCTCCAATTATAAACTATATTTCTAGCATGTTTCCATCGCTGAATATACCTGATAATATGTATCTTCATGCTGAAATGAAGGAGTGGCTGAAAAAAGAAATAGAAAAGGAATTATCACTTCACAACGGTATATGGCGCGATCCGAAAACGATAGCGATTTATCGATGTAAAAAGAAAAAAAGCTAGCAAATGCTAGCTTTTACACGTTTTTCGGTAATAGCTTCTCCATCATCATATTGCCCTTACCACCATAAAAATTTGTATTATGTTCGTTCGCTACTCCAAAATAAGAAGCAACTGCTATTCCGAATGGTACAAAAGCATGTCCTTGTGCTGTAATAATATTTGAGTGTCGCACAACTTCTTCATACACAAAATTTTCTACTGGAAAACAATCTATTTTTTTATAATCGATAGTCACTGTATACGAGATTTCTTTGAATGAGCCTGCTTTTGCTAGCGCATACGGTCCAGCACAAATAGCAGCTACTAATTTTTCTTGTTCGTGAAATTGACGGATGACTGAAAAGAGTACTTCCGCATCCTTCATATGTATTGCATCTCCGCCCGGAATAATAATCCCCTCATATTCTTCTACACGCACTTCACTTAATTCTATATGCGGTTGTACTTGCAAGCCTGTTTCACTTATAATCAATTCTTTTGTTAAACCCGCAGTAATGATTTCATATTTCTTTTTCAGCAATGCTGTTGCTACTGTAATTTCAAACTCCGCAAATGTTGGATATACGAATAATAATATTTTTTTCATAGTCCTTTCTCCTTTAACCAGCCCATAAAATATGCTTCTAATTCATCCACTGTTAATGTATTCGTGTCTACACAAGTTACAGGAAATTGTTTATACCATTCTTTTTCAGTTTCTACTAATTTAAATTGTTCCTCAAAAGTACTTCGATTTCTTGTCATATCATTATTTTTTCTATCATATACATTCTCTTTCGAAACGTCTAAATAAAAAATTGCATCCGAACGGCATTCTCTTAATTTATACAATTCATCTTTTAATTCTGTTTCTATATCCCACTCTTTCCCTATCACTTTCGGATAAAAGAGTGTATAAAATTCAATATCTTCTGGCCCACGATCAAAAATCACGACTGAACTTTTCACATTTTGAAACTCTTTTATTTTTGCTTCAATAAACATTTTTTGATTTGTAATAAATCCCTCTTTTGTACACATATCCAAATTTAATTTTTTTCGCTTTTCTACAATTTGATAAGGATTTTCATATATAACTGAAAGCCCACATCGCTCTAAGCTTTTGGCCAATGTTGTTTTTCCACTTGCCATCGGTCCTTGAAGTGAAATTACGTATACCATCCCTCTCATTCCCTTTTCTTATAATACATTGATAATATACAGAATTTTGAAAACTATCAACATAATATATATCACCTTGTTTCTTATTCTTATGTAACTTATAATAAAAAATAGAGATTATGACGGACGCAAAATAATGTAAGCTTGGAAATCCAAGCTTACATTATTTTTTGCTTTCCCTTTTCTTATAAAAAGAGTATACTAAATTAGAACGTATGTTCTTAATAATTACATACAGTAAGGAGATAGAACAATGGTATACGACACAAAAGCAATTTCTTGGAATGCATCTTTAAAACAACTTCAACGCCGCTATACAAACAAACAAGTTGACCGAAAAGAATTTGAAGATATTGAACTAATGGAATTCTTCCGCGATAACGACTACATTTCTTTACCTACACATATAAGCGGCCTATCAACAGCGCGTTTTACTTCTTACTCTATTTTCACAACTGAAGATAAAGATCGTAAAGTTGGCACACTTATTATTGAGTACGTTGAAGACGATACTAATAATTTATGTGTTGAACAACTATACTTCGTTTAAACTATAACGCTTGGTCAAATTGACCAAGCGTTCTTGCTTTCTATGAATCTCACTGTTTATAATATGAATAAAAGAAAGCCGCAATCATTAAGGGGGGATATACTTGCTCGAAGGATGGTTCAGTTGGTTCATTGTATTATGGACTGTAATTTTATTAGGACTTATGTCTATCGGTGGATACTTTATGTTCAGAAAATTTTTAAAACGATTACCGAAAGAAGACGGTATGTCTATTTTAGATTGGGAAGCACACTACATTGATCAAACACGACACTTATGGGATAACGAGCAGAAACAATTATTAGAAGAACTCGTAAGTCCTGTTCCTGAACTATTTCGTGATGTTGCTAAATCAAAAATTGCTGGTAAAATTGGAGAACTAGCATTACAAGAAAATGCCTCTCAAATTACACAAGATTTAATTATAAAGGGATATATCGTTGCCACACCGAAGCGTGATCATAAATTTTTAATAAAAAAACTACACGAAAAAGAGATTGATTATTCTCATTATCAATCTTTACTAACAAAATACCCTTCGTAAAAAAAGATTGCTAGCTTATGGCAATCTTTTTTTACTGACAGTTACTGATTTTACGGCTGTTAATCTAGCTTCCGCTAAATCTATTTGTAATCCAATCGCACCGGCATAAATATAATCAAATGTATTTGGAATATTAACCATTGTAGAAGTTGTCCCCGCTGTCAATACTCCATTAGCAGGGACATCATTAGTCACATCAAATTCAGCACGTCGATTCGTTGCGGCTGTTCCAATCGGCATATTTCTATCCCAAAAACCTCCGACTGTATCTAAATTTCCTAAATAATTATTGACTTGTGAAGCAAAAAAGTTAGGATTTGCATTGTTAGGTCCTGAAAGTGCTCTACCATTTAAAACAAATGTATCTGCAGTCGCATCCGTATCACCATTAGGAATTCCAGTTGGAACCTTGAATCCATCAGAATCAGTAACTATTTCATTCCAAGTACAGGTTATTACACTTCCAGCTAATAGAATGATTACAAATATCGCATCAGTTACGTATACTTCTCAGCCTGATCCTACTAGACCACCCGTCACAACAACGACAACAACACCACCAATTACGATAGAAGTAAACCCGAATGAGCCAAACACATTTATTAAGACTGCAAATGTAAATAGCGTCCAGCTCGGTGACTTCATAACATATACACTTACCTTCACTAACAATGGCACTATACCAGCAAATAATTTACTCATTACCGATCCACTACCTCCTGAAGTTACTTTCTATCAGGATTCAGTAACAGTAAACGGCGTATTACGTCCTGGAAGTAATCCAACTATTGGTATTCTTATTGAAACTGTTAATCCAGAGGAATCCGTTATCGTTCGCTTCTTCGTACAAGTAACAAGCGAGCCACAAAATGGCCTTATCCAAAATACTGCGCGAGTTAGATATACACTCAGACCAGACCCTACTAAACCACCGATTCCTGTCGATGAGACTTCAGAACCAAACATCATTCCGTTTATCGGTCCATTCATCTCACCAAACTTAAATTGTTTTTTTAATGGTGAACGGTTTATACGTCGCGGTTGGAACAGAGGATGTTAACAATATAAATAAAAAGACAGCGTTTTTGGCGCTGTCTTTTTACTTAATACATATACAGTTTTAAGTTAGTTTCATATCTTTTTCATTATAAAAACCGTCTTCTTTTTCCATTTCCTTCTGTAATTTCGTAAAGGAACGGTACATCGCAATTCTCCATGACACAATCATCGCAAACGCAAGTAAGAAGAACATACCGCTAAGTTGTCCTAAATCAAGAGATTGACTTAAGTATGTTTTAAATACAATCCGCACTACAAGTAATCCAATTAATATAAAAACAAATGCTTTTGAACGCTTCAAATAAATCTCTTGTCCTCTAATTTCAAATTTAGATGTTTTAATAAGAAAAATAGAGAAAAACAACCCGACACCAATTGCTTCTAACATTTCTGCTGGAGTTAATCGAAATTCAGGAAAAACATACATCAACGCTCCCGTACTCATAAAAAATGGCGGAAGTATAATCTTTTTCAATGTTGCAGGTTTCTTAGCTGCCTTTAAACGAATAAACATCGCACCAACAGCCATACAAACAGCAACGATACTGGATAAAACAACTATGTTCATATTTTCTCATCCTTTTTTGTGGCTATATGCAAAATATACTTTCATTATATGCTTTTCCGTTAGTATTTCCAACATTTTCACAGAATAATACTAAAAACCGGTAAATCCACCAAATAAACTTGAGAAATATACGATAATTTTCGTCATCCAATTAAAATATAAGAATATCCCCATGACAATCATAATGTATCCTCCGATTTTCATGAAAGCCATACTATTTCTTTTAATCCAAGACATTTTCGTAATAAAGAATGAAAGTACGAAAAACGGGATAGCAAATCCAAGTATGTAAGCAATCATATAAATCATTGCCGATTCTGGGTTTGTTGCAGCTAATCCAATTACAGACACTAAAATAGGTCCAGTACATGGTGTCCACCCTGCAGCAAATGCCAATCCAATTAGAACTGAACCAAAATAACCACTCGGACGATTCTTAAAAGTAAATTTACGATCTTGCATTAAAAACTTCGGCTTAAACACACCGACAATTATAAGACCGAACACGATGATAAATATACCACCTAACTGTCTAATTAAATCTTTATAATCCGTAAAGATGCCTCCGATAAAACTTGTACCAAATCCAATCGCAATAAAAATAATTGAAAAACCAAGTAAGAAAAACGCTGTATGTATCATACTTCTTTTGCGAAGCATTGCATTTTCTTCTTTCAATTCAGAAACCGACATACCTGTTATGTATGATAAAAATGCCGGGTAAAGCGGTAAGCAACATGGGGAAATAAATGATAGAAACCCAGCGCCAAACGCTAAAAAAATACTAATATCTTGCATGATTCCACTCCTCTCCTTACATATTGTAGCAAAAACACATAAAAATACTATGAACAATTCGTGAACTCACTTTAACAACATGATAATAAGAAAAAATACCTTTACAAACAGTTTCTAATAAAACGTTTTCATTTCCTTCTATTATATAGAACAATCTCAATTGGATTATAAAGCTCTTCCTAATTGTTACTAACATAACAAAGGTTTCACAGTTTCTCAAATACTTAGCACATTACAATTAACTTCGCACATATTGGCCTGAAAAAATATTTTTTTCAAATGCTGTCTTTATACAATGTAACGCTGATTTTACAATACTTTAATTATTATTAATTTCAAGATTATGCATAAATATCATACTTTTATTATTATTCTATAAAATGTCGCACTTTTCTTTCAGTTGACCCTTTATTTTTAATTTTGTATACTTCCCTCTAGTTATATATGTCCGTTACGGAACAATTTCATATAGATGGGAGGAATTTTTCATGCTTCGTTATTCTCTTTTAGTTTTATTAGGAGCGTGTAGTTATGGGATTTTAGCTATTTTTGTTAAACTTGCTTATGCAGAAGGATTTTCACTCGGAGAGGTAATTGGTAGCCAATATTTGTTCGGTTGGATTATTTTGCTTACTATTACACTTCTATTTTCTAGACACCGTGTTCCATTAAAACAAGCGTTAATTCTATTCGTTGCAGGAACATCGGCAAGCTTTACTGGAATTTTTTATTATGCTTCATTAAAAACTGTACCAGCTTCTATTGCAATTATACTTTTATTCCAGTTCGTTTGGGTTGGGATTATCATTGAAGCAGTCGCAACGAAAACATTACCTTCAAGAGAAAAAGTTATTTCAGTTATTTTCTTACTTGTAGGTACATTTTTATCAAGTGGTTTACTAGAAAAATCAGCAGGTGATTTCGATACGACTGGAATCATTTTAGGTTTATTATCTGCCGTTACATTCGCAACATACATTTTCGTGAGCGGAAAAGTTGCTGTTGAAGTGCCTTCATTACCGCGCGGTGTTCTTTTAATGGCTGGTGCTTTAACTTTAGTAATGCTCGTATTCCCGCCAACATTTATTATGAACGGTGCCATTTCTCAAGGGCTTTGGAAATACGGCTTAGGATTAGGAATATTTAGCATCGTTATTCCATCTATTGCCTTTACAATTGGCATTCCAAAAATCGGTTCTGGATTAGCAACTATTCTTGGTGCAGCAGAACTACCAGTTACAACTATTATGTCTGTATTCGTTTTAAAAGAAGCTGTACTATCTTCACAATGGTTCGGTGTATCACTTATTTTAATCGGTATCGCAATCCCGCAAATTGCCTATGCAATGCGTGGACGCTATCAAAAACATCATACACATAAAAAAGTGGCTGCATAAACGAGAGAGGATTTTCACTTGAGAGTCCTCTCTTTTATTGTTGTATACTTATAGTAAATACTTCGTTTAAGAAAGAGGGCATAATACGTGGCATCTATTCCAAATCAATTAACAGAAAAACTTATTTCTATTCGTCGACATTTACATGAGTATCCAGAACTATCGTATGAAGAGTTTGAAACAACAAAAGCGATAAAAGATTGGTTAGAAGAAGCAAACATTACTATTATTGATTCCAATTTAGAAACAGGAATTATCGCTGAAATTTCTGGTAATAAAAACGGTCCCATTGTAGCAGTTCGTGCTGATATTGATGCCCTTCCTATTCAAGAAGAAACAAATTTACCGTACACTTCGAAAAATCACGGTAAAATGCATGCTTGCGGGCATGATTTTCATACAGCTGCTACTATTGGTGCAGCCTATTTATTAAAGGAAAAAGAATCTTCTCTTAACGGAACTGTCCGCTTTATATTCCAGCCAGCTGAAGAAAGTAGTAATGGAGCTTGCAAAGTTATTGAAGCTGG
The DNA here is from genome assembly GCF_050524305.1 of Bacillus silvicola. Classification (NCBI taxonomy): domain Bacteria; kingdom Bacillati; phylum Bacillota; class Bacilli; order Caryophanales; family Bacillaceae; genus Bacillus; species Bacillus silvicola. The sequence goes on from NZ_JBNGVC010000012.1 coordinate 561,463, forward strand.
ACATTTACAGGATGTACAAGCTATCTTTGGTATGCATAATAAACATGATTTACCAGTAGGTACAATCGGTATTAAAGATGGGCCACTAATGGCTGGAGTTGATCGGTTTGAAATTGAAATTCACGGAGTTGGTACACATGCAGCTGTACCAGATGCTGGCGTAGACCCTATTGTCGCATCTTCTCAAATTGTTATGGCACTGCAGACAATTGTAAGTCGGAATATAAGTTCATCTCATAATGCAGTTGTTAGTGTTACAAACATCCATTCAGGAAATACGTGGAACGTTATTCCTGAAAAAGCTACGTTAGAAGGAACTGTACGTACATTCCAAGCTGAAACACGTGAAAAGATTCCAGCATTAATGGAGCGTATTATTAAAGGGGTTTCTGATGCACTAGGTGTAAAAATAGAATTCCGATTTTACCCAGGCCCCCCTGCTGTTCATAACGATAAAACACTCACTAATCTTTCTATTCAAATTGCAGAGCAAATGAATCTAAACGTTATCTCTCCTACACCATCAATGGCCGGAGAAGATTTTTCTTTTTACCAACAAGAAACACCAGGTTCATTCGTCTTTATGGGAACAAGTGGTACACATGAATGGCATCATCCAGCTTTTACAGTAGATGAGCAAGCATTACCTATTAGCGCGGAGTATTTCGCCTTATTAGCCGAAGAGGCTATTCATCAATTAGCACATACAAAAAGCCGTTAAGTTAATCCTTAACGGCTTTTGCTTATGCTGTTAAATCTCGTTTTATAAATATTGTATAGGAAATCCCTAGAAATACAATTAAATACAGAAGAAGCATACAAGAAGCGAATGGGAATGTTACCCCATCAATAAAGCTTCCATTCTTTGAAATACTATATAAATCTGTGTTTGCTGGCAATAAATATTTCGCCCATTCATATCTAGTTGCTGCTATTAACGCAATATTTCCTGATAAAGCAAGAAATAGCGAAATACCAATTGCGCCGCCACTAGATCTCGTTAAAACAGAAATCATAAACGCAAACGCTGCGTACACAATAGTTGGCAACCACGATAAAACATAATACTTACTTACTTCCATAAAAATGTTTTGTTTTATTATATTTCCATCTTGGAAAATAAATTCACTCCATGCAGGCTGTTGGAATTTATAAATAACAAGTCCACATAAAGCGGAGAAAATCATATTAAATATAAACAATAACGCTGCAAATATAACGATTGCTAAAAATTTTGCTGTTAATATTTTAAATCGATTTGCCGGACGGATCGTTAAAAATTTATATGTTCCCCAGCTGTATTCATTCGCAAAAATTGTACTTGCATACACAAGAATAAACGGAAGCAAAATTGGAAATACGATAAAACCTGTATCTCTCATAAATGAAAGCGGAGAACTACTTGACGGTGCTGTGTCCGTATCCAAATACTTCATTTTAAGCTGATATTCCTTTACAAGCTCGTCCCCTGACTTTTCTGCTAAAATATCCGCTTTTTTCATGCCGAGTTTTTTCTCTATTTCTACAGTGCGTTCTGTATAATCCGCTTTCCACCCTTTTGTTTCTGGCTCTAAATACTTGACCGTAACCCATCCTAATCCAATAATTAATACTGCAATAACTGCAAAAGGAATAATCGTTCGCTTTCGCTTAAATATTTTATACAACTCGTTATAAACTAGATTAAACAATATCTTTTCCTCCTGTTAATTCTAAAAACTGCTCTTCTAGCGTTTTTCTTTCTTCATATACACGATAAACTTGAATGTTTTTCTCCATCAATGTACGAAGAATATTTGGAATTTCTTCATCTTTCACGTTTATAACTAATTCGTTTTCTTCTACTAAAACATCGTATTCTAAAACTTCTTTCGCTTTATTCACATCATCTACACGTATATGTATTTTTTCCGTTTCTTCCTTTTTGTCACTTTGAATATTTTGTGTTGCGACATATTCTCCGTGCTGAATAATAATAACTCTGTCACACATTAATTCTACTTCTGAAAGTAAGTGACTAGATACAAGAACCGCCTTTCCTTGTTCATGTGCAATTTTCTTTATGTACATCCGCATTTCATGTATACCACTAGGATCTAATCCGTTCGTTGGTTCATCTAGTATTAATACGTCTGGATCATGAATAAGCGCCTGAGCAATTCCTAAACGCTGTCTCATACCGAGTGAATATGCTTTTACTTTACGATCAATTACTTGTCCCATCCCTAGCAATTGCACTACTTCATCGATACGTTCTTCGGTCACATTGCCATTCATTCTTCCGAAATATGTTAAATTTTCATAGCCGCTTAAGAAAGGATAAAATTCCGGTGTCTCAATTACAGCACCAATTTTCGCAGCAGTTTTTTCAAATTGCTGTTTTACAGATTGACCATCAATCCATACTTCTCCTTCTGTCATACGAATCATTCCAACCATCATTCGCATTAATGTCGTTTTCCCAGCACCATTTGGTCCTAATAAGCCAACTACTTCACCTTTTTTCACTTCAAAACTAATATTTTCTACTAACGTCTTTGAACCAATTCGCTTTGTTAATCGATCAACTTTTACGATCGCTTGCTCATTTATCATTCCATACAACCTTTCTTCTTAACTCTTTTTTTCAGTTCTTCCCACTGTATCATGATTAATAACATGTGTAAAATGAAGAAAAAGCCATGATTTCTCATGCCTTTCTCCTCGTTTCATATGACTTTTCATTTTTTAACCTTTGTATAAATCTACAACATTGCCACATCGATATTATAATGACGGTTATCATAACAACTGCTGTTACCATTATCGCATACAACGTAATTGGTGCATTTGTTACTCCTTGGATTCCTACTACTTTCATAAAAATAATAATAAATAATTTCAGAAATAACATACCATGAATTAATCCGAAAACGAAAGCTCCTCCGTAAGTTAATAATTGCTCCTGGCATAATAAACATAACATTTCTTTTTTCTTCATATTCACTACTTCATACGATCTAAACTCCTCTCTTCTACTCTGTAAAAGAGAGGCTGTCATTTTATAAGTAATGAACATACACACAAAAATTACAAATAGAAACATTGCATAAAACCACTTTACAAATATAGGTGTATATTCCGCTTTACTTATTACAGCTTCATTGAACCGGAATGATATCATAAAAAAACAAACCATTGTATTCATAGCAATCCACATAAATTGTTTTAACCTTTTGGTAGCAAATGTTTGTATATTTTTTCTCGTCAACCGAAATAAAGACATAAATTTCTTCCCCTACCTTACTTCATAACATACGTATTCTATACTACTAGTGTATAAAAATATGACATTTTAAACATCGCACTTCAATCGGAATCTTTACTAAGCCTTTAGTCCTAGAAAATAAAATGGGAATAAAACCATTTATACACTATAATTGTAAAAAGCAGGGGTTATACGCGTGTAAAATTACTGTTTATTCTTTCTTTGTTACTTTTCACTAGTTGTGTAGCCCACTAAAAAACAATGAAGGTGCCACTGTTAAACCATATAAGTTAACAAAAGAGCAATCTGATATTTTAAAAATGACTCCTATAGGAGAAGGAAATAGAATGTTTTATAACGTTACAATCAAAAATAATAAAGATGAACTCCATGCTACAATTGACTATTATCAAAATGGTAAAAAAGTAAAAGAAATTGCTAACATAGCTTCATCACATTTTTCAGAAAAGAACATAAGGCTTTCCTTCATAGCACCACATCTCCAATTTGATAAAGATGTACAAGAAAAAGGCCAATGGTATATTAATATCAACGGTGGTTCAACGCTTGTTCCTGAAGAGTCTCCTCCAATCGTAAATAGTTCTGCAACTACTACAATTCAATCTACTAAAAACGTAAAATACAATCAAAAAACGATTTTAGCCGCTGTAATCCCAACAAATAAAGAAACTATAAGCGTCCCTACAATTGATGAAGAAACGGATATTGATCTACTCTTAAAAGAAAACGAACATGTTTATCTATTTAGTATCGAGCTAAAAAAACAATAAAGCGGAAATGCAATTTAGGTGCATTTCCGCTTTATTGTTTAACAAGGTGTAGTTTTGTGTATCTTAATTAAATCCCTTCTCCGTCATGGTTACTGCTCACCCTTCTCATCTTCCACTTCAATCCTTTTTTTCTCTCTTGCAATTTTCAAAAACTCTAAAAGCTCTGGGTTAGTATTCATTTTTTTATAAGCTACCGACATTTCTGCAACAAAATTAGAATCATATAACTCTTTATATACAACTTCTGTTTTATATAATTTATTTGCCGATACAGGGATTACTGTAATCCCAATCCCTGCTGCTACAAGCCCCATAACTGTTTGATATTCTGTTGCTTCTTGTACAATTTGAGGACTAAAGCCAACCTCTCGACAAAGAGATAAAATTGTATCATACAACGCCGGCCATACTGGTCTCGTAATAAATACAAACGGTTCATCGCGTAAATCTTCTATATGTATTTCATCTTTCTCTGCAAGTGGATGTGCCTTTGGCAAACATAAAGTACAAGATAACCTTTGAATTGGTTCTAACTCTAATAATTGTGTTGGAATTGGTGGACGTAAAAATCCAATATCAATACGATTATCATGAAGTGCATGCACTTGATCTGGTGTAGATAATTCATGTAATGCGACAGACACTCTCGGAAATTTCTTTCTATACTCCCTGACGATAGACGGTAAAATATCATATATCGCCGCACCTACAAAACCAATTGAGAGTGATCCAACTTCTCCCCTTTGCGCACTTTGTGCAACTTCTACTGCTTTTTCAATTTGCTCAAACGCTTTTTTTACTTCTTTTAAAAACATTTCTCCTGCTTCTGTTAATTCAACCTTTCTCTTCGTTCTTGAAAATAACAGAACTCCCATTTCTTTTTCTAATTGCTGAATTTGTTGACTAAGTGGTGGTTGTGTCATTTGTAAACGAGCAGCCGCTCGTCCAAAGTGTAACTCTTCTGCCACAACAACAAAATATTGCAAATGCCGTAATTCCATTTTGGACACCCTTTTCACTTTCAATTAATACGTCTAATATATTAATAACATATAATTTATATATTAGACAAATATTTTGAATGAACGTATAGTAGAAATTGTTAATTCTTTTTTACAATTTTTATGTAAAAAAAGAAAGAGGTGGTTACTGTATGAAATGGTGGAAGTTAAGCGGGCAAATTTTATTATTATTTTGTTTCGCTTGGACAGGTGAATGGATCGCAAAACAGGCACACCTCCCAGTTCCAGGAAGCATAATCGGTATTTTTTTATTATTAATTTCATTAAAATTTAACCTGGTGAAAAAAGAGTGGATACAAGACGGAGCAGACTTTTTATTAAAAGAACTTATTTTATTTTTCATTCCTTCTGCAGTCGCTGTCATACGCTACAAAGATACACTATCACAATATGGAATCGATCTCATTTTAATTATCGTGATTAGTACACTTTGTGTCACTCTCGTAACGGGACTATTAACAGAATTGCTATTAAAGCGGAAAGGATCAACACAATGATCGGCTTTCTTTGTTTGCTATTAACACTATTCACATATTGGGTATCTAAAAAAATGTATCAACGCTGGAATTGGAGCTTACTTTCTCCCCTTCTTGTATGCCCAATCATTTTAATTGCTTTATTACTCGGATTAGATACACCATACGAAACCTACGAATCCGGTGGTCATTGGTTAACAGAATTATTAAAACCTGCAACGGTTGCTTTCGCATGGCCAATCTATAAATATTTTGATCTATTAAAAAAACATGGAACTGCTATTTTAATTAATGTCATTGTCGGTTCTTTTCTATCAGTTATTACTTCAGCACTATTAGCTAATTTTTTTCAAATTGATTCATCAATCGAACAGAGTTTAGCACCACATATTGTAACGACACCTATTGCAATGGCTATTTCAGAAATGATTGGTGGCATGTCACAATTAACAGCAGTTTTCGTCGTATTAACTGCCTTAACTGGGGCATTACTCGGTCCTACTCTCATACGCATATGCCGCATTAAAACAGCGCTTGCAAAAGGTATAATGCTAGGTACTAGCGCGAATGGAACCGGAACATCAAAAGCATTTGAAATCGGTCCTGTCGAAGGTACAATTGCAAGTTTATCAATGCTTTTAACAGCCGGAGCTAGTTTAGTTATCGTTCCGCTTTTCTTATCTTGGATACATTAAAAAAGCGAGTGTTTAAACACTCGTTTTTTTATTTATATATTTATTTAAAATCTTATAATCCTCCGGGAAAGATAGCGTTAATTCCTTCATTTCATCTATCCTCTTCCAAGCAATTTCATGTATTAACTCATCAGGATCTTGGATTTTCATACTACCGCCTATTTTTTTAACGACATAATAATGAACGTATACAGGAACCCCGTATGTAATACCTTCTTTTTCGTATATTTTATTTACAACCTCCACATTGTAACCCGTTTCTTCCCAAACTTCTCGAATACAACATTCTTCTAGTGTTTCTCCATTTTCAAGCCCACCACTTGGAACAGACCACCTTTTTTCTTCACCCTTTTGCCCTTGCAACACCATTAAAACTTCATTTCTTTCATTTACACATACTGCTGCACAACCTACCCATCTTTCCATATACATCCCTCCCCTATAAAAATTCACCTTCTTTATCATTTTCTCCTTGAAAAAAGAGGAAAAAAGTAAACTAATGACGAAAGATCACATTAACTTCATAGACAATCCCTTCTTAGAAATTAAAAACGGAAGGATGAAAATATGATTTCTAAATATGTTGTGGAATGTGTCTTTTGTGAAGAAAACCGAAAACCTCGCCAAGCTATCGTAACAGTTCCTGCCACTACTCAGCTACTAGCCATTGAAAAAGTGCGTGCGGAATGTAAACGTCGTTTTGGAAAAGCTTTATTATTGCAAACAGAAATTAAAGAAGAAATAGTTTTTGAACAAAAAGAAAGCTAACCATAAACTGGTCAGCTTTCTTATCCGATCATATTTTCACATGAAGATTAGGGGCATCCTCTTTAAGGATCGGGATTTACCCATTATGTGCGTTCCATAATGGTCATCGAACAATATATTTCTATACAATAAACTATTGAATAGAATAGGGCAAAACTTGTTCGCATTTTTTAGAAAAGGGATAGGGATATAATTCAAGTAATACTTCGAATACTCGAACTTTACACTCATTATATTAAAGCAAATCCTTTTATATTGGAAATATGAATTACTTACATAATTCATTCGTAAAATATATTAATAATTTTCTTTACTCTACTAACAACATACATCCAGCTAGTATCGGTGTCATAATCATTGAAAATCTTAAAAGCATGCGAGGTGCATAATTTGTAAACTTAGCTCCTATATATGCCCCTAACATTGTCCCGATTAAAACTTGTACTAATAATACATAATCTAAATACCCTTCCGAACTATATCCAAGCCCACCTCCAATTGCGATTGGTAATATAACAAGCATTGTCGTGCCTACAGATTGCTGAATTGTTAATCCTAATAGAACTATTAATCCAAGTTGGATAAAAGGTGCTGAACCAATCCCAAATGAACCAGCTAACATTCCAGTAACCAGTCCGAGACATATACATTTAATCAAGTTATCTTTCGAAAGTTCGTTACGCCCTTTTAAAGACGACCGTTCCTTTTTTTGAAATATAATTAATCTAATAAACATAAAAATTGCAGATAAAAATAACATTCCCGCTGTAAACCAGTGTAGAAGATTCGCTGGTATTAGCGAACCAAACTTCGAACCAATAAAGGAACCAATCGCTCCAAATCCCCCAACAATTCCGCCTATTACAAGCACAACATTCCCTTCTCTATAATGACTTAATACCCCAGATAATGTCGTAAATGCCATAGCAGTTAGAGATGTTGCAAGAGCAACGTGAATAGGGATATGGAATACTAAAGTGAGTATTGCGATGATAAATCCTGCCCCTCCTGCTCCGACAAACCCTAATAAAACTCCCATTAATAACATTGTTATAATAATTGCCACATATTCCCCCTCCAATATTCCAATTATCTATCACATGCGCACTTCTATACAAACAAAAAGCATCCTAAATGGATGCTCTTTCTACTTTTTCTATATTAATAATATGTACTTACTCTTGATTAATCAAAATAACAGCGGGCCCAGAAACAACTACTCCGGCCACTTCTATCTTTTCAAATTCCATCACTGTAATAGATATAACCCCTTCTCTTTCCATCAATTCCTTACTCAGGACTTCAGTCGGTATTGATTTCACCGTCCTACCTCCTTTTCATTTTATACAAAAAACTACCCAATGCCTCTAAATATATGCATCACCACCACTTTCATTCCTTATTCCAGTCAAAATTCACATCCCCTTTCTATAACATATTGAAAAATAAAAAAGCACTCGCCAAAGCGAGTGCCTTTTCATTATTTACTCTCTATTACTTTTAACATTCTATTAATAAATGCTGCAGATTCCCCACGTGTTGCAGAACCTTTTGGCATAAACTCATTATTCTCATTCCCTTTTACGATACCTAACCCATAAACACGTTGAACCGCCTGTTTATCATACGCTAAATTTTGATCCGTAAATGGTAATGGAACTAAATTACCTTTTATATTTTTGTATTGCAATGCACGATCAATCATAATGACAGCTTCATCACGTTTAATCGTATCATTCGGAGCAAATATATCATTTCCTCGTCCACTTATAATCCCAGCACTAGCTGCACGATTAATACCATCTACTAGTGATGGATGAGCTGTGCTTATATCTTTGAAATTCGATTTCCCCTCTGGTAATTGCAATGATCTTGAAACTAAATTCGCAAATTCACCACGTGTTACAAGGCGTTCTGGCCAGTAAGAACCCTTTCCGTCTCCAACCATAATACCTCTTTTATCTAATTCACGAATATCCGCTTCATACCAACCGCCTGTAATATCATCTTTATGATTTGCATCATAATAAGCTTTTGTTCCCTGTAAGAATGGTTCCCATGCATTATTATTTATCATAATAGCCGGACAATTCTTTCCGCTCCAAAATTGATGTTTTTTCACATTTTCTAAAGGAATATTTAATTCCCCCATTAAATAGGCTGCTAGTTTGCGAGCATTTTCCACAGCTTTATTATAATCACCATCTTGATTGACAGCAATTTCAATTGCAATGGATTCTCTATTACCAGTTCCCTCTGCTCCATCTCCAGCATGCCAACCATTTTCATTTAATGGTAGATGTTGATAAATTTCTTTATCATCTACTGTAAAATGCCAAGATGCTGAACGATCAGTCGTTCCTGTTGCTTGACTGTATAAATATTGTGCATGGTTTTTAGCATTTGCTCCAACACTATAATTATCTGTCTCATGAATTGTAATGTATTTTGGTTTCATCGCATTGCCTGGACGAATATTTTCATTTCCTGTTGGCACAATCATTTCCTTTAATGGTACACCGTAAATATCCGTTGTTTTCTCTGCTGATGGCGCTGCATACATAACAGCTGCACGTTTTGTACGTGTTGGTGTTGTGTCTTGAATAAGCGAGGCCTTTATCCCTTCAAATTTTGCTGAAGGTGCATAAATCCATTTCACCTCATTATCTATTTGGACTTGGAACCACTTTCCAACTTGTCCAATTGCAATAATTGTTTGCGGTTGTAACACTTTCTCATCTTTATATGAATTAAATGGTGCGGTATATGTAGCTGTCTCTTCATTAATTACTAACTTTTCGTTTACCAAGCGATAAACTTCCTTAACCTCTACATTTCCTTCACTATTTTGTATCCACCCAGCTCCAGATGATGTTTCAACATAGTAAGCGTTTCCTTTTCGTTTCTCGGCTTTCACTACTTGATTAGAAAGCTGCACACCTGTTGCTTTTTGTAAATCAGCAGAATCAAATAAAGATGCTGAACTTATTATATGTACAAGAAAATCTCCTTGCGCTTCAGTTGTTACTCCTTTGTCCTCTCCACGCCCATCTTCATCTTTCATATGTTTTTCAATACTTTTTAAAGCTTGCTCTTCAGTTGAAATTGTTACGGTCTTTTCTACTGTGTCAGCATAGGAAAAAGTTGGAATCGTTACCATACTAAATACAACTGATGCAGCTAAAACATTATAAAATCCTTTTTTCATAATAATTATTTAACACGCTTATATCGAAATTCGTGTTAACTTCCCTCCCTAATCTAAAAGATTTAATACTATCTAGTAAACTTCTAAACTAAATAACCATTTACAATATAACAAACTCTATCTCATTCGTATAGATAGGAATGACTACTATTTACCTGTTTTTTCTATATTGGAATATAGAAAAGAAGCTATAAAAGATATAGCTTCTCCTCTCACTATTTCAATCTCGTTGTACCTTATACTCTATAACTCTACCATCTTTATCAAATTGCAAAACAAGACATTCACTATCTATAGGAATGAAACTACGTTCATTCCCAAGATAGTATAGTGTAGTAATTCCCGTTTCCAAACTGCTTGTTTTCGTAGGGACCCCTAACAATTTTATGATTTCCTCGTTTGATTTCCCTATCAATTTATGCCGCTTTAATAAGTCATCTATCATATATACCCGTTTTTCCTCATCATTTAACCACCGATCCTGATTAAAGTTTGAAGTGTATTTATTTAAACTTAATTGTAAAGTGCATACTATCAATGGAATGAGAGCAACCATCATTACAGTGAACAGCTGTTTCTTATCTTTATCACGTCTTGCTGATACATGTAAGACAGCCTTTTGAATAATAACTAGTAGAATAAAAGGCATTGCTACTACAAAAATACTCGTTACACTCAATGACACATGAACCATATCAATAACAAAGATAAACACAAGATACATTAATATATACAAACAAAAATAAATGTACAATATTCCCCACAATATAGAGCTTTTACCTTTCTCCACCCAAATAACACCTACTTTATCCCTTTAGTGACACTCCCAGCTCAAAATTCAGCTGTAAAGAAGTTATGTGGCAGTCGTACTGACCATAAAAGTCCGATTGATGCGGGTTAATAATCAGCGGGGAATGCCCCACTGATTAAAGTTTTACTTCGCAACATAATTCATCTGGCCAATCATATCTCTAATCTTTCGTAGTTCTTGTGCTGTATATATTACTTTACTTGTTAAAACTTCATTTCTGAAAAACGTTACAATTTGCTCTCTATCTTTAAATCTCGGCAATTCTTCATTAGAAAGATCAATAACTTCTTTTCCACTTTCATTTTCAAAATATACAATCGGTTTTATTTTTCCCTTTACAATATCTACTTGCATTTCTTCCAAACAATTATATAAAGTTTGAGATAGTATTTTCGCTTTATACGCTGGATTCCCTTCATTTCTTACTTGCAAAGTTAATGAAGTTCCATCCGTAATAAATTCAAATGTCTCTTCTTTTTCAATTTCATGCTGATACTTGCCAATTTCCTCAATCATAAATGAATATATACCTGCATTTTCTCTCGTTAAGCCATGGATTAATTTCCCTGTCCATTCTTTCGTCTCCAGTAGATAAATACCAGTTTTACATAAGATGAGATGATGGATTCGATTATCGTTTACGTCACGTTTATGTCTATCTTTATTACTTCTCATAAAGATATTCGGCATAATATGAAACTCATCTTCTAGTATGATTCCTTGCTCAACAAAACCTCGTTTCATATAATGTAATGCTTCATGTGTATTCACTTCGGCACCATTTTTGGCATACTCTCGTAAATCTGCAATTAAATTTTGAAACATATGTAGCTCATTACTATGCTTATCTTGCATTTCACTACGTTCTTTACTATGTTGAACAGCTAGTTGATTTTTCATCATACGCATATTTTCAAGTTCTCTAGCTGTACTCACTTGTAAATCATTATATTTTTTTTGCTCCATACTCTTTAAAGTGCTTTGTTGTTCTTTATGCTCTGTAATCGTAGCTGCAATTTCACTTTCATATGTTTCAATCGCTTGTTTCTTTTCAAATTCTACTTGCTGGCTCTCTGATTCTAACTGTTTATTTTTATAAAACAGTACAAACACTGCAGCTAATAATATTAAAATTCCACCTATTAGCACATACTCCATATTTTTTCTCCTTTATTTCACGTCCGATTATTTTTATAAATATATCGATTATATTATACTATGCTTTTAATATACACTTTGTAAAAATTATATATTTTTAATAAAAGGCACCTCAGTCGAGATACCTTTTAAGTTCACTTTATTGTACACCATACTGAATATAACTTGAATCATAGTATACCCATTGATTTGTCCCTAAGCAAAGCCATCCATCTTGCTTACTCCATACTCGATATGATTCACCATGATGTAACTGTCTTATAACATTCCCATTTAATGATGGAGCGTCTCGCAGATTCACATTATCGCCAGTAATAGTTGCCACATAATGTTTATACTGAATATAACTTGAATCATTATATACCCACTGATTTGTCCCTAAACAGAGCCATCCATCTTGTTCTCCCCAAACTTCATATGATTCGCCACGATTCAATTGGCGAATTACACTAGACTGTAAAGATGGTCCACTTCGTAAATTCACATTATCTCCATTAATTACAGCAACTCCGTATACTGGAGTCGCATTATTAGGCGTGGGAACATTACCTCCACCACTTGCTCCATTTCCTTGTAAAGCTTCTAATGAAACAGCTGCTGATACATCACAATTTCCTACACCTGAAATTTGCCCAGAATCTGTGTACTGCCATGCTGTCCACTCTGTCCATCCACCAGCATCAACAGGCGGTATACTAGAATATCTGGAAATCCATAGTGGAATGTCACTTAACCCGCTAATTCCAAATTCATTAATATACCAAACTCCTGTATATAACATTACATTTTTCCCAGTAGCTTGTTTCACATAATTTACGAAACTTCTTGCCCAATTCGATATAGTCGCACCCGTTAAACTACTATTGCTAGTATCCGTTGGCGATTCTAAATCTAAAACAGGAATTAAGTCCGTCTGATTACTCTGTAATATATTCACAAAATATTTCGCTTCTGAAATGGCATCATTTTGTTCTGGGTGCGCAAAATGATATGCACCAATTAATACATTCGCATTTCTCGCAGCTTGTACATTTTGAACGAAAGTAGGGTCAATATAGTTCACACCTTCCGTCGCTTTTGCATACGCCGCTGGAATACCAGATGACTTCACAGCATTCCAATCGATGTTTCCTTCCCAATGAGACACATCGATAAACGTAACATTTGAACTGGATCTATTTTGCATATAAAAGCTCCTATCAATTTTTTTTATTCCGTATACAATATGTATAACTTCAGTTAGTGGACACGACTTTTATGCTATAGTAATAAAGTTCTAATATATTTATTTTGTCGAGATGTTTAAGAAAAAAGTGAAATTGAAACTACACCCTACACTAGAAACTCCATTAATACACTTTTAACACCGCAAAAAAGGCCTTGTAATTACAAGGCCTTTTGCAAACTACCTTTATTTTGCAGTAAGTACATATTGTAATAAAGTCCTTGTTTACTAAGTAACTCTTGATGTGCTCCGCTTTCTACAATTTCCCCTTCATGCATAACAAATATTTGATCCGCATCTTGGATTGTAGACAATCTGTGCGCAATCGCTATCGTTGTTCTGCCTTTTCGCATTTGCTGCAATGCCGTTTGGATAGCCTCCTCTGTTTCTGTATCAATATTTGCCGTCGCTTCATCTAACACTAATACTTTCGGATTGGTTGCTATCGTTCTAGCAAAAGCAATTAATTGCCTTTGACCACTAGAAAATGCAGCTCCTCTTTCGACAACTTCTGTATCATACTGCTCTGGTAATTTTTCAATAAACGTATTCGCTTGCACAAACTTTGCCGCTTCCTCTATCTCTTCATCCGTAATCTCTTCATTATACATACGAATGTTTTGCTTTACATTTCCAGCAAATAAAAATGCATCTTGCAGCACAAGACCAATTTTCTTTCGAATTTCTTGTTCTTCAAACTTTTCTAAATCTACTCCGTCTATTACAATATTTCCTGATTTAATATTGTAAAATCTCATTAATAAATTCATAATCGTACTCTTTCCGCTACCAGTATGCCCTACAAAAGCAACCGTTTGCCCTGGCTTTACGTGAAAAGATACATTTTTTAAAACGTCACGCTTTCCATCATATGAAAAAGTAACATCTTTAAACTGAATTTCCCCATTAGCTACTCGTGGCTGTTCACTCCCAATTTGAACAGGAGCTAAATCTTTATCATCCATTAAATGAAATACACGCGATGATGAAACAAGCGCTTGCTGGAAGAAAGATAGTTTCATCATCATCTCATTTACCGGCTGGAAGAAACGATGAATATAGTTAACGAAAGCATATAAAACCCCTACTTCAACAGGACTCTTTAAAGCATCGATTCCGAATAAACCAAGTACTAACGCAATTGCTACAATATGAACAAGATCTGTTGCTGGACGTAAAAGTAATGCATCTAATTTCAATGTACGGCGTCCAGCATTAAAATGTTTATTGTTCACTTCTTCAAATTCTTTTCTCATCCGCTTTTCTTGTCGGAACACCTGAACAATATTCATACCTTGAATGGACTCATTTAACTTTGCATTTAATATACTCAGCTGATTACGTACCTCTAAATAAAAAGCTGCACTTTTCCGTTGATACAACACCATAATTGCAAGCATTATCGGAATTAATATGAGCGAAAATAGCGCTAATTTTACATCTAATAAAAACATCGCTACTAAAATCCCTACTAAAAAGACTACATTTTTCACGAATGTTGATAGTACACTAACATAAAAATCCTTAATCGCTTCTGTATCATTCGTTATGCGGGATACGAGCGTACCAATCGGCGTACGATCAAAGAAGCTTAATGACAATTTTTGAACATGCTCATACACTTCAACTCGCATATCTTGGACAATCTTAAAAGCGATATTTTGAAAGTACAATAAGTCTAAATAAGTAAATAATACTTTTAATAAATGAGCAATAATATACACTACAAATAGGGTTACAAGTGCTGATTGTTCAAAGTTACCTGGCACTAAGTGTTCATCAAGAAATTGTTTAATTAAAAAAGGACCCATCATTTCAGTTACAGTTGCACCAACTAGAAATAAAAATGCTAACGCTAATAACCCTTTATAAGGCCTCATATAAGAAAGCAACCTTCTTAAATCACTCCGTTTTTTCTCAGCCATCATACGCCTCCTTTCTCTACTAATGCCTCTAACTGCTGGCTTTCGTACATTTCTTTATACCAACCATTTTCTTTCATTAATTGCTCATGTGTCCCTCGCTGCATAACCCTACCTTCATCAATAACAAGAATAAGATTTGCATGCTGAATAGCACTTAAACGATGGGCAGTAATGATCGTCGTTTTCTCTGCTCTTTCTCGTTTCAATGCAGTTAAAATAGTTTCTTCTGTTTTTGCATCTACGGCTGATAAACAATCATCTAATATTAAAATTTCAGCATTTGTCAATAATGCACGCGCAATAGAGATTCGCTGTTTTTGACCTCCTGATAGTGAAACGCCCCTTTCACCTACTACAGTGTCATACCCTTCTGGAAATTGAAATATATCATTATGGATACAAGCAATATCAGCAGCTCGGCTAATTTCTTTATATGTAGCATCGGCCTTTCCAAAAGCAATGTTCTCCCCAATACTCGCTGAAAATAAAAAGTGATCTTGCGGTACATATGAAATTGCAGAACGCACACCGTGAAGTGTTAAGTCTCGAATATCCCGCTCCCCAACTTTTAATTCACCATTAAAATGATCATACTCTCGAATTAAACATTTTAACAACGTCGTCTTCCCTGCACCGGTACGTCCTACAATTCCTAACGTTTCACCCTTTCTTAAATTAAAGTAAATATCTTTTAAGTTTAATAGTTCATTCTTTTTATAAGAAAACGAATCAACAGCGAACGAAACATCACCACTTGCTATAGTATTTATAGCATTGTCCCTATTCACTACATCTGAAGTTTGTGAAAGTATTTTCTCCACACGATCATACGAAGCACGTCCACGCTCCATAATATTAAATAGCCATCCAAACGCTAACATTGGCCATACAAGTGTCCCTAAGTACGTTGTAAATGTTACCAATTCACCTACAGTTAATTCACCCCGTACGACTAATAATGATCCGTAACAAATTGCGATCAAAAATGAAAATCCGACAATTAAAGAAATCGTTGGATCGAATAACGAGTCAATACGTGCAACTAGCATATTTTTGTGTACGACATCTTCAGATTTTTTCCGAAACGCTTGTAAATCCTCTTTCTCTTGTCCAAGTGAGCGAATTACCTTCATCCCACTCATACTTTCTTGTACTTTATCATTGATTTCAGAAAACGATTGCTGTGCCTTATGAAATCTTCTATGCAATAAAGTTCCATAATAATTTGTAGAAATAGCTACAATTGGCATCGGAATTAAACTTAATAACGTTAACTTCCAACTAATTGTAAATCCCATCGCTACGAGTACACATCCTCCAACAGCTAAGGAATCAACGAGTGTTAAAACACCTGACCCCGCAGTTTGCTGAATCGCCTGAATATCATTTGTCGCATGTGCCATCAAATCGCCTGTGCGACGTGATTGATAAAAGGATGGGCTCATTTTAGTAAAATGTTCATATAAATTCTTTCGCAGTTGACGCGCTAGTTTTAAAGAAGATCCAAAAATCATAATACGCCATAAGTAACGTAATATATACATCGTAATTCCTACAACTACTAATAGAATAACCCAGTTCAACAATTTTTCAGACGTTAATGTTCCATTATTAATTTCATCTACTACAATACCTAGTACTCTTGGCGCTACAAGTTCAAGAAGCGCGACACCAAATAACATAATAATTCCGATTATGTACGCTCGTTTTTCTTGCTTAAAAAACCAAGCTAAATTAAAAAACACTTTCATATTTATCCTCCTCCCTTAAAATGAGCGATGTTTTCAGTTTAACAAAAACACAGAATTTTTAAAAGTTTTAAACACTTATTATAACCAAAAGAAAAGGACACTCGGTAAGAGTGCCCTTTTCTTTTGGAAAGGTTTTTGCCCCATTTGCATCAAAACCCTTATATATCAAGGTTTGACGACTATTTTCCACCGCTATTTCTGTTAAGAAAAATATAGCACATCTTCATTTACCTTGTCTATAAAATTCCAGCATCTTATACAAAAGTGGTTTATCATTCGTCTATTTTTTTAAATCGTCACTTCACAAGTTAAAATCATTTACTGCTTTTGTCTAAACTCTTTCATCCAAGCAACCTCAGAAGAATAATGTTCTATTCAGCACCCAAATCTATTTTTAAATATTTCACCTTTGAAATCATATCACCACTATAACTATCCTTACATTGTGTTTTTACAATTAAAATTGCATTCCCCTCATTTTCTTAGTTATTTTGGGTCTGGAACGCTTTTAATATCATTAGTATATTTATTTAACAATTCTATGGCTGCCTGTTTTAATTCTAATCCTTCTTTCATTTTGCTTGAATTTAATTCCTCTACTGAGAGTATTATTTTCACTCCACTATCCATGTAAGTTTCATAACTTTTTAATAATGTTTCATGATGTTGTTTATATGCATCTGGAATATGTTGTTGTGGGTATGTTTTTAATGTGTCATAATCATTTCCAATTGCTTTGTATCCATTTCTTATAGCATCTTTCCACTTATTGCCTCCAAACAAACTTGTGTTATTATTTGCTTCCATAAGAAGTTTCTCTATAAGTTTGTTCGATATACCAGTTTTTTCAGTAATGATGACAATATTATTAACATATTTTTGTCTTTTTTCTTTCTCAATATTAACTAAATCTATTTTTGGCTCTTCTTTAGCCTGTTCAACCTTAGTTTGTTCTACCTTTTCTTCTATTTTTGATTCTTCATTTTTAGGTTCTTCTTTGACTGTATCTGTCTTTGACGAACATCCAGCCACTAATGCCACCATCAATAGCGTAACTCCCCATTTTTTCAACATTTTCATATCCCTGCTCCCCTTTTATGAATTTCACACTACCACTAATAAAAATGTCGTATTTTTCCATACACATAAACTTCCTATTATGTAATATTTCCAAAAATCAGATCCTTGCAAACCTTCAAAAACATTCCACTGCGAGAATTGTTCATAGTAGAATGTTTACATTTTTCATACTTCTTTAAAATTCATTTGAATTTTTATTGTATGAAGAAAATGGCGGAAGCAGACTGAACGAAATGAGATAATGAGCCGAAGGCGAACAGGAGAGCGTTAGCGAAAGAAAGATAAGGGAACCTTCCTTTTTTACTATATAAGTTGAATTAAAAGGTTACAGCTACTGTTTGTCGAAATATAATAAGTAACATATATTGACAAATGGAGCGGAGCAAAATGACACATGTACACCAAAACGAAAAAGAAAGCCTACTTGTAGCAATGAAAACGACTAAAACGAAACGAATGTATGAACGTTATCAAACGATCTATTTCTATGTACAAGGCTTTTCTATAAAAGAAATAATGAACATGATTGGTCGTTCTGAAAAAACAATCTATAATTATGTGAATGCTTACAAAGAAAAAGGATTGCATGGCTTACTCATGGGACAATCAACAGGAGCACCACGTAAATTAGCCCCTGAACAAGAACAGGAGTTAGTTCAAGTGATTGCATCTCATCTACCCGTTGATGTTGGATTTCCAGCTAAACATAATTGGACTTTATCCATTATCGCTTCTTTCATTAAAAGAGAATGGAACGTAAGTTACACACTTCGCGGGGTGTCTCGACTTTTACATGATTTAGGGCTTAGTTACACAAAACCGACGTATACATTAGCGAAAGCAGACCCGGTGAAACAACAAGAGTTTAGGGAAGTTACCTTCCCCGCCTATAAAAAAAAAACTTTTAAACGAGGAGATTGACCATCTTCTGTTTCAAGATGAGTCCATGATCCGCGATTACCAAGCACTGCAGCATACATGGTTTTTAAAAGGAAAACAACGCAGTATTCCTACTTATGGGAAACACCAAGGTGTTAAACTTATTGGTACACTTAATTATGAAACAGGTGAGTTAGTTTGTGTAGAAGAGGAGCGGTATGATGCCGAAGCATTTCTTCGTTTTCTTCAGCATGTACTTGAACTGTATCCCAACGGGAAAATAGCTCTTATTCTAGATAATGCGCGTATTCATCATGCGAAGCTCATCCAACCACTTTTAAGGAAACACTGTCATCGCTTAGAATTAGTGTTTTTACCTCCCTACAGTCCCGATTTAAATTTAATTGAAGGGGTATGGAAATGGCTCAAATCAGACATCATTCATAATGTTTTTTATTCATCGATTTATGAAATTCAAAAAAATGTACAGGCTTTTATTCAGGAATTAAATCGCACACCTGAAAAAGTGATCGATCGATTATGCATTCGATTGTAATCTTTTAATTCAACTTATATATCTATAGAAATTTTTTTAAATGCTTCATTTCTTGGCGCTTGTTCTTCATTGTCTTAGATGTGAACCCTTTTGCCAAACAGTGGTACAAATACTCTTCAATTACATCTTCTAATTCCAACAAAAAAACCACCTTTTCCATTGGTTTATATTCCAACAGAAAAAGTGGTTTTTAAGAAAAACAAAGCAAATTCCATGAAAATTTCAGAGAAAGATAAACCAATGAATACATTGAGTTTATTCATTCACACGAAATTAATGCTTATATCATATTGATGAAACGCTTGCGGCTCTAAGAATTACCCATCCGCTTATTTCGTTTGTTGCTTGCTCATCGCGCTCATCATTTGATTGATTTTCTTTTGGGAAGGTTTTTGTCCCATTTGCATCATCATCATTTTTAACATTTGTTCATTAATTGGTGGATTTTTTTCTAAGTAGTTCATCATGTATTTGCGGGCAATGAAAAATCCTAACGCCACGCCTGCTACTAGTGCTACTACGCCCACTAGAATACCTAACCAAATTGGCATATATTTTCCTCCTTCATGTTGTCTACCTTACAGTGTACTAAAACCTTTTCAATAAGACAAGATAGAATTCGACATTTTTTACACATATGTTCGTACTTGTTTTAAAGGATTCAGCCATCCATACTTTGTATTTTCATAATCCATAGCTAAAAATGTTAATTCACACTTTCTTAACACCTCAAAGAAAGTCGTTTCCATAGAGACATTTCCAGAGGTATTCATGCGAATATAGTGTGGTTTCACCATTATTTCGCCATATTCCGCTCCCGTAAAAAGTGTATGTGTACGATGTGTTCTATCATATTTACCAAGAACGCGCAAAGCTTGCTCTAATTTATGATGAATTTTCATTACTTGTAATGGCATCGTTATATACATCATTTGTTTATATAGTACTTTTTTCTCCGAAAGGGACCCAGATTCTGAAAATCGAGCAAATAAATCAAAAAACAAATATTCACGACCAAAATAAGCTTTCGCAATATCCTCTTGAATTAAATACAATTCATACGTTTTCATTTTTCCCCTCCCAATCTGGACAACCTTTTCTCTTCATTATATAGAAGAAAATTTGCAATGATTGTCTGACTGCGGAGAGATAAAAAACTTTTTCTGTCGAAAAAACTCATTTACATAGAAAAACCTCTCCATGCCGGAGAGATTTTTCTAAAATCATTAAAGCATTTCTTTTACTTTACGAACAACGTTCTCTACAGTAAATCCATACTCTTCCATAATCTTCTCACCAGGAGCAGAAGCACCGAATGTATCGATACCTAGTACATCTCCATCAAGACCTACGTAACGGTGCCATCCGATTGTAGCACCCATTTCAATTGCGAAACGTTTCGTTACTGCTTTTGGTAGTACAGATTCTTTGTACTCAGCAGTTTGAGCTTCAAAGCGATCCATAGATGGCATGCTAACAACAGCTGCATCAACGCCGTCTGCTGCTAGAGCTTTTTGCGCTTCAATTGCTAAGCTTACTTCAGATCCAGTTGCAATTAAGATTACATCAGCAGTTTCTTTTTTGCTTGCAGAAACTACATATGCACCTTTTGCTACTTTTTCATAAGTGTCGTCTTTTGCACCTTCTAATGTTGGAAGGTCTTGACGAGTTAACACTAATGCAGTTGGTGTTTTTGTTGATTCTAGAGCTATTCTCCAAGCTGCAACTGATTCGTTACCGTCTGCTGGACGAATAACAGAAACGTTTGGCATTGCACGAAGTGCTGCTAATTGTTCGATTGGTTCATGTGTTGGACCATCTTCACCAACAGCAATACTGTCATGTGTAAATACATACGTTACAGGCAATTGCATTAATGCTGCAAGACGAATTGCTGGACGTAAGTAGTCAGAGAATACGAAGAACGTACCACCGTAAGTTTTTAAACCGCCATGAAGTGCGATACCGTTCATTGCTGCACCCATTGCGAACTCACGCACACCGTACCAAATGTTTTTTCCGCTGTAATCAGCTCTTGTAAAGTCTTTTTCGTTATTCATGTATGTTTTGTTAGAACCGGCAAGGTCAGCAGATCCACCGAAGAATGATGGTACAGACTCTGCAATTGCATTAATTACAGCACCTGAAGAATTACGTGTTGCTGCTTTTGATCCTAATTCATAAGTTGGTAAGCTTTGTTCCCAACCTTCTGGAAGAAGACCGTTCATTGCTGCTTGCAGTTCGTTTGCTAATTCTGGATATGCTTGTGCATATTCACCTAGCATCGTGTTCCAAGCCGCTTGCGCTGTTTCACCAACATCTTGTACTGTTTTACGGAAGTTGTCATATACTTCTTCTGCTACATGGAAGTCTTGTTCAGCAGTCCAAGCGTATGCTTCTTTCGTTAATTTTGTTTCGTCTACACCAAGCGGAGAACCGTGTGAAGCTGATTTTCCTGATTTGTTTGGAGAACCGAAACCAATTGTCGTTCTTACTTCAATTAGCGTTGGGCGTTTTTCGTCAGCTTTCGCTTCTTCAATTGCTTTCGCGATTGCTTCAATATCGTTTCCATCCTCAACACGGATTACTTGCCATCCGTATGCTTTGTAACGATCTTCTACACTTTCAGAGAATGAACGATTTAAATCGCCATCTAATGAAATATCGTTTGAATCGTAAAGCACAACAAGACGACCTAATTGTAAATGAGCAGCTAATGAAGATGCTTCAGCAGAAACGCCTTCCATTAAATCTCCATCACCACAAATAGCGTATGTATGATGATCTACTACATTATACGCATCACGGTTATATTTAGCCGCTAAATGTCTTTCAGCCATTGCCATACCTACAGCAGTTGCAATACCTTGTCCAAGTGGACCAGTAGTTGCGTCTACACCTGCTGTATGACCGTACTCAGGATGTCCTGGAGTTTTGCTTCCCCATTGACGGAAGTTCTTTAAGTCATCCATTGTTACATCATAACCAGATAGGTGAAGTAGGCTGTATAATAACATTGAACCATGACCTGCAGATAATACGAAACGATCGCGGTTAAACCACGTTGGGTTATTTGGATTGTGTTTCATAAATTGAGTCCATAATGTATAAGCCATTGGTGCTGCACCCATTGGCATTCCTGGGTGACCAGAGTTTGCTTTTTCAATCGCATCAATGGATAATGTGCGAATCGTGTTGATAGAAAGTTGTTCGATTGAATGTGACATGCTATTCTTCCCTTCGCGTATGTTAGTAAACGTTTTATACATTTATATGATAGCTTCCCACGCAAGATTATACAACATGTATCGACAAATATGTTGATGTTTTTTTGATTTCCCATAAAAAATACAGTGATTCAGGGAATGTATGGGCATTCAATATGACATACTTTTTTATTATTTTTATTTTAGGAAGAAAGGGAATTATCTGTATTTTTATGCAAATACACTAATTTATTCTATACCAACTTTTTTGATAAACACTTAAAAATACAAAAAAGCATCTGAATTAGACGCTTTTAAAATAAGTTAAATAATTCGCTTACGAATAGAACTTGAAATAAAATCAATTATAATTACCATTAAAATGATACCTAATAAAATAATTCCCACACGAGACCAATTACGTGAACTAAGTGCAAAAATTAACGGCGTACCAATACCCCCTGCTCCAATAACACCTAAAATCGCAGCGGATCGTACATTAATTTCGAACCTGTATAACGTATACGATAGAAAATCCGGTAACACTTGTGGTAATACCGCATACCAAAGTATTTGAAACCGATTTGCACCCGTTGCTATTAACGCTTCCGTCGGCCCCTTATCTATATTTTCAATTCCTTCCGAATATAGTTTCCCTAACATTCCGATAGAGTGTAACCCTAAAGCTAGAACTCCGGCAAAAGAGCCTGGACCAACAGCTTTTATAAATAAAAGAGCCATAACTAATTCTGGAAATGTACGAACAAAACTAAGTACAAATTTCCCAGTTCCTGAAGTTAATTTTCCACTACTCATATTCGTTGCCGCCCAAAAAGCAAATGGAACAGATAAAAAAGCAGAAATAAATGTACCTAATATCGCAATTGCCAACGTATCAATTAAACCATGTAATAAATCTTCACCATCTGGCAAAGATACATACGACCAATCTGGGTTTAATACGCCTGTCATAATTGCTTTTGTAATTTCTCCCGCAGTATTCTTTATTCCCTCGAGTGGGACTCCTGAAAAGGCCCATACATATACAACTGTAAGTGCTATAAAAATAATCCAGCGATTTACACTCAGTTTCTTCGGTTTTGATATGATTATCGTCGTTTTACTCATTATAATTTCTCCCGCAACAATGTACTTATATAATCGATTAGCAATACAACAACAAGGGTATAAATAATAATGGAAGCAGTTTGTTGATATTGTAAAAATCCAAGTGTACGATCATAATATAATCCAATACCACCTGCTCCTACTAAACCTAGAACAGCTGCTGCACGTACATTCACCTCAAATGTATAAAGTACATAGGAGACGAAGTGCGCTTTCACTTGCGGAATGACCCCATAAACTATCCATTGCACCTTATTCGCTCCTACAGCTGTCATCGCTTCTAATGGACCTGGATCAATTGATTCAATTGACTCATACAATAATTTCGCTACGAGTCCAACCGAGAAACAAGTAAGAGCCAAAATACCTGGAAGTGGTCCTATTCCAAAAATCGCTACAAAAATAGCCGCTAATAATAAATCTGGTATTGTTCGTATAAAATTTAAAATCAATCGAGCTGGACTGTACAAAAGTACACTAGTAAATACATTACTTGCGGCAAATAGTGCAAGTGGAATGGCTAAAATCGCCCCTAAAGTCGTTCCAATAATCGCCATACGTATTGTATCTAACATTGCTGTTGTAATAATTTGAAAATAACTCCAATCTGGCGGCACCATTTCCTTCAATAAATCCATCATATTTGGAAAACCCACTACTAGTTTTGAAAATGATGCGTCGACCTGTACACTACTACCCCACAACAGTAAAATAACTAGAATAACCGTTAACATATGTTTCAATTTACTCGGCGGCTTCGGTATCGATTTCGAATATATCGTCACTTCATTCATTTTGCTGCCACCCCTAATAATGCGCTTTTCTGAGCTACGTCCCCATAAATTTCAGCGAATTTTTCATCCATTGCCGCTTCTACTAATCCATCAAAAACAATTTCACCAGCATGTAATCCGATAATACGAGTAGCATATTGCCTCGCTAAATCAATAGAATGTAAATTTACAATTGTCGTAATTCCGAAATCTTCATTAATTTTCTTCAAATCATCCATTACTTGCTTTGTTGTCAGTGGATCTAACGAAGCAACAGGCTCATCTGCCAATATGATTTTTGCTTCTTGTGCCAATGCTCTAGCAATTGATACACGTTGCTGTTGTCCCCCTGATAATTCATCAGCTCGTGCATATGCTTTTTCTGAGATATTCACTCTATTCAACGCCTGGAATGCAAGCTCCACATCTTCTTTCGGAAACAGACCTAACGTTGTACGCAATGTAGAATGATATCCAACCCGCCCAGCTAATACATTCTTCAGTACCGTTGATCGCTTCACAAGATTAAAGCTTTGAAAAATCATACCAATATCTCGGCGCATGCGTCGTAATCCTTTTCCTTTTGCAGCAGTAATAGACTCCCCTTCAATAATAATTTCACCTTCTGTGATCTCATGAAGGCGATTTACCGACCTGAGAAGTGTAGATTTTCCAGCCCCGGATAGCCCGACCATTACAACAAACTCACCTTTTTGAATTTTCAAGTTTATATTATTCAATCCTTTTGTACCATTCGGATACACTTTGGAAACATTTCGAAACTCTATCACACATCTTACCTACCTTCTATGTATTATCAATAACTGAAAAACGGCAAACTAACTGAAATTACACACTTTCCAGTTAGTCGCCATTTCCATATGTATTATTGCGTTTTCACTTTCTTTCCATATTCACGAACGATATCAAATTTACTATCATCAGATTTAACATATCCTTCATGTGAGTATACTTCTTTAATGATTTTGTGCCCTTCCTCATTCTTTCCTATTTCAATGAAAGCATCTTGTAATTTCTTGCTCCACTCTGCATCTAAATCAGAGCGTACAGAAATCGTATCGTTTGGAATTTTCTCCGTAAATTTTACTATTTTCGTTTGATCGAATATATTCGGATAATCTTTTTTCACAATATTGCGAGCATCTTGGAATACAACAGCTGCATCTACATCACCATTTAAAAGAGCAATAAGTGACTGATCATGACCTTTTAATGTAACAGGTTTCACATCTTTCAACGGATCGATTCCCTCTTTTAACAACACCGCTGCCGGCCATACGTAGCCTGCTGATGATGTAACATCTTGATAGCCAATTTTTTTACCTTTTAAATCTTTTACACTATTAATATTAGAATCTTTCTTAACAACAAACTCTGATTTATAAACATCTACTAAATCCTTTGTGGGAGCTCCGGTTTCATCATCCACCCCAAAACGTTGCGCCTGTAAAATTACGTTTGCAGCCTTTTTCTCATGTGCTAACACATACGCTGTTGGAGGTAAAAAGCCTACATCTACTTGCTTAGATGCCATCGCTTCTACAATTGTATTGTAATTCGTTGAAATACTAACTTTTACCGGAATGTTTAATTTATCACTTAATAGCTTTTCCAATGGTTTTGCCTTCGCCTCTAACGTATCTGCATTTTGAGAAGGAACAAATTGAACATTTAGCGTCTTCGGTACATAACCTTTTTTCGTATCTTCATTTTTACTTGCACTTGATTCCTTCGTTCCACATCCACTTAATAATCCCGCTGCTAGTACAACTGTTGTACTCATTGCAAAAACTTTTTTCAACATGTTAATGCCTCCATTTTTCGTTGTTATAAAATACCCTTCCATAAACATGAAGAAATATATCACACATTTTTACAAATAATTGCTTATTTACAGAATCTTTACACATTCTATACATTCACATTAAAATTCTTTTCATATATTTGATATGATTAATTGAAAGATAACAATAGAAAAGGTGAATGATGTTGAATCAAAATCAAATTGTAACTTTAAATATTTTATTAACAAGTGATATACATGGTACTGTTTATCCAATTCACTACCAAGATAATTCCAAAGCAGAAATTGGTTTAGCTAAAATTTCTACTCTTATAAAAAAAGAACGTTCTAAAAATAAAAACGTTCTTTTAATCGATAACGGGGACTTTATTCAAGGAACTCCATTTACTTATCATTACGCTACATACGAACAGGATAAGAAAAACCCAATGTCCTTATTAGCAAACCACTTAAGTTACGATGCTGCCGTTATCGGGAATCATGAATTTAATTATGGAATGGATATATTAAATCATGCTGTAGATACTGCAAACTTCCCGTACCTATCAGCAAACATTTTAGATAAAAACATAAAAGAACCTTATTTCGGGAAACCATATATAATAAAACGTATCGAATCAAATATGAAAATTGCTATTTTGGGGGTAACAACGTATTACATCCCAAATTGGGAACAAGCCCATCACATTAAAGATTTACTATTTGAAGACGCATTCGAAACTACAGGAAAATGGGTTTCTTACATCCGCGAACATGAAAAACCAGATTTACTAGTCGTAGCCTATCACGGAGGATTTGAACGTGATTTACAGACCGGAGTACCAACTGAAGTGTTAACAGGCGAAAACCAAGGATATGCAATATGTCATGAAATTGAAGGTATAGATATTTTATTAACAGGCCACCAACACCGAGAAATTTCTCACACAACGGCTAACGGTGTAACAATTTTACAGACTGGATGTAATGGGCAATCAGTTGGAAAAATAACCGTAACCTTCGAAAGAATGGAACAGAAGTGGGTAAAAAAAGAAAGTTATTCAGAGTTGTTGACGGTGCAAGGAATTGAGGCAGATCCAGATGTTCTCTCATTAGTATCTGATTATGAAGAGAATACACAAAAATGGCTTGATCAACCTATCGGAATCATTCATGGGGACATGCAAATTTCAGATGTTATGCAAACTCGTTTGCAAGACCATCCATTTATTGAATTTATAAATAAAATACAAATGGATATAGCTAACGTTTCAATTTCTTGTACAAGCTTATTCCATAATACATCTCCAGGTTTCCCGAAATATGTAACAATGCGTGACATCGTTTCTAATTATATTTATCCAAATACATTAAAAGTAATTAGAATAACTGGAGCGGACATAAAAGATGCCCTTGAACTCTCTGCTTCTTATTTCACATTAAATATAGATGGAACTATCATCGTAAACCCTGCCTACATAGAACCAAAGCCGCAACACTATAATTACGATATGTGGGAAGGAATTTCGTATGTATTAAACATTTCCAAACCAATTGGCGAGAGAGTAGAATCTTTACAGTATAAAGGCGCTTCTCTTAATATGAATGAAGAATATGACGTTGTTATGAATAATTATCGTGCAAGCGGTGGCGGGAACTTCTTTATGTTTCAAAATAAGCCAGTAATAAAAGACATACCAACAGATATGTCTGAACTTATCGCTAACTATATATTGAAGCATAAAAGGATAGAAGCAACGAAAAATGACAACTGGAAAGTTATTAAATAACGATTTTAACAAATAAAAAAAGATGGGCTGCGCCCATCTTTTAATTTAATTTTGCATTATCTTGCTTTTTTAAAGCTTTTAATTTCGTCGGTGTAACATCCGTTCCTTCTTCGTTAACGACTTTAATTCCTTTTAATTCGTTTAACATATTTTGACGAAATCCTTTTAAATATTGTTCACGTAGCGATTGGCGCTCACGTTGTTCTTCTTCAGTTAAGCCTTCAGCTTTTGCTTTTTTCGCTAAGAAGTTAATGCGTTCAATGAGTTCTTGACTCGGCATCTCGAATCCCCCTTCTACTCAAAACTGATTATTATCATACAATAGTTAGTCCTCTTTATCAAGCAATTGCTTTGTATATTCTACATACCTTCGATGTACAGTTGCTTTTGAAACATCATGACCAAAACCACGAAGTGTTGCTGCAATTTCTTCAAAAGTTAATTCATTCCGGCGTAAACGTACAATTTCCTCAATTGGTACTTCTTTTTTCTCACGTCCTATACTTAAATGACGATTTTTCAAATTATTCTCTGGACGAAATCCTTTCTCTACCGCCCTTTGCATACCACGTTTAATTTTTAAATTGTGAATCTTTCTTTGATACTCTTCAACAATCCCAATTATATCTAGCACCATCGAATCAGAGTCAGAGAGTTCTAATTCTCCATTATGCGTATGCGTATATACTTTTATTCCCTCTTTATGTAAACAGTGCATTAATGCAATTTTCGCATTCCCTCTACCAAGACGCGTTTCATCTTGTATTAGAAGTACATCAACTTGTTCATCGCGAATTGTATCTAGCACTTCTAATATGCCATCACGTTCAATTGTATAACCGCTAGCCTGCTCCTCAATCACCTTTGTAACATTCATTTGATAACGCTCAGCTAAATGCAATAATTCATCTTTTTGACGCAATAATGATGTTTCCTGCGCTTCTTTTGTTGTGCTTACACGTGCATAAATAATTGCATTCATTTTGAACCCTTCTTTCTCACTATATTTTCCTTATAGTGTATCATAAATTCGCATTTCGTTCGAACTTATGTTTGTAGAATGTTTTTTCGCATGTTATACTTAATAATAAGAAAAATGAAAGAAAACGAGGTGTTAGAAAACATGGAAAAGTTAACGAAACGCCAGCAAGACATTCTCGACTTTATTAAGCTAAAAGTACAAGAAAAAGGATATCCACCTTCCGTACGCGAAATCGGTCAAGCAGTCGGCCTCGCTTCTAGTTCTACAGTGCACGGACATTTATCACGACTAGAAGAAAAAGGATATATTCGACGCGATCCAACAAAACCACGCGCAATTGAAATTTTAGGTGACAACCGAATGGAAACAGAAACACAATCTGTTATTCAAGTTCCAATCGTCGGAAAGGTTACTGCCGGTTTACCGATTACAGCAGTCGAAAGTGTAGAAGATCACTTCCCACTTCCAGCTAGTATTGTTGCTGGAGCAGATCAAGTGTTTATGTTACGCATTTCTGGAGATAGCATGATTGAAGCTGGTATCTTTGATGGTGATTTAGTTGTTGTTCGCCAGCAACAGTCTGCATACAACGGTGAAATTGTAGTTGCTTTAACAGAAGATAACGAAGCAACTGTTAAACGTTTCTACAAAGAAAAAGACCACTTCCGTCTACAACCGGAAAACTCTTCTCTAGAACCTATCATTTTAAAACAAGTGTCAGTTATCGGAAAAGTAATTGGCGTATATCGTGATTTACATTAAAAATAATAAAAAGAAGATAATCCCCTTATTTATATAGGGCATTATCTTCTTTTTATATTTTGATAGATTTCCGTTCACTCAAAAGAATGCATTACCTTAATTATCAACGCGTTTCAATAGTAACATCTCCAGCAGCTGTTTTACCGCTAATTTTTTTACTCCCATTACCAATTGTTATATTTTGATTTTCTTCATTAAAAATTGTCACGTCTCCAGCAGCACTTTGCCCCGTTATAACTGCATCTTGTGGTTTTTCCAACAAAGTAATATCTACATCGCCAGCAGTTGAACTTGCCTCTGCATCATATTTAGGATCATGATCCATAATATTTACATCCCCGCTAGCCGTTTTTGCTGTTACTTTCCCTATTACTTTTTTAAAGCTCACCTCACCAGCTTTTGTAGATCCCTCCACACTCTTAGCTGTTACATGTTTCAAATCTACTTCTCCAGCGAGTGTTCCAACACTTACGCGATCACTTTTCACATCACTTATTTCTACTTGTCCAGCGGATGAATTCACTTTTATCCCTTGGTAAGAACGTTCAGGCACAAGTATAGTCACTGTAGGCGTTTGAAAATTGAAAGTGAAAAATGAAAAATCAAATGAGACACCTTTCTCTATTTCTCCTTTAATTTTTAATGTGTCACCATCCTCCACAATACGAATCTCTTGCTTACGTAAATCACCTGATTGCTTTACATAAAAAGTGGAATCAGGTGATTTTTGGACAATGATATCCCCAGCATCTAACTTAACTTCTATATTTTTTAGTGTTTCGTTTTTAATTACTTCTTCTTTATCGCCTTTTTCTGCAGTTTTTACTGCCTTTTCATATGTTTGTGAAATTCCTATTACCCCAATAATGATACAAGCGATAGCTACTAATAATACTTTTTTCATCATCTACTCCCCTTTTATCATTTTGAAGTTCCATATTACATATCGTACACACAATCTTTTAAACCACTTCGTACTATAATAAGCTGCAATACATAACAACAAACCTACTCCAACAAACGTTATACTAACGAAAAGATCCAACCATATAAACGTACCCATGAATATTTTTATAATAACGAAAAATGGTGTCACTACACTAGCAATTCCACCGACCCAAAAGGAAAATATAAAAGCTATAATTGCAACTAACGGGCCTAACACAATAATAAAATTAAACAAACTAAGTCCAACCACTGCCATGACAGCTCTTGTTACATTTGAAGTCGACGGATCTTTTTTCATTTCATCAAATCGATACATCGCAAGTAAGTCTTTCGCAATTACTTTCGGAGAGCCAAGACCCTTTATTATTTCTGATTCAGTTTTCCCCTCTTCTATCCCAAACTGAAAGTGCTCTTCATAATCGAATAAAATATCTTGTCTCTCTTCTTCTGGTAACTTCCTAAGATAACTTGATAATTCTTTAAGAAACCGTTCTTTACTCATCCCATTCCACCCCTTCAATAATTTCTTGAACACCTTTAGCAAAATCGCGCCACTCTGTTACTAATAAAGTAAGTTGCCTCTCTCCTTGCTCTGTTAGTTGATAATATTTACGGGGCGGTCCTTCCGTGGATTCTTTTAAATATGTTTGAAAATATTCCTCTTTCGTTAAACGACGTAATAGCGGATATACAGAACCTTCCGATATTAAAAATTTATTTGAAATTTGCTGAACAAGTTCATAACCATAACTATCTTTACGTTTCACAAGTGCCAAAACACATAGTTCTAACACACCTTTTTTAAATTGAGCGCTCAAGGACAATCCCCCTTTCTTATTTTAGTACTGTTCAGTACACAGTACCTGATTTATCCATAATATACCGCTCAGTACTATTTATTGCAAGGTACCAAATTATATTTATTTCCTAAATTTAGAAAACGCACAAATAAAAGCACGAATAAGATCCTGTTGTAGGTGATCATTATTCGTGCTTCTATTCGATTTGAACTATATTAACACAGAACTTCATTCAGCTTTCTCCTCTAAGAACTAACTTCTACTTGTTTACCTAATAAATTACGAAATACCCCTTTCCTCTCTCGAGCTAGTTGGTTAAACGCTCCTTGTTGAACGACCTCCCCTTTATCTAATACGATAACCTGATCAGCGTTACGTATCGTTGATAAGCGATGGGCAATTACAATAATAGTCATTTGACCCTTTAACTTTTCTAATGCACTTTGAATTAACGCTTCGTTTTCTGTATCTAACGAACTTGTT
The DNA here is from genome assembly GCF_050524305.1 of Bacillus silvicola. NCBI lineage: Bacteria > Bacillati > Bacillota > Bacilli > Caryophanales > Bacillaceae > Bacillus > Bacillus silvicola. Next base: position 593,731 of record NZ_JBNGVC010000012.1, read on the forward strand.
GCCTCATCTAAAACTAAAATAGAGGGTTTTCTTAAAATTGCTCGTGCCAAAACTAACCGTTGCCTTTCCCCACCCGAAAGCCTAACTCCTCTGTCCCCAATAAAAGTATCAAGCCCGTTTGGAAGCGTTCGTACAAATTCAGCAGCAGCAGCAAAATCTAATGCAGACCAAATCTGTTCTTCACTTGCATTCGGCTCAATCATCAATAAATTTTCTCTTATGCTTGCATTAAATAAGAATGGATCCTGCTGAACATAGCTAATAGATTTCCTTAAAGCCAATAAATTATCACTTGTAATAGTCGAGTCATCTAGTAATACCTTTCCTTTTTCCGGATGAACAAGTCCCATCAAAATATCAATTAATGTACTTTTTCCAGCACCTGATCGTCCAACAATAGCTGTCATACAATTGGTTGGGATTTGCAAATTAATATTTCGAAGAGCGTATACAGGTTCTTTTTCATTATAACGAAAACAAACATTATGACATTTAATTCCTTCTTTTATAGTTAGCGGTGTTATACATTTAGATGGTTGACTTACATCTTCCAATTCAATTGCTTCGTTACATTCTCGCTGCAATTCTAATAAAGACTTAAAAGCAGGAATATTTGCAGCTAATTGCTCCAAGTTTGATTGAATCCCTGTAAACCTGGGCCATAGTCTAGAGAAAATAAGAACGATTACTATTAATTGTCCTGGCTGCGCTTGAAATAATTTAACAGATGTAAAAATAAGTAATGCAATTAGAATAGACGATGCAAATTTATAAAAAAATTGCGATTGATTTTTCAACTTAATATATGCTAGTTGTTCTATTTCTATTTTTTTACACCAATTACTTAACCATGTATATCTAGACTCTTCCAACATGTTACTCTTTATATCTTTAATACCATTAAAATGATCTGTTATACCGCTAAGATAGCCTCTGGCTATTTCAGACGTTTGATTTCCTAGCATCCTTGATTTTTTTATAAAACGTCTAGAAAAGTACGCAAGTATTAAACCCGTAAATAGTACAAAAATTGTTATCTTTACAGAAAACCATAAAGCAATTCCAATTTGTATTATAGTAAAAATAAACGATGTTAGAAGTTGAAGGAATAAATTAGTTCCAATCATAACTCGTCCTAGTTCCTCAGTCAGTGAATTAATCAAATCGGACTTTCTCTTTTTCACAAAGAAACTCCAATTAACTCGTAATAGAGCATGATAGATTTCCAGCCTTATATAGTTTGTAAATCGCATTATAATTTTCATATTTCGAAGAGCAAGATTTTGTTGTAAAAGCGATTGGACCACCACTAATATAATATAAATACTTAAAATAAGTAACAATCTCATCGTTTCAGGGATATCATATAATATTTTAAATATCATTATATCTGGAATTGACCCCATGTTTATTTGGATAACGCCACTGATATTAATCATAGGGAGTAATAAAAGAAGCCCTATCCCTTCCAGCAAACTAACTAGCGCCATCCCGAATAAATTTATATATAGTATTTTCCCAGAAAAAGCATATAATTTTTTCACAAAATATAAGAGATATTCCACTTTTATTTCCTCCTATGATAACTCATGCTTTCTTACTCTTCTCCAAGTGCACAGAAGAGGTCGTAAAGGAAAATACAGGAAATGAAGATATTTAGGTAACGGTAAAGTCTTTGCATCTATCGGATAAGGGTACAAATAACTTAATATAAATAAAAACTTTTGACGTTTTGACATTAATGAATATAAATGACGGCTGTGATACTTTGCTATTTCTTCCGGGATTGGTGGTGTGTGTAGGTTTATCATTTGTTTTAAATAAAACAGTGCATCGTGCGCTAATCTCCTAGTAGACTTTTTGTTTGTCCATATTTTCATTTCTTCAATAATTGTTGAATTTAACAATTCATTTGATAGAATCAACGTCTGCCCTACTATATGTCCAGATTGATATTTATTTAATAGCTTATTAATTTCTAACCAATTCAGCTCTTGCTCTATCATTTTATTTACATCTACTAACCAGCGTAATCTCGACCATCCATGACGTGCTCCATGAGAACAAAGAAATACAAACAAGTCCTCTTTACCTAATACATATACAGGATTACTGACTAATGTACTTTTTCTTTTCCTCCCCCATAATTCCACAAATTTCATTTCCTTCCCAGGACCTGGATTTAGCCTCCAATGAATCTCCAGTTTAATTTTCTTTTCAGGATGAAAAAATGTTATATGATGATGCCTCCATTTCCAATCATTTAATACCGTTTGAATATATTCATCCTTCACATACCCTTGCTCTAAAAGAATTTTTTCCGCATTCTCCAACTGATGAATCGGGATAAGGACATCTAAATCACAAGATGTTCGTAAAGAGACATCACCATAAAGATCGTGCGCAAGTGCTGGCCCTTTTAAAAAAAGAGTACTAATATCATTTTCAATAAACCATTTACTTACTTGCTCCATTTCAGCACTTAAAAAAAGCATTCGAAACATATTCTCTTTAAACTCTTGACGCAATATTCTCATAACATGAGCTGGAATTAATCCTTTATTTACTCCGTTCAACTTCGGATAAATATATGGATGCACCCGATGATGCATCGCCAAGTCGAGAAACTTATTCCAATCAATATCTACACACCATTCACTTCGATTCCTAAGTACTATATCATCATTTTGCAACTTCAAAATTTCCAATATTAATTTCAACTCTTTAGACAGGCATTCTACATTAAGATGAAAATCATTACTCATGTTATTCTCCTTTAGTTGTTTTTCAATCTAACTTCTTTGCAAACGTTCCAACTACAGTGAATTTCTCCATCCCTTCTGCCCCAGTGATATAAAAAGGGCCACTTCTTAGCCATGCATGAGCAACCATTTCCCCATCTTCATCCTTTGCAGTTCCTAAATACAGCGTACTCTCAATTTGTCGTCTCTCTAGCATTTTCATCCCAGCTATCGCTTTCACAAGACATTGACTGTCCCAAAGAGTATGTCGACTCGTAATTCGAATAACTTCAGCTATACTTTTAAGCATCCTAATATTAGTTTCAACATAATTTAAAGATGTTTCATCCATATAAACACCTAATGTAGTGGCAGACTTAGAGAATGACATAAATTTTAGGATACGAGCCCATCCTAAATATATATATGCCTCTATGAATAAAAATCTAGTTTTCATATCTAACGATAAAAAAACAGTTATCTTTTTTACTATATTCATTTATCTCCCTACTTCTTTTTCAAAATAGAAAACTAGACTAAGCTACTTACTCAATTACAACCAGTCCCTCTTCTAACAACATTTCCAAAAAGGAAACAACTTGTCCCTCACATTGTGATTGTTCTACTTTATACTCCGATATTAAAGTAGTGACCAACTGAGTAACCGATATTGGTTTTTCAATAAGTTCCCATATAACTCCTCCCATTCTCCCTAAATTATAATATTTCCCATTTTTTATACTTAACATGACTTTTTCTCCATCCATATCACTTACTACATTCCCTTTAACTTGTGCAACACATTGATTTAATAATATTGCTTGTTTTTTAATCATGAATTATTCTCCTTTATTTATAGTTGTTAATATAAGAGAAACTAATTGTGGAGCACTATATCCTCTCTCTGGTCTACATAATTCATACAAATCAACCTTAGTTAAAATAGCAGCAGAGGTCGTAAAATGCCATTCCATTAATCCTAAACCCTGGATAAGAAAATTGCGAAATGTATGACGATATAGGGTGTAAAATCGCTCAAGTTTTTCTATATGACGAATTCCCACCTTGCCATCCTCTGTTTTCACTAATTCTACTACCCCTTCTAGTGGGATTGATTCAGCAATATATTTAGAAAGAACCGGAACATTGTATTTGGTTTCCCTACCATATATCGATCGATAGTTGTTTGTACCCATTCCTAAATTATCCAAACTATCTTGCCACAATTTTTGTTGCGGATAAGCTGGGATGACTACTGGGGAATTTGTATCACTTGAAAATGATATCGCTATTACATCATCACTTAAAAATTGATAGCCTTGTTGTATAAAAGCTGACGCAAGCGTAGACTTTCCAGCACCTGAATCTCCTACAAATGCATATGCTTTTCCATTAATAATTACCGCACTTCCATGCAATGGATATACTTTTCTTTGCATCAATATGGCGCCCATACAAGTTCCTAGAATCCAAAGCCGAATCATATCCTCTTCATACTCTTTCATGGGTGAAACAAATATTTTATTTCCGTCTTGAATAGCAAATATTGCAATATCAGGAACCTGAAACATAACTAAATCTTTATTAATTACAAATTCATCTTGTTTATCTGATAAATCCAACCATAATTCCGACAAATCTTTAATTCTTACCTCAATATCTATTGAATCAATTTTATTGTTGACATAAGGTAGTTCTGGTAGAGAGATATCACTGATAATAAATAGCCCAAATGCTTTATATACTATATCGGTGTTAGTTATTAACATTATTTTCACCCCAATATTACGATAGTAATATTAAATCTCCTTATACACTTTCACGTACAAGGAGATTTAGCATGTAAAACAATTCATATCAAATATACAAAATCCATTTAACTTTAAACATTTGAATAATATAAATTAAATACTTTTATTCTTATCATCTAACTAAAAGTTAGATCACCCTTTGGAGTATGGTCAGGAAAAGCGGCATCAGTATACTCTCCTTCTTTCCCCAACATTGTCATCTTCACGTCTAGCACTTCTAAAGTAGGTTTCTCCCATTCTTTTTTCATATTTTCACCTCCCTTCAAACAAATGTTTTAATGTATCGATATACAATTAAACTACGCATTAAAATTTTGTAATTAAAATTAGTAGCATTTTCAGGTCGCACATCTTCCTTAACTTTGGATAAAGCTTCTTTTATGACCCGACCATCTAAATATTCTAAAGCTCTTTTATCTACGCTCAGTTTCTCTATTTCATCTATAAATATATCCCAATAAGGAATCATTCGATGGACCCAATCAACACCTTGGACACCTCTAGTGTTTTGATTCAATCTAATCTTATCTGGCAGCATTTTTTCTGTAGATCTTCGGATTAAAGCTCGATCCAATCCATTTTGTACATATTGTTCTTCTGGTACAGATAAACAAAAACGAATTACACGTATATCATTAGTTGGATCACGCTTCCATAATCCGTAGCGCAAAGATAGCTTTGCTGCAAGTGTACTACCTGCATTCCACTGAAAAACATCTTCAAAATGTTTTCGACGTTCCTCATATATATTTGACTCAGAATACCATCCTGTTTGTTCTAACCCATATGCTTTAAATCTCTCAAAAACCCCTGTATTTTTTGCAAATTCCGGATTGATTAACATTGGCCTTTTATTTACTTTATTTTGTGAAAAAATCCGATCCACAACTGGAAATCCAACCCTAAATATATCTGGTATTCTGCGTAATCTATTTCCACCTGTATTTTTACTATATTGATTTAATTCTTTATAAAGACGAATCCATTTTAGTTTTTTTAGCAGAATAGCGTAGTACTCTAAGGCATATCCCCACGAAATGGTAAAATTCCCTCTATCACCATTTAATAATACTCCAATACCTTCCTCATGAGCTTTTTCAAACATCCCTTTTAACCAAAATGAGTTTTCAAAGAACTTATATGGCGTCTCTAATATTTCTAAAAAGCTATCTATCTCTGAATAGGAATCTTTCCCCTTAAAATCTAAGTAATGCCCCCTAATTCCTCCTACATGTTCTATAGTTGATTTGATATACACACTCTCATTAGGCACTAGCCGTTTAGGTGTAAAATCTACGAAATCATGTGGCGGAATATAACTGAAAGTATGTAACCGTTTATTTTCTTTCCGCATTGTATTTACTGCAAAGCTGACAACAGCTCCTGAATCTAATCCACCACTTAACTGAGCACCTACATTAAGGTGTGTACGTAATCTATCATCTACCGCTTTTTGAAAGACCTCTTGAAATGCTTCTATGTACTCTTCGTTTGACTTTAATTTCAACCTCTCGTTTACAGTTAGAGTACAATATCTCATAAGCTTTATTTTATTTTTGTCTATCAAAATACTATGTGCTGGGGGGACTTGTTCTATGTGGTTATACGGTGTGATTGAAGTATCTACCGCATCTATCATGCCAGATACCGCCAAATACTCGGCTAACCACTGCTCATTTAATTCCTTACGTACATACGGTAATGATAATAACGGACTTATTATCGTACAAAAAGCGACTCGTTGATGGTCACGAAAATAATAAAGAGTTCGGCTTCCTGAAAAATCCCTTGCACCAAACAGTTTTTGGTTACGTTCATCCCAGATCATAAAAGCGAAGTCGCCAACTAAATATTTCGGGGAATCCTCTCCCCATTTTTGGTAAGCACGTAAAATCAATTCACTGTCAGCCATCCCTTTTCTTTCAACATTATCCACTTGCAACCTATCAAACAACTCAATTCTATTATCAATGATTGCATCAGCAGTAATAATTAATTTCGATTTAACATCATAATAAGGTAATTGTTCACCAATTGATTCTGGTGTGATCCATTGGGCATGGCAACCAAAGAATATATTTTCTTTATGCCATATTCGAATATCATCAGCAGGGTACTTGCTTAAACAACTCATTACTCCTCTTCCATGTTCAAGTGATACAGGTTCGTTATTAAAGTGAATAATGCCAGCTATAGCACTCATTTTCCCCACCCCTTATACAACAAGTTACCGCAAAGGTTCTTTTTTATGTAATACAATTTCCCTCCCTCGATTCAATTCTCTTTAAAGAACAAAAATATACATTTCAACTCCCAATCAACCACACGTCCTAATTCACCTATAAACCTAGGTATAGATACATTTAAATTATCATTATATTACTTTCACGTCAATACATTAATGGAAATAAACACCAAAAAATAACGTTAATGTTCATTATATTGAACGTTATTCCACTTGTTTCTCTGTGAATTATTCCATGTTATATAATATTTATAATAGCCTGAATAACTCTCCGTTGATCCTCATCCATCATGTTGGAACCCGAAGGAAGACAAACCCCCTGTTCAAATAATCTTTTAGATACATCATTATCTTTCTGATGAGAATAATACTTACTTTCTTTAAAAAGTGGCTGCATATGTAGTGGCTTCCAAGTAGGACGTGCTTCAATATTCTCTTCTGCTAAGGTTGTCAATAATTTTTCAATAGAGATACCAGATTCCTTTTCATCAATCATCATAGTTGTAAGCCAACGATTCGAGCGAGTATTTTCTAATTCCGGCATAAAACAAAATCCAGGTATGTGAGATAATTCTTCATAATACCGATTAAATATACGCCTTCTAGCCCTCACTCTATCTTCTAACACTTCTAATTGCCCTCTCCCAACACCCGCTAAAATATTACTCATTCGATAATTATATCCTATCTCACTATGTTCATAATGTGGTGCTGGATCCTTTGCTTGTGTCGCTAAAAATTTTGCTTTCACTAATGCTTCCGCATCATCAGATACAAGCATTCCACCACCCGAAGTTGTAATGATTTTATTTCCGTTAAATGAATAAACCCCAAACCTACCAAATGTACCGCTTGCTTTTCCTTTATATGTAGAACCTAGAGATTCTGCTGCATCCTCGATTATAGGAACATCATATTGATTACAAAGCGAAAGGATTTCATCTAACTTAGCACTCTGACCATATAAATGAACAAGAATAACCGCCTTCGGTAATTCCCCTGCTTTATTAGCATCATATAATGCAAGCGCTAGCGCTTGCGGTGACATATTCCATGTTTCCGGTTCCGAGTCAATAAACACCGGTTCAGCTCCCAAATAAACAATCGGATTCGCACTCGCTACAAAAGTAAAACTTGAACAAAACACTGTATCTCCCTTTTTAACATCTAATAGTCTCAAAGCCAAATGAATAGCAGCCGTACCTGAACTAACTGCAGCCCCACCTTTAACTCCTACAAAAGATGCAAGTTCTCTTTCAAATTCATCTACATTTGGACCAAGAGGGGCAATCCAGTTTGTATCAAATGCATTTTGAATATATTTTTGTTCATTTCCACTCATGTGCGGTGAGGAAAGATAGATTCGTTTTTTATGCTGAATGGTTTGCATATGAACACATCCTTTATACATATTTTTAAAATTATGTATCTAAAAACATATGCTTTAATACAGGTATATCAGGGAGTCTTCTTAAATCATTTATTGTATAATGTGCTTTATAATCTTGCCCAACTATAAGATTATGGTAAATCCCATCTTCTCTATTAATATGAATTGTTATCCAATTTAGTTTCTTCGCAGTTATAAAATCCTTACTTAAATTATCTCCTATATAAACACACTGCTGATGTGGAACCTGTAGTTCCTTACTTATTTTTTCATAAGGAATTTGGCTCGGCTTCCAATATTCTTTTCCCAGCTCATCAGTGAGAATTATTGAGTGAAATCTCTCTTTTAACTTTAATGCATTAATTTTCTTTTCTTGGGCAACTAAATATCCGTCTGAAATAAGTCCTATTTTAACGGTATTAACTAAATTATTTAGTACCCAATCCGCTTCATCCAACAATTGAATATCTGGTTTATGAAACCTATACTGTTCTATCAAATTACTAATCAATTTTTCATCGTAAGGAATGTTTAACTTTTCTAGTGTTTCATTAAACACGAACCTTCTTTCCCCCGAATCGAATAATTGAATTGCAATATTATAAAATCCAGTTTTCTTATACTTCTCTTTAATCCAATCATCCACTGCTTTAAAACCACTTACAACATAATCTTTCTCTTTATATAAAGTATCATCCATATCAAAAACAATTGCTTTAATCACCATCTTAAATACTCTCCATAAAAACCGCTTCATCATATCTAAGCATCGTTAAGTTTTCTCTCCAATTAAAGTCCCTATCTATAAAAACTTCCCCCTGACACATTTTAATTGTCCAAAGCGGAAAATTTGCTCCCGCCTCTATGGATAATGGAATCCCTCCACCAAAACGAGGATTTATTTCAATAAACTTAATTTCCCCATCTTCTTTTTTAAAACATTGTAAAGTTATACAGCCAACAGGATCAGGAAGTGCCTGAATTACATTTTCTGCAGCTTTAATGATTTCAAAATCCTTTTTGGTCATTCCTTTGCTTACCTCACCCGCTCGTGTTTCTATACGCAATCTAGGAACAATTGTTTTTATATTTCCATTGAAATCTACCATTACATCTATAGTGTATTCTTCCCCTGAAACGTATTCTTGTATCATAGCGTTAGGTATATACTCCTTGAAGAATTCTAATTCCTTTTCATTCATAATTTTTGTTACACCTTTACTAGAACTTCCATTATATGGCTTAATTAATAATGGAAATTGATATTCTTTCCTTTCAATTTCTTCATCACTATATACTTTAGGCGTTGGAATATTATTAGAAACAAAGAAGTTATATGTGTATTTTTTGTTATTAGCTATTTTATTTAATTCCAAACTAGAAACTAGTATTTTTACACCGATACTTTCAAAAACCTTCGCATTATTAGCCAAAAGGATTAATTCCGTATCAATTAACGGAATTATTAGTTTTATCATTTCAGATCTACATATCTTTAATAATTCATTAATATACCCTTCTTCATTTACACGCGGAACAACAAAATGCTTATCGCTAAAGTAAATGGTAGGAGCAGTTTCTTTTAAGTCTGCAGTAAAGATTTTCCCTTCGATTCCTTCTTGTTTAAGTACTTCCTTGAATTTTTTAATTAAGGCAACCCTCCTACCTGAGCTAGTAAACAAAATATTCATTTCATTCTCCACCACGCTCGATTCCCCCCTTAAAAACTGGCATAGTCACATGCTTATTATTTGTTATCCCTTCTGACTTTAAAACCTTACTAAAAGTCAGATATAAAATTTTCAAGTCTAAAAGAAAACTTTGATTCTCAACATACCATACATCTAATTTGAATTTTTCATCCCATGAGATACTATTTCTTCCATTAATTTGAGCCCACCCAGTGATTCCAGGTCTTACATTATGCCTTTTAGCTTGCTCTTTCGAATATAAAGGCAAATATTCCATTAATAATGGTCGAGGACCCACCAAACTTAATTGACCTTTTAGCACATTTATTAATTGTGGTAATTCATCTAAACTATATTTTCTAAGAAATTCCCCAAATTTAGTTAATCTAACGTAATCAGATAGCAGCTCGCCATCACTATCTCTAGCATCAGTCATCGTACGAAACTTGTAAAGGTAAAAAGGCTGTCCATGTAGTCCTGGACGTTGTTGTTTAAATAGAATAGGTGAGCCTATTCTAAACTTAACTAGGACTCCTACTAAAAGAATAACGTGACAAAAGCACAATAATAATAATAAAGAAATAAGTATATCAAAGAGTCTCTTCATTAATAATCATACTCCTTGCTAAAATTTTTACGAATGCCTTTTTCAAAGATAAATAGACAAAAAAACATTCATTACAAACTTACTTCATTTCACTATACATCTTAGAAAAAAATTTAAACCTCGTATTTTTTAATTCCTTTTTTATTTATACATTTAGTTCCTCTTAAATTTATTGTTGATTTCACTTTTCAAAATCACTTTTTATCCCTATCATTTATTTACAATTAAATTCGTAAAAAAACTATTCAATCGCTCTTTGGTTATCACGTACAATAAAACTCTTTTTGTCAATCATTCGCACTACAGGTTTATATATACAATTTATTACATACGATGAAGCAATACATAACGTTATCAACCAAATAAAAATTATGATTGGATATCTAGGTGCAAATATAAGCTCTGGAAAAATTGACATATAAAAAAACATATGAGTCAACCATATGTTTGTCGAATGATCCCCCAAAAAAGCTAATATATGTTGTATAACACTACTCTTATTCATAAGAATAAAGAAACTAATAAATGCAATAGCCGTAAAAGGGGCGATAATCATAGATTCATAAAAAGCATGTAAAACTATTAACATGATTATCCCTATAGCACAAAGTATATTCTTATAAGACATGTCATAAAATTTATTATATAGTTTCGAATAAATTTTTTCTTTCGCAAAAATAGTACCTACAATAAATGGAAGTAAAGATGTACCAACCAATACCACGGCATTTACTGACATACCTAGAATTGTATGATGCCCAACATCCAAAACATTTTTTATACGTTGAATATAACTCACTAAATATATAGTTCCAAAAACCAGTAACAAACTTAATGAATTATATTTCCTCACCAATTTAGTCAATAACGGTGCTAAAAAGACAAGAATAATATATGTCTGTAAAAACCACCATGCACCATTATATGAAGATGATAGTACAAAGACATTGAGAAGGAACTTTATTATACCACCTGAGAAAACCTCTGATTTACCTGAAAAAAATCCTACAACAACAAATAGAACAAGCACTATCCAATAGTTCATTAATAGTTTTAAGATACGTATACAGTTTCTATTTACATTTAATCTTTGTTCTTTATAAAAAATTACATATAAACCATAACCACTTACAAAACAATATATAGGTACACATGCATCTCCAAATAATGCCAAGTAGTAAACTAGCGGCGTTCCATTGATTGTTATAAAGTTTTCATACATCCCATTAACTTCTTTCCTACCAAACAGGTGAAGTAACAACATGAGTAATATAGCTGCTCCTTTTAACATTTTCGCATCACTTTTTGAAATTTCTATAAAATCGAATCTCCTCCTTTCATATCTGCTGGTTTCTCATTATACATTCCATATCAGCTGTTTTATTTAAGCCGTATATAATTAAATTTAGTTGTCGTTATATGATACTTCTTCCTAAAGTTTTAAAAATCCCAACATAAATAAAAAGCCACTATGCTTATGAAAACATTGTGGCCTTTCTCTTTTTATATTAATAATTCAGCACATTACGCATTTATTTGTCCGAATATTGCAAATGTAGCCAATAGACCGATTTCCTTCCATACAATATCATTATCAGTAATAGTATCGCTGGAAATTGTAGAAAAAGTGGGTGAGATTGTATGTGACGTACCATTATTTAAAGCTTCATATACATGGTTACCAAAATTAATTCTACTTCCTTTCACATAACTTTTAGACGCTATCCACGTTTGATTATTTGCATATCCGCTTTTAGAACAAACCCAACCAATATATCCTCCCGCAATCGGATTTGAATTTCTTATTTCTTGTCCTAATCTATAATATCCTGTTGTCGGGATAGTTGGTATTCGATAGTATGGATCTAACACACCGTTAACAACATTTCCTTGTAAAAATTCTTTTCCTGTAATCATCATTGTTGCATTATTTAACATATTATTTTGCATTACAACTTGAAGTGTATTACTTGCTGTCCTATTGTCTATTCCAACTTGCGTTAAATTTACTGCGGTTATAGTATTATTTTGGATCACTGCTTGCTTACCTGCAAATTCTCCATCTAAAATAACAATCGTTCTTTGAAGAGTATCATTTGTAATTTTTATAACATTTCCACTTAACACTATATCATCAGATACATTTTGAACATTTAAGACTGTTCCATTTGGTTTTTCAATATGACAATTAATCATCTTGAATGACTTGAGATTATTTACTGTAAGTAACGTATTGTATCTATCCGTACTAATGAACTTACAATCTCTTAACTCTAAAGAGGTTGTTTTACTTGTTGCACCCAACAAATCAATTTCCTTAAAAAAACAATTCGTATATGTTCCTGCAAATAAGGTTGGGTTTTTAACATTATTAAATAGTGTATTTTCAAATATCCATCCTGGTTTAAATGTTCCTGCTGTTACATAATTTAAATACAACACATCTTGCCCTTCAAACACGCAGTTCGAAATTATTTGCGGCTCATTTTTAACCTCTAAAGTCCATTGATACAATGATGATAAGGAAGCTAGTTTATCCGCATCATTAAAAAAACGACAAGAATCAACTTTAACTACATATGGAAAAGGTGTATCAATAATCATCTTACTATTACAAAAAACATTACTTACTATGTTAATAGACCTGTTCGCATATACACCCTGCGTGTTTATTTGTGTTCCATATACGTAATTATTAGAGAAAATAACATCGCCTGACAAAGAGATTTTTGTTAATCGAATATTATTCCCTGCCACCATTACCCTATCGGTGCCACCATTAACTGCTAGCCCAACATAAGCATTTGATACTGTATTCATAATAGAATTGTCCAATATATAGATGAATTTCCCATTTACAACAATAATATTGTAATTTTTATTATCATGAAAATTATTTCTTTCAATATAGATATATTGGTTTAAGTCATATCCATCTTCAACATCAATTCCACTTTGTGGATTAGTACCTGCAATATGATGAATATTATTATCTCGAATGTATACATTCTTTGCACCACATACACTAATTCCTTGTCTACGGCAGTCATGTAAATTACATTTCTCAATATACGTATATTGAGGGAACGAAGGCACTCGAACATTTATTAAGCAATTTGTAGAAGCAGGAACATTACCTTGATGCAGAACGATTTTAGCGTAACTTGCTCCTTTAGGAACCTCTACTTCATCAAAAAATTGCACATTATTTTTTGATGATATAAATACATCACTTAAAGTATAAAAAATCACATCATAATAATCGCATTTTATATCAGAACCCAATGCTCCGTATCCATTTCCATACAAACCGAAGTAACCATACTTTACAATAGCCACTTGAGTCATATCAATTCGCAAAGTGGAACGTATCTTTGTTGTACTACTTACTAATGAACCATCTGTTGTATTAATTGCTCCCTGTTCAAATGAACTTGCTAATGATGTAGGAAAAGGTGAAATCTGACCAAAAGTACTGTTCAGTGTAATGGCATCTCCTGTACAATCTAAAATATCTAGATTATCTAAAGATACAAACCTTGTATTGTTCCCCCCATCAGCAGGTGGAATAAAACTCCCCACTTCAATTCCGTACCCTCCCTCATGTGTTCCTCCACTTGAATAATCATGCGTATCTCTATCCCCTTGGATAACACCATTTGTAACCCTGGAATAAATCTGATTTTTGCGAAAACTTACAATTGCATACCCTGTCAATTTATTCGTTTCCATTTTTAAGATTGAACCATTTAAATTCAGTGTAAGATAGCTTTGAGGTTCAATAGGATTTTGTTTATCAATTAAATATATACCTTTTGGTAATACAACTTCTGTATACCCTTGTTGCTGCGACGCCCAAACTAAAGCATTATTAATCCCTTGAGAAGTATTAACGGCGTCAGTTCCATCATTCTTAACATTCCACCTATCTAATTCTAATGTATATACACTTAAAGAATTTGTAATCCCTAAAGATTTTGGAATCCATTTTGATTGATTACTATCATAAGTCAAAATATCGTCATTAGAAGGAGGCTTGGTTACAAAATTCAAATCACTCAAACTTCCAAGATTAACCTTTCTAATCCACATCAATTTACACCTCTTTTTCATGTTTCTATATATTATGTTCAATACGGTAAATTGATTGGATATAGTAGAATTACTTGTACTTTCTAAATATCAATACAGGAATTCACTATTTAGAAAGACCTTTTACAATCCCTTTCTTCTTTCCTGAAAGATTTTCTCCTACTCATTATTTTTGGTCCACTTACCAAATAATTGGAGTAGACGATATAATTTTGAAAAGTAGTTTGGTCCAAAGGAAATTTTTATTGAAGGCCCTTTTGTATTTTCATAACTAATCACAATAAGTTAGATTACAGGAAACTTAGCAATAACATTTTTAATACCTCTTTTAATTTTCCCCTTTCTATACACTCTTTCACCTAGCACGTACAAATATTCTATATTTTTATATTTGATAGCCTCTAAATATTCCTTTGAAAAATAGTCCCTAGAACCTTCGTTATGCAAACACTCTATTACCTTTTCATTCGAAACATACTCTTCTATTAATCCTCTAATGTGCGCTTCACTCAGGTTACTATTAAACAAATTATATAGACATGTTTTAAATGTATTTAGCAACATTATACTAATTCCGTTGTACTGCTCTTGTTTAGTATCTAAATAATATTTATTAATAACTTCTTTTTGTATTTGATAACCATTGACCATATCCTCAAATAAATACGGCATATATTTACTTGTTAGTCCGCCCATCCTATAATAATATAAAGTCTCATCAATAATTGTTACCCTATTTGATTTTATAAACATTTCCAAATTATAAAAAAGATCTTCTCCCAAAAAATGTATTTTTTCTAAATACCCCCCACAACTTTCGAGTATCTTCTTTTTATATAACTTTGCAAATAACGAAGCTGGGAATGGGTGCCCCCAAAAGTATGCTACTACTAATTCTTGTCTTATTTCCTCCTTATTATAAATTCTATTATTATCGAAGTATTCACTTTTATTTTTTTTCTTAATCAACATACCATTACCTAGAACTTTATACGCATTACAAACTGTAATATCCGCAGAACTTTCAATAGAGTGTTTATATAGTATTTCAACCATTCTCCTGTCAATCCAATCATCTGCATCAACGAACATGACATAATCAGAACTCGAAACTTCTATTCCTTTTCTTCGAGTTGGAATACTTCCCTCATTATTCTTATTTATTACAATGATTCTTCTATCTAGCTTTTCATATTTCCTACATATATCCAAACTACCATCTGAGGATCCATCATTCACTAAGATCAGTTCCAAATCCTCAAATGTCTGGTTAAGAATAGATTTTATACATTTATCAAGTTTTTTCTCTGCATTATAGATAGGTACTACTACACTTATCCGACTCATACACTTCACCGCCCTTTATACAAATAGTCATAGTAATCTGAATTATATTGTTATTTTTAGATTTTATGGTACATCATTTAAACTCACAATGCTCTAACTGTTAAACATCTAGATGTATGTAATTAAAAAACCGCTATGCTTTTATACATAACGCCCTTTCTCTTCTAGAATAATATCCTTCTTAATATATTTACTTATAATACACCTTCTTTTCATTTTATTATGCACATTAGGATCTTTATCTTCTTATTCAAAACATAACTTCCTTCGATTGAATCCACATAACATATAACATTTTTAGAATTTTATTCATTCCTCCCACTAATGATTTGTTCGAACAATCTAATGTTTTTTTTATAGGAAAAAAATTCCCTTCGTTCTTTACTTTTCAACTTATACTTCTCTATTAATTTAGGAGATGAGAGCATCCTTTTTAACCCTTCGTAGATACCATCTTCACTGTTTTCAACTAATAATCCATATTTTCCATTATCTAACATCTCAGCAGGTCCATTGCAATACGTGCTTAAAATTGGTAACTCCAAAATAATTGCTTCCGCTACAGCTAAAGAAAATCCCTCGGTTAATGAGGATGAGACATATATACTACACCTACTCATATATTTATATGGATTATCCTTAAATCCTAAAATATCTATTTTCCCACTTAAAACAGGGGTATGAAAAATCATTTCATTTAACTTCTCTCTTTCGGGACCATCTCCTAAAATTATTAAATTAAAATCATAACCTTCACTTAATAATCTTTTACATGAACGGATTAACCTATCAATACCCTTTTCAGCACTTAATCTACAAGAACATACGATGTTTATACCATCCTTGAATTCATAGTCCAATACCGCTTCATGAGATAGTTTCGTTATTTCATTATTATTAATCGGATTAAACAACACTTGACATCGTTCGTTCAAGTCATATTTATTACCAAATCGTTTTCGTGCAGCATTTGTTAACGTAATTATTGTATCGAAATTTCTGTAAGCTCGTTTTTGAATCCATCTTTTATAATTAACAAATGTAGTTGATTCCTCAGTTTCAAGATGTTCCAACCCTCCATGAATCCACATAACTTTATAACACTTGTTAATACTAATTGGGTATGAAAAAAAGTCTTTAGTAGTTACAATAATGTCATAATTCTCTTTAACTATGAACTTATTCACAAATATATGAGGCAAACATATAAATGAATAATACAGTAATCTTTTATAAATGCCTTTAACAGGTTTATAAAAAAGATATTGTATTCTAACATTTTCCGGGATTTTTTTAATATTCTCCTTCTCTCCTTCAGTTCTATACATAATAAACAGAGTTACTTCAAATTTAGTATAATCCAACCCATTCAAAGTATTTACTATAACTTTTTCAACTCCACCTATTGACATTATATCTGTGACTAGCAAAAGTTTCTTTTTCAATCAAAAAACACCCTTTCAAAAAAATGACATAAATAGTATTTTAATTACTATATTATGCGACTTGGTGATATTCAAAAACTTATTCATAGATAGGTCTTACTCGAATTTTTATGTGCTAATCGTCTAGATATTATTTTATTAGTTAATGTTTTGAACACATTAATTAAATACTCAAATTCTTCACTTTTTCTAAACACCATAAAAAAGATTGTATTTGGAATAACTAAACATAAAATGCTACGTATTACCATGTTACTAACTATAGAATTATTAAAGATATTGCCCAGAATATCCGTTATTATAACAGCAACTAAAACCAGCACTACAAACAATCCATATCTAGCAAAATATAATTTTACTGATTTTTTGAAAACTAAATTAAATATAATATAAGGATCGTACCAGAAGTAAGTGCACAATCTACTGATAATAGTCCCCAAAAATACACCTGCAATTCCTATGTGTTTCGCGAGAATTATAGAAACTACAATGTTTATGACAGCCGCTATAATAGGTCTATATTTTCCTTTTTTAAATAAACCAGTGGTTTCTCTAAAAGTTGTGGCCGCATTTTGCATTCCGGCAGTAAAAAAATTTAGTATTATGGCAAATATTATGTATTTATTAAACACATAATCCTTACCTAACCATAGAGTTATAAATGGATTCATTAAATTCCAAAGACAAACAGTACAAAAACCATATATCCAAAAATTAGCGAAATTCATCACACGAAAAATAAAATACTTTTTTTCCGCATCTTCTTTAGCATTTAAATTCCCGACACTGGCAGTAACAGAATAAAAAAAATACCCCAACAAGGTATTCAATGTGTTTAAAATCAATAAATAGTTCGAATACACACCAACCCAAATAATTCCAATAAATTTAGAGATAACAATATTATCAGTTCCGTTAATTACTACACCACTAATTTTATATAATAATAAAGCATACAAATTTTCAAAGAATAGCTTTCTATCTTCTTTGGATAATTTTGCATTATTTTTCCCTTGTAGATATGGATATAATTTATTTGCCGTATTTGCAATATATATATTTTCAATTATTCTCAATACTAATTGAACTATTAGTACCAAAATATAATTACTTATAGCTACCAATAAAAAAATTTGTAACGAGTGGGATATGATTGTAAATATACTATGTATTTTGGAAATAACATGATTACGTTGATCAGCAATAATAATTGATTGCTTATACACAAAATAATATGATGAAACTGAACTTACTAAAAATAAGAGGTAGATCATGTTAATATTTTCAATTGTAGTATGGGCATTCGTTATATAAGGAAGAAATGGTAATAGTGATAACCCTAGTAACAAAACTATTAATCCTATTAATCTGTATGCTTTTTGATATAAGTTCATTAATGCCTGTATTTTATAAATATCATTTTCAGCTAAAGGCTTGTATAAACTATAAATTATAGCAGTATCAAAACCCAAATTAGCTAGTGAAAACATAATTAATATACTTGTAAAAAGTCCATCCACACCTAAATATTCTACGCCGAGTGTATAAATAAAAACCGTTCTAACGACAAACCCCATACCAATACTGAGTAATTGTCCAGACAAACCAAATAATATATTTTTCAGGGAATTTTGTATTCTCATAATAATACCCTCTATTTTTAATTGTTTTGTTTAAGTATTGCATTTACTTTAATACTAATTTTTCTTTTTAAAATTGGAAAAAATTTCGTTATTCTGTATTTTAGTAATGCTTTTCTTCTCTGTGCTTTAAAATCATAATTTAAAAACCAGTCTAGTAAGTCTTTATCTAATATATACGTATAATTTTGCTTCATCCGAATTTGAATTAGATTCCAATACATAACAATGAACGTATTTGTAAAAAACTTCACCTCATTATTTAAAGATTTTTTGACGTACTGAAAAAGATTATTCGGGATATTGAACCCATACTCCCGAGGATCTTTTCCTTCAGCAATAATTCCCATAATAGTCCTTAAACATTTTTCACATTTACAACAATTTTCTTCATTTTTAAAACATACCCTGATATTAACCGATTCCTTATTAATTGAATAATGGTCAACAACCACTTTAACTTTATCCTGCCTAGTAAGTTCGTATCCATCGTGAAAAACTTCACCTGATGCATATTTTATTTCATTGTCGACTGTTGGATCCGATGCACAAGTAACTTGATATAAAGGTGAATTAGAGCTTGCAATATATATGCATTTTATCTTAAGTTTGAAAGCTATAGGAATAGCTGCGGATATTATTGCTAGTCCATGATGCAATCCATGCCACCATGTATCGTCTAATTTATCTCTAAAGTCATGGTCAACATTCCCCGCAATTATAAAAGTTCCATAATTAGATTGAATAAGAATATTTTCTAATCCATTCTCTTTTGCAAAACTTATAACATTTTCTTTATCTGCTTCCCAAACATTACTATTCTCTATATCATCTTCATGCCATCCATATTCCGTAATCAATAATGGCTTTTTATCCTTTATTCTTATAAAAGTAGTAAGTGCATCAAGCCCCCCACTAAATAGAGATGCTGCTTCAAGTTTAGGAATGTAAGAATTGTCAACAATTTTATCTACTACAATAGAACCCATAAATTTGACATTAGGAAACATATTTTGATATGCACTTTTTATATTATTTAGACAGACATAAAAGGATTTATCTAATTCTTTTATCACTATTGTTGAATCAGTAATCCATATAAGAGGGACTACATTCGCAACAAATGGAATAGCTAAAATGCTATTTGGAATATCCGATACATTATAGTTGTATTCAAGAAACATATGATTACTTGTTTTAAAATACTTTTGTAAATCCCCCTCGATACTAAAAAAGTAATCCACCCTGTTATTTTTTATTATAATTTCATCGAGAATTATGCTATTCATTTTTACCTCCTAATAAATCGCCTCATTTACCATATGTTCTGTTTAATTTGAGAATTGTCTTAACCATCGATTTACCACATCAAAATCTACCTTAACATCTGTGATTATTTCTGAATTAATCATTTTTTCAAGATTATTAAAATCACTTCTATCGATTAAATTTAAATTATATGTCTCGCCCATTCCCTTTGCTCTTTCATCTATAGAGATAATTATTGTACGTTTTTTATGTCGCATTGCGAATATACCACCATGTAAACGTGTTCCAATATAATCCACTTCTCTATTCAATATTTTTTCGTACTCTTCGATGGTAGGGGGTACAATTTTTATTTCTTGTACACCTTTTAATTCTTTCAAATATTCAAGATCTCCCGCGTCTTGTATCCAAAAATAAACATTTTTATAATTTTTATTAAGTATATCTATCAATAATTGATCCTTTACACGGTTCTTAGAATGATGAGTAAGTGTAAAAACAACTGAGTCTGATTTTTTTGTAGGAATTCCCTTACAAAACTCAGGTGTAAGGGACCACAATGTTACACACCCTGTATTTAAAGCTTTAAACCCCATTTCTTCTAAAAATCTTTTGGTTCTTTCGTCCCTAACGCTATGTATATATTCATGTGATAGAACTTTTTTATATAACAACTTTGTATATATATTTATCTTATTACCTTTCCCTGCACCAACACCAACTAGAATACTCCCTTTTAAAGGACCACAATTAAACATATTAATATTCCATTGAGGAAAATGAGTAAACATGTCCATCGCTAGCAAGTTTGAACCACCTACAAACTTATATTTAGCGCTACTATAAATCTGTACTCGATGTGATTTTCTTACTACTTGATACCAATGAAACGGTGAAACATGAGTGGGTAATGTTAAAACATATGCATTTTGAGTTATATCAGATAGCTGGTACTTTACACACTTCATTATTATGTCATCGCCCTTGTTAAGAGAACCTACCGACGTATCTAACACTAAAACATTATCCATGAAAACACTTCCTCCAAATATCTTTTATACATATAATAAAAGATTTTTTAGTTTTATAACTTAATCAATTATCACTCAATTAATCTATATATCTTTTCCACTTCTGTTTCATTGCCATAATTCCGTTGACTAACATTATTCACAATTTCAGTTCTGAATTCGACATCATCAACCAGGTTTTTTATCCCCTCTACAATCCCCTCTACACCCATTGGACAAATATATCCATCTACACCATTCTCTAATTGGCTTTTTGCAGTTGGAAAATTAGTTATAAGTACTGGTTTATTAAGGATTTGTGCCTCACGTACTGTCACAGCTTTCCCTTCATATCTGGATGGTTGTACATATATATCACACGCTTTTATGTACGGATACGGATTGGTCTTCTTGCCTAGTAGAAAGAATCTACCTTGAAGCTCTAGTTTATCTATCAATTTTTCAAGTTCAGTCTCTTGAGGTCCATATCCAACAATGTACCACTCAATATCGTATCCTTGATCCAATAATTTCCGACAGGCATATATAGCGTCATCGATTCCCTTAGCATGTGAAAGTCTACCTACAGTAACTAGTTTTATCCGTTCAAGGTCAACTGGTATTTCATGATTAACATCTTGATTAGATTGCTCACGTATAAACTCAGGAGATATTATATTTTCAATAACCTGTACTTTTTTATTTATATAAGGAATGCTACTAAGAAATGTATCTCTACAACTTTCAGAAACAGCCACGATATCATCTATTTCTTTCCACATTTTATATTCCATGCCTTTATTAAGTTGTATGTTTGAATAATCTGTATGAATCCACCCAATTTTTCTTTTCGCCCGAACTTTATTACCTACGAAATAATGTGGCCACAAAAAACTAATCGCAACATCGTACTCTTCTTCCAACCTCGGAAGAAATGGAAGAGACATTCTCCATCCATATTGAATGACAAAGTATCCTGGTTCTTCACTCTTCAGATACCCTCCATGCACAGTACCCATAACTTTACCTATCAACCTTGTTATCCCAATAGAGATATGCCCATCTTGTACTATTTGTTTAATTGATTTCCTAAAAGTAGTGTATTTTTTTAATTCTTGTAACAAATTCGGTTCTTTAGGTAATAAAGAAAAAAACTCTCCCTCATGTTTAAATAACATTAAATCTACATCATATTTACTGTAATCAATTGTATTTAGCAAACCAATTAAGCTTCTTTCTACTCCACCAATTGCCAAATCAAAAGATGTAATCAATATTTTTTTCTTTTTCATCATCGAATACCTCACAAAATCTATTGTGGACTTCTATTAATTCATATGATATTTTGCTATCTCCGCCCAACAAATCACCATATGAATCAAGTATATAAATTAGCAATGAACCAGATTACCTTATAGCTTCCTTACCCTCTATTCCATATAACGTTAACCACTCAAGAATATTATTATTGATATCAAAACCTAATTTTGAAATATTATTAATTATTACTCCCTTTTCAGGTCTTTCTTTTAGTAGAGCTTTATAAATTTCTGTAGACCATATTTCAATTTTTTCATCTAAGCCAACAAACGACATTATACCTAAGCCCATATCAGTATTTTTAGGTATTGTATCCGCCACAACACAAGGTACGCCTGCACATTGTGCTTCCAATGTCACAATACCGAACCCCTCAAATAAAGAAGGAAAGATAAAAACATCTAAAACATTCATAATTACCGGAACGTCTGTTCTCACCCCTAAAAATCTAATGTTTTCATAAATACCTAGTTCTTTTGCTTTCAATTCAATAGAAGTTTTTAACGGACCATCCCCTGCTAAAATAGCGATAAAATTCGTATCCCTCTTTAAAATCTCCTTTAAAACTTGTAAGATAAAAATATGATTCTTCGATTCCGAAAAACGGCCTATATGCCCAATTAATTTCGCAGTATCCGGTATACAAAGTTCTTTTCTTACACTAGAAATCTCCTCTATATCCACATCAATAAATTGTTTTATATCTATTCCATTTTTAATCAATTCCACCTTATTATTGTGAAGCATCTTTTCACCAAATAAAAAACGCGCCGCTTCAGCACTGCACGCACAATAGTCTGTTCCAGCATATTTAATAATAGATTGCAGTATCTTTAGGGTAACTCTTGCTGTGACTCCAGATCCTTGTGGCCAATTATTACTGTGAGAATGGCAAATTCGCTTTTTTATACCAGCCTTTTTTGCAGCCACAGCTACAAAACCACCTTGATAATCCGTATGTGCATGTACAGCTACATATTGACTATCAGACATTATTTTTGTAAGTTCTTTAATATATGCCAAAGGCCCTACTTGTCCTAGACTTGGTATTCTATATACTCTCCCTCCTAATGCTGTTATTTCATCATCGTAATCACACTTCCCACTTCCATGAGATACAAAATCAAATTGAAGTTGCTCTCTATCTATTTTCCTATACATATTCATTATTAGAGTTTCGGCACCGCCCCGATTCATAGCACTGACAATGTGCAAAATTCTTTTGGCTTTTTTAGTCTTAAGCATTGAAATCTACCCCAATCTTACAATCAATCCCCTATATTTAACCCTTTATTATCCAAGTAAATTGCTCTTATAGATAATACCCAAAGTAATGATATGTTCATAAACAAAATAGATAAAATAGCATACCAGGATACTATAATAAATTAATTTCTGATCCTTCTGTGTAAATAACTTTACAACCCAAGAAATTAATATTAATTGATATAATCCAAAATAAATCGAAAATCTTGCAAAAATCCAATTTTGAGTTGAAATAATCATAAAAACTAGACCTAATAATGCCATATTTACGATATAATCACTCTTCGGAAAAAGTTTTCTTAGTTTATGCCTCCCAATAAAAGCAAGGATGAGCGACGCTGAATCCACAGCAACCCTCAATATATTGGCTCCACCTTCGTGAAAATTCTTATATTCACCATATTGTGTATCTTCTATAGCCGTAAAAAATAACGTTGAAAATTGATTAAATCCAATTACAATTATTACAGCAAAAACAAGAAGGATACATGTCATTACTGACCAAGATTTCCTTCGAACTAAAAAATATATTGGAATTAAAACAAGCGCACTTTGATGAAAAGTTGAAGCAATAAGAACTATTAAAATATACATTTTCCAGTTACCATTCAAAATATATTTGGTCGCAGCGAAAATAATAGCTGCAGCTAAGCACTGCCTTATTCCATTCATAGAAACTAAATACATCCCAGACGTTATATACACATAGAGACTTATTTCAATTAACCTTGAATATTTATATAGAGTAAGTACAATTAACACATTTGTTATCAACGCTGTAATAAAAACCATGACTTGAGGATCATCGGTGTACCCCTTTAAAATCATTTGAAATATATTGAATCCCATGTCTTTATTATTCTGGATATATTCCCAATTAAATTCGGCAACAGTATATGCATGCATATAAAAATAAGTATCCCCAATATTATTTCTAAGCCCTGACACTAATACAAGAGATAGAACCGCCATCAAAATTAAAAACTGATTTGGCTTTATCGATGTAAGACTATTAGTCACTGGTATAGCAAAATATCTTGCAAAAAATGCGAGTATGAATACTATAGCAAGATTCATCCAAAGTATGGTCATTATTCTGTCCTCTCATTTAATTACTAAATAAGTCTCTACATGTTTACTTTCATTTTTGTTTTCATTGTAATGTAACTATAAAGGATAGCCCCAAATGGTAGTGCGCAAAGTGTCAGTCCTTTACATGGCGATTCTTGTATAAACCTTCTATTTCTCGATATGAAACTACTAGATACATAATGTATAGCTTGCCTATACTTAAATAGTCGATTAGTAAATGGTAGTTTCATTAGTTCCTTGCGATAAAAAGCAAACCCTCTTGGATTTTTACGATATTGATTTAGCATATTCATTGATGATCCATCAGCCATGTATTCTACATAACAAAGCGCTTCGTTCATTAGTAACATCTCATACTGTTGATCTAACATATAGTATTTATATGCTAACCCTACATATTTTTCATTTTTAAAAATTGGGTATGGATATTTCTTAGTCAATTCTGTGCGATAGATCAATTTTTTATCACCTGTGACACCATGTTTGTTGTAAAGATCAAAAAGCGTGGAGTGTTTAAGGTTCTCTGGTAACTTTGAACCAATTATTTGCCCATTTGTATACAAATCCAATCCAATTATCCCACTAACTTCTTCATTCCCATAGCTACTCCAAAAAGAAAGGATTTTTTCTACAGCATCATCGGGCATATAATCATCAGAATCAATACAAACATTTAGCTCCGTTTCAATCATTTCATATGCTGTATTATGAGCACCATGCATCCCTTGATTTTGTTGCCAATGATACATAATTTTGATATGTTTTTCAGCTATCCAACTATCCACCAATTCTTTTGTGTTATCATTAGATCCGTCATCTATTATTAACCATATAAAACTCTTACATGTTTGACGTTTTAAACTCTCATAACAATTTGTAAGACAATACGCTCTATTATAAGTAGGGGTGAAAATCGTTAAATTCTCCATATTACTCACCTCGAAAGTACTGAATAATAGTCTTGAGTTAATTCTGCCGTATGTTTTATATCGTAGCCTTTGTCTAAAAATACTTGAGCTGGTATTTTTCTCGAAAAATTACTAATTTCTATATTTTTCATTTTTTCTATCCAAGCCTTTTTATCTGTTAGAGGAACATGTTCAACTAGGTTCATTCCCAAGTCCACTTCTTTCGTAATTGCATCTGATATAATACAAGGCAAACCAACTCCTTGCGCCTCTATGAGAGTAAGTGGTAATCCCTCATGTATGGATGGAAAAACAAATGCATCAAATGCTTGAAGTACCCTCTCTATATCGGCTCGTATCCCAAGAAATCTTATATGCTTCTCCAAATTCAATTCCCTTACTTGATTTTCAATTTCCACACGAAGTGGCCCTTCTCCAGCTAATAAAAGCATTGAATTCGGCCTAACTCGAGCTAACTGCGCAAATAATTCTATAAGGTAGATATGGTTTTTTTGATGAGCGAACCTTCCAATATGGCCAATAACAATAGCATCTTGCTCAATTTGTAATTCTTCTCTTACTTGTTTTCGCATTTCTGGACAGAACAAAAATCTATCACAATCAATTCCATTTTTTAAGATTTTAGCTACATCGGCTTTATCCGCAAATAGCCATCTGGCAGCAGCATTTGAACATGCTAACAAATGCGTTGCACATGTACCTATAGATTTTCCTGCATACCATTTATAGATTTTTGCAGCAGCACCACCTTCACTACTAGTATTGTGACTATGCGCAATCCTAACTGGCACTCTTGCTTTTTTAGCTGAACGAAGGACAAATCCACTCATTTTATCCATATGTGAATGAACGATTTTATATTGCGGATGAGAGCTAAAGAAAGTATCTAGCGCCTTTATATAGCCTCTATGACCAACGTCTGTAACATATGGAATTCTATGAACTTTTCCGCCTAACTTTACTATTTCTTCATCAAATACACCCTCTTTACAAGTTAAAAAATCAAATTGTACTTTTGAGCGGTCTATATTACGATACAAATTCATAATTAAAGTTTCGGCTCCGCCTCTATTCATATTTACGACTACATGTAATACTCTCAATGGAGTGCCCAATTTAAATCCTCCATTTCATCCATATATGTTGTATAAATTTCTTGTTTCTCTTTCAACACTTCATTAACTGAATATTCACTTGTAATAATAGTACGTCCACACTGTCCAAACTGCGCTTGTAATTTAGTATTTTTAGAAATGAAATTTATTCTTTCAGACATCGTCTTTATATCATCACGATCTATAATCCAACCATTTTTATTACTAATAATTAGCTCCCTATGTCCCCGATTATCAGTAGCTACAACCGGAAGTCCACAAGCCATAGCTTCCATAATATTAACTGGTAAACCTTCCCGGTAACTCGATGCAACAGCTAAGTCACACATCTGCAACAAAGAGGCTATATCATTTCTATAACCAAGAAAGTGAACCATATTACTCACGCCTAGTTGGGTCGCTATTTTTTTGCACTCTTCTATTAACGGTCCTTCCCCAGCAAGTAGAAGCTTTGCATGTGGAATTTCATTTTTCAATTGTGCTACTACATGGATTAAAAAACTTTGATTTTTATTCTTATTAAATTCAGCAGCATAACACATTAAAAAATCTTGTGGATTATAGCCAAATTGTAGTTTTAATTCTTGCTTTTCAGTTTCAGTTACAGGAGCAAATCGCTCTATATCTACCCCTACACCATGAACGAGTTTAATATCTTTCGCTTGAAAACGATGTTTAACTGCTAAATTGTAATCTTCTTCGTTAATTGTTATTAGGCAGTCCGTATTAATCGCTAAACTCCTTTCAATTGGATAATATAGAAGCCAATTTATGAATGGTGACCCTTTACAAAAATGAAATCCATGTGCTGTATATACGACTTTTGTTCCTTGCTGCCTTGCTTTTCGAGCAGCTAAACGAGCAATTACTCCTCCCATAGGCGTATGACAATGAATGATTTTATATTTATTTTGATGAATAATTGATTTTAGTTTTTTATATGCATGAAGATTTTGTATGCTGAGAGGTGATCTTTGGATAGGAATATTATATTTTTGAGTTACGTACGGAAGATGTATATTCCCATTCGCTGCAACATGCACTTCCCATCCTTGGTCTGTAAACCATTTCAAATACGGTAAATGAAAAGCTTTAAAATGATAATCCACAGTTGCACAAAACAGAACTTTTTTAGACACCATCCCACGCACCCGTCTTATATAATTTTTTTCTATTAACCTGATACCGGTATTAACAGCTTTAAAGTTTTACGCTGATTTACTAACTTTAACAATCGTTTTCTTAATTCTACTTCGTTTAAATCGGTATAACTTGAAATGAACTCTTCAATTTCTTCTATACGAACATTCATTTCTTGCCCTACATAAATTCTCGGATGAACTTGTTTCTCATTCATTTCATCTTCTTTTAGTAATTCTTCAAAAAGTTTCTCCCCTGGACGTATACCAGTAAATTCTATTCCTATTTCATCTACAGAATTTCCTGATAATCGAATTAGATTTTTGGCAAGATCGACAATTTTTACTGGTTCTCCCATGTCTAATACAAAAATCTCTCCACCTTTAGCTAAAGCACCAGCTTGCACTACAAGTCTTGATGCTTCCGGAATTGTCATAAAATACCGAACCATATCAGGATGAGTAACTGTAACTGGTCCACCATTTTTAATTTGCTTCTTAAATAAAGGTATAACACTCCCTCTACTTCCTAAGACATTCCCAAAGCGTACAGTAACAAATTTTGTATGACTTAATTTATCTTTATTTTGAATAACCATCTCCGCCAATTTTTTCGTCGCTCCCATAACACTCGTCGGATTCACTGCTTTATCCGAAGAAATCATGACAAATGTTCCCACTCCATGCGCTCTCGCTGCCTCTGCTATATTCATAGTCCCAATCAAATTATTTTTAACAGCCTCTTCAGGATTATTCTCCATTAGAGGTACATGTTTATGTGCAGCTGCATGATATACGACATTTGGAAGATGTTTACTCATAATTAAATTCATCTTTTTTTCATCTTGTATATCTGCGATTTCAGGAATAAACGTGCCTTTCATATCTCCATATTTTTCGTTTAATTCCATTTCTATAGAATATATACTGTTTTCCCCATGCCCTAGTAAAATCAACTTTTTCGGCCTAAATTTTGCAATTTGTCTACAAATTTCCGAACCAATTGAGCCACCTGCACCAGTAACTAAAATAACTTTATCCGTTATATAATCTGAAATAATATCCACATCAAGCTCAACAGGATCCCGCCCTAATAAATCTTCTACTTGAACATCCCTGAATTCATTCACCGCAACTTTACCTGTTACTAAATCTTCTAACATCGGAAGAATTTGAGTTTTCACTTGCGTTTTTAAACATTCTTTTAAAATAGCATTTCGATCACTTTTGTTTAGCGAAGGAATTGCTAAAATAATATTTTCAATATTCAGTCTTCTGGTTACATACTCAATTTGATTACTACCACCCATTACTGAAATTCCTAAAATATCAAGATTGTGTTTTTTTACATTATCATCAATAAATGCGACTGGCATTAATTCGGCAGCACTATTCTTTAACAACTGTCTTGCAACCATTGTCCCGGCTGAGCCAGCACCAACAATTAAAGTTCGTTTTTTATCACCCTTTTTTACATAATAAGTATCTCTATACATTCTCCATATAAAACGCGAACCACCAATTAATAAAATATGGATCATCCAAGTTACAACTAACAATCGAAAATACATTTTTTGCATTATAATTTGTTGCATAACCGCTGTAGTGATAATAGAAAATGTAACAACTTTGCATATAATGAGTAATTCACCTATACTTGCATATTCCCAAGCTTTTTTGTATAAATTATAAACAAAAGCAAACAAATGATGACTTAATAATAAAGTGATAGAGCTAATAACTGATGATAAGGTGATAACACTGAAGCTAGCATTTACAAAGAAATAACTAAAAAAAATAGCACTTAACACAATCAGTGAATCCATTAAAAGCAATAACGATATCCTCCGCCGATACGTCATGTAACTTCCTCCTTTAATCAATTCCATACTTAACTCTTTCAAATTTAAAGTTTCTAACTATATTCTCTTTATTAAAAACACATAGTTAGAAACTTTAATAAAACATGGGCATCTAACCCGGCCTCACATTACACTCTTGATGACTCGCATCTAAGGTTGTTTTCACAACCCACAGCATAATCGAGTGCCTCCGTTGATAGCGGTAAGGAGACATCACCACATCGTAGCTCTTCAAAAAATTCTTTATAAAGAACACCTTAATATAAGAATATTAAATTTATTTTTCTAAAGTACATTTATGTTATTTATACTTTCCCATTCAAAATTGCACCCAATATTCTACTTTTCGTAAAACTTAACGCTCTTTTCGTTTCAATCGCATCTTCGTTCACAGTACGATTATAACGAATCACCAATAATACTCCTTCACACTTATCAGCTAATACACTCGTATCTGTTACTTCTAATACAGGAGAAGAATCAAATAATATGATGTCGTACCATCCCATCGCCTTTTGAATTAACATATCCATTGCATCTGAACTAAGTACTTCAGATGGATTGAATGGTATCGGTCCGCTAGTTAATACATCCAGACTTTCCATCTCTGTTTTTTTCACAGCGCCCTCTAAAGTTGTTTTTCCGTTCAATATATCAGTTAATCCAATTGTATTTTCTACTCCAAACATTTCATGAATCATTGGTGTTCGTAAATTTGCATCTATTACCAATACTTTTTCACCTTTTTGTGCTATTGAGACTGCTAAATTAACTGTGATCGTTGATTTCCCTTCACCATACCTCGGAGAAGTAATAACTATAGTTCTGCTTTTATGAATAGATGAAGATAATTGAAGGTTTGTTCGAAGCGAACGATACTGCTCCGAAATTTTCGATCTTGGAGCGGTATGTACAATTATACTTTCTCCTTTAACTTTATTTGTTTTTCGTCTATTTTTGTATGCCACTCCGTTCCCTCCCCCAATAATACCGTATTTTTTTTACTGAATTTGTCTTTCACATTTTTTCTATTCATCTTAGATATTCCGCCCAAAACAGGGATATCTAACAATTGTTCAATTCGCCGTTCCGATTTGATTCTCTCATCAAGTGAATCCAATAAAAAAATGAATCCAATACTGAGCACCATACCTATAGAGAATGCAATTAGTATCGTCTTAAAGTGATTTATATTTATAGGCATAGAATTTTTTTGAACTGGGTCTTCTGGTAATATACTCACATTATTAAAATTCAGTATATTCGCTACTTCTTTCTTATAAACAGCGGCTGTAGTATTTGCAATTTTATGAGCAAGTACAGGATCTATATCCACTACATTTATTCTCATAATCTGGGACCCTTGCAAACTTTCTGTACTTATTTGTCCACTTAATGCACCTGCAGATCTGTTAATATTCAATTCAGCAGCCACTTTTTCTAATATTACAGGCTCATTTACCATCGCTTTCAATGTATTCATCGTTTCAGCATTAGCTTGAACAATAACCCTTGCTGAAGAGGCATACAATGGTGTTTTTACATATATACTATATATCGCTCCTGCTACTGTTGTGAGAGTTGTAAATAATAGAATGATCCAAATTCTTTTCCGTATAATAGTAAATAGATTTTTCAAATTTATTTCTTTATCCATAATTCTCCTCCTCATTTAAAACCAATGAGCTTGAAATTGAAATTAAAAACTCCAGTACAATAACATTTTCATTCTTTTAAATATACAAACATTACTAATTAATGCCATTTTAGTTCTTTATATAGAACGAGTCAATACAAATTATTCTTGTTAAATCACTTCTTAATTACACCGCAAAAATTACGACAAATTTCACTGTAATTCGCTGTAGATAAATGACGAAAAAGCCCTGATGCCGTTGAAGTGACCCCTAAAAGTTAGACATGGTTATTTCATTAGGCAGCGTTTTGGGCGTGGGTCCGGTATTGTATCGGACTCATACCCTTTAATTTTGCCTTAATTCTCTTATGATTATAGTAAGATATATATTTTGCTAGTTCTTGTTCAAAATGTTCCATATTCTTAAAGTCTTTTCGATATAAAAATTCAGATTTCATAATACCAAAGAAATTTTCGATAACTGCGTTATCGTAACAGTTCCCTTTCCGAGACATACTTTGTGTAATACCACGTTTATGAAGAGAATCACGGTATTTTTTCATTTGATAGTGCCAACCTTGATCGGAATGAATAAGGAGGGCATCCTCATCTGTTAAGCGTTCAAAGGATTGGTCTAACATATTAGAAACAAGGGCGTAGGTTGGCCTTGAACCAATTGTATACGTGATAATTTCACCATTAAACAAGTCCAACATTGGCGATACATATAATTTCTCTCCAAATAATTTAAACTCCGTAATATCCGTGACCCATTTTTCGTTTGGCCTTTCTGCTTTGAAATTACGTTCTAAAATATTAGGGGCAATCTTTCCAACAGTTCCTTTATAAGAGCGATATTTCTTCATACGGACCAAACACTTTAATCCTAATTCTTTCATAATGCGTTGTATCTTTTTGTGATTTATTTTATGTCCACGATTAGTAAGTTCATCACGAATACGGCGATAACCATAACGGCCTTCATGTTCATGATAAACAGCTTGAATTAATACTTTCAAATCTGCATCTGGATCCGGACGTTTGGCATTTTTTAACCAATAATAATATGTGCTACGTGGAATATTGGCAAGCACTAAAAGTGATTGTACCGGAAATTGATGCCTTAATTCATAAACTACTTGCGCTTTGTCTTTTTTTGTGACTTCTGTTTGTTTTGAACTAAGGCATTCAACTTTTTTAAATACGCATTCTCCATACGTAACCTTTCTAACTCCTCTTGGAGTTCTTCAATGGAGCCTTCGACTGGTAATTGCTTTTTCACTATTTTGTGATTTTTATTATTCATAGACGGATGCCTCTTTTCTTTAAGTTGTAGGGCATCCAATCCTTCTGTTTCATAAGCTACTTTCCATTTACGAACCGTTTCATAAGATGGAATATTAAAAATTGCCGCTGTTTCCCTGATAGACGTCCTATTTTCAATCATATAGTTAAGTACGTCTAGTTTAAATTGCGTAGAGTAAGATGTATAGCGTTTTTCAAAAGCTTTTTCACCGGAATATTCATATCGGCTAATCCAGTGATAAAATACCCGCTGATCCACGCCTATAGATTTAGCAATGCTTGTCCCGCCTTCTGGGCCTTCTAAATATCGTTTTACTGCTTGTATTTTTTCTTTTGAAGAAAATTTAGCCATAAAAAAACTGCACCTCCAATTGTTAGTCGTGTCTAACAATTGGGGTGCAGTTCAGTAGTATTAGGGCTTTTTTCTCTCTTAGTATAGAGACATATATTGATCGCGTTCCCATTGGTGAACTTGAGTTCTAAAAATATCCCACTCAATTTCTTTTGCTTCAATGAAGTGCTCAAGTAAATGGTCACCTAGTGCACCACATACCACTTCATTTGATTGTAATGTAACTAATGCTTGCGCTAATGTTGCTGGTAAGTCAACGATACCTGCTTCTTCACGCTCTTCTTTTGTCATTACATAGATGTTACGATCTACTGCAGCTGGCGGAGTTAATTTGTTTTTAATTCCGTCAAGACCTGCTGCTAATAATGTAGCCATTACTAAATATGGGTTTGCAGCTGGGTCAACACTACGTACTTCTACGCGTGTACTAATACCACGAGATGCAGGGATACGTACTAATGGGCTACGGTTTTGTGCAGACCATGCTACGTAACAAGGAGCTTCATATCCAGGTACTAAGCGTTTATATGAGTTTACAGTTGGGTTTGCTACCGCTGTAAATGCTGGTGCATGTTTTAAAATACCTGCGATGAAGTGACGAGCATCATCACTTAATTGTAAGTCACCGTTTTGATCGAAGAATACGTTCTCACCATTTTTGAATAGTGATAAGTTACAGTGCATACCTGAACCGTTCACACCGTATAATGGTTTTGGCATAAATGTTGCGTGTAAACCGTGTTTACGAGCAATTGTTTTTACAACAAGTTTGAATGTTTGAATATCATCACATGAGCGAATTGCACTTGCATATTTAAAGTCAATTTCATGTTGACCTGGTGCAACTTCATGGTGAGACGCTTCAATTTCAAAGCCCATCTCTTCTAGTTCAAGAACGATATCACGACGACAGTTTTCCCCTAGATCCATCGGCGCAAGGTCGAAGTATCCACCGTTATCGTTTAATTCTAATGTTGGATTTCCTTTTTCATCTACTTTAAATAGGAAGAATTCTGGCTCTGGTCCAAGATTGAAATCTGAGAATCCTAAAGCTTCCATTTCTTTTAACACACGTTTTAAGTTGTTACGTGGGTCTCCATCAAATGGAGTGCCATCCGCATTGTAAATGTCACAAATTAGACGAGCAACTTTACCTTTTTCAGCTGTCCAAGGGAAAATTACCCAAGTATCTAAGTCAGGATATAAATACATATCAGATTCTTCAATACGTACGAAACCTTCAATCGAAGATCCATCAAACATCATTTTGTTATCAAGAGCTTTCGTTAATTGTCTCACTGGAATCTCTACGTTTTTAATTACTCCTAAAAGGTCTGTAAATTGTAAACGGACATACTTTACATTCTCTTCTTCCGCCAAACGGAAAATATCTTCTTTTGTGTACCTAGCCATTATAAATTCCTCCTTAGTCCCTCTAAACACCTTCAGAATCAGTTATCTTTAGTGAAAAAACCTTGAAATGTCACCTTGTCGCAATGAAGTTCGATTAAACCTACCTGTATGTTGTAGTTCATCTCGAAGTATTTTGCGAAGCTCAGTTTTTGAAATTTCTTTCGTTTCTTCTTTTACTTTCACTGTTTCTGTTTGATTTTCTTTCATTAGTAACACTTGTTTAATACCAGCCATATTCAAGCCTTGATCTAATAAATCTTTAATCTCTAACAACTTATCTACATCGTTAAATGAAAATAATCTACGATTCCCCTTTGTACGGGTTGGAGAAACAAGATTATGCTCTTCATAGTAGCGAATTTGACGTGCAGATAATTGTGTTAAATCCATAACAATACCAATAGGAAACAGCGGGGCAGAACGTCTATCTTCTTTCATTGTTTCAGTTCCTCCTTCGCCTTAACTGCTTCTCATTTTATACCATGTTATGTTTAGTGTCAATAGATGTTAGCTTTTCTTACATGTTTTTTTATAAATTTTTTCATTCTTTTTTCTAATGAAATAAATCATTACTTTCACACGAAAAAAGCTGTCGAAATCGACAGCTTCCCCTTAAGAAATTGTTAATAATTCTTTTTCAATTAATGCGTCAATTGCAGAACAAATCGCAATCTTCACATGCGAATAAGTTAACCCACCTTGCACGTAAGCAACATAAGGCGGACGAATTGGACCATCAGCTGATA
The DNA here is from genome assembly GCF_050524305.1 of Bacillus silvicola. Taxonomy (NCBI): domain Bacteria; kingdom Bacillati; phylum Bacillota; class Bacilli; order Caryophanales; family Bacillaceae; genus Bacillus; species Bacillus silvicola. The sequence goes on from NZ_JBNGVC010000012.1 coordinate 629,194, forward strand.
ATTCAATACTTGCACCTTGAATAAACGTTCCCGCAGCCATAATTACATCATCTTCATACCCCGGCATATAGTTGGCATATGGAGTGAAATGAGAATTAATCGGAGATGCATATTGAATCGCTTGGCAGAATGCAATCATACGATCTTTATCATCAAATTGAACAGACTGAATTAAATCTGTTCTTGGTGCATTCCATGCTGGTGATGTATTCATTCCTAACTTCTCTAAAAATGCAGCTGTAAAAATCGCACCTTTTAGTGCTTGTCCCGCTACATGAGGCGCTAAGAAGAAACCTTGATACATTTCTTGTAGACTGTATAAAGATGCCCCTGCTTCCGCACCGATTCCTGGAGATGTTAAACGATATGCACACGCTTCAACATACTGTTCTTTACCAACAATGTAACCACCAGTTTTAACAATTCCACCACCTGGGTTTTTAATAAGCGAACCTGCCATTAAATCTGCACCAACATGACATGGCTCTTGCTCTTCAATAAACTCGCCATAACAGTTATCTACAAATACAACAACATCAGGCTTAATTTCTTTAACAAACGCTATCATCTCTTTAATTTGAGAAATAGTAAATGACGGACGAGTAGCATAACCTTTCGAGCGCTGAATACCAATCATCTTCGTATTACTATGAATTGCGGCTGCAACTGCTTCAAAATCAACAAGCCCCTCTTCAGTAAGCGGAACTGCATTATAACCAATATTATATTCTTTAAATGAACCTACACCTTTTCCGCGTACACCAACGATTTCTTCTAACGTATCATACGGCTTGCCAGTAATGTACAATAACTCATCTCCTGGACGTAAAATACCGAATAACGCTGTAGAAATAGCGTGAGTTCCTGAAATAATTTGCGGGCGAACAAGACCAGCTTCTGCCCCAAATACATCCGCATACACTTTCTCTAACGTGTCACGGCCAATATCATCATAACCATAACCTGTCGTCGGAATAAAATGCGAATCACTAATTTTATGTTTACGAAAACTTTCTAATACACGAAACTGATTACTTTCAATTACTTGATCCGCACGTTTATGTACTTCTGTAATCTGAATCTCTACTTCTTTTACGATTGGAGCAATTTTTTCTCCATTTTTCAAACGATCAAACATTTTTATTTTCTCCTTCTTCCACTAAAAATCTCTTTAATTGCCCATTAAGTGATGAATGAGCAAATATATACCCTGTACAATCATATATAAATTTATTTTCCAAAAACTCCATCTTTGTTAATAGTGTTTCTGTTTTTAATAGCGTTAACAACTTACCTTCACTCGGAGGAATTTCCACTTGATAACGATCCATTTCTTCCTTCATCTGTTTTTCTATCGCTTCTTTTATATGTAATAAATCACTTTCTTCAAAAGCACTAGTCATTAAGAAGTCACTTTTCGGAAATGGAATGAAATTTTGATGCAACTTATCTTTTTTATTATAAAGCGTAATAATAGGAATATGATTAATTTTAAGTTCTGACAATAATTCTTTTACCGTTTGTTCATGCCCTACGTAATTAGAGTCTGCCGAATCAACAACATGCAAAATCACATCCGCTTCACCAGCTTCCTCTAACGTAGAACGAAAAGCAGCAATTAGTGACGTAGGTAAATCTTGTATAAAACCTACTGTATCAGTCAGTAACACTGTATAACCGGAAGGTAATGGCATCTTTCTTGTTGTCGGATCTAACGTTGCAAACAATAAGTTTTCTTCAAACGTATCAGCTTCCGTTAACCTATTAAACAACGTGGATTTCCCTGCATTCGTATATCCTATTAACGAAACTTGAAATACTTTATTATCTTTTCTTCTCTCACGATATCTTTTCCGATGTTCCACAACAACCGCAAGTTGTTTCTTTATTTCATCAATACGCGATCGAATATGACGACGATCCGTTTCAAGTTTTGTCTCTCCCGGTCCTCTTGTACCAATCCCGCCACCCAGACGAGATAAAGACAAACCTTGCCCCATAAGGCGCGGCATCGTGTATTGCAACTGGGCTAATTCTACTTGAAGCTTACCTTCTCTCGATTTCGCACGTTGCGCAAAAATATCTAATATTAATTGCGTTCGGTCAATTACTCTTGCATCCAACACTGAGGATAGATTCCGAATTTGACTCGGTGTCAACTCGTTATTAAATATAATAACAGCTGGTTCTAATTCTTCAGTTAAAGCCGCAAGCTCTTCTAATTTACCTTTCCCTATATAAGTCGCCGGATGGAACTTCGGACGTTTTTGCGTCGTTGATACTAACACTTCCGCTCGAGCAGTCTTCGCTAGCGATGCAAGTTCTTTCATGGAATGCATAAATTTTTCATCATCATCTTGCGACAATTGACAGCCAACTAATATGACTTTTTCTTTTTCTTCCATCAAATATGTTCACTCATCCTTTTCGAAATTTAAACCTTCTAATATAATAGCAGAGGAAGCATATTTCATCTAGTTAGCGGGGGAGAAAATTCATGGCATGGGAGATTTTTAGCATCATAGGCACAATCGCCTTCGCACTAAGCGGAGCCATTGTTGCAATGGAAGAAGATTATGATATTTTCGGGGTATATATTTTAGGAATGGCAACCGCATTTGGGGGAGGTGCCCTTCGTAATTTATTGATTGGTTATCCAATCGTCGCATTTTGGCAACAAGACATGTTATTCCAAATCGCACTTTTATCAATGACGATTATTTTTCTTTTTCCAAATAAATTAATTAGACATTGGAAAAAGTGGGAAAACATCACAGACGCCATTGGCTTATCAGCATTCGCTGTACAAGGAGCACTATATGCTCAAAAACTAAATTTGCCAATTAGCGCTACAATCGTAGCTGCAGTTTTAACCGGCATCGGCGGTGGTATTATTCGTGATCTTTTAGCTCGCAGAAAACCTCTCGTCCTTCGAGCTGAAGTATATGCGTTTTGGACAATTTTAGCAGGTTTCTTAATTGGCGCTAAAATTATCGTTAGCGATTGGGCTCTATACACCTTATTCATTTTAATTGTTTGCTTCCGCATGATTTCTATTCATTACAAATGGCATTTACCGCATAGACGTATCGATACAAATGAACGTTCAATGCATAAATAGCACTCTTACCTCTTTACATATCGTAAAGAGGTTTTTCTTTTCTAACGAGTTTTTCTTCACATAATGTTTATACTAATTTTTAAAGTGAGGTGAATACAAATGACAAACCACGTTAATAAAGGTGCTCAAAAAAGCTCAGTAGGCCAAATTGAACACGACCCTAATTCAGCACACGAAAAAAGCGCTAAAATGGAGCGCTTCCATAAATCTTACCAAGAAAAAGCGAAAAAAGAGTAAACACGCTTATACACCAAAAACAGACGCACAGTTTACGTACTGTGCGTCTCCTCTTCAAGCATCAAATCCATACTTGATATCCCAATCAAATCATATTTATCATACGTATCCTCTTGTAACAATCGCATAGCTTGTGTGCGAATTGATTTTTCAACAATATTCCGTACGTATCGCCCATTACTAAACGATGTAATTTGTGACGAATACTTTACCGCGTGTAAATGATCTCTAAATTTCCACTCTGCTTCTTTCGACAACTGATATTCACGCTCTTCATACATTCTCTTCCCAATTTCCAACAACTGATTTACCGAGTAATCCGCAAATTCAATAATAAACGGAAAACGAGATTGTAATCCTGGATTTAATGAAAGAAAATGATTCATTTCTCTTGAATATCCAGCTAAAATTAATACAAAACCGTGTTGCTTATCTTCCATATGCTTCACAAGTGTATCAATCGCTTCCTTCCCAAAATCCTTCTCTCCCCCCCTCGCTAATGAATACGCCTCATCAATAAATAAAATCCCTCCCATAGCCTTCTTTATTAAGTCCCTTGTCTTTTGTGCTGTATGACCGATGTACTCACCTACAAGATCAGCACGTTCAGCTTCAACTAAATGCCCTTTCGATAAAATATTCATCTCAAACAACAATTTCCCTATCATTCTAGCAACGGTTGTCTTCCCAGTACCAGGATTCCCCTTAAATAACATATGAAGCACTTGCTTCTCAGACTTCAACCCCACCTCTTGCCTTTTTTTATTCACAAAAATCCAAGCATAAATTTCTTTTATTATCTTTTTTATATCATCCATCCCAACAAGTTTTCCCATTTCTTCTTCAATTCTCTGCAACATCTCATGTTTAGTAGTGGTTTCACTTGAAATTACGGCTTTATTTTCTGATGCCGGTAACGAAATTTTTTTTCGATGGTTTAATACAATATTAATTTGATTGTTATTTTTCTTACGCATCGATTGCTCCATACAATCACCTCATTTTATCCACTCACCAAATATTATTATTCCAACCTCTCTTTCAAATGCCTATTTTCAGAAAAGTTTGCTATAATATAAGAAATAATTAAGGTGGTGGGACTATGGAAACAACGGAATTCCATGATACAATACAAGCCTTTTCTATTTTTTTATTGAATAAAGGTCGAAAGCCTTCAACCATTAAACGTTATGTTTATGACATTGAAGATTTCGGACATTGGTTAGAAAAAAACCAAAAGCTCCCTTCCAGTAATATATGGGCAACACTTTGTACAAAAGACTATGAAGATTACTTTTCCGACTTAAAAAAGAATCGACACTACTCAGAAAAAACGATGCATCGTGTATTTATTGTTCTAAATAGAATGCATCATTTTCTAAATATTCCCAATCCGTTAAAAGATATGGAAATTACTATTCAACCAGACCGTGCATTGCGCGATGAAGATTTCATTTCATCCGATGAAGAAAAAAGATTAAAGCATATAGTCACTTCATTAGACGGACTTTCAGAAAAACAACGTCCTGTTCGTCCATTATTAACGGATCGTAATATCTCCATTTTAAGTCTGTTAATCGACTACGGACTATCCTTACAGGAACTCACAGCACTAACTATGCATCACGTTCATTTCGAAACTAATACACTTTCTATTCCAGCAACCGCAGGAGTAGAAAGATCAATCACATTAACAACCGAAGATAAAAAGCAACTGTACACATATTATAAAAGTATTCCAGAACCAGTTCGCCCTAAATACCATAGTAACGATCCATTGTTTGTTGCATTCGATTTTAACCGCGGAACATTCAGATGGGTATATGAAAACGACGCACCAAAGGCATTAACAGAAATCGCTATCCAAAAAATGATCCGACTTGAAGTAGCAAGAGCGAATTTACGTAAAGGCATTTCTGGACAACACTTTCGAAACACTTTTATTTTACGCCTAATAAAAAAACAAACCCCAGAACCAGAGATCATAAAATTAGTTGGCTTCAAATCAAAAGTCTCACTAAAACGATATTATCAATATGCTGAAAATAAAAAAAACGCCCTATTATAAGGCGTTTTTTTTATTTCTTTTCGAAACAATCAATTTCACTATGACCATTTAACTATTCTCTGCATCTACTATGATGAGTTTCGTTCACATTCTCATTAGAAAGGAGAGATTTAATGTCTCGCTTTAACGACAATCAAAATAAATACTCCAATCCATGCTTCCCAACTAGTGCTGGACGAATTCCAACTACCCCAACGATTCCAATTACTAAAGCACAAATTAGAAAATTCCGCGCAATCATTAACGATTTAATAAAAATAATCCCTAAACTTTTCGCCAATCCATCCCCAAAAAACATAGAAGATCTAACAGATACATTGCACCTACTAAACAAATTCATTTGTTCACTAGACGCTACTTCTGCTCTGAAAGCACTAGGATTCGCCATTATCAAAAACTTAATAACTATATTAAACAATCCGACCTTCGTAGCAAGTGCCGTATTTGTTGAACTTCAAATTTTAATTAATTATTTACTTTACATTACAAAGTTATTCCGAATTGATTCTTGTACACTCCAAGAACTCCTTAAATTAATTGCAGAGTTACAAACTACTCTAGTTAATTCAGCTTCTTTCGGCAGAGGACCTACTGGACCTACTGGACCTCAAGGTAATACGGGCGTGACTGGTGCTACCGGACCTAGAGGTAACACCGGCGCTACTGGTGCTACCGGACCTCAAGGCATTCAAGGTAACACGGGTGCCACTGGTGCTACCGGACCTAGAGGTAACACAGGTAACACTGGCGCTACCGGACCTAGAGGTAACACAGGTGCTACTGGATCTCAAGGGCCTCAAGGTAATACTGGCGCTACCGGACCTCAAGGTGTTCAAGGTAACACGGGTGCTACTGGTGCCACTGGACCTCAGGGTGTTCAAGGTAACACGGGTGCTACTGGTGCCACTGGACCTCAGGGTGTTCAAGGTAACACAGGTACTACTGGTGCTACCGGATCTCAAGGGCCTCAAGGTAATACTGGCGCTACTGGACCTAGAGGTGTTCAAGGTAACACGGGTGCTACCGGACCTAGAGGTAACACAGGTGCCACTGGATCTCAAGGACCTCAAGGTAATACTGGCGCTACCGGACCTCAAGGTGTTCAAGGTAACACGGGTGCTACCGGACCTAGAGGTAACACAGGTGCCACTGGATCTCAAGGACCTCAAGGTAATACTGGCGCTACCGGACCTCAAGGTATTCAAGGTAACACCGGCGCTACTGGTGCTACCGGACCTCAAGGCATTCAAGGTAACACGGGTGCCACTGGTGCTACCGGACCTCAAGGCATTCAAGGTAACACGGGTGCCACTGGTGCTACCGGACCTAGAGGTAACACAGGTAACACTGGCGCTACCGGACCTAGAGGTAACACAGGTAACACTGGCGCTACCGGACCTAGAGGTAACACAGGTAACACTGGCGCTACCGGACCTAGAGGTAACACAGGTGCTACTGGATCTCAAGGGCCTCAAGGTAATACTGGCGCTACCGGACCTCAAGGTGTTCAAGGTAACACGGGTGCTACCGGTGCCACTGGACCTCAGGGTGTTCAAGGTAACACGGGTGCTACTGGTGCCACTGGACCTCAGGGTGTTCAAGGTAACACAGGTACTACTGGTGCTACCGGATCTCAAGGGCCTCAAGGTAATACTGGCGCTACTGGACCTAGAGGTGTTCAAGGTAACACGGGTGCTACCGGACCTAGAGGTAACACAGGTGCCACTGGATCTCAAGGACCTCAAGGTAATACTGGCGCTACCGGACCTCAAGGTGTTCAAGGTAACACGGGTGCTACTGGACCTCAAGGTGTTCAAGGTAACACAGGTGCCACTGGATCTCAAGGTACTCAAGGTAACACAGGTGCTACTGGACCTCAAGGTGTTCAAGGTAACACAGGTGCTACTGGACCTCAAGGTGTTCAAGGTAACACAGGTGCTACTGGACCTCAAGGTGTTCAAGGTAACACAGGTACTACTGGACCTAGAGGTAACACAGGTGCCACTGGTGCTACTGGATCTCAAGGGCCTCAAGGTAATACTGGCGCTACTGGACCTCAAGGTGTTCAAGGTAACACAGGTGCTACTGGACCTCAAGGTAATACTGGCGCTACCGGACCTAGAGGTAACACAGGTGCCACTGGATCTCCAGGACCTCAAGGTAATACTGGCGCTACCGGACCTCAAGGTATTCAAGGTAACACAGGTACTACTGGACCTCAAGGTGTTCAAGGACCAACGGGTGCTACTGGTATAGGAGTTACCGGACCTACTGGACCTTCTGGTGGGCCTCCTGGACCTACTGGACCTCAAGGTGTTCAAGGTAACACGGGTGCTACTGGACCTCAAGGTGTTCAAGGTAACACAGGTGCCACTGGATCTCAAGGTACTCAAGGTAACACAGGTGCTACTGGACCTCAAGGTGTTCAAGGTAACACAGGTGCTACTGGACCTCAAGGTGTTCAAGGTAACACAGGTGCTACTGGACCTCAAGGTGTTCAAGGTAACACAGGTACTACTGGACCTAGAGGTAACACAGGTGCCACTGGTGCTACTGGATCTCAAGGGCCTCAAGGTAATACTGGCGCTACTGGACCTCAAGGTGTTCAAGGTAACACGGGCGCTACTGGACCTCAAGGTGTTCAAGGTAACACAGGTACTACTGGTGCTACCGGATCTCAAGGGCCTCAAGGTAATACTGGCGCTACTGGACCTCAAGGTGTTCAAGGACCAACGGGTGCTACTGGTATAGGAGTTACCGGACCTACTGGACCTAGCTTCCCAGTAGCGACAATCGTTGTAACAAACAACATCCAACAAACAGTAATCCAATTTAATAACTTTATTTTTAGTACTGCAATTAACGTAAACAATATTATCTTTAACGGCACAAATACAGTGACTGTTATCAACGCTGGTATTTATGTAATTAGCGTATCCATCTCTACAACCGCACCGGGATGCGCTCCGCTTGGAGTAGGAATTTCAATAAACGGAGCAGTGGCAACTGACAACTTCTCTTCAAATTTAATAGGCGATTCGCTTTCATTTACTACAATTGAAACGTTAGCAGCTGGCGCAAATATTTCTGTCCAATCTACCTTAAGCGAAATTACAATCCCCCAAACAGGCAACACTAACATCCGACTTACTGTATTTAGAATCGCTTAAATTTCACCACTTATTGTTTATGGCAAATAAAAAAAAGAGCGAGAAATTCGCTCTTTTTTTTGCTATGTACAATAATTCATTACTACTCTAGTTCAATCGAAACATTTTTTTGTGGTACAAATGTAGAAATTGCATGTTTATAAATAAGCTGTTGCTTACCTTCTGTCTCCAGTAGGACTGTAAAATTATCAAACCCTTTAATTAATCCACGAAGCTGGAAACCATTTAATAAGTACAGCGTAACGAACGTATTCTCTTTACGGAGTTGATTTAAAAATTGATCTTGAATATTGATTGATTGCTTCATGTCGAATCCTCCTCTTTTTCTCTACTTAATATTATTCGACTTTAGTTGTAACTTTCCTTCTATGTATCGTAAAATTTCTGACGTTTTTTCACCATCTGTAACATCAAACCATGTGACATCCATTTTATTGCGGAACCATGTTAATTGACGTTTGGCATAACGGCGTGAATTCGTCTTTAATTGTGCCACCGCTTCTTCTAAAGAGACACGATTCTCAAAATAACCATATATCTCCTTATACCCAATCGCTTGAATAGATTGACAATCTCGCATCCCTCTACTATACAGCCCTTCTACTTCCTCTAATAAACCTTGTTCCATCATTAAATCCACTCGCAAGTTAATGCGATCGTATAGCATTTCTCGATCCATTGTCAAGCCAATTAATGAAACATCATATAATAACTCGTTTTCTTGTTTTTCAAGTTGATCACTCATTTTTTCGCCCGTCGTATGGAAAATTTCTAACGCACGAATGACACGTCGCACGTTATTTGCATGAATACGCTCCGCGCTTTCTGGATCTACTTCTCGCAATTTTCCATGTACATATTCCACACCACGTTCTAAAGCTAACTTTTCCATTTGTTCTCGGTATGTAGCATCACCAGCATCATCTGTAAACTGATAATCGAATAAAACAGATTGTATATAAAGACCGGTTCCACCAACTATAATTGGTAATTTACCACGCTTTGTAATTTCTCGAATATGTTTACGAACACGTTCTTGAAATTCCGCAACAGAAAATGATTCTTCCGGATCTTTTATATCGACCATATAATGTGGAATTCCATCCATCTCTTCTGTTGTTACCTTTGCAGTTCCAATATCCATCGTGCGATAGATCTGCATGGAATCGCCACTTATAATTTCACCGTTCAACGCTTTTGCAAGATCGATACTTAACTTCGTCTTCCCAACAGCAGTGGGTCCAATTATGACAGCAACTTTTTCACGTTGCACTTCTCCCATATCATTCAACTCTCTTTATGTAATGTACTCCATCTATTGATTATACCCAATCTTACCAATTTTAACGACATGATTGCAAGTTCTTTCATTCCGGTAAATGAAATTATAAATAAAAAAGAACATAGTTTGTCCAATTCTGCATATACATGATAAAAATCGCTCGGAGAGGATGGGTTGACTATGAAACAATCCACTATCAATTTTTCAACACTAACAAATGACCTCATTTTGGCTACAGCTACAAAAGAACAAAATTGTTCACAAGACGAATTGTACTTCGCCTTAAATTGTTTACTACGTTCTTTTCATTCTACTCTTCAAGAAACAACGTTACATTCGGAAAACACACATACAGAGTATATGCAAACTCAATTTTGCAGCGCATATAAAATTATTACAGGTAAAACAATTTATCCATTTCAATAACCATTTTTTGAGGCGATATTGTTATTACAAAATGATAAAAAGCGGTTGCTTACATATTTTCAAGCAACCGCTTTTTTACATTAATAAAGATAAATTATTTTATAACTTTCACTTTAACGGATTTACGACCCCAACTATCAGCATTGCTATCTGAACCAACTAAAACATCAATACGGTTTCCTTTGATCGCGCCACCAGTATCTCCAGCAATCGCTTCTCCATATCCTTCCACCCACACTTTTGATCCAAGAGGGATTACTTTTGGATCCACAGCAATAACTTTCATATTTGGATTCGCTGTTAAATCATGCCCCATCGCAGTTAACACACGTCCACCATACGTACCATTCTCACCTGGATTCGCTGTATACGCTGTCGCTTCTACTGTTATTTCACGCCCACCAGCAGGTTCACTAGTTTCAGTAGATTTCGCAACTGGTTTCGCAGTTGGCTTTGTTTTTTCTACAGGTTTACTTGAATCTACACTCTTAACAGCTTCTTTACTCTTAACTGTCGTATTATTTTTAACCGATGTTTTCACTCTAGCCGGTGCTTCTTCTTGAGTTACCACTTCTTTCGTTTCAATCACAGGTGCCGTTCCTGTTAAAAATGGAACGTGAGCATATGCTGTTTTCCCATTATATTCGAATTGTAACCATTCATTTTGAACTTGATTTGTCGTTTCAATCACATCATCTTTATTTAGTTTACCAATAATTTCAGAGTCAGTATTCGCTCCAGCACGAACATTTAATACGTTCGCCGCTACATAATAAGTACTTTTTGTAAATTCAGCACTTACAAATGCTTCTTTACCATTTAATTTAATTTTTGTCCATCCGTTTTCTGTATTTATAACATCTAATTTATTTCCACTTAACATTTTACCTACAAGCTTTGACTCGACAGTTGGGTTTTCTCTAACATTTAATACGTCCGTTGTTACAATCGTTTCCGCTTTCGCAGAACCTGCAAAAATCCCAAGACCAAAAACTGCTGCTGTTGCTATACCTAATAATTTTTTCATGAATAGCCTCCATTTGCTTTGTTTTCGTATTTTCATTATAGCAACAGATTTTGGGGGTTTTTAGAAATCACACAATTACAAAGCATTCGTAATACACCATTAATGAGCTGTAACATAAATTTCCATATTCATAAAGTGCATTTCCAATAGAATCCCCAATAGTTTTCATATATTTTCCACATAGAAGCATGAGAATTTTTTCCAGAAAAAATTACAGTATTACTGTTTTGTTACAAAAAAATCACGTTTCATTACATCTTTTACCAAAATTCATCATTCTCCAACTATTAACCTACTTTTTTGTAATAAAAAAGGAACAACTCCTATTAGCTGTCCCTTTTATCATTTATTTAACTTTCTTTTTCCAAACACCTATCATAACCGCTGAAACAATCGTTCCAATTAATATAGAGAAAATATATAGCAACGGTTTATTTACTAATGCTATAACAAACAACCCACCATGTGGTGCTGGTAACGTAATTTGGAATAACATCGATAACGCACCTGCAATACTTGAACCAACAACACAACTTACAATTACTCGAATCGGATCTGCAGCTGCAAATGGAATTGCACCTTCTGTAATAAACGATGCGCCCATAATATAATTTGTTAAACCTGATTTACGTTCTGCTTCAGTAAACTTCGATTTAAAGAATGTAGTTGCGAATGCAATTGCAAGTGGCGGTACCATACCACCAGCCATAACAGCAGAGTGCACTCCAAAGTTCTGCGCTTCTATTGCAGCAATACCAAATGTAAATGCAGCTTTATTAATTGGACCACCCATATCAATTGCCATCATACCACCTAAAATAAGACCTAGTAATATAGCATTTGTACCGTTCAAACCATTTAACCATCCTGTTAACATTTCATTCAATGCTACTACAGGCGGAATTACTACTTTTTGCATTACAACTCCTGTAATTAACAATCCAAAGACTGGATATAACAAAACAGGTTTAATCCCTTCTAACTGTGCTGGTAATCCTGAAAATAATCTTTTCAATCCTAAAACAACATATCCAGCTAAGAAACCAGCAATTAATCCACCTAAAAATCCAGCATTCGCATGTGCCGCTAAAAACCCACCTACGACACCAGGCATAAAACCAGGTCGATCAGCAATAGAACTCGCAATAAATCCAGCTAAGATTGGTACTAGGAATAAAAACGCACCTGTTTTTCCGCCTCCAATAGACATTAGCAATTCAGCGAAAGGACCTTCTGCCTTAATACCACCAACCCAAAACGCTAGCGCAATTAAAATTCCGCCACCAACAACGAATGGAAGCATATTACTTACACCGTTCATTAAGTGCTTATAAATTCCTAACCCTTTTTCTTTCTCTGCGCTTTCTGTCTTCCCATCTTCCTTTATTCCTTTAAAGATAGGCGCGTCTTGTTTTACAGCTCGATTAAGAAGCGCTTCCGTTTTTCTAATCCCATCAGCGACTGGCACTTGAATGACATGCTTCCCAGCAAAACGGTTCATTTCTACTTGTTTATCTGCCGCAACGATAATAGCCGTTGCACGTTCAATGTCCTCTCTTGTTAAACCGTTTTTTATACCTGTTGATCCATTCGTTTCAACTTTAATTGCGATTCCTAGCTCTGCTGCTTTTGCTTTCAAGCTATCTGCAGCCATATACGTGTGAGCGATTCCAGTTGGGCAAGCCGTAACTGCTAATACGTACGGTTCATTTCCTTCTGGTTTTGCAACTTCAACCTCTTCTTCTTCTTTTTCATTCTCTTTTTCATCAAATAAACGAAGAAGTTCCTCTTCATCCTTTGCTTCTAATAATTGCTTGCGAAACCCTTCATCCATTAATAATGTAGAAAGACGAGACAACGTTTCTAAATGCGTATTATTCGCCCCTTCACTCGCAGCAATCATAAAGAATAAATGTGCAGACTGTCCGTCCAGCGATTCATAGTTGATACCGCTTACACTTCTACCAAAACAAATCGCTGGTTGCTTAACAGCTTTCGTCTTCGCATGAGGTATAGCAATACCTTCACCAATTCCAGTTGTACTTTGTGATTCCCGCTTTAAAATAGCTTCTTTAAATTCAGCTTTACTATTTAAACGATTTGCCCCGCTTAACTTCTCAACTAATTCATCTATGACAGCTTCTTTATTTGAAGCTGTCATATTCATAATGACTGTATCCCTTTTTAATAGTTCTGTAATTTTCATATGTTGGTTCCCCCTATCGCTTAGCTACAATTACTTGCGACAATAATCCTTCTACTTTTTCTTTTTCACATAAATCAGCTGAAAATGCTGTTGCACTCCCTGTTGCAACGCCATATTGAAATGCCTTTTCAATATCTTTTGTCTGTTCATATTTACCTACAAATCCTGCAACGAGAGAATCCCCGGCCCCAACCGAATTAATTACAACACCTTTTGGAACAGTTGCTTCATATATACCTTCTGCCGTAAATAATAAAGCTCCATCTCCGGCCATTGATACGATAACGTGCTCTACACCTTGTTCGATTAATTTTCTTCCATACGGTAAAATATCTTCTACTGTTGAAATCTCTACTCCGAATAACTCACCAAGTTCATGATGATTAGGCTTTATTAAAAATGGCTTATTTTTAATTACATGTTGCAAGGCACTTCCACTTGCATCTACTACTACGCGAATGCCTTTTTCTACTCCAAACGCTGCGATTGATTCATAAAAGGTACTTGAGATAGACGCAGGTATACTTCCAGCTAGTACAATGCAATCTCCCTGCTTCATACTTTCAATTTGTTTCATTAATTGTTCAAATTGCTCATTTGTCACATTAGGACCTTGCCCATTTAATTCTGTTTCTTCTTGCCCTTTTATTTTCACATTAATTCGGGAATCTCCGTCTACTTGGACGAAGTTTGTTGTTACACCTTCCGCCTGTAATACATCTTTAATAAATTGACCGGTAAATCCACCAGTAAATCCAAGCGCTACATTTTCAACACCTAAACGATGAAGAACGCGAGAAACATTAATCCCTTTCCCCCCAGGAAACTTCATATCTTTCTCTGTTCGATTTACTGCGCCTAAATCGAAGGAATTAACTTGTACTACATAATCAATAGATGGGTTTAAAGTAACTGTATAGATCATTGTTTATCAGCCTCAATTACATTGGTTTGTCTTTTATATTTTTCTAAATCAATTTCTAAATGGTTTGTAATAATATTTGCCTCTTCAACATTTGCAATTTTCGCAAACGCAACTTCTGAAAACTTACTTTCATCAATTAAGAAATATCCTTCGTTCGCTAATGTTAATGCCATTTGTTTTAAAAGTGCCTCTTCTGGATCTGGCGTTGTAAAACCAAGCTGTTCATGTACACCATTCGCTCCTAAAAAACATTTATCAAAACGGTACTTCTGCATACTTTCCTGTGCCATAGCACCAATTAAAGCTTTCGTCCTACTTTTCATCATCCCGCCTAGTAAATATGCACGAATATTATTTTCAACTAATGCTTCAATATGCATAAGTCCATTCGTAACGACAGTAACATCTTTGTTTATTAAAAATGGAATCATTTCAAATGTTGTACTTCCCGCATCTAAATAAATGCAATCACCTTGTTCAACAACGCTAGCCGCATAGTTAGCAATTTGTTGTTTTATATGAATGTTTTTGGATGATTTTTCAACCATCGTTGGCTCTTGCCCTTTTCCTGTTAAAACAGCCGCACCACCATGAACTCTTTTTAATAACCTTTGTTTTTCCAATTGTGCTAAATCACGACGAATTGTTGATTCAGAGCTTTCTGTTCTTTCCACTAATTGTTGTAATTTAACAACCTTCTGCTCTTTTACAAGTTGCAATATCATTTGATGACGTTCAGGAGTTAACATTTTATTCACCTCTTCTTTGATTACAGTATAATGAAAACGATCACAAAAATCAACCAAAAACATTCATTAATAATCACAAACAACCAAAAACAATTATAAATAGCCAAAAAGAAACCTATTTGATACAATAATCAAATAGGTTTCTTCTTTCGATCCACTTTATAGAGAAGCTTTATATATATCTAGAACATCATCTTTATTTAGTTTTTTAAAGTTACCAAATTCCCCATAAGCCATCGCTTTATCCGCCATTAAATTAATTTCATTTTCTCCAATAGCGTAATCAGCTAATGTTACTGGCGCTTCAATCGAAGTCCAAAATTGACGTAACGCCTCAATTCCTTCTAATGCAACCTCTTTATCTGTCTTCCCATCTGTTTCTACATCGAATACACGAATAGCGAACTGTTTAAAGCGGCTTACATTCTCATCTACAACATGCTTCATCCAGTTCGGGAATAAAATCGCAAGGCCACCTCCATGCGGTATATCATGAACAGCAGAAACCGCATGCTCAATATTATGGGTTGCCCAGTCTCCTTTTACTCCCATCGCTAAAATGCCGTTTAACGCCATCGTGCCGCAATATAAAATTGTTTCCCTATGCTCATAATTTTCTAGATCACTTAAAAGCTTAGGAGCTGTTTCAATTACTGTTTTTAAAACAGATTCACAATAACGATCTTGTAGTTCTGTATTTGTTCCATGATGGAAATATTGTTCTAATACGTGTGACATAATATCTACCATACCGTAAATTGTTTGATCTTTCGGTACAGATGCAGTATGAACTGGATCTAAGATTGAAAACTGCGGGAAAGTAACTGGGCTACCCCAGCCATATTTTTCATTCGTTTCCCAGTTTGTAATTACAGATCCTGCATTCATTTCAGAGCCTGTCGCCGCAAGTGTAAGTACAGTACCAAATGGTAACGCCTCGCTAGCAAATACTTTTTTCGTTACAATGTCCCATACATCTCCATCGTACTTACTACCAGCGGCAATTGCTTTCGTACAGTCGATTACACTTCCTCCACCAACAGCTAAAATAAAGTCGACTCCATTATCTTTACAAATTTGAATCCCTTTCTTTACAGTTGATACACGAGGATTCGGTTCAACACCTGTCAACTCAAACACTTCTGCATTTATATCCTTTAAGATAGAAATTACATTATCATAAATACCGTTTCTTTTAATACTTCCTCCTCCATATACGAGAAGAACTTTTTTACCGAACTGTGGAATTTCAATTTTTAACTGCTCTAATTGTCCTTTACCAAAAATAAGTTTTGTTGGATTACGAAATACAAAATTTTGCATATCCCTTTACCATCCCTTCTATATGAAAAGCAACTATACTTTTATATACCATATTTTTTTCATATCACAAAAATATTTGCTTTACAAAAAAAATCCCAGCCTAAAGGCTGAGACTTTTTATTGATAATAAGGTGATATCATTAAGTAAACAATAACACCAGATAAACTTACATATAACCAAATTGGCATCGTCCAACGTACAATTTTACGGTGACGTGTTAATTGGTTTGTAAAACCAAATACAAGTGCGAACAATGCAAGTGGTACAATAATTGCTGCCAGGATAATATGTGTAATTAAAATGATGAAATACACATATTTAATAAATCCTTCTCCGCCAAAATGTGTTGCTGGCGCTAAGTAATGGTACGATAAATACGACACACAAAATAGTAAAGTCGTTGTAAATGCTGCCAGGATGAAGCCACGATGCATTTTTACATTCTTTTTAATAATAGAGAATAACGCTGCTAATAAGAATACGAACGTAAAGCTATTAAAAATTGCATTTAACATTGGTAAGATTGTTACATCAAAATGTACTTCTCCTTCATAGCCAACAGGTCCAAAGAACAAAAATAAAATAATCGCATTTACAATTACAGAAAGCGTTATCACAATAGGAGCATAGCTTTTCTGATTAGTTGATTGATCCACCAAAATGGTCACTCCTCTTCCTTCAAATATGTATACGTAACCTCACTATTTTAACATATTATTCACAGTGTAAATGTGACAATAGTTTGACACAGTAAGACAGAGCAAAGAAAAAAATCCTTCTTAATAAAACTTCTTAAGAAGGATTTTATCGCTTTATTATTAAAATAGCAATGTAATTAGTTTTTGTTGAAAAACGTATTGCTATATGCTTGAAAAATTTCAGACACTTGATATCCCATTAAAGAAATTGCTGTTAATGAAAAGAAACCAATCATAAGAAATCGAAACCACATATAAATCTCCTCCTTGTATTTAGCCTATAAAGCAGTTGCTATATTACAAGTTGAGTGGCACTCTTCATCGTCACTTTCCTTCTTCTTCACAATCGCTGTTATAAATCGAATCATAAAGAAAATAACAAAAGGAAATTGTTCGTAATTTACATTGGCATAGTTTTGCAACGGCTCATGTTGCAAATCGGACGGGGATGAGAAGGAATAGAACATACCTTGCTCTTCCATATATACAATTACAATTTTCATGCAAAATAATATCCCAAGAAACGAAACAATATCTTGCCATTCTGTCGTATATAACAGGTTATACAGCTCTAATACGTACTCTTCCATCATCATCCCCCCCTTCCTTTTTTATCATTCTGCTCTCCTTCGTATAAAAAGTCAAGAAAAAAGTTTATATTCACTATGACAATAGTAATTACTCTTTTCTTTACTTATATATGAATCTTTTCTAGCAATGATTGGATATACCTTTTCTTCGAAAACAAGAAATTAGAATTGAACGGATTCTTTATCCTCACCTTTAGGATTCAAAACCGAACCATTTTTATTTTTATTTCTTAAATAACTACTTACAAGACTTAAAAATAATTTCCCACCAACCAACATCGCACGTTCATCAAAATCGAATTGAGGATGATGATGTGGATATGTTGCTCCTATTTCTTCATTACCCGCACCTGTGAAGAAAAATGCTCCTGGAACATGTTCTAAGTAGTATGCAAAATCTTCTCCCCCCATAATCGGTGGTATTTCAATGATCCTTTCTCTTCCAAGATCTCGTTTCGCAATCTCCATAAAATGACTCGTTTCATCTAAATGATTTATTAATATCGGATAGCCGCGTTTATATTGAATATTAACTTCCGCATGAAGAGATTGACAAATCCCCTCAACAACTCTTTTAAATTCCTTCTCCATAAATTCTCTCACTTCAGGATCCATCGTCCGAATTGTCCCTGTAAATATAGCAGTATCCGCAATAATATTATCTGCTTGACCAGCATGGAATGTACCAACTGTTAAAACTGCTGATTGAAGTGGATCAACTTTTCTACTCACTAAAAGTTGCAACTGATTAATAACTTGTGTTGCAATGATAATGGCATCTACAGTATGATGCGGCATACCTCCGTGACCGCCTCGTCCTTGAATCTTCACTTCAAAAGTATCAGCTGCCGCCATCATTGCTCCCGCTTTCGCACCAACAATTCCTACAGGCATTTGAGAAGATAAATGTGTGCCAAAAACAACATCTACTTCCTCTAAACAACCATCCTCAATCATAGCAATTGCTCCGCCAGGCTCTTTCTCTTCTGCATGTTGATGAATAAGGACTATTTTTCCTGAAAGTTGGTCTCTGTTATCGCTTAATACTTTTGCAACTCCTAAAAGGGTTGCTGTATGGCCATCATGGCCACAAGCGTGCATTACGCCAGGAACCTTTGATTTATATGAAACTTTCTTTTCATCTTGAATAGGTAGTGCATCAAAATCAGCGCGCAACGCGATCGTCTTCCCAGGTCTTCCTCCTTCAATTACGCCGATTACCCCTCTTCCCCCGACATCTGTTTTCACATCAATATGAAAACTTTTTAAAATTCTAGCTATTTTTTTCGGTGTTTCTATTTCTTGAAACGATAGCTCTGGGTATTGATGAAAATCTCTTCGCCACAAAACCATTTGGTTATATAAACTTTCCAATTCTTTATGCCATGTTTCTATCATAGAAATGCCCCTTTCTTTTTTAATACTTTAAATAAAATTTACATAATATTCTGTGTTTAATCAATGAAAAAAGAGAACTTTCTCTGAAAGTCCTCCTACTATTCTAGTAATAGTCTAGTTACTATTTTGCTTCAATACAAATACTGAAAGTTCAGGTACACTCCAAAATCTAACAGGCATTCGGGTTGTCCCAATACCACGATTTACGTATAAATGTAACAGCTTATTCTTCCCTTCTACTTCATACATACCTTCCACATGACTCTCAGCTAGTTTTGTAGTAATTAATGGACCTATAAAAGGAATTTGAACTTGTCCTCCGTGACTATGGCCTGACATTTGAAAATCAACTGGGTAACGTGCTACTTTGTCTACAACATCCGGCTCATGTACTAAGAGCATATTGAAATCTTGTTGCCTTATATGTTTTAAAGTCGAGTCTATTTGCGGCTTCCCTAATAAAAAATCATCCAAACCTGATATTGTAATATATTTGCCGTTTTCCGCTTTAATTTTCTGCACTTCATTGACTAACACAGAGAAACCAGCTTCCTCCATATATTTTTTATAAAATAAACTACCTCCACCGCCCCTATCATGATTCCCAAACACTGCATATTTTCCTAAGGGTGCATGTATTTTCTGTAAAATACCTTTCGCCTCTTCTCTTTCGGCTTTATATGATCCAAACTTATCAATTAAATCCCCTGTAAAAACTACTACATCTGGATGTAACGCATTCATCTTCTCCACCAAATTTTCTAGTTGTTTCAGTGTAAATTCTGGCCCTAAATGTACATCTGAGAACTGCAATATTTTTTTATTATTAAACTCTTTAGGAATTGTAGGAGCTTCTATTTCATTCCACGTAACTGTTACTAGTCTTCTTTCTATTTCTGTCGCATAGAAATACAAACTTACTGGTATCATTAATATACTTATGAAACTAATAATAAATATCTTTACAATTGATTTTTTCCGTTCTTTTTTTACATGATGCGTATTCATGTTTTCACCTCTAAAATCACTTTAAAGCCTTATTGTTACATTAATGTGACAACATGAACAATGTTCGTTATATCCAATTTTATCCCCACTCCCTTTGACAAATTTATACAGAAGTCATAACATATTTTTATAATACATAGATTTTTTAAAATGTTTCTTCTATTCATTCCATCATTCTATTAAGGAGAGGTTATTCATGTCTGTATTTACACCAGAAGAAATTACGGAACTTGCTGCTAATTCTGGAAGAAAAAAAGCTCATTTATCATTGCTCCCTATGCTAATTCTCGGTTTTTTTGGTGGTGCTTTCATAGCATTAGGATATTTACTTGATATCCATGTTATCGGAACAATGCCAAAATCTTGGGGATCATTTACTAGTTTTCTAGGTGCTGCCGTATTCCCTATCGGTCTTATACTCGTTATCCTTGCAGGCGGTGAATTAGTAACTGGCAACATGATGACCGTTTCAATGGCATGGCTTCACAAAAAAATCGACTTATTTCACTTCATACGAAATTTAGTTATTGTTACGTTTAGCAACTTCATAGGTGCTATATTCGTCGCTTATTTTTTTGGTCATATCGTCGGCTTAACGGAGGGAGCTTTTTTAGCAAAAACTGTTTCTATTGCACAAGCTAAACTACAAGATACACCACTGCAAGCCTTCATTTCTGCAATCGGGTGTAATTGGCTCGTTTGTTTAGCTGTTTGGCTCAGTATGGGAAGTAAAGAATTTATCGGAAAGATTGTTGGTATTTGGTTCCCTGTTATGACTTTTGTCGCGATTGGATTTCAACACGTTGTAGCCAATATGTTTGTCATCCCAGCTGCAATTTTTTCTGGTCATTTAACTTGGGTTGAATATTTTCCAAACTTCATTTTTGTTTTCTTCGGAAACTTAGTAGGGGGTATGTTATTTGTAGCATTACCTTATTTCATATCTTATAATAAAAAACTACCTTCCAATAAAGAGAAAACTGCATTAAAGAAAAAATCTGTATCCGCTTAAATTGAATGTCTATAAAGTGGTCCTAAAAAATATTACAAATTTCATTTTTTTTGCGAATATATGTACGTACACTTGTTCTCGAATGTTTTATACGTTATAATAACAACTTAAATAGCATTATTTACATATGAGGTGAAAAACATGAATAAAACAGAATTAATTAAAAACGTAGCACAAAATGCTGAGATTTCTCAAAAAGAAGCTACTGTAGTTGTACAAACTGTAGTAGAATCAATCACTAACACTTTAGCTGCTGGTGAAAAAGTACAACTTATCGGATTCGGTACATTTGAAGTTCGTGAAAGAGCTGCTCGTACAGGCCGTAACCCACAAACTGGTGAAGAAATGCAAATCGCAGCTTCTAAAGTACCTGCTTTCAAAGCTGGTAAAGAACTTAAAGAAGCTGTAAAATAATGAAAAAATAGCCTTCTCGTTTATGAGAAGGCTATTTTTTTCATTACATAATTAATAAACATTTGACCATTATGCTGCTTTTTTTGTTCCTTTAAGCAAATATAACCGTTTCTTTCAAAGAAAGGTTTTGCTGTAATACTCGCCTCAGTATATATCTCCCTATGATGCAATTTCACTGCTTCTTTTTCTAACTTCTGTAGTATATATGAAGCTATGCCTTTTCCTTGATAATCTTTATGTGTAAATAAGCGATCTACGTAATGCTCATCATTATAATCCCCAAATCCCGCTATTACTCCTTTATAATCGGCAACATAACAAACATTCTTTTCTAAAGACTCTAACCATCTTGCTCTATCTAGTCGATCTGGTGCCCATGCCTGTAGCTGTAACACGTTATAATCTTTTGCATTAACCGTATGAACTGTTTCATAGAACAACTGTAATACTTGCTCTAAATCCTCTTTCTGGAATGTTCTAATTATAATATCCTTCAACATATGTAAATCTCCTTATCAAAATAACACTTAGTTTTTCTACTATCTACAATTCAATATTTTTGCTTTATTATATCTTTTTATTTTCTATACGAACAAAAACAATACTTTGAATAAGTATTGTTTTTGTAATAGTCATATGCAATTATTTAATGAGCTTTTTAAGATTTCAATTTAACTCTTTGTAATCTTAACGCATTTAATACGACAGATACAGAGCTAAACGCCATCGCTGCACCTGCAACCCAAGGAGCTAAGAAACCCAGCGCCGCAATTGGAATTCCTAGACCGTTATAAGCTAACGCCCAGAATAGATTTTGCTTAATATTTCTAATCGTCATTTTACTCATAAAGATTGCATCAGCAATACTATTTAAATCACCACGTATTAACGTAATATCCGCTGCTTCCATTGCTACATCTGTTCCTGATCCGATGGCCATTCCGATGTCTGCTGTAGCAAGAGCAGGAGCATCATTAATTCCATCCCCAACCATAGCCACTTTCTTACCACTAGCCTGAAGTTTTTTCACTTCCTCTGCTTTTCCTTCTGGTAATACTTCTGCAATTACGTGATCAATACCAACTTGCTTAGCAATAGCTTGAGCAGTTTGTGTATTATCTCCTGTAATCATAACAACATCTAGACCCATTTTCTTAAGTCTTGCAATTGCTGCTTTTGAAGTATCCTTTACAGTATCTGCAACAGCAACAATTCCAGCATATTCCTTATCTATCGCTATAAGCATTGCTGTTTTTCCTTCTCGTTCTAACTCTTCCATTGATTTAGAAACTTCTTCAATATCAATATTGAATTTCTTCATTAATCGGCGTGTACCAATTAATAATTGTTTCCCTTCTGCGACTGATTCGATACCGAATCCAGGAATCGCTTCAAACGCTTCTGAACTTGGGATATCAATTTTCTTTTCTTTAATTCCTTCTACAATCGCTTCTGCAAGTGGGTGTTCAGAATTTTTTTCTGCCGCACCTACTAAACGTAGTATTTCTTCTTCATGGAATCCATCTGCTACAATTACATCTGTTAACACTGGCTTCCCATTTGTCACAGTACCTGTTTTATCTAGAATAACTGTATCTAATCGATGCGTTGCTTCTAAATGTTCCCCGCCTTTAAATAAAATACCATACTCAGCCGATCTTCCTGATCCAGCCATAATAGATGTAGGTGTCGCAAGACCTAATGCACATGGACATGCGATAACAAGTACTGCTATCATTTTCTCAAGTGCTCCGCCAAAATCACCTGGTGTAACAAATATCATCCACACTGCAAATGTGATAATAGCAATCACAACTACAACAGGTACGAAAATACCTGAAATTTGATCTGCTACCCTTTGAATAGGAGCTTTTGAACCTTGAGCCTCTTCTACTACTTTAATAATCTGAGCTAATGCAGTATCTCTTCCTACCTTAGTTGCTTTCACTTTTAAAAATCCATTTTTATTCATTGTAGAACCGATTACTACATCCCCAATTGTTTTATCAACTGGAATACTTTCACCCGTTAACATCGATTCATCAATTGCTGATTTCCCTTCTACAATCTCACCATCTACCGGAATTTTTTCACCAGGCTTTACATAAACGATATCACCAGCTACTACTTCTTCGATTAAAATTTTCATTTCTCTTCCATCTCGCACAACTGTAGCTGTCTTTGCTTGTAAACCCATCAACTTTTTAATTGCTTCTGATGAACGTCCCTTTGCTTTTGCTTCAAATAATTTCCCTAAAATAATTAGTGTAATAAGTACCGCGCTCGTTTCAAAATATAAATCTGTCATATGTTCCGAAGAACCGATAGATTGAATGCTTAAATATACACTATAGAAATAAGCGGCCGATGTTCCAAGTGCCACAAGAACATCCATGTTAGCACTTTTATTACGTAACGCTTTATAAGCCCCAACATAAAACTGTCCACCAATGATAAATTGAACTGGCGTTGCAAGAGCTAGCTGCACCCAAGGGTTCATAAGCATATCAGGTAAATAAATAAACGATGTAAATGAGAAGTGACTTACCATTGCCCACAGTAACGGGAATGATAAAATAAACGAAATGATAAACTTATTCTTTTGTCGCTCAATTTCTTGTAAGCGATGATCAGTTGATCCATCTTGCTCATCTGATTTCACTTCCAATTTATATCCTAATTTCGTAATTGCACTCTTCATTTCATTTATATTAATTTCATCAGGATTAAAATCTACTGTAGCCGATTCCAAAGCGAAATTTACTGTCGCTCCATTCACACCTTCTAACTTATTTAAACGCTTTTCTACTCTATTGGCACATGCTGCGCATGTCATTCCTGAAACAGTAAATTCAGCTTTATCACTTACAATTCCATATCCTAACGATTCAACTTTTTCCTTAAATTGTTGCGGATTTGTTTTTTGGGGATCATACATTATTTTGGTTTTTTCAAGTGCAAAATTTACATTTGCATCATGAACACCTTCTACTTTTTTTAGACCTTTTTCAATTCTATTTGCACATGCCGCACATGTCATTCCTGATATTTGAAGATTGGCCTCTTTTTGTTCATTCATGTCTCTCACCTCTATATACCCTTATGAGGTATAATTATTAGCAAAATAAATCGTACTTCCTATAAAGTACGATTTATTTCCATATCTAAAAATAATTATTGAACATCGTATCCTTGATCTTCAATTACAGCAACGATATCTTTTAATGTTACAACTGATGAGTCGATAGTAACTTCAACAGTTCCTTCTGCTAATTGAACTTTCACTTGGTCAACACCGTTTAGTTCTTTCACACTGCTTTCGATAGCATTTACACAATGTCCACAAGACATACCTTCAACTTGTAATGTTAACTGTTCCATTTAAAATCCTCCTCTTGTTTCTTCATTGTTTGTTAATTACAACTACATTTTACCATACCCCCCTAAGGTAATCAATAGTTTTATATCATGATTTTTCAATTATTTTCTAAAAGTTTATTTTACACACACTTATTCACAACAATACACCTAAACCCTATATAAGGATAAATAAACAAACAAAAAAACAAGCCAGTTATATACTAGCTTGTTTTTACGCTTTTGAAAAACGTTCAAATACCGTCATTAATTCTTCGATTGCTTCGTCACCATTCCCATCTTTAATAGCTCCTGAAACACAATGACTAGTATGATTTTTCAAGACACCCATTCCTACTTTTTTCATCGCTGCATTAATGGCTGAAATTTGCACTAAAATATCAACGCAATAACGATCATTTTCAATCATATTTTGAATACCACGGACTTGTCCTTCAATTCTCTTTAATCTATTTATAATTTGTTCTTTTTCTTTTTCTGATCTATGTGTAGTTGCTTCATGCTCTTTATGATCCATATTATCACCTTCTCAAAGTTTTTCTTCATCCAATAAAACAATTACTTTTACGAGTATACCAATTATAGCATCAAACATCTATGTATGATACCCCATATGAGTATATTTCCGCTTTATGATTATTCTTAACAAATTATTAGCTTCTCAGACTCAATTATTATGATACCCTTTCCTTTTTTCAAAAAACAATAATAAGCAGGGATTGTCCATCCCCGCTTATTATTCATCCTCAAATATAAAAGTCTCAATTTTCACACATATAAATCGAGACTTTTTTCTTCCTATATATATTATTGCTGATCACATACTTTTGTATCATTCACTACTGAAGTTCCTTCAACGGTTACCGTATGAAAACAGTCATTTACACGAACTGTCACAACATTATCTTGCCGATCAATGATATGATATTCATTAAATTTTTTATTCAAAGCACTGCGAATTTGTTCTCCTTCATAAATTGGAATGCCATGTGATAAAACCCAAATAAGCCCGGCAATAACAAGAATTGCTTTCATACGATCTACCTCCTTGAGAATAAAGTGAACTTTTAATCGGTGTTTATTTCAGCCCTACTAATCATTAATTGAATCAGTCGAGCTTTTATGGGATAAGTTCATTTCGTCTATTTTATGTTTATGCTAATTGTGACGGAAATGTGACAACTTTTTGTCTCTTTAGACGAAAAGTTGAAACAAAACTTTCAAAAAGGACAATTCTACTTATAAAAAAGGTTATGGAATGTTTCATCCATAACCTTTTTTCAGTCCTATTTTACAACTCATTTACCTGATTTAATGTGATTTTTCGGGACTTGTTCTATTTCGATTTATCTATATCAAAACAAAACTTTGAAAAAACTTCCCACACAAGTTCATTTCTACTATGCACCCCAACTTTTTCGAAAATAGATTTTAAATGATCCTGTACGGTGTATATAGAAATACAAAATTATCTAGCTAACATACCCGGAAGACTCCTACTTATTACTTGCTTCTCACGTGTTGTCAGGCTATATACCTCCGCAATAAGATGCGATTGTTCAGATAAACATTTGAGTTTATTAAAATCATCTTCTAAAAATTCGGTCATAAACAACTGTAGATAAACCTTTTCAATACTTGCATCAGTATACGCCTTCTACACTTGACTAATAAATCTCAATCCTTTACTTAAAGACGTTGGCACAACCGATGCATGATTCTCCCCTTCAGCTTCATAAAACTTAAACCTAAACTTCTCATATTTGAATTGAAGAAGACGCTCTGATAATGCATTTGCATCTACAACCATATGCTCTCGCTCCAATGATCCCACTGTAAGGAATACTCCCGTTTCAACCTTCGCTTCATTTAATTCATTTACAAGATTCTCTTCTTTTTCAAGTACGGATTGATTATTCCACCAAATAGACGGGCTGCTAATAAAATAATTTTGAAAAGCATTTACATTTGTAAATAGTATATGTAATGCAAATAGACCACCTAAAGAATGCCCAAATAACGTTTGTTTTTCTTTATCGATTTCAAAAACATTTTCAATTTGTGGTTTCAATTCTTCTTCAATAAAAGTAAAGAAATTATGTGCTCCTCCTGTTTTAGGCCACGGTTTGCCATCCGGTTTTAAAGGAGCATCTTTTGAAATTATAGAAGGTGTAAAATCATAACATCTTTCTTCTCCTGAAAATGCCCCTTCAATTGGATAACCAATACCAACTATAACGGCTGATGAAACACCTGTTTTTTCCGCTCTAACCGATTGTATTTTAACCGCTTCATGGAACGTTTGAAAAAAGGCATTGCCATCTAATACATATATGACCGGATATCCTGAATCTGGTGCTGGTTGCTTCGGCTTTGAAATATGGATTTGATATTCCTTACCTTCTAATTTTGAATACATTTTCCACTGCTCTGTATTAGATGTAATAATCTGCTGTTTTTCGATAGTAGTATTCACCCTATATCCCCCTTTTTTAACTTGTTACATATATTTCTACTTTTTCATCCTGAGATACAACGCTATCATAACCGAAACAAACAGGGGCCCCATTATATGGATCAATCATGACTCGTGCATCAATATGAAATACTTCTTTTAATACTTCATTTGTAATTATCTCTTCTGGGCTACCAGTTGTAACAATTTCCCCTTCTTTCATTGCAATAATTTCATCTGAAAACCTTGCTGCATGGTTAATATCATGCAGTACCATAACAACTGTACAATTATGTTCTTTATTTAACTTCTCCACAATTTGCAGTACATCTAATTGATGAGACATATCAAGATATGTCGTCGGTTCATCTAGTAGTAACACTTCTGTCTCTTGCGCTAAAGCCATCGCTAGCCATACCTTTTGTCGTTGACCACCTGATAGATTTGCTATTTGCCTCGTTCGAAAAGCAGATGTTTTCGTTATATCTAATGCCCAATCAATCATCTCTTTATCTTTTGAAGTTAACTTATTTACGTTATTTCGATGTGGATAGCGTCCATAAGAAATTAATTCTTCTACTTTAAGTTCTCCTGGTGCAATTGGAGTTTGCGGGAGTAAAGCTAACAGCTTGGCAATTTCTTTCGTTGGAATTGTATTTAAATCTTGCCCTTGCAAATACACTTTACCGCTTTTTTGCTTTAAAATTCGTCCCATTGTTTTTAACAATGTCGATTTACCACACCCGTTTGGCCCTATAATTGTCGTTACTTTTCCTTCTTGTATTTCCACATTTAAATCGCGAAACACTGTAAGCTTTTCATAGCTCGTTTCTAAATTCTTTGCACTTAAAATACTCACTTTTACTCCTCCTCTTACGCCTTCGCCTTATAAAGTAAATATAAGAAATACGGTACACCGACAATAGAAATAACGATTCCAACTGGTAACTCTACAGGTGTGAAAACTGTTTTTGCAATAAAGTCTGATGCAATTACAAGGAACATTCCGATTACTCCGCACGTAGGAATGATATACTTATGCTGAATACCGACAAGTCTTTTCGCTATATGCGGTGCCATTAGTCCAATGAAACCAATACTTCCTGAAACAGCAACACATGCACTCACAAGTCCGATACTACTTAATAGTAAAATGGATTTCTCTCGTTCTACTGCAACACCTAAACTTGTAATACTCGTTTCTTCCAATTGAAATAAATCTAATAAATAAGCTTTCTTTTGTATAAGCGGAATTAAAATGATAAGCCACGGTAACATAGCAACAATATATTTCCAGTTTGCACTATATATACTTCCAGACACCCAAACCGCAGCCATCTCAAAATCAGTTGACTTCATTTTAAGTGATAAATACATAGAGAATGCTCCAAACCCTGAACCAATTGCAATCCCTGTTAATAAAAGACGCTGCGAGTCTAACTTACCGTTTTTCCAAGAAAACAGATAAATTATGATGGCTGCACCTAATCCACCGACTAAACCAAACATCGGCATCATCATAATAGAAATCCAATCTGTACTCTTTAATTGTCCTTGAAAGAAAAACATGAAAATGACGATTGCTGTTCCTGCCCCAGCATTTACTCCTAAAATACCTGGATCCGCCAATCCATTTCTCGTAATTCCTTGGATAACGGCACCCGCAACGCCTAAACCTAATCCTACTAATCCAGCAATTACAATGCGTGGAAGACGAAAATCAAAAATAACTAAATCATGCTCTGGTACTGGATCAATTCTAAAAAGTGTTTTAAATACATCTGTAATCGTAATATCAAACGTACCATTCGTTAAACTAATATAAATTGCACCAAAAATTAAAAATATAATAATCCCCATCGTCATTCCAAAACGTTGACTTGAACTTTTAGGCATGTCTCTCTCCTCCTCTTGTACGGATTAAATAAAGGAAGAAAGGAATTCCAATTAAAGATGTAACAACTCCAATTGGTGTTTCAAATGGATAGTTTACAAATCTACTTAATACATCGCATAATGCTAAGAAAACTCCACCAATAACGCCTGCGCATGGCAAAATCCACTTATAATCTACCCCGATTAAGAAGCGAGTAATATGCGGAATAATTAAACCTACAAAACCAATTTTCCCAACTAAAGCAACTGCCGTTCCTGTTAAAAAAATTACTGATAAAATTGCCATTGCTTTAACTAGTTTTGTACGCTGTCCTAGATTAATAGAAACTTCTTCTCCTAACGAAAGAATGGTAATAGATTTTGATATTAACAGTGCTAAAACTATCCCAATTATCCCAAAAGGTATCGTGATTTTAATTATATTAGGATCCACTTGATCTAACTTTGCATTAAACCAAAAACTAACATTTTGAGAAATTTGGAAATACGAAGCCATCGCGGCTGATACACTGCTTAAAAATGTTCCAATAACTGTTCCAATTATTGCTAATCTAACAGGGGATAAGCCATTTTGAAGTAGTGAGCCAAAACCAAACACTATACCGGCTCCTAGTGCAGATCCAATCATTGAACATAAGACCATACCGATCGATGACATTCCCGGAAGAAAAATCATACTAAGTGTAATAACAAAAGCTGCACCATCGGTCACACCCATAATAGAAGGGGATGCAAGATAGTTTCTTGTCATCCCCTGCATAAGTGCTCCTGATATGGCTAGAAATGCTCCGACTAAAAGAGCTGCAACTACCCTTGGCAAACGTGAAGTAATAATAATATTATGATTTACATCGCTTGAATTGAAATGAAATAATGCATTCCACACTGTTTCAGCATCAATGCTTTTTGCACCATATAAAATAGAAAGTATAACTGTAAATACAATCACTATGGGTGCTATACATAAAATAGTTACTGGTACCGCATTCGTTTTCTGCATATCATTCAACGCACCTTACTTATTGTATTATTTTGATAAATTTTTCACTGCTTCTTTTAAGAATGCTGTTTTACTCCAAGCAGTACCACCTTGTGCCATTGGATCTACAACGTTTACAAATACTTTCTTTTCTTTCGCTGCATTCATACTTTGCCAAATTGGATTACTTTCAATGTCTTCTAGCACTTTTGGTTTATTATTTTCGCTTGCCTCGTATTGTAAGAAGATATAATCCGGATTAACTTCAGCAAGTTTTTCTAAAGAAATCTTCTCTTGTGCTTTTACAGTTTTTAGTTGTTCTGGCACAGTTAGTCCAAAATCTTTATAAATTACAGGATTAAAGTATACTCCTTCTGGGTATAAAAATAGGTCGTTTGCTCTTAGTCTAATGACAAGTACTTTTTTATCTTTTAACTTATCTCCCAGTTTCGCTTTTGCTTTTTCAGCGTCTGCATTGTAATCTTTAATAATTTTTTCTGCTTTGTCCTTCTTACCAGTTAGTTCCCCCATTAACTTTAAGTTATCTTCCCAATTTGTTGAAACGTGTGATACTGGGAACGTCGGAGCTACTTTCGTAAACTTCTCAGCTGTTTCTGCTGGGAATTTCGTACTTGATGTAATAACGTCTGGTTTTAATTGAAGTAATGTTTCAAAATTCGGTTCCATTTTCTCACCAACAGATTTTGCACCTTCTAAATCTTTTTCAAGATATTTTGGCAATTTACCACCAACAGTAATGGCACCTACTGGTTTAATTCCAAGTACTGCTGCATCTTCCATTGACTCTAAACTAGCTGTCGCAATTTTATCTACTTTTGCTGGCACTGTATATTCTTTACCTAAATATGTAATTTTTCGTTTTTCATCTTTTTTCGTTTCTGTTGCTTTTGTTTGTTGCTTTTGTTCCCCAGAAGTTTTGTCTGCACTATTACATGCTGCTAAACCTACACTTAAAACTGTAACCATCCCTAATGTAAATAATTTCTTATTCATCTTTATATATCTCCTCTCGAAAGCTTTAAATATATTATTTTAACTATGAAACTTAATTACATGAAACATATTTCTCATATATATTTCACATCATTAATAAATCTACATAAAATGGAGAGCCATTCTCGTTCACTTCCCCTAGTATTAAATTCTTTACAACCCTCATCCATCGATAATTGTTATCAATGATAATGATTATCGTTATTAAGTATATATTTAAAATCAGATTATTTCAAGAATGATTTGAAAAATTTTAACAAACTGAATTAAAAAGAAGTATCCGCCTATTATTAGCGAGATACTTCTTTTTTTAGAAATTTATATGTAATTCAACTGGACAATGGTCTGATCCCATTATTTCACTGTTGATTTTTGCATCTGTTATTTGACCTTCTATTCTTTCCGAGACAACAAAATAATCTAAACGCCATCCAATATTTTTTGCTCTGGCTCCCATTCGATACGACCACCACGAATATGCACCTTCCTGATCAGGATAAAGATGACGATACGTATCAATAAATCCTTCTTCTAAAATACATGTAAACTTCTCTCGTTCCTCATCAGAGAATCCAGGATTTTTACGATTACTTTTTGGATTTTTTAAATCGATTTCTTTATGAGCGACGTTTAAATCACCGCAAAAAATGACTGGTTTCTTCTCATCTAATCTTTTGATATATGCCCTGAAATCATCTTCCCATTTCATTCTGTAATCTAAACGCTCTAATCCTCGTTTTGAGTTTGGTGTATATAAAGTTATCATGTAAAAATCTTCGAATTCTAAAGTAATAAGTCGCCCTTCTTGATCATGCTCTTCAATTCCTAAACCGTATGTAACAGCAATTGGTTCTTTTTTCGTAAATATAGCCGTTCCAGAATAGCCTTTTTTTACAGCATAATTCCAGTATGTATAGTATCCCTCTAGATTTAAATCAATTTGCCCATCTTGTAATTTAATCTCTTGTAAACAAAATATATCAGCATTTGATTCCTCAAGATATTCTAAAAATCCACCTTTTGCGATAACTGCTCGCAAACCATTTACATTCCACGAAATTAACTTCACCTATAGTCCTCCTCTTGATGTTCACTTTCAAATTTCATGCTATCACAAAATAGAAAAACAATCATATTTTCATCTTTGTAATCTTGCTCTTACATTTGTGAATACATACATACGCACTTTATTCAGGTTATACTAATTTCAGAGGTGATGTTCTTTGCACAATGAAGGAGTTACGTTAACAAATGAGCATTGGCAAGCGATTATTCATAATGATTCTTCCTATGATAGCAAATTCTTTTATGCTGTGAAATCAACCGGAATCTTTTGCAGGCCGTCATGCAAATCAAGGATACCAAATAGAAACAATGTACGAATTTTTCATCATGCAGAGCAAGCATTAAGTGAAAACTTTCGCCCGTGCAAACGTTGTAAGCCAAATGGGATCACTTTACCTAATGAAGAGTGGGTAGAACAAAT
Source organism: Bacillus silvicola (assembly GCF_050524305.1). Lineage (NCBI taxonomy): Bacteria > Bacillati > Bacillota > Bacilli > Caryophanales > Bacillaceae > Bacillus > Bacillus silvicola. The sequence goes on from NZ_JBNGVC010000012.1 coordinate 662,057, forward strand.
TAAAGATTATATCGAAAAACACTTCGATGAATTATTAACTCTCGATATACTTGCAGAAATGTGCCATGGTAGCCCATTTCATTTACAACGCACTTTCAAAAAAACGACAGGAATAAGTCCAATAGAATATATACTACAATTCAGGATTGTTAAAGCGGCAGAACAGCTATTACAAACAAATCAATCCATTAAAGAGATTAGTACCGCTGTCGGGATAGAAAACCCCGAATATTTTGCAACTTTATTTAAAAAGAAAACCGGATTAACTCCTACTGAATATCGAAAAAAGAACGAAATGAAAGAAGGATACAAGAATGAATTCCTACAAAAATAAATTTATTTATTGGACGCTACTTACACATAAGAATTGGCAGTTTCATATTGCTGCAACTGAAAATGGACTATGTTTCATTGGATCACAAGATGAAAACTTTGAAGAACTAAATATATGGGCTAGAAAAAAATTGCCACAACATATATTGGCCTGTAATCCAGATTATCTACAATCATATACGAAAGAAGTTATCGAGTATTTAGAAAGTAAACGAGAAACTTTTACATTCCCTATCGATGCTTACGGAACTGATTTTCAATTATCTGTTTGGAATACGGTACGTGAAATTCCTTACGGGAAAACATATTCTTATTCAGAAATTGCCGAAAGAATGCAAAAACCTACGGCTATACGTGCCGTTGCTACTGCTATTGCTGCTAACCCCCTCCTTATTACAATTCCTTGCCATCGTGTTATTGGTAAGAATGGTAAACTAACCGGCTTTAGAGGTGGCTTAGAAATGAAGAAAGAGTTGCTTACATTAGAAAAGTCGCAGGTAGAATTCATATGACAGCAAAATATACTAGCGCATTGACTTTAACAGTTCCAACAGAATTTAGTTTCCAAGAAAATTTTCGCTATCTATCCCGCTCTAACAATGAATGTATGTTTCACATTGAAGATAACAAAATTTATAAAGTTGTCCCTGTTCACGATGTAAATCCTTTAGTTGAAATTAGTATGAATATGGATGGTAATATTCAAGTACGTTTTTTAGGAGAGTCATATATAACTGAAGAATCGATACGTGAAGCTGTAGCTAACTATGTAAAAGAGTGGTTTGATTTAACTACTGATTTAGCTCCCTTTTACACGTTAGCTAAACATGATGTACTCCTTCAAGGACCAATTGAACAATATTATGGACTTCGAACTTTAGGTATTCCTGATTTATTTGAAGCACTTTCCTGGGGAATTATCGGTCAGCAAATTAATCTCACATATGCTTATACGCTAAAAAGAAGATTAGTCGAGACATTTGGAAGTTATGTAGAATGGGACGATAGAAAACATTGGGTATTCCCTTCTCCTGAAACAATTGCAAATTTACATGTAGAGGATCTAAAAAAATTAAAAATGACGACTAGAAAATGTGAATATTTAATCGGTGTTGCAAAGCTTATTACAGAAGGAAAACTGTCAAAAGAATCTTTACTGCAACTACAAAATGTAAAAATCGCTGAAAAACAATTAACTGCTATACATGGTATAGGACCGTGGACTGCCAACTATGTTTTAATGCGTTGTTTACGATTCCCTTCCGCTTTTCCAATTGACGATGTCGGTTTGCATAATGCAATTAAATGTATAACAGGTTCCGAAAGTAAACCAACTAAAAATGAAATAAAAGATTTTGCGGTAAACTGGAAAAATTGGGAGTCTTATGCGACTTTTTACTTATGGCGAGTACTATACTAAAAGAACCAAGTAGCAACTCCGCACTACTTGGTTCTTTTTTAAGCTTGTTCTTCAAATCGTCTTGCAATTTCTACAATAACTTGAACAGCTTTTTCCATAGTATCTACCGAAACATACTCAAATTTACCGTGATAGTTTTCACCACCAGTGAAAATATTTGGCGTTGGTAATCCCATATACGATAATTGTGATCCATCTGTTCCACCACGAATTGGATGGATGTTCGGTTCGATATTTAAACTTTTCATCGCTTCATAAGCAATATCAACAATTTCTCGCACTGGTTCAATTTTTTCAAGCATGTTATAGTACTGATCATTCATCTCTAAAACAATCGCATCTTCACCGTACTTCTCTTGCATGTTTTTCACAATATCTTTAATGTTATTTTTACGCGCTTCAAAATGATTACGATCAAAATCTCGAATAATATAGTAAGCTTTACTTTGCTCGACGTCACCATTTAAAGAAAGTAAATGATAAAAGCCTTCATATCCCTCTGTATATTCTGGCGCCTCTTCTACCGGCAACTGTCTATCGAATTCCATAGCAAGTTTACTTGCGTTACGCATTTTGTTTTTCGCTGTTCCAGGATGTGTATTTGTCCCTTTAAAAGTTAATTTAGCGCTTGCAGCGTTAAAACTCTCATATTCTAAACCACCTAATGGACCTCCGTCCATCGTATAAGCAAACGATGCACCAAACGCTTCTACATCAAAATGAGCTGGCCCACGACCAATCTCTTCATCTGGTGTGAATGCTACTCTTATTTTTCCATGCTTAATTTGCGGATTATGTATTAAATAATTCATTGCGACCATTATTTCTGTAAGACCAGCTTTATCATCCGCTCCAAGAAGTGTTGTACCATCAGTTGTAATAATTGTATGTCCTTTATATGATGGTAATTCCGGGAACTGTTCAGGTGTTAACACAACATTTAATTCTTCATTTAACGTAATCGCATTACCATCAAAATTTTCATAAATTTGTGGTTTTACGTTTTTCCCTGTAAAATCTGTTGCTGTGTCTAAATGAGCTAAAAATCCTATTACAGGAACATCCTTATCTGTATTAGCAGGCAGTGTTGCCATTACGTAACCATTATCATCCATCGTCACTTCTGATAACCCAATCTCTTTTAACTCTTCCACTAATAACTTACCAAACTCAATTTGCCCTGGTGTTGTAGGTACTGTATGACTTTCTTCATTTGATTGTGTATCAATCTTTACATATCTCGTAAATCTTTCAATAAGTTCTTGTTTCAAATTCGTTCACTCCTTTTATAGTTCTCTCTCTATTATAATCCTTAAAACGAAATATTTTAACTTTTTTGACTGTAAATATATATATCCATTTACATTTTTAATAAATCATAAAAAGACATAATATTTGTACATTTAAATTCAAACATGTAATATACATCATTATATATTGGGAGGTTTTAAAGATGAGGCTAACTCTCTTTCGCTATTTTCTTTTTTTCCTAGGATTAATTTTCTTTGGACTTGGAAATGCTCTTGCAGTCAAAGTTAAATTCCTCGGTTTACACCCTTGGGAAGTTTTAAATATGGCTCTCTACCAACGATTTGGGTGGACAATTGGTACTTGGAGTGTCATATGTGGATTATGTCTCGTTCTTATCTCTTTACTAGTAGATCGAAAATATATAAACGTGGGCACATTTTTAAATGCACTACTTATCGGTCCTATTATGGATTTTTTCTTACAATCAAAAATCCTTCCAAACGCTAGTGATTATTTATGGATAAACTTACTCATTTTATTTTCTGGTATTGCAATTACAGGAATTGGGGGCGGCATGTACGTTGCGGCTGGCATTGGTGCTGGACCCCGTGATGGATTCATGCTTACCATTTCTGACAAAACTGGGTTATCTATTAGCCGTGCTCGAATCATTGTAGAATGCTTTGTACTAGTCATTGGATACATGCTAGGAGGTCCTGTTTTTATCGTAACTTTTCTATACACTTTTATTCAAAGTCCAATATTCCAGCATTCATTTAAGGTATTTCAAAAACTCTTACATACTTTAAATAACAAAAACAAAGAACATATTAGTGAAACTATTTAAAACTCAGCTTAATACAAAAGAGTGTGTTTTAAAAGTAATTTTTAAAACACACTCCATATACCCCATTTCATTCTCCTTTCCATAATCTCTCTACATTCATTAATTGCTCTTCTTTAAATTCTAGCTTATATATATCCGGTTTGGATGTATTCATTAAAAAATCAAGTCCATATTGATTATCAAAATAGTTCATCATTAGTGTCATTACAAGCCCATGTGTACCAATTACAATTTTATGTCCTTGAAAATTCATTAATATTTCTTTTAACACTCTCACTACCCTTCTCTGACAATCCGCATATGACTCTCCATCCGTCAGTGCATATTTTGAATTAAAAAACATCTCCTTTACAAGTGGGTACACTTCCTTATCCGATATAATTTTATCTTCATTTAAAAACTTACACTCTTTAAGATTTTCATATACTAATATTTCTTTTTCATGGAAATTCGCTGATTCTTCTATCGTTAACATAGCCCTCTTATACGGACTTGAAATGAAAGTATTAATTCCCTCTGTTTCTAATATCTCAGTTACTCTTTGAGCATCTAAAATTCCCTTCTCAGTTAATCCACGTGTTCTTTCATTTCCTTCTAATTTTGGCGATTCACCATGCCTAACCATATAGATATATGTATTCATAATTCCTCCTTAAAAATATTTATAAGTTAATTACTTTAATCTTTTCCATATCAAAACTTGAATACAATCAAAATATTAATTTATTCTTTTTTTATGAACTTTGCTGAGCAGTTCGTCTAACCCACTCCGAAACTAAACTCTCAAATAATTCAGGCTGTTCAATTTGCAAATTATGTCCCGCGATATCTAATACCGCTAATGTCGCTCTTGGATAATCTTCAATGATTCCTACAATATCTTGATAACCTACCGATATATCTTGTCTTCCAGCTAATAAAAGAACGGGTTTCTCATATTTTTTATGCTGGAAGTCCAAAGTAAGAGAGTAATTCTTTTGTAATCTTTCAATAAACCCATCATTAGCAATATCTAGCCCTGGCTTAATTTCTTCTTTGAAACGCTTATATGTATACTCATTCGCAACCACTGCTAACTCACAAAATTCTTCCCTTTCGGTTGAAGTAAGTGTGTTTAAAAATTCTTCATCCTTTACAATTACCCGTTTATCCGGGAGAATCCTTTTTTCTCGTTGCGCTACAACAACAGGACATACTAACAATAATCCATTAACTCTCTCAAACATCTTTGAAAGTATCCCGCTAGCTAAATATCCCCCGTAAGACTCTCCTACTAGTAAAAAATCTTTTGTTGGGATGATTTTCTCAATAAATGCAGTTAACAGTTCTAATATATAATCTGAACTATTTATCCAATCTGGGGCATTCGATTTTCCCATTCCAGGTAAATCAATATAAATTCGTTGATATCCTTTAGACTTCTGAAACACTGTTTCCATACATCTCTTCATTAATCTATGGTCAGGAGAACACCCATGTATGATAAGTACTGGCTTTCCTTCTCCAATGATTTCATAGTATACTTCTGCATCCCTAATCCGGCATATCATAAAAAAACCTCCCTATTTTGATATTTACCTTTAAAAACAACCCTCTCAAACTCAAAAGAATACACGTTCTCATTTTATATCTTTTCAGAAGTTAATTTCAAATCTTAATTTTCAGATTACAAATACCAAAAAGCTTCCCTATGAGTGTATCTCTTCCAAGTAAGCTTTTTTATATTTTCTTTTATCCTATCAAAATTCGAAACTTCTCTTCTCTAGCTTCATTACATCCTATTCTTCTATTTGCATCAACACAATTCTCCAACCATCTGGGTCCTCTATAGTAATCCCCTTTTCTTTCCAATATGGATTTTCCGGTTCTACTTCATCGTATCCCATTGCATGTAGCCTTTTACTCACTTTTTCTACTTCATTATATTCTTTTATATAAAATATAAGTAAATTATCTTTTGTTGGGGCTGGACATGGGCTTCCATCTATATGTCTTGTAAATTCTAAATGATATTCTTCATCCGGTAGACCAAACATGACTCCATCATAGCCGTCATGGTCATTAAACTCACCTATACGTTTTAAGCCTAATCCTTCTTCATAGAATGCAATAACCTCTTCAAACTTGTCTGTTGGACGTGCTATCCTAAACCTTATCCACTTTTTCATGCTCTTCCTCCCACACTAAAAACTTAATGTATTATTACATATTATTGTATATACTCAACACATTTCTGAAATCCCTCATTGGTATGAGAATAGTTACATACTAATGTCTTACTTAATATTCTCTAATAGCAACAAAACATCATTTTATATGTATTTTTGCATTTTCACTTGCAAACTCTTAAAAAGTCATTACAATTTACAGAATGACTAAATATACAAATTTTATCCAAACTAATAAGTATTGATCATATTATTTCCCGAAAATTCCCAGAAGTATTATACTACTCAATTCTTTCTTTATAAACATGCTTTTTCTGTAGAAATCTGATACAATCCTTAAGTAATATCCTTATGTATGGATATTATGAATAACGCACATACTTTAAGAAGGTGATCATATTGAAAATAAATAAAAATTTGCAATTATGTATATTAACAACAACTTTAATATGTTATTCCAGTTATTGTTTTATATATTTCTTTTTGTTCCATGCTCATTTTTCCGGCTTCAACGTACGCTTCTCTTCACTCATCGTAGAAGCCATTACATTTATATCATTAATTTATTCTATATACTCTAAAAAAGTCCGCTCCAATCCTTTTTGGTTATGTATTACACTCGCAATTGGCAGCTTTTTATTAGGGAAAATAATATATATATATCAAAATGAATTTTTCCAATTTCCAATACATCAATTTTCTATTTCTGACGTATTTTATATGCTTTTTCTATTCTTATTTCTTATTGCTTTCTGCTATAAAATCTTAAACAAATGCAATAAGTGGGAAAAAGCTTTCTTTATATGCGATATATGTATAGTACTCACTTCCATTCTCACATTAGAATGGTATTTATTTAACCAACCAGATTTAAATATATTCTCTCTCTCAATGGGAGACATGGTACTTTCATTTCTATATCCAATTGCAGACTTACTTTTTCTACTACTAGGCGTTATTCTCTTTTTCCGCCCAACAACTTTTAATTCAAAATGGAAAATTTATATCTTTATTTTTGTATTAATAAGTTCTGCAACTTTTAACTATATTTATTTTTACTTACATACTTATTTATCGTATGACACGATAGCATTATTACGTCTATTATATAGAATACCAATATTATTAATTGCCATTGCTGGTTCTATTTCAAACGATCATAATAGCAATACAAACCATTTTATTATAAACCCTATATTAGGAAAAAAAATCTTAGTCGTATTTCCTTATCTTGCTGTTACAATACTAATCGGGTTTACATTAAAAGAACAAACATCGTCTTCAACTCTCATTACAGGAAATTGTATCGCTTTTGTTTTCGTACTTATTCGGCATTCTATTGCACATATGCAAAACAACAGCCTAACAAAACGTTTACAAGTATTTAATACTCAATTAGAAGAAAAAATTACTTTACGGACTTCTGATTTAGTCCAAAAATCAGATGCTTTATCTCAAAAACAACAAAAATTCAAATCTTTATATGAGTATCACCCTGATCCTATTTTTACGATTGATTTAAATGGAATATTCTTAAATGCGAATAATGCAGGAAGTGTATTACTCGAAGCACCAACGAACGAGTTACTCGGTGAAACATGTTTTTCGATTATTTTAGATGCAGATAAACATAAACTAGCATCTGCATTAGAAAAAGTTAAACAACAAAAATCAGCATCTTTACAACTTAGTTCTCAATATAAAGATGGCTTTACTTATTCCTTATACGTTACCATCGTTCCTATTATGATAGACGGACAAATTTCAGGAAGCTATATTATGGTAAAAGATATTACCGCATTAAAAAAACAACAAGAAGAAATAAAATATTTAGCATTCCACGATACTGTAACGAAAATTGGGAACCGATCCTTTTTCCATAAGAAATTAAGAAAAGTTATAAAGAATGCTCAAACAATACAAAGTGAGTTTGCATTATTATATTTAGATTTAGATCGCTTTAAAGTAATTAACGATACACTTGGACATTCGTCAGGTGATTACATATTAGAAGAAGTAGCAAAACGTTTCCAATCATGTCTTCCATCACATACTCATCTGTCAAGAATCGGTGGCGATGAATTTACAATTTTAATCGAAAACTATACGGACCATGATTGCTTATTCAAGTTATGCAACCGATTATTTGAATGTATGAAAAAACCGTTTGTCATACATGAGCATAAATTAACTTTATCACTGAGTATCGGCATCGCTATTTATCCACATTCCGGAATCGATACCGCTACACTTCTGAAAAACGCTAATGTTGCAATGTATGATGCAAAGGCGAAAGAGCTTAACTCTGTCTCTATTTATGACGATGTAATCGCAAAAAAAATCGAAAGACGATTACGATTAGAAAAAGATTTACCAGACGCAATACAAAATGAAGAATTGTTCCTTTTGTATCAACCTCAAGTTGATAGTGAATCTAATAAAATTATCGGTGCAGAAGCTTTAATCAGGTGGAATCATCCTGAATTAGGTGTTATTTCTCCATACGAGTTTATTCCGATTGCAGAAGAAACACTACAAATTATTCCAATAGGAAAATGGACATTACAGCAGGCTTGTGAGCAAATGAAACGTTGGCACGCACTCGGATATTCGCATTTAAAAATAGGTGTAAATTTATCTGCTAAAGAATTTGAGCAAGAAGATTTTGTAAAGTCTATTTCTTCTACTTTAGCAAATACAGGTTTATCAGCAAGTTCTCTCGATCTTGAATTAACAGAACGAATTGCAATGATGGATGAGAGAGAAACATTGATAAAACTGCGTACACTAAAAAGTTTAGGGATTCACATTTCAATCGACGACTTTGGTACAGGCTATTCTTCCCTAGCCTACTTACCTTTATATCCAATCGATACGTTAAAAATCCCGAGAGAATTTATTACAATGTCTGAAACGTGTGAAGATGGAATGGAAATCATTAAAACGATTATCACATTAGCAAATACATTAGGAATGTCTGTCATTGCTGAAGGTGTAGAAACGAAAGAACACGTGAATTTCCTTCAAAAAAATAAATGTCAGTTTATTCAAGGTTATTATTACAGTAAACCTATTCATACTAATGCATTTACTGAGCTATTAGAAATCGGTATTCACCAATAGTACATAGCTAATCGGTATAAGTAATAATGAATTTGAACAACTATAGTAAAAAGGAAAGAAGATACCTTCTTTCCTTTTGTTTTTCTATTTAAATTTCTATTACTTCACCACTTCATTTATTATATCTATTAATTGATGAATCCCCTCATCATTTGTTTTCTTATATCCATTCATGTTTTGAATATATCTCTCCTTATTTGTATACAACTTATTTACTGCATGTATAAATGTACTAGTGTTTACTCTATCTTGAAGTAAAACTTCCGCATACCCTTGCCTAGAAAAATAGTCAGCATTTAAAACTTGATCCCCTCTACTGGAAGCATTAGTTAACGGAATAAGCAACATCGGTTTCTTCAAAAATAACAATTCAGAAATGGCGGTAGAACCCGCTCTGGAAACTACAACACTTGCCATATTTAGTATATGCGGCAACTCTTCCCCTATATATTCAAATTGCATATAACCTTCCATGCCAATAGATAAATCCACCTTCCCTTTACCACACATATGAACAATATTAAAATTTAATAATAATGTATCTAAACTTTTCCTTACCATATCATTTATCCACTTAGCACCTTGACTCCCACCCATTATTAACAATACCGGTTTATCTTGCTGAAATTTACAATAGCTTCTTCCTCGTAATACGTTACCTCTCTCAATTTCTCCCCTTACAATTGGCCCTACATAAACCTTCTTCTCAGTACTTACATTACCCCCTGTTTGAGGAAATGTTGTGCATAGTTTTTTAGAAAAAGGTAATGCTATTTTATTTGCCAACCCTAACGTACTATCTGGTTCACGTATTATTATAGGTACACGATTTAACCATGCCCCTATAACTACAGGAACTGAAACAAATCCTCCTGCTGAAAAGATAACGTCAGGCTTCATTTTCTTAATTAATTTATAACTTTGTAAACAACCGTGTATAATTTTAAAAGGATCTTTAAAGTTCTCCCAATCCCAATATCTCCTAAGCTTCCCCGTTGAAATACTATTGTATTTAACATTTTGAACTAATAATTTTTCAATTCCATTTTGAGATCCAATATACTCAACTCCCCATCCTTTTTCCATAAATTTAGGAATCAATACCATATTAATCATTACGTGTCCGGCTGTACCGCCCCCAGTAAAGAGAATCTTTTTATTCATAACTTATATCCACCTTTATCATTAAAAATCTAGCTTTATATTAATCTTTAACTCAAATCCTATATCTTGTAAAAGATCTTTGATGAGTTCATAAAAATCATTTCCATACTCACTACACTTATACTGAGCAAAAACTTGAATCACATGCCTAGTTCTAATCTCTAGTGCTGGCTTTGTTCGATCAACCTTTTTTTCTTCCACATACGCTCGATATTGATTTATTGCCTCATAGAGGTGTAACACATGCGCTTCTTCATCTTTCCAATCCAGCGTATCAACAATCGAAAGAAATAACGTACTTTGATTATCTATTGCTTCATAACCATTCATATACTTCTTACACCCTTTTTTATTAAATGCAGATGTCACTGTGCTTCGCATACTCAAGTACATCTTTCAATGATTGATGAAATTGGATTTTTGGGACCCAACCTAACTTTTTTATATCCTCTAACACTAAACTTTTATTTGAGTCACTCTCAAAATTATCTGTTTCTTTTATAGTAAAGTTCAGCTGTGTTAATCCTTTATATTGTTCTAGTACATCTAATAAAGATCGTTTTACTCCTGATCCAATATTATATTCTTTTCCATTTATACCATCACGTAATAACACATGATACGCTTTAACTGCATCACGTACATCTAGAAAGTCCCTACTATCTTTCAAACTGTTTACTTCAATAATTGGTTCACTTTTACCCGACTCTATATCTATCATTTTTTTTGCCAGAATAGAACAAATGCCATTCGATACTCCTGGACCAATTAAGTTCGAGGGCTTTGCAATGATAATATTTGAATCCATTAACCCACCCCAAGCCTCTGCGACGATTACTTGCATAGTTTTACTTAAACTATATGGATTTGAAAATTTTATGGTGTTCATACTATCTGCTTGCAATGCAGATCCTATAACTAATGTTCTACAATGGGGGGCTTCTTGCTTAATTGCTTCTAATAAATATAACGTCCCTATCACATTAATCTCCATGTATTCAAGAGCAGCTGTCCAAGACTCTATGACCGAATTTCTTCCTGCTAAATGCAATACATAGTCTGGCTTTATTTGTTTAATTACCCTCATTACTTCGCCCTTATTAGTTAAATTACAAGTAATTCCATTCCTGCATTTTTCTCTATGTGAACGATTTTGAAACATAGGAATTACATGAAAGCCCTTGTCTAAAAAATATTGGCAAGCATGGCGCCCTGTGAAGCCATTTGCACCAGTTATTAAAAGGCTCGCATTTTTTTTCATCGTAAAAAGCCTCCTTTTTCTAACATTTGTTTCACCTCATGTTTTGCAAGTAAGTCTTGTTGAGAACTAAAACTCTTCACATCCACAAGCGGATAACTAGCATAATATTCTTGAAGTCCTTCTATAGGAATAGTCGGTAGTACCACAAAATAATTTTGATCAAAACTAATACTTGTTTTACTCTCTACCTCAGATAAAAGCATTTCACTTAATTTTTCACCAGGTCTTATCCCTACTTCTTTTATCTTCACGTTTTCTTTTTTTGAATCTTCAATCAATACTGTTGCTAAATCCGTTATTTTACATGCTGGCATTTTCATAACAAAGATTTCCCCTCCTCTTCCTTCAGATGCTGCTTTAAATAACAATCCAACAGCATCTTCAATTGTTAAGAAGAATCTAGTCATATTTTCATCAGTAATCCCTACCTGTGAAGACTTTTTAATTTGCTTTTTAAAGAGCGGTACCACACTTCCATTCGTCCCTAAAACATTTCCACCACGAACACAAATGAATTTTGTTTTCTTCGTTTGCACATTCGCATGAATCATTAACTTTTCACCAATTGCTTTTGTCATCCCATACGTATTTGATGGGTCGGCCGCTTTATCAGTTGAAACATATATAACTTTCTCAACTTGCTTCTGGATTGATGCTTCAATTATATTTTGCGTACCATGTATATTTGTTTTTATAGCTTCATAGGGATAATACTCACATACTGGAACATGTTTTAAAGCTGCAAGATGGAATACATAATGTACACCTTGGCAAGCATAGACTAGTTGGTCTTTATCACGAATATCTCCAATAATAAATTTTAATCTATTGTCATTTATAAACTGTTGCTGCATTTCAAACTGAACCGTTTCATTCCTTGAAAAAACCCTAATTTCTTTCGGCGATCTTTCTAATAGTTGTTTTATAAGTTCATGTCCCCACGAACCTGTGCCACCAGTAATTAAAATTATTTTATTAAGCATTCCTTTTCCTCCTACCATACATTTCAATAAAAATTGTACTTATTAACGCGATTGAATTATTTTCAATTGATTCAAATCATAATCGTCGTTTGTTACATTAAATTGACAAAATAAAAAAACAGAAACTATTAAACATAGTTTCTGTTTTTCATTTCACCTCTTAACAGTAAGATTTTTTCATACTGTTTGCTCGATAACTATATTACTTGTAAAAAAACACCGCTCATTTATTTCATATACTCGTAATAAAATAAATAGAATGATTCATAACCAATATCATGTTTAAATTCATGAAAAGGGAGGTAATGGAATGTACCAAAGCAACTCAAATAATACATATAATGAAGCTTCCAAAGCACTTCCTCTCTCCCTATTTGATGTAAAAAACGAGTTAAAACAAAAATGCAAACTCATTCATTCTGGAACCATGTATAAATTAACGAAAGAAGAGCAACTCATCATCGACAACATAAAAGCACAAACAAAACAACTAAATAAAAATAATGTAACAAGAACACGTGCATACTACCAATTTTACATTCAATATCCAGAAATACATTGGGCACTACTTGGGCATATGGTATCACGTAACGGTGGTTGGAATATGACCGATTTAAAGGGAGATTTATATACGAGAATTTTATCTGAGAAAGATCAAATTACATTTTTTTCTTTCTTAGAAAGAGGAAATTGGCTTATTTTCCAAGATGTATATCCTCAATTTTTGCTATATGAACAAAGTGTAAAAAGATCTCAAAGGCTATTTCACCTTCTCCCTCACCTAAATGTTTCTACATTTATGGAAACGATGTGGAACGATTTTTGGAAAACAGGTAACAAAAAAACATTAGCGATTGCAACTATTATTAATGAACAAAACTACTTAGAAAAAAGAGTTATTCAAAATGCTCACTTTCAAAAGACTGTACTAAATAGTATTGGATTTAAGCTCTTTGATTTCTTTCAGTTTAATCATATCCTTTTCCCATTCTACGAAAACGATAAGAAACAAAAAGTATTACTATTTGGTGATACAATGAAACATTTTACTTCCTTACATGAACGAATCTTAATCGGAAAAAGGTTGTATTCATTATTATTTCGGGATACACATGTTTTATCTCAAATAATAAGCTGGGCCCAAAATCATCCGCATACAGGATCAAGAAAAGATTACTGGCCTCATTTATTTTCAAGTGTAAATGAATCTTTTTCCCGTGAGTTTTATAAACGCCGAATAAAGAAATGCCAGTTGCGTAGTGGCGCATATCGTATATACAGCCCTGCACTCATCTATGCATGGCGCGATATGAAACATGAAGAAGATGAAAGTAAAGATTGGTTTACTGATTGGCAAGTTGTAAATTACTTAGTTGATAAGGAGGAAAAGATAAGTGGACAAATTACAGAAGACTATTGCAAAACACTCGAGAAAATTGAACTTGCCATTCTCGCAAAGAAAAATGTCCTCCTCCGAGAGGAAGAATGACTTTCTAGCTTTAATAATTACAGTTTTTTTCTCTGCTATTATTGGAACTTGTTTAGATGCTTTCTTTGTTAATAAACAACTATATTCCTTTCCAGTTAGGCCCTTCTCATCCATATTTTCAGTTAACATAGCTTTTACGTTGTTTGTACTGCCGATTTTAACAGCCTCTTTTATACAAATTTCAAAAAAATTATCTACAGTTTCTAGAACTCTATTTATTTTTTCAATAGGTATTTGTGCTAGTATTTTTGAACAAGTTGCTGAGAGATTAGGTTTATTTGTACATAATATGAATTGGCAGCATAGTTATTCTTTGTTTGGATATATCATTTTCTTTTCTCTTATTTGGACATTTTATAATTGGATGCTAAAAATAAAGAGACCGTTTTTATAACGGTCTCTCCTTAAGCATAATCTTCAGTTACTGCTACTGAACGACTTTGAAGGCTTTTTGATCGCAAACGATATGCAACTACTTTCTTTTTATATTGCTTTATTACATCAACGTGTTCCTCGTAGCTATATATAGAAAATCTAATCTCTCTTTTTCCTTTCTTCGTCTCCATGACTATCGGTGTACCATTCCCTTGTGGCGGAAAATAATGTTTATCTAAAAATAAAGCCTCATTAAATTCATGGATAACTTGAAGTTTCATTTCTCCTTCTATACTTTCCCCATCTACTGTTATAGTAGTATTTTCCTCATCAAGTTTTTGATGTAATTCGAATCTACTAATAATTGATTCTACAACAGAAGTTGGCATACTAGAAACTAATACTTTAAGAGCACCAAAAATAAATAATGTAACTATAAACCACGTTGTCACTTTCATCATCTCCATTACGTTCTAAAACGAGTAGTGTTATACTCCTTATTACGATTCATTAATTTTTAAAATAAAAATTTAATTCCATAAGGTACTAATATACTAATAAGTATCCCTGTTACAATCATCGTTACCGAACCGATAGTTGCCTCTTTCTCTCCTTCTTTCACTAAACGACTCACACCAATGATATGTGATGCACAGCCCATCCCTACTCCTTTTCCAATTGTACTTGTTATACGGAAAAGCTTAAGTACTGTCGGTCCTATAATAGCACCTGTTATTCCTGCAACAACTACAAAACTAGCTGTCATAGATGGGATACCACCAATTTGCTCGGCTAATGAAATTGCAATAGGCATCGTCGCTAATTGCGGGATAGTTGTTAATATAAGTTCCTTATCTATATTCAACATTTCCCCAATCACTACATTCAAACTTATTAAAGCTACTATACCGATTACTACCCCAACAAGTATTGATAAGAAGTTTTTCATAAGTATTTTTCGTTCCTTAAATAGCGGTATTGCTAATGCTACAATCGCAGGGCTCAAGAAGCTTGAAAGAATATCTCCCCCATTTTCCTTATAATCTTGATGCGAGATCCCGAAGGTAAGAAATATACAAATCATAATCGTCGTAACTGTTAACACCGGTAAAGTAAATGGAAACGTAAATTTTTTATATAGCTTTGTCGCCAATAAATAAATCACTACAGTAATAAAAATTAAGACCATTTGAATAGCGCACCTTGTCAATTTTATTTTTTAGATGTTATTAATAATTGACTTACATAACCTGAAATAATCAATGTTACTATCGTACTTGCAACAACTAAAAGAAATATAATACTCCCCTTACTTAAAAGAAAAGACCCGTATTCCATTAACCCAGTTGTCGAAGGAATTAGAAATAATGGTAAAAATATTATTAACTTTTCTGCACCTATCTCAAACCAGTTTAACGGTAAAATACGAGTGGAGAGGAGCAAGAACAGCATTAACATCCCAATTAAACTTCCTGGCATTGATAGATGGAATACTCCCTGAATCCACGTACCAGCTAAGCTAAATACATATAGCACGCCTACTTGAAGTAAAAGCGTCACGTACTTCATTTTTTTCCCTCATTTCAATATCGAGCATCACTATTACGAAATCTCATTTAACGTTTCTGCAAACCTCGTAATTCCCAGTTGAATTTGTTCTACGTCTACTCTCCCAAAAGTAAAACGAATATATTCACTTTTAGAACCTAAAACACTTCCTGGAACGAATGCTACACCATTTCGTATCGATTCACCTAACAAATGATATTCATCAAACGTTCCTTGCACTTTGCACCATAAATGTATTCCGCCCTCCGGAACGAAAAATTCAACTCGGTCCCCTAATAATTCTTCAATCTTTTTAATTAACTCATCTCTTCTTTGTTTCAATTGTCCACGAAGCATTGTAATATGTGCATGAAAATCTTCTGATTCTAAAAATTGATTTGCTACCCACTGTGTAAATACACTATGACCAAAATCAACTTGTTGCTTCGCATCTGCTAAACGTTCTATTACGCGTGTAGGACCAATTACCCAACCAATACGTAATCCTGATGCAACAATTTTTGATAATGAACTTACATAAAGAACATTCCCATTTTGATCCATTGATTTTAATGTGGGATTCACTTCTCCATTAAAAGAAGTCAAACTATACGGATCATCTTCAACAATCGGTATACCGTATTCAGAAGACAGTTCTAGAATTTTTTTACGTCTCGCTACTGAAAGCACAGTGCCAGTTGGATTTTGATAATCCGGATTCAAAAACACCATACGAATACGATGCTTTTTGTGCAAATCAATTAAATCATCCGGATTCATTCCATGCTGATCAACAGGTAAATGGAATATTTTTAAACCAGCGGATTTAAACATCGGAAGTGAGAAACAATACGACGGATCCTCAATTGCAATCGCATCACCAGGCTTTAATAAACATTGAACGATAAGATTCAGCGCCTGTTGTGCTCCAGATGTAATAAGTATAGAACTTGAACCTGCTTCAATTTGTTTATATTGCTGAACATGTGCTGCAATTGTTTTTCTCAGCATTTCATTTCCAAGTGGATGGTCATAACTGAGGTTTTCCATAAATGTTTTCTCCGACAAAATCGTTCGGAATCTATCACTTGGAATTAATTCTGGTGATAATTCACCACTCGCTAAATTAATTAAGTCATCTTTTTGTGTTTCCGTTCGAATTTGTTGAACAAGTGGTACATTAGGTAAGAACGATCCATCCTCAACATACCTCCCCCAGTTCGGTATTCGTTTATGTGACACACCCCATATGTCTGTATTCACCCGAGTGCCGCTTCCTTTTTGTCGTTCTACTACCCCGAGTGATTTTAATTCCTCATAAGCAGCTACTACCGTACTCCGGTTCACCTGTAACTTCTGTGCTAACATACGCTCGGAAGGTAATTTTCTATCAGAAGGGAATTCACCGGTAGAAATGCCTCTTTCAATGTAATCAGCAATTTGTTTATACACTGGTATCTTATCTGCACGATTCAGTTTCCATTCCATTTAGTTCCCTCCTCTCCAAGCTAGTGTCCTGAATTCATTAATAACAGTATTCACTGTAAAAATGGTATTAATCAAACGCATGGTTTAAAAACACCTCAACCGTCACATTAAAATTAGTAGGCTGTTCTAAATAAGGCAAATGCCCACTATTTTTCAACTCAACGAACGTCACGTTTCTCAGGTGTTTTTCAAATTCTCTCACATACTTTTCCGGAACAAAATAATCATTCTCTCCTCGTATTATTAATACAGGACATGTAATGTTATAGAGGTATGGTCTTTGATCGTAATCAACTAATTCAAGGTAAGAGGGACTTTCTGCTCCGTATAAGCCAAAATCGTGTCAGTCACACAATACGACTCATCATCTGGATGCGGGAAAACAACTAAAACATGGCGCTCATTTTTCATCAATGCATTAACTCCTTCATCATATACACACTCTATAAAATAACGACCGCATACCAAGTAACTCCCACAAGAAGCCCTAAAAGAAGAATGATATAGATAGCAGATAAGTTTTTTACATTCCTCTTTGTAGACTTACCGTAATTCTCTTCTACATTTCTTGCGACTAGTACGGTCCCAAATAGTGATACAACTACAATAATAACAACTAGTGAAATCGCAAAACTCATTGTCTTTCACCTCTCTAAGGCCAGTCTATTTTAAAACATGAATAACATACTACCTTTCTTCTCTTATCATAATAGAAGTTTGTAAAAAACGGACCCACCACTTTTGTGTTTTTTTGCTCATCCACTTTGACAATAAAAAGTAACTGATCGTTTCGTATAAGTTGCTTTTCTTTTCTCAGATTTATTTAGTTCTAAAAGCTGTGCATTTTCGTTATTTATTTTTTCACAATTAATAACTTTATCGGCAAAACCAATATTTAGTCACAATCCTTCAATGAAATAACTGTATACAGAGCTTAATGCTATTTCTATTTCCTACCTTTCATAATTTGTTATACACTAGGAAAATAGCAAATAAACTATTCGTTAGCAGGTGGAAAAATATGTATGACGTTACAATTATCGGAGCTGGAGTGAGTAGCATTTTTATGGCTTATGCATTAGCTAAAAGTAACAAAAACATTTTAATTCTTGATAAAGGTAAACCGCTAGAACATCGGAATTGTCCTTTAGACCAAGGGAAAACGTGTAACTGTAACACATGTGATAAATATTTCGGATTTGGTGGTTTAGGAAAGTCTGAAGGGAAATTTAATTATACAAATGGATTTGGAGGCGAACTCGAGCAAAAAGTAGGTAAAAAAGCTTTTATACAACTCATGGCTGAAGTAGATGAAATTCTATGTCAGTTTGGCGGAAGTTCGGTTTCAAAATATTCTACAGAAAATCTAAATCTCACTAAGAGAGCTGAGACATGTGGTTTACAAATGCTGACAACAGAAGTAAGGCATCTTGGCACTACACTTTCAAGTAACATTTTTCAGCAGCTCTACGAATTTTTACTTACGAAAATAAATATCCGATTTCATATAGATGTAGAGCATATCATGAAACAGAAAAATCATTTTAAAATAGATACAAATCAAGGAATAGTTCAATCTAAGCAAATCGTATTTGCAACAGGACGTTCCGGGGCGGATTGGTTAAAAGAAATGTGCACTTCTCTAAATATTTCTCAAGAGCAAACTCGTGTAGATTTAGGTATTAGAGTAGAGATGAAAGAACACCAATTACGTACTATATTAAAAGATACATTTGAGACGAAACTTTCTTATGAGCATGAACTTTTCACGGCTACTACTTACTGTATGAATCCAAAAGGACGCATTATTCGAAAGTACGAAGACGGCTTGATTATGCCTGACGGTCAAAATTTCCGAGAGCAAGAAACTGGCACTTCTAACTTAAATTTCACTTTATTTATCCCGCGCTATTTTCCAACTCTCAAAGAAGCAAATGTATACGCAAGTTCAATTATTAAAAACATTAACCAAGGACGAGATCGGATTGTTATACAGCGTTTAGAGGACTTAATAAAGAAACAACCTACAGCGGAGAACAACATGAAACATAATCGTATACAGCCTACACTACACGGAGATTATGGAGATTTGAATAAAGAAATTCCTCCATTATATATTGAAGGACTCAAAAAATTTTTATTACGTTTAGAACAATTTATACAAGAGCCTATCGATCAAGATACTTTATTATATGGAATTGATGGCAAGTTCTACGCTCCTACAATAAAAATCAATAACTATTTTGAAACAAGTATGAATGGGCTATTTTTAATTGGAGATTGTTCAGGCGTCACTCATTCATTATCTCAAGCAGCCGCAAGCGGTCTGTATGTCGGAAAACACTTGTCTGACATTTAATCGCTATAATTTAAATACCAATCAAATATTTTGAGCTTCATCAGTACTTTACTTATGTAGTAATAGCATGAATGAAATCCTTCCCTCGCTACTGATTAACCTACAAAGAATCGGGATTTTACAAGATACATATTTAATATAACCATGTATGTAAAACTATTGACATTCAATTCTAACAAATTGAATGTCAATAGTTTTACAAGTCTCTATTCATTTTCACTTTTATTTGTTCGATATTTTGTAACATCGCCGTAGGGTTTAATATGTTAGGATGTCTATAAGTATTTTTTACTACAACTATGACTTTTTCTGCTCCGTTTCTAAAAAAATTAGATTTATGTTACTTCGCTTTAAAATTCTCCATTGTATGTATATGAATACTTCAAATTATTACCTTTAGAAAAATATAGTCTAAATAGTTCACCACACTCTAATAGTTATAAAAATATAATATATAACCTCAGTTAAATAAACTCTATAAAGAAGGTGTAAAAATGAAGAATAAAATAAATTTACAAATGCAAAATATAAGCTTTGTTATAATAATTGCTTTAGCAGTATGGTTAAAAACATATCTTATTACGCGATTCAGTTTTGATTTAAAAATTGAGTCTTCTACACAAGAATTTATTTTGTTTATTAGCCCTCTCGCTGCATCGTTAGCATTTGTTGGATTAGCATTATTTGCAACCGGTGAAAAGAGAAATTATATAGCGCTATGTATTAATTTCTTATTAACAATCGTACTTGTTGGGAATGTAATGTTCTATGATTTTTATAATGATTTCGTTACGTTGCCAGTACTTGGACAAACATCAAACTTTGGCCAATTAGGCGGCAGTATTATAGAAATATTGAACTACAAAATTATACTCGCATTCGTAGACATTATTTTCTTCTTTATTTTATTAAAAAAGAAAGCAATAGTCTTTAAAACAGAACGTGTAACTCATTCTGCACGCTTATTATATTTTCTTTTAACGATTGGTGTATTTTTTGCGAATCTACATCTTGCAGAAAAAGAACGACCTGAATTATTAACGAGATCCTTCGACCGCGTAATGCTTGTGAAAAATTTAGGACTATACACTCATCAAGTATATGATTTAACACTACAAGTAAAAGCAGGATCCCAAAAGGCACTTGCAGATAGTAGTAAATTACAAGAAACTGAAAACTACGTAAAAGCAAACCAAAGTGAACCAAATCCTAATATGTTTGGTGCAGCGAAAGGAAAAAACGTAATTGTCGTTACTCTTGAATCCTTGCAAACCTTTTTAATAGGTGCATCCGTCAATGGTCAAGAAGTTACACCGTTCTTGAATGAATTCATAAATGAAAGCTATTACTTTGATAACTTTTTCCACCAAACTGGGCAAGGAAAAACATCAGATTCTGAATTTCTAATAGATACATCGTTGTATCCATTAAATCGAGGAGCTGTATTCTTCACGCACGGTAACAATGATTATACTGCGACTCCAGAAATTTTACGTCAGCAAGGCTATTTTACTTCTGTATTCCATGCGAATAACGCAACATTTTGGAATCGTAATATCATGTACTCTGCTCTCGGTTATGATCGTTACTATAATGAACTTGATTACAAAATTACGCCAGAAACAAATTTAAATTGGGGCTTAAAAGATATCGAATACTTTGATCAATCAGTAGATATATTAAAAACTGTTGATCAACCATTTTACGCTCGTTTCCTTACTTTAACGAACCATTATCCATTTACGTATGATGAAGATACAAAATTCATTGAACCATATAACTCTGGTAATGGCGTGTTTGATCGTTATATCGTAACAGCACGTTACCTAGACGAATCAATTAAAAAATTTATTGAGCGTTTAAAAGCCGAGGGAATATATGATGATTCTATTATTGTTTTGTATGGTGATCATTATGGCATTTCTGAAAAACATAATCGCGCAATGGCACAGTTTTTAGAAAAAGATCAAATAACAGAATTTGATACTTTAAATTTACAACGTACACCTTTATATATTCATATGCCTGGCCAAACAGAAGGTCAAACGATTTCAAAGCCTACGGGACAAATCGATATGAAACCTACTATTCTAAATTTATTAGGGATTGATACTACGAACGATATCCGTTTTGGTCATGATATGTTTTCAGATGAATATACCGGTTTTGTTGTTTTACGTGATGGTAGCTTTATTACAGACAAGTATGCATACACAAACAACACTTTCTATGACCGCATAACAGGTGAAATTGTAGATTTACCAAAAAAAGAAGCACAAGCACTCATTAACCGTGCACAAAATGAATTACGAATGTCTGACAAAATTATTGAAGGCGATTTATTACGTTTCTCAGAAAGTAATAAAATTAAAACTGGAGAAGTAAAAACTAAAATTAAAGAAACTGAAAAATAATCTATATATGCGAAGGGAGCAACTTATTAAAAGCTGCTCCCTTTTTACTTTCTTATAACACATGGTGCAATTTCATATAAAAAAACTGATATATTTTACTTTTATTCTACGCTTGTTTCTAAAGTTACATCTGTATAGGTATTATCATCACCTATATTTAAAATTACTTCACATTGACGTAACCTCAATTCAAAGAGCTTTATAGGATCATGGTAAACTTCAGGGGTTGATTTCATTTTATGCAGTTTATCTTGTTTTTCTTTTATTTCTAAATGAGTGTTTTTTACAGCTTGTTCCAACGCGCCAAATGGATTTCTAAAGAACATATTAATATCCCGCTCTTGTGTATTTTCAAACAGCTCAAATTGCAAGAAAAACTTCTTCATAATAGAAGCCGTTACATCGGTATAATCTTCATTTTCTAAATACTGTTTGTATTTATTATATAGCATAGCTTTATTTTTAGGAAGAACTCCAAATAATTTACCGGCACTTTTCAGTAAAAATTGCGCTGGTGTAAATCGACGTAAAATATTTACCTCTTCCATTTGTATTCTAGTTGTCATTCTATCAGTATCTCTACGCCAGTCATCAATTACTTTAAAGTCACATTCTAACTGTATTCGATTTTCTCCAAATAAAGAATTAAGCCCTTCACTGGTTTCTTCTAAGTACAATTGACTTTGAAGGAGTTCGTTATTAGAAGTTGCAATCCAATTTTGCATAGAGCGAGCAAGATTAGGTAATACAGTTTGTTCTAGATATTGTTGCACTCTTTCATTCATCGCTGTGTTTAGTGCAATATCAATGTGACCAAAATCGCTTTCTTCACTAATTAAATCGGAACAACTCTGCAATAGTTTCGGAATATGTTCTGTAAGATCATTAGTAATTTCATTTTTCATCGTACGATATGATTCTGTAATTAAATGAATTTTTTCCTTCTCAAAAGCAGTAAGGTTATTAATACAACCATTAAGTTTAACTAACGTATCTTCATTCCAATTAATAGAATCCACTAGATTATTTTCCTTCTCGACGCGTTTATCCAAAAGATATGTAATTGTTTTTCGAATGAAAAACAATAGCTTTTCATTACGTTCTGCATCGATATTTTTATAGTTAAAGTTAAAATGAATAAACTCAGTTAAATCGTTTAATTGTTTACTATTTGTATATAACGAAGAATAAGGGAAAACTCTTGCATTAGGGAAATATGTATTTATTCTCACTTGCGTATCTTGTATAACTCTTTTTGCTTCTGCTTCATTGTAAATGTTATCGATTTTATTTAATAAGAAATGAACTTGTAGATTTGGTGTATGTTCTTGAATACTTAATAGAATGTCACGTTCTTTGTCAGTAAAAGGTGAATCCGCATTCAATACGAATAATAATTCATCTACGGAATTTAAATATTCAAATACCTCATCTCTTGCATCATTGTTCCTATTAAAGCTAGGTGTAACAACGAATGTAAGTTTGTTTTTACTTAAAAATCTGCATGGTAATTTAAATTCAACACATGCTCTATCTCTATATGTTTGACGGTGCACTGCCATCATGTTATGGAAATCAGAGAAATTCTCAGTTGTTGTAATTTCCGAATCTGTTATAGCGTTAATTTCTGTATAAGCGTCATTTTTAAAAACAACCACATTTGAGATTGAGTTTTCTAATATATTTTCTCCTAAAATAGAGTTAATAAACGACGCTTTTCCGTTTCCTGAAGTTCCAGTTACTAATAGGCGATTTGTTCTTAAATCTGCAAGCTCGCCAACTAACCAGCTAAATCGGTGACCCATTTCTAAATCATGTTCTTGTGCCCAGTCTGTAATAGATTCAAAAAGATGTAAACTATACTCTAAGCCATTCACATGATTAATAGAATATGACAGTAGGTTTTCCGCGTCTTTTATATCCGCTGAATCTATTTTAGAAGGAAAAATCTCATCCCATGCCAATACTGCTGCAGATGGAAATACAGCATGAGAGGGATTGACTACTTTTAACCAATTTGTTAACAGATTTGGAATGATATCGTGTAATTGTCTAAGCATATATTGACCTTGAATTAATTCAAAGTATGTTTCTTCGTAAAGTGAAGAAATTTTGTCCCATATATCGGACGAATGTATTTCGATATGTATAAAAAATTCATTTATTGTGTTAAGCCATAATAAGTAATTTTGTTCATCTTTATAGCTGCGCCAAAGTGATGAAACTATTTGCGTAAATTGTACTTGATCTACATTATTTAATGTTACTAATACTTTATAAAAATAATCTGGTGAAATATTTTTAGTAAATCCTTTATTGATATATTCTTTTAGAACCTCAAACCATGGATAAGATTCTGTTCGAATTAACTCGTTCACAGCCAGCTCTACTGCACTATCAAAATCTTGCTGTTCTTCATAAAAGGAACGTGCAATTGTTGTGACGTTTGGATAATCGGGATTTAAAGAAACCGCTTCTTTTATAACAGCGAAAGCTGAATCAAAATTATTTTGCTCGATGTAAAGAGACAGTAATTGCAGTACAATTTCGGTCATAAGTATTTTGTTATCAGTAGTAATGGAAGTATACACATTTTCAGCAACTGATAATTGGTTAAGTTCGAAGTAAGCATCCGCAATATTTTTTTGTGCCCATGGCGCTAATTCATTACTAACTTTCTCCCATTTAAAAATAGCTGCTTCAAAATCTTGATGGTGATAATAAAATTCACCTTGTGCAAAACGAATATAAGATCCATCAGAAATCTCATTTTTTTCTTCGTTTACATAAGCTTCTCCTAGTACTTGAAGAGGTGGATGTGTTTCGTTTTCCATTAGGAATGTTTCATAATACATCTTTTTTATTAATTGTTTTTCTATTCTCATCTTTTCCCCCACTATATCTTGAAAACACATTTTTAAGATATGTCAATACTTTTTTTATGTATGCTTTTTATCTTAACAAAGAATTTCTTTTGGAAAATTTCATTTTCCTTTCATTTTTCAAGTAAGATTGAATTTTTATGAGAAAAGTTTCATTTCTTTTTCAATTCGCTTTCAGTTGTGAAACAACATTAAATGTTCCTAATAACCTAATAACAATATAATATTCCACATTATATTATCAGGAAAATCCCATATAAGTCACATTATAAAAACAATCTATAACGAATATATATGCATTGTTTGTTTCACTGATAAATAAAAGAACTCATCACATAATGGTTATTAGATAGACCAATATGCTACGTCCCCACAGAATTTCGAACACACCACGATAACTTAAACAACAATAATAATGCACAGCTATCATTACAATATATTTCTCCAATTGTTTTCCTTAAAAATATTTCAGTAGTTATGTAATTAAATTGTTCTAACCTATATAAATAACTAGTCCAAAAAAACTCTATATGCATATCATGTTATAGTAAAGAATTTAGGAAATCCTAAAAAGGAGGCATTTTCATGTTTGAAGATAAATCTAAAATAAATTACCCATATGAATTTACTGAAACTACAACAGTCCCTCTAAAGAACCCCATTGAAAAAAAATTCAAGAACGGCACAGGTACACATAACTTCCCAATTAAAAAGCATTATAAAGAGCAGGTTTTATATACTGAAAAAATTAATAATAATAAAAATAAATAATCGTATAGATCCTTATAACAATTAAACAAATAAGAATCAATATTTGGCCATGCATAGTTATGTGTTTAATAATGTAGAAATCCTTATTATACAATTTACGTACCTTTAAAAAGTGCTGATATACGGCGCTTTTTTATACATAGATAATGGACGAACTTGAATTATTAATATAAGGTATGGATATTTTCCATACCTTTTTTGTTCTTTGCTATTTATAAATAGAGTACGCTCATGTTTGCTTTGCATAATAGCACTTTAATGGCACTTCTAGAAGAAATAAAAGCTAGTTTAATGAAAAAATAAGTTTCTTAGCGTCTTCAGAGCTATTCAGGATAATACTATTCGAATACATTAGGAAATAAAGTCCACTTCCACTAATCCTTAGCCAATGTTCCTACCAGCAAAATTTTACTCGTTGGAGTCATTGAAGAAAGGAGTAGATTGATGAATCACAAAGTTAAAGAAGCACCCAAGAATGATATAGGCATTATTGCTCTATTATATATATTTAAAAATTTACTAAACGTTGTTTCAAAGCTACTTAGTTTTCATAAAATATTTTTTGTTTCCGTTGGAATGGATAGGCTTTAATCTCATCTGTATCTAAATTTTCATGGAATAAATGAATGGCTATAATTTGTCTACAATCGTAGGTATGATAATAATATGTTCCAGACTCCATACACATTACACTTGTATAAATGGTATTATCTAATGCACCTTCTTCTGTTATTACTCCACCTTTAGGAACCTCGCAATTTGATAAGATATGAAATAGGGCCGATACTCCCTCTTCTTCACTATCTATACCTTGAATGTTTTGTTTGCCATATGCTGCCCGCACAAACCTTGATGGCGGGGTGAAATCCCCTGGAAGTCCCATTGAGCCTGAACCTTGACCAAAAGCACTTAATGGTAAGTTACTCCACTCAGTTGGCGCGAATGGCTGCGATTTAAGGCCAATATATTGTCTTAAATTTTGCAAATGCCAATTAAACTCCGGACTATTCGTCATCACTCCTAGTGGGTTGTCATACATTTTTAATCCTTCATTTGTCGGCTCCAGTACGATGCAATCTCCCCATTTATCCGCTAAAATCCAATGTAGTGGTGGCGTAAGTCCTAAATCCGGTAATGGTATATCCAAAAAGGTAAGGCTATCTACAGATTTCTTTAACTCTTTGACAGAATTGAATTGTGTCAGACTCCAAGTCACAAAATCAAATGGAGCTAAATTCGTTTTGTTGTCATCTATGCTTTGACTATAAGTAGCGAATCCTGGAAAATAGAGTGTTGCACATGTCATACCTGCTTCATTTACTCCGTCCGCCATAATGATCCTTCCTTGATGATTAATCCCCATTCCGACCGTAGCATGTTTCGTATTAATGATTTCACCAGTTATATTATTC
The DNA here is from genome assembly GCF_050524305.1 of Bacillus silvicola. Lineage (NCBI taxonomy): Bacteria > Bacillati > Bacillota > Bacilli > Caryophanales > Bacillaceae > Bacillus > Bacillus silvicola. Next base: position 689,345 of record NZ_JBNGVC010000012.1, read on the forward strand.
CACTGGTAATGTCGAGGAATGATTATTACTTCTTGATTCAAATCTAATGTGAAATCCATCGTTCTTGCAAAAAGATGCTGACCATTTTTTGTCTGTAATGTCAAACTAGTACACATAAAGAACACCCCATTTTATGGCTTTATCTACACTTTACATAATTCTGATAAATCTGTAAATTAAAAACCCTTTCCTTACAAAAAAATAAAAAAACACATATAAATTACAAATAGGTTATCTCTAGTTTATAAATGAATTTTTAAAATATAGTTGCAAAAGAATTATATTAAAAAGGAGCGATTTGTTACTATCGCTCCTTTTTATTTCTCTCAATATTTTATTAAAATAACTGTAAAGAACATTGCTATTACATATTTATTTTCTTTCAACACATATAAATAATACTAGGCACTTTCAAACCGTTTCAAATAACTGGGAACGAACTTTTTCTCTTTGGACATTAACCCTACATAACCCTCTTAAACATCTTCTCCAACTCATAAGTAGAATGATGCACAAGAATTGGTCTTCCGTGCGGGCATGTGTATGGATTTGTTGTTGTACGTAGTTCTTCAAGTAAAGCAAATATTTGATCGTTCGTTAAATATTGATTTGCTTTAATTGAAGCTTTACAGCTCATCATAATCGCTGCTTCTTCGCGTAGTTTTTTTATATCTACTTTTTTCAGTTTTACAACTTGCTCCATCATTTCATCAATGATTTCTGTTTCTTGTCCTTTCGGGAACCACGTTGGGTGCGAGCGGACGATAAAGGATTGATGGCCAAACTGTTCTAAAAATAGTCCAACTTTTTTTAATTCTTCTAACTGCTCTTCGACACGTAAAAATTCAGTAAGAGATAAGTCAATACGGTACGGTACAAGTAGTTCTTGTACTTCTTGCGCTACTCTTCCTACTTTATCACGGAAATATTCATAATTGATACGTTCCTGCGCTGCGTGCTGATCAATCATATATAACCCATTATCATTTTGAGCAAAAATATATGTTCCGTGCATTTGTCCAATTGGATAAAGCGGTGGTAAATCATTACCGTTCATTTCAATCTCTTTTATTTCGTGAACTTCTTCTTCCAATTCCTCTAATTCAAAATCGTCATCGTTGCTAGTCCATTCCTTTTCCTCTCGAACCGTTTTTTCTATTACCGGCTTAGAGGATGGCTGCCAGCTTTGTTCTTCTCTTACGAGCGACTGTGGTGGTTGCCATTCTTGCTTCGGCGGTTGCCACAGTTGTGCTGGCTGTTTTACTGCCAGTGGTTCTTCTCGTTTTTCATCCATGCCCGTCGGTAAAATGATGTCCGGCATAGATGGCTCTTTCGGCTTCGCATGCTCAAATTGGAACTGTCCTTGCACACTTTCATCTTTTTCTTTTTTCTTCGTTGTTACACCTGCATCTGGAATGAGCTGTATTTTTTTAAATGCTGCTTGCAACGTTTCTTCGATAAGCTTTAGCAATTCTTGTTCTTTACTAAAACGAACTTCTAATTTCGCTGGATGTACGTTAACGTCAACAAGCATTGGATCCATTTCAATCGATAAGAAGCCTATTGGATATCGTCCAACTGGCAGTAATGTATGGTATCCTTGCTGAATAGCTTTCATTAATACGAAATTTCGAACGTAACGGCCATTCACGATCGTTGACATATAATTTCGAGATGCTCTCGTTACTTCTGGTAATGTTACATAACCTTTAATTGTGAAATCTAAAGATTCAGCTTCAATTGGAATAAGCTTCTTCGCAACTTGAATACTGTAAATCGATGCAAGTACTTGTCTTACATCACCATTTCCTGATGTGTGAAGCAATTTCTTTTCATTATGAAACAGCTTTAACGATACTTCTGGGTGTGACATTGCGATACGATACACGATATCTGTAATATTCCCAAGCTCTGTATGAATGGTCTTCATATATTTAAGACGCGCTGGTGTATTAAAGAATAAGTTTTGTACTGTAATATCTGTTCCTTTTCTGCTCGCTGTTTTCTCCTGCTTTATAATGTCTCCACCTTTAATCATAAGGTGTGTACCAGGCGCATCGCCTGTGCTAGTGATTAATTCTAATTCACTAACTGAGGCAATACTCGGCAATGCCTCACCACGGAAACCGAGTGTTCTGATGCGAAACAGATCGTTCTCATCTTTAATTTTGCTCGTCGCATGTCGTTCAAAAGCGACGATACAATCTTCTTCTGCAATGCCATCTCCATTATCAATGATGCGAATTTTCGATAAACCAGCTTCTTCTAAGTGGATTTCAATAGATGTACTATTCGCATCGATAGAATTTTCCACAAGTTCTTTTACGACTGAGGCAGGGCGCTCTACTACTTCCCCTGCCGCAATTAAGTTAGAGAGTTGGTCATCGAGTTTGCGAATTTTCCCCATCTACTTACTCATCCTTTCTTTAACTTTTTCTGCAAGCGATACAGTTCGTTCATCGCCTCTAAAGGTGTCATATCAAGTAAATCAATTTTTTTAATTTGCGCAAGTACTGCCGTTTCTTTTGCATCTAGAACTGAATTGTCTTGTTTTTTTGAAGACTGTTCTCCACCAAAGAATGATAATTGCGATTCTTCCTCAGTCTCTACTTTCGTCTCTTGTATTTCTGCTGGTTCTTCTTTTACAACAGCTGGTTCTGGAGCAACTTCTTGTACTTTCACTTCTGTACGCTTTGGAATAATAATTTCTTCTTGTCCTTCTAGTTGCGCTAACACTTCTTTCGCACGAGCGATTAAGCTATCTGGAAGCTCCGCAAGTTGCGCAACGTGAATTCCGTAACTTTTATCAGCTGCTCCATCTTGAATTTTATGAAGGAATACTACTTTTCCGTTCTCTTCAATAGCTGAAACGTGTACATTTTTTAGTTGGTCTAAACTTTCTTCTAACACCGTTAATTCATGATAATGTGTAGAGAATAATGTTTTCGCACCAATTTGGTCATGAATATGTTCAATGATTGCTTGTGCAAGTGCCATACCATCATACGTAGATGTACCGCGTCCAATTTCATCGAATAAAATTAAACTTCTTTCTGATGCATTTGCAATTGCATTTTTCGCTTCTAACATTTCAACCATAAATGTACTTTGACCTGAGATTAAATCATCCGCTGCACCAATTCTCGTAAAGATTTGATCGAATACAGGTAATACCGCTTCTGTTGCTGGTACGAAACAACCGATTTGCGACATAACAGTTACAAGTGCTAATTGTCTCATATACGTACTTTTACCAGACATGTTCGGTCCTGTAATTAAAAAGACATCCATCTTCTCCGGCATAATACAATCATTCGGTACATACAATTTCCCGTTCAATACTTTTTCAACGACAGGATGACGACCATCTTTAATAAAGATTTCGCGCTTAGTTGTTAAAACAGGTTTTACAAACTGTTCTTCTTCACTAACTGTCGCGAAACTTTGCAGTACGTCTAATTCACTAATTACTTTCGCTAAATGCTGTAATTTCGGAATAAATACTTTTACTTCTTCACGAAGCGCTGTAAATAAATCGTATTCTAGTTGTACAATTTTTTCTTCTGCTTCTAAGATTAACGTTTCTTTTTCTTTCAGCTCATCTGTTATGAAACGTTCAGCATTAGCAAGTGTTTGTTTACGCTCATAGCGGCCTTCTGGTAATGCTGCAAGGTTCGCTTTCGTTACTTCAATGTAATAACCGAAAATACGGTTGTACCCGATTTTTAATGATTTAACTCCTGTAATATCACGCTCTCGTTTTTCAAGCTCAGCGATCCACGTTTTTCCATTTTTACTAACGTAACGATATTGATCAAGCTTGTCATTATAACCGTCTTTAATAATATCTCCATCTTTAATAGAAAGCGGTGGGTTTTCTTGAATACTTCTTCCTAGTAATTCAGTTAAGCTCTCACATGGATCCGCACCTTGAATTAACCTTGCTGCATAAGCATTATCTAACAAACTAATCGCTTCTAAAATAGCTGGTACTTGAAGTAAAGATCGTCTTAACTGTAATAAGTCCCGTGCATTCACATTACCAAATGCAACTTTCCCTGCTAAACGTTCTAAATCATATACTTCTTTTAACTTTTCTTTTAAATCTTCACGTAAGAAGTAATCATTTACAAACGTTTCAACCATTTCTAAACGCTCTTCAACTTTTTCTTTTTGAATAAGTGGGCGTTCCATCCACTGTTTTAACATTCGACCACCCATAGCTGTTTTCGTTTTATCTAATAGCCATAATAATGATCCTGTTTTTTCTTTTGTTCGAAGTGTTTCTGTCAGTTCTAAATTTCGCTTTGAATGCACATCAATTTTCATAAATTGGTTCGTATAATAAATTTCCACTGGTTGCAAGTGATCTAATGAACGTTTTTGTGTTCTTATCACATAGTTAAATAAGCGTCCAATTGCTTTAATTAACTTTGCTTGTGAAACATTTTTCACAAGGTGTTCTAATCCTTCAGGAATAGTTATTGCATCTTCATACGAAATCGTCATTTTTAATGTTTCAGTTAATTTATTTAATTCATCTTTTGAAAATGTAGAGTCTACAACAATTTCTTTTGAACCAGTTGCATACACTTCTAATAAAATGTCTTCTACTGAACCTGTTAACAACGTTACTGTATTTTGTCCAGTCGTTAAATCATTACAAGCTAAAGCATACGATCCATCTTCAAAATGTGTTAATGCTGCTAAGAAGTTATTTTCTTTCTCATCAATCGTACGCCCTTCCATCATCGTTCCTGGCGTAATGAGTTGTACGACTTCACGGCGCACTACACCTTTAGCTGTTTTTGGATCTTCCACTTGCTCACAAACAGCTACTTTATATCCTTTTTCAACAAGTTGCTCAATATAATTTTTAGCTGCATGATGTGGTACACCGCACATCGGTATACGATCACTACTACCACCATCTCGGCTCGTTAATGTAATTTCAAGTTCATGAGCTGCTTTAACCGCATCTTCAAAGAACATTTCATAAAAATCACCTAATCGGAAAAATAAAAAGGCATCTTGATAGTCTGCCTTAACCTTTAAATATTGCTGTATCATAGGCGTATATTGCGTCATACTTATCCTCCATAATTCTTACATAATAATCTATATTCATATATGTCACACTTCACGGACATCCATATCTCCTATTTCAGGAGTCTTTCTTCATTATAGCACATTTCATAAGGAATCATGGTCATTCAAGCACTACTTATGTAAAGTAAAAAGCTAGGAAGAACTTCTCCCTAGCTTTCTATTACTCTTCTTCTGCATCAACGATAAAGTTCGGATCTAATTCTTCAAACTCATCATCATCGATTTGGAAATCTTCGTCTGATTCTACACACCCTTCAGGATTTACACTTACACAAATTTTCGTTTCGCCAACTACTTCTGTTACAAATTCACGTTCTACAGTCACAACGATTTTATTACCATTTGGTGATACAAGAGCTTCTAAACAATTTGGTGGCTGAATGACACGAGCAATAATTTCTAAATCATCACCAGAAAAGTTTTTATCACGATACCCAATACTCACTTCATCAGTGTAGTTCACACGTTCTGTTACAACTTCTGTCTTTGTATTACCATCAAACGAATACCAAGTGTTCACATCATAGAAACCTTCAATTTCCACATGCTTTCCATTCTTTCTTGCTTCGTACGAGTGGTTAATTACCCAGCACCCTAAAATACTTGTTGGCTCATTATTCGATTCACATGTATGCGTTGACTTTGTATACTTACGTCCTTTTCCAACCACTGCTTTTGTAATAATCTCTCTAAATTCGGACATTCGTAACCCTCCTCAATCACTATTCACTTAATCATATGCGTGACAATAGCGGAATGTGTCATTCTTTTTTCGAGAAGAACTTACGTTTAACCTACTAAAAAAAGAGATGTCAATTCGACATCTCTTTAACAACCACAATTTCCTTTTTTACTTTCTACCTCTGCGCCCGTTTCACCCTTCAATACATCACCATTAGTTGAAATTAATATTTCATCTGTTACGTTGTTAGAAATCGTACTGGCAACTAGCTGTAGTAAGTCATTTACATATGTTTGTGAAGATTTAAATTCTTGTACAACTGGGATACTATCCAACTTATCTTGCAATGCATCAATTTCAGCTTCTACTTTTTTCAAAGCTTCCCATTTCCCGTAATGCTGCAAGTTTACTGCTTGCTTTTGCAGTGCTTTAATTTCATCAATTGCGCGCTTTACATTTTCATTTTTATGAATTTGCGCCTCTGCTTTCTTAAAGAAATCAACTTCTTCTGTTTCAGAAATCATTTTTGCTAATTCTTTCGCTTGCTCAACAATTTCATCTTTCGTATATACTTTCATCTATTATTCCACCTCAATCGGCTCTTCAACTAATTCTCCGTTAAGAGACCAAGTTTTCGCATCCGTTACTTTTACTTTCACTAGCTGACCAATTAAAGATTTTGGCGCAACGAAGTTTACAAGTTTATTCGTACGAGTATAACCTGCAAGTACTTCCGCGTTATTTTTACTTTCCCCATCAACTAACACTTCTACAATTTGACCTTTATAACGATCATTCTTTTCAACTGCCAATTTATTTACTAATGTATTTAAGCGTTGAAGACGTTCTTTCTTCACTTCCATCGGTACATTATCTTTCATCTTCGCAGCTGGTGTACCTTCGCGCGGAGAATAAATAAAGGTAAAGGCAGTATCAAATCCTACTTCACGATATAACGACATCGTTTCTTCAAATTGCTCATCAGTTTCATTTGGGAAACCGACGATAATATCAGTCGTTAATACCGCGTTTGGAATTGCTTCTTTAATTTTTCTTACAAGCTCTAAATAATGCTCACGTGAATATTTACGCGCCATAATTTTCAACATCTCTGTGCTTCCAGATTGAACTGGTAAGTGAATATGTTCTACTAAGTTTCCACCTTTTCCAAGCACTTCAATTAAGTGATCATCGAAATCGCGTGGATGGCTCGTTGTAAAACGAATACGGGCAATATCAACTTTACGGAGTTCGTCCATTAAATCGCCAAGTCCGTATTCAAAATCTTCAAAGTCTTTACCATATGCATTTACGTTCTGTCCAAGTAACGTAATTTCTTTATAACCATTCGCAGCTAAATGGCGGATTTCTTGGATAATGTCTTCTGGACGTCTGCTTCGCTCTTTTCCACGTGTATACGGCACAATACAATATGTACAGAACTTATCACAGCCATACATAATATTTACCCAAGCTTTAATATCGCCACGGCGTACTTTCGGAAGGTTTTCAATTACATCCCCTTCTTTTGACCAAACTTCAACTACCGTCTCCTTCGAAAACATTGCATCCTTTAGAATGTACGGTAATCTATGAATATTATGCGTTCCAAACACCATATCTACATGCTGATTTTTTTGCATAATTTTATTTACAACGGATTCTTCTTGCGACATACAACCACATACACCAATTAAAAGGTCCGGATTTCTTCGTTTTAATGACTTTAAATGACCTAGTTCACCGAACACTTTATTTTCAGCATTTTCACGAATGGCACAAGTATTTAATAACACTACATCTGCATCTTCAGTTGAAAAGGTTGGCTCATATCCAAGTGCGGTAAAAATCCCCGCCATTACTTCCGTATCATGTTCATTCATTTGACAACCATATGTACGAATATAGAACTTTCTTCCTGTACCAAAATTGCGAAACTCTTCAGGTAAGCCAAAATCCCGTTCAATTTTAACTTCTTCTTTCCCTCGTTTTTTCGCGTCTTTTAAGGAAGGTGGTTGGTATACACTTTCAAAGTATTTACTATAATCTTTCTCTTCTTTTTTCATAGAGGAATTTGCTTGTTGACTTGCTAATCGTTGTTGCTCGTTCATCGGTAATCTCCTTTCACCCTTAACTATACACATTCTATAGTCCATTTTAATGCGCTTTGACTCACCTCAAAAATGGTTAGATAGCTTGAGAGATAACTTGTCCTTTGAAACTTGAGTAATCAATCTAATCATTCATAAGAATGAAGTCTTCCCCACACACAAATAGACATTCCCTTTTAACATTTCTTTTTGTCCTACCCAAAAGCATATTGCTTTATCCTTATAAACATTACCATAGTATGAAGCGTTTCGCCAATTTTAACAAGAAAGAGGCTCTGTTTGGATCTTACATTTCATATACAATGAACTCACCATTTTCATACAACGATTTATATATTATTTTACCATTCTGAATTTTCTAAGTAAATAAGACTGCCTTATATTTTTCTCATGAAAAAAGGTTGCCACATGGCAACCTCCTCTTCTTATATTACATAAATTCAGCAACAAGTTCATCAAACATTTTCTGATCCATATTTAAATCAGCTTGCACTAAAGGCTTCTCGCTATAGCCATTTACAAGTTCTTGGTAAGAAGGTTGCTTTGTATTTTGATAAATTAAACCTGTTACTAACCCGTTCTTTTCCATTAATGTTTGCATAGCCATCATGCGATTAGATGGATCATATCCCTCTACTGTACTTAGTTTCGTTAAATTCTCTTTAAACCAATCATAAGTATTTACTTTATTGTAAGTAACACATGGACTAAATACGTTAATTAATGAAAATCCTTTATGATTAATGCCAGCTTCAATAATTTGTGTTAGTTCTTTCAAATCACTTGAAAAGCTTTGCGCCACAAATGTCGCACCAGCTGTTAAAGCCATTTCCATAACATTTAGTGATGGTTCAATTGAACCTTGTGGTGTACTTTTCGTTTTAAATCCAGCTTCACTTCGTGGTGAAGTTTGACCTTTTGTTAATCCGTAAATTTGGTTATCCATTACAATGTACGTAATGTCAATGTTACGACGAATAGAATGGATTGTATGTCCCATACCAATCGCAAAACCATCACCGTCACCACCGGATGCAATAACTGTTAAATCACGATTTGCCATTTTCACACCTTGTGCAATCGGAAGAGCACGCCCGTGAATACTATGCAAACCATACGAATTAATGTAGCCTGAAATACGACCTGAACAGCCGATACCAGAAATAACAGCTAGCTCATCTGGATTTAAACCAACGTTAGCTGCCGCACGTTGAATCGCAGCCTGCACTGAGAAGTCTCCGCAACCTGGGCACCAGTTTGGTTTTACACTGTTACGAAAGTCCTTAAATGTTGCCATTTAATACAACCCCTTTTTTGCATTCGTTGTAAATCTCTTTCGGTAAGAATGGATTTCCGTCATATTTTAAAAGACTAGAAATTTTCTCACCATTACCAAGATTCATTTTCATAATGTTAGCAAGCTGACCAGTTGCATTATTTTCTACTACTACAACACGCTTCGCTTTTTTCACAAGTGGATCGATTTCAGCTGTTGGGAACGGATGAATTAAACGTACATGGGCATGGTTTACTTTCATTCCTTCTTGTTCCAAACGCTGCATTGCCTCTTCGATCGCACCACGAGTTGAGTTAAAGCCAACTAACAATACGTCTGCTTCATCATGCTTAGCATTTTTGTAAATAGGGGTATTAAACTGCAAGTTCGCCATTTTACGGAAACGTTTGTCCATTTGTTCTTTACGATTTAACGCTGATTCAGATGGTTTACCCGTTTCATCATGTTCTACACCTGTAACATGGTGAATACCATTTTTCATACCAGGTAAAACACGTGGTGAAATTCCATCTTCTGTTACTTCATAACGCTTGAAGTATGCTTTATTTTCACGTTCTGGTAATTCTACTTCTAAATCAAGCTTACCGCGACGAATTTCAACTTTATCTAACTTAAGTGGTTCTACTGTTTGCTTTCCTAAAGAAAGCTGTAGATCTGTTAAGAAGATAACAGGCACTTGATATTCTTCTGCTAAGTTAAATGCTTCTACAATATCATAGAAAGCTTCTTCAACTGTGCTTGGCGCCATTACGATTTTTGGAATTTCACCATGCGTTCCGTAAATCATAGCCATTAAGTCAGACTGCTCTTGTTTTGTTGGTAAGCCCGTACTTGGACCACCACGTTGTGTATCAATGATAACTAGCGGTGTTTCAGTAATACCTGCTAAACCTATTGCTTCCATCATTAAAGAAAGACCAGGACCAGCAGATGCTGTTAATGTACGAACACCAGCGTAGTTTGCGCCGATTGCCATTGTACAAGCTGCGATTTCATCCTCAGTTTGGATTACTGTCCCGCCGACTTTCGGTAACTTTTTAATTAAGTATTCCATAATTTCAGATGCAGGTGTGATTGGATATGCAGACATAAAGCGAGCACCACCAGCTACTGCACCAAATGCGATTGCGTCGTTTCCAATCATAAACATGCGTTTCTTACCGTCAGCTTTTTCAAGCTGCATCATGTTTACTTTTTCACCAAGCAATTCTTTCATATATTGAGAGCCGCGTTTAATGGCTTCCATATTCTTTTGAACGACTTGCTCTCCTTTACGACCAAAGATTTCTTCAACAACATCTAAATACGCTGTTTCGTCTAATCCTAATACCGCACTAGATGCCCCAACAGCAACCATGTTTTTCATTAATGATGTGCCTAACTCTGAAGCAATATCTGTAAACGGTATCACATATAGATTTACATCTGTATTATCAGGTATTGTTGGATTAAATTTCGCATCCGCAACTACAATTCCACCCGGACGTAGTTCGTGGAAGTTAAAATCAATTGTTTCTTGATCAAAAGCAATTAAAATATCTAAATCATCTGAGATCGCACGTACTTCTGTTGTACTTACACGAATTTTATTATTTGTATGGCCGCCTTTAATACGTGATGAGAAGTGGCGGTAACCGTATAGGTAATATCCTAATCGGTTTAATGCAATACAGAAGATTTCCCCTGTACTTTCAATTCCTTCACCTTGTTGGCCTCCAACTTTCCATGAAAGTTGACTAATCATCTCCTACACCCCTTTTGGCTGCATTCATTGTAGTGTATTTTTTTACAGTATTAGTTTAGCATTTTTTATACAAATAAACTACAATGGACGCAAATTATGCCTCTTCTGATTTCCCTGAATCTTTAGTATAAAGCTATTTCGTTTTCCATTCTAGTATTAGGTCTTAAAAAAATCAATAAATTCAAGTGAATTTATTTTAATTTTTCTGAATTTTTAAAACGCAATCTTTAGAACGTTACACAGTCAACAAAATTTTTATACAAAAATCGATCTACAGTTGATTCACTATACTTTTTACACAGGTGATTAATTATATTTTCATAATCCCTGTATGCTTCTACACCTACAACAGTTTCTAAAATCCCATCAAAATCCGAACCGAATCCTATATTTTTTTCTCCACCTAATGAACAAATATATTCCACATGTCTTAATATATCTGCTATATTCGCTTGTCTTTCATTCGTTAAAAACTGCGGTACGAATGTAATACCAATAATGCTATTTTTCTTTATGAGAGCTCTTATTTGTTCATCGGTTAAATTGCGTGGATGCCCACAAAGTTGATAACAGTTTGAGTGAGATGCAATTGGGTTTTTAGCTATATCTATAACATCCCAAAAGCTTCTTTCATTTAAATGAGACACATCGGTCCATAAATCTAACATATTAAGTTCTTGTACAACTTGTCTACCAAATGTAGTTAAGCCTGCACCACGTGTCTCTAGCGCCCCATCAGCTAATAAATTAGCATAGTTCCATGTTAATCCAAAGGAACGTACACCTAAGCGATAAAACAAACGTAATCTCATCGCTTCTTTTCCAATCGCTTCGCATCCTTCTAATGTTAATAACGCTCCAGTCTCGTCCTGTTTTAGCATGTTAATATCGTTTTTTGTCTGAATAAACTTCATTCCTGGTAGCGATAGAATTTCACTATGAAAAATATCTATCATTTGCAGTGCAACTTCAAAGCGCTTTTCATACGCTACTGTTTCTGGTACATATATCGCAAAGCATTGTATACTTCCTTTTCTTTTCTTTAATTGTTCAAATGTAATATGTAATTGTGAATCGTTTTGAAAGTCTTTTTTTCCCTTTGCACTCCATAACTGAAAGAGTACATCGCAATGAGCATCAAAAATTTTCATATTCATTCCTCCACTATAAAAACAACCTGTTTGCATACATGCAAACAGGTTGTTTCAACTTAACGAGGTTCTACAATTAATTTTATTGCTGTACGCTCTTCGCCATCAATCATAATATCTGTAAACGCTGGGATACAAATCAGATCCAAGCCACTAGGCGCTACAAATCCTCTTGCAATTGCTACTGCCTTTACCGCTTGGTTCAATGCACCTGCACCAATAGCTTGAATTTCTGCTGTTCCGCGTTCGCGAATAACACCTGCAAGTGCACCAGCTACAGAATTAGGGACCGACGTTGCTTTAACTTTTAATATTTCCATTCCGCGTTTCCTCCTCGTTTTTATAAAAAGTAATAGCAATTATTTCACTTTAACTTATATTCACGAGGAATGGCACGTATTCCTGCTAAATTTCTGTAATTTTTCTAAAAAATTAAAATATAATGACTTCTCTAACTTTTCGTTAAAAATTACTCAAAAAACGGCTGATCATCATTAATTAAAATGCGTTCAATTTTCTTCGCTTTCCCTGTATTTGGATCCACATCGATTAAAACTGCACTTAATTGCGTTCTGCCATTCGTTACTTCAAAACGTACTGGTAAGTTCGTTAAAAACTTCTTCAATACCGCTTCGCGATCCATGCCTAAAATACCATCATACGGTCCTGTCATACCAACATCTGTAATATAAGCTGTTCCGCTTGGTAAAATACGATTATCAGCTGTAGGAACGTGTGTATGTGTACCTACTACAGCTGTAGCACGACCATCTACGTACCAACCTAACGCCTGCTTCTCACTTGTTGTTTCAGCATGAAAATCAACAAAGATAATATTCGTACGTTTTTTTGCAATATTGATTAATTCATCCACTTTACGGAATGGACAATCAATTGGAGGAAGGAAAGTACGTCCTTGTAAGTTAATTACCGCAACTTCTGTTCCGTTACAGTTCACAAAGATAAGACCTTTTCCTGGCGTTCCTTCTGGGAAGTTAGCTGGTCTTGCAAGATATTTAGCATCATCAATAAATTCAAATACTTCACGATTATCCCAAGCATGGTTTCCAAGCGTAACTGCCTGTGCCCCGCACTCCAAAAAGTTTCGATATATTTTTTCCGTAATTCCACGTCCACCCGCAGCATTTTCTCCATTAATGATTGTTACTGTAGGTGTATATTTTTTCTTTAATGCCGGTACGTACTGTTGAATCATGTCTCTACCAGGAGATCCTACTACATCCCCAACAAATAATATTCTCATATGTCTTACCCTTTCTATGTACTACATTTTTTATTGCCTTACTCTAACAAGCAATTTCCTTATAATATTAAAATTTTACCTATTATAAGTTTCTTTCACTTGCATACTTCTCATAAATAATTTTCTTTATTTTACCCAATTCCAACACAAAAAAATAAAGTGGTATTTCACCACTTTATTTTGCGTATTCCACTGCACGTGTTTCACGAATAACAGTAACTTTAATATGTCCTGGATAATCCAGTTCATTTTCAATACGTTTTCGAATATCACGAGCTAAACGATGAGCTTCTAAATCATCAATTGTATCCGGTTTTACCAGAATACGAACTTCACGTCCTGCTTGAATTGCGAAAGATTTTTCTACGCCTTCATAAGACTCTGAAATTTCTTCTAACTTTTCAAGACGACGAATGTAGTTCTCAAGTGTTTCACTACGAGCTCCCGGTCTTGCAGCTGATAATGCATCTGCTGCTGCAACTAGAACTGCAATGATAGAAGTTGGTTCTGTGTCACCATGGTGAGATGCGATACTGTTTATTACAACAGGGTGCTCTTTATATTTCGTTGCGAGTTCAACACCAATTTCAACGTGGCTACCTTCTACTTCATGATCAATTGCTTTTCCGATATCATGTAATAGACCAGCACGTCTTGCTAGTTTTTCATCCTCACCAAGCTCCGCTGCCATAAGTCCAGTTAAATATGCAACTTCCATAGAGTGTTTTAAGACGTTTTGTCCGTAACTTGTACGGTATTTTAAACGACCTAAAATCTTAATTAAATCTGGATGTAAGCCATGAACACCCACTTCAAACGTTGTTTGCTCTCCGACTTCACGAATATACTCGTCCACTTCACGTCTTGATTTTTCGACCATCTCTTCAATACGCGCTGGGTGAATACGTCCGTCTTGTACTAGTTTATCAAGAGCGATACGAGCTGTTTCACGACGAATCGGGTCAAATCCAGATAGAATTACCGCTTCTGGCGTATCATCGATAATAAGGTCAATACCTGTTAACGTTTCTAGCGTACGAATATTACGACCTTCACGTCCGATAATACGTCCTTTCATTTCGTCGTTTGGAAGATTTACAACCGAAACGGTTGTTTCAGCAACATGATCAGCTGCACATCTTTGCATTGCAAGAGATAAAATCTCTTTTGCTTTCTTATCCGCTTCTTCTTTCGCACGAACTTCACTTTCTTTTACCATAACGGCAATTTCATGAGAAACTTCACTTTCTACTTTACCAAGAATAATTGCTTTCGCTTGTTCGCGTGTCAGATTGGAAATGCGCTCTAATTCTGTTTGTTGCTTTTGAACTAACTCTCCCACTTTGCTTTCCAACTCTTCAATCTGTTGTTGTTTCGCTACAAGAGAATCCTCTTTCTTTTCCAACTGTTGCTCGCGCTTATCGAGCGTTTCGTCTTTACGATCAAGGTTCTCTTCTCTTTGCATTAAACGATTTTCTTGTTTTTGTAATTCGCTTCTACGGTCACGAATTTCTAATTCAGCTTCTGTACGAAGTGTATGAATTTCATCCTTTGCTTCTAAAAGCGCTTCTTTCTTAAGTGCTTCTGCCTCACGATTCGCTTCGTCTAGAATACGTTTCGCTTCATTAGTTGCACCATTAATCTTCGCTTCAGCAATAGACTTTCGAACAAAAAAGCCAACAACTGCACCGACTGTTGTTGCAAGCAAAATGGAGATGAGTATCCAAACTGTACTACTCATGATTTCACCTCCCCTTGCTATGAATGAAAAAAGACTGTCGGCATGTACATTGAATAGCAACGTACAGCAAAGACCGTCGTCCCGCTTTTTTAAGGGACTTTCTTCATTTCACAATTAAAATGTCATATTATTATTTCGGCAAGATTTAAGTCTTACTCCGAATATTACTTCTCTTCTTGAGAAGAGTATATCGTATATAAGAAAAAATATACATTCTCATTGTATCTATCGCAATTTTCATTGTCAAGCGTTGTCTACTTTTACTTTCTTTACCTTCAGCCCTGAATCTTATCTGAATTCGAAAAGTAGGTAGCATATTATCCTGGAAAACCTTAGTAAATCCCATTGTCTTCACGTAAAATATATGAATATTCCTCTTTATACATAGCCTTTTGGATAGAATAAATATTTTATCTCCAACTATATACAACGCTTTCATAGCGAATTTAAAAATAAAAGACACGATTCCGTGTCTTTTATTTTTAATCTTAAAGGGTTGAATCTTCCGTGTCTTCAACACCAGAGTCTTCACCAATTCCATGATGTTCACGAACAAAGAAGGCAATTTCCTCTCTTAAATCCGTATTCTCTTTTAAGAATTGCTTCGAATTCTCACGACCTTGTCCTAAGCGTTCTTCATTATAAGAGTACCAAGCACCACTCTTTTGCACGATATCAAGTTCAGAAGCCATATCTAAGATTTCACCTTCTCTTGAAATACCTTCTCCGTACATAATATCAACTTCAGCAACACGGAATGGTGGTGCTACTTTATTTTTAACTACTTTTACTTTCGTTTTATTACCAACGATGTCGTTACCTTGTTTTAACTGCTCAGCACGACGCACTTCAAGACGGACAGTTGAATAGAATTTCAACGCACGACCACCTGGAGTTGTTTCTGGGTTTCCGAACATAACCCCAACTTTTTCACGAATTTGGTTGATAAAGATTGCGATTGTTTTTGATTTGTTGATTGCACCTGAAAGTTTACGAAGTGCTTGTGACATTAAACGTGCTTGTAAACCAACGTGAGAGTCACCCATGTCCCCTTCGATCTCAGCTTTCGGTACAAGAGCTGCTACAGAGTCAATTACGATAATATCAACCGCGCCACTTCGTACAAGTGCTTCTGCGATTTCTAGTCCTTGCTCCCCTGTATCAGGCTGTGATAATAGTAATTCATCGATGTTAACACCTAATTTTTGTGCATAAACAGGATCCATCGCATGCTCCGCATCGATAAATGCTGCTTGTCCACCTTGTCGCTGTACTTCCGCGATTGCATGTAATGAAACTGTTGTTTTACCTGAACTTTCAGGTCCGTAAATTTCAATAATACGGCCACGTGGGTATCCGCCTACCCCTAGTGCCACATCTAGTGCTAAAGAACCACTTGAAATTGTAGAAATTCTACGCTCCGCTTGTTCTCCTAATTTCATAATTGAACCTTTACCGAATTGCTTCTCTATTTGTTTTAACGCCATATCTAATGCCGCTTGACGATCACTCATTCATAACTCCTCCTTAACTGAACTGCTAATCTTATTATACCTATTTTCAATTCAATTTGCCAACAAAAATCGAACATTTATTCGATTTTTTTATTTTATATCGAATCAAACTAGATTTTCCCACAAAAAAAAAAAAACCAGAAGAAACTTATATCTCTTCTAGTTTTTTGTATAAATGATAAAACCCATATTTTGTAGAGCGCTCTCTAATTTGTTGACGACTTCCACTTAAATTAAGAGGGAAGACTTCAGTCGGTTCATCCTTAATCGCCAATCCAACAAATACTGTTCCTGGTTCTTTATACTCTGAAGCATCAGGTCCTGCCACCCCAGTAAAACTAATTCCGATATCTGCCTTTAACAGTTCCTTTACATTTTCAGCAAGATAACGAGCACATTGTTTACTAACCGCGCCGTCAGTACGTAACACTTCTTCAGGTACATGTAAAATTTGTTGCTTTACTTCATTTTGATAACAAACGACACCGCCTTTAAACACAGACGAAACACCCGCATTTTCTGTTACTTGATTTCCAAAGAGACCGCCTGTTAAACTTTCTGCACATGCTAAAGTTAACCCTTTTTCCTTCAATAACTCTATTGCCTTGTAATGAAGAAAATCTTGGTCATATCCATAGAAAAATTCTCCTACTCTTTCTAAAATCAAATTTTCCACATGTTGAATTAGTTTCTCCGCCTCATTCGCATCATGATGTTTTGCAGTTAAACGTAATGTCACTTCTCCATCATTTGCGAGTGGTGCAATGGTCGGGTTCGTTTGTCCATCAATTAAATCTTGAACTTTTACCTCTAATTGAGATTCCCCAATACCGAAAAAGCGAAGAACGCGAGAATAAATATTTTCCCCTGTTGTAAAGTTACGTAAAAAAGGCTCTACGTAACTTACATACATCGGCTTCATTTCTTTTGGTGGCCCTGGTAATAAAATATAAACTTTTCCGTTTTTATTTAACCCCATGCCAGGCGCCATACCGTGATCATTCGCAAACACAGTCGATCCACTTAGAACGAGCGCCTGCTTTTTATTATTTTCCGTAAATTCACGGCCTGTACGCTTAAAATAATCGCTTATAGATGTTAATGCTGTTTCATCATACACAAGCTCTTCACCTAAGCTAGACGCTATTGTTTCTTTCGTCAAATCGTCTTTTGTCGGCCCTAATCCGCCCGTAAAAATAAGCATATCAGCGCGCTCTTCAGCCAATTCAATTGCCTTTTGTAATCGCTTGTTATTATCACCCACAACAGTATGATAGTACACATTTATTCCAATTGAAGCTAACTTTTCAGATAAAAACTGGGCATTTGTATTTGCAATTTGTCCAAGTAACAATTCAGTTCCAACCGCAATAATCTCAGCATTCATCCCAATTCCCCCATAAAACTTCTATTTTGAGTTTACAAAAGCAGCCCTATTTTTCCAGAAATAATCCCATCCTGAAATAACAGTAAAGATTAATGCAATCCATATGAAAATATCAGCAACTGGGATATGGATTAAATTTAAAGGTACATCGTGTAATAAATACGCTGCAATCGCAATAATTTGTGTCCATGTCTTAATTTTCCCTAACTGATTTGCTGCCACTACTTCCCCTGTCCCAGCAAGTACAAGGCGTAAACCTGTTACTGCAAACTCACGGCTTATAATTACAATAACGATCCAAGCAGGTACATATTGCATTTCTACCAATGTGATAAGTGCTGCCGAAACAAGTAATTTATCCGCTAACGGGTCAAGGAATTTCCCTAAATTCGTTACAAGATTATACTTTCTTGCATAATGTCCATCAATCCAATCTGTAGCCGAAGCAATAATAAAGATAAGTGCCCCTACTAAATGTTGAATTGGTAACTCTACATCACCAATTATTAATGAGCCCCACTCAAAGGGCGCTAACATAATTACCATAAAAATTGGAATTAAGAAGATTCTAGATATTGTAATTTTATTTGGTAAATTCACAGCTATTCCTCCATCATATCAAAAACATTTGTTCATTGAAAAAAGTCATCGAAGCGATGACTGTTATTGTGCAGGTTGCCCTATCCCTTGGTTTTTTATCACCAATCTTTGGTGATATTCTTTTTCTGGATCCAATGGGAAAGCAACCACTTGGCCATTCAGTTTAATTTCAACATTCGGTGCACTTCCGATATTAAGTCGCACTTCTTTTACTGTTGATAAATCACGTTTTTCTGTTTGACCACCTTGTACTGTAGTGTTTAGAATTTCGTTACCCGCATCATCTTTAACATCTACATAACTCGCACCTTTACCCGATATTTCCAGTTCTAATGTTTTATTATTATGAATTTCCAAAGTAGATACCTTACCAGTTGTTCCAACTACTTTTATCTCTTGCTGTCCAGTTGGTTGTGCTGGTTGTTCCTCTTTCTTTGGCTCTTCTTTCTTTGGCTCTTCTTTTTTTGGTTCTTCCGCTTTCTCTTCATCTTTCTTCGTATCTAGCGGAGAATTTTTTGCTTTTTGAACTTCAATTTTCTCACTTTGAGCATTTGGAACGTGCCTATCATCTTTTCCAGTTAACGCTTGAATAACAAACCAGACTACCACTCCAAATGCAATTACTAATAACGCAATCAAAATTTTTGGCATATGATCTGCAATTGGCCATGATGAAGATTTTTGCATTGTTTCTTGTGTTTTCTGTCCAGTTGATACTTGTGGAACATCGTGTTTTTCAGATTGTGGTATCGTACTCTGATATTCTACAAGCAGTTCCTCTCCATTTAACCCAACCGCATCTGCGTGTTGTTTAATGAATGCACGCGCATAAAAAGCCCCTGGCAATACATCATAATTGCCTTCTTCAATCGCTACTAAATGGCGTTTTTGAATTTTTGTAATTTCATGCAGCTGATCAATAGACAAGCCTTTCGCTTCTCTTGCTTCTGTCAGCTTTTGTCCTAATTCCGTCACTACTAACACCTCAATATTTCTTTAAAAGTCAAACATAGAGAAATTATTTTGCGTACCTTGCTCAATTTCATCTACTAAATTATATTGAATTTCTTCATCATAATCGTTACGCAATTCGATAATATAATCAAAATCATCCAATGTGTATTCCGACTGACTCACAAATACATCTGGATGTTCCACAACTTTCGTTGCAGGCAACCTCATGATTTCACGAACAAGCTGCCAATGTCTTTCATTTGCACGCTTTGTTGATACAATTCCATCTAGTATGAAAATATTATCGTCGCTATACTCATCTTCAATCAATTGGCTACGAACAGTTTGCTTAATAAGAGTCGATGATACGAATAGCCATCTCTTATTTGCACAAACACTTGCGGCAACAATGGATTCTGTTTTTCCGACACGAGGCATTCCTCGTATCCCAATTAGCTTATGACCTTCTTTTTTCATTATCTCCGCCATAAAGTCTACAAGTAAGCCTAATTCATCACGTACAAATCGAAATGTCTTCTTATCATCTGCATCTCGTTGTATGTACCTACCATGTCTAACTGCTAGCTTATCTCTAAGCTTTGGCGGACGATATTTCGTTACCGTTATATTATCCATCGTATTTAGAATTGATTCAAGTCTAGAGATTTGCTCTTGATTATCACACATAAGTAGAAGTCCACGTCGTGCATTATCTACACCATTAATTGTGACAATATTGATGCCAAGCATACCGATTAACGAAGAAACGTCACCAAGTAAGCCAGGTCGGTTTTTATGTATTTCATATTCAAAATACCATTCAATCATCCAAGATCACTCCCCCACGCTTACTTTACACCTACGTACTATATTATATGATTTCACCTTAATAGGGAAGCTAAATGTATAATCTATCCCTCTTAATTATTATACAAAAAAAGTAGAGAGGAGTTTCTCCTCTCTACTTTTACTTATGTTGTACAAACTTCACCATTAAATTTGCGATCGTATGTTGCTCTTGTTCATCAGCAACTTTCCAAAGCTCAGACAATAATTTTTCTTGATCGTTGCGCGCTTCTACTTCATTTGCTAAATAATCACCAACACGAAATGCCATATCTGATACGGCACCACCATCAAGCCCTTTTCCTCCCGCTTGTTCTAAACGTTCTCCTAAAAAGCTCTTCCACTGATCAAAATTATCTAACACTGACATGTTTAAGCACCTCACTACTTAGTAATAGAATCATGCTTAATTTGTACATTTTTTTATTTTTTATGTAAGAAATTTTTAACAATGCCAACCGCCATTCACTCCAATAATTTGTCCAGTTATGTAAGATGCTCCTGGTGATACGAGGAATGATACCGTTTTTGCTACCTCTTCTGGTAATCCCAATCTACCTAATGGAATCTCTTCAGCAATTTCATTCTTATCCTCTTCTGAAAATACACTTAACATTTCCGTTTCAATTGCTCCTGGTGATACTGCATTAACACGTAATCCACTTAATGAAACTTCTTTTGCTAAAGCTTTTACATAAGAATTTTGCGCACCTTTTACCATTGAGTAAAGCACTTCACATGATGCGCCGATTTGTCCCCATATAGACGAAATAAGTACAATGTTACCGCTTTTTCGCTGAATCATTGGCGGAAGTGCCATTGATAGTAGTTTATAGATGCTCTTCACTTGAAGTTCCACCATATAATCCAATTCATCGTTTGTTACATCTGTTACTAGCCCAAAGATACTCTTCCCAGCTGCGTATACGATAACATCAATGGGATGTTTAATTTGTCCCCACAACTGCTCTGCTCCATCACTAGAAGCTAAATTTGCTTGAACAGGAATCACTTCAGCCCATTCCTTCTGTAACTCATTTACCTTCTCTTCACTGTTATTGTAATGAACATATACTGTATATCCATCCTGAATTAATTGTTTTGAAATAGCAGAGCCGATTCCTCCGCTCCCTCCAGTTACTAATGCATATTTTTTCATAATTTCCCTCTCTTATCTCTACAAGCTCATTTTTCATACAACTAAATAATACCCTCATCTTATAATTTATCAATGATAAGATGAGGGTATTATTATGAAACCTTTTATTTTTTCGGTAAAACTTGACAAACACTCATTTTTTCTTCTGATAATAATAATTTTGCTACTTCTTGTAAATCTTGAACAGTTAGACCTTCTAATACAGTCAATGCATCAAACAAGCTAGATTCATTAAACGCATATCGTGTAAATTGATTTGCAATATATTCCGGTGAATTCAACGATCGTAAAAAACCACCAATTTTCTTTTTCTTTACTCGTTCTAATGCTGCCTCATCTAATTGATCATAATTTGTGTTTAATAAAATACCTTTCAAACGCTCTTCCAATTCATCAGGTTGCTTCGTATCACCGCCAACCATTGCAAAACCGAAGTTATTCTCTTCCGTATAGTCATATGAGAACGAATCATCAATAAGCGCTTCATTATATAAAGCTTCGTAATGAACAGAACTTTTTCCAAATAAATAATCTAAAAGTAACGTAAGCGCAATTTCTTGTTTTAAAAGGGCTTTCCCTTTTTCTTGTAAATTCGTTGCTTTAATACCGACTAAACATTTTGGAGTTTGAACAGGCATTAAAATAATCTTTTTCTTTTCATTTACTTCTTCTGGTTCCTCTTCAAAAGAACGAACGATTTCCGGTTGGTTTTCGTAATCTTTTTTCTCTTGATTTTCACGAACTAAATCCATTGTTTTTTCAGGATCAATCGCTCCAACAACAAACAATAACATATTGCTTGGATGGTAAAAAGTCTCATAACACTCATACAATAGGTCTTTTGTAATTTTACTAATAGACTCAATCGTCCCTGCAATATCAATTTTAATTGGATGTTTCACAAACAAGCTATCGATTAATCCAAAATATAAACGCCAATCTGGATTATCTTGGTACATTTGAATTTCTTGGCCGATAATACCTTTTTCTTTTTCAACCGTTTTTTCCGAGAAATACGGTTCTTGAACAAAATTTAACAACGTATTTAAATTTCGCTCTACATTTGATGTACAAGAAAAAAGGTAAGCAGTTCTCGTAAAGGACGTAAAAGCATTTGCTGAAGCACCTTGTTTACTAAACAATTGAAATGCGTCATGGTCCTCCTTTTCGAACAATTTATGCTCAAGAAAATGAGCAATCCCATCTGGCACACGAGTCATTTCTTCTTTTCCAAGTGGGACAAACGTATTATCAACAGAACCGTACTTCGTCGTAAATGTCGCAAATGTTTTATTAAATCCTTGTTTCGGTAAAATGTATACATCTAAACCATTCGGAAGTTTTTCATAATATAGTGTCTCTTTTAATTGCTCATACACAATTTTCTCCATCTATTCTCCCTCCGTTCCATGTAAAAAGTAAATTGTATCTAGTTCAATATTTTTAGCAACTTTCACAATCTCTTCTTTCGTCACACTTTCTATACCCGTAAGCCATTCTTCAACTGGACGTGTACGATCTGAAATAACGCCATGATATAGCATTTCCACAAATCCACGCGGTGTATCAATTGCCTCTAATACTTGATTTTGAATGACACTTTTTGTTTGATGCATCTCTTCTTCAGAAAAATCACCATTTTGCATCGCTAGCATTTGTTCTTTTATAATTTCAACTGCTTTTTCATAATTTTTCGCTTCGATTCCTGACATAACAAACAACAAGCCTTTATGACTTTCAAAGCGTGATGCTGCATAGTACGCTAAACTATTTTTTTCACGCACATTTACGAATAGCTTCGAATGAGAAAAGCCTCCAAATAACCCATTGAACAATTGCAGTGCGAAATAATCTTCATCTTTATATGTGACAAACGTACGATAACCGATGTGTAATTTGCTTTGTTTTAATTCTTGTTTTTCAACAACTTCTTTTTCTTCATTATTTCGCTTATGAAGGAGTACATTTCTTTCTCTCACAGGACGCGCTGAAATAGAAAAATACTTACTTACAAGGTCAACTGCACTTTCTGAAATATCACCAATAATATATAGATCCATTTCATCTTCTGCTAACACTTTTTGATAATATTGATATAGACTTTCATTTGTAATAGAAGCAACACTCTCTTTTTTTCCATTTGCACTTAATCGATACGGTTCTACTTTGCACATTTCTTCGATTAAACGCTCGTTTGCATAGCGCATTTTATCATCATAAGTAGCTTCAATTCGCTGCAAGAGCGCTCTTTTTTCACTTTCTACGATAGAAGGTAGGAAACTATTCCCCTCTGTTGCTGGATGTAAAACAATATCTGATAACATAGAAAGCGCTTTTTCAAATAACGGTGGTGCATCATGTAAATATACTTCATTTGCGATATCTACATAAATAGAGATGATATGGTCTTCCCCTTTTTTACTTACATCTACCGCTAAAGAAGATCCATATAATTCTTCTAAATATTGACGAAGACGAATTACAGAAGGCAGTTTTTCTGTCGCACTTTGCAATACGTATGGCAATAGGGCACGCTCTGTCACCGTCTCCTCATTTAAAGGTGCTTTAAAACGAAATACAAAGGTATTTGTTTTATATTTATCAGTCGGAATAATATGTACTCGCAAGCCACCTAATTCATGTAGTTGCTGTTCCATTAGTTTCATTAATAGCCCTCCTTTACGTATGTAGGAATATTCCTCTTCAATATACAGTTTTTAGAAATAAAAAATCAACTTTTCTTCCTTATTATGCTTACATTTGAGTCTTTCTAAAAACTTTAATATGTAAGGAACATAGTAAATTTCCGTATTAAATATATTCTATGTAAAAAAGCCCGCACTAATGTGCGAGCTTTTCTTATACTTTCTAAATACTCATCGTTTTCCTTTTTCATAAGGCGTTCCTAATGCTTTCGGAGCTTCAGATCGGCCCACAAAACCAACAAGTGCTAATATTGTAAATACATACGGTAATATCGTTAAGAATACACTTGGAATTTCTTTTAATACAGGAATTGTACCACCTGTTATCCCAAGTGATTGAGCAAATCCAAAGAATAGAGCTGCTCCAAGGGCGCCTAGTGGATTCCACTTACCGAAAATCATAGCTGCTAATGCTAAGAAACCTTGTCCAGTAATTGTAGCACCTGAGAAGTTACCAGAAATCGACATTGCGAAGACCGCACCACCCACTCCTGCAAACATTCCAGATATACAAACTGCAATATAGCGCATTTTATATACATTAATCCCCATCGTATCTGCTGCCATTGGATGTTCACCAACTGCACGAAGACGAAGACCGAACGGCGTTTTATAAATAATGTACCAGACAACAAAAGCTAAAATAATAGCAATATATGATGTTAACGGTACATTTGAGAAAAAGATTTTCCCGATTACCGGAATATCTGAAAGTCCTGGAACATCAATTTTTTCAATACGGTATTGAATAAAATCAGTTTGTCCTTTACCAAAGATTTTCTTAATCGCAAATACAGTTAAACCGAGAGCCAAAAAGTTAATCGCTACTCCACTTACTACTTGATCCGCACGGAATGTAATAGATGCTACTGCGTGAAGAAGTGCAAATAACCCACTACCAATTGCTGCAAATAATAGTGCAATCCAAGGAGTCATCGCTCCCCACGTATCACCCATTAATAACGTTGTAACGATACCAGTAAATGCACCAAATAACATTAAACCTTCTAACGCTATATTTACAACTCCAGAACGTTCACTGAACACCCCACCTAACGCCGTAAAAATAAGTGGCGCTGCCGTATATAACGTACCAGTCACAAGAATGGCTAAAATATCAATAAAGCTCATTTATTTCCCCTCCTTGCTCATGCGTGTAAGTGCCCAGCGTAAAACATAACTGCAAGCAACAAAGAAAATAATGCATGCGATAATAACATTAATTAACTCAGAAGGTACATCTGCTTCAAAATTCATTTGCGGGGCTGCACTTTTCAAACCACCGAACAGTAAAGCCGATAATAATATACCAAACGGATTATTTCCTCCAAGAAGAGCTACCGCAATCCCATCGAATCCAATACCAGTAAACGACGTCATTGCTGTCATACTTTGGAATGTTCCTAGACCTTCCATTGCCCCACCAATTCCAGCAAAAGCACCAGCAATTGTCATTGATAATACAACATTACGAGAGACTTTCATCCCTGCATATTGCGATGCATTTTGGTTAAAACCAACCGATTTCAACTCATATCCTAACGTAGTTCTATCTAACAAGAACCACATTACAATAGCAATTATAATAGCTACAACAATTCCCCAGTGCAAACGAGATCCATCTGTCAATGAAGATAGCCAATCAGAAGCTAATGAAGCACTCGCCTGTACATCATAAGATTTCTCGTTACCTTCATGTATAAAACGTTTAATAAGGTCATACGTAACATAAAGCGCAATGTAGTTCATCATAATTGTTACAATTACTTCATTTACTTTAAGCTTTCCTTTTAAATATCCAGGTATAAAACCCCATAAACCACCAGCAATCGCGGCTACTAAAATAGATAATGGAATATGCAAAAATGCCGGTAGCGATACTGCATAACCAAACCAAACAGCGGCAAGCCACCCAACTAATAATTGTCCTTCTACCCCAATGTTAAAAAGACCGGTACGAAATGCAAATGCCACGGAAAGTCCTGCTAACACAAGCGGAATCATCGTACGTAACGTTTCACCAATCGCTTGCGGATTCCCAACCATTCCTTCCCAAAGCGCTGCATACCCAACAATTGGATCATATCCACTAACTAACATTACAATGGCACCAACAAGTAAACCAAAAATAACGGATAATACGGGAACTAAAATATTAATTGTTCGCTCCGTTAAAAATTTTTTAGCCATTTGTATTCACCTTCTCTTTCTCCGTTCCGCCAGCCATCAACAAACCAAGCTGTTGTTCATTTGTTTCTTTTGCATCGACAATCGCTACAATTTTCCCTTCATATATAACAGCAACTCGATCGCTAACATTTAAAATTTCATCCAGTTCTAACGATAGAAGTAATACCGCTTTCCCATTATCTCTCTGCTCGATTAACTTCTTATGAATAAATTCAATCGCACCTACATCTAAACCACGTGTTGGTTGCGCTGCAATTAATAAATCTGGATTACGATCTACTTCACGTGCAATGATAGCCTTCTGCTGATTTCCACCTGATAGAGCACGCGCTAATGTTTGTTCGCTAGGCGTACGTACATCAAACTGTTCAATAAGCGCCTTTGCTTTCTCTGTGATTTTACTAAAGTTTAAAATCCCCTTCTTTGAAAATGGATTTTTATAGTACGTTTGCAAAACTATATTGTCTTTAACAGAAAAATCAAGCACTAGCCCGTGTTTATGACGGTCTTCTGGAATATGACCAATTCCTTCCTCTGTAATTCTTCGAACAGGCCAATTCGTTATTTCTTTTCCTTTAATTGCAATAGAACCTGACTCAACTTTTCGTAAACCAGTAATCGCCTCTATTAATTCACTTTGTCCATTTCCATCAATCCCTGCAATCCCAACAATTTCTCCTGCACGAACAGTTAAGTCAAGGCCTTTTACAGCAGGTAATTGGCGTGCATCATGAACGACAAGATTCGCAACAGACAGAACCTCTTCTTTCGGTTTGGCCACTATTTTTTCTGTTTTAAAATTCACTTGACGTCCGACCATTAATTCTGCAAGTTTATGTTCATCCATTTTCGCAACGTCAACTGTACCAATCCCTTTACCTTTACGAATAATTGTACAACGATCGCAAACTTCCATAATTTCTTTCAACTTATGTGTAATAAGAACGATAGATTTCCCTTCTTGTACAAGTTTTTTCATAATTTGAATCAATTCATTAATTTCTTGAGGGGTTAACACCGCAGTAGGTTCATCAAATATTAAAATCTCCGCACCACGATAAAGTGTCTTTAATATTTCAACCCTTTGCTGCATCCCAACCGAAATATCTTCAATCTTTGCATATGGATCAACAGCTAAACCGTACTGTTCAGATAATTGTTTAATTTCTTTTGCAGCCTCTTCAACAGCGATTTTCCCTTTTCTCTTCGGCTCATTTCCTAGAATAATATTCTCTGTAACTGTAAAATTATGAACAAGCATAAAATGCTGATGGACCATCCCAATTCCAAGGTCATTTGCTATGTTCGGATTTGTAATTTTTACAGGTTTCCCTTTAATTTTAATCTCTCCCTGTTCTGGTTGATACAAACCGAACAGTACATTCATTAGCGTTGATTTCCCTGCACCATTTTCTCCAAGTAAAGCATGTATTTCTCCCTGTTTTACTTGCAGCGTAATATCATCATTCGCCACAATGCCTGGGAATACTTTTGTAATATTGTTCATCTCAATTACGTATTCCATTTTGTTCCTCCTTCTAGCAGGGAACACTCCCCAATTACACTCTATTAAAAGTAATTTTATATATACAAAGGTTAGTTCTAAGAACTAACCTTTGCTATTTCTCTATCATTATTTCTTTAGAGAAGCTTCGTATGCTTTATATTCCTCATCTGTCGCAGGTACTTTAATTTCACCAGCAGTAATTTTCTTCTCAAATTCTTCTACTTTTGTTAAAATTTCTGGGTTTACTTTTTTCACATTGTCAGTTGTTTTCGCAATACCGACACCTTCATCTTTTAAGCCAAACTCTTCTACTTTACCTCCTTTTAACTTACCATCTTTCGCTTCTTGTGCCACTTTTGCAACTGCAATATCAACACGTTTTACCATCGAAGTTAAAGTTACATTTTCAGGCATACCTTCTTGGTTTTGGTCACGGTCAACACCGATTACCCAAACGTCTTCACCTTTTTTCTTGCGGTTTTTCGCTTCTGTGAATACACCGTTACCAGTTGCACCTGAAGCGTGATAAATTACGTCAACACCTTGACCGTACATTGCTGAAGCTAATACAGATCCTTTTTCTGGCTTATCAAACGCATCAGCATATTGCGATACAATTTCGATATTTGGATTTACTGCTTTTGCACCAGCTTTAAAACCTGATTCGAATTTTGTAATTAATGGACTCTTCACACCACCAACAAAACCTACTTTATTTGATTTTGTTGTCATTGCTGCTACAGCCCCAACTAAGAATGAACCTTCATGGTCTTTAAATGTAATACTTGTTACGTTTGGCTTATCCACAACTGTATCTACAATCGCAAACTGTTCTTTCGGATACTGTTCAGCTACTTTTGTAATTGATTTTTCCATTAAGTAACCAATACCAAATGTTGTGTTATAATTATCTTTCGCAAATTTCGTTAAATTCGGGATATAGTCTGCATCTTTACTTGATTGAAGATAACGGTATCCTTCATTTTTCTTTAAATTGTTGTCTTTACCAAATTTCGTTAAACCTTCCCAAGCTGATTGGTTGAATGATTTGTCATCAACGCCCCCAACATCTGTAACCATACCAACCTTAAACTCTTTATCCCCTTTTTTGTCACTATCCGCTTTATCCGAGTTACCACATGCACCTAACACTGTACTTGCTGCTAATGTTAACGATAATAAAAGACCTGTTTTTTTCTTCATACTAGAAACCCCTCCTGAAATGTTTTGTCTAATGATTCATACGCTGCTGTCCCTTACTTCTTGCTGTCACCTCCCTAAAAAGGAACTTCCCTACATACGTTTTCTTAATACGTGGAAGCTAAATTTATCAGCTCTAAAGTAATTAATAGAATATAAGATTGGCTCATCATTTTGATCATAGTGCATTTGTTTTAAAACTAGCAGTGCCGTTTCAGGTTCACATTCTAAAATCGGTGAAATTTTCGGATGATAACCTATCGGCTCAATGTGAGCAACTGCGTATGTGATTCGCTTGTGCGTATTATTATGTATTACTGTAAGCAGCGATTCCTCATTGTATCCCGATAAATCTGGTAATATCTCTTTTGCCAGTTTATCAATGCAATATACAACTGGTTCCCCATCCGCTGTACGAACACGCTCGATCATTACTGCACTAAAGCCATCTTCACAATTAAACTTCTCTTTTTCTTCTTCTGTTAAAGTTGTTGTAGATGATGATAAAAAGATTGTTCCTGGTGTTTTCCCCACACTAGAAATCATATCTGTAATACTAGAAAGTTGCTCTATTCCAGAAGAAAATAACGGCTTCGCATTTACAAACGTCCCTACACCATGTCTACGAATGACAACATTTTCTTCTTCTAAAATACGCAGTGCTTCCCTTAAAGTTGCCCTACTTACACCAAGCTCTTTCGCTAGATCAAACTCTGAAGGTAACTTTTGCTTTTCTTTATAAGCCCCATCTTTAATTTTTCCTTTGATGTGATCAATCACCCGTAAATATAGGTGACGACTATCGGATTTTACTGACATAAGACTCCCCCGCATTTCAATTATTCGACCTCTGATGTAAGACTTCTTTTCTCTTTTTTCAACTTATAACACAGCATAATTACTAAATACTAAAAATAAGTGTAATTATCGAACAAATATTAATAATTTTTCAAGATGAAATTTTCACTCTTTATTCCATAAAAAAAACTTTGCACCATAAACATTCCTCATATCGAGAAAAAGTTCGGCACAAAGATACTTTACATCCTTTGTTACACACTTTTCCCCCATAGTCTAGCAATTCATGGTTGCCAGGTAGAAACTTATGGACCTTATCTCCAAGATTATATGAGGCAGTGATTCTTTTCGAAGTAATCTTACCACTTGCTCCCATATGTGTCAACAGAATTCAACATTTTTCTACATTAAATATCGAACGTTTCGAAAACCAAAACAATAAGCATTCGTATTCTAAAGAGCACCCGGTTATGTAAGCCCTTTCTTTTATATTGACTATAGTATATAACAAAAATAGCATATAAAAAAGCCTAATCGTAAAAACAATTAGGCTTTTTTTCAAGAACTTTTTTCTTGCACATCTTTAATGAGTACTTCCCTCGGTTTACTACCTTCATAAGGACCTACTACACCATTCATTTCCATAGCATCGATTAAACGAGCCGCTCGCGTATATCCTACTCTAAATCTACGTTGTAACATAGACACAGATGCTGTTTGCATTTCTACTACAAGTTGAATCGCTTCATCGTATAATTCATCTTCTACTTCCTGCTTTGTTTCAGGAACATCTTGCGGAATCATATCCTCTTGATATTGCGCTTTTTGTTGCGCAACAACATATTCTACGACTCTCTCAACTTCATCATCTGATAAAAATGCTCCTTGTACACGAACAGGTTTCGATGCACCAATTGGTATGAACAACATATCTCCACGCCCCAGCAGCTTCTCTGCACCACCACCGTCAAGAATCGTTCGAGAGTCTGTTTGGGAAGATACAGCAAATGCAATACGCGATGGAATATTCGCTTTAATAACACCTGTAATTACATCAACTGACGGACGCTGAGTCGCAATAATTAAATGAATACCAGCAGCACGTGCCATTTGAGCTAAACGCATAATCGCATCTTCTACATCAGAAGAAGCAACCATCATTAAATCAGCTAACTCGTCCACAATTACTACAATATATGGTAATTCAGGTTGTTTCGCTTCCGATTGGCTATTATGCTCTTTAATATGATCGTTATACCCTTCAATGTTACGCGTACCGCTATGCGCGAATAATTCATAACGACGCTCCATTTCACTCACAACTTTCTTCAAAGCCTGTGACGCTTTTTTCGGATCAGTTACAACTGGCGTTAATAAATGCGGAACACCGTTATATACATTTAACTCTACCATTTTCGGATCAATCATCATTAATTTTACTTCATGCGGTTTCGCACGCATTAAAATACTTACAATAATTCCATTAATACATACACTCTTTCCGCTACCAGTCGCACCAGCTACTAATAAATGGGGCATTTTATTTAAACGTGCCAATACAGCCTCTCCTGTAATATCACGTCCAAGACCGATTAATAACTTCTCTTCTGGATGGTTATTCGCCTTTGAATCAAGAACTTCTCTAAGCGTTACCATAGAAACTTCTGAATTCGGAACCTCAATCCCAACAGCTGATTTCCCGGGAATAGGTGCTTCAATACGAATGTCTTTCGCTGCTAAAGCAAGCGCTAAATCATCACTTAAACTAACAATTTTGCTTACTTTTACTCCCATATCAGGATACACTTCATACTTCGTAACTGCGGGACCTCTATGTACTTTTGTTACTTTCGCTTTCACACCAAAACTTTGGAATGTACGTTCCAATTTACGAGCATTTTCATAAATTTCCGCATTTTCATTTGTAACTTGCTTATTTTTTGGAAACTTTAATATATCAAGCGAAGGAAGCTTATAATCTTTATTTTCCACATTAGAAAATTGCATAGGAGGCGCTTTCGTTTCACCTTCTAGAGATTCAACGATTTTTTCTCCTCGTTTCTTTTGAGGGTGCTCTTCTGGTGTAGCCGGAACTGTCTCTTCAATAAACGGAGGAGTGATTAAATCATTTTCATTTTCTTCTATCCGCTTTTCCGTCTCTTCACTTACTGGATAATTCTCAGTAAAATTTGAAATAATTGGCGGTCCGATTTCTATCTCTTCTACTGGCTCAATAGCCTCTTCTTGTTCGGCAACTCGTTCACGCCTCTTACTTCTTGTTGTTTTTGTCTTTTCAGTTTGCTCAGCGACCCTTTTAGATCTCCAATCTTTATAATCCCCTTGCATTACTTCG
Organism: Bacillus silvicola; assembly: GCF_050524305.1. NCBI lineage: Bacteria > Bacillati > Bacillota > Bacilli > Caryophanales > Bacillaceae > Bacillus > Bacillus silvicola. The sequence goes on from NZ_JBNGVC010000012.1 coordinate 721,657, forward strand.
AATTGACTTCTAAGAATTCGCCCTACAGGAGCAAGTACTTCTCCAATATGCTTATTTGTTATACACAGTATTCCGAGTATAACTAAAATAATTCCAATGATATATGCTCCTACTTCGTCAAATAAGAAATAACACGTTGCGAACATAAGCGCACCGAACATACCACCACCTAAATGAACACTATCTGGGCCCTTTTTCATTTCAAGGAAGAAGTAATCTTTTGTACTAACAATTACAGAAGTATTTTGCACAGCTCCATCTTTCGTAAGAAGATTAAATAATGTAATATGACTAAACATTAATATTGCTAATACAATTAAATAAACACCTATTAGCCGTTTATTTAAAAGGTTTGGCCATCCACGCTTTATAACAAACGCAACAGATAAAGCTATTACACCTAACACACCAATTATGTACCACTCACCAAAGAAGAAGCGAAAAAATAACACAAACGATTTCCCTACTACACCTAGCTGTAAAATCGTAATAATTGAAAGTGCAAAAAGAGTCAACCCGACGATTTCATAATACAAAGTTGGCTTTATCGTACGCCTTGCTTTTGCCTTCGTCCCTCTTTGCTTTTGTTTTGCCATTTCTTCACCTCGTGTTCTAAAAATTAAGTACAACTTCCTAAAAAAGCTCTACTTATATGTCTTTCTCTCTATTTTTCTGGTCTTTATATCTTCTATTTTTACACTTCTTGTAAAATGTTAAATAAACAGAAGAAAGCAGCCTACTCATGGCTGCTCAACCGTCTTGTTTTTTATATTATACCATAGCTTCTAAACAAAATCCTTCTTTTTGCTAAAAGGTAATTTTCTGTCCAGGCTCAAACTCTAGGTAGTGAGACGGATTCGTACTTAACACACGTACAATCGAGTAACATTGATTATCCTCCTCAGAAACCATTAATTCCACGCCATTTACATTCACAACTTTTTGACTTTCGCATTGTGAATAATCGGCCGGATATACAAGTTGCTCTGGCATAATTGTATATAAAATCATTGTAGCATTGTCCCTTCTGTCTGATTGTCCCCACGCGTATCAATTAATTCGTTTAACTTCCGCAGCGCGCTACCAATACCACCGACATCATCTATAAGACCATACTTCACTGCATCTCCACCTATTACATTCGTCCCAATATCTCGCGTCAAATTCCCTTTTGCAAACATAAGCTCTTTAAAACGATCTTCCGTTACTTTCGAATGCTTTGTCACAAATCGAATGACTCTTTCTTGCATTTTATCCAAATACTCAAATGTTTGCGGCACACCTATAACAAGACCTGTTAAACGAATCGGATGAATTGTCATCGTCGCTGTTTCGGCAATAAATGAATAATCAGTTGAGACCGCAATCGGTACACCAATTGAATGCCCTCCTCCTAAAACAAGAGAGACAGTTGGTTTTGAAATCGAAGCCACCATTTCAGAAATTGCTAACCCAGCTTCAACGTCACCTCCAACTGTATTTAATATTAAAAGTAAGCCTTCAATTTTCGGATTTTGTTCGATCGCGACAATTTGCGGAATGATGTGCTCATATTTTGTTGTTTTATTTTGTGGCGGCAACTGAATATGACCTTCCACCTGCCCAACAATTGTTAAACAATGAATACGCGATTCATTCATTTGCGGTACATTCGTCTGTCCAAGTTGTTGAATTTTCTCCACTATAGAAGCTTCTTTCGGAATTTCTTTCGGCTCAGCTTCTTTTTCTTCATTTGTATAACGATCACGTTCTGTCATATCGTATCCCCTTTCACTCGTATATAACTATTATTTCTTAAGTTATAAATTTCATTCGATAGGGTCAAAAAAGAAAAAGATCACCCGTAAAGGTGATCTTTTTTATACTTCCATAATAATCGGTAAAATCATTGGCTTTCTCTTCGTTTCTTCGTACAAGAACTGCCCTAATAATTCACGAATATTTTGTTTTAACATAGACCATTCAATTGAATATTCTTTAATAGATTGTTCAACAATCATACGTACAATATCTGTAGAACGTTCGATCAATGCTTCTGATTCACGTACATATACGAAACCGCGTGAAATAATTTCTGGACCAGAGATGATTTTCTTTTCATCTTTACCAAGTGTCACAACAACAACTAAAATTCCATCTTGAGATAACATCTTTCTATCTCGAAGAACAATATTACCAACGTCGCCAACACCTAATCCATCAATTAAAACATTGCCAGCTTGCACTTTACCAACTAAGTTTGCTTCTTCATCGCCAAAAGCAATTACATCGCCTTTTTCTACAATAAAGATATTTTCTCTCGCAATACCTACATCTTCCGCTAAATATGCATGTGCTTTTTGCATACGGAACTCACCATGTACGGGTACAAAATATTTCGGCTTCATTAAATTCAACATCAGTTTTAATTCTTCTTGGCTACCATGACCTGAAACGTGAACTTTTCTTTCACCGTAATAAATAACTTCAGCTCCAGCTCTAAATAACAAATCAATAATTTTCGATACAGATATTTCATTCCCTGGAATAGGAGAAGCTGCAATAATAACCGTATCACCTTTACGAATTGAAATTTGTTTATGAGCTTGCTTCGCCATTCTAGAAAGGGCTGCCATTGGCTCACCTTGACTACCTGTTGTTAAAATAGCTACCTTTTTCTCTGGGAAATTGTCCACTTCTTGTAATGAAATAATCATACCTTCTGGAACCTCTAAATAACCAAGACGTCTTGCAATGTCTACCACTTTTACCATACTGCGTCCTACTACCGCTACTTTTCGTCCTGTTTCACCAGCTGCATCAAATACTTGTTGGATACGATGTACATTCGATGCAAATGAAGCAACAATAATACGACCTTCTGCACTATAGAACACTTTTGAAATCTCTATACCAACTTCTTTTTCTGAACCTGTATAACCAGGACGTTCAGCGTTTGTACTATCAGATAGTAAGCAAAGCACGCCTTCGTTTCCGATTTGCGCCATTTTCCCAAGATCTGCTCCATTATTTCCAATTGGAGTTTGATCAAATTTAAAGTCTCCTGTATACACTACAGCACCTTTTGATGTATGGAAACAAACACCAACAGAATCCGGAATACTATGTGTCGTTCCAAAGAATGACACAGTTGTTGAATTAAACTCTATAGTTGAATTCGAGTCAATTGTTTTTAAGTCTACACGGCCTAACATCCCCGCTTCGCCAAGCTTTTCTTGTATAAGCCCTACCGTTAATTTCGTCGCGTATACTGGAATAGATAATTTGCGAAGTACATAAACAATTCCACCAATATGATCCTCATGACCGTGAGTAATGAATAATCCTTTTACTCGCTCTTGATTTTCTACTAAATATGTAATGTCAGGAATAACAATATCAATTCCAAACATTTCATCTCCCGGGAACATCAATCCTGCATCTACAATAAAGATTTCAGAATCAATTTCAACACAGTACATGTTTTTTCCGATTTCACCTACTCCACCAAGAGCAAATACTTTAACAGACTCATTCTCTTTTCTCTTCATGTTGTTGCCTGGTTTAAAAATCTTGCAAACACTGATTTCACCAAAATTGCAGAGACACCAGGGGAAACTCTGCAACCACCATATATTCACCGTCCAAGACGAATGTCCTTACCGTTATGCGATATCATGTTCTTGTTTATTTTTTAAACCAGGTTTCACCTCTCTTTCATTATATAAATCAAATATCTTATTCGATATGATATGAAAATTTCATTAAATCATAATTTTTTCCAATTTTGCTAAGCATACCCGTACTAAGCTACTTAGCCATATTATACCTGATACAAGAAATAGAACACAAGTTAAATTATGCGAAAGACAAGAGAAGACACTAAAATGAGGTTATAAATTACGAGGGCGAAATTCATATCATCTTTATTATTTTTCCTACTCCATAAGAGTCTAATGGAAAAATATTCATGCGATTTCTTTGCATGAATATTAAACTCTATGCACTAAAATGTTTCATAATATATTAACTCTGCAATCAGTTTATAACAAATTAAATGTTATTTCTGCTTCCCCTACAACCTATTAACTCTAGGTGAATTTACTTCACATAATTTAAAAAATAAAAATGACCTAGTTTCACACTAGGTCATTTTTATTAACGAGGAATAGATTGCATTACAGATTGTAACGTTACTCTTTCTTCTTCTGTTAATGGAAGAAGTGGTAAACGTACCGAACCTACATCTAATCCAACCATTTGCATTGCTGTTTTTACTGGTGTTGGGCTTGGCGCCATAAATAGTGCATCTGTTACTCTTACTAGTAATTGATGTAATTTCTGCGCTTTTTTGAACTCTCCAGCTTGGAATGCAGCAATCATTTCTTGCATTTCATTGCCGATAACATGAGATGCTACAGAAACAATACCTTTTGCTCCAATTGCCATAGCTGGTAACGTTAAACCATCATCACCGCTGTATACTGCAAAGTCGTCCGCTGTTTTTTCAATGATTTCTGTCATTGTTAGCACATCGCCGCCTGCATCTTTAATCGCAACAATGTTTTCTATTTCTGATAAACGAACAACTGTATCAACGGAGATTTGTACAATAGATCGTCCTGGAACGTTATATAGCATAACCGGAAGCGGAGTGCTTTCAGCAATTGTTTTAAAGTGCTGATACATCCCTTCTTGGCTCGGTTTGTTATAATACGGTGCCACTAGCATTACTGCATCAACACCAACTTCAGTCGCCTTTTTTGTTAGCTCAACAGAAGCATGCGTATTATTGCTACCTGTTCCAGCGATTACGGGCACCCTTTTATCGACAACAGATACGACATGGCGATATAACGCTACTTTTTCTTCTGAAGTTAATGTAGGAGATTCACCTGTCGTTCCTCCTACCACGATTGCTGTTGTACCGTTATCAATTAAATAATTTACCAATTTCGTTGTCTTTGCAAAATCGATATTCCCGTTTATATCAAACGGTGTTACCATCGCGGTTGCAATTGTCCCAAAATCTATCATGGTCTCACTCCTTATTGTTCCAGTTGCTTTTCTTTTGAAAGCTCAAACGCACTATGTAATGCATTTACAGCCTCCACTAAATCGGTTTCTTTTACAAGAACCCAAATTGTCGTATGACTATCTGCTGATTGCAGAATTTGAATACCTTTTTCCGCTAAAGCTGTAACGATTTTCGCAGTAACCCCTGGGTATCCTGCCATTCCAGCTCCTACAATAGATACTTTTGCACAATGCTCTGTCACAATTGGCTCATATCCAAGATTATTTAATAATTCAACTGCACGACTTGATACATTATCACTCACCGTATAAGCTACTCCAGTAGGTGAAATGTTAATTAAATCGACACTTATTCCTTCATTCGCCATTTCTTTAAACACATGCTGTTGCAAATCATATGCCGTTTCTTTTGCAAGCACTTTGATTTGCGTCACATTTGATACGTGAGCGATACCTGTAACAGGCCGTTCTTCTACATCACGGCCTTTTGTAGCACCGTCAGATGCTGAAATAAGCGTACCTTCACTATCAGAATACGTAGAACGTACACGAAGCGGCACTTTTGCATGCATCGCAATTTCAACTGCACGTGGATGAACGACTTTTGCACCTTGATATGCCATGTTACAAATTTCATTGTACGTTACAGTTTGAAGATGGCGTGCATCTTTCACAATACGAGGATCCGCAGTCATAACACCTTCTACATCTGTGAAGATATCGATATATTCAGCATGAAGCGCAACACCTAACGCTGAAGCTGAAGTATCGCTACCTCCGCGTCCAAGTGTTGTCGTATCACCTTTTTTCGTTTGTCCTTGGAATCCTGTAACGACGATTACATCTACATTTTTTAACTCTTCATGTACGCGATCACAATTCATTTCAATAATCTTAGCATTCGTAAAATCATCATTTGTTACAAAACCAGCTTGTGCACCATTTAACGCTGCTGCTTTTATACCGTTCTCATTTAACATATTAGAGAAGACGATTGCTGAGATTAATTCTCCGCATGATAATAATAAATCTTGCTCACGATTAGAAATGTTAGATTCCTCTTTATTTACAAGACTTAACAAAGTATCAGTTGCATATGGTTCACCTTTACGGCCCATAGCAGATACGACAGTAACTACTTTATAACCCGCATCTAACGATTTTTTTATATGATGAAGCGCATGCTTACGTCCATTTTCATCACGTACTGATGTGCCACCAAATTTTTGAACAATTATTTTCATATTTTGCACCTTCTCTTAGCCGTTTACACTAATTGTAATTTTACTAAGCGCTCTGCAATTTGAACCGAATTCCATGCAGCGCCTTTTAATAAGTTATCAGATACGACCCAAAGGTGGAATCCTTTATCGTTATTTAAATCTTTACGGATTCTTCCAACGAATACTTCGTTTTTACCTACTGCAGTAGCTGGCATTGGGTATAATTGTTCTGCTGGATTATCTTGCAGTACAATCCCTTCTGCATTTGCAAGTAAGTTCTTTAATTCTTCTACTGTAACGCCTTCTTTTTCCACTTCAATGTACACAGATTCCGAATGACCTGATACAACTGGTAAACGTACACATGTCGCAGCTACTTCTAGTTCTGGCATATGCATAATTTTTTTCGTTTCATTAATCATTTTCATTTCTTCAAATGTAAATCCATTATCTTGGAATTTATCAATCTGTGGAATAGCATTAAAAGCGATTTGGAAATGCTTCTCATCACCTGATACAGGTAAAACATTCGCTTTAACTTCTTCTCCATTTAAGATTGCTTGTGATTGTTCATGAAGTTCTTCAATAGCTGCTGCACCAGCACCTGATACAGCTTGGTATGTGGAAACGATTACTCGTTTTAAACCATATTGCTGACGAACTGGCTCAAGAGCTACTACCATTTGAATTGTAGAACAATTTGGATTTGCAATGATACCATTATGCTCTTTTAAGTCATTTTCATTTACTTCAGGTACAACAAGTGGCACGTTTTCTGTCATACGGAATGCGCTTGTATTATCAACAACAATTGCACCGCGCTTTGCTGCTTCTGGCGCTAATTGTTTCGATACAGATCCACCTGCACTAAATAGTGCAATATCTACTCCTTCAAAACTTTCAGGAGTTGCCTCTTGAACTGTAAATTCTTCGCCTTTAAATACAAGTTTCTTACCTGCAGATCGTTTAGATGAAAGTAACGTTAACTTCCCAATTGGAAATTCTCGTTTCTCTAAAGTATTTAACATTTGTTCACCAACTGCGCCGGTTGCTCCAACTACAGCGACATGAAAAGTTTTTTGCTTTTCCATCACTATGCCCCTTTCTAGATACCAATCCTTCTATAACTTAGAATTAGAAGGAGCTAAAAATGCCCCTCCCAATCTTAATAACGTTAATTTTATCATATTCTACAGTAAGAATGATGGTTTCATCAAAAATTGTCCGTTTTTTTTCGTTTTTTAATTCATATATCTGAATTTTTCTACAACAACAGGTTGCAATTGTTTCCCTTGCAGTGCTTCTAATACTGTATCTTCAAGTAACTCCATACGAGCTACCATTGAGTTCGGTTTTTTCTCTGGTGCATCTTGGCCGAATGGGACGAAGTAGATGTTTTTTGTAGCCATTAGGCGCATGAGGTTCACCCCATTAAGCCCTAAAGCATCATTCGTCGAAACAGCTAACACAACAGGCTTTCCATTTCTTAGCGTCGCTTTTGCTGCCATTAGTACTGGAGAGTCTGTCATTGCATTTGCAAATTTACTCATAGAATTTCCTGTTAGTGGTGCAATCACCATGCAGTCTAGTGGAATTTTAGGTCCTAGTGGTTCTGCGCCAACAATTGAATTAATTGCCTTAAAACCTGTTATTTCTTCAATCTTTTTAATCCACTCTTCTCCTTCTCCAAATCTAGTATTTGTTGATTGAACAGTGTAAGAAACAACGGGACGTACTTCTGCTCCCTCAGCAATTAATTTTTCTAAATGAGGCATCACTTCCTCATACGTACAATGTGAACCTGTAAAACCAAATCCTATTCTTTTCCCTTTTAAATTCATTCCCCATTCTCCTTTCTTGCTATTGCACCTTCTGCTAGTAACTGAGAAAGAACGTTCGCTAAAATTTGTCCGGCTGTTTTCGGAGCAACAATACCCGGCAAACCAGGTGCTAACAACGCCTTGACTCCTCTTTTTTCCGCATATCTAAAGTCGGTACCGCCTGGTTTAGAAGCTAAATCAATTACTAACGTATGAGCTGGCATTTTTGAAATAACATTCGCTGTCACAACGAGATGCGGAATTGTGTTAATCACAATATCGATATTACCTACTTCTTTTTCTATGTCTTGCATATGAAAAGGAGAAAACATCATTTCTGTAATACGAGCAATATGTTCCGATCGTCTCGCTCCTACTTTGACATGTGCTCCTAATGATTGAAAGGCTCTTGCTACACTCATACCAGTTCTACCAAACCCTAAAACCATTACATTCGATCCATGAATTGTATAATCAGTATGTTGAATAACCATCATTAGTGTACCTTCTACAGTCGGAATAGAGTTATAAATTGCAACATCATCACGATCAAATAATTTTACAAGTTTTCGATTCGTAGTAGATACAAGATTCTCCAAATAAGGTGTTCCGATACCTGAATATATAGTAAAGTGTTCTGGTGTCTTTTCAATTTGCTCTTGCGTTATAGAAACTTTTTCATTTGAAAAAATAGTATCTACTTCTCCTTTGGCATTCGTCCCTGCAACTGGCAAAATAATGGCATCTAAAGCAGCGAAATTTAAATCCTGTATACTTTCTTTTGCTGCCCCAGTGAAGCCATGATCTAGCTGTTCAAACCCTATTAATGAAAGTTTCGCATCTAGTTCAACTAACTTGCGAATTACTTCTAGCTGCCGTGCATCTCCTCCTATGACAGCGATATGCATCTCAGTCAACATTCCCTAATTCACCTTCTTTTTCTTTCATTTATAAGAAAAATGCCTACTTTTTCTTTTTCCTCCACATCATATGTAATGTACGAGTTTGAGGTGATTGAAAAACAAAAAGCACACATGATTTATCTTCTTTATATAAAGATAAAAAAAAGACAACCAAAATGGTCATCTTTCACTCTGATTTTGAATGGTTTGTAAAATCACAAAGTATCATATCATGTCCCACTTTCTTAATTTGGTTCCATTCGACCCTCACTTCTTGCTGTTCTCTTTTAAAACCTCCCCACTTCCCAGCAGGTATAATAAGAGCTTGTATTCGTCCATCTCGTTCATTAATTTCTAAATCTGCGTGTCCTAAAACTCCCATTCTTTCCGCTCTTTCTAAATCCACAATCTCTTTACCACTTAATTCACTTAAACGCATGAAATCTCCCCCTTATCTTTTTTATCAAAGCCTTCCTATAATAAGTACCTATTCTGCATATATAAAAAAAATAACCATATCTCCTTTAAAAGAGATACGGTTATTTCTGAAAACAAATGAATCACAACACCAATTAAAGTTTCATTCCTTTTGGTAGTTTTCCATCCGGACTAATAAGTGCTGCAGAGAATTCATCTGTAAACATGTTACGAATTAATTCGTCTACATTTTGTTTTGTTACAGTGTTTACACTTTCAATAATCTCATCAAGAGAACGATGTTTACGAAGAAGTAGTTCGTTTTTACCGTTACGGCTCATACGACTATTCGTACTTTCTAAACTTAACATTAAGTTTCCTTTTAATTGTTCTTTACTATTAACAAGCTCTTTTTCTGTAATACCTGTATTTTTCAACGTATTTAACGTCTCTTGCATTGTTTCATACAGTGTATCTAATTGTTGGCTACCTGTTCCACCGTAAAGCGTTAACATCCCTGTATCTTCATAAGAAGAGTGATAAGAGAATACTGAGTACGCCAATCCACGTTGCTCACGTACTTCTTGGAATAAACGGCTACTCATACTACCGCCTAAAACATTATTTAATACAATTAAGTTATAAATATCTTCGTGTCCCATTTGCAAGCCTTTATATCCTAAACATAAATGAGCTTGTTCTGTTTCCTTCTTACGTGCTACTTTATTGAAATGGAAAATTGGGCTATGTACTTGTTCACGATTTGTTGTACCTTCGTAATTACCGAAATATTGCTCTACAATTTGTAAAAATGATTCATCAATATTACCTGCAATTGATACAACTACATTTTCAGGTGTGTAATGATCTTTTATATATTGACGTAACGTATCACCTGTAAATGTTTCAAGTGTTTCTTCTGTTCCTAAAATAGGATATCCAAGCGGATGCGTTTCATATGTCGCTTTCGTTAACATATCATGCACAATATCATCTGGCGCATCTTCGTACATTTTTATTTCTTCACATACAACATTCTTCTCTTTTTTCAGTTCTTCCTCATCAAATGTTGAATTAAAGAACATATCTGCTAAAACGTCTAACGCGTATTTAGCGTGCTCATCTAACACCTTTGCATAGTAACATGTATATTCTTTTGAAGTAAAAGCATTTACTTGTCCGCCAATGCTATCAAATGATTCTGCAATTTCTCGCGCGCTACGTGTTTCTGTCCCTTTAAAGAACATGTGCTCTAAAAAGTGCGAAACCCCATTGTTTTTTTCATTTTCATTTCTTGAACCTGCATGGATCCATATACCAATCGCAACTGAGCGTACAGTTGGAATATTCTCCATAACAATTCTTACACCATTTTTACACGTATATTTTTTAATCAAAAACTTTCCTCCTAATGCCAGTTTCTCTAAATAATTGCTATTATTTAATGATAACAAGTTTAAGGATGAATGTCATGCAAATGTATTTAATCTACACGTTTTTCATCCAGTAATTCTGTTATATTCCCCACTTTATATCCTTGTTCCTTCAAATTTTTAATCATAGTTTCTAATGCTTCCGTTGTAGATGAAGTAGGATGCATCAGCACGATAGCACCTGGATGTATTTTCCGCATTACTCTCTGCAATAGTACGCCTGGTTCTGGTCGCTTCCAATCAATTGTATCTACCGTCCACATAATCGTACCCATTTGAAAATCATCTGCTATCTTTACTACCTCATCCCGAAAACTTCCACTTGGAGGAGCAAACCATCTCACCTTTTGATTCGTAGCTACTTCTATCATTTGATTCGTTTTTTGCAATTGCTCTCTTATTTCCTCCGAAGATAACGTTTTCATATTCGGGTGTGTGTAAGAATGATTTCCTACTTCTTGATTCGCATCTACAATCATTTTTGCAAACCTCAAATTTTCTTTCACCCAACGTCCTTCTAAAAAGAAAGTCGCCTTCACATCATGTTTTTTCAATATCTCTAATATACGAGGCAAATACTCATTGCCCCATGCCACATTAATTGTTAATCCCACCATTTTTTTATTTGGGTGCCCTCGATAAATGGGAGCTGGTGGTAAATCTTTTAGATGAACACTCGGTGATACTTCCTTGAATTTAAGTTGTTGTTGATCAAACTTCTTGAGCGTCTTCATATTATTGTAGGATGCTTCTACATCCACTTGTCTTCCATTATATCCTGGTGTCGCTTTCCAAATCTTATCAATCACCGCATTTTGCGGGACAACCTCATACTGTTTTGCATGTTTTTGAATTTCTTCATACAAACTATCTTGAGCAAAAACGGAATAAGAGCCTAAACCAACATATAAAGAAAATATTAATATGTATGCAAATATACGAACTTTCATATAAACCCTCCCATTAACTATATAAAAAGAAAACCATTTTCTTCTTATCTTTGTTAATTTGAGCGTTATGATGAAAACTATACCTATACTGACATAAAAATATATGCAAATCATGTTTTTTACATAACAAAAAAAGCCAGTTTAACTGGCTTTTACTTATTGCTGCTCTTGTTTATTTTCTTCTTTCGCAGCTTCTTTTTCTTGCTCTTCTTTTAGCAATACTTTTCTAGATAAGTTCACACGACCTTGCTTGTCAATCTCGATAACTTTAACTGTAATTACATCACCGATTTTCACAACGTCTTCTACTTTACCTACACGCTCAAGTGCCAGTTCAGAAATGTGGACTAATCCATCTTTACCGCTGAATAATTCAACGAAAGCACCGAATTTCTCAACACGTTTCACTTTTCCTTCGTAGATTTCACCTACTTGTACTTCACGAACGATATCTTCGATAATTTTCTTAGCTTTGTCATTCATTTCTTGATTTATTGAAGAAATGAATACTGTACCATCTTGCTCGATGTCAATTTTAACGCCAGTTTCTTCAATAATTTTATTAATTTGTTTACCGCTCGGTCCAATAACGTCACGGATTTTATCTGGGTTAATTGTCATTGTAATAATCTTTGGAGCATACGCTGATAATTCAGTACGTGGCTCTGCAATAACAGATAACATATGATTTAGAATGTGCACACGACCAACTTTCGCTTGTTGTAATGCCTCTTCTAAAATTTCACGAGATAGACCATCGATTTTAATGTCCATTTGCAGTGCAGTTACACCTTTTGCTGTACCTGCTACTTTAAAGTCCATATCACCTAAATGATCTTCCATACCTTGAATATCAGATAAAATTGTGTAATGCTCACCAGATTTAACTAGACCCATTGCAATACCAGCAACTGGAGCTTTCAGTGGAACACCCGCATCCATCATTGCTAAAGTACTACCACAAATACTTGCTTGTGAAGTAGAACCATTTGATTCTAAAACTTCAGATACAAGACGTACTGTATATGGGAAATCTTTTTCAGATGGAATTACAGGCTCAAGAGCACGTTCTCCTAGTGCACCGTGACCAATTTCACGACGACCTGGTCCACGCATCGGTCTTGTTTCACCAACACTAAATGATGGGAAATTGTAATGGTGCATAAAGCGTTTTGATTCTTCTACACCAAGACCATCTAAAATTTGTACATCGCCTAATGCACCTAATGTACAAATACTTAATGCTTGTGTTTGTCCACGTGTGAACAGACCAGAACCGTGTGTACGAGATAAAATGCCAACCTCTGATGCTAATGGACGGATTTCGTCACCTTTACGGCCATCTGGGCGGATTTTTTCAACTGTAATAAGACGACGTACTTCTTCTTTTACAATTTTATATAAAATCTCATTTACTTGTCCTAATGTGTCAGCGTCAGCTTCCTGCGCTTCGTAATGTTCAATTACACGCTTTTTCACTTCGTTAATTGCATTTTCACGTGCATGCTTTTCATGTACTTGAATCGCTGAATGCATATCTTTCTCAGCCATTTCACGTACAGCTTGATTAAGATCAGCATCAACTTCATAAAGTTTTACTGCTAATTTCTCTTTACCTACAGCTTGTACAATCTCTTCTTGGAATGCAATTAGACGTTTAATTTCGTCATGACCAAACATAATTGCTTCTAACATTGTTTCTTCAGGTACTTGATCTGCTCCTGCTTCAACCATGTTAATTGCATCTTTCGTACCAGCTACAACTAGGTGAATATCACTTTGTTCTTGCTGTTCTACTGTTGGATTAATAACGAACTCGCCATTAATACGACCAACTGTTGCACCAGCGATTGGGCCTTCAAATGGAATATCTGAAATCGATAACGCTAATGAAGAACCAAACATAGCTGCCATTTCAGAAGAACAATCTTGATCAACACTCATTACAATGCTGACAACTTGTACTTCGTTACGGAAACCATCTGCGAAAAGTGGACGAATTGGACGGTCGATTAAACGACTTGCCAAAATTGCTTTTTCACTTGGACGGCCTTCACGCTTAATAAAGCCGCCTGGAATTTTTCCGACTGCATATAAACGCTCTTCATAGTTTACTGTAAGCGGGAAGAAATCTACATTTTTTGGCTCTTTTGATGCAGTTGCTGTAGATAGAACTGCTGTGTCGCCATATCTTACTAATACTGCTCCGTTCGCTTGTTTTGCAAGCTGACTTGTTTCAATTGTTAGCTGACGACCAGCTAAATCTATCGAGAAGACTTGCTTTTCCTGACTCATTTAAGTACCCCTCTCAATTTAAAATATTCAATTCTTCTATGTAAATGGATAGTATATCACAATATTCTTTCCTCTAGTATTGCCGAAAATTTAATAAGCTATAAAGAGTAGAAGATATATTTTTACCTAACAAAAAAGCGGGAATATTCCCGCTTCTCTGACTATCGACGTAAGCCAAGCTTTGTGATTAATTCACGGTAACGTGTGATATCGCTATTACGAAGGTAAGTAAGTAAGTTACGACGTTTACCAACCATCTTTAATAGACCACGACGTGAATGATGATCCTTCTTGTGAGTACGTAAGTGCTCGTTTAGAGTGTTAATTTGCTCCGTTAGGACAGCAATTTGAACCTCTGGAGAACCAGTATCAGTCTCATGAGTTCTAAATTGTGCAATGATTTCATTTTTACGCTCTTGTGTTAAAGCCATCCTATTTCACCTCCTAATAATTAAACCCCCAATTACCTAGCAAGCGTCGGTGAGTCGCAATGCCAAGCAATGGTTGTCATAAAGTACATAACATAGAATACTACTTTTCATTTGAAAAAGCAAGTATATTCTTTGCGCTTGAAAAATATTCTTGGGCGATTTTCTTATCTTTCGCAATTTGTGCAACTAACTCATCAATACCATTAAACTTTTTTTCTTCTCTTATACGCATATGCCACTCCACCGTGACACTTTGATCGTATATATCTTTATTAAATTCAAATAGATGTACTTCAATAGATAATTGGCGTTCATTCTCTTTAAAAGTTGGTTTATATCCAATATTACATACGCCATCGTGCCATTCATCGTGAACTTTTAATCTCACTGCATATACACCTACAGGTGGGAGTAGATATTCATCACTTAAACCTACATTTGCAGTTGGAAAGCCAATTTGGCGTCCACGCTTATCACCGTGCACAACTGTTCCTTCTACCGTATAAGCTCTCCCTAAAATAGATGGAATCTGCTCCATTTCTCCATTTCGAATTAACTTTCGTAATGAAGTAGAACTTACTTTTTCTTCTTGATATTCAACTTTTTCGATCACGGTCTGTGTAAACTCCCCTCTTGCATGAAATGGTAAAGTCTCCATCTTCCCTTTCCCTAAACGTCCATATGAATAATCAAAGCCTGCTACTACATGCTTTACGTTTAAATCAATAATATAATCATCTACAAATTGTTGTGGTAATAATCCTGCAAATGATTCATCAAATTTAATAACATATAATATATCGATTCCTAAACTTTCGACTATTTTTTCTTTATCACGCATTGGTGTAATATACTCCACATGCGCTTCCTTTTTTCCTAAAACAACAGATGGGTGAGGATAAAATGTCATAACTGCACTTTTATATCCCCGTTCATCCGCTATTTGCTTCGCAGTTCGAATCACACATTGATGTCCTAAATGAATGCCATCAAAAAATCCTAATGCCATTACAGTAGGTGGTAATTCTAATTTATTTTGTTCATGTGGATGAGTTAAATGAATAAGTTTCACGCTTGAATTCACCTTTTTCTGTAATAATCCTTCCGATAATTCATTATAGCTTTAGTTCTTGATTATTCACAAGTACTTTCATTGGCTTTAGCATACCAGGGTGTTTTGGATGATGCTCATAAATCGCTAAGCAACAATCATTTTTATCAAATACTGTAATAAATGGTGCTGTTATTTCTAATTCATTCTTTAAGAACATACCATTTTTTATTTTTTCTGCTTGCTTTTCATCTACAACCATTTTTGGAAACTTACTTAACGCTTCATCGATTGAAATGAAGATAGACTCTACTGTTCCATTTTGCACGTTTTCTTCAATTTCTTCAAATGATATGCAATCTTCTAGTAAAAATTCACCAGATGCCGTTCTTACAAGATGGGACATGTGTGATGGAAAACCAAGTTTTTCACCAATCATTACTGCTAGCGTTCTTACATATGTACCTTTACTACACGTTACACGGAAACGGAATGAAATGTTTTCCCCTTCAAAAACTTCACGTTCATCAAGTAATACAAATTCGTGAATTGTAATTGTACGAACTGGACGTTCAACCTCTTGACCTGCTCTAGCATATTCGTATAGTTTTTTCCCGTTTACTTTTACAGCTGAAAACATCGGTGGCATTTGTTCAATTGTTCCTGTTAACTTTGCAAGAACATTTTCTACTTCTTTTCGTGTAATAACACGATCCACATTTTTCGTTTCTACAACTTCACCCGAAGCATCTTCAGTCGTCGTAGAAAATCCTAATGTTACTTCACCTTCATACGTTTTCGTCTCACTTGTTAAAAATTGTGCAATTTTCGTTGCTTTACCAACACAAATCGGTAATACACCCGTTACATCTGGATCTAATGTTCCCGTATGACCAATTCGTTTCTCACGTAAAATCTTTCTTAATTTAAATACACAATCATGTGACGTCATGCCTTTTGGCTTATGTAATAATACTACACCTTCCATATATGTTCACCTCATCATAATTCTTTCATAATAAATATCCAAAACTTATTTTGCATTGAAAAAATGGATAGACATATGTCTATCCATTATTCTTCACGTTTACCTTCTTTATTAATTTCATGTAAAAGTGTATCAATTCGATGACCATATCCGATAGACTCATCAAATTCAAAGGAAATTTCCGGTGTTTTACGAAGACGAATACGTTGGCCAATTTCTGAACGAATGAAGCCTTTTGCCTTCGCTAAACCTTTTAATGTACTTTCTTTCTGTTCTTCATCACCTAAAACAGAAATATATACTGTAGCAATTTGTAAATCTCCACTCACTTGTACATCTGTTACTGTAACAAATCCGACACGTGGATCTTTAATTTTACGACTGATTATGTCGCCTAATTCTTTTTTCATTTGCTCGCCTACACGGTTTGCACGTAATTTCATAATTCTTCACCTCATTCAGTACCATTCCAATTGTGTTATCGTACGTTCAATTTCAGGAAATGAATCGATGTACTCAAGTACACGATTCATTTCTTTTTCACAGATAACACGATTTGAGGATACGGAAACAATTGCAATTTCTGTACGTTGCCATACATCTTGATGCCCTACTTCTGAAACAGCTACGTTATAACGCTGCTTCACACGAGTTAGCACCCTTTGCAAAATTGCTCGTTTCTCTTTTAAAGAATGCACATCGTAAATCATACACTCGAATGAGAGTGAAGCGATAATCATCGCTTCACTTCTTCCATAATGTACGCTTCAATGATGTCCCCTTCTTTAAGATCATTATATCTCTCAATTGTAATACCACACTCATAGTTTTGTGCAACTTCTTTTACGTCGTCTTTGAAACGTTTTAACGTATCAAGTTGTCCTTCGAAAACTACTACGCCATCACGGATAATACGAACGCCACTATCACGTGTAATTTTACCGTCGATTACGTAACAACCTGCGATTGTTCCAACTTTTGTTACTTTGAACGTTTGACGTACTTCCGCTTGACCGATTACTTTTTCTTCGAATTCTGGATCCAGCATACCTTGCATTGCTGATTCGATTTCTTCGATTACTTTATAGATAATACGGTGTAAACGAACATCAACGTTCTCTAATTCAGCTGTACGCTTCGCATTCACATCAGGGCGTACGTTAAATCCAATTATAATTGCATTAGATGCAGAAGCTAAAATAACATCAGATTCTGTAATCGCACCTACGCCTGTATGGATAATTTTTACTTTTACGCCTTCAACATCAATTTTACGAAGTGATGCTGCCATTGCTTCTACAGAACCTTGTACGTCTGCTTTCACAATTAAGTTAATTTCTTTTACATCGCCCTCTTGGATTTGTTGGAATAAATCTTCAAGGCTTAATTTAGATTTCTCACCACGTTGAGCAAGTAACGCTTCTTGTGCACGTGATTCACCGATTTGACGAGCTTTCTTCTCATCAGCGAATGCCATGAAACGATCTCCGGCTTGTGGTACTTCATTTAAACCTGTAATTTCAACAGGAGTTGATGGACCAGCAACTTTTACACGACGACCAATATCACTTACCATCGCACGAACACGACCGAATGATGTTCCAACAACAATTGGATCTCCAACTCGAAGTGTACCGTTTTGAACAAGTAATGTCGCGATAGTTCCTTTACCTTTATCAAGCTGCGCTTCAATTACAGTACCAGTTGCATAGCGATTTGGATTTGCTTTATATTCTTCTACTTCACTCACAAGAAGAATCATTTCTAGCAAGTTGTCAATTCCCTCGCCTTGAATCGCAGAAATTGGTACGAAAATTGTGTCTCCGCCCCAAGCTTCTGGAACTAATTCATATTCTGTTAATTCTTGCATTACACGATCAGGATTTGCCGCTGGTTTATCCATTTTATTCACAGCAACAATAATTGGTACTCCAGCTGCTTTCGCATGGCTAATTGCTTCAACTGTTTGTGGCATAACACCGTCATCAGCTGCAACAACAAGAATTGTAATATCCGTTACTTGCGCACCACGAGCACGCATCGTTGTAAATGCTGCGTGACCAGGCGTATCTAAGAATGTAATTTTCTTATCATTTACTTCAACTTGGTATGCACCAATATGTTGAGTAATTCCACCCGCTTCGCCAGCAGTTACTTTTGAATTACGGATAGAGTCAAGTAAAGTTGTTTTACCATGGTCAACGTGTCCCATAATTGTAACAACAGCTGGACGCTCTTTTAAGTTTTCTTCATCATCTTGCTCATCGATGAATGTTTCAAATTCAGTTTCACTTACAACTACTTCTTCTTCTACTTCAATACCGTAATCAGTAGCAATTAACTCAATTGTATCTTTATCTAAGTCTTGGTTAATTGTTGCCATAATTCCTATCATGAAGAGCTTTTTAATAATTTCAGATGGCTCTTTGCTTAACTTTTTAGCAAGTTCACCTACTGTAAGGCTTCCAGAGAAAGTAATTTTATCTGGTGTTTCTACTATTTGTGTTTGTTGTCTTCCAGCAAAGTTTTCTTGACGTTTGTCTTCATTTCCTTTGCCTTTTTTCTTCTTCTTATTGCTGTTCTTTTTACTGCGAACAACTTTCTCTTCTACTTCAAACTCATCTGCAACAGAAGGTTTTTCTGCCCCAGTGTTATATTGATTATCTAATTTGTTTACTACTTCGTCTTCTAACATTGTCATATGATTCGAAACCTCGATATTCATCTCTTTTAGTTTTGTCATAAGATCTTTACTTGAGATATTATTTTTTTTTGCATATTCATGTACTCGAATTTTACTCATACCTTCACCCCCGGTAATTTGTATCGAGCATGCTACGTAGCTTTTTCGCAAAGCCTTCATCTAACACAGCTACAACGACTCGCTCGTCTCTCCCAATCGCATGCCCTAATTGTTGTCGATTTTCGACTTTTCTCATTGGTATGTTGTAGTACGTGGTTTTATCAATGATACGTTTTGTAGTGTTCGCTGACGCATCTTCAGAAAGCAATACTAGCTTTGCTTTGCCACTTCGTACTTCTTTTAAAACGAGTTCTTCACCCGAAATAATTTTTCGAGCGCGGTTTGCTAGTCCTAAAAACGATTTCCAATCGGACACTTACTTCGACTCCTTCTCAACAAGCTCAAGAAGCTCTTCGTACAGAGAACTGTCGATTTTCGCTTTTAGATGATGTTCCAAAATATTTTTCTTTTGGGCTTGAATAATGCATTCTTTATCTTTTGACAAATATGCACCTCGTCCTGATTTTTTTCCTGATAAATCAATAGACACTTCGCCCTCTTTGGAACGAACAATGCGAACGAGCTCTCGTTTTGATTTCATCTCTTGCGTCGCAATACATTTTCGTAACGGAACTTTTCGATTGCTCATACTCATCACCTCTATTCGATTTCGTCTTCAACTGAATCGAATCCGAATGCGATTACGCTATCTTCATCTGTTACAATACCAAGTTGTTTCGCATCAGACTCACTTTTAATATCAATTTTCCAGCCTGTTAATTTAGCTGCAAGACGTGCATTTTGTCCACGCTTACCAATTGCTAATGAAAGCTGGTGGTCTGGAACAACAACAGTTGTTGCTTTTTCTTCTTCATCTACAAGTACTTTAACAACTTGTGATGGACTTAAAGCATTTGCAACATATTCAACTGGATCATTTGACCAGCGAACGATGTCAATTTTTTCGCCTTTTAGTTCATCTACAATGCGTTGTACACGTTGTCCTTTCGGTCCTACACAAGAACCTACTGGATCAACATCGATATTCTCTGCATACACAGAAATTTTCGAACGATCGCCTGCTTCACGCGCTACAGAGCGAATTTCTACAGTTCCATCATAAATTTCTGGAACTTCCATTTCGAATAAACGTTTTAAAAGACCAGGATGTGTACGTGATACGTAAATTTGTGGTCCTTTCGTTGTTTTTTCTACTTTTGTAATAAATACGCGAATACGATCATGTGGTTTATATTGCTCATTTGGCATTTGCTCACTTACAGGTAATAAAGCTTCTACTTTCCCTAAGCTTACATAGATGAAACGAGCATCTTGGCGCTGTACAATACCAACCATAATGTCTTCTTCACGATCACTAAATTCTGAATAAATAACACCACGTTCCGCCTCACGAACTCGTTGTGTTACAACTTGTTTTGCAGTTTGTGCTGCAATACGACCAAAATCTTTTGGCGTTACTTCAATTTCTAGTACGTCGCCATCTTGGTAGTTTGGATTAATTTGTCTTGCCTCTTCTACAGAGATTTCAAGACGTGGATCAAACACATTATCGACAACGTCTTTACGTGCTAAAACTTGAATTGTTCCCACTTCTGGGTTAAAGCTCACACGAACGTTTTGTGCTTGGTTAAAATTGCGTTTATAAGCAGAGATTAATGCTGCTTCAATTGCATCAATAATAATATCTTTGCTAATACCTTTTTCTGACTCTAAAACGAGCAAAGCATCTAACAACTCAGTGCTCATGAAGATCCCCCTTCTTACTAAAACGTAACAGCAAGTCGCGCATTGGCAACTTTATCCATTGGAATTTGGATTTCTTTTTTACGTGTTTTAATTGTTAATAGTAGTGTAATTGTAATACCGTCGTAGGAAAGTAGCTTTCCTTCAAACATCTTTTCACCATCAATCGGCTCATATGTTTTAATTGCCACTTGTTTCCCTACCGCTTGCTGGAAGTCTTTCTCTTTCTTTAATGGGCGTTCCGCTCCAGGAGATGATACATCCAAAAAGTAAAGATGAGGAATTGGGTCCTCTTTATCTAAAGCTTCGCTTAAACGTTCACTTACCGCACCGCATTCTTCAATGTCGACTCCCTTTTCAGAATCGATGAATACGCGTAAGAACCAGTCTTGTCCTTCTTGCACATACTCTACATCTACAAGTTCAAGATTTAACTCTTCAACGATCGGCTGCGCAAATGCTTCTACAACTTCTGTGACTTTCTTATCCATAAACAGCCTCCTTCCTGCCGCCATGTACCATTTACAAGAAAAGATCCCGTTCATTAAGACGGTCTATCTTATTCTTTCTCGTTAGCTAACAAAAGCCCCTGCCGTTAAGCAGGGAATATCTGTCTTAGTATTACCAAATTTAAGAAGTAAAACTTGTAACAAAATATGTATATACGACAGAAATATCTTTACTATCCACATAAATAAAATGTAGATAGTAACACGAAAGAGTGGGTTTCCCCACTCTCTTTTTCACAAAATATACATGACATGGTTATCTCGGTTTATAGTATACCATAGCAAATATTGATTTGCAAAGACTTTTCCTACCTGTTAGAACAGTGATAATTGGTTTTGATCCGGTAAATCTCCTAGACAACCTTGACTATCTAAATACTCAATAATTGTTTTTGAAACCTTACTGCGCTGCTGTAAGTCTTCTTTTGATAGGAAGTCTCCATTTTTACGTGCTTCTACAATACTTAAAGCTGCGTTTGTACCAAGACCAGGCACTGCATTAAATGGAGGAATTAATGAGTCTCCATCAATAATAAATTCTGTTGCATGCGAGCGGTATAAATCAACCTTTTGGAATGAGTATCCACGCTCACACATTTCAAGTGTCATTTCTAGTACAGTTAATAAACTCTTCTCTTTCGGCGCTGCATCCAATCCTTTTTGAGCAATTTCGTCAATTTTTACGCGTATGGATGCTGAACCTTTCGCCATCGCTTCTACATCAAAATCATCTGCACGAACTGTAAAATATGCCGCATAGAATAAAAGTGCAAAATGCACTTTAAAGTACGCGATACGTACAGCCATAAGTACGTAAGCAGCCGCATGGGCTTTAGGGAACATGTATTTAATCTTCTTACATGAATCAATATACCAACCTGGTACATTATTATTTTTCATATCCTCTTCCCATTCTTCCGGTACACCCTTACCTTTACGAACCGACTCCATGATTTTGAAGGCTAACGATGGATCTAAACCTTGATAGATTAAATATACCATGATGTCATCACGACAACCAATAACTTCACTCAGCGTACATGTACCGTTATAAATTAACTCGTTTGCATTACCAAGCCATACGTCCGTACCATGTGATAATCCAGAAATTTGGACTAACTCAGAGAATGTCGTAGGTTTCGTCTCTTCTAACATCTGCCTTACGAATTTCGTACCAAACTCTGGTATACCAAGTGTACCTGTTTTACAGTTAATTTGTTCCTCCGTTACGCCTAACGATTCTGGCCCAGAGAAAATTTTCATTACTTCTGGATCGTCCGTTGGGATTGTTTTCGGATCAATACCACTTAAATCTTGTAACATACGAATAACGGTCGGATCATCGTGTCCTAGTATATCAAGTTTCAATAAATTATCATGAATCGAGTGGAAATCAAAGTGTGTCGTTCTCCACTCAGCACCTATTGAATCTGCCGGGAACTGAATTGGTGAAAAATCAAAAATATCCATGTAATCTGGCACAACGATAATACCACCTGGATGCTGTCCGGTTGTACGTTTTACCCCTGTACAACCTGCAACTAACCGATCTATCTCTGCATTTCGAATCGTTAAGTTATGATCATTTGCATAACCTTTTACATAACCATAAGCAGTTTTTTCCGCAACTGTACCAATCGTTCCTGCACGATATACATAATCTTCACCGAACAGTACTTTCGTATAGTTATGGGCACGTGGTTGGTATTCCCCGGAGAAGTTCAAATCGATATCGGGTACCTTATCTCCTTTAAATCCAAGGAACGTTTCGAACGGAATGTCATGTCCATCTTTTACATATGGAATATTACAAGCAGGACATTCTTTATCCGGTAAGTCAAAACCAGAACCTACAGAACCATCATTAAAGAATTCTGATTGCTTACACTTCGGACATACATAGTGTGGTGGTAATGGGTTTACTTCTGTAATTTCCATCATCGTTGCAACAAATGATGATCCTACCGATCCACGCGAACCTACTAAATATCCGTCTACTAACGATTTTTTCACAAGCTTATGTGAAATTAAATAAATTACGGCGAATCCATGCCCAATAATACTTTTTAATTCTTTTTCTAAACGTGCTTCTACAATTTCCGGTAGCTCTTCACCATAAATGCTACGCGCCATTTTATAACTCATATCACGCGTTTCATCATCAGCACCTTCAATTTTCGGTGTGTATAGATCGTCTTTTACTGGATGCACATCACCAATTAATGACGCAACCTTTTGTGTATTTGTTACAACAACTTCTTTCGCTTTGTCTTCACCTAAGAATGAAAAACATTCTAACATTTCATCAGTTGTACGGAAATGTACTGGCGGTAATGAATGTCGATTTAACGGATTGGCTCCGCCCTGCGAACTGACTAAAATTTTACGATACATTGCATCCTCAGGGTCTAAATAATGCACGTTTCCTGTAGCAACAACTGGTTTATCTAACGTCTCACCTAGTTTTACTAAGTTAGAAATAATTGTTTTTAATTGACCTTCATCTCGAACAAGTTCACGTTCTACTAAATGACGTAACACCTCTGGAGGCATTACTTCAATGTAGTCATAGAACTGGGCAATTTCTTCTACCTCTTCAGGTGCCTTTTGCATCATTGCCTCGAACACTTCACCTTTATCACAAGCCGTTCCTACTAAAATTCCTTCACGGTATTTTTTTAATAGTGACCTCGGCACACGTGGTACACGGTAAAAGTAATTTAGATGCGAATAGGAAACAAGTTTATAGAGATTTTTTAACCCCACATCCGATGTGGCAAGTAATGTCATATGACTTGGACGGCCACGCTTATACGCATCCCCTTGTCCCATGCTATCATTTAATTGATCATGATATTCAAATCCCTTTTCAATTACGTCTTTCAACATTTTCACAAGTAAATATCCCGTCGCTTCTGTATCATAAATCGCACGGTGATGTTGCGTTAATTCAATATCAAGTTTTTTACACATCGTATTTAATCGATGATTTTTCATCTCTGGGAATAGGAATCGTGCAAGTTCTAACGTATCAATAACTGGGTTATTCGTTTTTTCTAGTCCAGCCTTTTTAAAACCTACGTTAATAAAGCCCATATCAAAGCTCGCGTTATGGGCAACAAGTGTATGATCGCCCATCCATTCCTCAAACTTTTTAAACACTTCGTCCACTTCTGGTGCATCGGTTAACATATCATCTGTAATACCTGTTAATTCAATAATCGTCGCTGATAATGGTTGATGTGGATTTGCGAAAGATTCAAAGCGATCAATGATTTCGCCACCCTTTACTTTTACGGCAGCCAACTCAATGACTGTATCGTATACAGCTGATAAACCTGTCGTCTCAACGTCGAAAACAACATACGTTTCCTCTGCAAGTAAACGATGCGCTTCGTTATACGCTATCGGTACACCATCATTAACTAAATTCGCTTCTACACCGTATATAACTTTAACTCCAGCCTTTTTCCCCGCAGAATATGCCTCCGGGAACGACTGAGCCACAGCATGGTCTGTAACCGCAATAGCTTCATGTCCCCATTTACCTGCTTGGGCAACAAGCCTAGAAACAGGAGTAACAGCATCCATTTGGCTCATCGGAGTGTGAAGATGAAGTTCTACACGCTTTTCGCCTTCTGGCGCTTTATCTTTACGAGACGGCCCTGTTATTTCATTAATATCATTTGCAATCATTACTAAATCACGAACGAATGTATCGTTTTGAACAGAACCACGCGCTTTCACCCACATTCCTTTTTTCAAGGATTGCAGCATTGGAATATCTTCTTTGTCACGCGAGAACATTTTGATCATAATAGAATCCGTATAATCCGTTATTTTTAAAGTTAATAACGTACGTCCACTACGAAGCTCTTTTGTTTCTACATGGAAGACATATCCTTGAACCGTTTTTCTTCTTTCTTCATCTTGAATTTCTCGCATCGGTGTAATCTCTTCATCTGGCTTAATAAGATACCCGAGTGTAATCGGTCCTTCATACACAACGCTGCTTTCTTCAGCTTGCTTCTTCGCCATTTCTTCCATAGCTTGTATAACACGCTCGCGGTCTTCTTGCTGCGTTTGCTCACGAAACTTTTGCATTTCTTCTGTATTTTGCTGTATATGTGTGTCTAACTGGAAACGCGGGAATCCAAAAACTTCGTATTGATCCCCTACTGGTTTCGCAACGTTTTTCTTTAAAGCAGTAGACTCCAGCTCATTATTCACATTTATTAGCAACTTCACTCCATTCACCTGTGGAAGCTGCTTCTTTAAGTATGCGAACATAGGTGAAAATGTAATTCGTTCCGTACAAAGCGGCCAATACGCCCTCACTTCTTCTTCTGTAAATTGTTTATTCTCTGTTTCTAATGCAAATGTTGTTCTTGCAATATGAGAAAATGATTGCTTAAGCTTTGTTTCTAGCAATTCATATAATTCTGTAGGCAAAATACGTGGCACTTGTAAATCAAAATGCCAACTTTTATTCGCTTTATCAATAACGAGCCTTTCAATACCACCGCCTTGTAAATATTGATTTATAAGGTCGTCTGGTATTTGCAACTGCTGGAGCAAAATTTGAAATCGCTCTTGTTGTTCATTTGTTAATGACATATGCACTCTCCTTCCATTTGCTATTATAAATTGAATCGTACTACAAAGAAAGATTTCTCCCTTCTTCTTTTACGAAATACGTTTACAAAGAAAGAGAAGGTACCTCATAACGAGGTACCTCTTCTTATTTTAAAATATTAGCAATATATGTTTGAAGTTCTTCTACTTTCACTTCTACAGACTCACCTGTAGCACGTACTTTCACTTCTACAATACCTTCATCCGCTTTTTTACCAACTGTAACACGAACTGGAAGGCCGAATAAATCTGCATCAGCAAATTTAACACCTGCACGTTCTGCACGATCATCTAGTAATACTTCGTATCCTTGATCTTGTAATGAGTTGTAGATGTTTTCACCCATTTCACGTTGTGCATCAGATTTCATGTTTACTGGAATTACATGCACATGGAACGGTGCGACAGCTTTAGGCCAAACTAAACCGCTCTCATCATTAAACTGCTCTGCAATTGCTGCCACTGTACGAGATACACCGATACCGTAACAACCCATAATAAGTGGTTGTGTTTTCCCGTTTTCATCTAGGAATGTTGCATTCATTGCTTCGCTATAACGAGTTCCTAATTTGAATACGTGACCTACTTCAATTCCGCGTGCGAAAAGAATTGTTCCGTTTCCGTCTGGAGATTGGTCTCCTTCTTGAATGAAGCGTAAATCTGTATATTGACTTACTTTAAAGTCACGTTCTGGATTTACATTTACATAATGGAATCCTTCTTCGTTCGCTCCTGAACATCCGTTGACAATTGTTGCTACAGCATGGTCAGCAATAATTTCGATATCACCTGTTACACCAATCGGTCCTAAAGAACCAACTTCACAGTTTAATAACTCTTTTACTTCTTCATGCGAAGCAAGCTCAACGACTGAAGCTCCGTATAGATTCTTCACTTTTACATCATTGACTTCATGATCGCCACGAACAAGTACAACTACTAGTTTCTCATCTACTTTAAACACCATAGATTTAATGCATTTTTCCGCTGCAATATTTAAGAATGCAGATACTTCTTCAATAGCCTTTTGATCCGGAGTTGCTACCTTTTCAAGTGCTTGTTCAGCATCATCACTTTTCGTATACGTAGCAACAACAGGAGCCATTTCAATATTTGCCGCATAATTAGATGTATCAGAATACGCAATTGTATCTTCACCTACATCAGATAATACCATAAATTCATGTGTATCTTTTCCACCCATTGCTCCCGAGTCAGCAATAACAGCACGGAAGTTCAAGCCACAACGAGCAAAAATGTTAGAGTATGCATTGTATAAGCGATCATACACTTCATCTAAGCTCTCTTGCGTAGCATGGAAAGAATATGCATCTTTCATTAGAAACTCTCTTCCACGTAATAGACCAAAACGAGGTCTTTGTTCGTCACGGAACTTTGTTTGGATTTGGTATAATGTTAACGGTAATTTTTTATATGATTTCACTTCATCACGTACAAGATCAGTAATTACTTCTTCGTGTGTAGCTCCTAATGCAAATTCACGAGCGTTACGATCTTTCATACGCATTAATTCAGATCCGTAAGAATACCAACGCCCTGACTCTTGCCATAATTCCGCAGCTTGCATAGCCGGCATTAATAATTCTACAGCTCCTGCACGCTCCATTTCTTCACGAACAATACGTTCTACTTTGTGTAATACTTTTAAACCAAATGGTAGAAAACTATAAATACCAGAAGCATTTTGACGCATAAACCCTGCGCGAAGTAATAATTGATGACTTTTAATTTCAGCATCAGCTGGAACTTCACGTAATGTAGGACTGAATACCATACTTTGTTTCATTTATTCGCACCTCTTCATTTTACTCTTACACGCAACAAAACCCCTCACCTCGAGTTAGGTGAGGGATTTTATTGTACGAGCTCTATTTCATTATAAACTTCTTCTTATTTTACAAGAAAAACTTACGGATGTCATTCCATGTTACAACTAACATAAGCAACATTAATAATGCAAATCCAATAAAGTGAACCATTCCTTCTTTTTGACGATCAATCGGTTTCCCTCTTAATGCCTCAATTAAGAAGAAGAACAAACGTCCACCGTCTAAAGCTGGAACTGGTAATAAATTAAATAAACCAAGGTTAATACTTAAAACTGCCGCTAAACTTAGTACACGCGTAAATCCATAATCTACAACTTGATCTGTTAGATTATAAATTCCTACTGGACCTGACAACTCATTAATAGAAAATTGACCAGTTACTAATTTCACAAGAGAATCAAAAATTAGTTTCGTCCATTCGTACGTTTGTTCAAAACCTGATTTAATAGAACCCATCACTGTTTTCTCTACAGGAGAGTAAACACCAATTCTACCAACTTCTTCTTTTCCTTCTTTATCAACCGTTGGCGTTACTTTCACATTAATCTGTTCACTATCACGCTTTACTTGTAACGTAATTTCTTTATTCGGGTTTTCACGTACAATGTTAACAACATCTTTCCATGTACTTGTGTTTTTCCCATCAATAGCTTGAATTGTATCATTTTCTTTTAATCCAGCTTGCTGTGCTGCACTATTATCCATTACTTTTCCGACCATTGGTTTATCAACGGGAACCCCTTGTACAAATCCAAGAATCACAAAAATAACAAATGCTAGAATAAAGTTCATTGCAGGACCTGCAAAAATTGTTAACGCGCGTTGACCCAATTTTTTAGAGCCAAACTGTCTGTTAAACGGAGCGATTTGGATTTCTTCTCCCGCAGATATGATACGAGCTTTTTCATTCACTCGGAATGTTTGCAGCTCTTCCTCGTACTCTTCATATCCCGAAATTGTAAGATTATGCTCCAAATCAGCTTGTTCGACTTCAATAACACGAACATTTGGATATTTTTCATATCCATCAAAAACTAATTTCACAGCTTCGTCTTTTTCATTTAGCACAAGGCCAACCTTTTTCCCTGGCTTTAACTCAACTGTGTCCGCATCCTCGCCAGCCATTCTTACATAGCCACCAAGGGGCAGTAATCGAATCGTATACACCGTTTCATTCTTT
Organism: Bacillus silvicola; assembly: GCF_050524305.1. Taxonomy (NCBI): domain Bacteria; kingdom Bacillati; phylum Bacillota; class Bacilli; order Caryophanales; family Bacillaceae; genus Bacillus; species Bacillus silvicola. The sequence continues at coordinate 750,864 of NZ_JBNGVC010000012.1, forward strand.
TCAAATGAGAATATTTTTGGACCAAAACCAATCGCAAACTCGCGGCATAAAATACCCGCTCTTTTTGCGAAATATAGATGCCCTAGCTCATGGAAAAATACGAGTGCACCGAAAATTAATATAAAGGCAATCGCTGTATTCAATTCCATAACCACCTTTGCTAAATTTGTTCCATCACAAACCGTCTTGTGGCTGCATCAATTTCCAGAATTTCCTCTAAGCTCGGACGTGCAATGACATTGTGATGGTTCATTGCTTTTTCAATGAGGTCTTCCACTGTTAAGAAACCAATTCTCTTTTGTAAAAAAGCTTCAACAGCTACTTCATTTGCAGCGTTCATTACAGCTGGCATACTTCCACCTGTTTTCCCAGCTTCATACGCAAAACGTAGACAACGGAAACGTTCTTGGTTCATTTTTTCAAAATGCAATGTTCCCATTTCCCATAAGTTTAACTGTTTTGTGTCTGAAAGAGGTAATCTATCAGGATATGTAAGCGCGTATTGAATTGGTACTCGCATATCAGGTGAGCCAAGCTGTGCCATTACACTACGATCTTCAAATTCAACCATAGAATGAATAATACTTTCTTTATGTAAAACAACATCAATTTGCTCATAAGGGATACCAAAAAGCCAATGTGCTTCAATTACTTCTAGTCCCTTATTCATCATTGTAGCAGAATCAATTGTAATTTTCGAACCCATTGACCAGTTTGGATGTCGAAGCGCATCTTCTACGGTCACATGATGCAATTCATCTCTCGTTTTATCACGGAAACTTCCGCCAGAAGCCGTTATAATGAGTCGAGAAATTCTTTTTTCATTTTCACCATTCAAGCATTGAAAAATAGCTGAATGTTCACTATCTACTGGAAGTAACGAAACATTATGTTTTCGTGCCGCTTCCATTACTAGATGCCCTGCAGTTACTAACGTTTCTTTATTTGCAATTCCAATTGTTTTTTTCGCCTCAATTGCACGAAGTGTTGGTAACAACCCTACGCTACCTACAACGGCATTTACTAAAATCTCCGCATCTGGATGTAATGCTACTTCTAAAAGACCTTCACTACCATATACAATTTTTGTATTACCAGAAACAGCTTGTAATTTTATAACATCTTCTGCTCTTTGCACAGAAACAATTTGCGGAGAAAATTCTTGAATTACTTTTACTGCGTAGTCAATATTTTTCCCTACAGAAAAAGCAACGAGACGGAATTGGTCTGGGTGCGAGCGTAACACATCTAAAGTTTGTGTACCAATTGATCCGCTTGCACCTAATAAACTAATATTTTTCATGACTCCAACCCCTCGTTCATTTATTAATTGTATTGTAATAAGAAGTAGAGAATTGGTAACACAAATAACCAACTATCTGTTCGATCTAATATACCACCATGTCCAGGTAAAATTGTACCTGAATCTTTTACGCCATAGTGACGTTTAAATGCAGACTGTACTAAATCACCAATTTGTCCAAAAATAGAAATGATAATCGTCAGCACAATTAAAATCCCTACATTTGCTTCAACTGGGAAGAACATATTGTAAACAAGTGCAACAATAACTCCACAAACAATACCGCCTAATGAACCTTCAATTGTTTTATTTGGACTAATTTCTGGCCACAACTTTCTTTTTCCTAATGCTTTTCCTACGAAATATGCGCCTGAATCAGTAGCCCATATAACAAATAATGCGCAAAACACATATTTAATTCCTAATATTCTCGTTTCATTTAAATATAAGAATCCCATTGCAACATATGTCGTTGCCATAAGTAAAAATGAAGCATTATCAAAAGTAAATGTATTCTTAGAAAGGACTGTATATGATAAAAGTAATAAAACAATCACAAACGTAATTTCTAATTTACCTAATCCAATCCACCTAAACAGTTCTGATGCACTACTTGGAACTAAAATAACCCATAATAATACCGCAGCTAAAACTGTTGGTACCGAAATAAGCGTAAGCTTGTTCATACGAATTAATTCATATAAACCTATAGAAGCAAGTGCATACACTAAAACCGTAAAAGGCACGCCACCGTAAATTACGATGGGAATGAATAGCGCGGCAGCAACCACTCCAGTAATAATTCTCTGTTTCACTACCAAACCCTCTCTTTCTACACGCCTCCGAATCTGCGCCCTCTATGTTGAAAGTCTGTAATCGCATTAAGCAAATGTTCTTCCGTAAAGTCTGGCCAATACACATCCGTAAACCAAAATTCTGAATATGCAATTTGCCATAACATAAAATTACTAATACGTAGCTCTCCGCTTGTACGAATTAACAACTCTGGATCAGGTAAAGAACTCGTCATTAAGTAGGAAGAAATCATTTCTTCACTTATCTCTTCAGCACGAATTTTTCCTTCCTCACTATCTTTCATCATATGTTGCACAGCAGAAACGATTTCATCTCGACTTCCATAGTTTAACGCGAAATTAAGAATTAATCCCGTATTCTCTTGCGTATCTTCCATGGCTTTTTCCATCGCTCTGCGTGTATGCGTAGGAAGACGATCTTTTTGCCCTATTACTCGGACTTGTACGTTTTCTTCAATCAATTCTGGTAAAAATGTACCTAGAAATTCTTCTGGAAGCCTCATTAAATAGTCAACTTCCTTTTTCGGTCTTTTCCAGTTCTCAGTTGAAAAAGCATAAAGAGTTAACACTTTCACATTAAGCTTACTTGCAAATTTTGTAATTTTCTTTACAACTTGCATGCCTTCATGATGTCCCGCAATACGAGGCATAGCTCTCCTCTTTGCCCATCTTCCATTGCCATCCATAATGATGGCAATATGTTCTGGTATATATCCTTTTTTCACTTCTTCAACGAGATGATCAAACGATGCGTCCTTTTTACTTTTAAAAAAAGGAAAGTTTTTAAACATCATTCATACCCTCCAGCAAGCAGACGTATGCCTAAAAGTGTAAAAAGACCCCCTTAAGAAGAGGGTCATATTTGCGAAGTTATCGCTATTACACTTCCATGATTTCTTTTTCTTTGTTTTTTGCGATTTCGTCAACTTTTGCAATATATTTATCTGTTTCTTTTTGGATATCTTCAGTATATCCTCTTAAATCATCTTCCGTAATATCGCCAGCTTTTTCAAGCTTCTTAAGATCATCGTTACCGTCACGACGTACGTTACGAACCGCAACTTTTGCTTCTTCAGCATATTTTTTCACAACTTTTACAAGATCACGACGACGCTCTTCTGTTAATGCAGGGAATGCAATACGAATTACAGTTCCGTCATTAGAAGGGTTTAATCCTAAATCTGCTTTTAAGATTGCTTTTTCAATATCACCGATAGAAGTTTTATCATAGGGTTGAATTACAAGCAAACGTGCTTCTGGAACTGTAATGTTCGCTAATTGCACAACTGGTGTTGGTGCACCGTAGTAATCAACTTGTACCTTATCTAATACAGACGAGCTTGCACGACCAGCGCGAACTGTTGCTAATTCACGAGAATAAGCAGCAACTGCTTTTTCCATTTTTTCATTTGAAGACTTCAATACTTGTTGTCCCATATTTATTTCCCCCTTACAACTGTTCCAATATTTTCGCCTAAAACGGCACGTTTAATGTTACCTTTTTCCATAACTGAGAATACAATTAATGGAATATCATTGTCCATACATAAAGAAGAAGCTGTAGAATCCATTACACCTAAACCTTCTTTTAATACATCTAAGTAAGTAAGTGTTTCGTACTTTGTAGCAGTTGGATCAATAGATGGATCTGCACTATATACGCCATCCACATTATTTTTTGCCATTAAAATAACGTCCGCTTCGATTTCCGCTGCACGTAATGCTGCTGTCGTATCTGTAGAGAAGTATGGGTTACCAGTACCTGCGGCAAAGATAACAACACGTTTTTTCTCTAAGTGACGAATTGCTTTACGTCGAATGTAAGGCTCTGCCACTTGACGCATTTCAATTGAAGTTTGAACGCGAGTTTGAATTCCAATATTCTCTAAACTATCTTGAAGAGCTAGTGAATTCATAACTGTTGCTAACATGCCCATGTAATCTGCTCCTGCACGATCCATACCCATTTCGCTTCCAATTTTCCCACGCCAAATGTTACCGCCACCAACAACAACAGCAACCTCTACATCAAGTTCTGCAATTTCTTTCACTTGTTCCGCAACTGACTTAATAACAGTTGGGTTAATTCCAAATCCTTGCTCGCCAGCTAAAGCTTCTCCGCTCAGCTTTAAAACGACACGATTATATTTCGGTTTACTCATAATGAACCTCCAATTGCTTACATCTTTATTTTAAAAAAGGGAACACAATGTGTTCCCTAATCTGTATTAGTTGTTACCTTTTACTTGGTTCATTACTTCTTCAGCAAAGTTGTCTTCGCGTTTTTCGATACCTTCACCAACAGCGTAGCGAACGAATCCTTTTAATGTTCCGCCTTTAGACTCAACGAATTGACGAACTTTCATATCAGGATTTTTAACGAATGCTTGGTCAAGTAAGCAAATTTCTTCGAAGAATTTGCCAAGACGGCCTTCAACCATTTTTGCAACGATTTTTTCAGGCTTGCCTTCGTTTAAAGCTTGTTGTGTTAATACTTGACGCTCATGCTCAACTTCTTCAGCTGTTACAGCATCACGGTCAATGTATTTAGGGTTAACTGCTGCAATGTGCATTGCTACATCTTTAGCAGCTGCTTCGTCAGTAGAACCTTCAAGAACTGTTAATACACCAATACGTCCACCCATGTGTAGGTAAGCGCCGAATGCATCAGCATCAGTTTTTGATACGATTTCGAAACGACGAAGTGTAAGTTTTTCACCAATTTTAGCGATTGCTTCATTGATGTGCTCTTCTACTGTTTTACCGCCTTCAATTGTTTGAGCCATAGCTTCTTCAACGTTAGCTGGTTTGTTAGTTAATAAGTGAGCAGCTAATTCTTTAATTAAAGCTTGGAAACCTTCGTTTTTCGCAACGAAATCAGTTTCAGAGTTTAATTCTAAGATTAAACCGTCGTTACCGTTTGTTTCGATGAAAGTTAAACCTTCAGCAGCGATGCGGTCTGCTTTTTTAGCAGCTTTCGCAATACCTTTTTCACGTAAGAAGTCAATTGCTTTCTCCATGTCGCCGTTAGTTTCAGTTAAAGCCTTTTTGCAGTCCATCATACCTGCGCCTGTTTTTTCACGAAGTTCTTTTACCATTTGTGCAGTGATTGCCATGTTTTTCATCCTCCTAAAATATGTATTTATACCTTTTAAAAAGGTTTTTATACCTTAAAAAAGGTGATAAAAGGCCGAACCCCTTATCACCTTTCCAAATTTGTTACGCAGTAACAGTTTCTTCACCTTGTTTTGCTTCAAGGATCGCGTCTGCCATTTTAGATGTAAGAAGTTTTACAGCACGAATTGCATCATCGTTTGCTGGGATAACGTGATCGATTTCGTCTGGATCACAGTTTGTATCAACGATACCGATGATTGGAATGTGTAATTTGCGTGCTTCAGCAACTGCAATACGCTCTTTACGAGGGTCTACTACGAATAATGCACTTGGAAGACCTTTCATATCTTTAATACCGCCTAAGAATTTCTCAAGACGCTCTAACTCTTTTTTAAGTTGAACAACTTCTTTCTTAGGAAGTACTTCGAAAGTACCATCTTCTTGCATTCTTTCGATGTCTTTAAGGCGCTTGATACGCTTTTGGATTGTTTGGAAGTTTGTTAAAGTTCCACCTAACCAACGTTGGTTAACGAAGTACATACCAGCACGAGTTGCTTCTTCTTTAATAGCTTCTTGTGCTTGTTTTTTAGTACCTACGAATAAAATGTCTCCACCTTCAGCAGCGATGTCGCGCATCGTTCTGTAAGCTTCCTCAACTTTTTTCACAGTTTTTTGTAAGTCGATGATGTAGATACCGTTACGCTCTGTGAAAATGTAACGCTTCATTTTTGGGTTCCAACGACGAGTTTGATGTCCGAAATGAACACCAGCTTCAAGCAATTGCTTCATAGAAATTACTGACATAATTTAGTTCCTCCTAAATGGTTTTTGATATCCTCCGTTTACTTCATCTCTAAGCGAAACTACAAACGTAGCACCAACACTTAAATCAGTAAACGTGTGTACTTTGTACTGACACCACTGCTTACTATATCATACTGAAATATTACAATCAAGTCGAAAATGCGAACAATGTAAAACTTTCTTTTTTTCACGCTCAAATTCTAGTATTTCCAACCTTCACTTCCTTTAAGCAAGGAGGTGAAGGCTAATTAATAGTTTTCTAATGAACGCTGTCATGACGCCTTACGTAAGCAAAATCATTCTCTTAAAAAACAAAAAACTCTCCTCAACTGAGGAGAGTTTTTATATAAATTAGTTTGTTTTTAATTTAGCAAGTTCCTGTAGAAACTTGTCGTTTAGTACTTTAATGTATGTTCCTTTCATACCTAAAGAACGAGACTCAATAACACCAGCACTTTCTAATTTACGTAGTGCATTTACGATTACAGAACGAGTAATTCCTACGCGATCAGCAATTTTACTTGCAACAAGTAAACCTTCTGTTCCATTTAATTCTTCGAAGATATGCTCGATTGCTTCTAACTCACTGTAAGATAATGAGCTAATCGCCATTTGAACAACAGCTTTACTACGTGCTTCCTCTTCGATTTCTTCTGCTTTTTCACGTAAGATTTCCATACCTACTACAGTTGAACTGTATTCAGCAAGGATTAAATCATCGTCTAAGAACTCTTGACCAAGACGAGCTAATACTAACGTACCTAGACGCTCACCGCCACCAACGATTGGTACGATTGTAGTTAAACCTTGACCGAATAATTCTCTATTTTCTACTGGGAATGCTGTGTAAGCACTGTTTACATCTAAGTTAGAAGATGTTTCTGTAATGTTGAATAAGCTTTGTGTGTATTCTTCCGGGAATTGACGCTCTGCAAGCATTTGTTTCATACGCTCATTCTCAATTTGTTGGTGAATTGCATAACCTAGTAATTTACCACGACGGCTTACTACGAATACGTTCGCTTCGATTACTTCACACATTGTGTCAGACATTTCTCTAAAGTTTACAGGCTTTCCTGCTGCGCTCTGTAATAACGCATTTAATTTTCTTGTTTTTGCTAATAATTCCATTTCAAAAGTTCCTCCTACATATTACTCACATATTTTTTCATCACTTGGAAACTAGGGCGAGTCACCTGATGACACAATTACAAAATAAACTGGCTCACATCTTTATTTTTAGCAATCGTTGCTAATTTCTCCTCAACGTATTGAGGTGTTATCGTTATTTTTTCTAACGTAATTTCAGATGCTTCAAACGATAAATCTTCAAGGAGCTTCTCCATAATCGTATGAAGTCTTCTTGCTCCAATATTATCTGTATCCTGATTAACTTGATAAGCAATCTCAGCAATCTTACGAATAGCTTCGTCTGAAAATTCAATTTCTATACCTTCAGTCGCTAATAAAGCCATATATTGTTTAATTAACGCATTGTCAGGCTCGATTAATATTTTAACAAAATCATCTGTCGATAATTTTGTTAATTCTACTCGAATCGGAAATCTCCCTTGCAATTCCGGAATTAAATCCGACGGTTTAGACATATGAAACGCTCCAGCTGCAACGAATAAAATATAATCCGTTTTTACTGATCCGTATTTTGTCGCAACATTCGATCCTTCTACAATTGGTAAAATGTCACGTTGCACACCTTCGCGTGATACATCTACGCTATTCGACTGCTTACCAGCAATTTTGTCAATTTCATCAATAAAAATAATCCCGAGCTGTTCAGCACGATAAACAGCCTCTTGTGTAACTTCATCCATATCAATTAAGCGCTGTGCTTCCTCATTTGTCAAGAGTTTTCTTGCTTCTTTTACAGAAAGTTTACGTTTTTTCGTTTTTTTCGGCATAAAACTTCCTAATGCATCTTGGAAATTCATTCCCATTTGTTCCATGCCAGTTCCTTGTAACATATCAAACATGGAAGACTGTTGTTCAGTCACTTCAATCGATACAATTTCATCTTCAAGAAGTCCCGCAGCAAGCTTTCTTTCCACGTCTTGGCGTTTCTTTTCGATTTCAACATCTTCTTGTGTATCAGATGTTTGATTCGAATTTTGAGTACCGCCAAAAAGCATTTCTAATGGGTTTTTAAATCCAGATTGCTTCTCCGGACTCGGCACTAAAATTTCAACAAGACGTTGGTTCGCTTGCTCTTCTGCTTTATCTTGAACTTTAACTACCATTTCTTCTTTTACGATGCGTACTGACGTTTCTACAAGGTCACGTACCATCGACTCTACATCTCTACCTACATATCCAACTTCTGTGAATTTCGTAGCTTCAACCTTAATAAAAGGTGCTCCAACGAGTTTCGCCATTCGTCGTGCTACCTCTGTTTTACCAACACCTGTCGGTCCAATCATTAAAATATTTTTAGGTGCAATTTCATCACGTAAATTTTCAGCTAGTTTACTGCGACGATATCGATTTCTCAGAGCTACAGCAACCGCTTTCTTTGCATCTTTTTGACCGATGATGTATTGATCTAATTTTTCCACAATTTGGCGCGGAGTAAAATGTAAATGCATATAAAATGCCTCCCTTACGATTCTACAATTCTTCAACAATTATGTTGTGGTTCGTATAAACACAAATATCGCCTGCAATTTCTAAACTCGCTTTCGCAATCTGCTTCGCAGTTAAATGTTCACTTGCATATTGTTTTAAAGCACGACCTGCAGAAAGTGCATAATTTCCACCAGATCCAATTGCTAAAATACCATCATCGGGTTCAATTACTTCTCCTGTACCCGAAACAAGGAGCATAGTTGTTTTGTCCATGACAATGAGCATCGCTTCTAACTGACGCAGCATTTTATCCCCACGCCATTGTTTCGCCATTTCAACTGCAGCTCGCTGTAAGTTCCCGTTATACTCTTCTAATTTCCCTTCAAACATTTCAAAAAGAGTAAATGCGTCCGCAACTGAACCTGCAAAACCAGCTAAAACTTTCCCTTGGAAAAGTTTACGGACTTTACGAGCTGTATGTTTCATTACAACTGCATTTCCCATTGTCACCTGACCATCTCCAGCCATTGCACATTCTCCATTATGATGAACTGCAAATATCGTTGTAGCGTGGAAATTTCCCATAGAAAAAACTCCTTTATATGTTTTTATAGCTTTAAAAGCAATTTATGCCCGCGGGTGATGCTTCATGTAAACAGAACGCAATCTTTCTTTAGAGACATGCGTATAAATTTGTGTCGTCGACAAATTCTCATGGCCTAATAGCTCCTGGACAGTACGTAAATCCGCCCCTTCATCTAACATATGTGTAGCAAATGTATGCCTTAACATATGGGGACTTATCCGCATTGTCAGCGAAGCCTTTTTAATGAGTTCGTTTAAAACATAACGAACTCCACGACTTGTTAGCGGCGTACCTTTCGCATTTAAAAATACCATATGAGAGTCTTCATCAGTCTTATTAACTAACTGTTTTCTCCCATTCTCTATATAAGTAACTAAAGAATCTTGCGCATAGCTTCCGAACGGAATATACCTTTGTTTTTTTCCTTTTCCCATTACTAAAACTGTTCCCACCGCAAAGTCAATATCGGTAAGTTGTAAATTGACACATTCACTCACACGGATACCAGTCGCATACATCAACTCTAATAATGCTTGATTCCTTTGACCTAATGGTGTTTCCGCGTCAGAAACTTCAAATAATTCCTCTAACTCTTCAGCATATAAAAACTTTGGGATTGACAATTCTTTTTTGGGGAGTGACGCAAGTGCAAACGGATTATCTTTTTGATAACCTTCTCGCATCAAAAAACGATATAAACTTCGTAAACTTGATACTTTTCTTGCGACAGATTTACGGGCTAACTTTTCATCGTGCAACGTCGTTAAGTATAAACGAACATCCGCGTATGTAACATCTAAAAAAGAGGATATGCCTTCTCGCTCCATAAATTGCACAAAATGTTCTAAATCATTTTGATAACTTGCAATTGTATATTTTGAATAATTTCTTTCAATTTGTAAATATCCTACGAATAATTGTAACAATTTCTTCACATTCACATAACTCACCTCAATAAAGGCTACTAAATCGTATCACAACTTAGTAGCCTTTGCAAGAAATTTAACTAAATATTTACAAAATTTTGAATCGTTTCTAAAGCGCGTGTAGCATACGCTTCATTTCGCTCTTGTTTCTTTTTAATTTTCTTCTCTAACGGTGCAAATAGCCCGAAGTTTGCATTCATTGGTTGGAAGTTTTTCGCATTAGTCGCTGTAATATAATTTGCCATACTTCCCATTGCAGTTACAGATGGTAGTACAACTGGCTCTTCACCTTTTACAAGTCGAGCAGCGTTAATACCTGCCAGTAATCCTGACGCTGCCGATTCAACATATCCCTCTACTCCAGTCATTTGACCGGCGAAGAATAAATCATCGCGTTGTTTATATTGATATGTTGGACGAAGTAAGTTAGGCGAATTAATAAACGTATTACGATGCATTACACCATAACGTACAATTTCTGCGTTTTCTAGTCCTGGAATTAGCTGCAATACTTCTTTTTGTGGCCCCCACTTTAAATGTGTTTGGAAGCCTACAATATTGTATAACGTTCCTGCCGCATCATCTTGACGTAGCTGAACAACTGCATATGGTGTTTTTCCTGTTTTCGGATCTTCTAATCCAACAGGTTTCATCGGTCCAAATACTAACGTCTGTCTTCCTCTACTTGCCATAACTTCTACTGGCATACAACCTTCAAAGAAAATTTCTTTTTCAAATTCTTTTAAAGGCACTGTCTCAGCAGCAATTAATGCTTCATAAAAGCGATCAAACTCTTCTTCTGTCATTGGACAGTTTAAATATGCAGCTTCACCTTTATCATAACGAGATTTTAAATATACTTTATTCATATCAATGCTGTCTTTCTCAACAATTGGTGCTGCAGCATCATAGAAATAAAAATAATCTTCACCTGTTAATTCTTTTAATTGTGCAGCAAGATCAGGAGACGTAAGTGGACCTGTCGCGATAACAGTAGGTCCTTCTGGAATTTCAGTGATTTCTTCATTCATCACAGTTACGTTTGGATGATTTTTCACATACTCAGTTACCTTTGCCGCAAATTCATGACGATCTACAGCTAAAGCTCCTCCTGCTGGTACAGAGCACTCATCAGCTGCACGAATAATAACAGAATCCATTAGGCGCATCTCTTCTTTAATAACACCAACAGCATTTGTTAATGTGTTTGCGCGAAGCGAGTTACTGCATACTAGCTCTGCAAATTTATCTGTGTGATGAGCTGGCGTTTGCCTTACTGGTCTCATTTCATATAATCTTACTTGGACACCACGTTTTGCAATTTGATAAGCTGCTTCGCTTCCTGCAAGACCTGCGCCAATGACGTTTACTACTTGTGTTGTCATATATATCACCTTTCCTTTTCTTCCCGAAAAAAATGTGAGCAGTTACGCTCACATTTGTTGTTCTTCTTCATAATCACACGAAATACATTGTACTTGCACGCCTTTTTTCAACTTCTTCTCTACAAGCATACCTTCGCACTTCGGACATTTACGGCCAATTGGCTTATCCCAAGATACAAAGTCACACTCTGGATACGTACCGCACCCATAGAAAAGACGTTTCTTTTTATTACTTCGACGTTCAATAATCTGTCCTTTATCACACTTCGGACAAGTAACACCGATTTCTTTCACAATCGGCTTTGTATTACGACAATCAGGGAAATTCGAACATGCCATAAACTTCCCGTATTTACCCATTTTAAAGACCATTGGGTGCTCACATAATTCACAGTCTTCCCCAGCTGGTTCATCTTTAATTTCCACTTCACGCATTTCTTTTTCCGCTTTCTCTAAGCGCGGTTCAAATTCTACGTAGAAATCATCAACAATTTTCACCCAATTCGCATTTCCTTCTTCTACTTCATCAAGGCTTTGCTCCATATTGGCAGTAAATTCAATGTTAATAATTTCCGGGAAAAACTCTAAAATAAGTTCGATTACTATTCCACCAAGTTCAGTCGGAACGAAGCGTTTATTATCTAAACCAACGTATCCACGTTTTTGAATCGTTTCAAGTGTCGGTACATATGTAGAAGGTCTCCCAATTCCAAGTTCCTCAAGTGTTCTTACTAGACGAGCCTCTGTATAACGCGGCGGAGGTTGTGTGAAATGTTGCTTCGGTTCTATATCTTTTGAAAATACAGTTTCCCCTACTTCTAAAGGTGGCAACATTTTATCTTTTTCTTCCGCACCATCATCTTTCGACTCTACATACACTTTCATAAATCCTGGAAACTTTACAACCGATCCACTTGCACGGAACTGAACATTGTTATTAATGAGTTTCGCTGTAACAGTATCCATTATAGCAGATGCCATTTGACTTGCAACAAATCGCTCCCAAATCAGTTTATACAAACGTAGTTGATCACGACCTAAGAAACTTTTTAGTTCCTCTGGCTTTCTCATTACCGAAGTAGGACGAATCGCCTCATGCGCATCTTGTGCATTCGACTTTTTCGTTTCTTTCTTCTTCTCTGTCCCTATGTATTCCGCACCGAACGACTCTGTAATATAAGTACGAGCCTCTGTTTGAGCTGTTTCTGAGATCCTTGTTGAATCGGTTCTCATATACGTAATAAGACCTACAGTCCCTTGCTTTCCAAGATCTATCCCTTCATACAATTGCTGCGCAAGCATCATTGTTTTCTTTGCTCGCATATTTAATTTACGTGCAGCTTCTTGTTGCAAGGAAGATGTTGTAAACGGTAATGCCGGATTACGCTTTCGCTCTTTTCGCGTTACATTTTCAACCGAAAACGCATTATCTTTCATCTTTTCGATTATTTCGTTCACTTGTTCTTCGTTCGTTAATTGAACTTTTTCACCATCTACACCGTAAAAGCTTGCTTCAAATGTGTCTTTACCTTTCACAAATTCTGTTTTAATTGTCCAGAATTCTTCAGGTTCAAAGTTTTGAATTTCTTTTTCACGTTCGATAATTAAACGAACTGCTACAGATTGTACGCGTCCTGCACTTAATCCTTTTTTTACTTTCTTCCATAATAAAGGACTAATATTGTAACCAACAAGACGATCGAGTATACGCCTTGCTTGTTGCGCATCTACTAAATCCATATTAATTGCCCGAGGATGTTTAAATGATTCTTTTATTGCATCTTTTGTAATCTCATTAAATACCACTCGGCAATCTGATTCAACGTCCACATTTAACGTATTCGCTAAATGCCAAGCAATTGCTTCCCCTTCGCGGTCTGGATCGGCCGCGAGATAGACTTTCTTTGCTTTTTTTGCCGCTGATTTTAAATCTTTTAAAACGGGACCTTTACCACGAATGGTAATATACTTCGGGGTGAAGTTATTCTTTACTTCTATCCCCATTTGGCTTTTAGGTAAATCGCGAACATGTCCCATGGACGCAACGACTTTGTATTTTTTCCCTAAATATTTCTCAATGGTCTTCGCCTTAGAAGGCGACTCCACGATTACGAGGTAATCTGACATGCTAGTGCCTCCTTAAGAGGTGGATTCAAGTCTTCATTAATCTTATTGATTTCTCTTGTTTTTGTCAATCAAGAATGAATATACCATACAGTGACAATCTACCATTTGTCAATAATTGTTTAATAAAAACATAAAAATATAAGGTTAATTTATAATTTCCTCCAGGATATCCTCTGCATTTCGTACTAATTTTGCACCTTGTTGAATAAGATAATTCGTTCCTGATGCACTATCTATAAATATTGGTCCAGGAAGGGCAAATACCTCTCTATTTTGCTCTAATGCAAGGTCTGCAGTAATAAGTGATCCACTTCTCGATTTTGCTTCTACAACTAAAACCCCTTTACTTATTCCACTAATAATTCGATTTCTTTTTGGAAAATACCATTTTTTCGGTGCATAATGCGGAGGATACTCTGTCAATAGCAATATATAGTCTTTGCACGTGTCATATAAACGTCTATTCTCTTTCGGATACATATAAGATAATCCATGTCCTAAGATTGCAATAGTCGGGCAACGTTGACTTACTGTAACTTCGTGAGCAATTGTATCTATTCCTCTTGCAAACCCACTAACAATAAGCCATTCCTTTTCAAGTAAAGGGTGTAAAATAAATTCCATACTCTTCTTTCCGTATAAAGACGGATCTCTCGTCCCAACAATCGCTAATTTATTTACTTTACTAAGAACAGCCCTCTCCCCCTTTCCATATAAAATAAAAGGAGGATCTTGTATTTCTCGCAATAATTTTGGATAATCCTCATCCCATATAGTCATATAAAACATTCGATTTTTTTCTAAATAGGAGATATATTGCGGGAGACTTGCATTCTGAAGAAAATTTACTAGTTCTGAAGATTTTTTCGAGGATATTCCAGCGTAATATTCAAATTGCTTTGCACTAAAAGTGTACATCCCATTCAATTCTGGATCAACATATAGTATCCTCTCCATCGCTTTCCAATGATCCGCCAACATGTAATGTAGGTGCAATAATCGTTCTCTTTTCATCCCAATTCTCCTTACCCATAATTTTTATTATGTAAACAGAAAAAGTATAAAAAGACACCCTCAAACAAGAAGGTGTCTTTCAAAAAGATTAATAGTTTTTACAAGTTTCAAATAATCCCTTTTCTTTTAAAACAGAGATTAATGTTTCACCCATAACAGCTGGCGTTTCAGCTACTTTAATACCACAAGCTTCCATTGTTTTAATCTTTTCCGCAGCAGTTCCTTTACCGCCAGAAATGATTGCACCGGCATGGCCCATACGTTTACCTTCAGGCGCAGTTTGGCCACCAATGAAGCCGACAACCGGTTTTGTCATATTAGCTTTTACCCACTCAGCTGCTTCTTCTTCTGCCGTACCGCCGATTTCACCAATCATAATTACAGCATGTGTTTCTTCATCTTCATTAAATGCTTTTAGCGCATCAATAAAGTCTGTACCGTTAACAGGGTCCCCACCGATACCTACAGCAGTAGATTGGCCAATGCCTTCTTGTGTTAACTGATGTACAGCTTCATACGTTAATGTACCAGAGCGAGATACGATACCCACATGACCTTTTTTATGAATGTATCCTGGCATAATACCAATTTTACATTCATCAGGTGTAATGACACCAGGACAGTTTGGTCCAAGTAAACGTGTATGTTTACCTGCCATGTATCTCTTTACATTTACCATATCTAATACAGGGATTCCTTCAGTAATACATACTACTAAATCAATCTTTGCATCAACTGCTTCCATAATAGCATCAGCCGCAAAAGCGGGTGGAACGTATACAACTGAAGCATTTGCGCCTGTTGCTTTCACTGCATCTTCTACAGTATCAAATACTGGTACACCTTCAATATCAGTGCCACCTTTACCTGGCGTTACACCACCGACAATTTTCGTACCATATTCAATCATTTGTTTTGTGTGGAATAATCCTTGAGAACCTGTAATACCTTGAACAATAACTTTTGTATCTTTATTAACTAATACGCTCATTTTTCTCCCCCGCTTTCTATTAGCCCACTAGTGAAACAATTTTTTGTGCACCGTCTGCCATAGATTCTGCTGCAACAATATTTAAGCCAGACTCATTTAAAATCTTCTTACCTAACTCTACGTTTGTACCTTCAAGACGTACAACTAAAGGTAACTCAAGACCCACTTGCTTCGTTGCTTCAATAACACCTTCTGCAATAACATCACACTTCATAATGCCACCAAAAATGTTAACGAAGATACCTTTTACATTTTTGTCAGAAAGGATAATTTTGAATGCTTCTGTAACTTTTTCAGCTGTCGCGCCGCCACCAACATCTAAGAAGTTAGCTGGATCACCATGGTAATGTTTAATGATATCCATTGTAGCCATTGCTAAACCTGCACCATTAACCATACAACCGATATTTCCATCTAAAGGAATGTAGTTTAAGTCATATTTAGAAGCTTCAATTTCTTTTGAATCTTCTTCATCAAGATCACGAAGTTCTAAAATGTCTTTATGGCGATATAACGCATTAGAATCGAAGTTTAATTTCGCATCTAAAGCCATAACTTTACCGTCACCTGTTGTAACAAGTGGATTAATCTCAGCGATAGAGCAATCTTTTTCGATAAACGCACTATATAAGCCCATCATAAACTTCACAGCTTGTCCTACAAGCTCTTTTGGAATATTGATGTTAAACGCGATTCGACGTGCTTGGAAACCTTGTAAACCTACTGCTGGATCAATATATTCTTTAAAGATTTTTTCAGGTGTTTTTTCTGCTACTTCTTCAATTTCTGTTCCACCTTCTTCAGATGCCATTAAAACAACTTGAGAAGTTGCACGATCTAACACAAGACCTACATAATATTCTTTTTTAATATCGCAACCTTCTTCGATAAGTAAGCGTTTTACTTCCTTACCTTCAGGACCTGTTTGATGCGTCACAAGTGTAGTTCCTAAAATGCTTTCTGCATATGTACGAACTTCTTCTAAATTTTTCGCAACTTTTACTCCGCCAGCTTTGCCGCGTCCACCAGCGTGAATTTGCGCTTTAACTACACATACTTCCGTTCCTAATTCTTTAGCTGCTTCTACAGCTTCTTCTACTGTAAATGCAACCTTCCCGTTCGGAACGCTAACCCCATAGCTTCTAAGGACTGCCTTACCTTGGTACTCATGGATATTCATGGTCCCATCCTCCCCTGTTTTCCTGTTTTACTCGAAAAGTTTTTTAATGTTTAAAAAACATTACATTGCCATTGTATAAGATGATTGGCACGCTGTCTACAATAAAGTGTCAGAAAACTGAAATCGCTTTATTCTTTTTCGAAAATAATAATGTTCATATACCAAAATAAAAAAATAAGCTGTATATTCACAGCTTATTTTTAAATCATACCTTTAATTGGCGCAAATGATTTCCGATGTTCCTCTAACACTCCATGTGATTCAATCGCTTCTAAATGCTGTTTCGTCCCATATCCCATATGTTGTTCAAATCCATATGCAGGATACTTTTTACCTAACTCTTTCATTATACGATCTCTTGTCACTTTCGCAATAATAGATGCAGCTGAAATAGATATACTTTTCGCATCACCTTTAATGATTGATGTTTGCGGAATTGATGTAGGCAACTTCATCGCATCGATTAATAAATATTCTGGTGTACATGATAAATTGGCAACTGCATCTAACATCGCTTGCTTCGTTGCTTGATAAATATTGATTTCATCAATAATTTGTGGTGATACAATTCCAACTCCAATTGCAATTGCATGCTCTTTAATTTCATCATAAAAACGCTCTCGTTTCGCTTCACTCAACTTTTTCGAGTCATTTAACCCTGGAACATAAAACTCTTCTGGAAGGACAACAGCAGCCGTCACAACAGGTCCAGCTAACGGTCCTCGTCCCACTTCATCAATGCCAGCAATGTACATGATTCCTTTTTCACGCAAAGCATGTTCATACTTAGACATTTCTAGAAATTTTTCTTTTTCCTTGTGTGCTAACTCTTTTTGTTTATACCACTTCAAAATTAATTTTTGAACACCTTTTCTCTCGTCTTTCACTAACATTTGAAAACGCTCATCTTCTTCATTTATAATTTCTTGTAGTAAACATTCGGCTTCTTGTATAGTCATTTTTTGCATCTATCTACACTCCTTTTTAAACGTATCCAAAAAGAAAAGACGCACATACGCACGTCTTATACTTCTTCTACTTTTTCCACATCTTCTACCTGCTCTGCATACTCTTCTGGTGTTTCAAACGTCATTTTTCCAAGTTTACCACCACGAAGCTCACGAAGTACAAGTTCAGATGTTTTATCATAGTCAATCATGCCGCCGCCCATTAGGCAACCTCTGTTTTTTCCGATTGCATCAAATAACTCCACAATATCTTCTGGAATGTCATTTAAATTATATCGCTCTTTTAATCGTTCTGGATAATGTTTCTCCATAAAACGTAATGCATAAACAGCTACATCTTGTAGATTTAAAATAGAGTCTTTAATTGCACCAGTCGTAGCTAGACGTAAACCAACTAATTGATCTTCAAATTTAGGCCACAAAATACCCGGTGTATCAAGTAACTCCATTTCTTTTCCAACTTTAATCCACTGCTGAGCCGTAGTTACTCCAGGACGATCTCCTGTTTTTGCGATATTCTTCTTCGCTAATTTATTAATCAAAGTAGATTTACCAACATTTGGAATACCTACAATTAAAGCACGAATCGCTCTCGGTCTAATACCTTTAGCAACCATTTTATCAAATTTTTCTTTAACAAGTATTTTACAAGCTGCTGCAATTTCTTTCATACCTTGTCCAGCTTGCGCGTTAATTGAAATTGCCTTATGGCCCTTTTCTTTAAAATACGCGATCCATTGTTTCGTTAAACGATCGTCTGCCATATCTGCCTTATTTAAAACAACCAGTCTCGGTTTATGTGTAATAATTTCATCAATCATCGGATTTCGAGAAGATAAAGGTAATCGAGCATCTACAAGCTCAATTACAACATCGATTAACTTTAATTTTTCTGTTACTTGGCGTCTAGCCTTTGCCATATGTCCTGGGAACCATTGAATTGCCATGTTGCCACCTTCTTTTTCTGTTATTTCACAATACGTGCGTCTTTTAACGGCCAATATAACATATTTGCATTACCAATTACTTGGTCCACTGAAATGGTACCAATTGTCCGGCTATCTTTACTAAAACGGCGATTATCACCTAAAACAAATAATTGACCTTCTGGGACAGTTTTCTTTCCAGTCATTTCTTCAAGAGTAAAATCATATGTAAGCGGTCCGTCAGAAATTTGTTTTTTCTGTTTGTCTAAATACGGCTCCTCATAAGCTTTTCCATTAACGTATAGCGTATCATTACGATATTCGATTTCATCGCCTGGTAAGCCGATAATACGCTTAATATAATCTTTTTCTTCCGTCGCTCGAAATACAATAATATCAAAGCGCTTCGGATCACCTATGTGATAACCTATTTTATTAACAATCATTCGATCACGGTCATGTAAAGTTGGTGACATCGATACACCATCTACGAGAATTGGCGCAAAGAAAAACTGTCTAATAACGCCCGCTAATACAATAGCAATCAAAATTGCTTTGATCCATTCCCAAAGTGAACTCTTTTCTTTCTTCATGCATTTCCCCTCCACAATTATGTAAGCTGCTCGTATTATATCAAAATTTTATATAGATTGGAAAAAGGGAGCTTGTGCATTTACAAGCTCCCATACATGTCTTATCGAATTTCTTTAATACGTGCTTTTTTACCGCGAAGGTTACGTAAGTAGTATAACTTAGCACGACGTACTTTACCACGGCGAAGTACTTCGATGTTCGCGATTCTTGGCGTGTGAACTGGGAATGTACGCTCAACACCTACGCCGTAAGAAATCTTACGAACTGTGAATGTTTCACTGATTCCGCCACCACGACGTTTGATTACAACACCTTCGAAAAGCTGAATTCTTTCACGAGTTCCCTCAACTACTTTTACGTGTACACGTAAAGTGTCTCCAGGACGGAATGAAGGAAGGTCAGTTTTTAATTGGCCTTTTGTAATTTCTGCGATTAATTGTTGCATATTAAATTCTCTCCTTTAAACAGATGCTCTTATAAAGTCTTAATAAATTACAGCGGAACATCGTTAATACGGCTACTGATTTCAGTAGCACAAATGTTATAATAGCATATTGCTAGGACTGTTGCAATAGAAAATATATCAAGCCCTTATTGGTCTTTTTTAATTTGCTCCAGCCATTTCTCTTCCTGCTTAGGTAATTCTCGCTCTTCTAGTAAATCTGGTCTACGCGTATACGTGCGACGCAAGGATTCTTTATGGCGCCATTCATCAATGTTTTTATGATTTCCTGACATTAATACATCCGGTACCTTCATACCACGAAAATCAGCAGGACGTGTATAATGTGGATGTTCTAACAAGCCTGTGCTAAAAGAGTCTTCCACTTGTGACGTTTGATTCCCTAGCACTCCTGGCAGGAGACGTACAACACTATCAGTAATCACCATTGAGGCTAATTCTCCACCGGTCAATACGTAATCACCAATAGAAATCTCATCTGTTACAAGATGTTCACGAATTCGTTCATCGTACCCTTCATAATGGCCACATACAAAAATAACATGCTCTTCTTCAGCAAGCTCTTCTGCCTTCCTCTGCGTAAAACGCTCTCCTTGTGGACACATTAAGACGATTCTCGGTTTACGGTCTGTTTCCTTCGTTAACTCTTCCACCGCATCAAAGATAGGCTGAGGAGTTAATACCATCCCAGCTCCCCCACCATACGGATAATCATCTACACTATTATGCTTACTAGTTGTATAATCACGGAAATTGACAACACGAAGCTCTACCGCTTCTTTTTCTTGTGCTTTCTTTAAAATTGAAGACCCAAACACACCCGTAAACATATCTGGAAACAATGTTAAAATGTCAATTTTCATTATAGCAACCCTTCCATTACATGAATGGTTACTAATTTATTCTCAATGTTAACTTGTAGTACAACGTCATCGATATAAGGAATTAAAAGATCTTGACCTTTTGGACGCTTAATCACCCATACATCATTCGCACCAGGAGATAGGATCTCTTTGATCGTTCCTAACGCTTCTCCTTCTTCCGTTACAACACTGCAACCAATAATTTCATGATAATAGTATTCACCTTCAGCTAGTTCGCCTAACCGCTCTTCTGGTACTTTTATTAAAGAACCTTTCAACTTCTCTACTTCATCTACATTGTTGTAGCCTTCCAATGTTAATAAATCAAATGTCTTATGTTGACGATGAGAATTTACCTTCACTGGAAGATAGTCTGTACCTTTCTCATTACATATGTATAACGTGTTTCCTACTTTATATCGCTCTTCCGGAAAATCAGTACGAGAAATTACACGAATTTCTCCTCTTACGCCATGAGTATTTACAATTTTCCCTACGTTAAACCATTTTGTCATAAATAGTATGTCACCCCTGGTTTCTATATAAATTAAGCATCTCCATTTCATATATGGAACATGCAACTTCTCTTTAAATGTTAAAAAAGGGAGAGGAATTAACTCCTCGCCCTTTTTACGTTTATTGAATTTCCAGTGTTACTTTTTCATCATTATGATGTCCCACTGAATACAAGAGCATTCGAATTGCTTTCGCAACCTTCCCTTGCTTTCCAATGACTTTTCCAACATCCTCAGGATGTACAGTTAATCGATACTTTATCTCTCCGTTGCAAAGTTCCTGTGTAACTTTTACATCTTCAGGATGATCGACAAGAGGCTTGACAATCGTCTCGACTAACTTCTTCATAGTCATTGCCTCAATTACTTACCTTGTTTAGATAAGTGGAATTTCTCCATGATACCTTGGTTAGAGAATAGGTTACGAACTGTATCAGATGGTTTAGCACCGTTTCCTAACCATTTTAATGCTGCTTCTTCGTTGATCTTAACTTCAGCTGGTTGAGCAACCGGATTGTAAGTACCGATTTCCTCAATGAAACGTCCGTCACGAGGAGAACGAGAATCTGCAACAACTACACGATAGAAAGGAGTTTTTTTAGCTCCCATACGTTTTAAACGAATTTTAACTGCCATTTATAAAGCACCTCCGAATTTATTTCACACAGATAATTATATTAGCAAAAAGACTATTGCTTTGTAAAGTATTTTTTCTTAACAGAGCCATCTTTTTTCCTTACATGAATGGAAACTTCAATCCACCTAGTCCTTTTTTCTTACCTTTTTGCATTCCAGTCATCGTCTTCATCATTTTTTTCATATCATCAAATTGCTTGATTAGACGATTAATTTCTTGTACGGTTGTACCGCTACCTTTGGCAATGCGTTTTTTACGACTAGCATTGATTATTTCCGGTTGTTCTCGCTCTAATTTAGTCATAGAACGAATAATTGCCTCAATATGCCCAATTTGTTTTTCATCAACTTGTGCATTTTTCAGCCCTTTAATTTTATTTGCACCAGGAAGCATTCCTAACAATTCGTCAAGCGGTCCAAGTTGACGCACTTGTCCAAGTTGTTCTAGGAAATCGTCAAGCGTAAACGAAAGCGTACGCATTTTTTGCTCAAGTTCTTTTGCTTTCTCTTCATCAACTGTAGCTTGCGCTTTTTCAATTAATGTTAAGACGTCGCCCATCCCTAAAATACGGGATGCCATACGTTCTGGATGGAACGCTTCAATCGCATCTAGTTTTTCGCCCATACCAGCAAATTTAATTGGTGTGTTTGTTACAGCCTTAATAGATAATGCCGCACCACCGCGCGTATCACCATCTAATTTCGTTAATACAACACCTGTTAAACCTAACTGCTCATGGAAACTTTGTGCTACATTTACCGCGTCTTGTCCTGTCATCGCATCGACAACAAGGAAAATTTCATCCGGTTTCGCAACTTCTTTAACTTTCGCTAATTCATCCATTAGTTCTTCATCAATATGCAGGCGACCCGCTGTATCAATTAAAACATAATCGTGATGATCTTCTTTTGCTTTTGCAATCGCTTGTTTCGCAATTTCAACTGGACTTACTTTATCTCCTAAAGAGAAAACAGGCATGTCCAATTGCTTCCCTAATGTTTCAAGCTGTTTAATCGCTGCTGGACGGTAAATATCTGCTGCAACAAGCATCGGTTTACGATTATACTTTTTACGAAGTAAATTCGCAAGCTTACCTGTTGTCGTTGTTTTACCCGCACCTTGCAGACCAACCATCATAATAACAGTCGGTGGCTTATTAGCAACAGCAATTTTGCTTTGCTCTCCGCCCATAAGTTCTGTAAGTTCTTCCTGTACGATTTTAATTACTTGTTGTCCAGGTGTCAAACTTTTCATTACATCTTGTCCGACAGCACGCTCAGACACACGCTTTATAAAATCTTTTACTACTTTAAAGTTAACATCTGCTTCTAAAAGAGCTAGACGAACTTCTCTCATCATTTCTTTCACATCGGCTTCAGAAACTTTTCCTTTGCCGCGGATTTTTTGCATTGTCTGTTGAAGTCGGTCGGCTAATCCTTCAAATGCCATATTGCCGCCCTCCTAATCTAATTTTTCGATAGCTTCAACAACTTGTTTCATTTCTTCATTCACATGCTCTTCTTCGCTGATTAGCTGTTTTAGCTTTGCAACAAGTCGCTGTCGCTCTTGAAACTTTTGAAGTAATACTAATTTATCTTCATATTCTTCAAGCATCGCTTCAGTCCGTTTAATGTTATCATACACGGCTTGGCGGCTTACATCAAATTCTTCCGCAATTTCACCAAGAGATAAATCATCTAGATAATAAAGCGACATATAACTTCTTTGTTTTTGCGTTAACAACGATTGATAAAAATCAAATAAATAGTTCATTCTCGTTGTTTTTTCGAGCATGTTGGATCATCCTTTGTTAAGTGATTTCCCTTTACATGAATTAGTTTACATGGAGTATAAAAGAGTGTCAAGTTTTTTTCTTAACATCACATATTTTTTATAGAAAAAGAAGCGGAAATACCGCTTCTTTCACTTACACTTCTTCAGTTTCTACCAAGTTCGCGAATAAGCCATACACATATTGTTCTGGATCAAATTGCTGCAAGTCATCCATTTGCTCTCCTAGTCCAACAAATTTCACCGGTACATCCATTTCGTTACGAATTGCTAATACGATACCACCTTTAGCAGTTCCGTCTAACTTCGTTAAAACAATACCAGTCACATTTGTTGCCTCGCGGAATGTTTTCGCTTGACTTAAACCATTTTGTCCTGTTGTTGCATCAATAACAAGTAATACTTCATGAGGAGCTCCTGGTACTTCACGCTCAATTACACGCTTCACTTTCTCTAACTCTTTCATTAAGTTGACTTTGTTTTGCAGGCGTCCTGCTGTATCACATAGCAACACATCCACTTTACGAGCCTTCGCTGCCTGTACAGCATCGTACATAACAGCCGCTGGGTCAGACCCTGATCCTTGTTTAATTACTTCTACACCAACACGATCGCCCCATACTTCTAATTGTTCAATCGCCCCAGCACGGAATGTATCTCCTGCCGCCAATAGGACAGACTTACCTTCCGATTTAAATTTATGTGCAAGCTTACCAATTGTCGTCGTTTTTCCTACACCATTAACACCAACAAATAAAACAACTGTTAATTGATCCTCTTGTATATTAACTTCATTACTAAAGTCGCTATCACCTTTGTAAATTCCCACTAACTTCTCAGAAATCACAGCCTGTACTTCTTTTGGATCTTGAATGTTACGACGTTGCACTTCTTCTTTCAACTGATCAATTAATTCCATCACTGTCGAAACTCCAACATCTGCACTAATTAATATTTCTTCTAATTCCTCAAAGAAGTCTTCGTCTATTTTACGGTAACGATACACTAAATCATTTACTTTATCAGCAAATGAATTTCTTGTTTTTTCCAATCCTTGTTTAAACTTCTCTGTTACTGTATCCGTTTGTTTTGAAATCTTTTCTTTTAATTTTTTAAAAAAGCTCATACTTCCCATCCTTCCTATTTACTTGCTACAAGTTCTTCACCATCACCTAAACGAACAGAAACAAGCTTAGATACCCCTGATTCTTGCATTGTTACACCGTACAATACATCAGACTCTTCCATTGTACCTTTTCGGTGTGTAATTACAATAAACTGCGTTTCATCACTAAATTTCTTTAAATACTGCGCAAAACGAGCAACATTAGCCTCATCAAGAGCCGCTTCTACTTCATCTAGCACACAGAATGGGACTGGGCGTACTTTTAAAATACCAAATAAGAGCGCAATTGCCGTCAAAGCACGCTCTCCACCTGAAAGTAAACCTAAGTTTTGTAGTTTCTTCCCTGGCGGTTGCGCCACAATATCAATACCAGTATTTAATAAATCTTCTGGATTTGTCATTACTAAATCCGCTCTTCCGCCTCCGAATAATTCAGAGAATACAGATTGAAACTCCGTTCGAATTCCTTCGAATGTAGTAGAAAAGCGTTTTTTCATCTCTTCATCCATTTCCGTAATAAGTTGATGTAACGTCGATTTCGCTTCTTCCAGGTCATCTCTTTGCTCTAGTAAGAATGTATGACGTTCTGCTACACGTTCGTATTCATCAATTGCCCCTAAGTTTACTGCGCCTAACTCTTCAATGGATAGTTTAATTAATTTCACCTTTTTACGCGCATCTTCTGCAGGCATCGTCATTGTATACTTCAGTTTTGCTGCTTCAAATGAAATAGTATAAGTTTCACGTAAATGTTGCAATCTATTTTCCAACTCTACATCAAGTCGGTTAATTTTCACTTCTTGATCTTTCAACATCTCAAGAATATATTTATGTTTACCTATTGTTTCTTTCACACCGCGTTCTAAATGCTCCACTCTCTCTTGCAATGATACGCGTTGTTCACGACGCGAACGAATTAAATCCGAAGTTTGATTACGATCATACGCTTTCTTCTCTATCATATTCGTAATTTGGTCTTCGCCACTTGAATTAGACGTCATCTCTTGTTTTAAGAACGCTAAATCTTCTTTCGTTTTTACAAGTGTCGTATCAGTCTCTTCTTTTTCCTTCGTTAATCGTTCAACTTTTTCTTTTTGATTAGATAAACGTTGTTGTTGTTCAGCTGCTTGTACTTTTAGCTCAGTCATTTCCTTTTGAACTTTTTCTTTTGAAGAATGTTGCTCACTTTTTTGTTTCGTTAATGCGACGATTTTGCCATCTAATTCCGAAATCTCCGCTTGAAGAGTTGCTAAAATCTTTTCTAACTCTCCTTTACGCCCTTGCATTTTCACTTGATCTTGTAAAAATCCTTCTATCTCTAAATCGTATATAGATAAACGATCATTAATTCGATGTTCTTCTAATTCTAATCGATTAATTTCTTCTCTTAATTTCTGTTCATCTAAACGCTCAGTTTCTACGCCTTGGCGTAGTTCACGTATTTGTACTTCTTTTTCTTGAATCTCTTGCTTTACTGCTTTAACAAAGTTTTCTAGCTTCGTTGTTTTTTCTTCCATATCAGCTAGCTTTTTAGTCCATTCTTCAAGTTCACGCTGGCGCCCTAATAAAGAAGATTTCGCCTGTTTTACAGCTCCACCAGTCATAGAACCACCAGGATTCACTACGTCACCTTCAAGCGTTACAATACGATAGCGATATTGTAATTGTTTCGCTAATTCATTTGCACCGCGTAAATCTTTCGCAACAATAACAGTACCTAATAGGCTTGAAACTACATTCTCATATTTATTGTTGTACTGCACAAGTTCTGCCGCCACACCAACAAACGCTGGATGTTGATTCACAATACGTAATTGTTCAAATGATAACGATCTACTTTTAATAACAGCTTGAGGTAAAAACGTTGCACGACCATGTTTATTTTGCTTTAAAAATGCAATTGCATTACGAGCATGTTCTTCTGTTTGTACTACGATATGTTGCATCGCTGCCCCAAGGGCGATTTCCATTGCAATTTCATATTCTTTCGGCACAGTCAGAAGTTCTGCAACAGCTCCCTCGATACCTTGCAATCTATTTTCTCTAGCCTTTAATACTTCACGTACCCCTTGATAGAAACCAGAATAGTCCTCTTGCATTTCTTCTAGCATTTCTTTTCGAGAACGCGCCTGTTGCACAAATTGATACGCTTGATACAGTTTCGTTTCATTTTCACTATACTGAGACTTACATTTCCCAAGTGCCGTTTCTGTCTTCTGTATGTTAGAAATAATGCCAGCTACTTTCTCCTTCACTTGCTCATAACTTTCTACAAGTTTCGCTTTTTTCGCTGTAATTTCCATACGCATCTGTACATATTTTTCATTTTCTTCATCAAGGCGTTCATTTTTAGAATTTTGCTGTTTAGATTGTTCTTCAATCATAGATAATTCATTACGAAGACTTGCTTGTTGATTTAAAAGTTCAATATAATCACCTTTTAAATTCTCAATCTGTTCCTCTAGATTCACGGCAAAAGTTGCAAGTAGTTGCTCATTATCATGCAATTTCTTCTCCAACTCTTTTACTTGATTCACAAATTGCATTAACGCTTCGGTACTTGTTTCAATTTCGCCATCATAACTTTTAGCTTTCTCTACCAATTCAACAATTAGCTTTTCAAGCTGCGCACAATGCGTCGTCGCATTTTGCTTTCTTTCCTTTAACAACTCACGCTGCCCTTCTAGCTTTTCTAGCTCTTTACTAGAAAGAAGAAGAACTTCTTGTAAAGAGTTTACAGATTCATCAACCGCTTGTAATTGTCCGCGTAATTCCTCAAGCTCTTCTTCACTTTTTTGTAAATTCGTCGACATTTTAACTTCTTCATCTTTATTATGCCCAAATTGATTTCGAAGCGCTTCCCACTTTTCATGTAATTCTTCAATTTCATGTACAATAAGCGCCGCTTCTACTTTTTCTAATTCTTCTTTTTTCTCAAGAAAATCTTTCGCTATAGAAGCTTGTCTTTCTAGCGGCTCTACTTGACTACTCAATTCATGTATAATATCTTGCACACGATTTAAGTTTTCTTGTGTTTCTGCTAATTTCCCTTCGGCTTTCTTTTTACGAAGTTTGTATTTCAGCACACCCGCAGCTTCCTCAAATACCCCTCGACGTTCTTCCGATTTACTACTTAAAATCTCTTCGACTTTCCCCTGGCTAATAATTGAAAAAGCTTCTCTTCCCATACCAGAGTCCATAAATAAATCAATAATATCTTTCAGTCTACAAGATTGTTTATTAATATAAAAATCACTATCACCCGAACGAGATACACGACGTGTTACACACACCTCGTTATATTCAATCGGTAATCGTTGGTCTTCATTATTTAAAGTTAATGTTACTTCAGCAATATTAACCGCTCTTCTCGTATCACTACCTGCAAAAATAATATCCTCCATTTTTGCACCACGTAATGACTTTGCAGATTGTTCACCAAGTACCCAGCGAATCGCATCAGTAATATTACTTTTCCCGCTCCCGTTAGGTCCTACTACAGAAGTTACACCTGGAACAAAATCGACAGATACACGCTCAGCAAAAGATTTAAATCCTGCTATTTCTAATCTTTTTAAAAACACGAAAGGCCTTCCTCCTATTCTCCGTTGTTGTAAACATTGTCTGTACGAAAACAAGCTACTATACGGATTTCCCACTCCTTTTATTTATAAACAAAAGGAAAGTTTCATTCTATGCATAAGGAATCCCCCTCATTCAAAGGGGGATTCCTCATAATTGTTCTTTTAATTTTTTCAATGCTTCTGCAGCAGCTTGTTGCTCTGCCTCTTTTTTTGACTTACCACTCCCAAGACCTAATGCCTCATTATTTAAAGTTACACGTGACACAAATTCTCGGTTATGGGCCGGTCCTTTTTCTTGCAAAATTTGATACTCAATGTTCCCACTACCATCACGCTGAATCAATTCTTGCAATTGACTCTTATAATCCATCACATGAGAAAAAGCACCTTCATTAATTTTCGGATATACAACTTCTTTTAAGAATCCCCAAACTGTTTCAAGCCCTTGATCAAGATAAAGGGCACCAATAAACGCTTCAAAGACATCCGCTAATAAAGCTGGTCGTTCACGTCCACCCGTCATTTCCTCACCTTTCCCTAATAAAACAAGGCTACCAAATGACAATTCGTTTGCAAAACGAACAAGAGATGGTTCACATACAATAGCTGCACGTAGTTTTGTTAACTCTCCTTCGCTCATTGTCGGATATTTTTGAAACAGATACTGTGATACAGTGAGTTCCAATACAGCATCACCAAGAAATTCAAGACGCTCATTGTCCTCATGCGGTTTTTTTCGATGCTCATTCACATACGATGAATGCGTAAATGCTTGAATCAATAATTTTTCATCTGAAAACGTAATACCTATCTCTTCTTGAAATACTTTAAACGCTTCACGATATTTTATTTCGTATTTTTTTTCTCTATGTTTTCGGTACGGCATAGGTCCCTCCAGATATAAGCCGAGAAGCCCCGCTAAAAAACGGGACTTCACTTAAGCATTATAGATGACTCTCTATGTAAGTCACAGCATCGCCAACAGTAGCAATCTTTTCAGCATCTTCATCAGAAATTTCCATTTCGAATTCGTCTTCCAATTGCATTACAAGTTCTACTACATCTAGGGAGTCTGCGCCTAAATCTTCTTTAAAGCTAGCAGCCGGTACTACTTCAGTTTCTTCTACACCTAAACGATCAACGATGATTTTTGTTACACGCTCTAAAACATCTGCCATTCCATTCACCTCCCCTCAAATATTATATAAAATATTGTCCAAAAAAACTAGGTGAAATCGATTCTTTTATTACATTACCATTCCGCCATCAACATTTAACGTTTGTCCTGTAATATATTTGCTTTGATCAGCAGCAAAAAACGTTACAGTATTTGCGATATCTTGCGCTTCACCAAACTGAGCTGCAGGAATTAATTTTAACATTTCGGCTTTTATATTTTCATCTAATACATCCGTCATATCAGTCGCAATAAAGCCTGGAGCAATTGCATTTACAGTAATATTTCGGCTCGCTAATTCTTTTGCTGATGTTTTTGTTAATCCAATTACACCAGCTTTAGCAGCAACATAGTTTGCTTGTCCTGGGTTTCCTGTTACTCCGACAACAGAAGCGATATTAATAATACGTCCATGACGTTGACGCATCATATAACGAGATACTGCCTTCGTACATAAGAAAACACCTTTTAAGTTTGTATTAATAACTGTATCCCATTCTTCCTCTTTCATACGCATTAATAAATTATCTTTTGTTACACCAGCGTTGTTTACAAGAATATCTACTTGTCCAAACGTATCTACAGTTTGTTTCACCATACTCGTAACATCTTCAGCATTTGCAACATCTGCTCTTACTGCAATAGCATCTGAACCTAATTTCTTTATTTCATCGACTACTTCATTCGCCTTTTGCTCATTACCAGCATAATTTACTACAACATTTGCCCCTTGTTTTGCTAAATCAATCGCAATCGCACGACCAATTCCACGTGAAGCGCCAGTTACTAATGCTACTTTCCCTTTTAACATCAGTTTTCTCCTCTCAAATTTGAAATGGTATCTTTTAATGTCTCTTCGTCATATATCGCATATGCTTTCACAGAAGAGTCAATCGACTTCATAAGACCAGCAAGTACTTTTCCAGGGCCGATTTCAATAAATGTATCTACCCCTTGATTCACCATATACTCAATGGATGGATACCATAATACAGGCGAATAGAGCTGTTCAATCAGCTTTTCTTTAATATCTGTACCACGTGTAATAACGTCCGCTGTAACATTTGCAATAACAGGAATATTCGTGTCTTGAATTGTAATTTCATTTAAAACACTTTGGAATCTCTCAGCAGCTGGCTTCATAAGTGAGGAATGAAATGGTCCGCTTACTTTAAGAGGAATTGCTCTTTTAGCACCATTTTCTTTCGCTCTTTGAGAAGCAAGTTCTACTCCTTGATTTGTTCCAGAAATAACAATTTGCTTCGTGCTATTCATATTAGCAATTTGCACCGCATATCCTTCACTTGTTACTTCTTCTGTAACTTGTTTCAGCATTTCCGGATCAGCACCTAAAATAGCTGCCATTGCACCTTCCCCGCCCGGAACCGCTTCTTCCATATATTCCCCGCGTTTCCTTACAGCATATACAGCATCTTCAAAAGTTAATGCACCCGCTGCTACAAGAGCGCTATATTCACCTAAACTATGTCCCGCGACAAAATCCGGTATAATATCATACTCCTTCAAAGCTGTTAAAATTGCAAAACTCGTTGTTAATAAAGCAGGTTGTGCATTTGTCGTTAATGTTAGTTTTTCCTGTGGCCCTTCAAAAATCACTTCTGAAAGTGAATCTTGCAGCACCTCATCCGCTTTTGCAAACACTTTCGCAACCTCGTTATTATTCTCCGCTAACTGTCTACCCATTCCAACTGCCTGTGAACCTTGGCCCGGAAAAAGAAATGCTAGTTTTCCCATTTCAAATCCTCCTCTTATTGAAGCGGCTCTTTCTCCATTACATTTGAAATTGTAGGAATTACTTCTTTCGCTACCATTTCTCTTGTTTGACGAATCGCACTAAATATCGATTGGTCATTTGAAGAACCGTGAGCCTTAATGACAGGAGCTTTTAACCCAAACAATGCCGCTCCTCCATACTCCGAATAATCCATTTTATCTTTTAATACCATAAGTTTTGGTTTTAATACCGCTGCTGCTAATTTGCTCGTAAACGAACTCATTAATTGCTCTTTTAACATAGAGAATAATGCAAGTGCTGTTCCTTCTAATGATTTTAGAGCTACGTTACCTGTAAAACCATCACATACAACAACATCTGCTACACCTTGCAATAAATCTCTTGATTCAACGTTTCCAACAAAATTAATTGGTGCATCCTTGAGCATAGCAAAGACTTGTTTTGAAAGCTCGTTTCCTTTGCCATCCTCTGTTCCAACGTTTAAAAGTCCAACGCGAGGATTTTTAATTCCTCTTACCTTCTCTGCATAAACAGAGCCCATTACTGCATATTGATATAAATGGATTGGTTTTGCATCAACGTTTGCTCCAACATCTAACATCACAAAACCTTCTCCATCAACAGTTGGCATTGTAGGTGATAAAGCTGGTCGTTCAATTCCTTCCATACGACCAACAACAAATAATCCAGCTGCCATTAAAGCTCCTGTACTTCCTGCTGATATACAAGCATCCGCTACGCCGTTCTTTACTTGCTCTGCTGCCAGTACCATTGAAGCTTGTTTTTTTCGGCGAACCGCTCTTACTGGTTCATCTGTCGATTCGATTTTTTCGTCTGTATGAAGTATAGTAATTCGCTCTTCACTCGTTAAGTATTGACGAATTTCCTCTTCTTTCCCTACTAACGTAATATGTAAATCTGGGTATTCCTTAATAGCTTTCATTGCTCCTAATACTACAGCCTTTGGAGCATGATCGCCGCCCATTGCATCTATTGCGATTTTCATAAGTTGTTACCTTCCTCACTATAATTACTAGATCGATACATTTCAAAAGTGCCTGTGAAAACAAGTTCTTCTCCAACAAAGCTACGCACTTTGACAACCGTCCGTCCTTTATCATTCTCTACATCTTCAACACGTGCTTTTGCAACAACACGCTCTCCTAATTTTACAGGACGAATGTATCGAATGGTAGACTTTGCAGTTAAAGCTAATTCTTCATCAATAACCGCAACAGCTAGTGAGTTTGCTTGTGCAAACAAATGATGCCCACGAGCAATTTGATTTCTTTTAAATACATGTTCTACCTTTACTTCAAAGATAGAAATCGCATGTCTATCTAATTCTATATCGATAATTTCTCCGACAACCTCTTCTAACGGTAAAGATTTCACATCTTCTTCATGTTGTTTTGTAGCCACATGCTTAATTCGTTCTCTTAATTCAGGAATAGATAATTCCATACGATCAAGACGAACAGTTTGTATGCTCACTTGAAATTTTTCCGCTAAATCTTCATCCGTTATAAAAGGATTCGTTTCTATTGTTTGTTGTAATAATTCTTGTCTTTCTTTTTTACTTCTTCTTTTTTTCATACCGCACCATCCATTTTTATGACTAGGTACTAACAGTAGTATATAATCATTAAAAGTAGAATGCAACAAAAACTTTTGCAGACTACTCTTAGTCGAGCTTCTCTCCCTGGAACACACCTGTTCCGTCAAGATAAGCACGCAACGAAGCATACTGATCATTGCGCCAAAACGCTTCTGAATCAACTAGTATCGCCGCATCTTGTCTCGCTGTTTCTAACGCTCGATAATCATGTACCATATCAGCAACCTTAAACTCTGGCAGACCACTTTGCTTACTTCCAAAGAAATCTCCAGGACCTCGTAACTCTAAATCTTTTTCTGACAATACAAATCCATCATTTGTTTCAGTCATAATGCGCATTCTTTCTTTTCCCGTTTCTGATTTCGGGTCCGCAATTAATAAACAATATGATTGTTCACTACCACGCCCAACGCGCCCCCTGAGCTGATGAAGCTGCGATAAACCGAAACGCTCCGCGTCATAAATAACCATAACAGTCGCATTCGGTACATTCACACCTACTTCAACAACTGTTGTCGATACAAGAATTTGCACTTTATTTTCACTAAACTGTCCCATTATCTCTTCTTTTTCTTGAGATGATAGTCTCCCATGCATTAATCCAACTTGACATTTCCCTTGATAATGATGAGTCAGCATACTATGTAAGTCGATAGCATTTTGTACATCAAGCTTCTCAGACTCTTCAATTAGAGGACAAATAACATATGCCTGTCTTCCTTTTTTTATCTCTTTCTCCACAAAACCGAGAACACGATCTAACATATCATGTTTTGCCCAGTGCGTTTCGATCACCTTTCTACCAGCTGGCATTTCATCGATAATAGAAACGTCCATCTCTCCAAATGCAGTGATAGCTAACGTACGCGGGATTGGGGTCGCCGTCATAAACAACACATCTGGACTTTCACCTTTCTCACGTAAAACCCGGCGCTGCGCTACACCAAATCGATGCTGTTCATCAGTAATAACAAGACCTAACCTATGAAATATAACTTCATCTTGAATTAAAGCGTGCGTCCCAACAAGGATATCTACTTCCCCTTGCTCTAATCTCGCCAAAATTTCTCGACGTCTCGCACCTTTAACAGAACTTGTTAGCAGTTCAACCTTCATACCGAAATGTGAAAACGTCTCAGCGAGCGACTGATAATGCTGTTCAGCTAAAATTTCCGTAGGAACCATCATAGCACCTTGATAATGAGCTAATTTCGCTCCATAAAGGGCAATCGCAGCAACAACTGTTTTCCCAGAGCCTACATCCCCTTGCAATAATCGATTCATGCGATAGGGAGATGTCATATCTTTCATTATTTCATCTACAACCCGGCTTTGTGCGCCAGTTAACGGAAACGGAAGTGCATCAGTAAACTCTTGCAATTCTACTGACGAAATTTCTTTTTTCGTGCCCTTTGAATTTTCCCTTTCCATTTTCCGTAATGTTTGCATTTTCAACTGGAACAAGAAAAACTCCTCATATACAAAACGGCGCCGCGCTTGCTTTAAGTCTTCCTGTCCCACTGGAAAATGTAACGCCCTGAGCGCTTCATAACGTGGTAATAATTTATACCTACTTAACAAACCGTCAGGTAACACTTCAATTATAGAGTCTCCATATTCCTTTAAAGCCTGGGCAATAAAACGGCGCATCTGCTTTACTGTCAACTTCCCTTTCACTGAATACACTGGCTCTACTTCTTGTTGACGCACAACCGGTCCAAAGTGAAGTTCTGATACAGCGATCGTTTGGCGATGCTGATCCCATTTACCAGTAATCGTTACCGTCTCATCTAGCTTTAACTTTTGTTTATAATATGGTCTATTAAAACATACGGCTGTAATTAAATAACGCCCGACAAGAACACGAACTGTAAGACGCGACTTTTTCTTTCCATAATATTGAAGTAAAGGAGCGCTATGTACTTTCCCTTCAACCGTCACACGCTCATCATGCTTCACTTCAGCAAGATCTTTCATCGCATAGTCTTCATAACGGTACGGAAAATATTCTAATAGATGAGAAACTGTATAAATTCCCATCTCGTGTAATAACTCAGATGTTTCTCCTCCGATTCCCTTTACATCCGTAACAGGAACTTGTACAACTTCATTCAAGATTCTCACGCTCCGTCACATTATTTTCTTCGATTCATTCTATAGATTCTCCATTAACATCATCGACATCTATAATCGCTCTCTTTCACCCTATATATTCTATCATAGGCATTCTAAGAGAAACTACTCTAATCCCTCTATATAAAGTGAAACTATAATCAGTGGGGGGGTTGTTCATCCCCCACTGATTATTAGCCCTCACCAATCGGGCTTTTACGGGCAGTTAATCTCCCACCTAACTTCTTTGCTCCAGCCGAATTTAGGGGCGGAAATTTTACTACCCACAAATAGAGGGACAAAACAAAGATATACAACACGTAAGAAAAGAGCCTCACTATTAGCAGCAAGGCTCTTTTCTATCATCAATATGCTAGCCTTTTGAATAAAAACTAGTAATAAATTTCATATCACTACTTTTCATCCATTAGCAAGTAAGTAATCCATTTATTTTTAAAACGAATCTTTTCTTATTCTACAGAGAAGATGAAAGAATACACCGGTTGGTTCCCTGCATGTACTTCTACTTCTGCATCTTCAAAGTTCTCTTCAACAAACGCAACTAATTCAGCCACTTCTTCGTCTGTTGCATCTTCACCTTGTAGAATCGTTACGATTTCAGAATCCTCATCAATTAGTGCTTCTAGTAATTGCTTCGCAGCTCCTACTTTTTCAGCGTTTGTTGATACGATTTTTCCATCTGCAATACACATGAAATCATCTTTTTGAATTGCCACACCGTCAATTTCCGTATCACGAACAGCATACGTAATTTGACCTGTTTTCACATGAGATAAAGCTTCGTTCATGTTTTCTTTATTCTCTTCTAACGTTCCAACTGGATTAAATGCTAACATTGCAGCCATACCTTGAGGAACTGTTTTCGAACGAACAACAATCACTTCTTGATCTACTACTGAAGCTGCTTGTTCTGCTGCCATTACGATATTCCCGTTATTTGGTAAAATGATGATTTTTTCAGCATTCGCCTCTTCAATCGCCTTCACGATATCCTCCGTACTTGGATTCATCGTTTGGCCACCTTCGATAACTTTCGTTGCGCCAATGCTCTCAAATAAAGTTTTAATACCAGATCCCATAGCTACAGTCACAATACCATACGGTTGTTTCTCTTTTGGTTGATTCGTTTGTTCAGGCTCCATAGCAGGTTCATCTAATAAAGCCGTATGCTGTTCACGCATATTTTCTA
This sequence comes from Bacillus silvicola, assembly GCF_050524305.1. NCBI lineage: Bacteria > Bacillati > Bacillota > Bacilli > Caryophanales > Bacillaceae > Bacillus > Bacillus silvicola. The sequence continues at coordinate 787,032 of NZ_JBNGVC010000012.1, forward strand.
CTTTGATCTTAATTAGACTACCGTAGCGTTGTCCATAGTTCATAGGATCTCCAGGATGTTCCGCATGAATATGAACCTTAACAACCTCATCATCTGATACAACAAGTAGTGAATCTCCGTACACACTAATATCTTCACGGAATTTTTGTTCAGAGAAATTATGTTCCTTCATTTTTTCAGGCTCTAATTTCACCATGAATTCCGTACAATATCCATACTTAATATCTTCTGTACTCAATTGGCTTTGTACACTACGGTGATGTTCTGCGCGTACCATGTCATTCATAGATGGTTGCGTCTGCACATTAGAAGAAATAGTTTCTCCTTTTAAGTCAGCTAAAAATCCTTCATATACAACAACTAGACCTTTACCACCGCTATCTACAACGCCAACTTGTTTTAATACAGGTAATAAATCTGGCGTACGATTTAACGATGCATTCGCTTCTTTTACAACGTCTTCCATAAACAAAACAAAGTCGCGCTGTTTTTTCGCAACTGTCACTGCATATTTACCCGTTTCTCTTGCAACCGTTAAAATCGTTCCTTCAATTGGTTTCATAACCGCTTTATATGCTGCCTCTACTCCAGCTTCTAAAGCTGCAGCAAAATCAACTGTTGTTAATTCTTCTTTTTGTTCAATGGATTTAGAAAAACCACGGAATAACTGAGATAAAATAACCCCAGAGTTACCACGAGCTCCCATTAATAATCCTTTGGCTAAACTTACGCCGACTTTACCAGCATGCTGTGAAGGGTTTTCTTTCACTTCACGTGCGCCTGAAGTCATTGATAAGTTCATGTTTGTACCGGTATCGCCATCTGGAACTGGAAATACGTTTAATGCATCAACAAGCTGAACATTATTTGTTAAATTATTTGCTCCTTGAATGATCATTTGTGATAAACGTTTTCCATCAATTTTTTGAATTGACACAGATTTTCCTCCTTAATGCACATTACAAGTTTATTACTTTAACTCCTTGTACGTAGATGTTTACAGAATCTACTGCTAGTCCTACAGTTTGATCTAATGTATATTTCACTTTAGTCTGCACGTTATGTGCTACTTCTGAAATTTTCGTACCATAGCTCACAATAATATACATATCAATATGTACTTCATCTTCATCTTTACGAACAATAACACCTCTAGTGAAGTTTTCTTTTCGTAAAATGTCTGTTAATCCATCTTTTAACTGATTTTTTGATGCCATACCTACGATACCGTAGCAATCTACTGCGGCACCTCCAGCAATTGTTGCAATTACATCTGTACTAATATCAATTTGACCGTACTTCGTTTTAATTTCAATTGACATCTCGTTTCCCCCTTCATAAATGGTGAAAGTGAGCTAGACTACTTTAGTTACTATCATATAATCTTTTTAAAGAAAATTCCATCGTTCTTTCTTTTCACTCTCATATTTTATGTTTATACTACACTTTTCTATGATGAGCAAAATAGTCCATTGTTATTATACAACATGTACCACTATAATATGTCAAGCAATTTTTCTTGATTTCAGCTTTTCTTCATTGATATATGGTGTCAAGTAATTTTTCTTGATTTCTTTTTTCTACGGTGTTGCATTCTCTTTTTAGTTGTGTTAAATTATAGTAGTGTTTTTAGCATCGCAAAAAAGGCTAACATTGAAAAATTACGCATGGTAAGGTATCAAGGGAGGGAAATATAAATGGCTCGTGTTTGTGCTATCACTGGAAGAAAAGCTCGTTCTGGTAACTCTCGTTCTCACGCAATGAACGCTACAAAACGTAAATGGGGCGCTAACCTTCAAAAAGTTCGCGTACGCATCGACGGAAAAGTTCAACGTGTTTACGTTTCTGCTAGAGCATTAAAATCTGGCAAAATCGAACGTGTTTAATAATAAAAAAAAGAGCCGCTAGGCTCTTTTTTTATTATACCAATGGAAAAAGCACCGGTAATAGGTGCTTTTTTTAGTCTTTTTTGAAGGTATTTAACATCGCACGTACAATTCCACCAAGAAATTTAGGTAACTTAATTGTATAAAATCTCATGGTTTCCCTCCTAATCCCCATTACTCCACTTGTTTACTATATGATGCAAGGAGCAAAATTGTTTCTTCAATCAGTGCTTCTTATCATCATTAATATGCCAGAAGTAAATGAAAAATTACCTTTTTCCACAATGAGTTCATTACTAATACAAAGTGTCGATCCCCACTCTATTGTTTTGTTAGTAAGAGAGTACTTAAATCCACGTAATGTAATACCTTCAACTATTTCAGTAACCGGTACAAAGGATACATAAGGAAAGTTTTCATTTTCTTCAATTATATGTTTACCAACTTTTTTTACTGTTATTTCATTTTTATTGTCTACAATACACATTTCTATCTCTGCCGCTAAACCTTTTAAAAGCATTTGTATATTTGCCAAACCATGATCAAGCCTTCCACCAGTCGCGCCAAAAATACGAATGAATTTCGGTTTTTGTTCTAAAGCCCAGCTAATTGCAATTTCTAAATCTGTTTGATCTTTTTCTCGCGGAACAATATGTAACTCATTTGTTTGCTGCCTCATCCATGCTAACTCATCCTCAGTAACCGAATCGTAATCTCCAAATGCAACGGCTGGAGTGATTCCACTTTTTAACAAACGGTACACTCCCCTATCAACCGCCGCCCACACTACTTCTTCATTTTCATATCGAGAAAAATCTGCGCAGTATTCTACAGGTCCTCCTGCCAAAATATGAACAATCATTTTTTCTTCCCTTTCTATTGTAAAAAGGCAATCTGCCATTCGGTAGATTGCCTTTCTCCTTATTTTTCGCTCTATCCTGTATAAAATAGTGAAGTCTTAATTAACTAGATGCTTCACTAGAATAAAGGCCATTCATTCTTTATCCACGAATTATACGAATTGCTTCACCGCGGTCTTTTTGATTGTATACTGCTGATCCCGCTACAAGAACATTCGCTCCTGCTTCAACACAAAGTCTTGCCGTTTCAGCGTTTACACCACCATCAACTTCAATTTCTACTTCTAGATTTCGCTCTTTAACCATTTCTGCAACTTCTTTAATCTTCGGTAATACAGAATGAATAAACTTCTGTCCACCAAATCCAGGATTTACTGTCATTAGTAATACCATATCTATATCTTCTAATACATGTTCAATCACCGAAACTGGCGTATGCGGATTCAATACAACCCCTGCTTTAATGCCATGAGATTTAATTAACTGAATTGTACGATGTAGATGAGGACACGCCTCTACATGAACAGTAATAATATCCGCTCCCGCTTTTGCGAAAGTCGGGATATAGTTATCAGGATTTTCAATCATTAAATGTACATCTAATGGTAATGATGTAATCGGACGGATAGCTTCTACAATTAATGGTCCAATCGTAATATTTGGTACGAAATGTCCATCCATTACATCGACGTGAATGTAATCAGCTCCACCTTTTTCTACATCTTTAATTTCTTCCCCTAATTTTGAAAAATCTGCTGATAAAATCGATGGCGCAATTTTAATCATGACTAATACCTCGGCTTTCTCTCTCTAATTTCTTCTACGAATTGTTTGTAATTCTTATAACGATACTCGGTTATCTTTCCTTCTTCAACCGCAACTTTCACCGCACATTTCGGCTCAGAAAGATGTGTACACCCTCTAAATTTACAGTATTGGCTCGCTTCTTTCAACTCTGGAAAACAATATGTAAGATCTTCTACCTCTATATCTATGAAATCAAGCGAACTAAAACCAGGTGTATCCGCAACAAGTCCGCTCCCAACTGTAATTAATTCCACGTGTCTTGTCGTATGTTTCCCGCGCCCTAAATGTGAAGAAATATCATTTGTTTTCAATTCTAAATCTGGACGTAAAACGTTTAACATTGAAGATTTTCCAACACCAGATTGTCCTGCAACGACAGAAACACAGCCCTCTAAGAATGGTTTCAAAATATCGATACTTTCCGATGTATTTATAGAAGTAAACAATACATCATAACCCATTTCACGATAATCATTTGCAAAAGCTTCAACAGTTTCCTTCATTTTTTCATTCACTAAATCCATCTTACTAATACAAATAATCGGCTTAATATTATGATATTCAATTTGTACTAAAAATCGATCTAACAGTCCGGGATTAAAATCTGGTTCTACTGCAGAGAAAACGAGAATCGCTTGATCAACATTAGCAATAGGAGGTCTAACAAGTTCGTTTTTTCGATCAAATACTTCTAACACATATCCTTCACTCGGATTATCTGCTTGAAAAACGACTTGGTCTCCTACAAGTGGCGTAATTTTATTCTTTCTAAATACACCACGCCCGCGACATTGTGTAATTCCTTCTTCATGCTGCACATAATAAAACCCACTTAGAGCTTTTACAATTTTTCCTTCTGGCATATAATTCTCCTTTATTTTGTATAAAGTGAAACTGTAATTAATAATGAATTGACTAGAGTTCTTTAAACAATTATTTAAAAACTAACTAAATATACACCCAGTTAATATATTTAAACTACCATCACATTCAAAATATTATTCACAATCATATCACCTTTATAGCTTTTGAATCATATATTTTTGCCTGCTATACCATCCATTATATAGACAGATAACAGGCAAGAGTAATAAAGTGAAACTTTGATCATTGGGGTTTTATCGATCCCCTCTGATTAGTAAAAGCCCTCACCAATCGGGCTTTTACGGGCAGTCAATTCCTGTCTACCTTCTTTGCTTTACAGCCGAATTTTGAGGCGGGAGTCTTACTACCAACAGATAGCAGGACAAATTCCATCCTCTATTAAACAAGAATGGAATCCATTATTATTGAGCTGGATATGGTACTTCTTTTTCTATAATCGTTACTCCATCTCGAACAATTTTATAATGTCCCTTTGAACCTTCTTGAATTACAAATTCTAAAGAAATAGTCGCTGACTCAGTAATCGTTCTCGTTTCAACTGGTCTATCCATTTTTTGCTGCATATCTTCTTTATAAATTTCTATTGTTTGCGGTTTTTTCTCACCTGTTGCAGAAGCTTCATATGGGATAGAAATATTATCCACTTTTACTGTTTTCGTCACTTTGGGCTTCGGACCATCAGAGATAACAATCGTTACTTTATCTCCTTCTTTTAAAGGTGTCCCAGGTTTTGGAAATTGAGAAATAACAAGTCCCTTTTCAACAGTATCTGAATACTCCCTTTTTATATCAGAAACAAGCTTTCTTTCATTTAAGTAACCTTTTACACTATTTTCAGTCCATCCTGAAAAATCACCTGGCCTAATTTGATAAGGCCCTTTACTTACCCAAATCTTCAGTTCTTGTTCTGCCTCTACTACCATTTGATCAGGCGTTGGTATTTGCTCTACGATTTCACCTTTCGGCTTATCATTTTCAATAAAATTAATGGTAACCTGTTTATATTTTTCTTCTAACTCAGCTCTTATACTCTCGAAATCTTTTCCTGTGAAGTCACTCATTTTACTTTTCTTTTTTCCACCTGATTGATAGATAGTGATTTTAGAGCTTTCTTTCACTACTCTTCCGGCTATTGGATCTGTTTTTATCACTTTTCCCACTTCAACATTATCTGTATATACAATGTTAGGTTCTGTAACTTCAAAGCCTTTTTCAACTAATGTATTTACAGCTGTCGTATACTTCATACCAGCCACATCAGGAACCTTCACATCTTTCGGAATAAAGAAGCCTGGAATAACAGTAAGCGCTAATGTTATCCCTATCGCTAAAAGTAAAAATGTTGTAATTAAAACCTTCAGCCATTTGTTACTGCGCTTTTTCTTCTTACCTGATTCGGTCTCTTCTTTTCTTGCTTGTTCATCCACTTTACTTCCTTTTAGCACAATTGTTTCATCACTCACATTTTGGAATAATTGTTCTTGTTGAATGATTGGAATCGCTTTCGTTGCTTCCATATCTTCTGGTATGTAAAATGGTTGTTCATTTATTCTTTCTGGATATAGCGCTGTTTCAATATCCCGTTTCATCGCGTTAGCAGATTGATATCGATGGAACGGATCTTTCGCAGTTGCCTTTAATATAATATTTTCAACACTTTGTGGAATATTTTCATTCCATCTTTTTGGAGATGGTATTTCATTTTGTAGATGTTTTAAAGCTATTGCAACAGCAGATTCACCCGAAAACGGTTGTCTTCCTGTTAACAATTCAAACATAACAATCCCAAGTGAATAAATATCTGATTGTTTATTCGCTATACCACCACGTGCTTGTTCTGGTGATAAATAATGTACAGAACCGAGCACCGAATTTGTATGTGTAATTGTTGTTGCACTTGTAGCTGTCGCAATTCCAAAGTCTGTGACTTTTATCACTCCATCATCTCGAATCAAAATATTGTGCGGCTTTATATCACGATGCACAATCTCAAAATGATGGGCGTGTGCCATGGCGGACGTTAACTGCTCCATTATATCAAGAGCTTCTCCTATCGGTAACATCCCTCGATCAATTATGTATTGCTTCAATGTTCGTCCAGGTACATATTCCATTACAAGATAATATATACCATCCTCTTCCCCAACATCATACATATTCACAATATTTGGATGCGACAACGTTGTAACAGATTGCGCTTCTCGATGGAAACGTTTAATAAACTCTTCATTATTTGAATAGTCGAGTCTTAATATTTTTACCGCTACATCTCGGCCAAGTATTTCATCATGAGCTAAATATACATTGGCCATTCCTCCACCGCCAATCATTTTCAGCAGCTTATAACGGTCATTTAAGCGTTTTCCAATCAGCACGTTGCACTTCACCTACTTTCGTTTGCCGAATCCGCATAATCAATAATAACGAGGGTGATATTATCTTCTCCACCACGATCATTTGCTAATTGAATGAAATGCTCTCCCTTCGCCTCGAGCTGTTCATTCAATTGTAAAATTTGTTGCATATCAGCCATAGGGACTTTGTTAGACAATCCATCAGAGCAAAGAAGCAATTGATCATCTTCTTCTAGAACTAATGTTTTAACATCTAATCCAACTGTTTCTTCTGTACCTAACGCTCTTAATAGAACATTCTTTTTCGGGTGATATTCTGCATCTTCTTTTGAAATTTCACCGTGCCTAACAAGTTCATTTACAAGTGAGTGATCTTCCGTTATAAGCGACATTTCTCCCTCTGATACCATATAACAACGACTATCTCCTATATGACCTATTGTTACAAAACTAGGTGTACAAATCGCTACGATAACCGTTGTTCCCATGCCATTACATTCAACATGCTGCTTAGAGTAAGCATATATACGCTCATTAATAATTCCAACGTTAGTATGTAACCACTTTTCTACTTTTTTAGGCTCATTCATATTATGCGTTTGCTTCCAATAATCATGGAATAATTGAATAGCCATCGAACTAGCTACATCGCCAGCTCGATGACCTCCCATTCCATCTGCTACTACCGCTAAAATATTTCCATCTAAATTGTGAAAAACTCCTGCACTATCTTCATTATGTTGACGAACTTTCCCTTTATCCGATAGAAACACGGCTTTCATCTCGTCACCTCGTCTCTTCTTTGCGCTCCTTTGCACGCAACTGACCGCAGGCTGCATCAATATCATGACCTTGTTCACGGCGAATTGTTACATTCACTCCACGATCTTTTAGCGTCTTTTCAAATAAGAAAATTTGCTCTCGTGGCGTACGTACATAATCACGTTCTGGCACGTAGTTTACCGGAATTAAGTTTACATGACATTTTACACCTTTTAAGAGCGCAGCAAGTTCTTCCGCTTGCTCAACTTGGTCATTTTCCCCTCCAAATAAGCCATATTCAAACGTAATACGACGCCCTGTTCTATTTACATAGTATTTAACAGCTTCCATTAAATCTGGTAGCTTATAAGCACGGTTAATCGGCATTAATTTTGAACGTAACTCTGTATTTGCAGAATGCAATGAAATCGCAAAATTGATTTGCATATCTTCTTCAGCGAACTTATAAATTTTTGGAACAATTCCACTTGTTGAAACTGTCATATGCCTTGCGCCAATATGAATTCCTTTTTCATGATTTACAATGCGTAAGAATGACATTAAGTTGTCATAATTATCAAACGGCTCTCCAATTCCCATAACAACAAGAGAACTTACACGCTCTTCTGTTTCATCAAGCGCACGCTGAACTTCTACTACTTGCGCTACAATTTCTCCAGCTTCTAGGTTTCGTTTTAGCCCACCAAGTGTAGAAGCACAGAACGTACAGCCAATTCGGCAACCAACCTGTGTTGTTACACAGATCGAATTTCCATATTCATGTCGCATTAATACCGTTTCAATAGAGTATCCATCGTATAACTGGAATAAGAATTTAATTGTTCCATCCGAAGACGTTTGTTTTACTAATGTATTTAAAGTAGTAATATCAAAGGAATTCGACAATTTATCGCGCAATCCTTTAGAAAGGTTTGACATATCCTCATAATTTTTTACACGTTTTTTATATAACCAATCAAAAATTTGCCCTGCACGGAATTTAGGTTCCCCTTGTTCCTTTAACCAATCTTGCATTTCATGAAGTTGTAAAGAGTAAATTGACGGTTTCTTTGTTTCTAGATTTTTCTTTTGTTTTTTTACAGTTGTTTCCATGATGCTACACCTTCTTTCTTAAACAAGCAATATAAAAGCCATCTGTTGCAAAATAATGCGGTAAAATTTGTACTTGACCTTCATCAATGTACGGACTTAATTTTTCTGGCATACGTTCTTTTATCGTAGTATCCCACTCAAATTCAGGATGCTCTTGTAAAAAACGTTCTATTACTTGTTCATTTTCTATTTTTTCAATTGTACACGTACTATAAACAAGGCGACCACCTTGTTTTAATAATGGTGCTATTTTGTCTAATATCGCAAATTGAATCGTTGATAATCGTTCACTATCGCCCTTATCTTTCCCTAACTTAATATCAGGTTTACGTCTTATAACACCGAATCCTGAACATGGCGCATCTACTAATATTTTATCAAAGGTTTCATTTTCAAAATGCTCTTGAACTTTTCTAGCATCTAATGCCTTTGTTTCTACATTTTCTAGACCAAGTCGATCTGCTTGTTGTCTAATTAAACGCACTTTATGTGCATGTAAATCAAGGGACATTACCTTACCAGTTCCCTTTAATCGCTCTGCAATATGCGTTGTTTTCCCGCCTGGGGCAGCACAACTATCAAGGACTGCATCGCCCTCATTTGGTTCTAAAGCACGTGCCACCAGCATAGAGCTTTCATCTTGAATAGAGAGAAATCCTTTTTTAAACGCTTCTGTATGCGCTACATTCCCTCTTTCAATTTGAATTGCATCATCTGACAAATCGCCACGTTTCGCTTCTATACCCTCGTTTGCTAATAGCCCAATCGCTTCTTCCACCGTAACTTTATCAACATTCACACGTGCTGTCGGTACAGGTGGTAACATATTTACTTCACACATTTTCCCTGCTGTCTCTAAACCGTATTCAGATACCCAGTCTTGTACAAGCCAAGCTGGATGACTCGTTGTAATCGCAAGACGTTCTACCGGATCCTTGATTTCTTCTAACGACGGTACACCTTCTCGCTGAATTGAACGTAATACTCCGTTCACCATGCCTGAAATCCCTTTATGCCCACGACGTTTCGCAATCTCAACAGCTTCATGAATAGCCGCTCTTTCTGGAACTCGGTCTAAATATAGCATTTGATATAAAGATAGGCGAAGCAACACTCTTACCCAAGCCTCAACCTTCTTTTTTAAAAATGGTTGTAAATAGTAGTCTAATGTGTCACGACGTTGAATTGTTCCATATACAATTTCAGTTAATAAGCCTATATCTTTTCTATCAATTGCACTTTTTTCAATCAGGTTATTTAAAAGTAAGTTGCTATATGCGCCACTTTTTTCTACTTGAATTAAACCATCAAGAGCTAACTCACGAACATTTTGTCTCATTCATTTTCTCCTAACTTCGTGCCAATTTCAGGTTTTGTTCCACGTAAAAACTGTGAACAACTCATGCGCTTTTTACCAGACGGTTGTAATTCAGTAATTTTAACACCTGTCTCATTACCTGTTGCAACAACAAATCCATCTTCTTCATGAGCGACTATTGTACCTGGTTCAGCTTTCTCTGCCATAGAAACTTTCTCTCCCCACCATACTTTTACAACTTGTCCTGCTAAAGTTGTATAAGCAACTGGCCATGGATTCAATCCGCGAATGTGATTGTATACTTCTTCACCTGTTTTTGTCCAATCAATTTTCTCTTGCTCACGTTTTATATTATATGCGAACGTTACTTCATCTTCATTTTGTTTAATTGGTTCTAGCTTACCTTGGATTAATAAAGGTACTGTTTTAGATAGAAGATGTGCACCTGCTTCACTTAACTTATCGAATAACGAGCCCGTCGTTTCACGCTCGTCAATTTCCACTTCTACTTGCGTTAAGATATCACCAGCATCTAATTTTTCTACCATATACATAATTGTAATGCCTGTTTTCGCTTTTCCTTCCATAATCGCATAATGAATCGGTGCACCACCGCGAAGCTCTGGAAGTAATGATGCATGGACATTAATACATCCGTACTTTGGTGCTTCTAAAATTTCGTTTGGTACAATCTGACCGAACGCAGCTGTTACAATTAAATCTGCCTCTAGTGCTAATACTTTTTCATATTCGTCTTGTTCACGAATTTTCAGTGGCTGTAGCACCGGAATACCATGTTTCTCTGCTTCAACTTTAACTGGAGTAGGCGTTAAAACCTTTTTTCTACCTACTGGACGATCCGGTTGTGTTACAACACCCACTACGTCATATCCATCCTCGATAAGACGACGAAGCACCGGTACAGAAAAGTCCGGTGTTCCCATAAATACTACTTTTATCATTCAAAAACCGCTCCTTTTAACACCTATTCTAATTCGTTTTCTTCATAATATCTCGTCACTTTAGATGTAAATAAAACACCATGTAAATGATCGATTTCATGCTGAATCGCACGCGCTAAGAAGTCTTTTGCTTCTAATAAGAATATTTTCCCACGACGATTTTGCGCACGCACTTTAATGTAATCTGCACGCTCCACTTCACCATAAAGTCCCGGAAAGCTTAAGCAGCCTTCGGGACCTACTTGTTCACCACGTTTTTCTAAAATAACCGGATTTATTAATTCTATTTTACCCGTATCATCACCGATATCAACAACAGCAACTTGTAAGCTCACACCTACTTGTGGTGCAGCTAAACCAACGCCATCTGCAATTAACATTGTTTCATGCATATCTTTTAACAATTTCACTAACTTTTTATCAAAGTTAATTACTCTTTCGCATGGTGTTTCTAATACTTCATTTGGATGCTTTACAATTTCTAAAACTGCCATATTTCCCTCCGCTACATTAACATTGTTGGATTAAAATCAATTGAGATTTGTAGCTCTTTTTGCATTTCTGCTTGATAATGTTCATTTACCATTTTGAGCACGTTCTTTAAGTTTGGTTCCCGTTTGTATTTTATCATGCATTGGTAACGATATCTATCTTTTATCCTTGGAATCGCTGAAGCAACTGGGCCTAATACCATTGTTTGCTGTGAGCAATGCGTTCGTAAATGACCGACAATTTTTTCCGTCACTTGGACTGCCTTTAATAATTCTGGATGAGATACGGTTACAAGCACAACGTAATAATACGGCGGATATTGTCTTGTTCGTCTCATTTGCATTTCATGTTCAAAAAACACATCATATTGCTGATTCTTTGCTAATTCTACACTGTAATGTTCCGGTGTATACGTTTGAATTACAACTTCCCCTGGCAATTCATGCCTTCCAGCACGTCCACTCACTTGCGTCAATAGCTGATAGGTCTTTTCACTCGCTCGGAAATCAGGTAAGTGCAGCATCGTATCTGCCGTTAATACACCTACAAGCGTCACTTTCGGAAAATCAAGTCCTTTTGCAATCATTTGTGTTCCCAGTAATATATCTGCTTTCTCTTCCCCAAATGCCTTTAGTAATTTTTCATGCATTCCTTTACGGCTTGTTGTATCTACGTCCATTCGAATGACTCGCGCCTGTGGAAATAGTTTTGTGATTTCTTCTTCTACCTTTTGTGTACCAGTACCAAAAAAACGAATGTATGTACTATTACAAGCCGGACACTCTGTTGGCATACTTTCCTCATGGCTACAATAATGACATTTTAAACGATGATTCATTTTGTGGTATGTCAACGAAATATCACAATGCGGACATTGTACGACATATCCACAATCACGGCACATCACAAACGTAGAATGTCCCCTTCTATTTAAAAAGAGAACCATTTGTTCTTTCTTTTCTAATCGATCTGCTATTTTCTCATGTAGTGCCTTTGAAAACATTGAGCGATTTCCATCACGAAGTTCTTCACGCATATCTACAATTTCTACGGTCGGCAAAGCTTGTTCATTCATACGTTTCTCCATCGTCAGCAACTCATAGACACCCTTTTTTGCTCTAGCAAATGATTCAAGTGTTGGGGTTGCACTTCCAAGAACGATTGGGCACTTATGATATTGCCCTCTCCACACCGCTACATCTCTTGCATGATATCTCGGATTATCTTCTTGCTTATAACTCGATTCATGCTCTTCATCTATAATGATAATTCCTAAATTTTCAAAAGGAGCAAAAATAGCTGAACGTGCACCAACTACAACTTTCACTTCTTTTCTTAAAATCTTTCGCCATTCATCATATTTTTCACCAACTGAAAGCGCACTATGAAGAACCGCAACTTGCGAACCGAACCTACCTTTGAAACGATCTACCATCTGAGGCGTTAACGCGATTTCCGGAACAAGTACAATAGCTTCTTTTCCCTTTTTCAACACCGCTGCTATAGATTGTAAATATACTTCTGTCTTCCCACTTCCTGTAACACCATATAGTAAAAATGGATTATAAGTTTCATTTGCAATTGATGATAAGATCGGTGTAATAACTTGCTTTTGCTCCTCAGTAAGCGGAAATGGTTTCGTTTGTTCAAAATCATCATCGTCATATGGATTCCGATATACTTCCACATACTTTTCTGAGATTAGTCCCTTTTTAACAAGTGCTTTTATTGGAGCATCTGTTATTTGCAACTCTTCTGTTATCACTTTCAACGGTACACTTTTATAATTTTCCACAAAATAATAGAGTACATCTTGTTGTTTTTTACTTTTCAGTTCAAATGCCGCTAATTCTAATTTATCTTCTGGCAACTCCGGCTGTACTACTCTTTGTTTTTTCTTTTGCACTTTATCCTTTACCTGATAAACAACTTCAATCGTGCCATTTTTAATTTCTTGTTGAATAGTGCGGTATAGATGCGGCTGCGTCTCAATCGCTTCCCAATCTATCGCCTCTTTGTTTTGAAATAAAAACAGTAGTTCAGGTGCTACTTCTTCTTGTTTACGAAGTTGTATCCGTTTTTTATACGTCGCTTTTATCGCTGTCGGAAGCATCACTTGAAAAGCTGAAATCATATAACATAACGTTTCACTTGTAAGCCAATATCCAAGCCTTAATAATTCCTCATTTAAAACCGGAGTAACATCTAATATTTCATGGAGTGCCTTTAATTTTTTACTTTCTACCTCAGCCGAGTCCTTTATGCCAATAATAAAGCCTTGCAATTTTCTTGGACCGAATGGAACTACTACACGCATTCCTGTTTGCACGATATCTTCCCATTTTTTAGGGATGATATAATCAAACGGCCGATCTGTTTGACGTGCTGGTACATCAACAATTACACTTGCAAACTTCATACACAATCATCTTCTAACATCATTTCGATTTGCTTTAATATTTCACGAGCCACTTCTTTCTTTGTTAAAAGTGGTAACTCAATAATCTCTCCATCTTTTCTATACATTGTTACAATATTCGTATCTGTACCAAAGCCAGCTCCTTGCGCCTTCACATCGTTCGCAACAATCATATTTGCATTTTTCTCGCGTAATTTTTTCGTCGCATATTCTTCTATATTCGTCGTTTCAGCTGCAAATCCAATAAGTAACTGTCGCTCTTTTTTCTCACCTAATGTTCTTAAAATATCTACTGTTCTTTCCAATTCAATAACAGCATCGCCATTTTGCTTTTTCATTTTATTATCGTGAACATATTTTGGGCGATAATCTGCAACTGCCGCTGTCTTGATAACAACATCTACATTCTGATAATGTTGAAGAACTGCCTCTAACATATCTTGTGCAGATTCTACTTGTCTTGTTGTTACATGTAATGGCGGATTTAATGCTGTCGGTCCTGACACAAGTATGACATCAGCACCTAAGCTTGCTGCAACTTCTGCAATCGCATACCCCATCTTTCCAGAAGAAAAATTCGTCATAAAACGGACTGGGTCAATCTTTTCACGTGTCGGGCCAGCCGTTATTAATATTCGCTTTCCTTGCAATGGTTTTTGTTCTGAGAAAACCTCTTCTAACCTTCCAATAATCACCTCAGGTTCTTCCAGTCTTCCCTTAGCTACATAACCGCATGCTAAAAAGCCTTCGCCAGGCTCAATAAATGTATATCCTAACGCTTTTAACGTCATCATATTTTTTTGAACAATTTTATTTTCATACATATGCACATTCATAGCAGGCGCAATCCAAACTGGAGCTGTAGTAGCCAACAACGTAGTCGTTATCATATCATCCGCAATACCATTCGCTAACTTCCCAATGCAATTCGCTGTAGCAGGTGCCACAAGTACAACATCTGCCCAATCCGCTAAATCAATGTGAGCGATAACCGCTGAGTCTTTTTCATCAAACGTATCCGTATATACATCGTGGCGAGAAAGCGCTTGAAATGTAAGAGGTGTAACAAACTTCATTGCCGATTCACTCATCATTACTTTTACAGTAGCACCCGCTTGTGTCAATTTACTCGTTAACGCAGCTGCCTTAAAAACTGCAATGCCTCCTGTTACACATAGAAGTATCTTTTTCCCTTTTAGCATATGACTCGTCCTCTTTCTTTTTCAAACTTATTCTACTGAAATAGAATTTTCAGCTCGTCAGTACCAATATGTTGTTCCACCTTGTTACGATTATTTCTTCCCTATCGTAAAAAAATAACAACCTACTTGTAAATAGGTTGTTACCGTTACATAGAAAATTATAAAGTCTATGTTTTAATTTGTCGAAAAGAATGTCTTAATCGATGATTTTGTCTTCACTTGGTACATATTTTAATACTTCTGCATCGATTTCTTCTAATGATTTACCTACACATTTATGAGAAACAGGTTGCTCAATAACACAATTGTTCGCAAGTTGCATTTCACGCGCACGCTTCGCAGCTACTGTTACAAGCGTATATTTAGAATCGATTTTTGTTAATAATGAATCAATTGATGGATTTAACATAATTATAGACCCTCCGTCATTTCTTTATAATATTTTGCTACTCTTTCGCGGCGGCAATGTTCGCCAACCACAATTGCTTTAATTCTGTCGCAAGCTAATTCAACTTGATCGTTTTCTACAACATAGTCATAAGCGTCCATCATTTCGATTTCTTCTTTCGCTACAGTTAAACGATTTTCAATAACATCTTCAGTTTCTGTACCACGACCGACAATTCGGTTCTTTAGTTCAGATAAACTTGGAGGTGCTAAGAAAATAAATACACCTTCAGGGAAGGCTTTCTTAACTTGAATTGCTCCTTGTACTTCAATTTCTAGGAACACGTCTTTTCCTTCTTGTAATGTTTTTTCAACATAATCAATTGGTGTTCCGTAATAATTACCAACAAACTCAGCCCATTCAAGTAACTTTTCATTACGAATCATTTCCTCAAATTCTTCTCTCTCTTTAAAGAAATAATCCACACCATCTACTTCACCTTCACGCGGTTTACGCGTCGTTACTGAAATAGAATACTGAAAACGTGTATCCTCATGGCTAAATAGCTCTTTTCGAACCGTTCCTTTTCCAACCCCAGAAGGTCCTGAAAGAACGATGAGCAATCCTCTTCTACTTCTCATAAATATGTAAAACCTACCCTTCCTCACTTAAATCTTCTTTATTATTCAAACGATGTGCAATCGTCTCTGGCTGAATTGGACTTAATACTACATGCCCATCATCCATAACAATAACCGCCCTTGTTTTTCTCCCATACGTAGCATCAAGCAAAGCATTATGTTCACGTGCTTCCTGTACTGTTCGTTTAATAGGAGCTGACTCCGGACTTACAATAGCAATAATTCGATGAGCAGATACAATATTTCCGTATCCAATATTTAAAAACCGCATGGCCATAGTTTGCGCCTCCTAGTAAGTCTATCCGATTTCTCCACCACGTATAACTTTATATATTTTTTGAAAGCTACTCAATATTTTGTACTTGTTCACGAATTTTTTCAAGGTTATTTTTCATTTCTACAACATATTTTGAAATTGTTAAGTCATTTGCCTTAGAACCAATCGTATTAATTTCTCTATGCAGCTCTTGCACGATGAAGTCCATTTTCCTTCCAACAGGCTCTTCAATCTGCAGTGTTTCACGAAATTGATCTAAATGACTTTGTAAACGAACTAACTCCTCGTGAATATCACAACGCTCTGCAAACATTGCGACTTCTGTTAGCAATCTTTGTTCATCTAAATCTTGATTATGTAATTCTTTTAAGCGATTTTCTAATCGTTCACGATATTTTTGTGTAACAATTGGTGCATGTGGAATAATTGCATTTACACAATTGTGAATCTCTTGCAAACGATACGCTATATCTTTATGTAATCGTTCTCCTTCGCCATCTCTCATCGTTTTTAACATATGAGCAGCTTGGCGAACAGCCTCATATAAACTGTTTTCAAATTGTTCATTTACATTTTCTATTTCTTCAATTGCCGTTACTTCTGGCATTCCCATTAGTTGCCCGATTGTAATAGAATCTTGTAATTGAAATTTCCCTTTTATATCTTCCATAATGGATTGGTACTGCTTGAGAAGCTCCCAATTCACACTTAATTTTCTTTCAACAAGCCCTTCACCTGTTATACTAATAGACACTTCAATACGTCCACGGCGAACTTGTTCTGCAATTATTTTACGAATTCTGTCTTCAAACACCATCATTTGCTTCGGAAGTCGAATACTCATTTCTAAAAAGCGATGGTTCACCGACTTCATTTCTACTGTTATTTGAAAAGTATCATTTTCTACTTTCGACCTTCCAAATCCTGTCATACTACAAATCATCTTTATCACATCCAAGCCATGAAATAACTCAATGAAAAAGGTAATAGAGACAAGGCTCTACTACCTTCTGTAAATTATATCATATTTTCATATCATTGACTATTTCAAGTTTAGTCCCTTCTTATATAACAGTGGCTTTTTCTTTTTATCCTTCGTTCTTGTTAATAAAGATCCTACTAATAAGAAAGTCGGAATAGATGATAATCCTCCAATTAACAACCAATCTCGTGCTTGTATCGGCATTGTGCTAAAAATCGGCTGTAATGGTGGATAATATATAACTACAAGCATTAACAGTAAAGAAATAATAACCGCCCCTACTAAATATATATTTCCAAACGGGTTACGATGAAATATAGAATGTTCACTACGACAATCAAATACATGAATAAGCTGAGCAAGTACTAATGTTGCAAAAGCTACCGTTTGTGCATACTTTAATTCATTTGGATGCTGGTTAAATGCAATAATAAACGCTACTAACGTCACTGCTCCGATTAGAAAACCACGACTTATAATTTTCCACGCAAGCCCTCTAGCGAACACCCCTTCTTTCGGATGGCGTGGTGTTCTCTTCATGACATCTCCTTCAGGCTTATCCAAACCTAATGCCATCGCTGGTAAACCGTCAGTAACTAAGTTCACCCATAAAATTTGAATTGGAACCATCGGCAATGGCAGTGCAAGTAACATCGCAAATAACATAACTAAAATTTCACCAACGTTAGATGCTAGCAAATATCGAATAAACTTCCGAATATTTTCATATATGTTTCTACCTTCTTTAATCGCCGATTTAATCGTAGCGAAGTTATCATCTAACAAAACAAGTGAAGAAGCTTCTTTTGCAACATCTGTCCCTGTAATTCCCATCGCAATCCCTATATCAGCTGTTTTAATAGCTGGAGCATCGTTCACTCCATCACCTGTCATAGCTACTATATGCCCCTTATTTTGCAGCGCCTTAACGATTTTCAATTTATGCTCAGGAGACACTCGAGCGAATACATACGTATCTTCTACAATATCTTCTAATGCCTCTACATCCATATTCGCAAGTTCTACACCTTCAACAACGCGTCCACCAGCTGGTAAAACCCCTAACTGTTCCGCAATTGCCATTGCTGTCACTTTATGATCTCCCGTAATCATTACCGTTCTAATACCAGCTTCCTTACACTCCTTCACCGCTTGCGCCACTTCTGGTCTTGGCGGATCTATCATTCCTTGTATTCCAACAAGCATAAAATCCTGCTCTACTTCTCTTTCATGCTCAATTGAATCTGTAGCTTTTAACGGTTTAAATGCCACCGCAATCGTTCGTAAAGCTTGACTTCCTAGACTATGAATCGCTGCCTGCACTTCTTTTCGATACATTTCACTTAAAGGCTGCTGTTTATTCCCCCATAAAATCGTTTGGCTCATTTGCAATAGAACATCTGGTGCTCCTTTTGTAATAACAAATTTTTTCCCTTCACGATCACGAACGATAACGCTCATCATTTTTCTAGTTGAATCAAAAGGAAATTCACGAATGACTTCAAATTTCCCTTTAAGAGCTTCACGTGATATTCCCGCCTTCATTGCAGCAGCTACGAGAGCTCCCTCTGTTGGATCTCCATCTAACACATACGTCTTTTTCTTTTGAATAACATTCGCATTATTACATAAACAGCCAAATGTGAGTAGTTGATACAGTGATTTCGTCTTAGTAGGGTCAATTACTTCTTCACCTTTCATAAACGAACCCGTTGGCTCATAGCCTTGACCTGTTACTTTCCACAATTCTCCGCCTGACCACATATGTGTTACCATCATTTTGTTTTGTGTCATTGTTCCTGTTTTATCTGAGCAAATAACAGAAGCACACCCTAACGTTTCTACAGCTGGCAACTTTCGCACAATTGCTCTCTTTTTAATCATGCGCTGTACACCAAGTGATAGCGCAACTGTAACGATAGCTGGTAATCCTTCCGGAATAGCCGCAACTGCGAGCGAAACCCCAGCCAAAAACATGTGATACACTTCATTCCCCTGATATACACCAGCTAATACTACAAGAGCTGTCAAAATAAGAGCGACAATAATTAAAATTTTCCCTAGCTGTTCTAACCTTCTTTGTAATGGTGTTTCCATTTGCTCAGCATTTTGCAACATATTTGCAATTTGGCCCATAGCTGTATTCATTCCAGTCGCTATGACTACCCCTGTTCCAGCACCTCTCGTTATCATCGTCCCCATAAATGCCATGTTTTTTTGATCACCAATTGAAACATCTTGGCCTTGTAATGCTTCTACCTTCTTTTGTACCGGTACTGACTCCCCTGTAAGAGCAGACTCTTCGATATATAAACTTGAAGATTCCACAAGACGAACATCCGCGCCAATACGATCACCACTAGAAAACTTAATAATATCACCTAATACAAGCGCTTTAGACGGCGCTTTTACCCACTTCCCATTTCTTAGCACCGTAACTTGAGGAGCTGCCAACTCTTTTAAAGCTTCCAACGATTTTTCAGCTTTCCTTTCTTGGAAGAAACCAAGGATACCATTGATAATAACGATTGCAACAATTGCAATTGAATCGATATATTCTCCTAAAAAAGCTGAAATAATTGTTGCACCAAATAAAACAAGTACCATAAAATCTTTAAATTGCGCTAAAAACACCATAAGTGCAGAAGGCCGCTTTGCTTCTTGCAATTCATTTGTACCAAATTTCCTTAATCGCCCCTCTGCTTCTTGCTCTGTAAGACCTACCTCCACATTCGTATTCGTTCTTTCCTCCACTTCATGTGCTCGCATTTCATACCAATTCATCCTGCCATCGACCTCCTGATTCCAGACATACTCTAATGAAAGCTTATTCAGCCTCGTCCAAAAAAATGCTATAATTAACTTTTAGTTAGAAAGGAGTGTTCATTTATGGCATTCGATGGATTATTTACAAGAGCGATTACACATGAAATTGCAAATTCTCTTTACACGGGAAGAATTTCCAAAATATATCAACCTTCAAAATACGAGATTTTATTACATATTCGCGCAAACGGAAAGAATCAAAAACTGATTCTCTCCGCTCATCCGACATATGTACGTTTACACTTAACAAACCAAAATTACGATTCACCCGCACTTCCACCAATGTTTTGTATGCTTCTCCGCAAGCATTTAGAAGGTGGTTTCATTGAAAAGATTGAACAAATTGATTTAGAGCGCATTATTCAAATTACAGTTCGCAGCAGAAATGAAATTGGTGATGAATCGCTAAAGACATTAGTAATTGAAATCATGGGACGACATAGTAACATCATTTTAGTAGACACAAAAACAAACAATATTTTAGATAGCTTAAAACACGTTTCTTTAGCAGTAAACCGACATCGAACTGTATACGCTGGAGCTGAATATATTGCACCACCAGCACAACATAAAATTAACCCGCTTCAGATTGAAACAGATGATGAATTTATTAGACCGCTAGACTTTCTATCTGGAAACATGGATAAACAGCTTGTCGGCACCTTTACGGGAATATCACCGTTATTCGCAAAAGAAGTAGTGAAAAAAGCAGGTTTGGTAAATGAAAAAGCATTATCTGAAGCATTTTTCTCCATACAAAAGCCATTACTAACTCATACATATTCACCAACAATGAGTACTGCAAACGGGAAAGAATTCTTTTATCTTTTCCCTCTTACGCACTTACAAGGAAAAGAAAAAACATTCTCATCAGTAAGCGAATTGTTAGATCGCTTCTTCTTCGGTAAAGCAGAGCGCGATCGTGTAAAACAACAGGCGCATGATTTAGAGCGCTTTATGCAAAACGAAAAAAATAAAAATGAGAAAAAACTCATTAAACTAGAAAAA
Organism: Bacillus silvicola; assembly: GCF_050524305.1. Classification (NCBI taxonomy): domain Bacteria; kingdom Bacillati; phylum Bacillota; class Bacilli; order Caryophanales; family Bacillaceae; genus Bacillus; species Bacillus silvicola. The sequence continues at coordinate 808,214 of NZ_JBNGVC010000012.1, forward strand.
ACATTACAAGATGCCGGGAAAGCAGATAAATATCAACTTTTTGGAGAGCTACTTACAGCCAATATGTATGCTTTGAAAAAAGGTGACAAAGATATTGAAGTCGTTAACTATTACGACGAAAATGGTGGGACTGTAAAAATCACATTAGATCCTTTAAAAACACCATCCGACAATGCACAACGCTATTTCCAAAAATATCAAAAAGCAAAAAATTCAGTTGTTGTTGTAGAAGAACAAATCGAAAAAACAAATGAAGAAATTCTTTATTTTGATAGCTTACTTCAACAAATGGAAGCTGCTTCTTCAAAAGACATCGAAGAAATTCGCGAGGAATTAGCCGAAGAAGGTTATATGCGCAATCGCAAAGCAAAAAATGCTAAGAAGAAACCAACTAAACCGGTATTGGACAAATATTTAGCTAGTGATGGAACAGAAATTTTCGTCGGCAAAAACAATAAACAAAATGATTATTTAACAACGAAATTTGCCCGTCGTGATGAAATTTGGTTACATACGAAAGACATACCTGGCTCTCATGTTGTCATTCGTTCTTTGGAACCCGCTGAAGAAACTTTACTAGAGGCTGCAAAAATCGCCGCTTATTACAGTAAAGCAAAAGAGTCTAGCTCTGTACCTGTTGATTTCACGAAAATACGTCATGTGAAAAAACCGAGTGGTGCAAAACTTGGCTTTGTTACATATGACAATCAGCAAACTGTATATGTAACACCGGATGCTGATACTGTAATGAAATTAAAAGCATAAATATTAAAAAATGCGTTGCTTGCAAGCGACGCATTTTTTATATGGTTTCAATTCAGTTCATATATCCATTCACTAATTCATAACATCTTTCTTCCCTTCAATATTGTCAAAAAAATTGACAGTGTCATTTCACATCTGTATAAATTTTTTTACAATATGTATATAAAGTGCACCTTCAATCAATATCTTTTCATCCCCCCACTGATTATTGAAGTAATCTTGACTTTATGAACAAACCGCCTCCCACAAATAGCGGGCTAATTTTTTATCTCCCCTAAAACACATGTAGTTCCTACTATCTTTTCTTCAAATATACATTTTGGCACGCTATTTGCTTTATTCAATACTGTGAAAAGGGGGAAATTAACATGACTTTAAGAATTAATAAAATCCAAAATCAACTACAAAAATATGAAATTGACGGATTACTTATTACAAAAAAAGAAAATCGTCAATATGCAACAGGCTTTACAGGCAGCGCTGGCGTCGTCTTAATCTCTGCGGATAAAGCGGTTTTTATAACTGATTTTCGCTACGTAGATCAAGCGAAATCACAAATAAAAGACGCTGAAATTGTTATGCATAAAGGAAATTTAGAGAAAGAAGTTGCAAATCAAGTATCGAAATTAAACATTCAAAAACTTGGAATTGAAGAAAATAACATGACATTACAACAATATAAAAACTTACAAAAATACATACATGCGGAAATGGTGCAAGTGTGTGAAATTATCGAAGATATTCGTATTATTAAAGACACACCTGAAATAGAAACAATGAAAATTGCGGCTAATATTGCTGACGACGCATTTCACCACATCCTTAAGTTTCTAAAACCGGGAATAAGTGAACATGATGTACGAGATGAGTTAGAATTTTTCATGCGAAAAAAAGGTGCTACATCCTCATCATTTCAAATTATTGTAGCTTCTGGCGTTCGTTCTTCACTTCCTCATGGAGTTGCATCAAATAAAATAATCGAACGAGGCGACATCGTTACATTAGATTTCGGTGCACTTTACGACGGATATTGTTCCGATATTACACGTACTGTAGCAATAGGGGAACCATCAGAAGAATTCAAAAAGATATACAATGTTGTACGAGAAGCGTTAAAACGTGGGACTGAAGCGATTAAGCCTGGAGAAACTGCGAAAAGTATCGATGATATAACGAGAGATTACATTACAGAACATGGATACGGTCAATATTTCGGTCACTCTACTGGTCATGGTCTTGGGTTAGAAATACATGAACCGCTTCGCCTATCCCAAGAAAGTAAGGCTACTTTAGAAGAAGGTATGGTTGTTACAGTTGAACCAGGTATTTATATACCAAACTGGGGCGGTTGTAGAATTGAAGATGATATCGTCATTACAAAAGACGGATATGAAGTTATTACAAAATCAAATAAAGAGCTAATTGTTATTCCTTGTTAATAGTTTAAAGTTTTTAACAGGATTTTTTCATTGCACATAAAATTCCTTCTCTGGGGTATTCATTTAAAGAGGGGGCATTTAAATTGAATTTTGTAATTGATAAAATAGATGGTTTACAAGTTGAATTTTCAAAACTTGTTTCCATGATGAATTACGCTCGCTATACAACAATGCAGGCTGTCGAAGGCTTAACAATTGAAGAACTTGATTATTTATATGATGATGAAGCAAATTCAATTGGTATGTTATTGTACCCTATGGCCGCTGTTGAATTTTACTACCAGATTCATACTTTTGAAGACCGTGAACCAACGGAAGCTGAATTAGAACGTTGGTTACCTGGTATTGAGTTAGGTGATCTTGGACGTGAGAAAATAAAAGGAAACGCTATAGAATTTTACATGCATACATTACAAGAAGTACGTTCCAAAACAATCGAAACTTTTCAAACGTTACCTGATGAATGGTTATTTAAAACGACAGAATTTTGGTATGACAAACCAGCAAATAACTACTTTAAATGGTTTCACGTATTTGAAGATGAAATCAATCATCGTGGACAAATTCGTTTAATTAAAAAGATGCAAAAAGCTCATGCAGTAAAATGAGAAAATGCCACCGAATAAGGTGGCATTTTCTTTTATTCATTAACGAATAGCTTTTCGTTTACTGTTTTAGTGACTACCGCTACCAACATTAAAATGCATATTAAATATAGCAATTTTGCAATAAATAACCACCCTTGAAACATTACAATTCCATCTATTATCTCATTTCCTTTCAATAACAAAAATGGAATCGTACCAATTATAATGACAAACTCGATACTGAAAACAATTTTCTTTTTTCGACTATATGCTTTCCATTCATCCCAGCGATACATGGGAGCAAAAATCAATACTCCTATACATAATATAACGCCTATCCATTCACTTTTAAGAAATTGTCCTGAAATGACTGATAATATTAAACAACCGAGCACACCATAATACCCTATTTTTTCTCTCATTCGCACTCCCCCCGTTCTATTCGCTCTTTAATATGTAACTCCCTATTCTTATCATGACTCCTAGAAAAATGACGACTACAATTACAAGATAAAGACCTTTCGCAGACGACATCCATTCTTGAAAAATAGACATTTTCTCCATTTGCCTTTGCCCCTCTATTAAAATAAACCCTACGACAAATGAACAAACAACAATGATACCTATCATAATTCCAATACTTTTCTTACTATATTGTTTCATGTCATCCCAACGATATAACAGTATAAAAACAAACCCGAGAACAGGTATAATACTTATCCATTCATTCTTTGTAAATAGATTTAAAATGATTAATAGACTACAAGATATAATAAATCCCCAAAAACCAATTTTTTTGTGCATAGCCCCTCCTTTAATTCCATTTTTAGGATTAATTGTATTGTAACATCCATTTTTAAGTCTTACCATTACAGTACATGAAATTTTATTTTTTTCTTTTTCCTATACTCACATACTTTCACTGCTTTCATACAATGAACTACACGAACGCCTAAGGATGTGAATGTTATGGGAGTTGAATTAACGCTTTTACACGCTCTCTATATTCTTTGTTTACTCACTATTATTACCTTCTTTATTTTTAGAAAAGATACGACGATCATTTGTATCGTTTTTATCTTTTTACTGGCATTAACCGCAACAAGTTCTATTCCTCTTGCCATTAGCGGTATTTTTCAAAGCTTCATCTACGCCATTACTGAACTATTACCAACTATATTAATCATCTCCATTATCGTATCCATGAGCAATCTACTCGTTCATACTGGCATAAATGATACAATGATTTCACCATTTACAAAGATGATTCGTACCCCTACCCTCGCCTACTGGATTATCGGCCTTTTGATGATGACAATTTCTTTCTTCTTTTGGCCCTCTCCTGCTGTCGCCTTAATGGGAGCAATTTTATTACCTGTCGCTGTACGTGTAGGCCTTCCGCCAATTGGGGTTGCGATTGCTATGAACTTATTCGGACACGGCATCTCCTTATCTGGTGACTTCGTTATTCAAGGTGCACCAAAATTAACCGCTGACGCTGCTGGGTTGCCTGTTTCTAGCGTTGTTTCTGCCAGTGTTCCCCTCGTTATCGTTATGGGTATTGTAACAACTTCTGTCGCATTCTTCTTCTTACGAAAAGAATTTCATACAGGCTTATCTATACAAGAATCTATTCCATCAACTGAGTCTTCTAAAACGCTCACTTCATTATCTTCTCGGACAACAAAATGGCTCGCTATTTGTATTCCGATCGTATATGCCATCGATATTCTTTGCATGATTCAATTTAAACTACAAGGAAGCGACGCAACAGCACTTATCGGCGGGACGACTGTTATTATGATTATCATCATTTCTCTCATCGCCTACAAAGGAAATGGACTAAATAAAACGACCGATTATTTTATAGAGGGGCTCCAATTTGGATTTAAAATTTTCGGGCCAGTTATTCCAATCGCTGCACTCTTTTATTTAGGAGATAGCGGCTTTGTAAAAATTATCGGGGACTATTTACCGAAAGGTTCACACGGAATTATTAACGACTTAGGAATCGCCTTATCTCAAACGGTTCCTTTAAATCAATATGTATCCGCAGGAACATTAACTATCGTTGGTGTTATAACAGGGTTAGATGGATCAGGTTTTTCAGGTATATCACTTGCTGGTTCGATTGCAAATCTTTTCGGCACAGCACTTGGTCATGGAACAGCTACATTAACAGCACTCGGACAAATTGCAGCTATATGGACCGGGGGAGGAACGTTAATTCCTTGGGCACTTATTCCTGCCGCTGCCATTTGTAAAGTTGATCCATTTGAACTTGCACGCCGAAACTTTTTACCGGTTGTGATTGGCTTAATTGTCACCACGATCGTTGCGATGTTTATTTTATAACGTAAGCAATTGTTCTCTTGCTTACGTTTTTTATTGTGAAATCCATCATGTATTACTGACTTTCAAAAGGGATTACGTATATGTTAGCGAAATTATATTAAGAGAGTATTTATTTCAAAACGTTTACGAGAAACAGATTACTTCCATTAGAAAAGGGGACATAACTATGAATGAATTGATTTTCGTCTTATTAATTTGTCCATTACTTATCTTTATCGTTTCTGTTATTGGAACACGTAGAACGAAAACGTATTACGTAATGCCGATTGTAACGTTTGCTAGTTTTTTAATAATAGGTGTTATCGCCCTTACTCCAAAATTTTTCTTTTGGGTTGGTATGTACAGCATCTTCTCATTTATTGTTTCTTATATGACTCTATTGTTTGTAAGAGGATATGAAGTTGCAGAAAACGCTAAATAGTTATTAGCAAGGAGATTATAATATGATTTTCTTTGATGTCGATGGAACTTTACTTGATTATGAGACTGCTGAGAAAAATGGTATCTCGCATTTCTTCCAACAGTATAATGATATTTTTTCAGGAAACGAATTAGAGGCCTCGAAACTATGGCATGAATTATCCGAACAATATTTCAACAAATTTTTATCCAAAGAATTATCTTTTCAAGAACAACAAGGGATGCGAATGTATCATTTATTTAAAACATATGGAGTAAACTTATCACCCGGGGAATCTCAGCACAAATTCAATCAATATATAGAACTATATAAGAACAACTGGACCGTGTTTGAAGATGTACTCTATACATTACAATCCTTACAGCAAAGAGGATATTCATTGGGCATCATTAGTAATGGCGACTATGAACAACAAATCGAAAAGTTAACTGCTCTAAACATTCTACAATATTTCAAATACATATTTACTTCTAGTGAAATTGGTATTTCGAAACCAGACCCAGAAATTTTCCACAGAGCCGGATTACAATCGAATCTTGAAATGAAAGATTGCTATTATATTGGCGATCGATTAGAAACAGATGCAATTAGTAGTACAATAGCTGGAATGCATGGGATTTGGTTAAACCGGAACGACTCACTGCTAAAATACGATGTGCCCACAATACGTTCTTTACGCGAATTTTTAACAAGGATATAAAAAGACGACCGCGTTCCCCCGCAGTCGTCTTTTTTCATATTACGCTGTAACCCAAGCCTCGTCCGCTGGATTTTTACGCCACTCTTGTAATTTTTTCGTTTCAGCTTGTCCAATCATACCTTTTTCTGCTGCAACTTCAGTTAATGCACTGTAATCACTTAAAGAATATGACGCTACGTTAGCTGCTTCTAATTTTTCTTTTCCTGACTCTAGCTCGTATGTGAAGATTGATACGATTCCTAATACTTCACAGCCAGCTTCGCGAAGTGCTTCTACACATGTAATTGCACTACCGCCAGTTGAAATTAAGTCTTCTACTACTACTACTTTTTGACCCTTTTCAGCTTTTCCTTCGATTTGGTTCCCTTTGCCGTGACCTTTTGCCTTACTACGTACGTAGCACATTGGTAAATCCATACGATCGCTTACCCATGCAGCGTGCGCAATACCAGCAGTTGCTGTTCCTGCAATAACTTCTACAGTTGGGAAGTGCTCTTTAATTAACTCTTCTAATCCAGCTGCAATCGCTTGACGTACTTTTGGATAAGATAAAGTTAAACGATTATCACAATAAATTGGTGATTTCATACCAGAAGACCAAGTAAATGGATCATTCGGTTGTAAAAATACTGCTCCAATTTCTAATAAATGCGATGCGATTTCTTTTTTCATACTGTTACACCTTCCCACTGTTGTTTTACTGTTTTATACGCTTCAAGCGGATTTTCTGCTTTTGTAATACTACGTCCAACTACGATGTAGCTTGAACCAAGTTCCCTCGCACGTTTCGGTGTTGCTACGCGCACTTGGTCATTTACATCATCGCTTGCAAGACGAATCCCCGGTGTTACTGTTACAAATTCATTTCCGCATACTTCACGTAATTTTGGAACTTCAAGTGTTGAACAAACAACTCCATCAAGTCCACTTTCTTTCGTTAATTTTGCATAATGAGCAACCGCTTCTTCTAACGTTTTCTCAATGCCGATCTCTTTTTTCATCATAGCTTCCGAAGTGCTTGTTAGTTGTGTAACTGCAATACAAATCGGTCTCTCTTTTCCTTCTTGCTTACCTTCCTCTAATCCCTCAATCGCAGCTTTCATCATACTGCTTCCCCCAGCAGCATGAACATTTACCATATCAACTTCTAGACTAGCTAGGCTACGCATAGCGCTTTTTACTGTATTCGGAATATCATGAAGTTTTAAATCTAGGAAGATCTTATGCCCTTTTTCTTTTAAGTACGTAATAATCGCAGGGCCTTCTTTGTAAAATAACTCCATACCAACTTTGACAAATAACTCTTCTCCTTCAAAGTGGTGTAAGAATTGTTCTACATCTTGTTTCCCTGGAAAATCTAGTGCAACAATTAACGACTGTGACATGTTTGCTTCCAGCTCCTTCCTTGACACTCCGAAATGTGATCAAATCCTAATTCATCTAGTAATGCTGGTAACTCTTCAATAATTGTCGGACATACAAACGGGTCTATGAAGTTCGCTGTACCTACTGCAACCGCGCTTGCACCAGCATAGAAGAATTCAATTACATCTTCCGCAGTTTCAATACCACCCATTCCGATAATCGGAATGTTAACCGCTTGACTTACTTCATGTACCATACGAATTGCTACTGGCTTAATCGCTGGCCCTGATAGTCCGCCCGTACGGTTTGCTAAAATCGGTTTTGCAGTTTTTAAATCTAGACGCATACCAAGCAATGTATTAATCATCGTTAAACCGTCCGCACCCGCATTTTCAATTGCTTTTGCAATCTCCACAATGTTTGCCACGTTGGGTGACAATTTCACATATACCGGTACTTCAGAAACCTCTTTTACTCGCTTCGTTAAATCAGCAGCAATTTCAGGATTTGTACCAAAAGCGATACCACCCGTTTTTACGTTTGGACAAGAAATATTTAATTCTAGCGCATGAACATTAGGTGCCTTTGAAATTTCCTTCGCAACTGCTACATAATCCTCAGCTTGTAAGCCAGCAACATTTGCAATAATCGGAAGATCAAATTGCTCGAGAAAAGGTAATTCAGAATTCATTACCTTTTCTAATCCAGGATTTTGAAGCCCGATTGCATTTAGCATTCCGCCTGGTGTTTCAGCAACACGAGGTGTTGGGTTTCCGTAACGAGGCTGTTCTGTTGTCGCTTTAATCATAATTGATCCAAGTACACTTAAATCATAGAACTGTGCATACTCACGACCAAATCCGAAGCAACCAGATGCTGGGATGATTGGATTTTTTAATGATAACCCTGGTAATTCAACTTGCAATCTGTTCATAGTACAACCTCCCCGATTGGAAATACTGGTCCGTCGCTACACACCTTCTTGTAAGAATGTCCACTCGGATCTGCTTGCAGATGGCATACACATGCGAAACATGCTCCAATACCACAGCCCATACGCTCTTCTAATGAAATGTAGGCTTTTCTCTCTTTATAGCGTCCTTCTAATGCACGAAGCATCGCTAAAGGTCCACATGAGTATAGAATGTCAAAGTCAATTCCATAGCTATCAATTACATCTGTTACAAAGCCTTCTGTACCATGCGTACCATCAACTGTTGCAACATACGTATCACCAAGCTCTGCGAATTTCTCTTCATAGAAGACAACATCTTTCGTTTGGAAACCTAAGATGTGAATAACGCGTACTCCCTTTGCTACAAGACGCTGTGACAATTCATATAGTGGTGGTACACCAATTCCCCCTCCAACTAATAGAGCCGTTTGTCCAGCTTCCGCTTCTTCTACAGGAAAACCATGTCCAAGTGGTCCTAACACATCTACAAGTTCGCCTTGTTTTCTTTTTGCTAATGTTTTTGTTCCTTGTCCTTCCGCACGATATAGCATTGTAAATTCGTTCTTATCTTGATCGACATTACAAATACTAATTGGGCGGCGCAGAAGGGGCGTGATGCCCTCTGCTACCTTAATGTGTACAAACTGCCCTGGGTCGTTCATTTGCTGCACAAGATCCCCTTGAAGCACTAATTCGTAAATATTTTTTGCGATTTCTTTTTGGTTAACGACGATCATATTTTGCTTTTGCATCATGCATGTACCACCTCGTGACGCTTCGTTTGCGTAATTTCTTTCATTGAATGAGCTGAGAATGTCATAGATTCTAATACTCGTAAGATTGCTCTCGTTGTATCAAGTGATGTTAAGCAAGCCACACCATTTTCTACTGATTCACGGCGAATGCGGAAACCATCACGCGCTGGTTGTTTGCCTTTTGTTAATGTATTGATTACAAACTGTGCTTTTCCTTGACGGATAATATCAAGTAAGTTGTAGTCTTCAGAATCAATTTTGTTTACAACTTGCACTGGGATATTTTGCTCTGCTAATGTTTGTGCCGTTCCAGCTGTTGCTAATAAATTGTAGCCAATTTCGTGGAAACGTTTTGCAATTTCCATTGCCTCTTCTTTATCTTTATCCGCTACAGTAATGATTACTGATCCGTGCGTTGGAATGTTAATTCCTGAAGCAACTAACCCTTTGTATAATGCTTTTTCAAGAGTTAAGTCTTTACCCATTACTTCCCCTGTTGATTTCATTTCAGGTCCTAATGTTGTATCAACTGAGCGTAGTTTCGCAAATGAGAATACCGGTGCTTTTACATACACTTCCTTCTCTTCTGGGTGATAACCAGTTCCATATCCTTGTTCTACAAGGTTTTGCCCTAAAATAACTTTCGTTGCAACATTCGCCATCGGTACGCCTGTAATTTTACTTAAGAATGGTACTGTACGGCTCGCACGTGGATTTACTTCAATTACATACACTTCATCTTTGAATACTACAAACTGAATGTTTAGTAATCCAATAATGTTTAATCCTTTTCCAAGTGCAATTGTATGTTCAATAATTTGTTCTTTCAGTTTTGCAGATAAGCTTTGTGGTGGATATACTCCGATTGAGTCACCAGAGTGAACTCCAGCGCGTTCAATATGTTCCATAATACCTGGAATGAATACATTCTCACCGTCTGAAATTGCATCTACTTCAATTTCTTTACCAACCATGTAACGGTCGATTAATACTGGGTGATCTGCGTGAACTTTAACCGCATTTTTCATGTAGTGCAGCAGTTCTTCTTGACGATATACGATTTCCATCGCACGTCCACCTAGTACGTAAGATGGTCTTACTAATACTGGGTAACCAATTTTGTCAGCGATTGCTACTGCTTGCTCTACAGTCGTTGCTGTTTTACCAACTGGTTGCGGAATACCAAGCTGTGTTAGAGCTGCTTCAAACTTATCACGATCTTCTGCACGGTCTAAATCTTCAAGTGATGTTCCTAAGATTTTCACACCGTGAGCCTCTAACTTAGCAGCTAAGTTAATTGCCGTTTGTCCACCGAATTGGACGATAACACCTTCTGGCTTTTCTAAATCGATAATGTGCATTACATCTTCGATTGTTAATGGCTCAAAGTATAATTTGTCAGAAATACTGAAGTCTGTTGAAACTGTTTCTGGATTGTTATTAACAATGATTGCCTCATATCCAGCTTCTTTAATTGCCCATACAGAGTGAACTGTTGCATAGTCAAACTCAACACCTTGACCGATACGGATTGGACCAGACCCTAGTACAACAACACTCTTACGATCTGTTATAACCGATTCATTCTCGTCACCATATGTGCTGTAGTAGTATGGTGTTGCAGATTCAAATTCTGCCGCACAAGTATCTACCATTTTATAAACAGGAGTTATATTGCTTTCTTTACGCATATCGTAAATTTCACGCTCTGTTTTGCTCCAAGCATTGGCGATGTAATGGTCACTGAAGCCCATTTCTTTCGCTGATTGTAATACTTCCATATTTCCTGCATTTGCTTTTACTTCGCGTTCCATGTTTACGATATTTTCAACTTTTTGTAAGAAGAAGAAGTCCATTTCACACCAATCGTTGATTTCTTCTTTCGTTACACCTTGACGGATTGCTTCTGCTACAATAAACAGTCGCTCATCATCAGCTTTTATAATGCGTTTTTTCATTGTCTCTTTATCAAGATCTTTTAAATGCTCTAACTCTAAGTGATAAACGCCAAGTTCTAAAGAACGAACCGCTTTTAATAATGATTGCTCTAAGTTACGTCCGATTGACATAACTTCACCAGTTGCCTTCATTTGTGTACCAAGCGTTCTGTTTGCTGATTCAAACTTATCAAATGGCCAACGTGGAATTTTTGAAACAACATAGTCTAATGCTGGCTCGAAACAAGCGTATGTCTTTTGTGTTACTGGGTTTATAATTTCATCTAATGTTAAACCGACTGCAATTTTTGCCGCTAATTTAGCAATTGGATATCCAGTTGCTTTAGATGCTAGTGCAGATGAACGACTTACACGCGGGTTTACTTCGATTACATAGTATTGGAAGCTATGTGGATCAAGTGCAAGCTGAACGTTACATCCGCCTTCAATTCCTAATGCACGAATAATTCTTAATGAAGTGTTTCGTAACATTTGATACTCACGGTCACTTAATGTTTGGCTCGGTGCTACAACGATAGAATCACCTGTGTGAACCCCAACTGGATCGATATTTTCCATGTTACATACTACAATCGCGTTATCATTCGAATCACGCATTACTTCATATTCAATTTCCTTGCAACCAGCAATACTCTTTTCTAATAAACACTGTGTCACTGGACTATGTTTTAAACCACCTGATACGATTTCAATTAATTCCTCTTCATTACTACAGATTCCGCCACCTGTTCCCCCCATTGTAAATGCCGGGCGAACAATAACTGGATAACCAATTTCTTTTACAAATTCATGTGCTTCTTCTAGCGTATGAATAATCGTACTAGATGGAATTGGTTCATTTAATTCCTGCATTAATGTACGGAATAAATCACGATCTTCCGCTTGCTCGATTGCTGATAATTTTGTTCCTAAAATTTCAACTCCACACTCTTCAAGTATGCCTGATTTCGCAAGTTCAACAGCCATATTTAGACCTGTTTGACCACCTAATGTTGGTAGGATTGCATCTGGACGTTCTTTACGAATGATACGGCTTACGAATTCTAATGTTAACGGTTCTATATATACTTTATCTGCTGTTGCAGTATCTGTCATAATTGTTGCTGGGTTAGAGTTAACAAGGATTACTTTGTAACCTTCTTCTCTAAGAGATTGACAAGCTTGTGTACCAGAGTAATCAAACTCTGCGGCTTGCCCAATTACAATTGGTCCTGATCCGATTACTAAAATTGTGTTAATGTCTAGGCGTTTTGGCATAACTCTTCCCCTTCTTTCTTGAAGTTTTCAATCATTTCTAAGAAATCTTCGAATAAATCATTTGCATCTTCTGGTCCTGCTGAAGCTTCTGGATGATATTGTACTGTAAATGCTGGGAACTTCGTATGACGAAGACCTTCTACTGTTCCATCATTTAAAGCGACATGTGTAATTTCAAGTTCTGTATTTTCAACTGATTCTTCTTCTACTGCGTAACCATGGTTTTGAGATGTAATTGCTACTTTTCCAGTTGTAAGGTTTTTTACTGGATGGTTTAAACCACGGTGACCGAATTTTAACTTACTTGTATTCGCACCAGATGCTAGTGCGAACAATTGATGTCCTAAGCAAATTCCGAATAAAGGAACTTTACCGATAATGTCTTTTAGCATTTCAATCGCTTCTGGCACATCTTTTGGATCTCCAGGTCCGTTACTTAACATAATTCCATCTGGGCTAAGGCGTAAAATCTCTTCTGCTGTTGTATTGTAAGGTACTACAATTACATCACAATCACGCTTATTTAATTCTCTTAAAATACCATGTTTCATTCCGAAGTCTACAAGTACAACTCGGTGTCCACGGCCTGGACTTGGGTATGGGTCTTTCGTTGATACGCGTTTCACGTGATCTGTAAATACTGTCGCTTTTAATTGACTCACGATGTATTCTACATCTGCATCCATGTTACATAGACGTCCACGTAATGTACCGTATTGACGAATTTTTCTCGTTAATTTTCTCGTATCAATTCCTGCTAACCCTGGGATGTTTCTTTCTTTTAAGTAATCATTTAACGAAATTTCATTACGGAAGTTTGATGGGTGATCACAAATTTCGTTTACGATTAAGCCATTTACAGATGGGTGAATCGATTCAAAATCGTCACGGTTGATGCCGTAGTTTCCGATTAATGGGTACGTGAATGTTACGATTTGACCGCAATATGATGGATCAGATAATGTTTCTTGATATCCAGTCATTCCTGTTGTAAATACAACCTCACCTGACTTTTCGATTTCTCCTCCGAAACCTTTTCCAATTAATACTGTTCCATCTTCTAAGATAAGTTGTCTTTTCATACTAATGCACTCTCCTTTTGCCATGCGATCTTACCACCAACGATTGTCATTACCGGCCACCCTTGGCATTTCCAACCTGCGAATGGTGTATTTTTTCCTTTTGATAAGAATGTTGTTGGATCAATCTCTTCTTCTTGTTCTAAATCAATGATTGTAATATCAGCTGTTCTACCTTCTTTCAGGCGACCTGCTTCTAAGCCGAATGTATCAGCTGGCTTTTCTGTTAAGAATTGAATTAACTGCTCTAATGTAATAATTCCTTTTTTCACAAGGTTTGTGTATAGAAGTGGGAATGCTGTTTCAAAACCAGTAATTCCGAATGGTGCTCTTTCAATTCCTTGTGCTTTCTCTTCCGCTGTATGCGGTGCATGATCAGTTGCGATCATATCGATTGTTCCATCTAATAGCCCTTCAATTAACGCTGCGTGGTCTTCTTTTCCACGAAGCGGTGGGTTCATTTTAAAGTTAGGATCAGCTGACGGGATATCATCTTCACATAACACTAAGTGATGCGGTGTTACTTCTGCTGTTACTTTGATTCCAGCGCGTTTCGCATCACGGATTACACGTACAGATCCTTTTGTACTTACGTGACATACGTGATAGTGACAATCTGCCGCTTCAGCAAGCAGTATATCCCTTGCAATATGTACAGATTCACATACTGATGGGATACCGTTTAGTCCGTGTTTCTCAGAAAACTTCCCTTCATGTACACAACCTTTATTAATAAGTGTATTCTCTTCACAGTGTGCAACTACTGCCATATTCAATTTCGCTGCACGCTTCATAGCAGCTAACATCATGCTCGCATCTTGTACGCCTACGCCGTCATCAGTGAAAGCAAATGCTCCAAGTTCTTTTAACGTTTCGAAATCTGTCATTTCAGAACCCGCTTGGCGTACTGTAATTGCTCCGTATGGTAGTACGTTGACATGTGCTTTTTCTTTAATACGTTTTTGCAAGTCTTCCATATGTTCTCTGCAATCTGGTACTGGGCGTGTATTTGGCATTGCACAAATTGTAGTGAATCCACCTTTTGCTGCTGCAAGTGTTCCTGTTTCAATTGTCTCTTTATGTTCACCACCTGGTTCACGAAGATGTACGTGTACATCTACTAATCCAGGTGCGATTAACTTTCCATTTACGTCGATTACTTCAGCATTATCTGCCGTAATATTTTCTGCTACTTTCGCAATTTTACCGTCTTGTACGAGAAGATCTGTTGCTACAATGTTTCCTTCTTCATTCATATAACGACCATTTTTAAACAAATAATTCATGTTTCATTCCTCCTAATACATTTGGTAAGGCGCGTTTTAGTACAGCCATTCTTACGTAAACTCCATTTTCCATTTGTTTGAATATGCGCGAACGCTCACACTCAACAAGTTCACTTGCAATTTCAACATCACGGTTTACAGGAGCTGGATGCATAATAATGCTTCCTTCTTTCATACGTTTTTCTCTTTCAACTGTTAATCCATGTTGCTTGTGATACTCTTTCATAATGTCTGTTTCATAATGATCATGACGCTCGTGTTGTACACGAAGTAACATCATTACATCCACTTCTGGAACAAGTTCATCTAATGATTTGTATGTTCCAAATGTGTTATCTTCATCTTTCCACTCTTCTGGGCTTGCAAAGTAAATTGTCGCGCCCAGTTTCGTTAATGCTTCTGCATTAGAACGTGCTACTCGGCTATGTCGAACATCTCCAACTATTGCAATCTTCAAACCTTCAAATCTTCCAAACTCTTGTTTAATTGTTAGAAGATCGAGCAGACATTGCGTTGGATGATTTCCACATCCATCTCCAGCATTCAAGATTGGAATGTTTACTTGATCTTTCAGCTCATCGAAGTAACGATCTTGCTCATGGCGGATGACTACCGCTTTTGTTCCGACTGATTCTAGTGTTCTTATCGTGTCGTATAAAGTTTCTCCTTTTTGTACGCTAGATGCATCTGCTGAAAAGTTTAAAACATCAAGTCCTAATCTCTTCTCAGCAACTTCGAAGCTAAATCTCGTTCTCGTACTATTTTCAAAAAACAAGTTTGCTACAAATGTTTGCTCTGTTGTTTTGCTCTCTTTTCCATTCGCAAAATCTTCTGCGTCTTTTAGGATTTCTGAAATTTCTAGTTCCGATAATTCACTCATCGTTAACAAATGGTTCATCGTCATCCCTCATCTTTCTGATTTTTATGTTATCACTTTTGTATTTATATAACAATATCTGTATAAAAATACCCTAGTCATGTGAGACTAGGGTGCAAGGAAGAAGCCACCCTTTTCTGTCTCACAGGACTGATTTAAAAGGTTGTTTTTATGAAGCAATCTGCTTAGATTGTTTTATTTGTTTTGTTTCTGGTAACAGTAGATTTAACAGTACACCTACAATCGCTGCTAGTGCCATTCCTTCTACTTGGAACGATTCTCCTACGTGAAGTACCGCTCCACCAATGCCGATTACTAGTATTACTGATGCAATCATTAAGTTTCGTTTGTCGCTTAAGTCTGTTTTATCATCTACCATCATGCGTAATCCGCTTGATGCAATTACACCGAATAGTAAGATTGATACGCCACCCATAACTGGTGTTGGTATGGAGTGGATCAGCGCGGAAATCTTACCGACAAACCCAAACACGATTGCGAATACTGCTGAACCGATGAATAAGTATACACTATACGCTCTCGTAATTGCTAGCACACCGATGTTTTCACCGTATGTTGTATTCGGTGGTCCACCGATCAGTGATGCGATTAATGTTGCTACACCATCACCGAATATCGAACGATGTAAGCCTGGTTTTTCAATTAAATCTCTTTTAATAACATTTCCAAGTACAATTTGATGTCCGATATGTTCTGAAATTGTTACTAGTGCAACTGGTACCATTAAAAGTACGATCTTCCACGAGAACTCCGGAGTGTATGTTACAAACGGTACTGTGAAATCTGGTACAACAAACCATTTTGCCTCAGCTACCGGCTTTAAGTCTACTAGCCCTTGGAAGTAAGCAAAGATATATCCGCCGATGATGCCAAGCAGTACTGGTATTATGCTGAAAAATCCTCTTCCGAATATAGAGCAGATAATTGTAATTGCTAATGTTACTAATGCTACTGAAAAGTGTGTAATGCTATACTTACCATCCGCACCGTTCATCGCCATGTTCACCGCTGTATGTGCTAAAGCTAAACCGATTACCATTACGACTGGTCCAACTACGATTGGCGGAAGTAATTTCATTATCCACTCTGACCCAGATTTCTTAATTCCGAGTGAGATTAAGATGTACACAAGTCCCGCTAGTAAACCACCAAGCATTGCTGCTCCCGGTCCACCTGCTGTTTTTGCTGTAATAATCGGTGCGATAAAGGCGAATGATGATCCTAGATAGGCAGGTACTTGACCTTTCGTTATAAGAAGAAACGCTAACGTTCCTAATCCACTTGATATTAATGCTACTGACGGATTCAATCCTGTTAAAAACGGAACAAGCACTGTTGATCCAAACATCGCGAACAAATGTTGTATACTTAAAAATAACCATTTTCCCGGTTTCGGTACTTCATTAACGTCTAACACTGGCTTTTGTTCCATTGTTACATCCTCCTTCAGTTTAATTCTTTGCAATAAAAAAACTCTTTGTGCCTGTGCACAAAGAGTCCTACACTTTCGTATGCCAAATTTGACATATGAAAGCCAAGACCCTTTGGCAGCCTCACAGGACTACATTTAAAAGGGCTTTACTTATCGTATATGCTTACTCGATCTTGTTGATCTGTCTCTTGCAAATCAACTTCGATACGCTCTTCACTAGATGTTGGAATGTTCTTTCCTACATAATCAGCGCGAATTGGTAATTCACGATGACCTCTATCAACAAGAACAGCCAATTGGATTTGTGATGGTCTACCTAAATCCATAAGAGCATCCATTGCTGCTCGAACTGTTCTTCCTGTATATAACACATCATCCACAAGGATAACTTTTTTCTTCGTAATATCTACAGGAATATCAGAACCTTTTACAAGTGGTTCTTTATGTTTCGATTGTAGTGTTAAATCATCACGATATAACGTAATATCTAACTCTCCTACTTCCATCTCTTTTCCTTCAATTTGACCAATTCGTTCTGCCAAACGTTGTGCAATAAAAATTCCACGTGTTTTTATTCCGACAAGAACACAGTTATCGACACCTTTATTTCGTTCCACGATTTCATGACTAATTCGTGTTAAAGCGCGGCGAATCATTTGGTCATCTAAAACGACAGCTTTCTCTTGCATGCTCTACACCTCCAAGCTTATTTTCTTGCGTGAGAGTAATGGTATAAAAAAAGTCCTCTCAGCGTGTGCGAGAGGACTTTTGAAAAAAGGGTACAGCATACCCTAAGTATTTCAAACCGTTACCTTCTCAACCTCACGGGGCTGTGTTAAAGGATCATTATTTAACTGTTGTCAGTATCTCAGTTTTCTTACGATTTGTCAATACTATTTCCGTAAAATATTTAGTGCTTCTTCAAACACTTCTGGAATCGGTGCTTCAAACTCAATATATTCACCAGTACGAGGGTGATCGAAACCTAAAATCCCTGCATGAAGTGCTTGCCCATTCATATCTAATGTTTTCTTCGGACCATACTTTGGATCTCCCGCAAGTGGATAGCCAATATATTTCATATGAACACGAATTTGGTGCGTACGTCCTGTTTCTAAGCGACATTCTACAAGTGTGAAGTCTTTGAAGCGCTCTAACACTTGGAAGTGCGTAACAGCATTCTTACCATTTTCATCAACTGTCATACTTTGACGCTCTTTCTTATCACGGCCAATTGGTGCATCTATCGTTCCCTTATCATGCGGAATAACACCGTGCACAATCGCTTTGTAACGTCTTGTTACTGTTTTTGCTACAAGTTGATTTACAAGTGATTCGTGCGCCATATCATTTTTAGCAACCATTAATAGTCCAGATGTATCTTTATCAATACGATGAACGATACCAGGACGCATTACACCATTAATACCTGATAGGTCTGTACAATGATGCATAAGTCCGTTTACAAGCGTACCACTTGTATGTCCTGGTGCCGGATGTACAACCATACCACGTGGCTTATTTACAACGAGTACATCTGCATCTTCATAATGAATTTCTAAATTCATATCTTCCGCTTTAATATCAAACTCTTCTGGGTCAGGAATTGTTACTGTAATTTCATCATTTCCTTTTACTTTATAATTCCCTTTAACTGATTTCCCATTTACTGTGACAACAGCATCTTTAATCCATTGCTGTACTTGTGAACGTGACCATTCACTGTTTATTTCTGCAACGAATTTATCAATTCGCTCGCTTTTTTGTTCTTCTGCAACTGTTACTTGTACTACTTCACTCATTCAATTACTCCTTCGTTTTCTTTCCTTCTAATACTGTTTGAATAATAATTAATACAACTCCAATACATAATGCTGAATCAGCTATATTGAATACTGGATAATTGTACGAGAAAATATACACGTGAATGAAATCCACTACTTCTTGTCTAAATACACGATCAATAAAATTACCAATTGCTCCGCCTAAAATCAGACCTAATGAAATACCTAGAAGTTTGTCCGTTTTTGCATATTTTTTCATATAAAATACGATAAATGCTACGAAAACGACTGTAATAATGTAGAAAAACCACATTTTATTTTCTAAAATACCCCAGGCAGCTCCTCTATTTCGATGTGATGTTATGTATAATACATTATCGATAATCGGAATGCTCGTACCCAATTCCATGTTCTTTACAATTAGCCACTTCGATATTTGATCGATGGCAATGACAAATAACGCTATTACATAATATATCATTTTCATTTCCCCCACAAAGACAGTGTACCTCAAAATTTTAGCATAGCTGCTACCTTTTCACAATGAACCTTTATAGAAGAATAAAATAAATTAAAAAAAGGTAATATAATATCGTTGTGCGCACTCATACATTTACCTTTTCATAGAAAAATTCATGAATCGTACGGGCAGTCGGCATTGTTTTCATTTGTTTTGTAGGAATTGCTCTCCCAGTTTCTTCACAAATACCGTACATATCTATTTCCATTTTAAACAATGCACGTTCTACATCTTTTAAATCCTCTTTTATATCATGTAATAGCAGTTTTTTCTTTATCTCTTCCTTAATTTCATATCCAAGCTCCCCGCTAAACTCTGTATCATATTTGTGCATGACTTCTTTAGCTAGTCTCTCTTGCAACTCTTTTCTCATCAATTGCAATTCTTCTTTTATTTCCATATACATTTCATTCACGTGTACATTCCTCCCAGCTGCAATGTACGATTAGTGTGTCCGAAATTCTCAGGCTTACCTCACACACATTTTTCCTTCATAGGAAAGAGAGTGAAAGTTATTTCAATATATTATCAACGAAAAAACAAAAAACTGACTGCACTTACGCGCAGTCAGTTTTTTATTATTTTACATAGTTTTCTTTAACAACTGTTGCACAACGCTCACATAATGTTTCATGTTCTGCATCTTTACCAATTGTTTCTGAAACAACCCAACAACGTTCACACGTCTCACCTGTCGCCTGTGCTACAACTACAGCTGTATGCTCATACTTTGGTGCTTCTGTTGGCGCTTCTTCAATTGTACCACCAAGTTTATACTCAGAAACGATGAATAATTGCTTTAAGTCTTCACTAATAGACTCTAACATAGCCTTCATTTCTGCAGTCGGATATAGCGTAATGCTCGCATTTAATGACTTACCAATTACTTTCTCATTACGAGCTACTTCTAACGCTTTTAAAACGTCATCTCGTAATGTCATAAATGCATCCCATTTTGCTCTTAACGCTTCTGAACCCTCTACTTCTGTAGCTTCTGGCATATTAGTTAACTGTACGCTTTCTTCTTCTGCACCAGGAACATATGGCCATACTTCATCAGCTGTATGAGGTAAGATTGGTGTTACAAGTTTCGTTAATGCAACAAGAACATCATATAATACAGTTTGAATTGCACGACGATCCGCGTGATTTGCACCTTCAATGTATAAAATGTCTTTTGCAAAGTCTAAGTAGAATGAACTTAGATCAATTGTACAGAAGTTGTGAATTGCATGATATACAGCAGCAAAGTCATATGTTTCATATGCATCTTTTACTTTTGTAATTAAGTCATTTAACTTCACTAACATGTAACGATCTACTTCACGAAGTTCAGCTACTGCTACTGTATTTTCACTTGGATTAAAGTCATCTAAGTTTCCTAATAAGAAACGGAATGTGTTACGGATTTTACGATACACTTCTGCTACTTGTTTTAAAATATCATCTGAAATACGTACATCAGATTGATAGTCAACAGAAGATACCCATAAGCGTAAAATGTCTCCGCCTAATTGATCCATAATTTTCTTCGGTACGACGATATTTCCAATCGACTTACTCATTTTACGTCCTTCACCATCTAATACGAAACCGTGGCTTAGTACGCCTTTATATGGAGCTTTACCTGTTACAGCAACCGCTGTTGATAATGAAGAGTTAAACCAACCACGATACTGGTCAGATCCTTCTAAATATAAATCAGCTGGACGTTGTAAGTCTTCGCGCTCTTCTAATACCGCTTGATGAGAAGAACCTGAATCGAACCATACATCCATGATGTCTGTTTCTTTACGGAATTCACCATTTGGGCTACCTGGGTGTGTAAAGCCTTCTGGTAATAGATCTTTCGCTTCACGCTCGAACCATACGTTAGAACCGTGTTCACGGAATAAATCTGCTACGTGGTTAATTGTTTCATCCGTAATAATTGGATCGCCATTCTCAGCATAGAATACAGGAATTGGTACACCCCATGCACGCTGACGAGAAATACACCAGTCACCACGGTCACGAACCATATTATGAAGACGAGTTTCTCCCCACGCTGGTACCCATTTCGTTTCCGCAACAGCTTCTAATAACTCTTTACGGAATGCTTCAATAGATGCAAACCACTGTGCTGTCGCACGGAAAATAATTGGTTTTTTCGTTCTCCAATCATGTGGGTATGAATGCGTAATGAATGTTAGTTTTAGTAACGCGCCTACTTCTTCTAATTTTTCTGTAATTGGCTTGTTAGCTTTATCATAGAATAAGCCTTCAAATCCAGGTGCTTCCTCTGTTAATACACCTTTATCGTCAACTGGACAAAGTACTTCTAATCCATACTTTTTACCAACAATAAAGTCATCTTCTCCGTGTCCTGGTGCTGTATGAACACAACCTGTACCTGCATCTGTTGTTACGTGATCTCCTAGCATAACTAATGAATCACGATCGTAGAATGGATGTTTTGAGACTGTGTACTCAAGTTCGCTACCTTTTACCGTTTTCACAACTTCAGCATTTTCCCACTCTAACGTTTTTGCAACTGTCTCAAATAGTTCAGAAGCAATAATATATTTTTCATCATTTACTTTTACGATGCTGTATTCAAGTTCTGGGTGAACAGAAATACCTAAGTTTGCAGGTAACGTCCAAGGTGTTGTTGTCCAGATAATAAATTTCTCATCACCTTCTAATACGTTCTTTCCATCTTTTACAGGGAATGCTACGTAAATAGATGCTGATTTTTTATCTTGGTATTCAATTTCAGCTTCTGCTAAAGCTGATTCACTCGTTGGAGACCAGTAAACTGGTTTTTGCCCTTTATAGATATAACCTTTTTTCGCCATATCACCAAACACTTTAATTTGTTGTGCTTCATAAGCTGGCTCTAAAGTAATGTATGGGTTATCCCAATCAGCACGTACACCTAGACGCTTAAATTGTTCACGTTGACGTTCTACTTGTTCATATGCATACTCTGCACATAACTTACGGAACTCAGCAACTGTCATTTCTTTACGCTTTACACCTTTATTTGTTAAAGCTTGTTCAATTGGTAAACCGTGCGTATCCCAACCTGGAACATATGGCGCAGAGTAACCAGTCATAGATTTATAACGAACAATAAAGTCTTTTAATACTTTATTTAATGCATGTCCCATATGAATGTCACCATTCGCATATGGAGGTCCATCATGTAGTACAAATAAAGGACGACCTTTTGTATGTTCTTGTACCTTTTCATAAATATTCATTTCAGCCCACTTTTCTTGCATTGCAGGCTCACGTTTTGGTAAATTCCCACGCATTGGGAACTCTGTTTTTGGCATTAGTAATGTATTTTTGTACTCCATGCTCAATTCCTCCTTACATGTATAAAAGAAAAGACCTAAAAAACGGAATAAAAAAGAGACTTTCTCATCCCAAAAAGGGACGAGAAAGTCTCCCGCGGTACCACCCTAGTAGATCCTATACGCATGTATACAATCCTCTTTATATTCTTAACGCGAATATAACGCCTACGCTTACTCTATTTGTTCAGCGCGGAACTCCAGGGTGATATTCCCATAATCTCCTTATCCTGAGCTTACACCATCCTCAGTTCGCTATATAAGGTATGAAAAAGGTACTTATCCCTATCTTCGTTTTTCTTAATAAATATGCTGTTTAAAATTATATGTAATAATGGGAAAAACGTCAAGCTTACACTGTTTCTTCTTTTTTCAACAGCTCGTCCACTTCGTCTTCTAACTCAATTAGTTTATCCCAATCATCGTTGTTTAACATTTCAAGCTGTGTTTCTAATAGCATACGGAAACGAGTACGGAATACTTTTGCTTGTTTTTTTAATTCTTCAATATCAAATGCCACTTTTCTTGATTTTACTAGCGCTTCGTTAATGATACGATCCGCATTCTTTTCCGCTTCACGTACGATTAATTTCGCTTCTTTTTGCGCATTACGTTTCACTTCTTCCGCTGCTTCTTGTGCAACAACGATAGATTTGTTTAGCGTATCTTCAATATTAGAAAAATGATCTAACTTTCCTTCTAATTGCGCAACCTTTTCTTCTAAAGTTTTTTTCTCACGAATGACTAATTCATAATCTTTGATAATTTGATCAAGAAACTCATTTACTTGATCTTCATCATAGCCACGGAATCCGCGACCAAATTCTTTGTTATGAATATCTAATGGTGTTAACGGCACAACGCCACCTCCAAGTAGTTATCTAAATTTCCTCTTTCAATTATATCTTTTCTTCGACAAAATAGGAGGATTTCCTTCTAAAAAACCAATCATTTTAGTATACCATACAAAATTCTCCATTTGTCGCGCTTCGTTTTACCTTCTACAGAAAATATTTTACTTCTTCCGTATCCTCTAACCGAGAATACATCTCCTGGAAAACATTCATACGCAGTTTGTTCTACTGTTTTCCAATTGACTTTTACTAAGCCACCTTTTATAAGAGGCTGTACTTTCTGCCTGGATATATGTAGCATTTCAGCTAACAAAACATCTAGACGAAGTGATGAAACTGTTCCAGATTTTTCTCCCCACTTTTCACCTACACACAAAATTTGTTCTGCTTGTACAGGCGTGAGAGATACTTTCACTTTCCCTATTGATTGTAAGTTCATTTCAATATAAGATGCAACTTCTTTTGCAACTGCAATTTGGGCACGATTTTCTTGAAGCAAAATATCACCACATTTTTCTCTGGTTAAACCAAGTGACATAAATGCACCTAATATTTGCCTGTGTTCTAGCGTATAAAATTTGGAAGGATAGTCAATTTCTAATACTTCTACTTGAAATTCTTCTTCATTTAATTCTAGATAGTCTGGATAAATTAGTGCTCTTTTTCGTTCAGATTCAGGCATCGCACCATCAAAGCGTACAGCAACCTCTCCTTGCCCTATTACCATAGAGACAATTTGTTGCTGTCTTGGATCAAGAAAATCTGTTAACTTGACTTGATGATACTCAGCCTCCTGTTTCCACTCTAATACTTTATCCACAAAGACCTCTTCATCAGGTCTAAAATGCTCATAGATGCTCATGTAAGTAACCTCTTATTATAAGAAATAGCGGAATAAACTTACTAAACCATTTGTAGCAAGCTTTAACGCAAGAATCGCAACGATTGGAGAGATGTCAATCATACCAAGCGGCGGAATAAACCTGCGAAATGGTTCTAAATACGGTTCACAAATACGTGCAAGAAACTCTCCAAAAGTTGATTCCTTTGCACCAGGAAACCATGATAGGAGAATGTAAATAATAAGTGCCCACGAGTAAATCTCGATAGCATAAAGTAAAACTGTTAAAACTGTTCCCATGGCGTATTACCACCTCTTTATATTTGTTTCTTCTTCTTCACCGAACAACTCTGAAATTGCACCAACAATATCTACATTTTCAGGTGTACACATAAATGTTTTTGGGCCTATCTTTTGAATATCCCCGTCTATAGCGTATACAGTACCACTTAAAAAGTCAACGATACGTACAGCTTGATCTGTAGACATTCTTTGTAAATTAATTACAACAGCTCGTCTACCTTTTAAGTGATCCGAAATGCCTTGTGCTTCCGAATATGTGCGTGGTTCTAGTAAAACAACTTTTGAAGATTGCTTCGCTGTTTCAATACTCACTACATTTTGCTTCGGTTGCATTTTCGCAAACGGAACATCTTGTTTTTCAGGGGGGTCTTGTTGTTTTTTCATGTCTGTTTGCTCCTTTTCATAACTATATTGAGCTGCTTCTTTTTCTTCCGGTGTGTCAAAAAAGAAGTATTTTACTTTTGACCAACTCATAATAACTTTCTCCTTCCTCTTACGCTTTTCCTACTAAAACCGTTCCCAAACGAATATATGTAGCGCCTTCCTCAATTGCAATCGTGTAATCATTTGACATTCCCATTGATAATTCTTTACATGGTGCATGTAATAATTCTAGCTCTTGCACCTCTGTTTGTAGCATGCGCAATTCCTTAAAGCAGCGACGAATCTCTTCCTCTTCTCCTGTAAACGGAGCCATTGTCATTAATCCTACCACTTCAATCTTATCCAATTCTTGCAAACTTTGAATAAAAGAAATTGTTTCTTCTATCGCCAATCCTTGCTTTGATTCTTCAGATGATGTTTTCACTTGAATAAAGCATTTAACTTTCTTATCAGCACGTTTTTGAATTTCTTTTGCAAGTGAGAGACGATCTAATGAATGTAAATAATCAATCTCATTAATGATTTCTTTTACTTTTCTCGTTTGCAATGAGCCAATAAAATGCCAATTCACGTTTGAACCGAAATGCTCGTATTTTTGTGAGAAACCTTCATTTCTATTTTCACCTAAATCAATAATTCCTGCTTCAATTACTTCGCTTGTTTTTTCAATTCCTACAGTTTTTGTAACTGCAACGAGCTTAATATCTTTCATCGAACGTCCAGCTCGTGCACAAGATTCTTTAATTGCTTCGTTTACACCTGCTAAATTCCCTTGCACTGTCACTTGCTTCACTCCTCCTTAAAACCTATGAAACTCAACATTCTCCCCGTCTTACCTTGATCACGACGATGAGAGAAAAATAATTGTTCTTCACAGCTTGTACAAAGAGATGACATTACAATATGTTCTTCTTTTATGCCTGCTTGTACACATAATATACGATTAACTTCTTTTAAATTAATTGCATACTGACCATCAGAAATTACTTTATAAGGAACAGGTCCGTTTACTACTTGCTGTGCTGCTGTTAATACACGATCATCAACAACATAACAACATGATCCGATCGCCGGCCCAATTGCGACATGAATTTCATCACTTGAAACACCTTCTGCATTCCACTTTTGAATCATTTCTTTCGCGATCTCTGTTACAGTCCCTTTCCACCCAGCATGCGCAAGTCCTATCATATCATGTGATGGTGCATAAAAATAGAGCGGAACACAATCAGCGTAACAAGATGTTAAGAGAACATCTTTGTTCGTCGTATAAATGCCATCCGTTTTTGGAATACCGTCTTCATATGAATAAACGCCTTTCCCTTTTTCTTGCAATCCTACTTTCTCAACATGATGGTCATGAACTTGTTCAGAGCAAATCCAGTTTTCTAATGGTTTTTGTAACTTATTTGCTAAAATGCGTCTGTTTTCATGAACGTTCTCCACGATATCATTCACATGTAATCCTAAATTCATCGCATGAAAGGAGCCTGTACTTACTCCACCATCTTTTGTCGTAAATCCAACAGTAATGTTTCCAAGTTCTTTCCACGCTTGTAAATACAGTATACCGTCCACATATTTAAATGGTTCTCTCATAACAAAGCGGCTCCTTTTAATTAAAATAACATAAAAAAGCATGGTACTTCCTGTCTATTTTACCATACTTTTATTTTTTCATAATGACAACTGAAAAAAAAGAGGAATTTGTAATATTCTTTAAGAAATTGTCGGTGTTTGTATTGATTCTGTTACAGAATTAATATTATCCACCCTCACAAGTATGACATCTTCCCCAATCTTCATAATTTGCTCCCAAGGAATTACAAATTCTACTTCCTTTCCAAAGAGTCCAAGCATTCGTGTCTGCTTGGAAATAATAACTGCCCTAATCTTCCCTGTGTCTATATCAAAATCAATATCTCCAATATTTCCAAGCCTTTTTCCATCTAAAACATTCACAACATCCTTCATTTGAAACTCCGAAATTCGAATCATATTCATCCTCTCCCTTATATCATGAATTGTAAGTACGCTCTCAAATAAAGTGCAACCTTAATCAGTGGAGATATTGCCCATCCCTACTGACTATTCCCCCATGCCAATCGGACTTTTACGGGCAACATGACTTCCACCTAACTTCTTTACTTCAGCCGAATTTAAAAGCGAATAAGCAGTATATAACTGCTACTAATAGAACATCCATTTTATTTTCATTATATGAACCGATCTACTTTACTATGAGCGCAAAATATTATATAAAAAAGGCCTCACCATAACTGGTGAGGGCCTTATCCTTGAATCGTCTTATTCATTTGCTTAATAGCAGACTTCTCCAAACGTGATACTTGCGCCTGAGAAATCCCAATTTCTTCGGCAACTTCCATCTGTGTCTTTCCTTGGAAGAAACGTTTTCGAATAATCATTTTCTCACGATCATTTAAACGTTTCATCCCCTCTTTCAACGCTAGTTCTTCAACCCACTGCTCGTCCTTTTGTTTTTCATCACTTAACTGATCCATAACAAAAATAGGATCTCCTCCATCATTATAAATCGGTTCAAACAATGAAACTGGGTCTTGAATAGCATCTAACGCAAAAACAATTTCTTCATGTGTCACTTCAAGAACTTTGGCAATATCCATTGCTGTCGGTTCTTTCGAGTTTTCAGCAATCAATTTCTCTCTTACTTGCAATGCTTTATACGCAATATCTCGTAACGACCGAGATACGCGAATTGGATTGTTATCACGCAAATATCTGCGTATTTCCCCAATAATCATCGGCACAGCATACGTTGAAAATTTTACATTTTGGCCTAAATCAAAATTATCAATGGATTTCATAAGTCCAATGCAGCCAACTTGAAATAAATCATCAACATATTCTCCTCTGTTATTAAATCTTTGGATGACGCTCAGTACAAGACGTAAGTTTCCATTCACTAATTTCTCTCTTGCGCTTATCTCTCCACTTTGCATTTCACGAAATAATTTACGCATCTCTTCATTTTTTAGTACTGGAAGTTTAGCTGTATCAACACCGCAAATTTCTACTTTGTTTCTCGTCAAAGTGTTCCCTCCTATCGGGAGTTGCTGTACAGTGTAAAGTATTTCCTTTGAAGGGGATTTTATGCATGTGGTTTTTCCATCATTTTTCACAAACATCATATTTCCTAATGCACAAAAAAGAATAGGACCAGTCTAAATACCGACTGGTCCTATTCTTCACACCATTTTATTAAATTCTTTTCGTAATCTTTTTATAATTCTTTTTTCCAAACGAGAAATATAAGACTGTGAAATTCCAAGCATATCAGCCACATCTTTTTGTGTCTTCTCTTCGCCACCAGCGAGTCCAAACCGAAGCTCCATAATTTGTTTTTCACGATCATTTAATTGATGCAATGCTTTCATTAAAAGATGACGATCTACTGTAGCTTCTAAATCTTTTGTAATAATGTCATCATCTGTACCTAAAACATCTGATAATAACAGTTCATTTCCGTCCCAATCAATGTTAAGAGGTTCATCAAACGAAACTTCCGAACGATTTTTATTATTTCGACGCAAATGCATTAAAATCTCATTTTCTATACAACGAGATGCATATGTTGCTAATTTAATTTTCTTTTCTGGATTAAATGTATTCACTGCTTTTATAAGACCAATTGTTCCTATACTAATTAAATCCTCAATATTTATCCCTGTATTTT
Organism: Bacillus silvicola; assembly: GCF_050524305.1. NCBI lineage: Bacteria > Bacillati > Bacillota > Bacilli > Caryophanales > Bacillaceae > Bacillus > Bacillus silvicola. Next base: position 837,208 of record NZ_JBNGVC010000012.1, read on the forward strand.
CAAACTTTCTTGCTATATATACAACAAGCCGTAAGTTACGTTCAATAAGCAGTGACCTCGCCGCTTGATCTCCCTTTGGCAATTTATTCAAAAGAACTTCCTCTTCTTCTTTCGTTAACGGTGGTGGCAACGCTTCACTTCCACCAATATAATAAATTTCATCGGTCTTAATTCCTAATTTCAGCAATACTTTATACCAAAGGTATACCAAATAAAATTTTAATTTCATCATATTATCCCGCCTCTCATAATTAAGCTATTACCATCTTTTGCGAAATCAACATTTTCGGATGTACAATGCATTGATACTCTCCATTGCTAGATAATTGTTGTGTATTTAATCCAATCAATACTTTATTTACAACAATCGAACTATCTTCATGATAAACTTGCACACAATCTGGCTTAATTGCCCATAAAAATTGATTCTCTACTCCTACTGCTCGGAAAGGAATTAAACGCAGTTTCGTTGCCCATCCGGAATCATTTTCTGGTATTTGAGGAATTTCTGTTTTGGAATAAATTTGTTCTGTTAACCAAACTGGCAAACAATGTTCTAATGATGAAATATGCATAATCATAACGGGTGTTTTTGTTAACGGATCATAAAGTTGGTTCCCACTATCAATTAGACCTGCTAGTTCCAATTCCTCTCCAACTAATTGAATTTTCACTTTCACGATTTGATCATAGTGTATCTTTGTGACTTCTACGCTTTCTATACGCTTTTTAGAAAAGTAATAAATTACTGGAAAACCAAAAATCACAAACAACCAACTAATTGGATCACCGTAAGAAACTGATTTAGATTGAACTAATCCATTTACCATTTCGTTCGTTTGCAAAAAGAAATGAGTTCCAATTAATCCTCCACCAACCATAAAAGTGACAAAGTAAAAAGTAAAAACAGTTTGTGCATAATTTCTAAATGTTGAAAACCCAAATGCTGTATACACAATAAGTAACGAGTACAACAGTTTCATAATTGGATGTGTCATCATAGAAGCAAAAGGAGTAAAGGCGAAAATAACAATAGTTGAACCTATAAATGCTCCTAACACAAGCCTCCATCTTTTGATTCTCTTTTTTAACACGGTGGCTGTTAATAAAAGTAAAAGAAAATCAATGCAGGCGTTTAACAACCAAACAATGTCGGCGTAAACAACCAAACAATTCACCTCTTTTTTTAAGTTGAGACTAGTATAATGCATATCCAATAGGAAAGTGTGTCAATTGGTGGAGGGGTTTTTTTGTTATTTTGTGATTTCTAGACATAATCTGTCGGTAAAAAATAAAAGTGTATTTTTCATAGAATAATATGAATTTCTTACTTATATACATAATAATTGAATTATATGTAAGCAAATTTACATCCTCTTTCTCACAACTTCATCTACAAATAAAAAAAAGACCTGCTAAGCAGATCTTTTTCATTCCAATAATAAAAAAGGAGCATGAAAGCTCCTTTTCTTTTATCGTCTACGACGGTTACGTAAGAATGCTGGAATATCGATGTCATCTGAATCTGTATGACGATCATGCACAACCGGCTCTTCACGTTTCATTTCACGCTTAACTTCACGTTGTTTTGAAGGTTGAGCTACTGGTTGTTGTTGCTGTTGCGTGTGATTCGCAGTCGGACGAATAATTGGTTTTGGCGGCTGCGTCGCAGCACTATCATCAAAACCAGTTGCAATTACAGTGACAACAATATCATCTTTTAATCCTTCATTAATAACAGAACCGAAGATCATATTTACTTCTGGATCCGAAGCTGAAGCTACAATGTCTGCTGCTTCTTGTACTTCGTATAAGCTTAAGTTCGCGCCGCCCGTAATGTTCATAATAACACCTTGAGCTCCATCAATAGATGTTTCTAGTAATGGACTAGAAATAGCTTTCTTCGCAGCTTCAGCAGCACGATTTTCACCATTACCAGAACCAATACCCATTAAAGCAGAACCTCTATTAGACATAATTGTCTTTACGTCTGCAAAGTCTAAGTTAATTAAACCTGGTGTTGCAATTAAATCAGAAATACCTTGAACACCTTGGCGTAATACGTTATCAGCTTCACGGAATGCTTCTAACATCGGCGTATTTTTATCAACAATCTCTAATAAGCGATCGTTTGGAATTACAATAAGTGTATCTACATTTTCTTTAAATGCCGCAATACCAGATGCAGCTTGCGTCGCACGTTTACGTCCTTCAAATGTAAATGGACGTGTTACAACACCAACTGTTAACGCACCTAATTCTTTTGCAACTTGAGCAACAACTGGAGCTGCACCAGTTCCAGTTCCGCCACCCATACCAGCAGTTACGAATACCATATCTGCACCACGAAGTGCTTCTTGGATCTGTTCTTTACTTTCTTCCGCCGCTTTTTTCCCTACTTCAGGGTTTGCGCCTGCACCAAGTCCACGCGTTAATTTTCCACCAATTTGCATTTTTGTTTCAGCTTTTGATAGATTTAATGCTTGTGCATCAGTATTCACAGCGATAAAGTCTACACCTTGTACACCGTGTTCAATCATACGGTTTACAGCATTGTTTCCGCCGCCGCCGACACCGATAACTTTTATATTTGCTAATTGATCTTGAGTAGTATCAAACTCTAACATGTCGAAATCCCCCTAGAACCTCATTTTTCGTGTCCAATTTTAATCCCATAAATAACGGAATACACGTTTTACTTTTGACATCATACGGTCATCATTTTGATTATTATTGTTTTGATTACGAGTTTTTTGTTTCGCAGGTTGCTGTTGTACCGGCATTGGTGCTGGCACTGGTTCAAAATGCTCTTGCTTTTCCTGCACATTTTTTCCACGTAATTTAGCTTTTTGATATGAGTGTTTAATTAAGCCTACTCCCATTGTATATTGTGGCTCACGCACACCAATATAATCGGGAGTTGCTATACGAACATTTTCATGTAAGATATCATATGCAAGATCAAGAACACCTGGCATAGAAGCAATTCCACCAGTTAGTACATAGCCAGAAGCAACTTGCTTTATTCCTAACTTGTGCACTTCATCTTGAACAAACATTAAAATTTCCTCTACACGAGCCTCGATAATATCCGATAATTCCAATTGTGAATACTGTTCTGTTTGATCGCTTCCCATAATAGGAACCGTAAACATTTCTTCTTCAGATGCTGTATCATAAAAAGCATGTCCATATTTTAACTTAATTTGATCTGCATTTTCAGTTGAAGTTTTCAACCCAATCGCAATATCCTTCGTTATATGGTCTCCACCTAATGGTAATACGCTCGTTGCTTGTAACTCTCCATCTTTAAAAATAGATAAAGTTGTAGAGCCTCCCCCAATATCAACAAGGGCCACTCCTCTATTTTTTTCATCTGAAGATATTGCAACTGTTGCAGCCGCTAAAGGTTGAAGACAAATATCAACAATTTCAAGACCTGCTTTTTCTACACAACGAAGTAGGTTATGTAGTAAAGTTCTCGAGCCTGTAATAAGTGTACCTTCCATTTCTAATCTTACACCGATCATCCCGCGTGGATCGTTAATCTCGTCAAGACCGTCTACAATGAACTGTCGAGGTACCACATCAATAAATTCACGTTCAGGAGCAATTGACACAACTTGTGCTGCATCTAGAACGCGTAAGACATCTTCATTTCCGATTTCACGATCTTCATTTGAAACAGCGACTACTCCATGACAAGGAAGTAGCTGTACCTGGTTTGCATTGACACCCACTACAACTTGCTCAATGTGGATTCCCACCATACGCTCAGCTTGTTCAATTGCTTTTTTAATTGATCGAACAGTCTCATCTATATCGACTATCGATCCCTTCTTTAAACCATTTGATTTTACATTTCCAACACCAATTATGTTTAAGCTGTCATTAACCATTTCACCAATGATGACTTTAACATTGGATGTACCGATGTCAAGACTAACATATATTTCATTGCTGTTCATTCTTTGGCACCTCCTTCTTTATTTATACCATACAACTCAATATATGGAACAACAATCGCAACTTTACTATTTATAAGAAAAATATTCAACGTCTTTATACGTTTCCCTTTTTTAACCCTATATTTTTCTTATTTTTATTTAACATTCATTTAAGAATATCGCAGTAAACTGTGAATAACTGCTTATCTTGAAATAATTCTATTTCAAGTGTAAAGATTACCGCCAAGTATAAGTCTACACTAAGATGTACTCATAGAAAAGTGAAACTTGTACCAATCCTAGTATGAATCTAATAATTTTTACATATTTTTCATCAAATTAAGCATTCTTGCAAATTAGCATTCATATAAAAGAACATTCGTTTCATTTTATACGTAATAACGCAGTGAAAACTATCATTCTATTCTTTCTTTTCTTCAGCACCTAGTTCCTTCGTATAAGCCCCCACTTCTAAGTCAATTAATACCTTCTTACCAGGTTCAATTGTTTTTATAATAAGTGGATAAGCTTCCATTCGCTTTGCGAAATTTTGAATAGTAGTGCTCACTTCATATCCTTCATTCATATATAAAGTAAGATGATCTTCATTTGCGTTCGTTGGTGTATAACGAATTTCAGAAATAGACCTTAAAATAGTCGGCGTTAATTTTTCTAGTTCTGCAATTAACTCCTTCATTTTTTCCTCTTTAAACGGTTCAAAAATTGGTGCTGCAACTGGAAGTTTTCCATTTCGAAGTACATCTAGTGTTTTCCCATTTTCTAATAACGGTTGTAATTTCCCATCTTTGTTTATATAGCCGATGGTTAAATATTCTTCTATATGAACATCAATTTTGTTTGGGAAACGCTTTTTTACATTTACCGCTTTAATTTCTTTTCGTTTCGTTAAGTTTTCTTCTGCTTTATGTGCTGTTACTCGGAAATAACTCGTGTCATATGTCACACCTGATTCCTTCATAACTTGTTCATCTGTCATATAATGATTTCCAAACACACTTATCTTTTTTATATTACTAAGTGGAGACCGAAAGTAAATTAAAAAGAGTACTAATAAAAATAAAATCGATATGTATAAAATTAACCGATGATTAACAGGTTTTTTATTCTTTTTCTTTTGATTCTTTAGCTTTGGTACACGATCTTGTAGTTTAATCACTTTACTATTTTTCATGTACGATCCCCCTATGTAACATAAAAAACGGCATGTTCCTCATGCCGTTCTTATCTTCTTATTATAACATAAATGATAATGAGCGGAACGAATAACCGTTATCTTCCAATTATTTCTACTTCGGTATGCATATCAACACCAAATTTATCCTTAATTGTACGCTTTATCAATGCAATCAAGTCTAATACATCTTGCGCTGAGGCCACACCAGTATTAACAATAAAATTCCCATGCATTTCAGAAATTTGAGCCCCACCAATTGTATAACCACGAAGCCCTGCTTTTTCTATTAAATCTCCTGCAAAATATGGGACTGGATTTCGAAATATACTTCCTGCACAAGGATGATTCCAAGGCTGTGTTTCACGGCGATAATCTTTATTCTTTTGCATGCTTCTTACAATTTCCTTGCGTTCGCCTACCTCCAATTGGAATTCAGCTTCCAAAACAATACCAGGGCGCTTCGTTTGCAATACAGATGTACGATAAGAAAACCCCATTTCGGTATTCGTCAACCAATTAATTGTTCCATTTTCAAACAAAATACGAGCTTTCGTTAGTACACTCGATATATCGGACTTATGAGCGCCTGCATTCATATACACTGCACCACCGACACTTCCTGGAATACCACTTGCAAATTCCAAGCCAGCTAATCCCTGTCGACTAAGTAAAGTTGACAATTTAATAAGGGGATATCCAGCACCAACTCTTACTTTATGTTTTTCGACTTCTAAGTGGTCTAATCCTTCTCCTAAACGAATAACCACACCTTCTATACCTTGATCAGATACAAGAAGATTTGAACCACGACCAATTACAGTCCACCCTGCCTTGTACTTCTTTACTAACTTTAGCGTTTTCTCAATATCAGCAACATGCTTTGGCACAATTAAAATATCAGCTGGTCCACCTATTTTCATAGTCGTGTAACGCGCTAACGGTTCATTAGCTAACACGCGACCAACATTTGCTTCTAAAAGCTCTTTTACTAATTGTTCCATAGACAATCTCCCCCATATTAAGTCTCCTTATTACAGTAATATGCAGGGCGTTCACCTAATGTTATTTTTTAATAAGCTTGTTCATTACCTCATATAGCTTATTTGCTGCATCTGGAATACCAAGTTGCTTAGCAGCCAGTTTCATATTTTGTAATGTTTGTGTATCCAATAAAATTTCATCAATATCACGAATAAGCGTTTCAGATGTTAAATCTTTTTCAAGTAGCATTTTAGCTGCTCCTTTATCAACAACTGATCGTGCATTTTTTTCTTGATGATTATTTGTTACATACGGACTCGGAATTAATACACTTGGCTTTCCTAATGCCGTTAATTCTGCAAGCGTTGTAGCCCCTGCTCTTGAAACAACAAGATCTACACCAGTCAGTACCTCTGGCATATTATGAATAAAAGGTTTAATAATAACATTATTCGGATTCCCTTTTTGTTTCACAGCTTCCATAACTTTATCATAATGTACTTCGCCTGTTACATATAATACTTCGTAACTTTTATTCCCAAATTGTTCAATCGCTTCTACAAAAGCATCGTTAAGCGGTCTAGCCCCACGACTCCCACCAAAAATAAGCACGGATTTTTTAGAAAGGGATAGTCCTACCGAACGTTTTCCTTTCATTCCATTTTGGTCCAATACTTCTGATGCACGTGGATTACCTGTCATAACCACTTTTGACTGTGGGAAATGTTCTGCAGCTGCTTCAAAGCAAACTGCAACTTTATCGACATAACGACTTAAAAATTTATTCGTTACACCAGGTACACTATTTTGTTCATGTACAATAGTCGGAATACCTAATTTAGCCGCAGCATATACAACTGGCCCACATACATATCCACCCGTACCGATAACAATATCAGGATTAAAACGACGAATATATCGTTTACTATCTTGAACACCTTTTAGGAAACGCATCACCGTTTTTACATTATCAAGAGATATTTTCCGTTTAAATCCACTTATAACAATAGATTGGAACGGAATACCCGCTTTCGGTACGATGGTACTTTCTAATCCATTCTCTGTACCAATGTATAAAAACCTTGCTTCCGGATTTAATTTTTTTATTTCTCTAATTAAAGCAAGAGCTGGATAAATATGTCCTCCAGTACCCCCACCACTTACTAATACTCGCACTACTAATTCCTCCACTTCCCTGTTCTTATTCAATCGTATTTATTTCTATATACATATTGTATTTTCCACACATACGAAAAACCCTGTCTTTTAAACAGGGTTTAATAGCGAGAATGGCGACTTATATTCAATAATACACCTACTGCCATTAACATTAAGGTCAAACTTGATCCACCATAACTTAAAAATGGCAAAGTAATACCCGTAACAGGCATCAGTCCTGTTACAACACCAACATTAATCATTACTTGAATCGCAATCATCGCCACAATACCTACTGCTAAAAACGTACCATATAAATCTGGCGCTCCTAATGCTATACGAATCCCGCGCCATAGTAATAGACTAAATAATAATAACACAAATGAACCGCCAATAAAACCTAATTCCTCGGATAAGATTGCAAATATAAAGTCTGTTTGTGGTTCAGGTAAATAAAGAAACTTTTGTCTACTTTGTCCAAGTCCAAGCCCAAATAAACCACCAGGTCCAATTGCGAGTAACGATTGAATAATTTGAAATCCACTTCCAAGCGGATCCGACCACGGATCTAAATATGATGTGATGCGTTTCATTCGATATGGTGCTGATGCAATTAATCCTACAAATCCCGCTGCACCAAGCAAACCAAACATTGCAAAGTGAAAGACCCTTGCTCCCGAGATAAATATCATAATAATACATGTCCCAACCATTACCGTTCCCGTACCAAGATCTGGCTGTAACATAATCATCCCAAAAGCAAGAAATACAAAACTTAGAGCAGGTAGTAATCCACGTTTAAAAGATGTAATTAATTTTTGTCGTTCCGCTAAAAATTTTGCTAAGAAAATAATCATCGCGAATTTCATAAACTCTGACGGTTGAATGGAAAATGCCCCGATTCCAATCCAACTTCGTGCTCCCCCGCGAACGAGACCCACTCCTGGAATTAAAACGAGAATAAGAAGAACGAAACAAACTAGCAAAATTACTTTTGAATACGTGCGCCACACCCAATAATCAATTTTCATTATAAAAAACATAGCCACTACACCAATACTCGCAAACAACAACTGTCTTTTTGCAAAAAAGAATGAATCCCCCATTTTATAAGAGGCCCAAACTGCACTCGCACTATAAACCATAATCATTCCGATTGTTAACAACGCAAGTGTAACGATGATGAGAATAAAATCAGGCGTTTTCTTCATTATCCATGAACACCACCTCTTTAGGCAGAACCCTTTGCCCTATGTAACAAAACATCAGTAGGTGTTAGCCTACTGATGTTTTGATTTACTTTATATAAGTTTATGCACAGCTTGTATAAAAATGTCTCCTCTTTCTTCAAATGTTTTAAATTGATCCCAGCTTGCACATGCTGGTGAAAGAAGAATTACATCGCCATCCGTAGAATGAGCGTAAGCTTTCACTACTGCCTCACCTAAAGTATCGACACTTTCAATTACATCTAATCCTGCTTTTTCAGCCGCTCTTACTAATTTTGGCGCAGTTTGTCCAAATGTTACAATCGCTTTGACATGTTTAAAGTATGGAATTAAATCGTCAAATTCATTTCCGCGATCAAGTCCGCCAGCTAATAAAACAATCGGTTGTGTAAATGCAGACAATGCTTTTTCTGTTGCTAGCATATTCGTCGCTTTTGAATCATTATAAAACTTACGATTATTAATCGTTGTTACATATTCTAAGCGATGCTTTACACCTGTAAAACTTTTTAACACAGCAGTAATTGCTTCATTAGAAACACCTAGTAGCTTCGCAATACTCATCGCTGCTAAAATATTTTCTAAATTGTGCTTACCAGGTAAAACAATATCGCTTACTTCAACCACTTTTTCGCCTTTAAAATAAAGAGCGTTTTCTTTTATATATGCACCATCTTCAATTTCTTTCGTAGTCGAAAATAGTACTTTTTGTCCTTTACTTTGTGCCGATAACGTCATTACATCTGCATCATCCGCATTAATTACACTATAATCTGTTTCAGTTTGGTTTTTGAAAATATTCGCTTTTGCCAAACCATACTCTTCCTTCGTTCCATGGTAATCTAAATGCGCTTCAAATAAATTTAAAAATGCAGCAATTTTAGGTTGGAACGTCTCTACTCCCATCAACTGGAATGATGAAAGTTCTGTAACTACAACTTCATTTTCTTTTGCAGCTTGTGCAACTTCACAAGCTACTGTTCCGATATTTCCCGCAATAACAGGGTGCTTTTTGCCTTCTTTTAACATTTCAAACGCAAGCATTGTCGTTGTTGTTTTACCGTTAGATCCCGTAATTCCAACAAATGGAGCTTCTGAAATACGATATGCTAATTCAACTTCAGTGACAATCGGAATTTGCTTTTCTTTCGCCGCCACTAGTAGTGGATTAGAATATGGAATCCCTGGATTTTTTACGATAAGTGAAATGTTTCTTTCCAACAATTCTAACGGATGTCCACCACAAACAACATCCATACCCTTCGCTTGCAATTCAGCTGCAGGCACGTTACCCGCTAATGGTTTCCCATCATTTACAATAACGTTTGCACCTAATTCGTTTAATAAAGCAGCTGCTGCATAACCACTTTTAGCAATACCTAATACAAGAACATTTTTATTTTCAAATTCAGTTATAGTTTTCAATTACATCCACACCCCGATATAAATTCCTAACACAGCTAGTAAAAATCCTACAGACCAAAACGTTACAACAACGCGCCATTCTGACCAACCACATAATTCATAATGATGATGTAATGGACTCATTTTAAAGACACGCTTTCCTGTTGTTTTGAACGAAATAACTTGGATAATAACAGATAAAGTTTCTGCTACGAATACACCGCCAATAATAACGAGTAACAATTCTTGTTTTAACAAAATCGCTACAGCCGCAATTGCTCCCCCTAAAGCTAGAGATCCTGTATCGCCCATAAATACTTTCGCTGGATTCGCATTGAATACTAAAAAGCCTAGTACAGCTCCTACAACTGCCATACAGAAAATCGCTACACCAAATTGTTCTTGAGCCACAGCAATAATACTAAATGCCCCGAATGCAATAGCAGCTGTTCCTGATAATAAACCATCTAAACCATCTGTTAAGTTAACCGCATTCGATCCACCAATAAGCATAACTAATACAAGAACAAAGTATGCCCAGCCTAATTCGAATTCAACATCCGTTCCTGGAATCATAATATAAGTGTGAAATGCTTGCCCTTTTCCAATTAAAAAGAATGCAATAGCAATTACAAGCTGACCAATCAATTTTTGTTTTGATGTTAAACCAAGATTTCTTTTCTTAACTACTTTTATATAGTCATCTAAAAATCCGATTAATCCATATCCAAATGTAACTAATAATAATAATGATACTTCTGCACCTAAATTGTTAAATTTAATCGCCATAATGAGCGTAGTTACCATCATGGATACATATATGACAATACCACCCATCGTTGGTGTCCCTGATTTCTTTTGGTGTGACTTCGGTCCTTCGTCACGAATACTCTGTCCGAACTTTAACTTTCTTAAAAATGGAATAAATAATGGCGAAAGGGCAACAGAAATTAAAAATGCTACCCCGGCCGTTACTAATAAACCTTGTTCAAGCACATGTAGTCCTCCTCTCATGCTGTTACTCTTTGTTGTTTAAACGCTCCGTGATTGCTTCTTTAGCGACTTCACGATCGTCAAAATGATGAACTTCCTTACCAATAATTTGATATGTTTCATGCCCTTTACCAGCAATAATAATTATGTCAGCATCTTTTGCTTTAGCAATTGCACAATGTATCGCTTCTTTTCTATCAATAATTACCTCGTAATTATTCCCATTTGCACCATTTACCATATCATCTAAAATAGCCTTCGGATCTTCACTTCTTGGATTATCTGATGTATAAATTGCATGCGTTGCATATTCTGTTGCGACACTTGCCATTATCGGTCTTTTCGTTCTATCTCTATCACCACCGCAACCAACGATACAATATACATTCCCTTTTGCAAATTGTTTTGCTGTTTTAAGTACGTTCTCTAAGCTATCAGGTGTATGTGCATAGTCAACAATAACTGTGTAATTTTGTCCACCATCAACAACTTCAAAACGTCCAGGAACACCAGCAAGCTCTTTAATTACACCAATAATTGTTTGTAAGCTCACTCCTGAAACAAGACCTGCTGCTGTAGCAGCTAACACGTTGTATACATTAAACTTACCAATTAATTTCATCGTAACATTGACAGTTTCATACGGTGTTACAAGTGTAAATGTTGTACCGCCACTCGTCATTACGATATCTCGTGCCATAATGTCGCTTGCAACATCTATACCGTATGTTACAACAGTAGCTGCTGTACTTCTCATATACTCCTCTGCTACTGGATCATCACTGTTTAATATAGCGTATTTTTCACGATTATGATGATAACTATTGCCAAGCTGTGCAAAAAGCAACCCTTTCGCATGTTTATATTCTTCCATCGTTTTATGATAGTCTAAATGATCTTGTGTTAAATTCGTAAATACTGCAACATCATAATCACATCCGTGTACACGGCCAAGATCTAAAGCATGAGACGAAACTTCCATTACTGTGCTATCCACACCTTGTTCAACCATTTTTGAAAACGTCTGTTGAAGTGTTAGTGCATCTGGTGTTGTATTTTTCACCTCAAATGTTTCATCACCGATTTTCATATTAATCGTTCCAATTAGCCCTGTTTTATGACCATGTGCGCGCATAATTTCATCCATAATATGCGATGTTGTTGTCTTTCCATTTGTACCTGTAATACCGATTAAATGTAACTTGTGTGTTGGTTGGCCATAAAAATAATCAGCTAAAACCGCTAGCGAACGAAAAGTATTTTTCACAAGTACAACTGGAACGTCAACATCAATTGGTCTTTCCGCAACAATAGCAGCCGCTCCTTGTGCGGCTGCTTGCTTAGCAAAGTCATGGCTATCAACCGTATATCCTTTCATACATATAAATAAGCTTCCCTCTTTCACTTTACGTGAATCCGCTTCAATAGATGTTATTTCTGGATTTTCTTTTGGAACAACTGGAAAATCATGCAAACATGATAAAAGTGTATGCAACTTCATTTCACTAAACCCTCTCTACATTGTTTATTTATCTCTTATTTTAGCAAGTAACACGTTACCTCCTAGTTATATAAAAATAGGAGGTAAGTGCTACTATAGTCTAATCAATAGATTTATTTATTAATGAGACACATATCGTCTCAAATAAAGCAATTTTCTTATAAAAAACTCACTTCCACCAATTGTACCATAAAACACAATCAGTTACCTTTAATTCCCGAAGTAAATTCTAACTTTTGAACCCTCTTTTACTTTAGCTCCTGCTTCTGGTGATTGTTTAATTACTTTCCCACCATCACCACTTATATCAAGCTTCAAGTCTACAAGTTGCGTTTGTAAATCTTTCTTTTTCATACCAATTAAATTCGGAACTTCCACAGTTGGTGTATCGCCCCATTTATATTCTTTCTCAACTTGCTCTTTTCTCGGTTCCACTCCCATTACAGGAAGTGCGTCACGAAGAATATTCCCAACAATAGGTGCTGCTACAACTCCACCAAATTGAGTGACTCCTTTTGGGTTATCCACAGCTACATAAACAACAATTTGCGGATCGTCGGCTGGAGCAAAACCGATAAATGATACAATATAGTTATTATCTAAATATTTTCCGTCTTTTACCTTTTGAGCAGTTCCAGTTTTTCCACCTACACGATATCCATCAATATAAGCTCCTTTACCAGAACCTTTCGCTACAACATTCTCTAATGCGTAACGAACTTTCTCTGAAGTTTCCTTGGAAATAACTTCCCTTTTCGCAACAGGTGTCTTTTTGCTGACAACTTGATTATTCTTCGGATCAATAAATTCTTTCGCTATATATGGCTGATACAAAGTTCCACCATTTACAGCGGCCGCCACAGCTGCTACTTGTTGAATCGGTGTAACAGAAACACCTTGCCCAAATGAAGTCGTCGCTTGCTCGACTGGACCAACTTTATCTAAATTAAATAAAATCCCGCTACCTTCACCTTGTAAATCAATTCCGGTCTTCTGTCCAAACCCAAAATTGCGAATGTATTTAAACAATCGATCTTTACCAAGACGATCACCGAGTTCAATAAATCCTGGGTTACAAGAGTTTTGAACTACCTCTAAAAACGTTTGGCTACCATGGCCTCCAGCTTTCCAACATCGCAATCTAGCTCCACCAACTTCAGCTGCCCCATCATCATAAAACGTATCTTTCTCTAAGTCTACTAAATTTTCATTCAAGGCTGCAGCTAATGTAATAATCTTAAATGTTGACCCTGGCTCATACGTACTCCATACAGGTAAGTTTCTGTTATATACTTCCGGAGAAACACTTTGAAAATCTGCTGGATCAAAACTTGGCCGACTTGACATACCTAAAATTTCACCATTTTTCGGATTCATTGCAATTGCTATCATACCGTCGGGATTATACGTCGATTCTGCAATATTCATTTCTCTTTCCATAATCCTCGTAATGCGGGCATCAATTGTTAACCCTAAATTCAAGCCGGCTTCTGGTTTTTTGAAATCATCTCCAACGTTAGGCATTCTCTGTCCTTTCGCATCTGCAAAAAATCGCACATGACCTTTATCGCCATTTAACTCTTTATCATAATATTTCTCTAGTCCCATAAGCCCTTGATTATCACTGCCCGCAAATCCTAATACGTGTGATAAAAAATTACCGAATGGATAGTACCGGATAGAATCCTCAGCGATATACACACCCTTTAAACTTAATCCGCGTACTTCTTTCGCTTTGTCATGCGATATTTTCCTTCCGCCTTTATCAAGCCTTACAATCGACTCTTTTTTTGTAATCCGCGTATAAATATCATCTTTTTCCACACCTAATACTGCAGCTAACTTCTCTGCAGTCTCTGCTGGTTTTTCAATTTGCCTCGGCACAACAAAGACGGTCGGTGCACTTTTATTCGTAGCAAGCTCCACACCATTTCGATCTAAAATCTTCCCTCGCTCTGGTTCAAAAGTAATATTACGACTCCATGAATCCTTCGCACGATCTGTTAACATATTTCCAAGAAAAAATTGCACATATCCAAGACGAATATCGATGATGGTGAAAATGAGTATACCCGATATAAGTATAAAAATAAGTCGTTTCCTAACTGTTACATTTGATACACGCATATTGGAACAAGCCTCCCTTACGCCTAGCTTGTTCCAATATATGCTTGTACTTATTTAATTAGAACTTCTTCCCTATTACCATTATGGCTTTTCCGCTTCTTGCTGTGGCTCAAGTGGTGGTACGAGTGTTACACCTAGTTCTGTACCAGGTTGCAACAATGTTCCTTCCGCCACACTTTGTTCCGTTACATATCCTGTACCAGAAGGTTTTAAGTTAAGCTTTAATGTTTTTGCTAAATTCATAACATCACGCAGTGCCCATCCCTGTATATTTGGCATTGTAGGCTTATCTCCTACTAAGAAGACTCGATCACCTTTTAATGTTTGTTCAGTTGCTTTTGGCACTTGCTGCTGTACTTTCCCTTCACCTAATACAATTGGACGAAGTTTTGCTTTATCAATTGCTTTTTTCGCTTCATCCATCGTTTTTCCTGTTACATCAGGAACGACAGTTTGTTGCTCTTTCACATATTTCTTCGGATCCTTTACTTCATTTGGCTTAATCTTTAAATACTCTAAACTATTTTTCGTTACATATTTAAAGATATCAGCTAAAGGTTTAGCCCCGTTTTCATCATCTTTTAATTTCGGCTGTTTAACGGCCACATACACAACAAGTTGTGGATCGTCCATCGGTGCCATACCTAAGAATGAGAATATATAATTCTCTCTTCCTGTCATATAGCCACCTTTCCCGTCAGGAATTTGTGCTGTACCTGTTTTACCACCGACTGAATAGCCATCAATTTTATATGCAGTCCCTGTTCCTTTCGGTGATGTAACAACACGTTCTAGTAATTGTCTTACTTGCACGGCTGTCTCTTTGGTAACAGGTTTTCCTACTTCTTCTGGTTTATGCTCTAACTGTACTTTACCTGTTATTGGATCCACAATTTTATCAACTGTATAAGGTTTCATCATTTTACCATCATTTGCAATCGCTGTTGCAGCTTGTACAAGTTGAATTGGTGTAACTGTAGAACCTTGTCCAAATGCCGTTGTTACTTGTTGTATTTGTTGATCAAATAAAATTGTATTTGACCCTTCACCAGATAAATCAATGTTTGTTTTCTCATCTAATCCAAAACTGTGAATATATTTTCGAAAACGCTCTGCACCAAGTTTTTGATCCCCTAAAATTGCGAACGCTACGTTTGAAGATCGCTCTACCCCTTCATCAAAAGTAATAGAACCCCATCCAGCGCCGCCGTTATGATCTTTTATTTTGCGATTACCAACTTGATATGTACCAGACTGATAAAAATCTTGCCCATTGTATACACCTTCATTAATGGCCGCCGCTAATGTGAAAATCTTCATTGTTGATCCCGGTTCAAACGCATTTGCAATGGCGTCGTTGAAGAAATATTTAATTTGACGATCATTAGGGTCATAACTAGGTTTACTAGACATCGCTAATATTTTCCCTGTCTTCGGATCCGCAACAATCCCTATTAAATTTTCTGGTTCATAATGTTTACTCGCTTCTTTCATTGCGTCTTCTAAATAACTTTGAATACGTTGATCAAGCGTTAAATACACATTATCTCCATTTTTAGGTGCCTTTACATTCACTTTCCCACCGTCAAGAGATACTCCTTTACGGTCACCTGTATAAGCTACCTCACCATTAGAAGCACCTAAATATTTATCCAAACTCTTTTCTAAGCCAAATTGACCGACTGAGATTCCATTTTCATCAGGTTTCGCATGACCTATGACGTAAGATGCGAAATCACCGTTTGGATAAACTCTCGCATTTTCGGTAATAAAAGATATTCCCGGCAATTTCAATGCTTCTATTTGTTCTTTCTTTTCTTTCGTCAAGTCCTTACCCAATGTTCCAAATTCCACTTGACTTTTGCCTTCTTTATTTAAAGTAGCTAAAATTTTATCTTCATCTTTTCCGAGTACTCCTGCAATTTTCTTTGCAGTATCCTCTTTATCCTTAACGGCGTTGGCTCCTTTTAACTCGGCTACAAGTTTATAAGAATTTGCATCTTGCGCTAGGACATGACCATTTTGATCATAAATGGTTCCTCGATTCGCTTCGAGAACTCCCTTTTTACTATGTTTCTGCTCAGCAAGTTTCTTTAAATCATGATTGTCCACTGTTCCTGTTACTTGTATGTAAAAAAATCGGGCTAATAACAGCAAAAAGAGCAGGAGGAAAAATATCATAAAATAACCTGCTCCCTTATTGGTATGAAATTTGGTCATATTTCTCTTCATCTTTTCTTCACACCTATTTGCCTTACTTTAGGCCTTTCACGTTATTCGCATTAATTTCTAGCCCGTGTTTTTTTGCAACTTCAGCGATACGCTCATAACGACTTAACTTCTCTACTTCAGCCTGCAATTCTTGATTTTCCTTTTGTTTTTTCACAATTTGTTCTTCTATTGTCGCTGCTTCTACATTCACTTGATAAAGACCCGCTTTATTCCCAATAAAAGCTACACAAGCATATAATAAAAACCCAATAAACGTTACATACAATAGCTTTTCAATTCTTGTAATTTTCGCTTTAACTTTTGGCTTAACCATCTGCTGTGGCGGCGTTTGAATTGTTACCTCTTCTTGCGCCTGTTGTTTATACTTTACAGCTAAATTAGTCATACCTCTCTCTCCTTTTTATCGTTTTTCAGCGATTCTCAACTTCGCAGAACGCGCTCGATTATTTTCTTCTAATTCAATGTCAGAAGGTAAAATCGGTTTTCTTGTAATAAGCTTTAATTTCGGTTTAAATTCATCCGGAATAATAGGTAGTCCCGGTGGTAATTGTGGCGTTGTGCTATTTCGCTTAAACGTCGTTTTACAAATACGATCTTCTAAGGAATGGAACGTTATAACACTAACTCTTCCACCAGGCTTGACCATATCAATTGCAGACTCCAATGCCTCTTCAAATACTTTTAATTCATCATTTACAGCAATACGAATCGCCTGGAATACTCGCTTCGCAGGATGTCCACCTGTTCTACGTGCCGGAGCTGGAATACCTTCTTTAATTAATTCTACTAATTCTCCTGTCGTTTCAATAGCCTTATTCTCGCGATACGCTTCAATTTTCCTTACTATTTGCTTTGAAAATTTTTCTTCGCCGTATTGGAAGAAAATTCTTACGAGTTGTTCATATGACCAGCTGTTTACAACATCATATGCTGTTAATGGGGCATCTTGATCCATCCGCATATCTAACGGTGCATCATGATGATAACTAAAGCCACGCTCTGGTGTATCTAATTGTGGGGATGAAACACCTAAATCGAATAAAATCCCGTCTACTTCTGTGATACCTAATTCATGTAGTTTTTCAGATAAATAACGGAAGTTGCTCTTCACTGTTATAAATTGTTCACCATAAGAAGAAAATTTTTCCTTTGCATTTTGAATCGCTATTTCATCTTGATCAAATGCTATTAATTTTCCACCATCTGTTAGCTGGGATAATAAATAAGAACTATGTCCTCCTCCACCCAGTGTACAATCTACATATGTACCACTCGGCTTTATATCTAAGCCATCTACTGTTTCTTTCAAAAGTACTGTTACGTGTTTGAACATTGCTGCACCTACTCTTTTTCCAATTAATTATGTTAAATACATTTCTCACTCTACAAACATTATTTACTACTAGAGGATGAAATGCTAATAAAGAACGACTCATTTAACTTCCAACAAGGTAGCCTGCTATACAAATCGCTATTTTATTTTATTATATACTAAATTTTATCATTTTTTGCGGGAATTTAAACAAAAACCTGTCGAAAAAGATATTAATCCGTTTACATTTTGTGCTATTTTGTTATATATATAAACCTGGTACATAGCGATTCATTACACCAATATAAGATAGATAATTCAGAAATAATTCACTTCACAGTTAATTCAACGGAATAAAAATAAAATCCTGCTCAAAAGAGCAAGATTCTATAGTTTTATTACATGATGTTTTCCGTCCCACAAAAATGATTGTTCCATTACCTGGTCCACAAAATCAAGACCGAATTGATTTAAATAATAACAAACATTCCACACACGTTCTTGTGGTGCTCCTAATGGACGAAGCGCAAATTGCACCCGTCGGAATTTATTTAGTTGAACCTCATGCTTCTTCTCAACATTTCTTTTCAACATTTTTTCTAACAGTTCAATTTGTTCATTAATTTTCAGTTCATTTTTCCCTGCAAACTCATTTAATCCTGGATCTATTTTTTTCACGAATAGTTGTAATGATGTATGAATATCCATTATTTCTTTTTTCGCTTCTAGAAATCGTTCGTCTATCGGTTCCTCTATTTGATTAGAAAGCCAATTGTCACGCAAATTATCTACTTTATTTAGAAATGGATCAATTTCTTGCAAATCTAAATCGTATAAATCTGTCGCTATATCTCGCTCCATATAAGTAATCGTAAGCCGAGGAACGACAGGTGGCATTTGGAAACCGACAGTATGAAACACTTGTTGCAATTCACTCCAATAAGCCAACTCCCCCGGACCACCAATAAACGCTAACGTAGGAAACACATACTCTTGCATAAGAGGACGCGTTACAACATTATTACTAAAACGTTCTGGACTTCTTTCCATCTCTTCCATCAATTCTTCATACGAAAATGAATGCACTCCATCTTTCCCAATAAACTTCCCCTGATTCTCTTCAAGTAATACTCGCTCATTATCAATTTCCATAAATATATGTACTGCATTTGCCTTCGTTTCAATAATCGGTTTAAATCCTAATTCCTTAATTACTTCCTGTTGATTATGAAGGCCTACTTGAATTTCTTTATATTTACTTATTATTTGTTGTAAAAACGGTACTTCTAATTTTCTTAATGCAGGGTGATGGGAATCTACAAGAATTAAACCAGAATTTACGAACATTTTTGTAATAAGGTGCGCAAAGAAATCTACATATGTATGCGATTTATCTAAAGCATCCTCAACAAATTGTAATACATCCTTTGTAAAGTTCGTTTCCGGATATGTTTTAAAAATCTCTTCAATCCATTTTCTACAGTCTTCAATAGAAAGCTCTGACTCAGAAGCACTCGCTTTTTTCGGATGGCGATCATGAAAAATGGTCTTTTTTATTTTTTTATTTTTCGTTACAAATGTATGATTAATTTCATCCATATCATGATCTTCACCAGCAATCCAAAAGACCGGAACAACTCGAATCCCTAAGCTCTCTTCTTTTTCTTTTGCAAGCTGTAAAATCGAAATGACTTTATGCACTGTATAAAGTGGTCCAGTTAACAATCCAGCTTGTTGTCCAGCTATAACTACATATGTATTTTCATCTTCAAGCGCTTTTATATTTTGAATTGTAGATTCTCCCGCTTGCAATTGTGTATTATATTCTAATAAATGCGTTACTAAATCTTGACGGAAAAACTCTCTCTCACGTAAATCATGTAAACGCTGTTTAAAAGCATCTTCTGTTAACAAATAGTCAAAACATGACTCTATCTCTTTTTTACCGTTCACATAGTCCGCTACAACACCTTGTAGTGGAACAGAGATTTCTTTTATCTCCATATAATTCTCCCTTTCGTATCCTGTTCTCTCACCAACCCACATTGTAGTCAATGTTTCCCGTAAAAGCAAAGAAAAACACTTATAATTCCATCCCTTTTATTGCATCATACAAAAATTGAAGTGTCGGAACGGATTGGTGTCGTCCCTTCGCTTCTTCTAATACGTATCCGACAATCGCATTAATTTCCGTTTGTCTATTCTCTCTTACATCCGCTAACATAGATGATGTATTACGAGCTGTTTTTTCACATACTTGGCATACCATTTTCCATACCATTCTTTTGTCCTCTTCTTTAATAAGAAATGCGACTTCCTGAAATACTTGCTCCATCATTTGATAAAAAAACGGATTTGAAATTAACTCTCCGTTCTCAACCCGTAATAATGCGGTCAGTGGATTAATACATACATTCACCACTAATTTATTACACATAATCCCATTCCAATCATCTTCTACTTGAATTGGAAAATAATGAGAATAAAAATGATTCAACACCTTTTCAAAACCATTAGATTGACCACGCACTACACCAAACTTTGTAACACCTATTCCAGTATGATGAACTGTATGTTGCCCTTCTTTTTTCGCACCATGCTCCACGATCCCAACCGCTATACGTTCATTCCCTAATTTTTGCATAATGTGAAGGTGAGACATTCCATTTTGCAAAAAGATTAATGACGATTCAGCCTGCACAAAAGGTAATATGTCAGTTATATGATACTGCTTTACAGCAATAAATGTATAATCCAACTTCTCATCTCGCATACTTTCTATCGGTAACACAGTTGGAAATACCGTTTCACTTTCCCCATTTCTAATACAAGTTACACCTGTTACATTCAATTCCTCAGCCTGCTTAGCCGTCCTTGTAAACAACGTAACATCTTGATTGTTTTTTTGTAAATAAAATGTATATAGGAGACCAATAGCCCCTGGTCCAACAATTCCAATTTTCATCCTCACACAAGGAACTTATATTAAACAAGTGATGTAAGTTCCCTTGCTCTTCCCCCTTTACAGCTTATTAAATTATCTTTTAACAAATGCAACCTCTTCTTTCACTATGTATATACTACTTATATACATAGTTCTACTCTTAGTTTAGCAAATCCTCAAAAAAATAATGAAAGAAATATTCTATCTTCTTCATAAAAATTTAAAAATGAGTTATAATATTATTATAAATATTTTAATTTTTCTGCATTCAACAAGATATGAAAAGGATGTGATGTAATGGGATTCCCAAAAGTTGAGCGCTTGCTCATCAATTATAAAACATTAGATGAATTTAAAAAGTTTAAAGGTTGCGGAGCTCAAGAGCTATCCATGTTGGAAGAATTAGAAGCAAACATTATTGAAAATGATAGCGAATCTCCATTTTACGGTATTTATTACGGAGGATCGCTAATCGCACGTATGAGTCTATACATGAAAAGGAACGGCGGAGAACCATTTGAAATTACAGGACCTTACCTAGAACTTTATAAACTTGAAGTGTTACCGACTTTTCAAAAACAAGGATTCGGACAAATACTTGTTAACTATGCGAAGCAACTGAAATTCCCAATTAAAACGATAGCACGTATCCATTCAGCTGGTTTTTGGGATAAATTAAGTTTCCAACCAGTATCAGTAACTGATGGCGATTTTTATATTTGGCTTCCAGAAACAAATATGAATGCGGTTACAAATGGAGAATCTGCATAAGAAATAAAAAAAAACAGCTGCGTAACAGCTGTTTTTTTATTTCTTTACCTTCTCTAATTTCCCATTCGAGCAAGCACCATTTCTTTCCGCTACCATTACACTTCTTTTTTGATCGATATAATCAAGTAATGTTCTATATTCTTCCTCATATACTGATAATCGCTCCAGAAGACGTTCTCGCTCTGTTTGTAACGATTCAATTTGTTGTTGCAACACCATTAAAGAGTTTTCATCTTTATAATTTCGTAAGAAATCAATAACATCATTCAACGTAATAGATTTCGGCTCTAATACCTTTGTCTCTTTCACTTCATAATTTTCTACCTTACGAAGTTGCTTTGCTTCTTCAATACGTTCTTTATACTGCTTTCTAACGTAAGAATTCCACCTAAATCCACAAGCTGCAGGTGTACGAGACAAATGTCTCCCCACTTCTTTAAAAGCAGACAGTTGGGTCCCACCTTCACGAATATGCCGGAGTACTACTTCTGCCAGAAGCAAATCTTCATCATCAGTCCAAGCATCTTGTCTTGTTGTCGCCATCTCTCTAGTCCTCCCTATGCATTTTTTATTAAGCATATGCAGTTACTAGAAAAGATAGAATACAACAAATAAAGAATAAGACAAAAAAAATAAACGCAGAAGATATCTTCTACGTTTATTTCCCCGCAATTACTTGCTGATTACTTCTTTACCTTTGTAAGTACCGCATGCTTTACATACACGGTGAGCTAATTTCGCTTCACCACAGCTTGGGCACTCTACCATACCAGGTACTGATAATTTGAAATGCGTACGACGCTTTCTTTTTACTGTTTTAGAAGTTCTTCTAAAAGGTACAGCCATTCTTCCCACCTCCTTAAAAGAAATAGTTATTTTCATATGAAGGCCTAAACCAGTCTTCCGATTATTTGTCAAAAAACTTTGCAAGTCCTGCTAATCTTGGATCAACAGTCTTTTCTTTGTTTTCTTCCGAAATCACTTGCCAGTCTTGACCTTGCATCGGTGCTCCACCAGAAACATCATCACTGAAAATTTGCATTGGAATCTCCAAAAGTATATTTTCCTTGATTACGGGCAGTAAGTCAAGTACTTCTCCTTCTAAACAATGAATTTCAGCTTCTGTTTCAAATTCTTCTTCTGAAGTTTGGAACACCTCAGTTGTTTTAATGTCAAATGGTAATGTCACATCTACTAAAGAGCGAGAACATGGTAAAACCATGCTTCCAGTTATATGTAGATGAAACGTAAACTTACCGGAGCCAAAATCAACTCTTCCTGTTACATGAACGGGATTAATTTCACGAATATCTTTCTCGACCTCTTTTAGCTCACTTACATCTACCATTTCATTCAATGTCAATCCTTTATTTCTCAATTTATTCAATTGATGGATGGACCATTTCATATCATATCACCTCAAGGCAACAAACAAAATTATAGCTAGCCATTTTATATTTGTCAATGTTTTTTCTTTACACCTCTAAAGAAGCATTGTGTCCATTATGTGTTAAAACGTGCGTTTTTGTCCAGCTATATTTTCTATTTTAGACAAAATGGACATAAAGTATATAATAAATGTGGTACAAGTTGTGGTCAATGTGGTTTATGTGGTCAAAAGAGAGTGCGCATTTTATATGCCACTCTCTTCTTATATATATGACCACTGATTTTTTTTGATCTGTTTTTGGCCACATTCACTCACCTTTAATATCCGCGCTTTTTTCTCTTTTATTTATAACCGACAATACTCGAATGCTTAATTTATAGTTATCATAATCAATCCTAACAGGTTTATTTAACCCCTCACTCACAACATCCTCGACCTTCTGAATAATTTTACTCGGCATACCTACAGGTAATGTGTAAACATATGTTGTGCTGCGATCATCATCGACTTGTTTTTGAAACTTTGGGTAATGTAGTTTATCTTCTCTTTTAATAGCGATTCCGCTTACTTCAAAAAAGACCTGAATCTTCCTTTTATCATCATCTTTCCGTTTGAACTTATCACTTATTAATGCGTAAGTTAATGCTGCTGTAGGAACCATTAGTAACTCCAACATAAACATTCCCCCTTAAATATCCTATAAGGATATCATTGCACTCTTTTGGAATATAACGGGACGGGCATTTTCTTATGCCTTCCCTGTTGTCCCGCCCTTCCACGTTGTATTCCTTCATAGAAACATAACTAGAACATAACGTAGAAGATATAAGAACGAGCCTGTGAGCGTTGTGTACAATGTGATGCGTGGAAGCCAATATGGAACACTCTTCCCCATTTTTTCTGCTGCCTTCATCGCTATTACTGACAGGCCTGTTGCCGTCCAAATAATTATCGCTTCTCCTGCAAGTGTCATGATTATTCCTCCTCTTCCTTTTCACGAAATGAAATACCTTTTCTTGTAAGGACGACATCATAACAATCCATTAGAATTTCCCAGTTTAAAACATCTTCTTCCTCACCGTATAGATCCTCTTCGATAACCTGTGATAAACTGAAATATCTTTTATACTCCTTGTTATTAAACACTTCATGATTTTTCATGTGATTCATAATTGATTCTGTTTCTGCTCTTGATCTTGATTCATTGTACATACCCTTTAATTCTTTTGAAGGATGTAGATATGGTGTTGTGTTCAAGTGGTTATACTGCCAACGCATGTAACCATCTCCCCTTTTGATGTCCCTAGTTCCACTTGGTATTCCTCGTGGTCTTGATATAGGTATATGACTTAGAAGGAGTTATATTGCCTGTCCATTTAAACTTTTCTAAATGTTCGTTGATTAAATTAAAGGAGGACACATTTCCATATGCGAATTGTATATAATTAAAGAGGTGATATTGTGCGATTAAAATGTAAACTTCGTGTTATTTTTGCTGAAAGAGAAATACGTCAAAAGGAATTTTCAAATCTTATTGGAATTAGTCAAACTACAATGAGCTCCCTTGTTAATAACACGACGCTCCCTAGTTTTCTTACAGCTTACAAAATTGCAAAAGAATTAAAATTGCACATGGAAGAAATTTGGATAGAGGAGGATAATGAAAATGTATAAAAAACTTATAAGTCTTTGTGTCGGAAGTACCCTATTTTTAGGTCTAACAGCTTGTGATTCTTCCAAACAAAATGAATCAAGCGAAAAAACAAACGTCAAATCTCAACAAGAAACTAAAAAAGATTTAACATCTCAGGATGAATTAAATAAGAAGATAAAGCAAGATGCTGAAAAAGTTAGTTTTGTTAAAGCAAATGGGGATCAATACGAAAAAGGAAAAAGACTTAAAGCTACGGGAACGGTAGATTTATTACTTAAATCTTCAGCGCTACCTTCTTTTGTCATAAGTACAAATGAAAATGATGGAAAAGGTATGTACACTATTCAAATTGCACAAAGTGGTGTGCAATTAAACGAAAATGAAATAACACTCAAAAGCGGATTAAAAATATCTAAAGGTTCAACAGTAACGATTTATGGCGCCTACGATGAAAAAGATAAAACAGGAATGCCTAAAATTAGTGCAACAGTAATTGAACAATAAAAAAAGATGTAGGATGTGAAAAACTTATTTTATACAATCTAACACGTTGTGAAAGATCGGGCGATATAGACAACAGCTTTCGTAGCATATTGAATAGCTGTGTTTGTGAAGAGTGACATAGCCAATTTGTTAATATATTCTATAGTTGTACTACATACAATTATATCGACACCATAAACTATATAAAAAAACATCTCCCTCAGGAAGATGTTTTTTTGCTATCCTTACTGTACACATACCTAGTTTAGCAACGTGGAAGATGTAAGAAGTGTATAATTGCATTAAGAATCTGGTCTAATATTGGTGTAGTCATGAATTTCATCCCCTTCATTACTTTTTAACATTAATATGATCTCATAATTAACATATTAAATCCACATCATGTGGATCTATTCTATATTTATCAACAAAAGACAGATTTATTAGATAAAACAGATACTTTTAGAACAGAAAAACGAATACAACAGGGAGCATTCCTCCCTTAGAAAAAAATGCTCCTTGTTGTAAATATTGGAGTACCCTGCAAAAAAACTTCCTTAGCGATAATGCATAATGGATTGAACATGAAAAACTTTTAATCCCCGTTTCTTTATGTGCGGACATTAAAAGATTAAAATTGTAGAATATCTCCCTCTCCATCGCATATGTTTAAGAGTACTATTTTTCATGCATGACTATGTATATTGCGATTGTTTTTTACAGTTGCATCTCAGTTACCTGTATACCATGTTAGTAAGTTGTAAGATACATCCAAAAAGGAGAGGATATGAATGAAAAAAAGAAAAATTGCTTTGATGGTAACGATAGGCGTAGCATTAAGTGGTTTATCTATATCTCATGCGTTCGCAAAGAATAACCCTCAAAACTTTCCATCTAATGTGATATCAGCCGAAAAATTCAATAAAAAAATCGGATCACCAGAATTTAAATCAGGTCTACTTACAGAACCTTCTTCCAAAAGTCCAGAATCAATTGTCCTAGATTACTTCAATGCAAACAAAAACGTCTATAAATTCGGAAAAGGATCTGCTGAAGCATCCTTTAAAATAATATCGCAAGAAAAAGATGAGTTTGGCAATACAATTGTTCGATTACAACAAATGTATAATGGAGTTCCCGTATTCGGTTCCACGCAAGTGGGGCATGTAAATAAACAAGGGGTATTAACAGTAGTATCAGGATCAGTTATTCCAGACTTAGATAAACAAGCCAATTTAAATGCTGTATCAAAACAAAATGAAAAGGAAATAGTATCCATAGTTCAAAAAGATTTAGGGTACACACCAACGTATACTCAGGAACCAAAAGTACAATTAGTGGTATATACACATGAAAAAACAGCTACATTTGCATATCAAGTAAGTTTACATTTCCTTTCCCCAAAACCAGGTAACTATGATTATTTTATTGAAGCGAAAACAGGTAAGATTTTGAACAAGTATAATAAAATTCAAAACCCTACCAAAATAAAAAAAGAAAAAGATAGTAATAAATCAACCACTATACAAGAAACCTCTCTATCTCCTGACTTAAAAACGATAACTGGGACAGCTACAACAGGTACTGGAATTGGTGTACTTGGGGATACGAAAGCATTGAATATGGTAAAAAACACCAACGGATATTATTTACAAGACAATACACGAGGTAACGGGATTTTCACATACAATGCCAAGAATCTTACATCATTACCTGGTTCTTTATGGGTAGAGAAAACAAATCACTATACAACAGCATCTGATAGAGCAGCGGTAGATGCCCACTTTTATGCTGGTGTCGTATATGATTATTATAAAAAAGCATTTAATCGTAATTCATATGACAATAATGGCGCAGCGCTAAAATCTACTGTACATTACGATCAAAATTATGATAATGCATTCTGGGATGGAACAGAAATGGTATATGGAGATGGAGATGGCACAATGTTTACTGCTTTATCTGGTGGAATAGATGTGATTGGTCATGAATTAACACATGCAGTGACGGAACGCACTTCAAATCTTACCTATCAGGATGAACCAGGTGCTTTAAATGAAGCAATATCAGATATTTTTGGAACATTAATCGAGTTTTCTTATAAAGGGAATAAAGGGAATTATGAAATCGGAGAAGATGTGTATACACCAAATACACCAGGTGATGCGCTACGCTCGATGAGCGATCCAACGAAATACGGTGATCCTGACAACTACGCAGATCGCTACACAGGTACAGATGATAATGGTGGAGTTCATACGAACAGTGGTATTATTAACAAAGCCGCATATCTTCTAGCAGAAGGTGGAACGAGCTACGGTGTGACAGTTCCTGGTATTGGAAAAGATAAGCTTGGAAAAATTTATTACCGTGCAAATACAACATATTTCACTGAATCTACAACATTTAGTCAAGCTCGTGCAGCACTTGTGCAAGCCGCAGCTGACTTATATGGTTCCACGTCAGCTGAAGTGAATGCTGTGATATTAGCATATGATGCAGTTGGAGTAGAATAAGAATAGATTTTGATCGTACAGCGATTAGTATAACCCCATACTCAGAAAAAATAAGTTGGAAACTATTCTTCCTATGTGCTTATGGTCGTAAAATATGATTATGTAGCATACATTAAAAAGACACTTAGACTATAATAAGAAAAGGAGCATCTCTCCTTCTTTGGAAAGATGCTCCTTTCTATGCGAACGAATTGTTGGAGTGAGATGAGTTTACTTCACATACACATAAGCTCCATTTGTAGTTACATAATATGTTTGCCCTTTGTTGTGCACTTTAAATTGTGGTGATCCACTTACATTTACCTTCGCATCAATTGTAAATCCTTCTCCTACATCTACAGAAGCAACTATGCCTATATCAGCTCGTAAAAAATCATTCATAAAAGTACATGTTATTTATCTCAAAAACGTATTTGCTAATGTTAAATGTCCATTTTTGGAAAAGCCCACACTTTTCTCTTCTATTTTGTATATCCTGTAAAAGAGATATCAATATATCTCACTATTATTTCAATAGAACAACATATCAGAAAGGATGAATGAAATTTGGACAAACAAAGTAAAAAGGAAAACTATCTACAAAAACTTTTAGGCAAACGTGCAAAAGCACAATCTGCAGATAATTCTCTTCAAAAGAAAAAGGACTTAGACGATATTCTAGAAGAACTCGTAGCAGCTTTTCCTCCTGGATGTTTCTGTCCCCCATCCCAACAAACCATCACACAAATCGAAAACGCATTGAATGATTTATTAATATGGAGCACAACTGCACCTATTAGTTCGAGTTTAAAACTGGAATTACAAGATGCAGCTAATGCGGTGATAACTCAATTAAACGCAAATCCATTTTCATGCTGTGACACCATCAAAGCATTACAAGAACTTGAAGTGGTATTAAATAAAGTGGTATCAGCATTGCCTTCAGGACAACAATTGCATTTACTAGGTCTAGCACAGCAATTACAATCACTCTTTGTTGGTTATATAGCTTGTTTGGCTTGTACACCTGGGCCGACTGGACCAACTGGGCCGACTGGACCAACTGGGCCGACTGGACCAACTGGGCCGACTGGACCAACTGGGCCGACTGGACCAACTGGGCCGACTGGACCAACTGGGCCGACTGGACCAACTGGGCCGACTGGACCAACTGGGCCGACTGGACCAACTGGGCCGACTGGACCAACTGGGCCGACTGGACCAACTGGGCCGACTGGACCAACTGGGCCGACTGGACCAACTGGGCCGACTGGACCAACTGGGCCGACTGGACCAGGAAGAGTTGCATATGTGACAAATTCAAATGATAATACGGTCTCTGTCATTGATACTACCACAAATACCGTTGTTGGTTCTCCTATCCCTGTTGGAAGTCAGCCAACGCAAATCGCGATTGCAAATACATCTAGCGGAATTTTTGCTTATGTAACAAATTTCGGTGATAATACGGTCTCTGTCATTGATACCGCTACGAATACACTGGTTGGTTCCCCTATTTCTGTTGGGACTGAACCAAATGGAATCGCAATTGCATATAAATCAAATGGGGTTTTTGCTTATGTGACAAGTTTCAATAATAATACGATATCTGTCATTGATACCGCTACGAATACACTGGTTGGTTCTTTTAATTCTGGTGGGGTTGATTCAATTGGAATTGCAATTGCATATAAATCGAATGGGGTTTTTGCTTATGTAGTACTTGATGTTGATAATGCGGTATCCGTCATTGATACTGCTACGAATACACTAGTTGGTTCTCCTATTTCTGTTGGAAATGTACCAATTGGGATAGCGATTGCAAATACTGCTAGCGGGATTTTTGCTTATGTAACAAATTTAAATGATAATACGGTGTCTGTCATTGATACCGCTACGAATACACTGGTTGGTTCCCCTATTTCTGTTGGAAGTCAGCCAACGCGAATCGCGATTGCAAATACATCTAGCGGGATTTTTGCTTATGTAACAAATTTTCATGATAATACGGTGTCTGTCATTGATACCGCTACGAATACACTGGTTGGTTCCCCTATTTCTGTTGGGACTACACCAGACGGAGTTGCAATTGCATATAAATCGAATGGGATTTTTGCTTATGTGACAAATGTAGGGGGTACTACTGTATCTGTTATTGATACGGCTACAAACGCTGTTGTTGATACAATTTCTGTTGGTAACAGGCCTTTCGGTATAGCTATTAAGTAAACCTTGTATGTACAATCCAAAATTTATAGCACTCGATCTCTAGCATATCCGGTCAGTTTATTTAAATTTTGATTTCATAAAAACATTCTACAAATCATGAGCATATGCTAAAATGTTCAGAGAATCACCAACAGTTTAATACAATTAGAGTATCTTTCACTCTAAGATGCTCTTGCTGATAATTATTTAACGACTTTTTTTGCTGATTTGAGGTTATATGATGTAATTTTTTTGCATATATATTTAACAGGTTCAAGGGAAACCAAAGGAAAAAGAGTACGCCCTGGTCAGGCATACTCTTTTTCTGCTTTTACTTCACACATACAAAGGCTTCATTTGCTGTAACATAGTATGCTGCGCCTTTGCTATTGTGTACTTTGTATTGTGGCGAGCCATCCACAATGATTTTCTCATCAACGGTAAATCCATAACCAGCATCCACAGTACCCACTACATCTTCACTACTCCAAGAAGGACGATTGCGGAAATTTAGCCCGTTTACTTTGGATTCCACTCGTTTTCCTGCTACAGAGGAGAGGTTTGTTTGACCTTCCTTTTCAAAGCGAATATATGATGGATCGTTCTTAATCCACTGATCTCCACCAAGATTCAACCAACCATCCTTTTCAGCCCCGACAACATAAGATTCTGGTTTATTTAACTGACGAATCTTAGAATAACTTGTATCTGGCCCTTTACGTAAATTGACGTTGTAACCTTCAATATAAGCAATTCCGTCTGTTACTGCTGTCGGTACTTCTGCTGGTTTAGATGGCTTCTCAGGAATAGAAACATCTACACTAGAATTATTGTATGCTCGTTGTACGTCTGCTCTAAATTGAGCTTCTGAAACGCCATGAGACTTTAAGTAATCAAGGGGGTCTTCATGATCTGTACCGCCGAGATGATGCGTTACATCTCTATGCGTCCACAATCCTTTTTCTACAGACAAACCACGATCACGAAGGATTTTAGCAAGCAACTTCACATATTTATCATAGCTGCGTTTGAATTTTGTATAGTCCGCTGTTTCGCATAACTCAACATGTACAAATCGTTTATTAGCAGCAGGACCCCCACCATAAGCAATGTATTTTGTATCAGCAATTTGGATTGTTTCGTCCCAATCGACTGCATAGTGAACAAATGCATTTCTCCATGTACGAGACTCATATTTTTGAATGTTAATAGCTGGCGCTTCTGGTGTTGCTGTAGAATGTGCTACAACACCCTCATATGCACCTACACCATAGCGGTATGGCGTTTTAGGCAATCCATCAATAAGGAGTGTCCGATTAGCAAAAGCCCCTGTCGAAAAACTTAACAGAAGCATTAGGGTCATACATAAAGAGAAAACGAGTTTGATTGATTTTTCCATATTATTTCTCACCTTTCGTTCCAAGAATTTGTTTGATTTCTGATACTTCTTTAGATAAAGAACCGAATGCTTTTGCTTGTTCTTCGATGACTTCCTGGTTCTTTTCAATCACTTGTTGATACTTATCTTCACGCTCTTTATTTTCTTGTCGTGTCGATTCTAACAATTCTTTACTCTCCTTACGCGTGGAAAATAAAAGCCAAACAAAAAGAGCGCCAAAAGCGCCCTGTGATAGCATGACATTGAAAACTTGTTCTTCCATATCTCTCATCCCCTGTCAAAATAATAAGAGGAACAGTTAATTGTCCCTCTTTTGTTATAAAAGCCGTATTTTGTTAGAAATTATTTATTAAGAGCATTAACATGGGATGGTGTTTTTTCATAATTTGCACTCATTTTTTTCAGATATTTATATGCATCTAATATGAAACTATTTTCTCTAGTTTTTGTTTGTTTAAGTTTTTTTCTTTCCTCTACATTTTGCTTATCAGGAAATGGAATAACATTCATCACACTCACCTCACCTTATTACAAGCCTATAGATTTGATGTTTATATCAGCAATTTCCGAAATTTCTCTTTCAAGATGTGATTTTGCAAACTTCATTGTCTCCTTTTTATGACGAGAATTCCAAATTTCAAATAATTCTATGATATTACTAAAACCACTAGTTGAATTTTCTTTAACTCTATAATTACATATAACCGGATACAGGAAACAAACTACTGAACAATAAGGTTTAACAATAGGTTTATAAACAATTTCTTCATCAGCTAATCCATTTAAGACAGCTGCACTGAAGAATTCTAGACTATTCAACA
Organism: Bacillus silvicola; assembly: GCF_050524305.1. Classification (NCBI taxonomy): domain Bacteria; kingdom Bacillati; phylum Bacillota; class Bacilli; order Caryophanales; family Bacillaceae; genus Bacillus; species Bacillus silvicola. The sequence goes on from NZ_JBNGVC010000012.1 coordinate 869,452, forward strand.
TATCTATAGCATCATTATTGTGTGCTTTTGCAATAAACGCTTGAACTTCTTTTGTTTTATGACTTTCATCAGGAAGGAACATTGGATTAATTGGATTTATTTTAACTTCCACATCATTGTCATCAAACTCACTTACCATCTTACTAAATTTTGGTAAATAGTCTGAAGAAAACCATTTAAGATATTCTATACTTTTTTCGACAGCTGCACGTTGATTTCTGGTATTCATATCTTTTTTAACAACCTGTAACTGTTTTAATCCAATTATTACAGTTGCAAATAGGCCAATGCTAGCAAGATAGTACAGTGTTTCTAATATTGGTTTAATTGAATTTAATACGTTTGTTAATAGCTCCATTTTTAGTTCTCCTTTTTCTTATAGAATGTTATTCTAATTTTATAAGAAAAAGGATGAACCTTCCAGTTAATATATATATAAATTATTTCATTTTTTTAGTCACTTTCACTTTACTTCATGAGCTTCTATATAATATTCATACTCTGATTCCGGATGTTTTTTTAATTTTTTACTATCATTAAGGTTTACAATGTAATTGCTCGCGTCTTCTTCCTCTTTAAATATCGCTACAATCTCACTTTCCCTGTAAATTGTTTGAATAACAATATACACCATCATATACATCCCTCATTTCATTCACTGTTAACCTTCTTCATAAACATCCACTGTACCTTGAAACTATTAAATTCTTACGCTTGTCCTTCTTCAAATACAGCGATTGCCCCTTTAAATTCATCTAATGTATTGGTATATAAATACGCTTGCTTGATAAAGTTTTGAGAACCGATAAGCACACTTGGTACGAAATGATACGCTCTTTGTTCCAGGTATGGTTTTCCTGATAGAAACGCTTCTCTAGACACGTAATAATTAAGTGTGAAATTTAAACCTAGCTTTGAACCATAAATACTATCAATTCGTCCATAAGCGCCGTCAACATCTAATCCAATATCTAATTTCTTGTTTATTTTTATACCCATGAAAACACTCCTTATTTTTTAAATTGATATTTGACCATAAGCTTTCCATACACCAGGTGTTCCGCCCACGATACATTTCCACCCTTCTTCTTTTCCGGCTACAGGAGGGAATTTTTCTATTTTATCCCCTGCCTCCCATGTACCCAAAGTAGGCGGTCTATCTCGCTTTAAAAATTGTAAATTACGTAACTTATTTTTAATTGTGGTTGCATAGTGAATATGTTCACGGCGAACTTCAATATATATCGTAATACGTTTGAATCGATCGCTATCTAACACTGTTCCTGGTTTTAAGATCATTCTAAATGTTGACGCATTCGCTGAAGTAACTGCAAATTCCGTACTCCCTATATTATTCAAGAATTTTTGTTTCTTATCTTCGCTATCCCAAATAGATCCAGAAGCATATATGGAATCTGATTCATTTAGAAGATTTCCCGACTTGTCATACGCTGCGACTTCCGGTCTGAAATAACTTCCATCTGTGGTATAACCAATCCTACGAATATATTGAGTTTCAAATGTCTGATTGAAAAATTCGCGCCATGAAAGCATTTGATATCCGTTATTTTGCTTTGTTAAAGCTTCGTAGTCTGGTATTTTTTGTTCACATTGGCCATGCCGAAAAAATGTATCTTCATCTAAAGTAAAAATAGGAATACGATAGTAACTTTGCTCGATTCTACTCATTACAAAATTTTCGAAACCATCATCTTTTTCTACTACACCCGCACCTTTTGCAAATTGTGGATTCGGAACGTAGTTGTCATAAATAACATTTCCACGAGTTTTTTTGTGAAAATAAAATTTTGTTTCGCCCTCTGTTCTCACATCATTAAAGATATTTCGATTACCTGAGAAAATACGAATAACCCCATGTTCTACACAAGGTTTGTAAAAGATATTATTGTTATGTGCATATCCGGTTCCAGAAGGGTTTCCAATTTTAATTTCTTTATATCGCCCACCGTAAAAATTGCAATCGGTAATCCAAGAATCCTGATCTTCACCATACAAATCAAGTGCATCTACCTTCCCGAACGCAAAATCACTATAGGAAATAGAAGTGATCCCTTCTATTTTTGCATTCGCATAAAGTTGCGTGTAGAAATCGTACATGATGGTTATTTTTGCATTTTTTGCTCCGATAATCTTAACACCAATATCATCAGAATTAAGCGCGTTTCCTTTTATTACCCTCGCAATATACGCCTGAATTGCTTCTGTTTTCGAACTATGGCCACCAATAATAATTGCGGGTTTATGATCAACAAACGATTTGATAGTCCCTTCTAGAGAAACATCAAGAATATCACTGAAATCCACCGTGCCATAGACCGCGATTAACATATTTTTAGGAATGAAGACTCCTAGTTTGTATGTTTTTGCGAAATCTGCTGCTTTTTGAAGAGGTATAGTCTCATCGCTTCCGTCACCTTTTATGCCGAACCATGAGACGTTAATACGTCTTTCTTTCAAATCCTTTTCGATATAATCTAATCGTGTACTTAAAAGCGGAAATTTTATAGATAGTAAGGAGCTATACCTAGAATCAATTACCTCTGGGTTGCTGTTGCCAGAACCTTCAATAACTAAGTTATCAATACGTTCATTCTGTGTTTTGACTGAGCCTTCCATATATTCCGTTTGATTATTGATTGCTTCCATTGTACGCACTTTATTCTCATTTTCTTTGTTTCGAAAATCTCGACCAAACGTTGCGTTCGTTGGAGTGATATGCAATTCCAGTTTATTCAAAATCGACACACCTCCCATTTTTTTGATTAAATTCGTTTTTTAAACTGTTTTATTTCCTTCTAACACTTTCACGCGATCATCTATTTTTTGTAGTTGTTGCGTTATTGTGAGGGTACCTTGCTCCAAACTACTGATTTTTTGCACTAAAATAGACAAGTCCACTTCGGCTTGTCCTGTGTATTTTATCTGATTCAGTTTTTTCTTATCAGCTGCACTCATTAATCCGTCATTTTTTTCGGTTGCAACTCCTGGTATGACAGGAATTTCTATACCGCCGACACTAGTTTCTAACTTGCTTACAGTCTGTTTAAGAGTTCGAATATCTCCACTTTGTTCACTGACATTTCTATTAGTCGTTTCGATGGAAGCTTTTATTTCTTGTAAACCTCCAGTAGTTGTTGAAACATCTTGTCTTACTTGCTCAACAGCTTGCTTCGTTTGTATTACGGTTACCTTTGTATCACCAATTTCTTTTTTTGCGGCTTGTTGTGAAGCTTTTAAGTCAACCATTATATCTGAAGTCTTACGCCTAATTTGTCCTAGTGTATAAATTGAAGATTTATTTCCATTGGAAAAATCCTCAACTTCAACAACACGTATACGTACATCTAAATCAAACGGATCGATAATACACCATACGTAATCACCTTTGTTAATATATTGCCAACCTAATTCTTCCGCTTCTATTGCTGTTAATTGAACTGAGATATCTATACTATCATGTAACTCGCGAATAATTCTTTGTTTTAAACTATCGTAATCTGTATATCTTTCATCTCGTACAGGTTTAGCGTGTTTGATACCATAAACTTTAGCAAGTGAACTCGTATATTCGGCTGTAACAACATAAGATCCATCTTCGTTTGGCTTACCATATCCCTTTATATATGTTGCAAATGAATTCGTATCAATATCTTGAGAAGGTTCTTTAATATTGAAGTAATATCGAAATTGTTCATCTGTATATGCGCCGATTTCTTTTGTAATGGTGATTTCATTCCCTTTGACTTCAAACTCTGCACCAAACTTCTCAAGTATTTTTTTCATTAACGCCAATGAGTTATCATCACCAAAGTTTTCTACCTCGACACTTAACGGTAACTGATTGTTGTATATAACAATCCTGTATCCTGTACCTTTTAAAGCGAACTCCAGTATTTTATCTAGCCGGAAAGTTCCACTTATTTGATCGTAAATATAGTTATCCGTTAAATCTTCAAACATACGATGAATCGCCTTACAAGTTCGTACTACTGTATTACCAATCGTTCTTTCATTAAAGTTTTTAATAATGTATTCGTCATCCTCATAAATAAAGATATTTTGATTGTAAACCAACGAATATGCGTGTTCATTTGTTTCTGTTTTAATAACTTTCACATCTATCAATTTATCCCCATTTACACCGTCTTTTCTTGAAACTTCAAAATCCGTTAACATTTCTTCAGTTCCGCTAATACTTCTGATATATAAATCAGTCATAACATCACCACTTATAAATAATAAAATCGAAAATCGAACTCAATTTGAAAAGCCCCTGATATACCCGACACAATAAAGTCGTTCCATCCAGGAGCTAACCTAATAACTTTTTTATTTGTACTTGTGAATACTGTATTTCCGTTTTTAAACACCCTGACTCGATTTAATTCAACTATATCACTTGTTGCTGTTGGGATATTGAGTTTAAATACATCACCTGTCGTTCGATTTGTGATTGTCAAACCATTTGTTGCACCTTTAATCCTAATGATTAATGGTAATTGCCTTGGATCAATTTCAATATAGCCAGCGTTATAAATGCGAAATGATGAAGTTTTATGTTTGTACTGTACATCTTCTGCAATTAACCCCTGTCCTAGTTGCCATAAACCAGAATCAAAAGTGAAATCATCTAATGTTGTACCTATAGATTCACAAAAAGGGGATGCGGATTTAAATATAATGTCAAACACACCATATTGTCCGAATCCCTGTGGCTCGATTTCATAAGTATTTGCAACCCTGACTTTCCAACGCTTTCCGGGTTGTCTATTGGTAATAATATAAAATGGTTCTTGGGAAGCGAACAATTTAAAGATTTCATCACGAAACAGATAAAAATCCCAAATGTCTTTTGCATAGAAAATGATTTTAGTACGAATGTTATCTCTTGCATCGAAACTCCCACCTAAATCGATTTGTCCATGGCTTCCGTCAATTTTTTCGTATTGAGCATTGTAAAATGGGGATGGTGGAAGAAAGTTTAATACTTCCATGTCAGTATTAGTTTCAATAATAAACTCTTCCCCATTATTTTTTACAACAGTTAAAGTTTGAGGGATCACTTACTTCCCTCCTTGCATAAACAATTGAGTACTGTACTGATTGTTTTGTAACAAATCTAATGGAGACAATAATATTTCTGCCAATGTCATCCCATCAATGTTAATTTGTATTGGATTTTTCTGCGCTAACTCTCTCTGAGTATACGGCATATTTTGTCCTCTATTCGAATTATCACTGTTAGATTTATATTGAACAACATTAGAATTATCTGATATCACTTTTCTCCATCTAGAAAGATTGCTCGCATCATACATTTCAATACCTTCAGAACTAAATATTTCTTTCGGATTTACCGAATGAATTCCCTCCATAGCGCCTGATACTGTATCTTGTAACGCATCTCGTACCAGAGAATATTGGCTTTTGATACCCGAAGCAATTCCTTGCGCCATTTGAACACCAGCAAATGCCAAATTGTTAGGATGTAGCGTATTTATAAGGGACTTATGAGCATTTTCACCAAGAGTACGGCTTTCATCTTCAGCCATGTAGGACATTTTTCTTATACCAAGTGCAAAACCTTCGCTAAAAGGCTTACCACCTTGATCACGTGTTAATTTCGATGGAGAGTTTACATCTAACGTGGCTTTTAACGCTTCAAATGCGCCTCGTGCCAAACTTGCTGCTACGTTTTGCACATTCCATTTACCATTAGAAATACCGCTAGCAAATCCACTAGAAAACGCTTCACCAGGGCTTATAGAACTAACACTTTTCAGACCAGAATTACCGCTTTCCGCTACATTAGAACCACTCGATCTCGCTTGTCCCCTTGTATTTTCCATTCCTTCAGCAAACTGGCTCCCGCCTTTTTGCCCTTGCGGAGTACCGTTGATTGTATTAAAGCCTCCATGAGCCGCGTTTACAGCTTCTAAAGCACTTCCTCTTATATAACCGCTTTGATTAACAATTCCACTACCAACACCTTGTCCACCTTGATTACCAGCTGGATTTCCATTAATAGTATTAAAAGCACCATGAGCACTAGCAACTACTTGCAAAGCACTTCCCCTAATATAGCCATCTTGGCTAACTATGCCTTGTCCTAGTTCACTACCACTCTTATTACCACCGCCACCATCAGTTGTACTACCCATAATTCCTTCCACAGCTTGCTTCTTCCCTGTTGCTGCTGTTTCAGGAGCTGTATTAGTAGATATCCCATTAGCTTGAGTTTGACTTATATCAAATCCAACTTGTGTTAAATCTAACTTTGCTCCATTTTCAACTAACAATGAAATTGCCTTCGCTGCTAGTTCAGCATTGATAGAACCATTTTGCATACCTTGAACAAGCGTCTGAACATTAAATTGTCCTGCTTCCCCAAGATCAACTTGAACATTGCTTTTAATATCTAATCCCATAGTCTGTGCGACTTGTGGTAATGATAACGCTCCAATTTGCATTCCGTTAATTAAGGTTTGTATGTTATTCTGACCTTCTTGAGTAGCATCAACTTTCATACCATTCTTAACATTTTGTTGAAAGAATTGGAATACAGTATCAAACGACAACGTTCCGGTTTGAAGACCTGTAATCCACGAATCCATCGTCATCTTTCCGTAGATTCCTAGATCGATAGTGGTATCACCTTGCATATTTTTATTTAAAAACTCTCTCACTTGACTGGTATCCTTTGTTTTAATACCATCAATCCATTTTTGCATGGATTCAATACCACTTTGTGAAAGATCTACTTTATAAACATCTTTCAATTTATTTGCATTCGCGGTTGCTACAGCTGAAGAATCTAATTCGCCTTTTTGAAGTTTCTGTAAGAAGGTATCGATCGTAAATTGCCCAGCTGGTCCTAAATCAATTTTCATTTTACCGTCAATTTCTGTTGCCATTGATTCCGCTAACAATCTAGACGACTCTGTACCTTTTTGAAGCTCAGAAAGATACATCCCTATGCTTTCAATCTTTGATTTTCCATATTGCAATTCATATCGAAGTAATTTATCTTGGTAATCTTTTTCTGCTTTTTCTTGATCACTTCTAAATCGTTGTTCTAAGTCAGCAGATTTTTCCCGGTATCCATACGCGGCTTTGAATCGTTCGCCCCATCCTTTGTCCTCCGCTTCAATTCTTTTAGCTTGTGATGCTAAGGTCTCTGCATCCTCCGATTTTAAATGTTGCTGTAACACTTTAAATCCATCGTTCCTGATTCCTTGTAGATCATTAACATGTTTTGATTCGTAAAGTGCAATAGCATCTAATGTAGCTTTTCTTTCCTCTGGTTTAATTTCACCAAGTTTAAAAGCCTTCTCTACATTTTCACGCCAACCTTTAGTTTGTTTTTCTAAAGATTTAACACCATCATCATATACTTTTATGATGCTTTCGAAACGCTTTTTACCAGCATCTAAAGATAACATTCCACCTGATTCAATTTCTTTTGAAATAGATGCTATTTCTTTAGATTTTGTATAAAACTGTTGGACATTCTTATCAGCAACCTGTAGAGCTTGATCAAACTTCTGAGCAAAATCTTTCGGCATTTTCATGGTATCTCCCTGATACCTTTTAATCCCCTCTTCTAAAATCTTCTCTGCTTGTGTAGCGACTTCGATTTCTTTATTTATAGATTCAATTACATTATTCTTAACCTGCTCTAAAGTTTCTTTCGCACTTTCAGGTACTGTTCCCATCAACTGACTAAACATCTTATTAAACTCACTTTTCTTTCCTTCTAACTCTTTGATGACTTCATTCGTCATTCTTTGAAAAGCTTTAATGGTTTCGTCAGCTGCTTTATTTGCTTCTTCACCTGTTTTAAGTTTCAAATCCATCATATTATTAATAGCTTTATCTTTTAAATCGACATAAGCACCAGCTGCTTTGCTTGTAGCATCACTTACATTCTGACCAAACTTAGCCATATTTGTTTGAGCTTGATTTGATTTTTCATTTAGATCAACTATTGCTATGCCAAGCGCTCCTACAGCAAGGACTGCTCCTGTAATCGCTAGAGCAATTGGATTTGCCAACAAAGCTCCGACACCCATAGCAAGGAATCCTACAGCTGCTGTTACTCCTGCTATCCCAAAAGCTAATAAAGAACTTTTAGCAATCATTTGTTGTGTAGATTCATCTAGATTATTAAACCAATCTACGACACCTTGAACACCGGATACTACATCAACTAAAATAGGTAACAACGCATCACCAAATGACTTTTTAAGAGTATCTACAGCACCACTTAATTCTTCAATCTTTCCTTTTGTTGTATTCATCTTTGTCTCAGCAACTTCTAATGCTGTTACCTTTGACATTTCTGTATACATATTTTTCACACCATTTGAGCCCTCTTTATAAAGAATATTAGCGGCACGAATAGCATCTGATCCAAACAATGTATACATGTATGATTGTCTTTGTTCTGCGGTTAATCCTTGCATTGCCATTTGAAGAATTTCAGCTATATCAGACATTTCTTTTAGGTTTCCATTTGAATCAAAAAAGGCGTTTGTCATAATACCAGTTGAAAAAGTTAACTTCTGGAATGCTTTTTCTGCCTTTTCAGATCCAACTTTTACACCAGCTTGTTTAGCCGCATATTCTGATAACGCTCCTGTTACATCTTTAAAGGAAGTTGAAGTTGGTTTAATCCCTTTTTCTCCGAGAAACTGCATTGCTTTTCCAGTATCAATTGTGATTAATCCTAATTCACTAAACATATCGTAAGCTTCATTAGATTTTGGTATTAAGTTTGCTAACATGGTTTTCAAAGAAGTACCTGCATCTGATCCTTTTAAACCATTCTGTGCAAATAAAGCTAATGCTGTTGTTGTATCTTTAAAACTAAGTCCCACACCAGCTGCAACCGCCGAAACCATTGATAACCCAAACTTCATTTCTCCAACACTAGTTGCTGAAGCATTTGCTGCACCAGCTAATAGATCAGCTGCTTGGGCTACTGATAAGTTATCATCCTTAAATGCATTTAGAGCTGTAGAAGCAATTTCTGCTGCATCCCCCAATTCTAATTCCCCAGCTGTCGCTAAGTTCAAGGCACCTTCTAAACCACCATTAATAATGTCCGTTAGGCTTACCCCTGCTTTAATTAGCTCTTCAATACCTTGCCCTGCTTCCACAGATGAGTATTTTGTTTTTTCGCCCATCTGTACAGCAAGTTCGCTAATTTTCTTCATTTCATCGCCAGTTGCACCAGAAACTGCTTGAATATCAGCCATCTTCTGTTCAAAGTTCATTGATTCTTTCACAGCCATCGCAAGTCCAGCACCAATAATCCCAGTCATGGCTGCAAAAGTAGTCCCCACTTGTCCGCCAACATCCTGCATTTTATTGCCTGTATCACGCATTCTTTCTCCAGTACGGTGAAGACGATTCTGTTGCTCGGCTAATTCACGGTTCGTTTCTCTTATTTCATTTTGAATCCGCTCTTGAGCTGTTTCAGCACGATTCATAGCAATCGTATTGTTATCGATTTGCGTATTTAATCGTTGAAGCGCTTGACCGTTTGACGTATATTCAGCTTGAAGTTGTTTTAATTCTTGCTTTAATTGTTTGGCTTCCTGGGAGTTACGACCGAAATTTTGTACAGCCTGATTATACTGCGTTTCAAGACGTTCCATCGATGCCGCTAATGTTAAATTTGAAGCTTGTAATTGCTCTTGTTTTTGTTTTGCTTGTTCAATTTTTTGACGATAATGCTCTACTTTTTGTCCCTGCAAAGTGAATTTTTCATTTAAATGCGTTAATTTATTTTGTAACTGCTCTACGGAACTTCCAAGTAACCTAGCCCGTTCGCTTGTTAAATTAAACTCGGAATCTAGTAATCGCAAACCACGATTAATCCCCGCAACACCATTTTCAAAACGTTGTGTATCAAGCGTGACCCGAGCTCCAATCTCCATATCTCCAGCCATTTATCTCACCTACCTTTATAACCAATCCGGGGCCTGATTTGCTGTTCGAACTACTTGTCTATCATCTTGATTTTTCTTATAAGCTAAAGTTTTAAAGAAAAGCACTAAATCCATTTGATTTATATCTGCTTGAGATATACCAGCATCTTGAAGCATGCTATAAATACCAAGCATCATTTCTGTTGGTTTGAATGGTTCCTTTTGTTTCTCACTCTCTTTTTTTTTGGTGAATTCGTCTTCGAATCAATAGCACTAATAATAGCGACCGCTTCCGCAATACGCCCTACAATTGCTAGACAAATAGAATAAATAGTTGATGTTAAAAACCAAGCGTGTATACCATCAAGGAAATCCTCTACGGTAAAACGGTTACCAAATACTTTGACGATAAATTGAGTAGCTTCTTTTAATAAATCGAATGGAACAGTTTCAGCACTTAATTTTTCTGTCCACTCTGCCGCTGCAAATGCATCAGTGGCTGAAAGAAAATTAGGTAGAAAGAACGTTTTTTTACCCGCGGATAAATTTAAAATTAATTTAAACGTTTCTGTTTTTTGTGTTTCTTGCATATTTTAATCTCCTTTCATAAATAAAAGGCACAGCATTTAGCTGTACCTTCTCTATGTTTTTATTTAGATGGTGCTGCTTCCGTTGGTGGTGCTGGAACTGTTTTAAACCAACTTGATGCAACCGCTGTATCGTAACCAATTTCTTCTTCATCTAGACGATGTCTCCAATTACCATCAGATCGTTGGATTGCTTTACACTTAATTTTTGCTGATTGGAAAGTTGGCTTATCCTCCGCTGTCTTATGCTCATCTTCTGGAATTTCGAATTTTGTTTTATAGTAGCAATAAAAACGATTTTTTCCATTATCTTTCGGTAAACGATATAATAATGCCACATATGGAGCGACATCATTTACGTTATCAATTACCTGCCCTTTAATTAGTTTCTTCCCTAACAACTCTGCGTAAGTAGTTAATGAAATATCTGCTGTTTCCAATTCAATTTCTACCCCACCAAACGCACTTGCTGTTGCTAGCGGTCCACCTTCCGCGTAGAACGTAACAGATTCATTTTTAGGAGAAGCTTTACCACTTACCGCATCTCCAATTTTTTTAGGTGTAGCATACGTAAACTTACCATCTGCTGCCTCTGTTAAAATTGCATAATGTAAATCCCTAAAATCGACTGCAATTGCCATACTTATTTTCCCCCTATACTTTTAATTCCGTACGAAACCTCATACCATAATGATATATTTTCGTATCAGATTCATATAAATTTGCTGTTGTAATACGCTTAAAGCCTATATTTTTCATAGAAGTGTTTACTGCTTCTTTTAGATCAGCCTTAACAGGCATAAAAGACCAAATATCAACTTGAAATAAAATAGTGCTGGTAGATTCCGCTCCTTCAGCGTATCTTCCAGCACTATTATCTAATTCAGAATAAGTGATCCATGTTTTGCCGTTGTCATCGCCACGAATCATGTTATAAATGTATTCTCCACCCAGCTTTTCCACAATAAAAGGAGTCGTAAGAGCACGTAACACATCTTTTTCTAGAAATCTCATACGATATGCAACGCCGCTACAAAGACATTTCTCATTTCATGAATTGCCTTTACTTCTGTATGGGTTACTGTTTTTTCTATAAATCCTTTATGCGGTGGATGTGGCATTTTACTGGTTCCCCAGTTTTGAAATTTCATATAAAAGTGTGGGGAATTATCATCTTTTTCCCATCCTACACTAATTGATTTGACTCCATTTCGAGTCTTCACTTTACCAACAAGAACTTCATTTTTTGCATGTTTCCCTGTTCGCCAAGATTCTTTGGGTGAAGGCGGTTTAGGAGATGCACTGACTGGACTTTCTACCTCTAATGCATCTTTCACTACTCCAGCGCCCTTTTTTAACGCTGCGTTTTCAATGGTTTTTACGTTTCTTCCTAACGCTTCGAAACGCTGAATAGCTTCCTGGATTCCAAAGGTCGTTACTTCTGCCATATGGACCGCTCCTCACACACTAAACAGATTTCTTTATGTTCTTCATCAACATCTACAACAGCTTTGATTTCAAAGAGCCTTCCAGCATATAGGACTTGCATTTTCGAATCGATTCCCCTGCGAAATCGCATAAAAAAATTCACTGTTCGTACCGCATTTTCGGTATTTCCAGCGAATATTTCATAGTTAAATCCCTTTCCAAATGGTGTTTTTGCTCTTGCCCAAACAGTGACAAGATCTTTCCATTCTGACGGAACTGGATTCCCATCTTCATCTTTTTTATTTGTTGTTTCTTGTTGAATTGTTATTCGTTTATTTAATTTACTTGGGTTCATGATTATCACCGGTATTATAGTCCCTTAATTGGAGTATAGTAGTTTCTAATGACTGTTTTAATGCAGGGACATTTAATGATTTATCTTGATTCTCATAGTTTAATAAAACATGTGTTATTACCGCAATCTTATATAGTGCCTTTTCACTTTCAGGAACACCAGCTCCTAATAAGGATTCTTTTGCTCCATCTATTAGAAGTTGAATATCTGTATCCTCTTCATCTCCATCGATTTTCATTTTTCTTTTTAATAGCTCTAACATATAATCACCTATGATCCTGAAGTATTGGTTTTCGCTGATAATTCAACGCTTAAAGGAGAATTTAATCCGTTATTTCCAACTACTTTCACTTGATAAGAATATGTTGTATCACCAGTTAATCCTGTGTCTTTATAGGTCGCCGTTACTGATGTCCCTACTTGTTTTCCATTGCGAAGTATTTGATATTCTTTAATGCCCCCATCGTACACAACAGGAGACCAACTAATGTTGGCCGTTGTTACTGTTGTAGAATCAACTTTTAATCCTGTTGGCGCTTGGGGTGGATTAGGGTGTAACTTTGACTTCTGCAATGCGGAATGCTGATTTCAGTTTAATTTTATGGTCAAACCAAGCTGTTAAAACAAATAGTTCAATGCCTGTTTTCACATCTTTATCGCGATCATAAATCATATTAGGATCATAGTTGAAGTGAGAATATCTGAAATCACCAACAACAGGATTTACCGCCGAATCACAAAATTTAACTGGCTTTCCTAAAACTTGCTCTGGTTGCGCATTATATAACGTAGCGCTACCATTAGCCAGCGTTTTAATGATTGCCATGTAGTCCGCATAACGCATTTCAATTGTTGCATTTTCACGGAAATCCTCATGCAAGTCTGCAACTGCTGCTGTAATAGCTTCATATAAATTCTGACCATTAACAGATTTAATGCCAGCTTTATAGAATGACATAGACTCTTCCCCAGCTTTAGGTGTTGTAGCAAATGCTACTTTCTTCTCTTTTGCTGCTAAACCACTTTCTAACGCTTGATCTACAGTTTGTACTAAGTTTGTATCAGTTGCTGCTAAAACAGTCTCTGAAATAGGCACAAACACCTTAAATTTATTACGTCCGAAAGTTACAACATCACCTTCTGCTTTCAATTCCTTTGCTGTTGCTGTATCAGCAATAAAATCATCATCATCTAATGTAAAAGTAACCTTAGGAATTTCAAGGTTTGTTACACTGGTAAATGTAGATACATCTCTTAACGGGTTTTTGACAAATGGTTCATGCAATAATTCATTTGTCATTGTAGTTGGAAGAATCTTTTCACCACCTGTTGAATTTTTATCACCAAGAGCTGCTCGTGCTTCTTGTGACAAGGTACCTCCACGAATTGTAGCTCGAACCAATTCTGCTTTCGCTGCAACTACCTTTTGTTTTGGATCTTCAATAGATTGCAAACCAGTTCGATTTTGAAATTGTGCTTTTTGTTCAGCTTCCATCGTGTCATGTTGTTCTTTAATTACATTAAAACGCATTTGAAGATCTTGCTTGGATTGTTGTAAGGCTTTAAGACTTTCCATAGTTGTAGATGGATCAATCGCATTCTGCGAAAGCTCACTCTCTACTTTTTGTAGCTGTTGACCAATAGTAGATAAATTTTGTTTTAATTCAAATAATGTATTTTTTGAAAAGTATTGAAAGTTACCAAGAGATAATCGAAAATTTTTTTTCATTTTCATGAATGAATTCCTCCTAAAATTGTCTTTATATAGTCCGCGTTAGCTTTCGCTTCTTCGGCAATTTTTTGTCGTTCTAACATTTCGTTTGGTGATATATTCGCTTGCGTATTTGCTAATTGTTGTGGAACATTTTTGTATTCCTTCATCCACTTTTCATCTAGACATGCTGCGGCATTATTCGCTGAGATAATTTCATCACAAAGTCCATACTCCATAGCCTCATCAGCCGATAACCATGTCTCTGCATCTAGTAATTGTTTTAATATATCTTCATCTAACTTATCACCAGCACGAGTTAAATAGTGTTGCACCATCGATTGGTTAATACGTTCGATGTCATCCGCTGCTTTACGTAGCTGATCAGCATTTCCTGATGCATATGTCCACGCATTGTGTACCATCAACATTGAATTAGCATACATAATGATTTTGTCTGAAATCATCGGTAATACTGATGCACAAGAAGCACCTATGCCATCAATATAGGAAATAACCTTCGCTGGATGTCGTTGTAACATTGCGATCATAGCCATTGTTTCAAAAACAGATCCACCGGGACTATTGATATATAGGTTAATCGTTTCAATTCCATCACCTAGTTCATCCAATTCATTTTTGAAAGTAATAGAAGATACTTCTCCATATTCCTCCCAGGCATACTTTGTAATTTCTCCATAAATAAAAACATCGGCCGATTTACCATTGGCAGATGCTTTCATTTGAAAAAACTTATTCTGTTTGTTCTTTGCCACCGTTTTTCACCCCCTTCCGTTGAGTTGGCTCCATGTCAATTGGATATAGATCACCACTTACCCAAAGTTTCGAAGCATTACCACCAACAGGTGGCTCGTCTTCTTTTTGGCGCACATCATCTTGTGATAACCATCCACTCCTAATTGCGGCTTGATAATAAGCTGTTCTTGAAGCTGTATCACCTCTTAACAGCCCTCCAAGGTTAAATTTAAAATAATGTCCCTCTTGCCGTTCTTTTTTATTCAGCAACTTACGGTTCATTTCTTGCTCATACTGACGAACAATAGGAGTTAGAGTCATTTGAACAAACTGAATCATCAACTGTTCATTACTGCTGTAACTTTGTCCTTCTGTATCATTTAAAAATGTGACTGGAACATTAAAAACGTTAGCAACTCGTGAACGTGTAATTCGTTCTGATGCTAACGTGTCTGAAGCAAAGTATTTCCGCTCCATTTCATCTATATTTACACCTGGTTCTCTAAATAAAATACCGCCATTTTCTTGGTAAAAACGTCTAAAGTCATCAATAATCCTTTGTCTCTTATCACTATCCACGTTTGCTCCATACTCTAAAATGAAGCTATCCTTCTTCTGCATTTCTGACAAACTAAATTCTTGTACTGCCTTATCATATTCAAGAGTATTTCGTAAAACATCAATTGGGCAAATACCTTTCCATCTTGAAATACCTGTGATGTGTTTTACATGAAACATGTTCATATTGTGGATGTAGTACGTACCTTCAATCCCACGTACCTCATACCACAAATTATTATCATCCGTGTTTAAAAAAGGCGTTACATAAGCGGATTCAATAGGGATTAATGATTCCACTTGAAATCGAATATCACGAATGATAGCTGCATATCCATTTCCAGTTTCATTTCTTGAAACTTCAATTTTATTTATCCATTCAAATCCCGTCATGTTTGGATTAGGTTCATTCATCACAACATCAGACACTTGATTAACAACAGTGTCATAATCCTTATAAAGCTTTAATGGCAAAGATGCTACCGTATTAGATAATCTACTAATCACACTAAAAATCGTCTCATTTGTAGCTAGCTTTGCATTATCAATACCCCAAAACTTTCTTCCAAACCATGAAGAGAAGTCAAATCCCGCGCCTTTCCACCCGGCGGCCGCACCTTTTAGTGCTCCCCTCACACGATCTAACATTTTCAATTTCTCACCGCCTTTCTATTTAAAAAGATCGCTAACTGATACAAATTCAATATTTCCATCACCTTGCAATTGAGTTAACATCGGGATTACTTCTGTGTGAGCATTTAGAAATGCTGCAAACCCATCAATCTTCCGGTATTTACTCTGTTTAGATGGTAAAAAGTTTCCATTACGATCTTCCACGAGTTTTACATTGTTCATGTACCAACGGAAAAGACGGTTTTTATTACTGATTATTTTTCCATCCAATAATAATTCTTTTACATCCTTTAATGCTGGACTTAAAGTTAAATGCCCTTGTCGAACTGATTCTGTATTAAATCCATATGCCTTCAAATCTTCATTTAAACGATACGCATTTGCTGGGTCATAAGTAATTTTCTTTATGAAATACTGTTCGGATTGTTCGACAAACCAATCATAAACATACTCATACTTCACATACTCACCAGGTATAATGGTGAGCCAACCTTTGTCTTTAAACTCTTTAAAATTAATATTCTCGTTATCACGATCTACTTTAGCTTGTGGAACCCAACTATGTGATAGTACAAAAACATTTCCATTATCTAAAGGAAACTCTAAACAAGCACTTGTAAAATCTTCTGTTGCAGATAAATCATAACCTGCAACACATTCTTTACCAGCTAATACCTCTATATCTATAATTTCATCGTTTCTTTTTAATATATCAATACCAACAAATGACATTTCATCATTATCGACAAAGATGTTAAATTGTTTTGTAATCCAATCGTTCTTTTCTGCATCTGTATGTTTGTCAGTATTCCAATCATCAATAAGCGATGGAAGGTCTAGTGAAACTCCCATATTAGGATTTGCTTTAATCCATAGTTCAGGGTTCTCAATTTCATCCACATTATCCATTTCAGCCATGAAATAGAACTTTCTATCTTGGTCAATAACCCCTTCCAAAACATCAGCTGCAATTTCATAGTATTGAACAAGTGGTCCTTCAAGCTGATATCCTGCCGTAGTGATGTAAACAATCATTGGCTGTTTACGTGCACCACGTGATTTTTTAATAACATTAATTAACTTAAAGTTTTTAAATTCATGTATTTCATCAAAAATACCAAGGTGTGTGTTTAATCCGTCAAGTTTCTTACTATCTGATGCACGAGGTTCAATTTTAGAATGAGTTTTATCATGAAAAATCCCTTTCTGATTTTCGCGTAAATGCTTCCGAAGAAAGGGGGATTTTTGAACCATTGCACGACTTTCATCAAATAATTCTCCAGCTTGTTGTTTTGTATTTGCTAAAACATAAACACGAGCACCTGGTTCATTATCTTTAACAACAGCATAATTAGATAAACCAGAAATCATTGTTGTTTTTCCGTTTTTACGGCCAATAAAAATAAGACCCTCACGAAAGCGCCTATAACCTGTATCTTTATGAATCCATCCATACAAAGAACCTATAACAAAATGCTGCCACGGTTGTAGAACTAACCTTTTATAGTCACCTTTTGACGGGCGACAAAACTTTTCAATATATCGTATAGGTCGATGAGCTTTTTCTTCATCGAATATCCAAGGAAACTCCTCAGTACCCTGTCTCTTCAAATCATTTAGATGTCGTTGACAAGACAAGATATTTTTCTTACTGGCTTTTATGTTTCCTTTCACAACTTGCTCTGCATACCAAGTTGTTCTTAGTTCAGGAGACGGATCTACTAAAATATAAAAATGCCTTATCTGTTCATTTCGCCAATTTTTATACCACTTGGCTATTTCAGATGGCTTAGAAGTCGTCGAAATCATCATCAGAGTCTCCAGTTAGCTCTTCCTGAAGCTTTTTACGGCTTGCCCCAGTCAATCCTAGCTCCCCTAAATATTGACGAATCTGCTGTAAATACTTAGGTATCTCTGATATCAAAGGGTGCTTAGTCAGATTTGTAGCATTGGCTTTATTTGTATGCTCCATTGTCAGCCCTTCTTTTTTAACATTAGCTGCCATCTCTCTAAACATTTGATAACTGAAGGCAATCGCTTCAACTACAATAGGATCATTGATATCAGCCTTCCCTTCACCTTCTAACACAGACCAAATACGAATCCAAGTATCTTTTCCTACCTTTTTTAAATGGGTAGGCGGTTTCCTCTCAATCAATCCTTTATCCACGATATCACCTCACTTACATTTTATGGATAAAAAGTACCTATTCAAAAATAAAAATCTCTTATTTTCAGGCTTTACCCCCCTTTAGAAAAATCACTTGCGCTACCCACGAAGGAGGCATCCGGTCTGGGCGGAAACGGCTCTCAACAATAAAAGGAGGGGGGCTATATAAATTCTTTGTTCGCTTTTACTTTTACGAACTGAATCTTCCTTTTATTTTTCTTTTTACCTCCACCCTTTTCAGGATGTTCTTTGTTATGACATGCATTACATAAACTAATTAAGTTATCTAATGTTAATGCAAGTTCAGGATAATCACTTCTTTCTTTGATATGATGAACCATATCAGCAGGTACTGGTATCAATGGTTCATGCTTCATACACTCTTGGCATCGGTAGCTGTCTCGTATAAGTGCGAGCTCTCTACACCTTCGCCAGGCTGTGCTGTCATAGAACTTCTTTGCTTCTTTATCCCGATTGTATTTATCGTAGAACTTACATTGTTGCTTCACTTTGCATCTTTCCATCGCCATAGTAAAACTCCACTTCCTCTTTTACAATTGGGTGATTATGTTGAATAATCTCAGTATTACAACGCTTGTTATCCGGTGGTATATGCTCAATATGAATGTATGTCTTATTGATTTTATCAATCGATCTCGTTTCCCAATCAAACCCGACTCTTACTTTCTTGTCTATCCATTCACCTTTGTAATAAACATCAGGTACAGAATCTATATCCGATAATGTAATTGTTACTAAAGGTTCTGGTTGCTTCATTTTATTAAGTAACTTTCTCAAAGCTTTCCCGTTTACTTCAGCATTAGGAATAGGTTCCAAGTCTAATAGTATCCTAGCTTCATTGACGTTCAACTTTCCTTCTTCAATCTTACTTTGGATAAGTTCAGCTTTATTCACACATCCTCACTCCTTATCATCACTGTCCGCATATAAATTTTCTTCCTTCATAGGCTTCACTAATATTGGCGTACCGAATATCCCATCCTCATTGCGTACAGCAAAATAGATTTCTTTTAAAACATCTTTAGTTGGCATCACTCATCCTCCTCCAAAATAAAAAGCACCCTAATGGATGCTTTTCTATCAATCATTTATTTATATTTCAATTTCGGTACGTGAAGTTTTATTCTTTTTCCAATCACCTAATGTTTTTACATTTATGTGTGCCAACATTATTAAGTAACTGGAAGAAGAGCAAAAGCCCCTCTCCGTTTACACAACAGATTTGATTTCGGAATCGAAAACAAGAAACAACATCTCATCCAATCCTCAACCATCACCCATAGCCTAACGATCCATTTGAGTTATAAAGGAATGTGAAAAATGTTTTCCGCCACTTCTCACAATACAAATATATCATGTTAAAAACCAAAGCGTGTCCGTAAATAGTTCGCAAATTGTCCGCGAATAGTTCGCGAAAATTGGTAAATCAATTCAACAACTTCTTATAATCTAGGATTTAATCCTGCCGCTTTCAATTCTTTAATTAATTCATAACCAACTTCTTCTACATTATGTTGTACTTTTTTATATACTAGTCCACTTATATCGTTAGGTGGTGTTACTCCTTCTTTATACAAGACGCAAACATTCCCTCTTCCTAACTTTCCGATAAAGAAGCCTAATTCAAATACAACGTTTTGCCTAGCTCTAAGCTCATATTCTTCAATAGGCTGGTCCTTATTTTTCACACTGCATCCTAGGTCATCAGGTGTTAGTAATACAATTGCATACTTAACATCTGAATGCTTCTCAAACTTCTCTAAAATTGTAAGACCCTGATCCGCTTGTTTATGTAGAATAATCGGCTTCAAGTCAACATCATTCAAAAATGACTCTACTTGATGCTTCAAAAGTTCATCATGACCATGTACAACGAAAACCTTAGACTGACTTTGTTCTATTTTACTAGTAACTACTGGTTCATGTGTAATCTTATCTTTTTCATAACCAGGAGGTCCTAAAATTATTTCATCCGTTATATCCTTTGTTCGATCTGCTGCTTCCCATTCTGTTGGATAACCACCAATAAATACAAAAGGACTGTTTTGCTCCTCACGTCTAACCTCGTATACTTGCTCTTGGAATTCTCTTTCTGTAGAGGTGTTAATTATTATTTGTTCTATATCCTGAGGATTTATAGTCCTACCGTTAAAGGTAAATCCATTGCCTTTTCGATAATCTGATAGATATCGATTTTCCAGCTCAGATTCTAATAACTTATATTTCGCTTCGTATGCTCCACTCTTCAACCTTAATCGCATATGATAAACATTCACAATACCACTCCTTCCTTTTACTATATTACATTATATAAAATAAACTTCTTTTAAGTAATTAAAATAGAACAAAAAACTATACTTTTTATCTATTTACATTCATATTTTATATTTTTGAATTAGCTATAACCTAGATTGTGTTGAGTTAGCCTATCCTGTTTTTTCTTAGAGCTATCAAGGTTTCTAGTATTTCATCAAAATGAATTTGACACTTTCAGTTTAAAGCTAATTCAATAAGTGATAAAAAAATAAAGGAATTAGATTCTAAATTTCCTTTGATAATCATTTAATGTATCTTGTTGGATTCCTATATATCTTAAAGTCTCTTTCTGATCTGTATGATTTAACATTTGTTGTAAAGCAACTACATCTTTAAACTGTTTATAATGATGGTACCCATATGTCTTTCTAAGCGAATGAGTTCCAATACGTTCTAATCCAAATTCTTGTGCTGCCTGATTCAATATGACATATGCCATCGATCTTGTAATAGGTCTGTTCTTTCCATTCCTACTTTTAATGAGAAATTCATTCTTCGGTTTTCCTTTTGTATAATCTCTTAATGCTTTCTTTAAATCAGAAGGCATCTTAACATCTTTAATTTTATTAGTTTTCTTTTCACGAATAAAAATATTCCACCCTTCAACATCACGTACTCGTAAACGTAGAATATCTGAAATGCGTAATCCTGTATTAATACCAAGAAGGAACAGAATGTAATTACGTTCATTCTGTTCCTTAAAATATTCTTTTAGTTCTTTAATCATTTCTTTATCTCGAATCGGTTGTACAATGTTCATACACTTTGCCCCTCTTTTTGTTTACGTGTTTTTAGATATACCTCTTTCTTTAGATTAAAAGCTAAACGTAATATCGCGCGTCCCTTTAACTTATAATACTTTGTTTTACCTATACCTAAATCCATCCAGATATCGGGATCGTATCCAATATCATCTTCCATATAAAATTTCACGATGACCTCTCGTTCATCATCTCTTAGACGATTCACAGCATCATACAACCAATTCATAAATTCATTTCTTTCTTGTTCATACTCAATTCTTTCAATTGCAATATTTTCAGTTGAACTATTAAACTCATTTGTAGTTGATGGAGGAACAATAGAATATGATGCTGTTACTTTTGGCAGCATATCACATGGCATTGTTGCTAAATACTTACGATACTCGTTGAATACTTTTTCAATTTCTTGTTTTGTTCTTTTCCCATCCACGATTGGCATTTTAAATGATAATTGTTTATTCATATTAAATTCCTCCATTGTTATTATTTTTGTCTTAAAGCTCCACGTCTACGTTCATAACGTGGTCCACGAATTCCCATTAAATCTTCTATGTCACGAGTACTTAATTTCTCTTTTCGTTTTTTCTTGCTTTTCTTTTTCGCTTGATTCGATTGCTTTTTCCATTCACGTAGCTGATCCTTTAACCCCTTCATTTCCCCATCTCCCTTTTCAAAATAAAAAGGACACCTATTCCTAAAACAGCTTTAATTGCTGCTTTAATGAATTGGTGTCCTCTAGTTTTCTAGCCGGACGATATTATTTTTTATTTTAAAATACCAGCTTGTACAAAGATGTTTCTCCAAGCTTTATTAACTTGATACTTCTCCACTTCTTTTGTGCGACGATCAATTGCTTTTCTGATTTTTCTTTTCTTTAAACTAGCCATTTCTCTTAACCTCACTTTCTATTTTCGACCGTATCTACATTTGGGAACATAGATAACACTGGTACCCTATAACCGCGTAGTTTAAATTCATATTTCTCTCCAGTATTAACTTTCGCCTGAACATCTGCTGAATCGAATTTCATCATAAACACACTATCTTTATTTACAATTACTTTTTCTGAACTATCATCTTGTTTTACAACAATATAAAATTTATCGTGATCGTTACTTCTCTTAGTATATTTATCAATTACTTCACCTTTAACTGTTGTTACATGCGTATAATTAATCACTTCAAAAACAATTGAAAACAATATTATTACAGCAATTGCTATAAGACCAAACCACTCTTTACTCTTCATCTTGTAACCTCACATTCTATTCAAAGGATTATTTTGTTGAGTTTTTGATCAATTCAGGATTTTTATAGATATTACCTATAATCTCTACATTGTCGTAATAATTATCGTGTTTATCTTTCGTCCCATGTAATCTCCACATCTCTCCGTGTTGAAATGCAGGGAATAAAATGAAACATGGCGCTCCTTCTTGTCTCCAACGAACTTCGAATGTACCGCACGAACCAGTAGACCAAGCTTTTACAATGTCACCCTCATAGATATCTGTTCCGTTTTTGTCTTTTAATCCTGTGTATTGAGTTACTTCGTATTCTTGATTGTCAATAAATTCACCAATATGGTAATCTCTGATAAGGTCTCCTTCGTGAAAATGTTTATATACTTTATCCCATGCACGAAACTTAATTTCTTTCATTTCCCTATCCCCCTGAATAAAATTCAATATTCCGTCAATACTGTAGACAACCCATTAAGTTACTTTCTCCTTGTTCCCCCTTGGAGATGAGCAGTTAGCTTTTGCTAGCTGCTTTTTTATGCTAATTCTGAAGTAATTAAAACTGTTTGGTTTTCATGACCATTAAAATCATTCAAATAATCTTGTAAGTTCTTACCTTTATTTTCTTCTAAATGAGCGACTGCATTTAAAAATTTCCCGAATGCAATTTCTTTTGTAACCTCTGTAATATCACCTTCACTTATAACACTTTGTGTTCCATTACCTGCAACTTCCTTCGCATATACTGTGTAAGCTCTACCTTTTGTTTCCGCCGCTACTAATGCCCAATATTCATGTTTATCAAACTCAAAGTATTTCATGTCCATTCTCCTTTTCTACAAAATGAAATTTTTGTTCGGTTTACTTATACCAGCATTCGTTTATGTGCCAAGCTCTATGCCATTCATCATTCATGGTTTTTAAAACTTTGTTATGGTCGTTAGGATCGACTGGCAAGAAATAAATTTTTGCATCATCTGGATCGTTTTCCTCATCTTCAATTTCAATTTGAGTAACTTTCAAATGATATTCCTCCATGGCATTATCAAAAACATCACCAACTGCAATATGCCAACCACTTGTTTCTAACTCTTCAACATATTTCATCTTCCATTCCCCTTTTCGATTAAAATAACGCTTTTGTTTAAAACTATCCCCAGATTTTCCACCATTTCTTTTTAGGTTCTTCCTTCTGTTTCTTCTCTAAAGGAGAAATCTCGATTCCGCACTGTTTCATTTTCTTTCTCATACATTCATGGCAACAGAACCATTCGTCACTCCACTCTTCTGATTTCGTATAACGTCTACCAGGCTCATATTCTTCCTTGCACCATTCACATCTATAGAAAGCTGTGTCCCAGTACATTGAATCCCCCCATTTCTTAACAAAATTCAAATTTGGCCTTACTTTACATCTACACGTGCTTGGCTTGCTTCTCGACTAAAACCATCCGGATATCTTTTAGCTAATTTTGCAATATTCATTTGAGCAATATCTTCTAAGGTATATCCCATTTCGTGAGACATGATCGAAATGTAGTACAAGATGTCTCCCAACTCTAAAGCGATTTTATGCGTATTCCCTTCTTCTTCTCCTGGACAATGAGCCGGATCAAATCCATGACCATGGAAAATAGCTTTTTTTACAATGTCAGCAACCTCACCAGATTCTCCCGAAAGTCCTAATGCTGCATTTAAAACACGCCCACCAAAATCCTGATTTGTATTCCATGTGCGTAATGCCGCTTCTTGATATTGATCTAATTCACAAATTTGATTGTTATTCATTAAGGTTTGTCCTTCCTTTGATTTACTGATTAATTTAGTTACTTCCATAACACTGTTTTTCATTGCTTTCATTTTGATTTCCCCTTCCTATTTAGCAAATTCCTAATCCTATCGGACGATTTTCAATCAAATACTTATCAGCCTGATCTATAACAAGGAGCGCAACCTCCGCTTGGTGTCTCCTTAGTTCTTCTGCCATCTCTGGTAAACTCATACCTTGATTCCACATTTCACGAAAACGAATTACATCTCTTTCATCCCAAATGAAGTTAGCTTCTTCTAAAGCGATGTATATTTTTAAACGTGACTCCTTCATCGCCTCGTGATTTCTTGCTACACTCATAAGCGAACCTACTTTCTAAAAATGATTATTTTATCTTTTCAGTAAACTTAGTATCCACACGATCTACTTTACCGTTTACCCAAACCGCGACTTGCTCACCAAATCCGCTCATTGGTGGATTTACTGCTGTTACATTTCCGTCCTTCACTATTAAAAGCTTGTTGCTGCTAACATCAATTTCTATTTTTTTCATATGTCCCTCTCCCTTTTACTACCGCATGTACTCGACAACATCAGGTTTAAAGCCACTTCCCAAATAAATCCGTACAGGAATAACTTCTTTTTTATCCCTTGCTGCCTTACATAACTCTTCCGCTGTATCCCAATTAAAAAACTTATCTACAGCCCGTTGGAATCTCCAAATTGCCATTACATATTGTTCAAAGATGTCATAACGATCATCTTGTTTAGTTGTGCGTGGTAATTCATCCGTACTTTTTGCATTATTTGGAACTTGGACGCGTACATCGGCGTATGTATTGCGCCCAGTTCCCTTCTTAACATTGGCTTTCATTACATCGAACTCACAAATCGCTGGCTCTACATCGAAAATATTTAGTTGCTTAGGCATGTACCTTCACACTCTTTTCAAGAGCATCAAGTAACTCACTTGCTCCCGCCTTACTCAAAAACATTCGACCTCCCAGTAATTCCATGTTTGATTCGGAAACCTCACCTGTTACAAAGCATGACTTTTCTTGTTTTCTTAAAACAATATTTTCACCCTCAACATGAAATCCCAGTGCCGTTCCTTCAGCAATCCCCAAAGTTCTGCGTAACTCAACTGGAATTACTACACGCCCTAGCTCGTCCACTTTTCTTGCAACACCTGTGTTCTTCACAGCTTTCTCCCCCTTGTTAACTAACTTTTTGTTCTTTATTACGTTGTAACTCTTGTTTCATTGATTCGAATTTTATTAACCATGCTTGCCAACGCTTATCATTTTCTGCTTGCTGTTGCTTTGCTACTTCACAATTACAACCGTTCGTTTCAACCACGCCTGGATAAGTTTCTTTACGAATAATTCCTGTATCATGACATAACACACACATGCTTATTCCTCCTTTTTAAAATTTCGTAATCTATAATTATCCCCATACATTTCTAACATTTCAGCGTTTTCCATCATCCGACTAAAATCACGTTCCCCATACATTCCTGCTAATTCATCGACCGTAAAATTAGTAGTAAATAATGTACTTTTACCTATACGGCTATCTACAATTTCATTTGTTTTCGTTTGTTTCCAAGTGACGCCTTCTTTATCTTTCTCTGTGAATTCCGCTCCAAAGTCATCGATAATCAAGACATCAACCTTCGCAAGAAGAGACATAAGCTTGTCCTCTGTCATTTCACTATTTTTATTCCAAGTTGATTTGATTTTGGTGAAGAGTTTATTCATTTGAATAAACATTGCGCTGTGACCTTTTTTCATCAGCTCTTTTGTAGCTGCCACACACAAATGACTTTTCCCTACTCCATAATCACCAGTAATAATCATGCTTGTTGGTTCTTCTTTATTGAATGAAGCAACAAAATTCATTATTGTTGCTTTTGCATCAGCTAAGTCTCTTTTGGTAGGTACATAATTTTCAAATGTAGCTTTTTTGAGTTTGTCATTTATTAAACTGTTATCAGCAAATGAATCATATAAATGAATGATTTCATTTTTCTTTTTTATAGCTAGTGTCTCTATAGCTAATTTCTGATCTTCCTTTTCGACCGATCTGCATTGAGGACAAAATTCCTCGTTTGTTTCTATATCTATCAACATGCGTTTACTGCAAACATCTTTAAATTTTTCTTTTCCTACTAAAAATACATTCGTGCATCTATTAGGCGACAACACATATCTTTGACTAGCGTTTCTTGAAGTCGTATTTGTTGATGAAGCTACTATCTTTTTGATCGCTTGCATTAGTTGAACCTCCTTTATAGACTCCTTTTCGTCGTATAGGTTTTTCATTTAAATAACTTTCGAATTTAGTTCCAAATAAAGTGATAGGTCTCAAATAGCCACTCATTTCCGTATTATCAATCCATTGTGAAGCCTTGATGTCAATTACCTGTTGGAAATGATTTAATCTGAAACCCTCTTTCCATCTTGTCCTAATTAAATCTTGTGTTTTTTTAGATGTATATTTGTAATTGGTTTTTGCTTTCATATTGAGATAATCAACAATTTCTTGATATGGAATAGATTGAACGATGTCCTGAGGTTTTTCAGGACTATAATTCTTTTTTATTTCTTTATCTAAATCTTTATCTAAATCTTTATCTATGTCCGTTACGTCATCGTTACATGTAACGTTACAACTAAGTGTTTGTTGTTTTTTTCTTTCTCGGTGTGCCGCTACGCGTTTTCTAGTGTCTTCCTTTATCTTTTCTAAACGGTCTAGATTCTGATGATTTCCCCAATTAACGACGTTGATGTAATGATTATCGTCAATATCAATCATTCCGAAATTTTTAAATACACCTAGTGCCATCCGAACTGTATTTAGAGGTCGATTGAATAGCGTTGCTAGCATATCTTCCGTATATGGGATATTCTCGTTTAAAAAAATATAACCACTTGCATTTGTTTTACCAGCTTGAGCTAATAACTTAATCCAAATGATTAATAATGTATCAGCTTCGGGCATGCTTTCAATTAGGCGTATTTTTTCATCCTCAAACATAGTTGTTGAGAGTTTAATCCATTTCACTTTTACTTCAGACATAGTCCTTACCTCCTCGTGCAAATTGCTATATGTGCTTGTCCATTTTTAATAATCCGTTGAATTTCATAATGCGGATAACCAATTTTGAAATACTGTTCAATCATTTGTTTTAATTCTTCTTTGCTTTTTGCTAAGTCCCAGAACTTATTAGGTAATAGCACTTGATATTCGATTAAATCCATGTACTATTTCCCTACTTTCCGTGATATACTTATAACAAGTGTTTTTTCTTAAAGGACCCACTGCTATGGGTCTTTTTATTTTGTTTTACATCACTCCAAGCCCATCGTTTTATTGGTTCGTAAGTAATGTAAAGCAACAATACACTGCATGCGATAAACATTGCGAATATAACTAACGATGTTGTATCTTCCACTAAATCACCTCCTTATTTATCAAACAGTAATTTTAACTAGCATTTGCTCCCACCTTTTGTGCTTCCACCCATTTAAGAAAATCTTCCGCTTTAACGCGCTTGCTTTTTCCTATCACAATCGTTGGGAAATCCTTTCGTTTCATAAGTGCATATGCTGCTGATCGAGAAATATTTAAGAATTCTTGTACATCCTCTGCTTTCAGTGAGAATGGTAATTGTTTTATTTGGTACATTTTATTCAGCTCCTTTTCAATTTTTTATATAAGACATAAACACTACATTTGAACTTCCTGAAATTAAGTTTGAGATTCTTGAACCTCAACACCTGAAAAAAGGTTATATATGTCTTCTTCTAATATTTGTGCTATTTGC
The DNA here is from genome assembly GCF_050524305.1 of Bacillus silvicola. Taxonomy (NCBI): domain Bacteria; kingdom Bacillati; phylum Bacillota; class Bacilli; order Caryophanales; family Bacillaceae; genus Bacillus; species Bacillus silvicola. Next base: position 897,551 of record NZ_JBNGVC010000012.1, read on the forward strand.
ATTGCATCATCTAATGCTGGAGTTGCGTAGCCAGTTTCCCAATTACTGATTACCGTTTTCTGTTTATTTATCAATGCTCCTAGTTGTTCCTGTGTGAATTTTTTACGCTTACGAGCTTTAATTAAATTATTTCGTTTCTTTCCCATGATGACACCTCCTAAAATCCAACTTTCTTGAACTTGTTACACTTATTATATGTCCAACTTTTTTGGACTGTCAATATTAATATTTGAGTTTTTTGTACTTTTAAACAAAATTTTAAAAAACTAATGCAAAACTTTTACAAACAAAGTACAATTTAGTTGTACTTTTAAATTTGAAATGCAGTTTACAGTTTTGGATATAATATATATACGGGGTGAGTTTGTGACTATTTTAGGGCAGAGGATAAAACTTTCTAGAAAACAACGTGGATTAACACAAGATGCTTTAGCGTTAAAAATAAAAGAAAAAATAGATACAGAAACTAAAGTAACAAAGACTACAATTTCTAATTATGAAACAGGCTATAGTTCACCATCTAATGAAACTTTAGTTATCATTTCAGATGTATTAAATGTATCTGTTGATTATTTATTAGGTCGTTCTGATGATCCGGAATTAAATGCAGTTCAGTTCACTGAATTAAGAAAAGAATTTAACGAGCTAATTGACATGTTAGAAAAAATGCCTAAAGAAAAACAAGATATGTTATTAGATATGATGAAGGCTGCTGTAGGCCATAACAAAAAATGATTGTCAGCAATTGGGCTAACAATCATTTTTTTCTTTTCTAACTATATTTTTAATACTTTCTACCACTTTTTTTTCATTTTCGTCTGTAGTTAATACTTCTAATTTCAACATTTCCCATAATGTGCTCTCTAGTGCATTACCCATTATCGTTCCCCCATCACCCTTAATTATTCAAAAATATCAAAATGTAGAAAATGAATAACCCTTTAAACGTACGAAATGCCATCGCATCCTTAGATGCAATGGCATTTTCATTTATTTATTATCCTAAAGTACCGGGATCCATTTTCATTAGTTGTACTTCTTTTACTTTTTCTGCGGCTTGATTCTCTTTATTCGGTACCGATCCAATCGACAACACTGATAATGCGAGCGTACATACAATAACCACCCTAGCAACTATTTTCTTCATTCTCACTATCCCTCACTTTAAGATATCAAAAATTTTTATGTAGAATAAGTTTCCGTCTTTTAAGAATCGATGATATGCTTTTCTGCGCAATTCTTCATCATTTGTTGCAATAGATAAATAAAAATCTTGAATTGCAGTTCGATTACTAATTTGATTTAATACTTCGCAAGCTTCATCGTTTTTATGTTGATGAATATACTGTAACGCAATTTCAGCATTATCATGTATATATTCTGATTTTACATGAACATTATGAATAATACAACAAAAAGCAGCTGTATTTTCCACTAATTTTCTTTTAAGTAATGATTTGTTATTTTTTATCTTCCTTAATTCTGAAAGCGAGAGTTCAAAAAAGTGCAACGCTTTATCAGGCTCACAGAAAATATAACTTTCAGCAAATATACTAAGAGCTGTAGCTTTCAACAAACGCGGAATCTCTTGTTTTTCTAGTACCTTCTGTAATAATTCTCTAGCCATTTTTACTTCGTCTTGCATTAAATATGCATATGCACAGATTATATTTAATTCTGCTTCGTTTAATGTCTTCTCCAATCCTCTTGGCATTTCATTAATTTTTTCTTGTATCATTCCTTGTAGCACTGTTAAAACGTTGTATGCGCCTAAATCGAAATAACCGTATATACTTAAAGAGTTTACAAGTATATTCACACCTGGTTTATTTAAATTTATCTTTGTGCGTAATTTTTCAATTTCTTTAAGAAATGCTCCTGATCTTAATGAATGAGTTTGTCTATCTAAACAGACACGGAATATATCTCTGTAATTATTAGTTACCGATTGTTTATATTCTTTCTCAACAAGATTGTGAAGTAATTCGGTATAACCTGAAAGATATAAATAATACATTGCAATTCTTATATCTGCCTCTTTATCTGTATACTTTAAAAATTCTTTAACTACTTCCATTTTCTGATTTTCAGAATCAAGTCCACTTAATATCTTAACTAATTTTGCGAAAGTCATAGGTACTTTCCCATTCAGTGTCTTCCACAAATTTGATTGTGATAAATTTGTTATTTTTGAAAGCTTTACTGAATTTAAGTCATCACCTGAAACAATGCCGCCTAAACTAGCTACCTTATTCATAATGAAGCCTCCTTTGAACGCGAGACACCTTCCCTGAATTTTCTCAATAGAAAAACTATACCATCTAAGTTTTTTAAAAGTTAATATGTTATACTTGTGCTGACTCATGGCAAGTGTTTTCCCTACCGTATTAGGGGAACAGCATAAGAGTGGCTGCACACTACTTTTGCTGCGCTATGGGTCTTTTTTGTCCTTATTTTTTCTTTAAAATCAGTTTATCACAAGATTAAGAATCTTCATTCCATTTATAGTCAAATCATGTTGAGAAAGTTTTTTTCGAAAAGTCCATTTTTTCGCTAAGAATATTTTACCACTAAAAGAACGTTTGTTCTATACTTTTTCAAGCTCGTTATCAATTTACGTGACAATTACTATTATACAGACAAAATTCATGACATATATAGTCTAAAAATTCTCCTGTATTTATACTGAAACTATGAATACATTTGGAGAAAATTTAAAAAAGTTTAGAGCAAGTCGTTCCCTTACTCAATCAGAGTTTGGTGAAAAAGTGCAATTAAGTCGTAGTCAGGTTGGCAATTTAGAGATTAATTATAACCAGCCTGATCTCGACACTTTGAATCGTATTGCATCATATCTAGGTGTATCTGTTGATGCTTTAATGGGAAGAACAACTACACCAAACGAGGAAAATATAACACATGCTCTCAATGAGATTCAAACGGTTTTCGCAGGCCTGGATGAGTCTCATCGAGAGCAATTCTGCAAGCAACTCGTTTTATATGCAAAATTTCTTAAAAATCATAACGAGCTGTTATGATTTGATTTTAGAAGAAATGATTTCCAATCGCAACGGTAAAAATTAACAAATTTTTATCAAAAAAAAAAGAGAGCCCTTAGCTCTCTTTTTTATATTCCCGTTCCTGGGTCTTTCATGTATCCTCCACCTGCACCAGGATCATACATACCCATTCCGCCACCTGGGTCTTTGGTATATCCTCCGCCCGGATTCGGATCATACTTCAACTGATTACCACCTAAACCACCTGGGTCAGTTGTATATCCACCGCCCGGTCCTGGATCGGAAATCCCCATACCTGTCCCTGGATCAGAAATCATCTTTGAACCACCTGGATCTTTTATGTACCTTTTCATTTCGTTATCCCCCTTTTCTTATATACCTGTCCCTGGGCCAGAAATCGTTTTCCAATCCGTCCCAGGGTCTTCGTTGTATTTCCAACCGCCACCGCCTGGTTCATTGTGCCAACCTACACCAGGATCAGCAACTTTATGACCACCAGGTTCTTTTGTAAACTCTCCCATTTTTTATCCCCCTTTCTTTTTTGTATATAAATATTGTAGCTCACTTGTTCTATATCTGTAAATTTCCTTTTACAGAAATTAGGCTTACATGCTATCATTTCTTATACCACTACCACATATCACAGCTTGTATCTAGAAAACGATTATGACGAGGTGAAAATCATGGCATACTTTCGCAAACGTGGTGAGAAGTGGTCTTTTACTATGGATGTTGGCAAAGACCCGCTCACAGGTAAACGGAAACAAATCACTAAAGGTGGTTTTAAAACAAAGAAAGCTGCTCAAGAAGAAGTGGCTAGAGTGACAAATGATTTAGCAAATGGGGATTATGAGAATAGTGATATTCGCTTTTCTCAACTCGTAGAAATCTGGATGCAAGAGAAAGAATCATCATGTAGACCTTCAACGTTGTATCAGTACAAACGTATTCTACGCTCGCGTGTCATGCCTGAATTTGCCGACAAGAGGTTATCTGATATAAAACCTCTAACAGTGCATAATTTTCACCAGAAGCTGCTTAAAGAGGGTCTAACCACAAAATACATTTCATCCGTTGATGTTATGTTAAAGCAAATCCTTGATAAAGGTGTAGAGTTAGAAATGATTAACTCTAATCCTGCTAAGAAAGCAAAGCGGCCAAAAGTTAAAAAGAAAGCGCAAGCTAGTTGGACAGTTGATGAAGCAATGAAATTTATGGAGTATGCAAAAATACAAGGAAGCTACTATATTACATTTGTTTTAGCGTTGCATACTGGCATGCGTATCGGCGAAGTATTGGCTCTACAGTGGGATGATATTAATTTCGAAACCAAGACTATTCATGTACAAAGAACGTTAACACTTGTGGATGGTAAGTATGAATTAGGTGAAACAAAAACTGAAGCATCTAATCGCATGATCCCAATGACAGAAGAATTAATGGAAGAGTTGTTAGAATATCGAAAGCACAAAAAGGAGAATTCTTTCGACCTATTAATTTGCACAAGAAATAAAAAAATCGTGCATCCATATACGATACGCTACCAAATGAAAGCTTTGTGCGAAGCAATTGGCGTACCGTATATTAGATTCCACGATATCCGAAGAACGTTTACAACTATTTTAATCGATTCTGGTGCAAATGCAAAGGTTGTTTCGAAATTACTTGGTCATACAAATGTTTCTACAACTTTAAATATTTATACTGATGTTTATGAAGAACGTCAAATTGAGGTAACTGAAATGCTAGGAAATGTTTTAAAAAGTGGTCGAAGTGGTCAAAAAGTGGTCAATGATGAAACTAAAGAGGGTTAAACCTCATGGTACAAGTGATATAATGCATATATAGTGTAAGTTTTTTCTTTACACTATAATGAAGTCATCATAGGAAATAATATATAGATTATCACGTTTTCCAAAAAGATGCTACATCGAAAGGAGAGATTACCATAAAAGCCAGTGGTATTGTTGTTGAATATAACCCTTTTCATAACGGTCATGCTTATCATGTGCAACAAACAAAAAAGTTAACACAGTCTGATATTATTATCGCCGTTATGAGTGGTCCTTTTTTGCAGCGCGGTGAGCCAGCACTCATCTCCAAATGGTATCGTACTAAAATGGCCTTAACAAACGGCGTAGACCTTATTGTAGAGCTTCCGTATGCATTTGCAACACAAAAGGCTGAAACATTCGCAAATGGCGCAATTTCCATTTTAAACGCCCTTCGTGTTTCTGAAATTTGTTTCGGTAGTGAAGATGGGCAAACTGAAAATTTTTATAATACCATTTCTGTACAAAAAAATGAAGAAGAGACTTTTAATCGTCTTGTAAAACAATTTATGAACGAGGGAAATAGTTACGCAAAAGCAACATCTGAAGCCTTTCTACACATTTTACCATCCGAAAAAAACATCGATATGTCACAACCGAATAACATTTTAGGCTTCCAATACATAAAAGCGATTCTCTCACAAAATAGTTCTATGCAATCACAAACTATAAAAAGATTTGCCTCTCATTATCATGATGAAACGTTTAATGACCAACATATTGCAAGTGCAACGAGTATTCGTAAACAACTTTTTAGCGAGAATGGTTCATTTACAGCAATTGAGCCTTTTATCCCGAAAGCAACCGCTTCTCTTTTAGCAAATTATAAACAAAACTACGGGTTATTACATAATTGGGAACAATACTTTTCATTTTTTAAATACAAACTCATGACGATGTCTCCAGAGGACTTACGACATATATATGAAATAGAAGAAGGTTTAGAGCATCGTATTTTATCAAAAATACAGGACAGTTCATCTTTCTATTCATTCATGGAAGCATTAAAAACAAAACGTTATACATGGACTAGATTACAAAGAGCTTGTACACATATTTTAACTAATACAACAAAAGAAGAAATACATAAAGCAAATATAGAACAGCATGCACCGTATATTCGTCTACTTGGCATGTCACAAAAAGGACAAACTTACCTTTCAAAAAACAAGAAAAAAATAGAGCTTCCAATCCTTACCCATACAAAAACATTTGACCATCCTACTTTAGATATAGAGCGAAAAGCAAATTCTGTATATTTCTCCATAATACAAGAACCATTACGGACACAACTACTAAAACAAGACGTAACACACCATCCAATTCGTTACAATGAAACAACTACAACATTTCTATAAGAAAAACCTCTCTATTTCAGAGAGGTTTATTTTTTCTTACCCATTTTTTCCAAATACATTAACGCATCATCCAGTGTATCCACCGGTACAATTTTCATCTTTGTTTTAATATCTTTCGCAGCCTCAAGAGCGTCTTTATAATTCGATTTCTCCGCACCCTTTTCATTTGGCGCAAAGAACACTTCAGCTCCCGCATCACTAGCAGCTACTACTTTTTGCTGAATACCACCAATGGGACCAATTTCTCCTTTTTCATTGATTGTACCTGTTCCAGCTATTTCATGTCCGTTTGTTAAATCTTCTTCAACGAGCTGATTATAAATTTCTAAGGTAAACATTAAACCCGCTGATGGCCCCCCTATTTCATGGGAATCAATTTTCACTTTCGGATCTACCACTAACTCTCTTTCTGTAACGATAGAGACACCTATTCCAACGCGGCCATTTCCATTAGGAATTGTCTTTACATTTAAATTTTCTTTAAACTGTTTTCCGCCTCTCTTGTATTCAATATTTACTGTATCTCCCTCTTTTTTCCCTGTCATATACTCAATAAATTGTTCCGTCTTTTCGAATGTTTTTCCGTCGACAGCTATGATAATATCTCCAAGCTTAAGTTTCCCTTCTGACGGCATTCCCTTTGCCACACCAGCAACTAGTACCCCTTTATTTTCAAAAGATACGGAACGATTTGCACGTTTATATGCATTATAAATTGCGGCGTTTTGTGAATCTTTCATTGCATAATTTTGACGAAATTGATATTCTTCATCACTCTCACCTTTTTGCAATATTTCTTCCGCCTTCGAAACGTGTGTATATTTATTAAATTGCGCGGCTATTAAATTCACAACATTTGCAGGCCCCATTGAGACTGTGACAAGCATAAAATCACCCGACTCTTTAGTTCCCCCATCAACTTGCACGTACGGCGCTAATTTCGCGGCCATACCTGGTTTTGTCACAAAGTATGGCAAACGCACATAAACAAGTAGCATCGCCAATATAACCCCTATTAAAATTGCATATATAAACCGAAAACGCTTAAACATTATGTTTCTCCTTCCACTGCTCAATTAGTAAATAAATGTTTGAAATATGTTTTTCTGCTTCCACTTCTCCGACCCTAATAATGTCTTCAATATGTGTAAAAGCACGCGAACTAAATTGTTCTACTGCTGGCTGCATCATTAAATCTGATGCTATTTGCCGATTCATCACAAGTTCATGTTGCATGATTTCAATACTCTGCATAATTACATCATAAATCGATGTAATCTCTCCATTCACCTTAATTGGAGATACATCAACAGCAATAACAATATCAGCCCCTAAATCTTTTACAACTGATACGGGAATACGGTCAATTACCCCTCCATCCACTAATAAGCGGCCATCTATTTTCTCTGGAACAAACACCCCTGGCACAGATATACTAGCTCGAACCGCCTCCGCAATCGGACCGCTTGTAAAAACAACTTTTTCCCCCTTCAAAATGTCAGTAGCCACAACAGCCGTCGGGATATCTAACTCTTCTAAATTTTTATTATATGTAAACATTTTAATCATATCTTTGATACGTTTTCCAGCAATAAATCCCATTTTAGGAACTGTCAAATCCAAATAATATTTCCTTTTAAAAACAGCGGCCAATCTATACAGCCTTTCAACGTCACAACTCGCTGCATAAAATGTACCAATTAATGCTCCTATACTACTACCTGCTACCATATGAATAGGGATGCCAGCTTCCCTTAACACTTTTATTACCCCTATATGAGCAAAACCTTTTGCACCTCCGGATCCAAGTGCTAAACCGATTTTTGGTTCCTTCATTTTTCTCACCCTTTAATTTTTTTCATTCCTTTTTCATACTTATGGTCTAAATTCACCACATATCCACGTATACTGAAATGAACGTTTTTGGGACAAAGGGGGATTTTCTTACATGTACGAAAAATGGAAAACTGCTTTTCTTACCATATCAATGCTGTTTTTAACCTTTTCTCTTGTACTCCACCCCCAAGCTGCTTTGCAAGCTTCAATTCGAGGGTTAAATATATGGTGGGAAGTTGTATTCCCTTCACTACTACCGTTTTTCATCATTGCGGAACTTCTAATCAGTATTGGTATTGTAAAATTTATCGGCGTTATATTAGAACCACTAATGCGTCCATTGTTTCGTGTTCCAGGGGTAGGCGGGTTTGTTTGGGCAATGGGAATGGCTTCAGGATTCCCCGCTGGCGCCAAATTAAGTGCTAGACTACGCAAGAGCAATCAACTAACACAAATTGAAGCGGAACGACTCGTATCTTTCACAAATTCTTCTAATCCGCTTTTTATTTTCGGAGCGGTTTCTATTGGTTTTTTCAATAATCCGAAATTAGGGCTCGTATTAGCAGCAGCACATTATATAAGTAACTTTACCGTCGGGTTACTGATGCGCTTTTATGGTAGTAACGATACTTACATAAAAGAAAAACATACGAATCAAAAACGTGCCTTTCAAAATCCTTTTTCCATTCTCCACCAAACACGTATGCAAGAAAAAAGGCCAATCGGAAAACTACTTGGTGACGCTATCGTTTCTTCTATTCAAACACTGCTCATGATTGGTGGGTTTATTATTTTATTCTCTGTTTTAAATAAAATGATTATTGTTTTCGAAATTACAGAAGCGCTTTCTTTTATTATGCAACATATTTTATCATTCTTCCAACTTACTTCCCAATTTAATATTCCGATATTATCCGGTATTTTTGAAATGACGCTTGGAAGCCAAATGATTAGCCAAATAAATGAAACAACACTTCTTCAACAAGCGATGGTAACAAGCTTCATTTTAGCATTTAGCGGTCTTTCTATTCAGGCACAAGTAGCAAGCATATTAGCGGAGACAGATATCCGTTTTAAACCATATTTTTTAGCTCGAATTATCCAAAGTATTATCGCTCCTATTTTCACTTTTATATTTTGGGAACCATTTTATGAAAAAGTTCATTCTGTCTCGCCTACACAAGAAGATATTCCCGTATTTTTATTGAATCATTCTTTTACACTAAATGATATTTGGATAGCATTTATACACTACGGACCAATCTTCACCTTATTTTGTTTATATTTATATGTTATCTTATTGTTTTTACGTATTTATAAAGAAAAACCCCGTTCACTTTAACGGGGTTTGAAACTTTTCTTTTAAAGCTCGCTCTACAATCGGAGGAACAAGGTCTACTACACTTCCTCCATATCTCGCAACTTCTTTCACAATACTTGAACTTAAAAATGAATATTGATTGTTTGTCATAATAAAAAAGGTTTCTATATTTTCATCTAATTTTCGATTCATTGAAGTAATTTGCATCTCATATTCAAAATCAGAAACCGCTCGCAAACCACGTAATATTGCATTTGCATTACGCATTTTTGCATATTCCACCAATAATCCACTATGTGAATCAACCTTTACATTCGGAATATCCTTTGTCGCCTCTCGAATTAACTCTAAGCGTTCTTCTACCGAAAAGAATGGTTTTTTTGATGAATTATTTAAAACAACTACATATACTTCATCAAATACTTTTGCTCCCCTTTTAATAATATCCAAATGTCCAAGGGTAATTGGATCAAAACTCCCTGAAGAAATAGCTATACTTGTCATTCCGTCCCCTCACCTTCATACTTATAAATCGAAATTGCTGTAATCCCATAGTTTTCTGCTCGTACTTTTACAAGTTCTCCTATAGAGTCAGGTAAAACCACGTCATCCCCATGCTCCGCCATAATGATTCCATCTTTATTTAACAATCCATGTTGGTCCATCACACTAACTAAAGACACAATTTTTTGAGCTTTATATGGAGGGTCTATTAGTATAAGATCGAATGATATTTCACGCTTTATAAGCGCCTTTACCGCACGTTCCGCATCATTTCGGTACACTTCAGCTTGTTCTTGTAGTCTACAGCTTTCTAAATTTTGATGAATGACTTTTATCGCCTTACTATCTCGGTCAACAAAAATCGCTTTATCAATCCCTCTACTTATGGCCTCAATTCCAAGACCACCGCTACCACCAAATAAATCAAGAGCGATACCACCATCATAATAAGGACCTATCATATTAAAAATAGATTCTTTCACTTTATCTGTCGTTGGACGCGTTGTATTGCCAGGTACCGCTTTAAGTGGGTGCCCTTTACATTTTCCTGAAACTACTCTCATCTGTTGTCACTACCTTTATTTCAATCTATAGAGCGATTACAGCAAATTCATTTCAATTCGGTAACCGCTACCAATTCATACTATTTCATACATTTTTCATTAATCTGTCGTTCGACTAATTGAAAACCTCAGTTAAAATAACTGCTCGCTACTTCTTCCAAATTCATTTCACTATTTGCAAGCAACAACCCTCTATGTATATCAGTTCCACTTTACCTTTTTTATCCTATCATAAAATAAAAAAAAGAAAAATAAAAAGCCTAACATAAATTTTTATTTCATTATGTATATCTTCATTTAGATTGGACATAAATAAATATAACAACATCACCTTCGATGTTGTTGCCAACCGCGGAGAAGACTTACGTTTCCCCATAAGTTCTTCCTCCGGTTTCTCCTCTCCCTTTGCCTTCTTGCTAGTTCATACTAGTATAAGAAGGGCCCTGCATTGCAGGGTTTTTTTCTTTGTCTACTTTTCATTTAAAAAGTGAGATGGTACAGTAAAAGAAAGAGGAGGAAAAAATATGATTCAACGCTTTATAGAACTCGGAGAAGGCTACTCTGATTTATATGAATTACTTGAAATTGCCAAAGCAAACAAAGAACGTATAACACATATGTTACAATTTGAAACTGTAAAAAACGAAAAAAAAGTGTGTTCACTTGTTGTAATACTAAAACCTACAACTACTGGTGATTTCCAGCCATTATACATATGTCGTGAAGGCATTCCTGTACTTGAAAATAAAAAAAGCAAACGTGTTATTTTATTTGAAGAAATGGCAGAACAATTAGGGAAAAAGGTTACTACCTTTACTGTAAAACCGTCGACAACTTTCCCTGAAAAAGAACTATTTTTTAATCATCTAATTGGTATTTTACGAATGAACAATTTCATTCCTCCAATGAAGTAACACGTTATTTTAAGTAAAAAATCCCCCGCTAAATTTAGCAGGGGATTTTTTTATTAGCTATAATCGTATTCCTTTGCCCGATCAGGACGTGAATTTTCGAATTCCGTTTTTAAAAATGGGCGATACGACTGTTCTACTTTTTTTACAAAAGGAAGTTTATTCAATTTTTGCATCATATGCTCAATTTGTTCCATATCACAATATACAACTGCATATTTCAATCGTTTTGATATGTAATGAATGTTACCATATTTCCTTAAAATCTTGGCATGTTTCAATGAATGTAAATAAACAATCATACTTTGTCGTTGCCCGAACATAATCTTCTCCATCTTCTCCTTTTAAAAACTTATATTCTTGTATTTTATGAAAACCAATCAGAAATTTATGACATTAAAGGACAAACTCTGTATACGTTTTCTTCTATATTCTAAAAAACAGGGTAAATTACCCCGTTTTTTTACAACCACAACCGCCTCCGGTACCACAACCACCGCCACAGCCACCCGCATCAAAAAACGGATTTCCTGTTGGAACTTTAACGGAAGGAGATACCTCAGAACCAATTGCTACACTAACTTCATCTAATAACTTTTGTAAAGCAGTTTCTGCTCTTTTAAAGGCTGCAACCTTATCATGCATATCTACAGAACGCTTTAATTCCCTCATTTTCGTCGAAACGAAAGTATAATCAGGATGATATTTACCAAAGCGTTGCACTTCTTCATATCGCTCTTTCATCGCTGTAAATTGCTGAATTAGCGTCTGGACTTCTATATCTTCTTGTAAATCCTTATAATACTTACGATAATCTTCTGCTATATCTGAACAGATAATCGCTTTTGCAAGCTGCTCTGCCTTATCTAAAATCAATACGCTTTCCAGCGTCGCTACAATCATGAGAGACACCTCCGAGTATTCATCATAACACATTTAGAACAGAACTACTAATTGAAGTGTCTCACCTAAAAGAAAGATATGATTCTAACTACTTTTCATACAATCCCCTTACACTCTTTATACACTAATATGCTCCGCAATATTATATTTAAGAACATCCCATTTCCCGCTATTCTCTTTCACATAGCTAATACATGCGTTTTTTAACGGCGTTTTAAATGTAATTTCATCTGGTGCAATTGCGTGTAAAATAGCTTTTATTGCATGTGAATGTGCAACAATGATAATACGTTTATCTCCATGTGCTGCTGCAACCTCTTGTAAAGCCGTAAAACAGCGCTCTACAATTTCTTCATCCTGCTCCATTCCTTCTACATTACCATCTGCAATTAACTCTCTAACGGCCGCAACTGGTTTCCCAGAAGCTTCCCCAAAATTACGTTCCATAAATCGCTCATCTAATAAAATAGATGGTAATCCAATAGCCCCAGCAATTTCCTTAGCTGTTTCTTGCGCTCTAATTAACGGGCTACTTATAAGGACATCCCACGATTCCGCTTGCAGGGCAGCTGCGCTTTGACTCGCTTGCTTTTTCCCAACTTCGTTAAGCGGAATATCTTCGCGTCCTTGAATAATCTCTTGAAAATTCCAATCAGTTTGTCCATGTCGTACTAAACAAATTTCCGTCATGCTGCAACTCCTTTTTAAATAATCCGATTCTATTGTAACAAAAGTTTTGCATGACGGACATAGTTTTCACCTTCCAATTACGTCACATTTTGCTGCTTCATATACTGAAACATATCAATCATAATTGAAGCCACCGCTAATTGGTTTTGAAATTTTTCCACTTTATCCGGTATTGTTTTTTTGAAATGCTGCATAGCAGCTAACTCAAAGGCTTCTTTTTCTTCTGGATTACGCGTTAATTTCCGATACCAGTACGGCTGTTCCCGGATATAACGAGTTAAATCCTCATCAGCTTTTATAAACTCCATAATATCTGCTCTCATCCTCTTTCCTCCTAATCCTTTTGAAAGAAAAATGGATTATTTTCAGAAGTACTTTGTTCTTCTTGCGCGCGGTTTCCTTGAAATTGTTGTATAACTTGTTGCACACTACCAATCGCACTCGTTACATTTGCTAAATGTTGCTGCATTTGTTCTACGTCTAGCTTTTTAAAAAAAGAAAGCATTTGTCCCATCACATCAGCAGTTTTTTCTTCTTCAGTTTTTTCTTCTTCAGTTCTATCTTCTTTTTTCTCTTTATTTTTTTTCACTGAAGAAAAAGTAGGTGCTCCATCAGGTCTATACGCTGCCCATATTCGATCCTCTTCACCGAGTAAGTACCATTCTTCATAAAATTGCTGCCAAGTTTTTTGGCCACCTCTAACCTCATGAACCATTTTAGGGTGATGGTTTACAAATTCTTTAAACTGCTGAACCGATGGATGCAACGGCCCTTTTGTTGTCGGCATAATCCTCACCTCTTCATGTATATCTACTATATTGTAAGAAAAAAAAGGCGCATGGTTCGCCCATTTTTAGACGATTCATGCACCTTTTTATTTTCGAATAAAGTTTTGAGTATAAAACTTATCGTATACCCCAACACCTAATCCAGTGAATTGCTCATTTAATAAATTTTTTCTGTGACCTTCACTATTTAACCAGCCTTGTACCGCTGCAATTCCATCACTATGTTGCGCCGCTATATTCTCACCAGCAAGTTGAAAAGCTACTTGACCACGTTGCAAGCGATCTCCTAACGTACCAAAAGTAGGCGAGTCATGGGAAAAATAATTATTATCCTTCATATCTTTACTATGGCCAAATGCAACGTCTGCCGTTTGTTGATCCCATGTTAACAATGGTAATTCATGACGACTTCGAATAATATTTGTTAAATCTAGAATTTGCTGCATATTTCCATTTTCTACTTGCTTCACTTTTTCTGGAGTCAATGGTTGTTCCGCTATTAATTCTCCTGAATAAACAAGCTGATAGGGTCTTTGGCGTAATAAAGTTTCATCATCCATATAACGAACACCAACAAGCTCATGAGTAAAATGATCAAAGTATAATTGTGCCCATCCATCTTCTACAGGTATTAGTGGTTGTTCCATTACTTCTGTATCAGATAACTCAAATTGATAACTATTTTTCCCTCTTTTTAATGAAATCTCATGTGAAATCGGATTCTTTTTATATACTTCTTCATACTTTTCATTTATATGATAAGGTGTCACCTTAACTTGTTCACCAGCAACATACGCCGTTACAACTTTACGTTCAGCAACTCCAAATTGAACATACTTAGTTAAATCTTGATTATATACCCACCATTCATATCCATAAGCAGACGGCTCTATTCGAGACGGTTCGCCCCACTTTGCTAATAAATTCTCAGAGTCCCCACCAATCATATTTAAAACTGTGTCTGAGGTTTCTTCATTTATTTGCTTTTTCTTTTTCACAATTTTATTTTCTTGCTTAGAGTGAGATGGGGTTAATATATATTGCGAAACGAGTAATTTCCCGTATAAATCCACAGCTAAAATTAAAAATGTAATGATTACGATACGTAATACTTTTTTCAAATGATATACCTCCTGAACAAAACATAAAATTGAGATATACACAAATCCTTTTCTTTCCTTTTTTGTGTGTACCGTACTCTTTTCACTATATCATATTTTCACGAAAAAAGTCTGGATTATCCCTTTTCTCTCAATATGAATTGCACTTTCTTATTATTCATACTATTATAAAAATAATAGTATAACATTAAGGAGGAGGTATTTTATGCAATTTACAAATACGAAGTTTAATGATGCAGTCGTAGATTTAACTCTTTTAACTGAAATCATGGAAAACAACCATTTTGTACTCGCTGGACAGTGGGATTATGAACGCATTACATATGATTATAAATTTGAAATCTTAAAGGATGTTTATTATTTACGTGTACAAGGTTTTGCTGTTGAGGGTGACATCGGCGGTAGACACGCTCAAGTAAAACTATTACCCCCCTTATTAGGAAAACATTATTATCCTCATGGCGTTGAATATGGTGATGATGAGATTTTCCCAACGAATGTACTTCAAAAAAGCGAACAACTCCTACAAAATATTGAAAAAGAATTGAAAGAATTTCAGATTATTGAATAACAAAAAACGAGAGCATCAATAAGATGCACTCGTTTTTATTTTGTCTGCAAATAAGGCGGTAACTCTTGCAACTGCTCTTTATCCTTTTCACGCTCTCTACGTGCCCATTTAAAGAACACATAGCCGATAATCGTACCGTACACTATTTCCTGGACAATTTTCATAATGATACCGCCTGTTTGTTGGTCTTGTACTACTGGCATCCAATGTAAAAATTCTGGTCCGGTTATATTTAAATCTGATAAAGTACCCGCTGGTACACAAAGTTCCATCGCCTTCATCCAAGCGGCCGGATCCGTATATGTTGCAAATAATGGTGCAGTCGCAAAAATTATTAATGCACAAGCTGGTGTTAATAAAATACCATTAGCAAACATGTAACCAAGCTTCTTTATATCACTTAACGTTTGATATTCCGGCAATGGATTCAACATCGGCCACCACATCATTATTGCTGCAAAAAACAATATAGCAAGGCAAATAGGATGCGCTATTTGACTTTGTTTTACTGTATCAAAAACAACTGGCAAATGATAAAAGGAAAACAGACCGTTAAATACGAACAACGCAATAAGCGGTTTTGCAAAAAACTTTAGCACAATTTGAACGAACTTAAAAGAAGTAATATATTGATATAACCATACAGGTATACCTAGCAGTAATAACGGGGGAACTGCAATATACATTATTGCCATTTCGAACATATGCGCGCTAAATATAATATGACCAATTAAATCAATAGGTCCTCCCTTTACAAAATACAAGAGGACAATCCCAGTCGTAAAATAAAAAATTTGCTTCTTACTTACCTTCGTCGCATTTTCAAATCGCGTTCTATATGGTCCAATAATTAAAAAGTACCCAATAAGAATCGAAAGCATAAATAATAAAAAGATCGGACTCCATAGAGCTTGAAAACCAAATATCCACAAGTTACTCATTGTCACACCCACCTTCTTAAGGTTATCCTTTCACATAATGTGAAGAGGGAGCTGTGACAACACAAGCTCCCTTATTTTTCACTTTTCAAATCCACACGATCGTCATAAAAGCTAAAATTGTAATTAACCCTATTAACAGACCAGAATAAAGAAAGAAACTTGCTGCTTCATGTCCTTTATGACTCATATGCATAAAATAATACAATTGAAAAATTACTTGTACCACTGCTAATAGTAAAATAAACGGTACAGAGAAAGTCGGACTAAAAGTTTTCGGATATGCAACTGCTACAAATGCAACTAATGTTAAAAAAATCATTAATGTAAACGTAATAACTTGATGCTTCATCTCCTCCGCACTTTTTCTCTTCCGATAAACAAGATCAACTTTAGGATTATTCGTTTGCCTTATCGCCATTGTTTATCCCACCATTCCCATTAAATATACTACAGTGAAAATAAACACCCAAACTACGTCAATAAAGTGCCAATAAATTGATGCAACATAAAACTTTGGTGCGTTGTATAAATTTAAACCACGCTTCGCATTTCTAAAGATTAATGTTAAAATCCAACATAATCCAAACAACACGTGGAGCCCGTGTGTACCAACAAGAGCATAGAATGCAGAACCAAATGCACTACTTCTCATAGTATGCTTAAATTCATGCGTATAATGATAAAACTCATATATTTCAAACCCCAAAAATCCTAAGCCTAGCAGCACTGTTACAAGTAACCAAAGTTGCATTTTCTTAAAGTTGAAATTTTTCATATGATACATTGCATATACACTCGTTAAACTACTTGTTAACAAAAGCATCGTCATGATGAAAACGAGTGGCATTTGAAACATCTCTTGAGATGTTGGTCCGCCATTTGTAGAGTTCTTTAACGCTAAATATGTGCCGAATAAGGAAGCGAACAACACCGTTTCGCCTCCAAGAAATAACCAAAAACCGACAAACTTATTTTTCCCCTCAAGGGTTGCTTTTTCAGGCTCTGCTGGAAATGTTTCATTCGTTAATTTTTCATCTACATGCATTATGCCTTGCCCCCCTTATCCTCTAAATCTTCTTTATGAATATGATATCCATGATCATCGACTACTGAGCGAAGGAACATTGTGCCAAATGTAATGATTAAACCAATAATTGCTACTAACAACCAAAACTTATCTTTTCCACCCTGCATATACATCGCACCAAACGCGGCTATAAATAAACCTAAAGAAATGATAAACGGTGAAAACGAAGGGTTTGGCATATGAATATCACCAACTGGTTCCGCAGCTGTCATCTCTTTATTACCTTCACGTTTTTCAATCCAAAACGGATCTAATCCGCGAACAAATGGTAATTGTTTGAAATTGTATTCCGGTGTAGGTGCTGGCATTGTCCACTCTAATGTACGTGCATCCCATGGGTCACGACCAGCCTTCTCTTTTGACACTGTCGTTTTAATTACATTGAATAAAAGAACGATTGTGCCAAGAGCCATAAATACTGCTCCAATAGAACTAATCATATTCCCCATTTCTAATCCTTGTCCCTCTAGGTATGTGTAATAACGACGTGGCATACCAATTAATCCAAGGAAATGCTGAATAAAGAACGTTAAATGGAAACCGATAAAGAATAACCAAAATGTTATTTTTCCTAGCGTTTCATTTAATACCTTATTAAACATAAGTGGCCAATAATAATGTGCACCTGCAAGTAAACCAAATACAACACCGCCGACAATTACATAATGAAAATGTGCTACTACAAAATAATTATCATGAAATTGATAATCAGCTGGTGCAGATGCAAGCATAACGCCTGTAACTCCACCCATAACGAATGATGGAATAAAAGCTACCGCCCACATCATTGGTGTCGTAAACCTAATACTTCCACCCCACATTGTGAAGAGCCAGTTAAATATTTTAATACCTGTCGGAACTGCAATTGCCATTGTTGCAACTGAAAAGATAGCGTTCGCGACAGGACCAAGACCAACTGTAAACATATGATGCGCCCATACCATAAACCCTAAAAAACCGATTAATACAGTCGCGAACACCATCGATGAATAACCAAATAATCTTTTTTTCGAAAATGTGGCGAAGATTTCTGAGAATATTCCGAAAGCTGGGAGTATAAGAATGTATACTTCTGGGTGACCGAAGATCCAGAATAAATGCTCCCATATAATTGTATTCCCGCCCAATGCCGGATTAAAGAAACTTGTGCCAAATAAGCGATCTAGCATTAAAAGACCTAATCCTACAGTTAATGGAGGAAATGCGAATAATATAAGTGACGATGTTACAAATGTTGTCCATGTAAACATCGGCATGCGCATATAGGTCATTCCTGGCGCTCGCATATTAATAATTGTAACTAGGAAGTTAATACCTCCAATTAATGTACCAATACCTGATATTTGCAAGCCGAGTACATAAAAGTCAACACCATGCCCTTTTGAGGCTAAAGCTAAAGATGCATACGATGTCCAACCTGCATCAGGTGCTCCTCCTAAAAACCAACTTAAATTTAAAAATACTCCACCAAAGAAAAATAACCAGAATCCGAGTGAATTCAAAAACGGGAACGCCACATCACGTGCTCCAATTTGAAGTGGTACTGCGGCGTTCATAAATGCAAACACGAGTGGCATAGCTGCGAGGAAAATCATTGTTGTACCGTGCATCGTTAATACTTGATTATAAGCATCCCCAACAAGAAAAGCATTGTTAGGAATCGCTAACTGAAGGCGAATAAATAGCGCTTCTATTCCGCCTATTATAAAAAATACTCCACCTGCAATTAAATAGAGAATGGCAATCTTTTTATGGTCTACTGTCGTTAAATAATCCCATATGACAGCACCCACCCCCTGTTTTTTTGCTACAGAACTCACGTTTTCAACCTCCCCTTCGCAAATGATCCCTCTTTACTTTTCAATCTTTAACGTTTGTAAATATGCATTTAATGCATTAATTTGATCATCCGTTAAGTTGCCATATTTACCAGTCATTTTATTACCTGGCTTCATATTTTCAGGATCTTTGAGCCATTTTTTTAAGTTCTCTTCATTGTTTTCGGCAATACCAGCAACTGTATCGCGATCTGCAAAGTTTGCTAGGTTCGGTGCGATACGAGCAGAAGGTGGTCTACTATCATTTGATCCAACCGCATGACAACCAATACAGCTTTTATTAAATATTTCTTGGCCTTCTTGCGCCTTTGTAGAAGCTACTTCTTTTTTTCCATCAATCTTCTTCATATCAGCAAGCCATTTTTTGTACTCGCTTTCATCCAGAGCTTTCACTTTGAATTGCATTAAAGAATGTGATGGGCCACAAAATTCTGTACAAAAACCATTATAAGTGCCCGATTTATCTGCCTTTAACCACATTTTGTTTACATTATCTGTATTTGTATCCATTTTCCCAGCTAAAGATGGAACCCAAAACGAATGTTTAATATCGGCACCCTTCAAATTCAAATACACTTTCTTACCTGTGGGGATGACTAAATCTTGAGAAGTTACTATTTTTTCTGATTTATAAGAAAATTCCCACCAATAAAGATTCGCTGTTACATCAACAACGATAGTATCTTTATCAATATTCTTTTTCTCCATCGCACTTACATCAGCAAGCTTGAATGTATATGTAACCGTCGGAACAGCCAAGATTAACAAAAGAATAATCGGAATAACTGTCCATATAATTTCTAGTTTGTGATTTCCTTCAACTTGCTCTGGAATATAATCTTCCTCACCCTTTTTTTGTCGGAAACGCACAATTACATATAAGAAAATAATAGTAACTACAAGTACTACTCCTATCATGATTGCACTCGCTAGTAAGAGCAAATCATATTGCATTTTCGCTACTTCTCCTTGCGGAATTAAAGTAGATTGAAAGGCTTTACCGCATCCCCCTAACAGTAAAGCCAGCAGTGAAACGAACGAAAGCAGTCGCCACTGTTTCTTCATACAAACAACCCCCACTTTCTTTGTGAATTAGATTGTACTTTATAGTTAAGTAAAGTAAATCTCAACGTAAAGAAATCCAATCATGTCGTTGTCTTAGAAGAATGTAACTACAATCATTGACACAAATAAGATTGTTAAGTAATTCAGGGAATAAACAAACATTTTTACGGACCATTTGATGTCATCTTGCTTACGGAAGCCATAAAACCCTAGTACGATCCATCCGATGTTAAGCAATGTTGCAATTACCATGAATGTTATTCCAAGCCCACTCATATAAAATGGTAGTGGTAATAAACATACTGTCCAAATCATAATCTGACGTTTCGTAATATCAAATCCCTGTACAACAGGAAGCATTGGGATTCCTGCATTTCGATATTCATCAACACGTTTCATCGCTAATGCGAGGAAATGTGGGATTTGCCAAATAAACATAATTAAAAATAACATCCAAGCAATTGGATGATTTAAAGACGGATCAATTGCCGCCCATCCAATTAAAGGTGGAACTGCTCCTGATATACTACCTACAACAGTATTTAATGTATATTTTCTCTTCGTCCATAACGTATATAAAACAACGTATGTGAAGGCACCAATAAATGAGATGAAGACTGCCATTGGTGTAGTAAGTAATAAAAATGCAAATCCAAGTAGTAAAATTACAAGTCCAAATGCCAGTGCAAATCCAGGTTTATATTTACCTGTTACCGTTGGACGATTTTTTGTTCTTTCCATTAATGGATCGATATCTCGGTCAATGTAGTTATTTAAACAACATACCCCTGCCATAATTAATGCAGAACCAACGATTGTGAAAAATAGCTTATCTAGATGGTCCATAACACTTAATCCATTAAAATGTAAAGCCAGCCAAAATCCTGTAAATACAGTAAGTGTATTTGAGTTTACAATCCCCATTTTAACGAGTGCTGATAAATCTTGTAACCGAGTTGTTTCCGGTACACTTGAAACAGCTGACTCATCATGCAGCTCACTTGTTGCATGGTTCATCACTTTAACCCCCTCTTAAACCTATCATCTTTCTTAGCTTTTATTTCATATGAAATATTTCGCTTTATATAGCAATATTATTACAGTAGAAATATTGTTAACCCATTCTACTACTAATCTACGCCCATACTCCAATATATTAAATCATATTTCCCGAACATTTTGTGAAGAAAACATGAACTTTTTGTGTCGAATGTTAAAAAACTTTATTCTACTCTATCCTTATCATAACACGATGTTATCTTCTATAATAAACTATTTTGTCATATTTAGCATGTATTCTCCCTATTTCTTTTTAAAATCTCCTTATTTTCCCCTAAAATATGTATGTTAATCCCCATTTTTTTCTTCGCGATACGTACATTGCCCACACCCTTCATTTCTTTGCTATTTTATTATTTTTTATATATCATAGGACTGTAGCACGTTTTATTCTATACATAATGGAATGAAAATATTTCGCAATAACTTCATAGCAGAAAGATGGTGAAAGAGATTGCAACGCTTTATTAAATGGTTAGCAGTCATTACAAGTCTCGATTTACTAATAGTTTTACTAGGAGGCGCTTTAGTTACAAAAACAGGGTCAGGCCAAGGATGCGGTAAATCATGGCCACTTTGTAACGGTGAATTGATTCCATCTAATTTATCAATGGAAACTATTATTGAGCTAAGTCACCGCCTTACATCAGGATCAGCAGGAATCCTTGTTACTCTTCTTTGTATTTTGTCCTGGAAATATTATAAACATGTGCGCGAAACAAAGACGTTAGCAATTTTATCCTTCGTATTTTTAGTGGCCCAAGCATTAATGGGAGCGGCGGCAGTTGTATGGGGACAAATGCCTGCTGTATTAGCTATCCACTTTGGTATTTCCTTAATTTCATTTGCTTCTGTTATCTTGTTAACGTGTCTTATTTTTGAAATTGATCAAAAATTCGATGCACGTTCTCTTATTATGGACAAAAAAATGAAATTTCATATTTACGGTGTAACAATTTACAGTTATATCGTTGTCTACACAGGAGCTCTAGTACGTCACGAACGAGCTAGCCTAGCCTGTCCAGACTTCCCTTTATGTAGCAAAAATAGACCTATGCCAACTCAACTACATGAGTGGGTTCAAATGGGACATAGAGTTGCAGCGATGTTAATTTTCGCTTGGATACTATATGCGATGATTATCGCTATTCGCCATTACAAGCAGCAACGTGTAGTATACTGGGGATGGATCATTTCATTTATCCTTGTTACACTTCAAGCTGTAGTAGGAGTTTTAGTCGTATTTACAAATGCTAGTTTAGCAATGGCATTATTACATTCACTCTTCATTTCTTGCTTGTTTGCTGTACTATGCTATTTAGTTATGTTAGGTACAAGAAGTACAGTCAATGCAAAAGAAGCTGAATTGACTTCCAAGCAAAATAAAACAAAGTAAAACTTTAATACCTTGCCGAATTGGCAAGGTATTATTTGTAATAAAAAAAGAGCTGCTTTCACACAGCTCTTTTTCTTTATTTTAATGATCTAATTCAATAAGTAAATCTCCCGTTTGAATTGCATCTCCATCATTTACATATACTTTTTTCACTTTACCATTAAATGGCGCTTGAACTGTCGTTTCCATTTTCATCGCTTCTGTAATTGCCATAGAATCGCCTTTTTTCACTTCATCGCCTTCTTTTACAACTACTTTAATAACTGTTCCCGGCATTGTTGCACTAATATGGTTTGGATTTTCACGATTCCCTTTCACACGTTGTGCAACTGTTGCTTTTACACTTTCGTCTTTCACAACAATCTCACGTGGTTGGCCGTTAAATTCCAAGTAAAGCACACGATTTCCATCTGGCTGAGGCTCTCCAATTGATACTAGTTTAACCATCAATGTTTTACCTTGTTCGATTTCCACATCGATTTCTTCACCTAGTCTCATTCCATAGAAGAATGTCGGTGTATCAAGCACAGATACGTTTCCATAAAGCTCAGCAACTTTTTCGTAGTCCATAAATACTTTTGGATACAACGCATATGCGACTACATCAAAAATCGTCACTTCGCGTCCAAGTTTATGGAATAACTCTTCTTGTAAAGCATCGAAATCTACTGGCTCTAATAATTCACCTGGTCTTACTGTTAATGGCTCTTTCCCTTTTAAAATTATTTCTTGTAATTTTTCCGGGAAACCACCATATGGTTGTCCTAAATCTCCCGAGAACATTTCAACAACAGATCCTGGGAAGTCCATAGAATGTCCACGCTCTAAAATATCTTGTTCTGTTAGGTGATTTTGAACCATAAATAATGCCATATCACCGACAACTTTAGATGATGGTGTTACTTTTACAATATCGCCAAACATATCATTAACACGGCGATACATCACTTTAACTTCATCAAAGCGATCTCCTAAGCCAACTGCTTTTGCTTGTTGTTGAAGATTACTATACTGTCCGCCCGGCATTTCATGCATATACACCTCTGTGTGAGGAGCATTCATACCACTTTCAAATGGAGCATAGTATTTTCGTACATCTTCCCAATAATGAGATAGTTTTTCTAATGAGTCTATATTAACATCTGGCTGTCTTTCGTTTCCACCTAACGCATAGTATAGTGTATTCGCACTTGGTTGTGACGTTTGACCAGCCATTGAACTCACCGCTACATCGACAATATCAACACCTGCTTCAATCGCCTTTGTATACGTTAAAATACCATTTCCACTCGTATCGTGTGTATGCAGATGAATTGGAATCGACACCGTCTCTTTTAATGCTGAAACTAAATCATATGCTGCGTTTGGCTTTAGTAAGCCCGCCATATCTTTAATTCCTAAAATGTGAGCTCCTGATGCTTCCAACTCTTTTGCTAAGTTTTTATAATAATTTAAATCGTATTTACTACGTAACGGGTCATGAATATCTCCTGTGTAACACATTGTTGCTTCTGCAATTTTACCAGTATCTCGTACAGCATCAATCGCAACTCTCATACCTTCTACCCAGTTTAAGCTATCAAAAATACGGAACACATCAATTCCAGCTTGAGCAGAACATTCCACAAATTTTTGAATTAAATTATCTGGATAGTTTTTGTAACCTACTGCGTTTGAAGAGCGAAGTAACATTTGGAATAAAACGTTTGGCATTTTTTCACGAAGATCTAGTAATCGTTCCCATGGATCTTCTTTCAAGAAACGATATGCAACATCAAACGTTGCACCGCCCCACATTTCTGCTGAGAATAAGTTTGGTAACATTCTCGCTGTCGGCTCTGCAATGTGATGTAAATCTTTTGTACGAACACGAGTTGCAAGTAATGACTGATGTGCATCACGGAATGTTGTATCAGTTAAAAGTACACGCTTTTGATCTTGTACCCACTTTACTAATCCATCCGCTCCACGCTCATCCAAAATTTGTTTCGTTCCATTTTGGATTGGCTCTGAGTGTATCACATTTGGTATACGAGCATCTGGGAAAATTGGTTTCTCTTTTTTCCCTACTCCTGGGAAGCCATTTACTGTTACTGTACCAATATAATTTAACATTTTTGTTCCACGGTCTTTACGTTTCGGGAACAAGAATAGTTCAGGTGACGCGTCAATAAATGAAGTGTCATATTCTCCTGATAAGAAGTTTTTATGTTTTACTACATTCTCTAGGAATGGAATATTTGTTTTAATACCACGAATACGGAATTCTTTTAAGTTACGTTCCATTTTTGCAGCAGCTTGTTCAAAAGTAAGTGCCCAAGTAGTAACTTTTACAAGTAAAGAATCGTAGTACGGTGTAATAACTGCACCTTGGAAACTATTACCTGTATCAAGACGAACACCAAAACCACCGCCTGATCGGTACGCCATAATTTTCCCTGTATCCGGCATGAAATTATTTAGTGGGTCTTCAGTCGTTACACGAGATTGGATTGCAAATCCGTGCACAACCACTTCCTCTTGCTTAGGAACACCTACCATTTTACTATGTAATGCATGTCCATCAGCTATTAAAATTTGCGATTGAACAATATCCACTCCTGTAATCATCTCTGTAATCGTATGCTCAACTTGAACACGTGGGTTTACTTCAATGAAGTAAAACTCATCACCTTTTACAAGGAATTCTACCGTTCCTGCATTTAAATAGTTTACATTTTTCGTTAACTTAACAGCAGCATCACAAATACGTTGACGCAAATCATCTGAAAGCGACACGCTTGGTGCAATTTCAACTACTTTTTGATGGCGACGTTGCACAGAACAGTCACGCTCGAATAAATGAACAACATTACCTTCTTCATCTGCCAAAATTTGTACTTCTATATGTTTAGGTTTTTCAACGAATTTTTCAACGTATACTTCATCATTACCAAAGGCTGCTTTTGCTTCTGATTTCGCGCGATTATACGATTCTCTTAACTCTTCACTAGCACGTACTATACGCATACCGCGACCACCACCGCCAAGCGATGCTTTAATAATAATCGGGTAATCATACTTTTCAGCAAATTCTGCGACTTCTTCTAATGAATTTATTGGACCATCACTACCAGGAATAACTGGAATTTGTGCTAACTGCGCTTGTGTTCTTGCTTTAACTTTATCTCCAAACATATCTAAGTGCTTACTTTTTGGACCGATAAAGATAATTCCTTCTTCTTCACAACGTTTTGCGAATTGAATATTTTCTGACAAGAAACCATATCCAGGGTGGATTGCATCTACATGATTACTTTTCGCAATCTCAATAATGCCTTCAATATCTAGATAAGCATCAATTGGTTTTTTCCCTTCCCCAACTAAATAGGACTCATCGGCTTTATAGCGATGATAAGAACCGCTATCCTCTTTCGAATAAATTGCAACTGTGTTTAATCCAAGTTCT
This sequence comes from Bacillus silvicola, assembly GCF_050524305.1. NCBI lineage: Bacteria > Bacillati > Bacillota > Bacilli > Caryophanales > Bacillaceae > Bacillus > Bacillus silvicola. The sequence continues at coordinate 923,803 of NZ_JBNGVC010000012.1, forward strand.
GAACATGCTCGGAACACACGAATCGCTATCTCTCCACGGTTAGCTACCAATACTTTTTGAATACGTTGCAGCTTTGTCATGATTTTCCCCCTCTATTTTCCTACCACTCTAGAGATAAAATACATACACACTCTAAAGAGCGTGAAGTTCTTCACTTTCTACATTATATTATACTTAGAAAGCTTCACTTTATTTTTATCCATCATACCTTATTTTTCAACAAATGATAAGTTTTCTGATCAATTTGTTTCACAAAAATAGTATAGCATACCTCTTCCTTTTCTAACAACCTTATTGTATATCACATTATTTTTAATGTGATATATCTTTAATCGATATGACGAAATAGTATATCACATTAAAAATGAACGAAATAAAAAGCACACTGAGTTCTTCATCCCAGTGTGCTTTTTATTTTACAACAACAAGATGTGGTCCACCTTGCCCTATTTCTGTATTCATTTCATTCTGTAGTTTCTCTTGTCGTTTTACATGACTAGCAATATTTAACAGTATACCCATTGCAAGCAGATTAGCTAATAAAGAACTACCACCATAACTTACAAACGGTAATGGTACCCCTGTAAGTGGTATTAACCCAGACATACCACCGACATTAATAAAAGTTTGAACTCCAAACAAACTTGCAATTCCAATTGCAATTAAACTTCCAAACGGATCTTTACACTTTTGTGCAATTCTAAATGAACGAATAATAATGAGTAGTAAACAGATCAAAATGACAGCTATACCTATAAAACCAAGCTCTTCAGATATAATTGCCATAATAAAATCTGTTTGCGGTTCTGGTAAGTATCCATATTTTTGTACACTGTTTCCTAATCCTCGACCATTTAGCCCTCCTGAAGCAATTCCAATAAAAGAATTTATTAATTGAAACCCATCATTCTGAGGATCGTTAAATGGATCAAGAAAAACTGAAAAGCGAGCTTTTTGGTATGGACTTAACTTATAATTCCCAATAAAATATAGCGCTGGAATCCATATTATAGACGTTAAGAGGAATCGCTTTATACTTAAATTAACATTAACTCCTGAACAAAAGAACATAATCAGTACAGTTCCACCTATTAGTATATCGGTCCCTAAGTCATTTTGAAGTAAAATTAATCCCATCGATCCACCGACAACAGCTAGAGGAGGAATTATCCCTTGTACAAAAGGTGTTTGCGTTTCTTGTTTCTTAGCAAAAAAGTTTGCTAACGTAATAATAACCGTTATTTTCACAAACTCAGCTGGTTGTATACCTAATATCCATCCTTTTGCACCATTTACGTCCTTACCGAAAATCAAGGCTGCTAATAATAGACCAATACTCCCTATTCCCATTGCAATCAAAGCTATTCGCTTTCTCCACAACTTATAAGGAATAGCAACGATAATCGCTAACATTATCGTTCCAATAGCTAGAGCAATTAATTGTTTTTTAAAAAAGTAATTTGCTGGCCAGTTATGCCTCGAAATCGCAACAATGGAACTAGAACTATATACCATTATAACTCCCAACACACATAAGATAACAAGAGGAAGTAATAATGAATAATCCATTGATTTCCATACTTTTTTCATTTCATTTCCTCTTTCTGTTTCAATTTAATTATTGTTGTATTCCATATGTATATAGGTTCTTCCTGCTTTATTATACAAATAAAAAGCCCAAACTATTTCAGTTTGAGCCCCCTTATTTGAACCCGTTATTGTTGTTTGTTTGTAAATGCTTCATGAAGTGCAGACAACTCACGTTCGAGCTCTCCTAACATTGCTTTCCCTTGTTCTTCTGCAATAAGACCAAGGCGAACCGCAAAATCGACCTCGCGGGATAGTCCAAACATTTGTGTGTCTAAAACTTCTTCATATAATGGACATTGCGGCATTGTAAGATTGTCCATTTGTACCTTAATAAGTCTTAAAATCTTCTCTGCATCCGCTTGTAGAAGGGCTAGTGCCTTTTCCTGATGATTTGATACTGTCTCAGACGCCAAATTGATTCCCTCCGTTTCCGTCCTACTCTCTCATATCTATTAATATTAGCGATAGTTTTAATAAATTGCAATAGAAACATTTTTTGTGACAACAGTGTCTAATACTATTATACTGAAAAGTGGGAGTATAACACAAATGGGGGAACAACAATGAGCGAAATTTTATTTATTAACGGAAAAGTACGTTTTCCAATCACTATCGATCCAACTGTTTGGATTTTTGATGATCGAAAATTAGATTTGACAACTTACTTTGATGAAACTAGAGAAGAATCATCCGAATTAGAAACATACTTAAAACATACTTCAGAGCATTGGGATCGCGAAATCCGTGATGGCGCTGCCTTCCCGCCAATCCAACAAAGCGTAAAGAAATATAAAAAAGAACAGCTTATTAACGGAACATTTGGCATACCACTTCAGCCATTTCTTAAAAATGCTGAAATTTTAGAATGTGCTACTCAAGTCGAAATTGAAACTACAGACAATTTGATTACACTTCCGTTAGAAACAGCCAATCAAGCAATTCTCGGTTTTTCAAAAGAAGGTAAACCATTAAGAGAAGACGGGCCTGTTCATCTATATTTCCACGATGGATCTAATAGACAAAATCCGATTCGTAACATCCGTAAATTTACTATCATTTAAATTGTATAATTAAAAGGCAAAAAAGGAGTGAGCTGAGGCCCACTCCTTTTTATAATAAATCCGCTGCTAGTTGAGCTAAATTAGAACGCTCTCCTTTAACAAACTTTACATGACCACTAATACGTTGCTCTTTAAACTTCTCTACAACATATGTTAAGCCATTATTATATTCATCTAAATACGGGTGATCAATTTGCTGAGGATCTCCCATTAATACAATCTTACTTTTTTCGCCTACTCTTGTTAATATCGTCTTTACTTCATGCTTCGTTAAATTTTGTGCCTCATCAATTATAATGAACTGGTCTGGAATACTTCTCCCACGTATATAGGTAAGCGCCTCTACTTCAATCGAACCCATTCCAGCTAAAATAGCATCTAGCTCTCCAGGCTTTTTCGTATTAAATAAATACTCTAGATTATCAAAGATCGGCTGCATCCACGGTCTTAATTTTTCTTCTTTTTCTCCTGGTAAATAACCGATATCTTTTCCTACTGGAACGATTGGTCTCGCAACAAGTAGCTTTTTATATAACCCTAAATCTTCCGTTTGCATGAGCCCCGAAGCTAATGCAAGTAACGTTTTTCCTGTACCGGCTTTCCCTGTTAACGTTACGAGCGGGATATCTTCCCGAAGCAACAATTCTAATCCCATAATTTGCTGCACGTTTCGTGGGCGTATCCCCCACACTTGCTCATTGTGAAAAATAAGTTTCTTTACCTTCTTACCTAAATGATCCACAATCCCAAGTGCAGAACTAGAGCCCCCTAGCGCATCTTTCATTACAACAAACTGATTTGGATAAAAAGGATGATTTGCGATTTCAGATAAAGGTAGTTCACCTTTTTCATAAAAATAGTCTAACTGTTCTTTTGATATATATCCTTCTAAAAACCCTGAATATATATTTTCCACTTCAATTACTCGATCACTTAAATAATCTTCAGCCTTCAAACCAATTGCATCAGCTTTTACCCTTACGAGCACGTCTTTACTTACTAAAATAACAGACTTCCCGTCCTCTTTTTCTTGTTCTTCTAAAGATAGGTTTTTCGCTACCGCTAAAATTCGATTATCATTTGTTTTTTCTACAAAAATATCTTGCAGTTGAACAAATGAGCGATGATTTAATTCAATACGAAATGTACCGCCGTTTTCTAACGGAATACTTTCATGCAGCTTTCCTATTTCGCGAAATTTATCTATTAACTTAGACACATAACGAGCATTTCGTCCTACTTCATCCATATAACGTTTTTTCGAGTCAACCTCTTCTAATACAACTGCTGGAATCACTACTTCATTTGTTTCAAATGAAAAAATAGATAAAGGATCCTGCAAAAGTACATTCGTATCTAACACATAAATTTTATCCAACCTGTTACCCCCTGACTCCACTTTTAAATTTGTAGAACAAGGGTTTCATCCATAAAATATGGACGAACCATTGTTATAATTATATGTAACGTATAAACGAGGTAGAATCGAAATTCATAGAAATTAAACCTTTTCTTTATTTTTTATTCATTTCTATTCAATATATTACTTTTAATTATTATTTTTCACATTAAATCACAATACTCGATTACAAAAGTTAATGAACGACTTTCCTATTCATCCCATTTATAACTCTTTCATTCCTACCAACACTTGATTATCCAGCTTTTTCGCAGCTCGAAGATCATATGTTTTTTCATATACTGGTTCTGTAGTAAGTTTGGCTCCATAAAACATAACATCACGAACTTCTTGCACATTCACTTCTATTACAGTTAATTTTAGAGGAATCCCTTCCATTCTATCTGTTAAAATTTCACCTTCACCACATATGGAAAATACGGATTCATTCGCCAATATAGTCAATACTACCCCTATATTGCGCCGTATATTTTCCACAATACGTGAGCGTTGATCTACCGCAAATCGAATACTAGTTTCACTCACTGCATATACCCAAGAAATAGCACTTACGTTAGGAATTTGTTTTTCGAAATCTGTCGTTGCTACCATAACGATACACTCTTTACGTAACGATTGTACTAAATCATCTGTCAATGTAGGCTCTACTACATTCGCCATATCTCCACCTCCAAATAATCTTTCTATATCCCTATCATAACTTATTTTTCGAATTGCGAAAATATTATTTTTTCCTGCTATTATTCAAAAACATTATGCTTCCATGATATACTTATACTGATAGAATTCGTATTGAGGTGACGAAATGAGAGTCAGATGTATGATTTGTGATAAAAAAGATATGTTAGATGACGAAAATCCTATGGCAAAAAAACTGCGTAATCGCCCTATTCATACATATATGTGCATGGAATGTACGGAACGCATTGCAGAGCGTACTATGGAACGCCATGCAAGTGGTAATTTCCGATTATATCGTGATAAAAAAGTAGAAGACGATTGGTAAACCGTAAATAAGTCCTTAATCATATAGATAAGGACTTATTTGTATTTTTCTGGTTCACGATTCATCTGATCCAAAAAACAATCAATTGCTTCTACTGGAAATCTTGCACACCTTATTTCTCCATCAATTTCATATGTAATTAAATACATTTCCTCGTTCTTTTCCACTTCTACATTTCGTAATTTATGCTCTTCATATATCATATCTCGAAATAATACATATGTTTCTTGTGCAGCGCTATCATCTGGACGCGCTTCCGCAACAGTTTTAATTGTTAACCAATTATATAGTGCATCTTGTACCGAGCGCATGAAGCTCCCCCTTTTCACCCTGCTTTTTGTTGTTTTGCTTGATGTAAACGTAATCTATAAATTCCAAGTACAATTGCCGCTACAACAAGCCCCTCCCCCACAGGTAAAAAAACTGCAAAGAACGTTAAAACCGTACATCCAATCGCTAATGATATGTATATCACTATATTTTTTATTATCGACAGTTTTCTTGCGAATCCCAAGTTATACACAAGCGCACTTAATATGATAATGATGCCATACAGTAACCACATCCCTAGTTCTGGATTTTCGTCAACTTTACACAATTTCGCAAAAAACGACATTCTTTCTAACACTATTTATCCCCCTTCTCATAAAAAATAAAAACTCTTTATGTACTTAATACAAGAGTAACCCGCGAAAAAAATACTGTCCACAAAAAAGAGTAAATATTCTAAAAAATATACATAATAAAAAACAGCTACCTTTATCAAAGGTAGCTGTTTTATTATTTTACGCTTCTACAGATTTCTTTTTCTTAGCAGCTCTTTCGCGCTCGCTCTTATCAAGAATCTTTTTACGTAGACGAATTGATTCTGGAGTTACTTCACAGTACTCGTCTTCGTTTAAGTACTCTAATGACTCTTCTAAAGTCATTAAGCGTGGTTTTTTCATTGTTGAAGTTTGATCTTTCGTCGCAGAACGAATGTTAGTTTGTTGTTTCATTTTTACAACGTTAACTGTTAAATCATTTTCACGTGTATGTTCTCCGACAATCATACCAGCATATACTTCTGTACCTGGTTCAACGAAGATTACACCGCGATCTTCAACTTGCATAATACCGTATTGTGATGCTTTTCCTGTTTCAAGTGAAACTAGAACACCTTGGCGACGTCCACCAACTTGTCCAGCATGTACTGGTTGGTAGCAATCGAATGTGTGGTTTAAAATACCGTAACCACGAGTTAATGTTAAGAATTCTGTTGTGTAACCAATTAAACCACGTGCTGGAACCATGAAAGTAAGGCGAACTTGACCGTTTCCGTTATTCACCATATCTAACATTTCACCTTTACGTGCACCCATAGATTCCATAATAGAACCTGTGTATTCTTCAGGCACATCGATTTGTACGCGCTCTACAGGCTCACATCTTACGCCATCAACTTCTTTAATAATTACTTCAGGCTTAGATACTTGTAGTTCATAACCTTCACGGCGCATGTTTTCAATTAAGATAGATAAATGTAATTCTCCGCGTCCAGATACGATCCATGCATCAGGAGAATCTGTATTATCTACACGCAAACTTACATCTGTTTCTAATTGTGAACGAAGACGCTCTTCAATTTTACGAGATGTAATGAATTTACCTTCACGACCTGCAAATGGGCTGTTATTTACAAGGAATGTCATTTGTAATGTTGGCTCATCGATACGTAATAATGGTAAAGCCTCTTCATGCTCAACCGGACATACCGTTTCACCTACGTTAATGTCTTCCATACCTGAAACAGCTACTAAATCTCCAGCTTTTGCTTCTTCAATTTCTTGACGCTTTAATCCAATATAACCAAATAATTTAGTTACACGGAATTGTTTTACACTTCCGTCAACCTTCATTAATGCAACTTGTTGTCCTACTTTCATTGTACCACGGAATATACGTCCAACCCCGATACGACCAACATAGTCATTGTAATCAAGAAGCGCTACTTGGAATTGAAGTGGCTCTTCGCTATTATCAACTGGTGCTGGAATATGTTCAATGATTGTGTCAAACAATGATTTCATATTCTCTTCTTGATTTGCTGGATTTGAATCTAAGCTTGCTGTTCCGTTCATTGCTGATGCAAATACAACTGGGAACTCTAATTGATCTTCGTTTGCACCAAGTTCGATGAATAAGTCAACTACTTCATCAACTACTTCATCAGGGCGAGCGAAGTCACGGTCAATTTTGTTTACAACAACGATTGGCGTTAAGTTTTGCTCAAGAGCTTTCTTTAAAACAAATCGTGTTTGTGGCATACAACCTTCATATGCATCAACAACAAGTAGAACACCATCAACCATTTTCATGATACGTTCTACTTCTCCACCGAAGTCAGCGTGACCAGGTGTATCTAAAATGTTAATTCGTTTATCTTCATAGTGAATCGCCGTATTTTTTGCTAAAATTGTAATACCGCGTTCTCTTTCTAGATCATTCGAATCCATTGCACGTTCTTCAACGTGTTCGTTTGCACGGAAAGTCCCCGCTTGACGTAATAACTGGTCAACAAGTGTTGTTTTACCATGGTCAACGTGGGCAATAATTGCTATATTTCGTAAATCTTGTCGTTTTTTCAACATGTCCAACTCCTAATGTCTTTTTAATCCTTCTCTATTATAAGAGCGAAGGGGATACTATGGCAATCAAAATAAAATCAAGAATGAAAATATAGTTGTATTCTTACTTTTGTGAAAGTAAAATGAGATTGGAGGGTGAAGAAATGGAACACATTCAATATCGCTTTTTATTAACTGCAATTATCGGTGTTATTTTCTTAATTGGTATCGGTATTATGATTGCTGAAAATAGTCCCATCGGTGTTATCATTTGCATTATCGGCACATTTGTTACAGTTGGATACGGTTTTGTAACAAAAAGAAAAATGCGTAAATCGCAATAACGTTAAAAAGTAAGAAGCTTCTTTTATAGCCTCTTACTTTTTTTGTTACTGCGATACAAATGGTAATAACTCTTCGTATACTCCTGGTTTTGCAACTAACACACTGCTCTTCTCTATGATAGAAAGAGGAGTTCCAGAGAAGGTTGTTACTCTCCCGCCAACTTCTTCTACAATAATCTGTCCCCCGCCAAAGTCCCATGGCGATAAACGCGGTGTTACATACGCATCTAATCTTCCCGTTGCAACATATACCATTTCTAGCGCAGCACAACCATAAGACCTCGTTCCTCTTGCTTTCTTAACAAGCCTCATCATTTTTTTCGTATTCAGCAATGGATTATCAGTAAGCCATATCGCATTTAGAGCTATAATTCCCTGTTCTATTGTTCCTTCTTCTAGCATGGGAATAGGTAAATCATTACAAAAGGCCCCTTCTCCCTTTATCCCATGATATAATTCATCATGAACTGGATCATAAATAAGGCCAATTTTTCCGATACCGTTCTCATAAATTCCAATTGAGATTGCGAAATTTCTTTTTTGGTGAACAAAGTTCATCGTGCCGTCAATTGGATCAATTAACCAAACAACCCCATTAGAAGAAGTGATTTCATCTCCATAGCCTTCTTCTCCTAAAATATTATGGGCCGGGAATGTTTCTTTAATTCTCCCAATTAAAAACCGCTCCGTCTCTCGATCCATGTTTGTTACTAAATCCGCTGCATTAGATTTTGTTTCTATAATAAGTGCTTTTTTCAGCGATCCCATTAAACGTTCTCCCGCTTCTCGAATCCACTGTTTTGCGTGTGTATCAATATCTTTCCATATCTCGTGCATGTTTAAACACTCCGATCTATACTGTTCACAGAAAAAACGAACCCTTTATAAGGTTCGCACCAACTAATTTTTTATTCATATACTATTATTACGCTTCTAAACGAATCATTTCAAGTCTTAACACTTCTAATTTTTCTACGCACTCTTCTTTTTTCTGTTTGTCATTCTCCATCATTGCATCATATAAAGTTGCTAATTCATAATCTAGCTCCAAACGTAGCACCGGAATTCTTTTTTCAGCATCTGTTCTCTTTAACGCATTAATCACCTGTCTCATATTATTTGCCTCCTCCCAATATTCGTTTGCCCTCGGACTAGAATTGATTCAATTTTCTGATTTTTTGTTTTATACTATACTATGTTGGATAAATCATCTATGCAACAAAATTATATTTTTTTATTAAAATTTTTTTGTGCTGTTTTTTTTATGAATAGTACAAGCTATGCTAAAATAAAACAAAATAGGAGTTGGAGGAACAATCATGCCACTACAAACATTCACATCAACTGATTTTGAAGTTTTTACTGTTGATGGTCTTGAAGAACGAATGAGCGCAATTAAAACGAATATTCATCCTAAGCTAGAAGCTTTAGGGGAACAGTTTGCAGAATACTTATCAAAACAAACCGATGAAAACTTTTTCTACCATGTAGCCAAACACGCACGCCGCAAAGTCAATCCACCAAACGATACTTGGGTTGCTTTTTCAACAAATAAACGTGGATATAAAATGTTACCACATTTTCAAATTGGTTTATGGGGTACTCACGCTTTCATATACTTTGGTTTAATCTATGAGTGTCCACAAAAAGTGGAGACGGCTCACGCCTTCTTAGAACATTTAAATGATTTAAAAACGAATATTCCAAATGACTTCGTTTGGTCCATTGACCATACTAAACCAGGTGTAAAATTACATAAAACGCTTGAAACGGAAGACTTACAAAAGATGATTGAACGTTTAGCTACTGTGAAAAAAGCAGAATTATTAGTTGGTATTCATATATCACCAGAGGAGTTTTCAGCAATGACCAACGAACAATTCCTTGCTAAGATTGAATCTACGATGCAATCACTCCTTCCTTTATATGCGATCTCTAATCGATAAATCGATAGTAGAAAACGGACAATTTATATTGTCCGTTTTTAGTTGTTATCACATTATAGCACTTTGTATTTTATTTTTCAAAATATTTTTACATTTTTACAATCTTTTTTTCCGCTACTTCTTTTGTCTTTTGAATCGCACGATATATAGAATATCCACTTACTTCTTGAAATTCTTTATCAATTTTTTTCTCCGCTGCCTTCGATGGCACAATCTCTTTAAAACGACGATATAATTCCATCAAGTCTTCTCTCAAAACTCCTTTTTCATATACCTTTTCAATCGCTTCATAAAACTTTACAACTGCTACCATTTCTTCATTTGACCAATCGTAATCAAGTGGATATTGATATTCCATTTTTGCACCTCATTCAGTATTCTTTCTTTTTTCATTATGCTACCTTTAAAAGAACCTTTTATTCTTCACTATAGCCACTCTGCATTATACACCATTTATCCATTTCAATGGAATTGTCTTCCTCTTTGCGGTATTTAAAATATAACCATTAAACATACTCACCTTGAAAATGAGATTTTTCTATACATCTATAATTATTGGTGATATAATGCTTTTGTTTTATAGAAAGTAAAGTGAGACTACCATCCCCAAAAAAGCTTTTGTGAATGGCAGGAAAACAAGTCACGTTCTAAAAGTTAGTCATCTTAAATTCCTTTTAGAATGAGATGAAATCATATAAAACAAATTCTAATAAATATTACGAAGAAGAAGGGGTGTATAGATTGTCCCAATACGAAACACCATTGTTTACCGCTTTAGTTGAGCACAGTAAGCGAAATCCCGTTCAATTCCATATTCCAGGTCATAAAAAAGGACAGGGCATGGATCCAACATTTCGCGAATTTATTGGGCATAATGCATTAGCAATTGATTTAATTAACATTGCGCCACTCGATGATTTACATCATCCAAAAGGTATGATTAAAGAAGCTCAGGATTTAGCCGCCGCTGCTTTCGGTGCAGATCATACTTTCTTTTCTATTCAAGGTACAAGTGGTGCAATTATGACAATGGTGATGAGCGTTTGCGGCCCTGGTGATAAAATCCTCGTGCCACGAAACGTGCATAAATCTGTAATGTCAGCTATTATTTTCTCAGGTGCAAAACCGATTTTCATGCATCCTGAGATTGATCCGAAGCTTGGTATTTCACACGGGATCACAATGCAGTCTGTCAAAAAAGCTCTCGAAGAGCACTCAGATGCAAAAGGCTTACTTGTTATTAATCCAACATACTTTGGGTTTGCTGCAGATTTAGAGCAGATTGTAAAATTAGCTCATTCTTATGATATTCCTGTACTTGTTGATGAGGCTCACGGTGTTCATATCCATTTTCATGATGAACTACCAATCTCGGCTATGCAAGCAGGTGCAGATATGGCAGCAACAAGTGTTCACAAATTAGGAGGGTCTTTAACCCAAAGCTCTATTCTTAATGTAAAAGAAGGCCTTGTGAACGTAAAGCATGTCCAATCCATTATTAGCATGCTTACGACAACATCAACTTCTTACATTTTGTTAGCATCCCTTGATGTTGCTAGAAAACGTCTTGCTACAGAAGGAAAAGTTCTCATAGAACAAACAATACAATTAGCTGAACATGTTCGTGATGCTATTAATGCTATTGAGCATCTTTATTGTCCTGGAAAAGAAATGCTAGGAACAGATGCTACTTTTAACTATGATCCTACAAAGATAATTGTATCTGTAAAAGATTTAGGTATTACTGGCCATGAGGCTGAAGTATGGCTTAGAGAACATTACAACATTGAAGTAGAACTCTCTGATTTATATAACATACTTTGTCTTATCACTTTTGGAGATACCGAAAGTGAAACTGATACACTTATCACAGCATTACAAGATTTAGCAACAACATACAGAAATAGAGTAGATAAAGGTGTTCAAGTACAAGTAGACATTCCAGAAATACCTGTGCTAGCACTCTCTCCTAGAGATGCTTTTTATTCAGAGACGGAAGTCATTCCATTTGAAAACGCAGCAGGTCGTATAATAGCTGATTTTGTTATGGTTTATCCGCCAGGGATTCCAATCTTTACTCCGGGGGAAATTATTACACAAGAAAACTTAGAGTATATTCGTAAAAATTTAGAAGCAGGGTTACCTGTACAAGGACCCGAAGATATGACGTTACAAACATTACGTGTTATTAAAGAGTACAAGCCTATCAGTTGATAGGCTTTTCTTTCACCTTTTTTTCCTTTTCTCATACGATATTAAAGAATGTAACGTATAGGTGGGGATACTATTATGATTGTAATAGGCCGTTCTATTGTACATCCTTATATCACAAATGAATATGAGCCCTTTGCAGCTGAGAAACAACAAATTTTATCCATAATGGCAGGAAATCAAGAAGTTTATTCCTTCCGAACAGCTGATGAACTCAGCTTTGATCTTAATTTACGAGTTAACATTATTACTTCCGCGCTAGAACTTTTTCAAAGTGGATTTCAGTTTCGTACATTTCAACAATCTTTTTGCAACACTCAGTTTTGGGAAAGAACATCACTTGGCGGATTTAAACTACTTCCAAACATACCGCCTTCCATTGCCATCCAAGATATTTTCAAAAACGGAAAACTATATGGAACTGAATGCGCAACCGCTATGATAATTATTTTTTACAAAGCATTACTATCATTGTATGAGGAAAAAACTTTCAACCGGCTATTTGCAAACCTTTTACTTTATACATGGGACTATGATCATGATTTAAAGCTCATAACAAAAACGGGTGGCGATCTTGTTCCAGGCGATCTCGTTTACTTTAAAAATCCACAAGTGAATCCAGCTACAATCGAGTGGCAAGGAGAAAACACAATCTATTTAGGAAATTTCTTTTTTTACGGACATGGCGTAGGTGTAAAAACAAAAGAGGAAATTATCTACTCATTAAATGAACGACGAGTCCCTTATGCATTTATTTCGGCTTTCTTGACTGATACTATTACTCGTATCGATAGTCGTATTATGAGCCACTACAGTTCGCCTAGCACACCACAAACATCAATAGGATTTATTCCAATTAGAGATGATGCAATCGTTGCAACAGTCGGACATACAACTACAATCTATTAAAAAAACGCCTACATGTGTAGGCGTTTTTTCTTCATTATTAAGCTTTTGAGTGTTCCTTTTGGTCACATTCGCAATGAGATCCACATTTCCCATAAAGTACTGTTGATTTTTCATCTTCAAAATGTCCGATTGTTCCTTCACATACTTGGCATACGATTGTTCCCATTTTTCATTTCCCCCTGAGTTTTAATAATAATCTACTTATTTATAATTAAGCTTTCGCATTGTCTCTATTAGCACATTCACAATTTGTACCACATTTCCCGTAAAGCACTGTCGTTTTTTCATCTTCAAAATGTCCGATTGTTCCTTCACATACTTGGCATACGATTGTTCCCATTTTTCATTTCCCCCTAAGTTTATGGTCCTAAAAACTTTTAGCTGTCCATTTCCTATCAATTATTGGGCTTTTGTATGCTCTGTGTGATCACATCCGCAAGATCCACATTTCCCGTAAAGTACCGTTACTTTCTCATCTTCGAAGTGTGCAATTGTACCTTCACAATCTTGACATACGATTGTTCCCATTTTTCATTTCCCCCTAAGTTTATAATCCCAAAAACTTTTTGTAACCGCTTAACTTTCTGTCTTTATTTTAATATGTTATACTTTTTACGTCAATAGGTTTTTAGTATAACACATTAAATATTTTAAAATTAAATTAGTATGCGATATTAACACAAAAAAACAGTCATATCTCATACGTACGACTGTTTCTTGTTAATTATTCTTCATACTCCGCATGCAAAGAAGTAGACGGAACAAGAAATTTAAAAAACTGAGCTAGCTCCTCTGCCTCCTCTTCCGACCCTAACTTAAAAGTTTCTTGTATATAAGGAACATTTTCCACATCATCTCGTCCAAGCAAAGTAGATCTCCCTGTTTGCATACAAACAATAAGTGGCTTTCCAAAAAACATATTTGTATAAATAACTCCAAAATCATAACGTGTATCATGCGTCATAAATCCTAAAAATCGTACCTTCACACTTTCATGCTCATCATACAATTTTTCAAACATCAGTTTCCACCTTTCTCAATAACACTTCCTACTCAATAATATATTAAACAAAAAAAGTAATACTCCTTTTAATTGTCAAAAAATTCAGTAGGATGTAGAATGATATTATTCTACTAAACAAGGGGGTAAATTTGTATGCAACACGCCTTTATCACACTTGTACCTAAATCCAATCAACAATCTGTTTCAATAGAGGATGTCAAACATCTTTTTCATAACTATAAAACCGTTACTTCCAAGACTGGTGATCAAATTAATTACGCCTATACAAATACAGCTTTTCCTTATGAAATATTAGATACATCAGCAACAACATTAAAGCTCCAATCGAGTCACGACCGATATAATTCTATTTATGTGGGGATTGGAATAAAAAAGGAACAATCTTTCATACAGATTTCTTTACCCACCACAGCAACATTTGGCGATAAAGGAAAAGCAAATGAATTTAGCCGTTTTCTAGCGAAGAAATTGGAAGGAGAATTACAATTATTTAATGGAAGAACAATGTATTTCTATAAACGTTAATTTAAAAAATAGAGAATATGATTAAAAAAAGTATGCAATTTGAACACGTAAGGAATAATGCCTGTTTCCTTACGTGTAATACAAAACATGCAATCACATATGCCAAATAAAGAAATACGAAAAAGAGAATTACTTTATAATGAAACTTATCACCATTCGATAATGTTAATACGATGGAAAAACCACTCCATAATAGAAAATGATAAAATATAACATGTAATATTCTCATGGAACCTTCTCCTTTGACATGCTCTATTTTATTAATATATGGGATTAAGTTTGAATCAATTACATATTATATGAAAGTATATACTGCTTTTGGATTAACGTATGTTCTGACGATTCATTTAAAGTATTATATATATTCATTCGACAAGTACATATAAAGACCTTGCAAGCCATTATATTAAAATAAAAATAACCCATCTCTTTAAATAAGAGATGGGTTATTTACATTACTTAAATTATTTTACAATGTGAATTGGCATTCCAAGAGCAACTTCAGCTGCTTCCATTGTGATTTCACCTAATGTTGGGTGAGCATGGATTGTTTGAGCGATATCTTCTGCTGTCATTCCTGCTTCGATAGCTAAACCAATCTCAGAGATAATATCAGAAGCGCCTGCACCTGCAACTTGTGCACCTACAAGAAGACCATCTTCTTTACGTGTTACAAGTTGTAAGAAACCGTCAGTGCTGTTTAATGATAACGCACGACCGTTTGCAGCGAATGGGAACTTAGATACAGCTACTGTCATTCCTGCTTCTTCAGCTTGTTTCTTAGTGTAACCAACAGATGCTAATTCTGGATCAGTGAAGCATACTGCAGGAATTCCGATGTAATCGATAGCTGATGCATGGCCACTAATTGCTTCAACAGCTACTTTACCTTCGTAAGAAGCTTTGTGAGCTAATGGTGGTCCAGGAACGATATCACCGATTGCATAGATGTTTGGTACGTTTGTACGGCATTGCTCATCGATTTCGATGATACCGCGGTCAGTCATTTTAACTCCAACTTGCTCAAGACCGATTTCTTGAGTGTTTGGACGACGACCTACAGTTACTAATACGTAATCTGCTTCTACAGTTTGGATTTCACCTTTAACTTCGAAGCTAACTTTTACGCCAGTTTCTGTTTCTTCAACGCCTTTAGCCATAGCTTTTGTATGGATATTTACGTTACCTTTCTTTTGAAGAGCACGTTTAACAACAGAGCTCATTGCTTTTTCGAAACCAGCTAAGATTTCGTCGCCAGCTTCTACTACAGTAACTTCTGTACCGAAGTTAGCATATGCAGTACCTAATTCCATACCGATGTAACCGCCGCCGATTACAACAAGTTTTTTAGGAATTTCAGGTAAGCTTAAAGCGCCTGTAGAGTTGATAACACGTTTAGAGTATTTGAATCCAGGAATTTCGATTGGTGTAGAACCAGTTGCAAGAACAGCATTTTTAAACGTATAAGTTTGTGCTGCATCTTCAGTCATTACGCGTAATGTGTTAGCATCTACGAAGTAAGCTTCACCGCGAATGATTTCAACTTTGTTACCTTTAAGAAGGCCTTCAACACCGCCAGTTAATTTCTTAACTACGCCGTTTTTCCATTCTTGAACTTTTGTAAAGTCAACTTTTACGTTCTCTGCAGTGATACCCATGTCATCAGAATGCATTGCATTCTCATAACGGTGACCTGCATTGATTAACGCTTTTGAAGGAATACATCCAACGTTTAAGCATACGCCACCAAGGTTAGCTTTTTCAATGATTGCTACCTTTTGACCTAATTGTGCTGCACGAATTGCCGCAACGTATCCACCAGGACCTGCACCAACAACGACTGTATCTAATTCAATTGGGAAATCTCCTACTACCATTGTTATTACGCCTCCATTACTAATAATTGTGGGTCATTCAATAGACGTTTAATTTGGTTTAATGCTTTTTGAGCAGTTGCGCCGTCAATTAAACGATGGTCAAAGCTTAGAGATAATGCTAATACTGGAGCTGCAACGATTTCACCGTTTTTCACAACTGGTTTCTCAGCGATACGGCCGATACCAAGGATTGCTACTTCTGGGTGATTGATAACTGGAGTGAACCATTGTCCACCTGCAGAACCAATGTTTGTAATTGTGCAAGAAGCACCTTTCATTTCAGCTGGAGCTAAACGACCGTCACGTGCTTTACCAGCAAGTTCATTAATCTCGTTAGAGATAGTAAAGATAGATTTACGATCTGTATCTTTAACAACTGGTACTAATAGACCTTTGTCTGTATCAGCTGCGATACCGATGTTGAAGTAATGTTTATGAACGATTTCTTGAGAAGCATCGTCTAAAGCAGTATTCAACATTGGGAATTCACGTAATGCAGATGTTAAAGCTTTTACAACGTATGGAAGGTAAGTTAATTTAATACCTTTGTCAGCTGCAACAGCTTTGAACTTCTTACGGTGAGCAACAAGTTCTGTTACATCTACTTCATCCATTAATGTTACGTGAGGAGCTGTATGCTTAGAGTTAACCATTGCTTTTGCAATCGCTTTACGGATACCACTCATTTTCTCACGAGTTTCTGGATATTCACCAGCTGGGATTGGTTGTGCTTTTGGTGCTTCTTCTTTCGCTGCTGCTGGAGTAGCTTCTACTGCTGCTGGAGCCTCAGTTGCTGCTACAGTTTGTCCACCATTTGCAAATGCATCGATGTCAGTTTTCACAACGCGGCCGTTCTTACCAGAACCAGCTACTTTATGAATATCTACACCTTTTTCACGAGCATATTTACGAACAGATGGCATAGCGATAACGCGCTCATTTACTACTTCTGCAGTTGTTGCTGGAGTAGCTTCCGCTGCTGGAGCTTCTACTGCTGCTTCTTCAGCTGCTGGAGCCGCATCATGATCGTCACCTTTAAATTTAAGGTTTTCGTATCCAGGAGCATCAAATTTAATTAATGTATCTCCTACAATTGCAACTGTTCCTTCTTCTACAAGTACTTCAAGTACTTTACCTTTAACAGGAGAAGGGATTTCTACTACTGCTTTATCATTTTGTACTTCAAGAAGTACATCGTCTTCATTTACTTCATCGCCTGGTTTAATAAACCATTTTACGATTTCACCTTCGTGGATACCTTCACCGATATCTGGTAGTTTAAATTCAAATGCCACGGAATTCAGCCCCCTGATTCATTTCATTATTATGGAATATGTACAAAAGAAACCAGCATGTGCTGATTTCTTTTGCACATGAAAAACTAAAAATTAGAAGTTCATTACTTTGTTAACAGCTTCAACAATATCTTTGTGGTTTGGTAACCATACGCTCTCAGCTTGAGAGAATGGGAATACTGTATCAGCAGCTGCAACACGTACAACTGGAGCTTCTAAGTTTAAGATTGCACGATCATTAATTTCCGCTACAACGTTAGCTGCAATACCAGCTTGTTTTTGAGCTTCTTGAACTACAACTACGCGACCTGTTTTTTCAACAGAAGCGATGATTGTTTCGATATCTAATGGTTGAACTGTACGTAAGTCAACAACCTCTAAAGAGATACCTTCTTTTTCAAGTTCTTCAGCAGCTTTTAATGCAGCGTGAACCATAGCACCGTAAGCGATAACAGATACATCTGTACCTTCACGTTTGATATCAGCTTTACCTAAATCAATTGTGTAATCGCCTTCTGGTACATCTTGACGGAATGAACGGTATAATTTCATATGCTCTAAGTAAATAACTGGATCGTTGTCACGAATCGCAGAGATTAAAAGACCTTTTGCATCGTATGGAGTAGATGGAATAACAACTTTTAGACCAGGTTGTTGTGCCACTAATCCTTCTAAGCTATCAGCATGTAGTTCAGGAGTATGAACACCACCACCGAATGGAGAACGAATTGTTACTGGAGCAGTCCAACGTCCACCAGAACGGTAACGCATACGAGCTAATTGACCAGAAACTGAATCCATTACTTCATAAATGAAACCGAAGAATTGGATTTCTGGAACTGGACGGAAACCTTCAAGTGCAAGTCCAACTGCAAGTCCACCAATAC
Organism: Bacillus silvicola; assembly: GCF_050524305.1. Classification (NCBI taxonomy): domain Bacteria; kingdom Bacillati; phylum Bacillota; class Bacilli; order Caryophanales; family Bacillaceae; genus Bacillus; species Bacillus silvicola. The sequence goes on from NZ_JBNGVC010000012.1 coordinate 942,504, forward strand.
CAGACTCTGCAAGTGGAGTATCCATTACACGATCTTCACCAAATTCAGCTTGTAAACCTTCAGTAGCACGGAATACTCCGCCGTTTACACCAACGTCTTCACCAAACACAAGTACGTTAGGATCATTTTTCATTTCAACGCGTAAAGCATCAGTGATTGCTTGAATCATTGTCATTTGAGCCATGGCTTACTTCGACTCCTTTTCTTTGTAAATTTCATATTGTTCAGCTAAGTTGTAAGGCATTTTTTCGTACATGATTTCCATTAAATCAGTAACTTTTTGTTTTGGAGCTTGGTCAGCCTTAGCAATTGCTTGTTTGATATCTTCTTTTGCTTCTTCGATTACTTTCTCTTCAACTTCTTGAGACCATAGGCCTTTGTTTTCTAAGAATGCACGGAAGCGTACGATTGGATCTTTTTGTTCCCATTCGTTTTCGATATCTTTTGTACGGTAACGAGTTGGGTCATCACCAGCCATTGTATGTGGACCATAACGGAATGTTAAAGTCTCGATTAAAGTAGGGCCTTCGCCGTTTACTGCGCGCTCACGAGCGAAAGCAGTTGCTGCGTATACAGCTAATGGATCCATACCGTCTACTTGAATTCCGTAAATACCTGCTGCTACTGCTTTTTGTGCTACAGTTTTAGCTGCAGATTGCTTTTCTACTGGAGTAGAGATTGCATAACGGTTGTTTTGTACAACGAAGATTGCTGGAGCTTTGAATGCACCCGCAAAGTTCATACCTTCGTAGAAGTCACCTTGTGAAGCACCACCGTCACCAGTGTAAGTAATTGCAACAGATTTTTTACCACGTAATTTCATACCTAACGCAACACCAGCAGTTTGGATGATTTGCGCACCGATAATGATTTGTGGAGCAAGTGCATTTACATTCTCAGGCATTTGGTTACCCATGAAATGTCCACGAGAGAATAAGAATGCTTGATATAATGGTAGACCGTGCCATACTAATTGTGGCACATCACGATATCCTGGTAAGATGAAATCTTCTGCTTCAAGTGCGAAATGACTTGCTAATTGAGAAGCCTCTTGTCCAGCAGTTGGTGCGTAGAAACCTAAACGTCCTTGACGGTTTAAAGAAATAGAACGTTGATCTAGTACGCGAGTATACACCATACGGCGCATTAATTCTTTTAATTGATCATCAGATAATTCAGGCATAGCTGCTTCATTCACAACTTCGCCTTTTTCATTTAAAATTTGTAATGTTTCAAATTGAGCTGCAATAGCTTTCATTTGCTCATCAACATTAAATAGGGTCTTTTTTGTTTTAGTACCCATTCCGTTCACCTCTTCCTCTCTTGAACCATATTCTGAAACGCTTTCACTATCTATTGGCTAGACTGAAAGCGCAACAATGTAAACCAACAAATTTGTCTGTCGGTTGAGAATAATTTTGTGTACCTAACAATCTGTACTAATGTTTTTTCAAAAACATATTAATACAATCTTGATCACGTTTTTTAGTTTACAACTATTCTAATTACGATGTCAATTACTTTGAATACGTTTTTTTATAAATAATATGCAGGTTTCCTCTACACAAACGTGTTTTTATTTTTCACATCTGTATTAGTAAGCAATAACCTACTGTTATATTATTCCCTTTTTAACTTATTTTTTCTCTTAGAATAATATGTAAACGATTTAATTCTCTTTAGTTTTTCTCTCTTCTCAATAAAATTATACAAACACTTCTTCCTTTTATAGGTAAATACCTATACATTTCTGACCCGTCCTCCATACATTATAGTAACCGCAGTATAGCGGGAAATGATAAAGGAGGTCATCTCATGTACGGATACTCATATTGCTATCCAACAACTTGTTCATATCCTTCCTACGGTTATGGCGGTTCTTGTGGCGGGTCTGGATGCGGCTTCGCCTTAATTGTTGTGTTGTTTATCCTTTTAATTATCGTTGGTGCTGCTTGCATTCGCTAATGTAAATTGAAACAACTATGGAAAGAAACAGACGGCTTTGCCGTCTTTTCTTTTTAATACATAACTTATCTATAGAAGATTTGTTTCCAAATAGCTCTTCCTTACTTGCCGATGACTTTTTTTATCTCCTTTGGTAGACTAAAGAAGAAAGGAGAGATTACATATGCTTACAATGAATGAGGTAATTCGTGAAGGAAATCCTATTTTGCGCAATGTCGCAGAAGAGGTCTCCTTACCTGCTAGCGAGAAAGATACAAATACCCTTAAAGAAATGATTGAATTTGTAATAAATAGCCAGGACGCTGAAATGGCTGAAAAATATAATTTACGCCCCGGAATCGGATTAGCGGCTCCGCAAATCGGTATTTCAAAGAAAATGATTGCGGTTCATGTAACTGATACGAACGGTACGTTATATAGCTACGCATTATTTAACCCAAAAATCATTAGTCATTCTGTTGAACGTACATATTTACAAAACGGTGAAGGCTGTCTATCTGTAGACCGTGAAGTACCTGGTTATGTCCCTCGTTACACAAGAATTACAGTAAAGGCAACAACTATTAACGGGGAAGACGTAAAACTGCGATTAAAAGGTTTACCAGCAATTGTATTCCAACATGAAATCGACCATTTAAACGGTGTTATGTTCTATGACCATATTAATAAAGACAATCCATTTGCGGCTCCCGATGATTCAAAACCTCTAGAGCGATAATAATAAAAAGGCGGAAGTTAACCTTCCGCCTTTTTATTATCTGAAATGGGTTCCATATTCACTTATAACAATCCAGCCCATTTTAATCCATGATATATACCGTCTTCACTTACATCGTTTGTCACATGATTTGCAAGTTTTTTCAAGTCTTCATGACCATTTCCCATCACAATACCTGTGCCTACTGCTTCAATCATTTCTAAATCGTTTAAGCCATCCCCAAATGCATACACTTGTTCACGGTTAAATCCTAATTTTTCAATGAACTTCTCAATCCCTTTTGCCTTAGAACCACCATTTGGAATGATGTCCATTGAATACGCATGCCAACGAATAAAATGAAAATCTGGATACTGATTAATGAACTTTTCCTCTTCATTTACTTCACAGAAAAGAAGCGTTTGATAAATATCACGTTTCTCATAAAAATCAGGTTCATATGCCGGATGATCAAATTGCAAGCTTCCAAAACCTTCTTTTACATAATCATGATATTCCACTGACGCTCTCATCTCTTGATGGTCAAGATATACAAGTGGATATCCTTCTTGTTTTGCAAACTGGGTAAACTTATGCAGAGCCGCTGGGTGTAACGGATTATTAAATATTGTCTCACCTTCAAATACAACGTACTGTCCATTAAAACTAACATAATTATGTATATTGAGTTCCTTACGAATATCTTCAAACATAAATGGCGCACGCCCTGTCGCGATTGCTACGTGCACACCTTTTTCTTGTAAATCTTTTACTGCATCACGTGTAGATTGTGGAATTTTTTTATCATGATCTAATAATGTTCCATCAATATCAAAAAAGACAATTTTATCATTCATTTGTCAAAATCCTTTCTGGCACTCTATATTCCTATTTTGATTATCACTTTTCAAATTTCAAAAAAAAGTATAACATATTAAACATCTGTGAAGAAAGCGTTCACTTTCTGACCTTATTTATGAAATATGCATATAATATTAGTAAAAAATGTGGATACTTGTTCGGATGAATTTTCTTTTCTATTCTTCCTCATACTATATCTATAACTAACGGCTACTAATCGTTACTACAGGATAACTTACACTATACTAAAAAGAACAAGATTCACTATTCACTTCTAATCTTCTTTCTTGTACGGGAGACGGAGTTATCATTAGTAACATGCATGTTTAAAATAAGGAAAGGAAGGAGTAATCATGCTGAAGAAGCTGAAGAAAAAGCTCAAGCGTTATTTAAACGATTTAGTCCGTAAGAAGACAATCGCTTAAATTGTGCCCATTTCGGGCTTTTTCTTCATTCTCGTTCGAAAAAACATGAAAATCATGACTGTTTGCTTTATAATAAGTAACAGATAATGCAAAACATAGACAAGGAGAGGTTTTCCCAATGATTTTTAAAGTATTTTATCAAGAAAAATTAACTGAGGTCCCAGTACGTGAAAATACAAAAGTTTTATATTTAGAGGCTACGTCTCAAAAGGATGTTCGTAAAAAATTACAAAAGTTCGCATATAATATCGAGTTCGTTCAGTCTGTTACTGGTGCTCATCTTGAATATGAAAAACAAAACGCTGATTTAATATTAGCGGAGATCGTATAGTCATATGAAATTCCTAAAAAATGATCAAGCTGCCGTTTTTGCCCTCGGTGGTCTTGGTGAAATCGGTAAAAATACATATGCTGTTCAATTTCAAGATGAAATTATTATAATTGACGCTGGAATTAAATTTCCAGAAGACGAACTCCTCGGGATCGATTATGTAATACCAGATTACACTTATTTTGTGCGAAACGAAGATAAAATTAAAGGGTTATTCATTACACATGGTCACGAAGATCATATTGGTGGAATTCCTTATCTATTACGTCAAGTAAACATTCCAATTTACGGCGGAAAATTAGCAATTGCCCTAATAAAAAACAAATTAGAAGAGCACGGATTACTTCGTAAAGCGAAACTTTATGAAATTCAAGAAGATGATGTTATTAAATTTAAAAAGACATCTGTTTCCTTCTTCCGTACAACTCACAGTATTCCAGATTCATACGGAGTTGTTGTGAAAACACCTCAAGGACAAGTCGTTCATACAGGTGATTTCAAATTCGATTTCACACCAGTCGGTGAGCCAGCAGATTTAACAAAAATGGCCGAAATCGGAAAAGACGGTGTACTTTGTCTCTTATCTGATAGTACAAACAGTGAAGTACCAAACTTTACGATGTCTGAGCGTCGTGTTGGTGATAGTATTCAAGATATATTCCGTAAAGTAGAAGGTCGTATTATCTTCGCAACCTTTGCATCAAATATCCATCGCTTACAACAAGTTGTTGAGGCCGCTGTTGAAAACAATCGTAAAGTAGCTGTATTTGGTCGAAGTATGGAAGCAGCTATTGAAATCGGACAAAACCTTGGTTATATCCGATGTCCAAAGGATACATTCATAGACACATCTCAGCTAAACCGCCTACCAGCTAATAAAGTTGTTATTTTATGTACAGGTAGTCAAGGGGAGCCGATGGCAGCACTTTCACGTATTGCCAATGGTACACATCGTCAAATTCAAATTATCCCTGGCGATACAGTTGTTTTCTCTTCTTCACCAATCCCAGGCAATACAATTAGTGTAAGTCGTACAATTAACATGTTGTACCGTGCTGGCGCTGATGTAATCCATGGTAAACTCTCAAATATTCATACGAGTGGACACGGTGGACAAGAAGAACAAAAGTTAATGTTACGTCTTATTAAGCCGAAATATTTCATGCCAATTCATGGTGAATATCGTATGCAGCGTATGCATATGAAATTAGCTAATGATTGTGGTATTCCAGAAGAAAATTGTTTCATTATGGATAATGGCGATGTTCTTGCTTTACGTTCTGATGAAGCAAGCGTAGCTGGGAAAATCCCATCTGGCTCTGTCTATATCGATGGAAATGGTATTGGAGATATCGGGAATATCGTATTACGTGATCGTCGCATTCTTTCTGAAGAAGGACTTGTTATTGTAGTTGTAAGCATTGATATGAAAGAATTTAAAGTTGCAGCAGGACCTGATATCATCTCGCGTGGTTTCGTTTATATGCGTGAAAGCAGCGATTTAATCAACGATGCTCAAACATTAATTACAACACATTTAGAAAAAGTAATGGAGCGAAAAACAACACAATGGTCTGAAATTAAAAATGAGATTACAGACACATTAGCACCATTCCTATACGAAAAAACGAAACGCCGTCCAATGATTTTACCAATCATTATGGAAATATAAGAAAAAGGACAATGCCTCCTCGGCATTGTCCTTTTCTCTTATCTTAAAAAATGCTTAAAACGATCTACTTCATCGTCATGACCAATTACAATTAATATATCTCCCGCTTGAATGTTTTCTGTAGCTCGAGGAGATACGATAACTTCTTTTCCACGTTTAATTGCTACAATGTTCAAACCAAACTTCGCACGAATATCTAATTCAATTAAAGAGTGCCCATCAATTTTTTTATTTGCAATAATCTCTACAATACTATGCTCATCTGAAAGCTCTAGGTAATCTAACACATTACTTGATGCGATATTATTAGCAATCCTTTTTCCCATATCTCGTTCTGGATGCACAATATGATCTGCCCCTATTTTACTTAACACTTTTTCATGATAGTCATTTTGAGCTTTCACAGTAATATTTTTCACACCTAATTCTTTCAAAATTAACGTTGTTAAAATACTTGAATTTAAATTATCTCCAATAGCAACGACTACATGATCAAAATTGCGAATACCAAGACTTTTTAATACCATCTCATCTGTAGAATCTGCAATTACGGCATGCGAAGCTATATTTGCAAACTCATTAATTTTATCCTCATCTGAATCAATTGCCATTACTTCCATACCTAATTGAGCGAGTTCTCGGCAAATACTTCCACCAAAACGTCCAAGCCCAATAACAGCAAATTCTTTCTCTTTTTCGCCCACAGGAATTCCTCCAATAACATCAAATACTATGTACTTTTATTGTAACATACTTTAGATTCGCTACAAAAACCTGTATATAATTCTTATTTTTGTTTTTGCATATAAAAATACTGTTGTAAATAAAATGCGATACCGAAAATTAACATACCGAATACAAATATATTTCCAAATGAACTAAATGTTTCAAAAACGAACAATAACGTTTCTTGTCCGAAAAAAGCAAATAATAATTGTGTAAATGCGAATAACAATGCCAATATATAATGATGTTGATGGAATAAATAATGTGTTGCGCCTAAAAAAGCTATAAACGAAACAATAAAAATCCACCAAGTTTCTAAAAACAGTTGCCAATTAGTAAATTGATATCCATTTACTAATATCGCAATAATTCCTATAACTGCCATCGTCGGCACACTCCATAATAATGCACGCCCTCTAAAGAAGCGTGTACCTTTTGCATCGCCTTTTTCATTTGCAATGTATGTTAGCACGACAGTACTTATATACAAAACAGACAGGATTGTTAAAACAATAATAAGCCAAAAATGTAATTGATAATATTCATGTTCTATATTCGTCACGATTGCAGCTAACATACATGGAATTAGCATTCCCGTCCAACCATCTACTTTTCTTTCATTCCAAAATACCGTATTACCAATCCGAATTCCTAATAGCATAAAAATAATGATACCTAGCACAAATAATGTAGTCTTATTCCCTACTAAGCTCGTTGAGAAAGCAATTAATCCAATAAATAAAAAAAGAACAAATCCATTCATAATTTCTAGTACAGGTGACAAATATCTTTTCACCCATTTGTATGTTTCTTCATATTCACTATTATTCGCTAAACGATAGGCGTAAAAACTTATCCCAAAATAAACCGCCGCAATAATAACATATGCATATAAGACGAAACATAAAATCGCACTGCTAATTTGCACGTAATTCCCCACCCTTTTTTCTATGTATCACATTAATTTTACACACTTTTCATACTAAAAGTAAACATATATAGGTAGTTAAATAATTATCTTCTCTATTAGCAATAATTAATAATGAGCAGTGGCTAAAAACCCCCTGCTCATTATTAAAACACCAAATGTAACTTTACTCATTTGTATGAAAATGTCTAACACTAACAAATATGAAAGTTATTTTCGTCTCGGAACTAAGAAGTCCCCACTCTAAACTGTTGCACAATTAGCGCGGAAGTTCACTTTCGATTTCCCTTCCACTTCACATATTGATTTAAAAATACAATCGCTTTCTCAATAGCCTCTTCGTCTGGTTTTAATTTCGCATGATGTAAACCATATTCTGAATTTACTCCAAGCCAAAACATAAATCCAGGTATCTCTCGAAGCATATAACCAAAGTCTTCACCTGTCATTGCCTCCGTGCATGTAATTACATCTATATTCGTTTGTTCACGAGTAAATTGCATAAACTCTCTCGTTAACTCTTCATGGTTATACACTTGATGATACATCGCTCCGTAGTCAATAACAGCTTCACATTGAAATGCAGCTTCTATTCCCGCAACAATTGCCTCAATTCGGCTTTTAACACGTTTCATTGAATCCACTGATAACGTTCGAATTGTTCCTTCTAAACGAGACTTTTCTGCGATGATGTTTTGGACTGTACCACCAGTGATTTTCCCAATTGTAATTACCGCACTGTCTAGAGGGTTCACATTACGACTAATAACTGATTGTAGTTGTGTAACGAGATGACTCGCTGCAACAATCATATCATTTGCTGTATGCGGATATGCAGCATGTCCACCTTTTCCTTTTAAATCAACGTATAACTCTGATGTATTCGCAAATAATAAACCTTCTTTTGTAGCAATTGTTCCCACAGAGTATTCAGGCGCAATATGAAGCCCAAGAATCATATTCGGCTTCCATTCTTTTAACTCTTCACTTTCTAACATAGGAAGTGCACCACCTGGACCTTCTTCAGCTGGTTGGAATATAAACACAAGATCATCGTCTATTCTTTCGCCTACAGCCGCTGTTAGAAGGCCTAAACCAATTGTTGTATGCAAATCATGCCCACACGCATGCATCATTCCCTCATGGATAGAAGAGAAGTCATATTCCGTTTCCTCTGTAATTGGTAGACCGTCTATATCTGCACGATAACCTATTATTTTTTCTGGATTTTTCCCATTTACTTTAACAATTACACCTGTTTTCCATGTTTTCACTTCCAAATATTCATTAGGAAGCGTTCCTATATAATCTAAAATATACTGTTGTGTTTTCCACTCTTTAAATCCGATTTCCGGAATTTTATGTAAATCTCTACGAACTTGGACAAACTTACTTACTGTCATTTTTACACCTCCATCTATAAAAAGCGTAAGAGCACATTCATGCTCTTACGCTTTTTGTTTTTTTATTTCTCTGGGTTTAATTGACGAAGCTCTTGTTTAATTTCAGTTTTTGCCTTTGTCTTCTCATCAATTTCTTTAATTACACGTGCTGGAGTTCCCGCAACAACTGTATATGGAGGTACATCTTCTGTTACAACTGCACCAGCTGCTACAACTGCACCTTTACCTACTGTAACGCCTTCTAGAACAACTACATTTGCACCAATTACAACATCGTCTTCAACGATAACTGGTTTTGCAGAAGGTGGCTCAATAACACCCGCAAGTACAGCACCTGCACCTACGTGACAGTTTTTGCCAACTGTTGCACGTCCACCAAGCACTGCGTTCATGTCGATCATAGTACCTTCGCCAATTACAGCACCGATATTAATTGTTGCATTCATCATGATAACAGCGTTGTCACCAATTTCAACATTGTCACGAATAATTGCGCCTGGCTCAATACGAGCTGTAATACCTTTTAAATCAAGCATTGGAATTGCAGAATTACGACGATCGTTCTCAACTACATAGTCAACAATGTGCTTGCTATTTTCATCAAGAATTGTCTTAATTTCAGACCATTCTCCGAATAATACACCAGATTTTTTATTTACAAATGCTTGTACTGTTTCAGGGAATGTTACTTCTTTTAAATCCCCTTTTATGTATACCTTTACAGGAGTTTTCTTTTCACTCTTTTGAATAAACGAAATAATTTCGTTAGCGTCCATCATTTTCATTCTTGTTGCCTCCTAAATCCATTTATAATGTTACTCTACCAAACGATAGGGCGAGTAGCAAGACAATAATCTTATTTTTCCATTTGAATTTCTTCTATAATTTCTAAAAATGCTTGCACTTGCTTCAACTGCCTTGCCGAGTCACTCGTCAATAACCATGTTTCTCTCGTTAATTGAACAGGTGTTTTATACATGTTTTCCTGCACTTCTTTTAAAACAGTCGAAGGTAAAAGAGCATAGCCTATACCATTTAAAACAAGCTGTTTGCACGTTTCAATTTGGTCAACTACAATCGTTCGCTTAGGTGGATTGGAAAATAATCCATACCACCAATTTTGTATTTGTCCATAGTAGGTCGAATCACTTTTAAATTGAATAAAAGGTCTATTTGTCTCTTTTAACATTGTAATATCTTTTATTTCTTTATCAACTAAGTATAATTCATCTTCAAATAATTGTTGCTTCTGACCTTTATATTCTTGTGTCCCTCTTAATATGGCGACGTGAACGTCTCCTTCATAAAATTGCTTTTGCACTTCACTACTCCAGCCAGTAAACAGAGATATCTTCACAGAAGGATACTTATGCACAAATTTTTTCAAAACAGGTGGAAGCCAATATTGACCAATGACTGACGCAACAGCTATTTTTAGCGTACCGTAGGTTTCCGTTCTAAAAAGAGCCAGTTCACTTTTAATATCCTCTTCTTTTTGTAACATTTCTTTTGCATAATTTGCAACTTTTTCCCCTTCAGGTGTAATTGTCAATCCTTTTTGTGAACGAATAAAAAATTTCATTCCCCATTGTTTCTCCATAGATTGTAATCGTTGACTAAGCGCAGGTTGGGAAACAAATAAACGTTCCGCCGCTTTTCTCATATTTGATTCCTGAGCTAACACAACCATCATTTGAAAATCATCGATTTGCAACTTTCTCCCTCTTTCCTTAGCTTCCATACACCTAATTTTAATAAGCATTTCATCTTTAATTTAATTGAACAATTTTATACATTAGAACCGTTTGTTAGTTCAAACTTTTCTTATGTTTTATGTCTTTTTAAATATAATACATACACAACTGATATGCACGAAAAAAAGTGACTTCTCCTTTTCTGTGAAGTCACTTTTCCTATGTTATCGATTATGCTGTCTCACTTTTTTATTCAACAATTTTAAAATAGCTCGACGTGTCAAAATACCCTCGAAGTAACCTTCTTCATTGACAGCGCAAATAAAAGGATGATCAATTGTCATTTCTAAAGCTTTTGCAAAGGAATCTTCTAACATAAGAACTGGAATCTCTTCCTTCATCACTTGTTCCACTTTCATATTCTCAAGTCTTTCAAACTCAATGCGCTCTAATCCTAAAATACCATCTAAAATCATAGCAGTACTAATCAACCCATGTAATTTATACGTAGGGTCTAAAACAGGAATCGCCGAATATCCAGATTTCACAAGAACGAGTAAAGCATGTTCTAAACCATTCCCTATTTGGACATGTGCTACTTTTTCTGATGAAATCATTAAATCCTTCACAAGAATTTGTTGAAACTCATCTTTCGGAATACTAATCATGTTACATCCCCCATTTTCCCTTTTTCCTGCTTACATTCTCTGATCCTATTCACATTTTATGATAGCGTTTTCATATTATTATTTTGTCCTGACATTCTTCTAATAAAAAAGATACACAGCTATTTTAGCATACAACATAAAAAAAAGACTACCATTCCGGTAGCGCTTAATACCCTTTATTTTTTAATCGGTAAAACAATCTTGTGATTTTTTTATATTGTGTCACATCTGTCTGTTTTAAACCATTCTCAATGTCTGTAAGCTCCACCGCTAAAATTTCGCTCGCATAATTTTGCTGAAACAGAATATCCAACAATAAATCTTCTTCTTCTCTCGTTAAAACAAATTCCTTTTCCATATGTCCCTCTCCTTGCCCTCACATCATCACTTTCATTATATAAAATTTTCAACTTATTTAATAGATGTAATATTCAGTTTTTAATAAAAGTATTTAATAACTGCGAATATATAGAAACCATTTCACATTATTTCGTATACCTGTTCGCATAACTAAACGCCGCATAAGCATCCGGTTTAATTTTTGCTGTTAATCCCATCGCTTGAATTTTCTTCGTCATATCTAAAATAAATTCTTTTGTTAAACCATCATTCCCAATATCTAAATGAATTTCCATTATGAATCCCGCTCCATCTTGAGCATATGGGTGCAATAAATCCCAGATTGTTTGTATATGATTTGGAGTAAATAGACAGGCAATTTCTTGACTAAACTGTGTTTCTAAATATATTTTCTCTCGCAAAGTTGCTGGCTTATTTTTTACTGATTTGTGATTCAAACATCCCCATGCTCCTTTTCCAACCCGATGAATATGTATCGCTGTAATAAACCTCGTATCCTTTTGATGTGCTTGTGAGTCTGTCCCAATAGATAAGCGATATAAATTTCGCGGATCCTTTTCAATGAAACTACAAATGCGGTTAAATACCATATCAAAATTCAAATGTCTCTCAGAAACATTATAAAATGTATGTTCACCGTCCACATAGTCACGTCCTTTCAATTAGACAGACCTTTCGTATTCTCATTGTATGGGACAAAAACAAAAATTATAACTCACTACCCTTTATTCGTTTCAATATTTCGGATTACATAATGACAAAACCTACACGTATAAATTACATTTTGATTAGACTGAGCAGTTAATACATGATTAATTTCCGCATGACTGTGACAATTAGGACAAATAACAATCGGTAAGCGTTCCATCCTTTTCACCTCCTATTACTATTTACTACCATTGTAGGAAAAATAAAAAATTCCTATACATATACATTTGTGGAAGTTCTTTTGTTTGATTGCGACTTCCACAAATGTATAGCCTATTAATTAATATAACTAAAAAAGGTACTGCCAAATGGCAGTACCTTTTTTATATGTATCAAGAAATGATGTCGTAAATCTCAATTGCAACCATGTCGATGTTGTCGAATTGATACACTTGAGGTTTTTCACCTTGTTGATACACTTCTAACTCATACATTTCACTTTTATCGAAAAATTTCACGCTACATTTGCGCTCACCGTTCACTTCAAAATAGCGTTGTGCTACTTCACCGCTTTCAGCTTGTTCTTGTAGACTAACAAGTCGAGTTAAAATTCCTTGGAGTAGAGACATGAAATCTCTCCTTTCTCTGATCTTCCTACCAATAGGTTTTACAGCTATACTCATTCTATCCGTCATAACAGAAAAAATGTTCCACACTCTAGGATAAAGGTTCTTGGCCAGAAACTCAACTAAAATTTGTCGAAATACGAAGGAAAAAGAAGAAAGAATATCTTTTTCCTTCTTTATTGCTCTTTTTATACTGACAGAATATAATAAAACACAGAAAAAGGGAGGAATTACAATGAAAAAAATTGAGGTTTATACACAGCCTGATTGTCCGCCTTGTACCATTGTGAAAGAATTTTTAAAACATAATGACGTTGCGTATGAAGAATTTGACGTAAAAAAAGACGCCGCTGCACGCAATCGTCTGTTATATGACTATGACTCCTATTCAACTCCAACAGTTGTAATTGACGGAGAAGTTGTCGCAGGTTTTCAAATTGAAAAATTACAACAGCTACTTGGTATAGAATAGGAATAGGGAGAAACCTATTCCTATTCTCATAATTGTTGTAACCTTTTTATTTCAGTCAAAAGTTCCTGACTTTCATGATACCCTGCTAATTTCCATTTCCCATTATCCTTTTGTAATGTCACAATTTGATATTGTCCACTTTTTGCCCGTTCATAGACATATAAATTTTTATGTTCCTCATCATATGACATTTTTGTTTCTGAATTAAAGGAAAACGGAGCTTCTTTTGCTGGAAGTAAATACTCACCACTTTGTTTTTCATTTCTACTGTTTTCATCTGTAAAAACTTGAAGGAAATTATTTGTAAAATATGGTGATAACGTCTCTATCATCTTATTCATTGGTATTTGCTTCCCTCGAATTGAAAATTGCGTCTCATAACCTTTTTGTATCGTTGTAAACACTTCTTTCCGATCCACTTTCACTTCTTCTTTCCCTAAAACAGTTGTGACACTATAGCCAACTAGAAAGGCAACACATATAAATAGAACAAACCATATTCCATATTTCCTCATTTTTTCACCTTCCTTTTAAAAGAGCTTGTCTTTGTAGTATTCATTGTAACAATGATTATGCAAAGACAGGGATGATTTCGTTCGTAAAATCTTTACAACGATAGACAGCATTTTCATTATTATTTTCACTATTACCAATTTATGATAAAAACAAACAAAAAAATGCACGAATCTCTTCGCGCATTAAAATAAAACGTCTTCTTCATATAAATATTCATAAGATAAATCTATAAATAAAAAGTTTTCATCATCAATCGGGAAAGAAAATGTTCGTACCATTTCACCAGTTTCAATATCGGCATATAAATCTGAAAGTCGCGCCTTATTTTCAAAACGCATTTTCATGATATTCTCGAGAAAATACGGACGCCAACTCCAGTTTTTCATATAATACTCCGGCATCACAATCCATTCCCCATCTTTTTTCATAACATTACCTGATTGCTGGAAACCATCTTCATTACAAATAAATATCCGAAAACTACATTGTGATACACTTTGGCTAAATTGTAATAACCAGTCATTTATATCTTCATTCTTTTTTTGTTTTGACAGAACATCACCAATTCGATCACGTAACATCTCTGTTAAATTATAAATTTTTTGCAACTTCTTCTTCTCATGCAGAATAAATTGATGACATTCATTACCAAGTCGCTCTTTTAAAACATTCGTTTCAATAAAATCCGGTAAACATTCTTTTAAATAATTACCTTGATAATATCTACCACCGTTTTTCCAAGCATATTGTAGTTGATAAAAAGCATCAATCTCTTCATATAACAATGTCGCACCAATTCTTCTAGCAAGTAAAGATAAGGAATATAAAATATCTTGATAAGATTGTAAAAGTGCAGTTTGCCTTAGGTTTGTTAAATCTACTTTTAAAATATCCGGTGCTAACACGCTAATACGTTCTAAATTACTTGTACCCGTTCCAACTTTATTAATCGAAATTTGAATACCATATGTACGATAATACATCAGCAAATGATTAAATTGCTCGATATCTTCTTTACATTCATGTTCTGTAATCTCTAAAACAATGTGGTTCAAATTTAAACCTTGTTTTTCATACATCAATAAAAGTTGAAGTAAACTTTCATCTTCATCATTCATTAATACATTAGCATTCCGATGTATAAATAATAATAATTTTTGATCTGTTTCTAAATACCTATTTAACGCTTTTTCTACTATGATATTATCTGCTTCCAGTTGGAACTCACTCGGAATAGAATCATCATGGAAGAAAGATGCTAAACTTTGTATGCCCTCTTCTGTTTGAATACGTCCTACAACTTCATATCCAATTACTGTATGCTCATCAGCACTAAAAATAGCTTGATAATAAGGAAGGACTTTATCCAAGTTACTCATTACATCTAATGCATCTATCAACGTGCTTCCCTCCCTTTACTTTTCAAAAATTATAACACGATATTTACGGAAAAATAATAAAAAATCCCTTCAGTTTTCCTGAAGGGATTAGAGGGGTAAAATGCTAAGGGGAATTAGCAATTCTACTATGAAGAAAAAAGAGGTCTTAAATATACCGTATATATTCCCCTTTGTAAACACCTTTCTCTCACGTGTCACAATTCCGTCACATTTTACCGGAGAAAAATGAATAAATCATTCATTTTTCATCCCTTTTAAAATGGATATTGGTGCAAATGCTGGCCACCATCCATTGTCATACAAGTACCATTTATGTATGCAGCTTCGTCTGAACATAAATAATAGGCTAGACCTGCGATTTCTTCTGGTGTCCCCAATCTACCAAGTGGGACACTCTGTATTGTACGCTTAGCCATTTCTTCTGAAATCCATAATTTATCGGCACCACCCGTACGTTCAATCGGTCCTGGTGCGATAGCATTAACTCGTATCCCATATTTACGTCCCCACTCAACAGCAAGCGTTTTAGTCATTGCTAATACACCAGCTTTAGCTGCTGCTGAATGAATAACCCCTGGCCCTGCATCCCATGCATATGTTGCCACCATGTTAATGATATTTCCTTTTATACCTTTTTCAATCCAATATTTTCCGACAGCCTGGCTACAATAAAATGTACCATTTAATACAATGTTAATTACCGAATTCCAGCCATTCACAGATAAGTCCTCCGCTGGACAAATAAAGTTTCCAGCTGCATTATTTATTAAAATATCAATTCGTCCAAACTTCTCATCAATATGCTCAATCATCTTTTGGATATCATCAGTATTTCGTACATCCATTTGTACAGGTAATACTTGCCCCGGAAACTGTTCAATTTCTAGCTTTGTTTCTTCTAGTTTTTCTTTTGTACGTCCTGTAATAACAACTCGTGCCCCTTCTTTCGCAAAACGAATCGCCATTCCTTTTCCCATTCCACTTGATCCACCTGTTATAATAACTACCTTCTCTTTCACATACATCCCCTCCAAAAAATGAATACACATTCATTTTATCATTTTATTTAACAGAAATCTTTATATTTTTAATATTTTCTGATATTTTAGCGTAAAGAGGTTTCTTTCCGTTCATTTTTTCGTAATCTATACTACTTTTTTAATATCCAAAATATATTTTTAAAAAACTGAAAGGAGATTCAAGTAACCTGTATATGAAAAAAATTACAAGAAGAAATTTTTTAAAAGCTGGAATACGCACTTGTCTATATTCATTTATCACCGCTAGCATCGGCTATTACTATGCTAAATATATAGAACCCTATTTACTTTCTTTTACCCAACACACACTTACATCACAACTCATACCAAAAGGTTTTCATGGTATGAAGATTCTTCAATTTAGCGATTTACACCTGGGATACTATTTCTCTCTCCAACATTTATCTCAAATCGTTTCCAAAATCAATGCTGAAAAGCCAGATATTGTCCTTTTTACTGGTGACCTCATTGATGATTATCAAACTTATACCGAGGCTCCTTTTGTGGCATCCATTTTAAAGAATATACAAGCACCCTTCGGTAAATTTTCCATTTATGGTAACCACGACCATGGCGGATATGGAACTGAATACTATGATCACATCATGCGTGAATCGGGATTTGAACTTTTACAAAATAGTGAAAAGCGAATTCGTTTACTGGATAATAGTGAAATTTCCATTTTCGGGCTCGATGATGTACTACTAGGCAAACCAAAAATAGCGGAAACTTTACAGCAAGCAAAACAAAATATTTATACAATTGTTCTCGTTCACGAACCAGATATCGCGCCACAAATCGCTACATATCCAATCAACCTTCAACTTTCTGGTCATAGCCATGGTGGACAAGTACAAATTCCTTTTTTAGGTGCTATTATTACCCCGTCGCTTGCAAAACAATATATTGAAGGTTTCTATAACATTCAGGATTTGACTCTCTATGTCAATCGAGGTATTGGAAGAACACGTGTCCCATTCCGCTTTATGTCAAAACCCGAAATTACACTCTTCACCCTACAACATTCGTAACAATTCGCCTATTTTCTTACTTATCCTTTCTTGTACTCGCTCATCCACGCTTGGTCTACCATATGATAAAAATGAGTCCAATAAAGGAGGTTTGTTCATGTATCCATATTATCAACCAATCCCAGTTCGTTCAGCACCTATTGGCCCAGCAGGCGACTCACGCTTCTTTCCATTTTTCGGTGTTCCATTTCTAGCCGGAATTGCTGGAGGATTACTCGGTGGGGCATTAGCTTTCGGCCCTAGACCGTTTTATCCGCCTTATCCACCGCCTTTCCCACCACCAGCACCCTTTCCTTGTTACGGAGGGCCTTGTCAGCAACCATACTATTACTAATTAAAAAAAAATTCTTCCAAATCTTATTCTCTCAAGGAACCGACTCATCACACGCTTATAATAAAAACTATTCTCTCTACTCATTCTTCCATTTTAGGAACATATGAGTAGAGAAAAAAAGTAAAAACCTCTTAATTGCACTAAGAGGTTTTTACTATATTCCCACTATTCAGCATCTGTATTTTGATAAGCCATCTTAAATAAACTCACTTGGCTATCAATTTCTTCTACACCACTATTAATAATATAATAATAGTCACCATCTTTATTTTGTTCACGTGTTTTCACATTATCAGCTAAAGTAAGCTGTAAGATTGCCTTTATTCTCGCTTTCATTTCAATATCTAAAATTGGGAAAGATATTTCTACTCGTTTTTCCATATTTCGTGTCATCAAATCAGCTGAAGATAAGTATATTTTCTCATCTCCATTATGATGGAAATAATAAATACGACTATGTTCTAAATATCTTCCCACAACACTAACCACACGAATATTTTCACTTACATTTGGAATCCCAGGTCTTAAACAACATGTCCCTCTAACGATGAGCTCTACCCTTACCCCAGCTTGCGATGCTTCATACATTTTTTTTATTAACGGTTTATCTGTTAACGAATTCATCTTAGCGATAATATATCCATTTCCATATTGTCTATGGTAACGGATTTCCTCATCTATTAAATCCATAAATTGCTCTCTTATATCAAATGGTGCAACAGATAAATGATGAAAATGCGGTTTCGTTGTATAGCCACTCAAATAATTAAAGAAGTTTGTTGCATCTATACCAAAGTCTTTTCGCGATGTAATATATCCAAAATCGGTATATAACTTCGCTGTTGCATCATTATAATTTCCGGTTCCAAGATGTACAAACCTTTCAATCTTTCCGTTTCTTCTTCTTACAACTAACGTAATTTTACTATGCGTTTTCAAGTGACTTACTCCGTAAATAACGTGACATCCGGCCTGTTCCAATTCTTTAGCCCAATGAACATTATTCTCTTCATCAAACCTCGCCTTTAACTCAACCAATACCGTCACTTGTTTCCCTTTTTCAGCCGCTACCTTTAGCGCCTGAATAATCGGAGAATCTCCACTTACACGATATAATGTTTGTTTGATTGCAAGTACATTCGAGTCATCTGCCGCATCACGGACAAAATCAACGACTGGCTGAAACGACTCAAAGGGATGGTGTAATAAAATATCATGTTCTATCGCTTTTTCAAATACATCTTCCTCATCACCTAAATCTTGAGGAGGTTGGGGAATAAGAGCCGGATATACTAGATGTTCATATAAAGGTGCTAGTTTTTTATATAAGGAGAATAAACATGTTAAATCTAACGGTCCATCCATCATGTACACATCTTCATCTTTTACTTCTAACACTTCATACAATAACGCTAACACTCTTTCATCAATGTGTTCTTTACCAACTTCTAAACGAACGGCAGCTCCCCACTTACGCTTTTTCAATTCTTTTTCAATTACTTTTAATAAATCGCGTGCACCTTCTTCATGGATTGTTAAATCCGCATTACGTGTAATACGGAAACGAGTAACAGGTGATACGTTATATCCTGTGAATAATTTATGCGTAAAACCACTAATTACATCTTCTAATAAAATAAATTTATGTTTTTGCCCTTCACTCGGTAAAAATATGAAACGCTCCAGCAAAGAAGGCACTTGGACAATTCCTAACTTCGTGCGATTTTCTTCCTCTGCCTGCTTCTCATCGTATAAAATAGTAGCTAAATTCAGGCTTTTATTTAATAACATAGGAAATGGACGATACGCATCAATAGCTACAGGAGTTAATACCGGAAAGATTTGTTCATCAAAATATTCTTCTATAAATTCTCTCTGCTCTTTCGTCAAATCATGGAATGTTAGACGCTCAATCCCCTCTAGTTCAAGCGCTGGCAATACATAGCCTTTAAACGTGTCATACTGTACAGTCATTAACTCATGAGCTTTTATCGCAATCTTATTTAACTGTTTCTTCGGTGTTAAACCCGCTTTATTTTCTGGCTGATTAAATCCAGCACTTACTTGATCTTTCAAACCTGCTACGCGCACCATAAAAAATTCATCTAAATTTGAACTAAAAATACTAATAAACTTTAATCTTTCTAAAAGTGGATTATTTTCATCTTGCGCTTCTTGTAGTACACGTTCATTAAAAGCTAGCCAGCTCAACTCACGGTTATTATAATAAGCTGTATCATTTAAATTTACTAAATTCCCCTTTAGCAATTCCATTCTCTTCACACTTCCCTTTGAAACTTTTTCACTATAATTTAGTTACTTTTATTTTATCAAATTACTATATTCCAAAGTGTTAATTTTTTGTAAAGACATCCGTACAACTTAACGTTTTGATTCAAATGATAAGTTAATATTCGTTTTCAATACTCTTTCCAGCTGCTTTTTTTGCTTTTCAGCTTGCACTTTTTCTGATAACGCCGATTGCTCACATACAATTCTAAATGTTAATCCTTCTTTACTTTCTGTTATAGATATCGTTTCAACAAGCGATCTTTGTCTCACATTTAAAGCAGCTGAAAATTGCAAAACAGCTCCTAATAACCGAATTTTTTTTTGTTCACTTTTCTCAAACCAACCTTCAAATGGAGCTAAATGTTGTTTAAATAACATTTTTGATTTGTATGAGGCAATAAGCGCTAATCTAACTCGGTCTTTATGCATCATACCATCAATTGTTTTATTCGCCAGTAAATAAAACGTATGTAAGCGGCTCGCTTCTTCATCTATGTACTTCCCAATATTAAATACTTTCGCCGCTTGATGGAATATTTCCCAGTCTTTTTCCGACATAGAAATAAGTCCTACTCCTTCAAGTTGTTTACAAATCAATGTTCCTTGTTTAATAAGTTGAATTACAAATTCCATATCCATTTCGTATTCAAATGATAATAGATGTAAACTTTCTTCTACTACGTTTGGATAGTATGAAATCCCCAAATCTTTCGTTAATTCTTCATAGAAAACACCTTCTCTTAATCCTTTTTTACTCAATACAAATGCCGGTGCCTCTATAACGTTAACCAGTATATGAAAGACTTCGATAGCTGGAATAATCGTATCCGCTCGATCTTTTGCTAACCCCTCTAACTTTTGAAGCTCTATGAACGACAATTCTTTTAATTCCTCTTTTACATGTTGAATATCTTCTTCTTTCATTTTGTATAAATGTAATCCAGCTATAGGATAACAAATTAAATTTTGATGGATTTTCACCAAGTTCCTCGCACTTCCACCAATTGCGATAAGGGGTAATTTTTTATCGATTAACCATGGTAACGTTCGAAATTGATTCCATAAATAGTTTTTAATTTTCTCTAACTCTTCTGTAGTAGGAATATCACCTTGAATAAATTGTTGCTTTAAAGAAAGTGCTCCAAAAGGAAAGCTATGATATTCTAAATTTTCTCTATTTCGGAAGTATGTAACTTCTGTGCTTCCCCCACCAATATCAACTGTAACTCCTTCTGAAAATGAAGTAGAATTCATAACTGCTAAATAACCGTAACGTGCTTCTTCATATTCTGATAAAACTCTAAGAGTAAAATCTGTTTGTCCTTCAACAAGTTTTTTAATTTCATCTTGATTCTCTGCCTGTCTAATTGTTGCCGTTGCGACACAAAGCACATGATGCAACTTATGAAATCGTGTACTTTCTTGAAATTGAAATAATGTTTGTAACAATACTTCTATTCCTTCTTCACTTAATACACCATCTACTAAGTAATTTCTTAACCTAGCGACCACTTTCGTATTTTCAATCTCTTTATAAAAACCTCCGCTTTGTTTTTCATAAATAACTAAGCGCATTGTATTAGAACCAATGTCTATAATGGCATATTGTTGTTTTAATATTTCTTTCAAACTTCTCACTCTTTCATTATCAAATTTCTGAAACATGTTCTATCACTATTATACAAAATAGTTGTTTTTTGTAACAATATTGCTTTAATATTGAAAATATATACAATTACTTTTTGCATATAATAAAAACCCATTTTATTTATGCTATAATAAGGAAAAATTGAAAGGAGATTCAATATGAAACCTTCACAACCACAATCTCAATTACATAACCAACATTCTATTAATAGACTAGCTCAATCTATTTTCGTTGTGAATCGTCATGCTAAAGCTGCAACTAACCCTAAGTACTTATACTGGTTAAAAAAGACTGCTTTAGAACGCTTAATTACTGAAAAGAAGGCTATCAAAGAAGGATTACATTTTTCTAGAAATCCACGTTTTAGTCAACAACAATCCGATGTTCTTATACGTTTAGGTGATTATTTTTTCCATATCCCTCCTACGAAAGATGATTTTCGCACCCTACCGCATCTTGGTCACCTTGAATCCTCCTATCGAAATCCGAAAACAACCTTATCTTTAACAATAGCAAAAAAAACACTGCAAGATTATATTGGTCCTGAAGCATTAAAACAAGAAAAAAAATTAAGCGAACCAGTTCCATGGTATAGTCGTACTTATACAAAAAAATAAAACAGTTTGGCCAAGTGTAGGCCAAACTGTTTTATTTTTTCTCTTCTTTAATTTTAATATTTGCTTGTTTATAAAAAGCTATTTTTTCTGTATTATAAGATTTCGTAAATTCATTAAACTTGTCTTTTTCTGATTCAATATCTTTATAAGATTGATTTACTACTTTTACTTTTTCACTAATATCTTTTAATTTTGTACCTTTATCTTGTAACATTGTATATAATTCTTTTTCTTGTTTTAACGATTTACTATAGCTATCATACATCTTGTTAAATGAATCATGTCGTTTCTCATATGTGCTTTTCACTTTATCCGCTTGATCTTTCAATTTCTTATCTTCAATTTTCTTTACATATTTATCTGCTGATTTCACTTCTTCTTGTGCTTTATTTAAAGATTCTTTTTCTTTTGTAAGCACTTTTTCTCGTTCATCTGTATTTTTCACTGCTTGATTCAGCTTTTCTTTAACAGTTTGATTATTATCTTTTCCTTCTTGAACAATCTGGTTATATAATTCTTGTCCCTCTTTCTCTAAAGTTTCAAGTTTTTTTGCATCTTCAAACATTGTTTTTTCTTGCTTTGCAGCATTTTCAAACGCAACATATAATTCCTCTTCTGGTTTCGGTCCGAAACAACCGGCTAGTAAAGTCAGTGATAATGCAGTTACAATTGCTAATTTATTATATTTCAACATCTTTTCCTCCTATTTAGTAAACGATCATCAATAATTATTTATACTACTTGTACAATTTTAGCATTTGAAATTATGTAATGTCTTAAAACATAAAGGTATTTACTGTAATCTTACCTACTGCAAGAAACACTATAATGTTTCACCTGATAAAAGATAATCTATAACCTCTCACGTCTATCATTCCCTTTCTCACTTTCTACCAAATAACCTCTTTGTCCATTTTACATAGTGCGAAGATGACCTCGCAACTCTTACAAAGATTCTTTTAATTTCTTAAAAAGGAAAAGTGTAGAGCACGTTTTCCTCTACACTTTTAAACTGAAAACATTGTGCAAAATGCATTGATACATCCACACACAATTATATGCTGATTCCATATATTTTTAAAGACTTTTGTTACAAAAAAAGTTTTTCTTGTAACAAAAGTCAAAAAAATGTTACAAAAAATTCTTTATATCATACTTCTTCAAATCAAAATTTCATTCATCACTTTGCAGGTTTCTATAATTATACAATTGATTTTGTGCTTTTCTAAGCAATTCTTCAAAAGTTTTTCCTTCTACTGGATAACTAGCAGCTCCAAATAATAGATTCATACTTAACAAGCCATTTTCTATTTCACTTTCAATATTTTTCATTAATCGGTTTGTTATTGTCGACTTTTCATGTCCGTTATCAATCGCCACAATAACATACTTATTTTCATCCCACTTAGTAACGACATCCCCTTTACGAATTGTCTTTACAATCGTACTCTCCAATTTTTTTCTTGTACTGTTTCTTTTAGTACTTTCCATTCTTTCACAGAAAGAATGTACACTGTAATATTATGAGAATCCCGTTCTGATAATGCAGCTACTTTCTCAAAAAAATCAACTACAAAATCATTACTTGCCATTCCTCCTATTTCCTTATCCATACGACCACTCGCTTTTTTATCATACCAATGTCCAAAATAATAGCTGAGTAACATTTGCAATATATAAATAATAAAGACGGTATAAAATGATCGCGAATCCAGTTTTGTAATTACATCCTGAAGCGCAATCCATTCTGTAACCGCCACTGTATTCCCAAGTAATAACCCACTAATTTTTCCTTTATGTTTCATATTTCCCCTCCTTTCTATACCAACATATGCTTCTATAACAATTATGTTTTTCTACAAAATAAAAAATGTACATATTGGGTGTACATTTCCGCTTAAGCTTGTCTACCATTTCTATTCTATTTCATATATATACTATATATCGTTTTAGAAAGAGGTGACCTATATGCTTCAAAAAGAAAATCTATCAGATATTATACGTTTTCTAGCAGGTTTTCTGTTAGCGTTAAAATTACTATTTAATTCTTTCGGAGTGAACTTTATTACAAACGATCAAATTGATGCTATTGTAAATGTTGCTTCCTTTCTTTTCATTCTATATTTTGGTTATAAAAACAATTATGTAGGAAAAAAAGGAATCGAGCAAAAAAAAGTACTCAAAAAACACAACCTTCACTAAAAAAGGAACCTTTCATACAGGTTCCTTTTTATCATTGCCGCACAACAACTTCATTTGTTTGCAGTGGACCATATGATAATCCTTTATATTGAAATGTATATGTAGCCTGAAATAATGCGTTTTTAAGTGCTTTATCTTTATTTGCTTTTATTTTACAAATTAGTTCTACCTTTTCATTCGGTAATAAATTTTCGATTCGCCACCTTACAAGCTGGAACAGAAACTCACTCATCCCCTTATCAACCTTTAATGAGTTTGGAATATATGCAAAATAATCTCGAATCATATGACTTACTACAACTCGTGAAATCATTTCCATTCCTTTATTTTCAACTTCAATTCGAATAATAAGTATGTCATTTACATCATAGGTCAGTTCATATGAAAATTTTTCTTTATACATACTACGGATTTGTAATGTAACTGCTACATTAGGACATTCGTTTTCCTTTTTTGAGCCATCAATCCATAACACCGGTTGTAGCGGTATTAAACGCCTTCCTTGATCCGAAATTCGTTTCCACATTTTCATAATAATATTCACCCCATTTCAGATGCATCATCCATACGACCTTATTCTGCCTCTCTACACGATATTAATAAAGCTTGTTACAAAAGATATATAGTTATTATTCTTCCTTTTATCCTATTCGACAATATAAAGAAAAAACCATTTTTCCTCTGTTAACAGAAGGTATTCTTACCGAAATATTTTTTTACAATTTCCTTCATTGACTTTATACCAATATTAAGTATTACTCACTCTTTCGCTGTCCATACAACAGAATATTTTGACGGAAGAAAAAGTTTGCCTTTTAGTCAAATTTGACTATAATATTCTTTATGGCTTTGTCAGTGCACTTGTGTAAATTGATTTGAAAGAACTATATTAATTTTTTATGCGCTGCACTCAAAACTTAATATAGTGTACTTATTATTAAAAGGAGGGTTATATTTGGAATCTCAATTATTAAAAAAAGACTCCAACAAGACAAAATTTGTTGTTGCTGGTTTACTACTTGGTATTTTAATGGCAGCAATGGATAATACAATCGTTGCAACAGCAATGGCAACGATTGTTGGAGATTTAGGAGGATTTGACAAGTTCGTTTGGGTCACGTCTGCATACATGGTAGCAACAATGGCCGGTATGCCTATTTTCGGTAAGCTATCTGATATGTACGGACGGAAACGCTTTTATATTGGTGGACTAATTCTTTTCTTATTCGGTTCTGCACTTTGCGGGACAGCGACAAGTATTGAACAACTAAGTATTTATAGAGCCATTCAAGGAATTGGCGGTGGCGCTCTGATGCCTATCGCATTTACAATTATGTATGATATATTCCCACCTGAAAAACGAGGTAAAATGACAGGTCTATTTGGTGCCGTTTTCGGAACATCTAGCGTATTTGGCCCTTTATTAGGCGCTTATATTACGGACTATATAAGTTGGCATTGGGTCTTCTATATTAATATTCCATTAGGGCTTATCTCCTTCTTCTTTATTACTAAATACTACAGTGAATCTCTAGAATTTAGAAAACAAAAAATTGATTGGGCTGGCGCTATTACACTTGTTATTAGTATCGTTTGCTTAATGTTCGCCTTAGAACTTGGCGGTAAAGAATATGCATGGGGCTCTAATGTGATTATTGGTTTATTTTCAACTGTTGTTATTATGCTTATTATTTTCTTCTTCGTAGAAAGAAAAGCAACTGAGCCTATCATTTCTTTCCATTTATTTAAAAAACCTTTATTTGCAGCTAGCCAAGGTGTTGCCTTTTTCTATGGCGCAGCTTTTATCATCTGTACAGTTTATATTCCAATCTTCGTTCAAGGTGTTCTCGGCGGTTCAGCCTCAAATGCTGGATTGATTTTAACACCTATGATGGTCGGCTCTGTAATTGGAAGTCAAACAGGTGGACAGTTAGCTTCTCGAACAAGTTATCGTAACATCATGATGGTGTCTGGTGTTTTCTTCGTTCTTGGTATTTATTTACTAAGCACCTTAACAATGGACACACCACGTGTACTCGTAACGCTATTTATGGTTCTCGCTGGACTTGGTGTTGGTTTCTCATTCTCAGTTTTAAGTATGTCTTCTATCCACAAATTAGAAATGAGAGACCGTGGTTCTGCTACATCAACAAACTCATTCTTCCGTTCACTCGGTATGACCCTTGGTGTAACGATTTTCGGTACCATTCAAAATCATATTTTTACAGATAAACTAAACACTGTGTTCCCTCCTGAACTAGCAAAATTAGCCCCAAAGGGTGGAGACACAAGTTTCTTATTATCACCAGGTGCTACCGATAAAATACCAGCTGAAATATTAACTGGTATTAAAGAAGCTCTTGCTACATCTATTGCCAGTACATTCTTCTGGGCACTTATCCCGGCTGTATTAAGTATTATTTGTATTTTACTTATGGGAAATGAACGCCTCTTTACCGGACCAAAAACGAAGCAAAAACAAAAGCAAGTAAGTTAGTATAGAAAAAAGAAACGGCATACCCTTTATGAAAAAGGGTATGCCGTTTATAATATATAAAGTAAAACTTTAATCAGCATAGGACCATTTCCACTAATTATAATCCCTCACCAATCGGGATTAAGTTTCTATATACAGGAGTTGAAACAGCATGAGCATGAAATTAGTCATTCTCGGCTTGCTACTCGAAGGGGATAAACATCCATATGAAGTGCAGCACATCATGAAAGAAAGACAAATGGATTGTTATATTAAATATGCAAAAGGATCACTTTACTACGCCTTCGAGCAATTAGAAAAGCAAGGTGCAATTAGTATTACAACTATTGTTCGAGATACCAATAGACCTGATAAAACAATCTTTCATATAACAGAAGAAGGAAAACGGTTATTTCACACGTTACTATTAAAACAATTCGAAGCAAAAAATCAAATATATAAACCAATTTATTCAGCACTCTCTTTCGCTCATTTTGGTGATGATCAAGAGTTAATTCCTATTTTAGAAAAGAAGAAAAATGATACCGTTCAATATTTACATAAAATGCAAACTATTTATGATTGTAGCAAAGGAAAAATTCCACGTGCACAACTATATATTTTGCAAAGCGTTATTGAACATATTACAGTTGAATTGCAATGGTTAAACACCCTCCTTACAGATGCAGTTGCAGGGCGACTTTCAGAAATTGATATAGATGAAGGTTAAGCTTGTAAAGAAGAGACTGTAAAAAGACAATAAAGTTATTTAATTTTAAAACCTAAGATAAACATACCCCCGTTCTAATTTAGGACGGGGGTATCATATAGTTGTTTAATTTTCGATATAGGATACTTCACTGTGCTCAAAAATATAACAATAAAATCGTTTGAAAATCTAAGATTTATTCAACAATAGTGTCCTATAATAGAATTTCGTTTCTTAAAATTCTATATAAAAAGGTTGTTGATTTTCATCCAAACTGTATTCAATTCTTTGTCTAAAATTCATAAAACTCACCATTTCTAACGCCTGTTCAATAGGATAAAACCCTACTTCCAAACTTTCTGGTGTAGTCGTTAATTTACCGCCAACTGGTCTAGCTAAAAATAACGTATTACATATTGAATGGTTCACATTTTGAAATACTCCACAAAATTTTAAAACTTCAATATCAATACCCGTTTCCTCTTTAGTTTCCCTTATTGCAGCATCTTTCAAAGACTCTCCTTCTTCAACTTGTCCACCTGGCATTTCCCACCCTCTTTTAGGTCCCTTGATTAATAGGATTTCTTTTTGTTCATTCATTACAATTGTCGCTGCTGAAACTATATGTTTTGGCGGTGAATAAATATTTTGTGTACTTTGTTCCAATTGAAATTCCCCGTTTCTATAAACTTAGTATATGCATCTTTATATAGCTATTTTGTTCTTTTTTTGTGATAACTTACTATTTCAAAATGAACTATCCAATTCCCTTCCTTATTCCAGAATATGGACCGGTTCTTAAATAACATAACTAGCATCTTATCCCTGTACAAGTACACAATTCTTTATAAGTTTAATCCAATTCCCCCCTCATAACTAGTCAGAAAAATAAGAATAATAAAAATAAAAAACTTTGGAATTTTCTTATTTTAAAACAGTAGACAAAATTCTAAAAATTGTGTTAGAATTTGTTTCAATATCATATCGCTTGTTAAATTCCTTTCAAAAGGAAAATGGGTACACGAACATTTTGTTTCGTGTTTAAAAGGGAAGCTTGGTGAAACTCCAACACGGTCCCGCCACTGTAAATGCTGAGATTTCTTTTCTATACCACTGTGAAAACGGGAAGGTGAAAGAAATTATATGAAGCATAAGTCAGGAGACCTGCCTGTTTTAGCAACACTGATAGATTCACGGATGATGATGAGGTGTTAAAACAAAAAGGAAGGCTTATTTTCTATGCCTTTGTACTTTTTGTTATAGGTATTTCCTAGTAAACGGAAATGCTTACTTTCAATTAGGGAGGAATTTGAAATGGCAATTCAAACAAGTAATTTAGGTTATCCACGTATCGGACTACAACGAGAGTGGAAAAAAACATTGGAAGCTTTTTGGTCCAATAAAATCGATGAAGAACAATTTTTAACAACAATGAAAGAAATTCGCCTTCAACACGTTAAAGCACAGCAAGAAAAAGGGATTGAACTCATTCCAATTGGCGATTTTACATATTATGATCACGTTTTGGATACTGCTTATATGCTAGGATTTATTCCATCACGTTTTTCTGAGTTTACATCTTACCTTGATGTATATTTCGCAATGGCGCGTGGCTCTAAAGATCACGTAGCTTCCGAAATGACAAAATGGTTTAATACAAACTATCATTATATCGTTCCTGAATATGAAGAGGGATTACAAATCTCTTTAAAAGATAATCGTCCACTTCGCTTATATGAAGAGGCAAAACAAGAATTGGGAGTAGATGGAAAGCCTGTTATTTTAGGACCATATACTTTCTTAAAATTAGCGAAAGGCTATACACAAGAGCAATTTGCTACGATTTTAAACCAATTAGTTGCACCTTACGTACAACTAATTTCAGAACTACATGCAGCTGGTGCACAAATCATTCAAGTTGATGAACCGATTTTCGCTTCTTTAACGAAAGAAGAAATTCAACATGCAAAAGAAATTTACGAAGCTATTCGTAAAGAAGTTCCAAATGCGACTCTTCTTTTACAAACATATTTTGATAGTGTAGAAGAAAACTATGAAGAAATCATTACATTCCCTGTATCTGGTATTGGATTAGATTTCGTTCATGGTAAAGAAGGAAATCTAAATGCTATTTCAAAATATGGATTCCCAGCTGATAAAATTTTAGCTGTCGGTTGTATAGATGGCCGTAACATTTGGAGAGCTGACCTTGATGAAGTTCTTACGTTATTTACAACGCTACAAAAACAAGTCCAAACGAAAGATTTCATCGTTCAGCCTTCTTGTAGCTTATTGCATACACCAATCGATAAAACAGAAGAAACTCACTTATCGACTGAGCTATTTGATGCGCTAGCATTTGCAAATCAAAAATTAGAAGAGTTAGTTCTTATTCATTCTGCTCTAACTCAAGGTACAGAAAGCCTTAGTAATGAGCTAGAAACATACCGAAACGTACATCATACAATTCGTTCATCTGCTGCACGTAACCGAGAAGATGTTAAAGCAGCACGAACAGCATTAAAAGAAGAAGATTTTTCACGTCCTCTTCCATTTGAAAAACGATATGAATTACAACAAGTCGCACTTCAGTTACCGTTGTTACCAACAACAACTATCGGTAGCTTCCCGCAAACAACAGAAGTTCGTCAAACGCGAAAAGAATGGCGTAACGGTGTTATTTCAAATGAACAATATGAACAATTTATTGAAAAAGAGACAGAAAAATGGATTCGTTACCAAGAAGAAATTGGTCTTGATGTTCTTGTCCATGGTGAATTTGAAAGAACTGACATGGTTGAATATTTCGGCGAGCGCCTTGCTGGTTTCTCCTTTACTAAAAACGGATGGGTACAATCATACGGTTCTCGTTGCGTAAAACCACCTGTTATTTATGGCGATGTTGCCTTTATAAATGGAATGACTATTAAAGAAACTGTATATGCACAAAGCTTAACAGAGAAAGTAGTAAAAGGTATGCTCACTGGACCTGTCACTATTCTAAATTGGTCATTCGTTCGAAATGATATTTCACGAAAAGAAGTTTCATATCAAATTGCACTAGCACTTCGTCATGAAATTGAATTACTTGAATCTTCCGGAATAAGAGTAATCCAAGTCGATGAGCCCGCACTTCGTGAAGGTATGCCGTTAAAAGAGAAAGATTGGGATGCATACATTACATGGGCAGTTCAATCATTCCTTTTAGCAACATCTTCTGTAGCAAACGAAACACAAATTCACACCCATATGTGTTACAGTAACTTCGAAGATATTGTAGATGCCATTCGTGCGTTAGATGCAGATGTTATTTCTATCGAAACATCAAGAAGTCATGGAGAATTTATTGATACATTAAAACATACAACATATGAAAAAGGAATTGGTCTAGGTGTATATGACATTCATAGTCCACGTGTCCCAAGTAAAGATGAGATGTTCGCAATCGTGGAACAATCTTTACAAGTATGTGATCCTAAATATTTCTGGATTAATCCAGACTGTGGTTTAAAAACTAGAAGAGCGGAAGAAGTTATTCCGGCTTTAGAACACATGGTGCAAGCAGCAAAAGATGCTCGTTCCCTTTTAAAAACAAACGCATAACAAAAATGGGTTATCCTCCAAAAGGATAACCCATTTTTTATACTTTACTTTCAAAAAAGAATTCATATTGTATTTTATATAATTCATCATCCGTTGGCTCTTCAAGAGGAATTGCCTGTAATACAACGGTATACTCACCATTTGGAATAGGGATCTGAAATTTATTTGAAAGAATACTCGTTACAACGATACATTCATTTTCAACTGTAAAAGGAACCGCAACCGTTCTAATCACTTCTTCTTTCTCAATATGTTTTCCACAAGTTACTTTTACTTCACAAGTATAATCAGAGAGTGCTTCAAAAATAACAGTTCCATCCGCCTTAGCATAACCTCTTTCAAAATCTTCATCTGTCCAATCTACGTAAGGCTGCTCACCGTCATAGTTCATCAACATTAATTGTGAATAAGAAATTGTTAACTCCATAGTTCCCTTCTCCTTCATTATGAAATATGCAACTACTACTTCACTTCAAATTTCACACGCGTACCATCTGGATATTTGTCTAGCTTATTCCCTACCCAAGAACCTGCACCGCGGTTATCTGCTGGACTTATATATTCAATATGAGCTCCTTTTCCGCCTTCCTTACACATCGCCATCGGCCATTCATCGCGATCATAACCTTTCTTCGTCGGATATGGCGCTAACGATAATTTCCTTCTATCCGCTGCACCATTACGATCAATTGTACACATTTCTGAATGCCCTTCTTTTATAGCATCCGCTATATGTTTCCCGGTCTCTGGATATCGTTCTTTCGGGAACTCTAAAATTTGATCATACGTAGTTGTTTTTTTAGTACTTGTCTCCTCTGGCACAAGTACTTCATATACTGCTACCAAAAGAGAAAGAATTGCAATAATTGAAATGATAATACCTTTTAATTGCTTCATGTGTACCTCCGTGTTCCTACCAATTTCTTTTCCTCAGCTATTATAACAAACTTCTTCTATGTATGTTTTCAGACATTATTTTAGCTCTTCCTCTCCATTCCGCCAAAAACATTCATTTTTCCTCATCTTTTCACTAATGCTGTAGAAAACTAATAACCTTCCGACATTCTTTTTCAAAGGAAGTCCTCATAAAAGATTGAAATGATATATACGATACTTTTTGGGGAGGAAATATCATGGAAGCTATTTATAAAACGAAAGATGTTACAAATAAAACAGGTATCCCAAAACATATAGTCCGAAAATATAGCCAACTCTTAGAGGAACACGGTTATATCATTTCAAAAACAGCTGATGCTCGTATTTATAAATTGGATGATTTAAAACTATTAAAATCTATACATGAAAGAGCTGCTACATTACAAGAAGATATTTCAGAAACAATACCTATTATTTTAAAAGAAAAAGAGGCCCCACCTGTACCTGTTATTCAAGATAAGCAAGAAATACAACCAAAAGAAAAAGAAGATGGGCGTAACTTTGAGGAGTTCATGTTAAAACTTGAAATGCTTGCTCAATTAAATGAAGCAATTATTCATCAAAACTCTACTCTCATTACACAAAATCGTTTAAAAGACGAGAAATTAGATGAACTTATGCAACAAGTTTATGTAAAGGAAGGATCTCAAGAAAAAATGTTACAAGATCTAGTTGATCACGCCGCTCAAACAGATGCACTTCAGAAAGAAAAGATGGACTTATTAATGAATCATATGTATAAGCGAGAATCTAAACAAGAAGAAAAAATGAATAAACTTGTCCATCAAATTTACAATAAAGACAGCAGCCGTGATGCACAACTTATGCAAGTTATTCGCGAAATTCAAGAAACAAAAAAATTAGTCGCCGCCTCAAAAGAGCAAAGCTTCTTTCAATCATTTAGAAGTTTATTCATTCGAACAAAACAAGAAAAAACAAATGAATAAACTTCTGTATATTTTCTAATGCACAATAAAATAAAAAGTTACCTTCTACCGGTAACTTTTATTCCTTATATCGTACAGCTGGCAATATAATAATAGCTTCAGTTCCTTTTCCGCTTTCACTTTTATATTCCAATGTACCATTATGCGCTTGTAAAATACTAAATGTTACCATAAGACCTAATCCTGTTCCTTTTTCTTTTAAAGAATAATACGGTTGTCCAAGCCTTGCTAACTGTTCTTTTGTCATCCCAACGCCACTATCTTTAACTCTTATTATTATCATTTCATCTTTTTGAATAGCCGTGACTTTTAAATACCCTTTGTTTCCTTGAATTGCTTCAATACCATTTTTAACAACATTCATAATAGCTTGCTTCAATTTCGTTTTATCACCGATAGTATAAAGGCTCTCAGAAATCTCAACTTGCAAATAAACGCCCTGCATCGCCGCAAACGATGACATAAGCGTTGTCATTTCAATTAATTGTGCTGATAAACAAATATGTTCTTTTTTTTCAATTTGAGGCCTTGCCAAATTTAAATAATCTGAAATAATCTGTTCAGCACGATCCAGTTCAGCTAATACGAGACGCATATAATCTTTGTTTTTTACGTCTTCCGTACTCTCTAACAATTGAATAAACCCACGTACCACAGTGAGCGGATTTCGAACTTCATGTGCAACACTTGCAGCTAACTCACTTACAATATTAAGTTTTTCTGATTTTTGCATTTCTGTACGTAATAATGCATTTTCGTTTAAATACTCAGTCAAATACACTTGAAACACCATTGTCATAACCATGATAAGTGATGCAAATATATACCCACTATATAGATTAGATATGTACGGTGTAAAACCTGTTTCTAAAAGGACATTCAACATCCCAAATACTAATGAAACAAGAACATAAAATGATGCAATCATAAAAGCTATTATTAACTTCTTATCTCTTGAAAAAAGAGACCATTTCTTTGACAAAAACAATGGAATTATTGAAAGAAATATAACTTCTACGATAGGTAACCAACTGAGCCCCTTAACAATCCATTCATATGCAACAAAAATAATGGCAGGGATGAGCCCAACAATCCCACCATATAAAAAGCCACTAACAATTGGGATTGGATGAAAATTGTATCCACAAATGGTACCAAAACAAATAGAGTATGTCATGGAGAGAACGAGTGTAACGCTAGATAAAAACATAATAAAGTAGCGATTAGGCTTCGGAAGCATTTCTTGATAGCGATTTAAACGAATCGCTTCATATAAAAATAGTGGTAAAATAATGATGGCAATTTGGATCATTAAATCACGAATCAGCTCCATAGCCTCTCATCCCCTATATGTATTTTGATATGATTATATCATTTTATAAGTTGATTTGTTTTAAAATTTTGATTTTTCTTAACATATTTGTTAATTATTTGTTAACAACTAATAATAAATGTTACAGATTTCCGAAATGATTGTAAACCCTGTACCAAATTTCCTTCATGCAGTATACAATGAATACGGATTACAAAGAAATTAAAAAACACTTCACTAGACGGACAACTATCGCAAAATACAGCATATAATCCATACTATCTATGTTTACAAATAAGTGATCATTACTTTAGTAGGAGGAAGATAAAAATGGCGGGTACTACGCTTGTTTTAAAAGAAGAAAATTTGGTTGTGCTAGAAAACGTTGAAAAATCAGTATACGAAGAACTGCAACATAAAGCAGGGGAAGATAACTGCACATGTGCTGTAAATGAATCCGTTGTCCATCTCGGCAAAGTATCTTCCGTACTTTGGAACGAAGATGAAATAGATTGGGAATACGGTTATTAAAAAGTCGCTTTCAGCGGCTTTTTTCTTTTCTCTCTTTCTAAATAACATATGCAAAGCGTAATCATAGAAAATATGATAAAATGGACTTAATTTTCAAACGGAAGAAAGGGAGATACAATGGAACAATTCATTAATCCTAGAGTGAAGGACATCCAAATTTCTGGAATTCGCCAGTTTTCTAATATGATTCAAAGCTATGATAATCTTATCTCTTTAACAATTGGGCAACCCGATTTCCCTACACCTTCTCTAGTAAAAGAAGCAGCTAAACGGGCCATTACAGAAAATTATACAAGCTATACACATAACGCTGGTTTACTAGAATTACGCAAGGCAGCTTGTAACTTTGTAAAGGACAACTACAATTTACATTATTCACCTGAAAACGAAACCATTGTTACAATCGGTGCTAGTGAAGCGATCGATGTTGCATTCCGAACTATTTTAGAACCAGGAACGGAAGTAATTTTACCTGCTCCTATTTACCCTGGTTACGAGCCGATTATTCGACTATGTGGTGCAACTCCTATTTTTATAGATGTTCGTGAAACTGGATTTCGTTTAACAGCTGAAGCATTGCAAAATGCAATTACAGAACGAACAAGATGCGTCGTTTTACCGTATCCTTCTAATCCAACTGGTGTTACCTTATCAAAAGAAGAATTAGAAGATATTGTATCTGTCTTAAAAGATAAAAATATTTTCGTTCTTTCTGATGAAATTTATAGTGAACTTGTATATGAAGAAAAACACACATCTATCGCTCATTTCCCAGAAATACGTGATAAGGCGATTGTCATTAACGGATTATCAAAATCACATTCTATGACCGGCTGGCGTATCGGACTTTTATTTGCTCCAGAATATTTAGCAAAACACATATTAAAAGTTCATCAATACAATGTTACATGTGCTACTTCAATCGCTCAATATGCTGCAATCGAAGCTTTAACAGCTGCTAAAGATGCCCCGAAGATGATGCGCTATCAATACAAAAAACGCCGTGATTACGTATATAATAGACTCATTCAAATGGGTTTAACGGTTGAGAAACCAACAGGTGCATTTTATTTATTCCCATATGTTGGACATTTAACATCTTCATCATTTAATTTTGCACTTGATCTTGTAAAAGAAGCCGGGCTAGCCGTTGTTCCTGGGACAGCATTTTCGGAATACGGTGAAGGCTACCTTCGCCTTTCCTATGCTTATAGCATCGAAACTTTAAAAGAAGGCTGTGACCGTTTAGAAGCCTTTCTAAAGCAAAAAGCTAAGAGTTAAACTCTTAGCTTTTTTCATGCATAACGATCACAAGTTTGACGCTTCAGTAATTTATGTGGAATAATGATACACTTTGCAGTTGACTCCGCATTCTCTACTTTATCAACTAAAGCTTTTGCTGCTTCATATCCTAGCTGATATATATTCACATCAACTGTCGAAAGCGGAGGACTCGCAATTTCTGATAATAAAGCATTATTAAAGCTTACAATAGAAACATCCTTCGGTACAACGAATCCTTTTTTAGAAAGTGCGCTTAATACACCAAGTCCAATTAAATCATCCGTTGCCATAATTGCCGTCGGTGGTTGCTTCAGTCCCATTAACTCCTCAACAGCTTGTTGACCACTTTCCCTTGAAAAATCAAAATGTAAAATATACTCTTTCGGTAATACAATGTCTGCTAGTTTTAAAGCATCACTCATACCGGCTAAACGATCTCTCGTTACAAGTAAATCTGATCCACCACCAATGAACGCGATCTGTTTATGGCCTAGTGAAATTAAATATTCTGCTACTTCTCTTGCAGCCGTATAATTGTCATTATCTACATATGTAATTTCATCTTTTCGATCATATGGTTTTCCAATTAAAACGAACGGGAAGTTTTGGTCATGCAAGTATTGAATAATCCGATCGTTCTCTCTTGAATATAAAAGAATAATACCACCGATTTGACGCCCTTGTACCATTTTTACAACACCATTAAAAATTTCATCTTCCGTTTCACCAGTCGACATATAAAGCGCGTACCCTTCTACATGTGCAAATGAACTAATTCCTCTTATAACTTCTGGGAAAAACGGATTTTGAAAAGCTTTACTTGCAGAGCTCGGCATAACAAGACCAAGTGTCTTCGTCGTTTGGTTCGCAAGGTTTCTTGCATTTAAATTTGGATGATACCCTAATTCACTCATTACTTTTCGAACACGGCGCTTTGTCTTTTCACTTATACTTGGATTATCAGCAATTACACGAGAAACAGTTGATGGTGCTACGTTCGCCTTCTTCGCCACATCTTTAATTGTAACTGTCATAAAAATCCCCTCCTTTCACGTCTCTGCCATTTTCATATATTTTATCCCGCTATTTGCCGGGCAGTAAGACCCCCACCTCAAAATTCAGCGAAAGCAAAGAAGTTAGGTGTGGGGTCGGGCTGCCCGTAAAAGCCCGATTGGTGAAGGCTAATAATCAGTGGGGATGAACAACAACCCCACTGATTAAAGCTTCACTTTATCTTGCACTCGTTGCAAGTCATAGGGTAAGTCATAAACTTTCATTTATTTATTCTATCTTGCAAAACTTATCATATTCTCCCTCTCCATGTATTGTAAGGGATATAGCTCTTTTTTCCTATACTATAATATACTATTTATTTCACTTCTTTTCATATGCGATGTCAAATCTCTTTTCATCTCTCTATAAATTTTTTTATAGAGAGATGAAAAGAAAAATGGGACATAATGTCCCATTTCTCATCCTTTCGTACCTCCAGCTGTTAAACCAGAAATAAAGTATTTTTGTAGTGATAAGAATAAAATCGAAATCGGGATTGCAATTAATACCGAACCGGCTGCAAACGTTGTAAATTCATTACCAAATTTCTTCGCTACCATTTCATAGAGTCCAACTGCTAAAGTATAATTTTCCGGTGTGCGCAAAATAATACTCGCTAAAATGAAATCTGTAAATGGACCGATGAAAGTGAATAACGCTACAACTGCCACGATTGGCTTTGCAAGTGGCATAATGATTTGCCAAAAAATACGGAAATGTCCAGCTCCATCCATACGAGCTGATTCATCCAACTCTTTCGGAATCGTATCAAAATACCCTTTCATAAGCCATGTATTCATAGGGATTGCTCCGCCTACATAAATTAAAATTAATGCAAGATGTGTATCGATTAATCCTGTTAACTGCGCTAATACGTATAGTGCGATTAACGCTGCAAAGTTCGGAATCATTTGCAGAATTAAAAATGTTAATAAACCATTCTTTCTTCCAACAAAACGATATCTCGAAAATGCATAAGCAGTAAAACTAATTGCTAACACTGAGAAAATCATCGTTAAAACACTTACTTTTAATGTGTTTTTATACCATAGTAAATAATTACTATTCTCTAAATCTAATAACTTACGATAATGATCTAACGTTGCATTTTGCGGAATAATACTTGATCCAGATAAACTATCACCCGGATTAAACGATGAGCCAATAATCCATAATAATGGATAGAAAATGATGGCACACATTACGAAAATAACGAAATAACTTAATGAGAGACGTAACATCTTTTGTCTTTTAATATTCATTTACATCATATCCTCTTCTTGGAATGATTTTGTTCTCTTAAATTGCCATAACGCAACTGTAATAACGATTAACGATAAAATCATTGTAAGAGCTGCGGCTTTCCCGTACTGCGCCGAAGTCATCGTTAACTTATAAATCCATGAAATTAAAATATCTGTTCCACCTGCATCTTGTCCAGCTACAGCAGGACCTCCGCCGTTAAATAGATAGATGATACTAAAGTTATTAAAGTTAAACGTATATTGCGTAATTAATATTGGTGCTGTTGCATATAGAACAAGTGGCAATGTAATTTTACGGAACTGTTGCCAAGCTGTAGCTCCATCTACTGTAGCCGCTTCATATAATTCTCCTGGAATCGATTGCAATATACCTGTCGTCATTGCGAAGACGAACGGGAATCCAAGCCACGTTTGAATCATAATTAAAGCGATTTTTGCCCAAAATGGATCTGTCATCCAAGCAATCTTTTCAATTCCGAATAAAGCTAATACTTGGTTATTAATTGCTCCAAATGTTTCATTAAACATACCAGAGAAGACAAGGATAGACACGAATGCTGGAACAGCCCACGGTAAAATGAAAATTGTTCGAATAACAGCCTTCCCTTTAATCCCAGGCTGATTTACGATAATTGCTAAAAAAATACCAAGTGCAACTTGTAGTGTTGTTGCAACGAATGTCCAAATGACAGTCCAAGAGAATACACTTAAAAATGTCTCTCTCCACATTGGTAATGTGAAAATATCAATAAAGTTTTTAAAGCCCACCCAATCTACTAATTTAGCTGGAGGAGAGTGATATAAATCGTAGTTCGTAAATCCAATTAAAATTACGAAAATGATTGGAAATACAACAACAAAGATAAGCAATAGAAAACCTGGTGAAACCATTAAATATGGAAAACCTTGATCTAATAAGTTACGATATTGCTCTTTTACTGAGTTTAATGGTGTTCCTATGTCACGCTTCTTTCCATTTTGGTATGCATCATATAAGTTAAATGCATATATCCCCAGTCCAAACACTATGACGATAAGTGCCAAAATCCCTTCTACTAATAGAAAGACAGAATGGTCACGTGGAACTTCTGTACCGAGTGTTACAATTCCCCATAACCCCATATTTAACAAATCAGCAAATGCTACAATGAACGAACCTGTTAATACTAGAAAAATAAGACCTTTAACATATTGTTTATTATATAGTTGACCAATGCCTGGAATAATTGATAACATGGTCGCCATTTTCCTATGCTTTGAACCGTTTAACTCTTTTGCTGGCTCCATAGATGTTTGCATGTTCCTTCCCCCTTTTTTCTTCCTACTTGGAAGGGAGAGAATTCGTGCCTCTTATATTCGAGGCACGAATTTCACCTTATTTTTTATTGCTGTGGTTTGCCTCAATATTCCCTTTAATTTGCTTCACTGCATTATCAAGTGCTGCTTTTGGTGCTTCTTTATCTGTAACAACTAACTGAAGAGCGTCTCCAGCTGGTTTCCATACTTCTTGCATTTCCGGAATATTCGGCATTGGAACTCCATTTTCTGATTGAGTTGCAACTGCTTTTGCAGCTTCATTATCTTTAATAATTGGATCTTCCATTACTGATTTTACTGGAGGAATTTCTTTTGTTTTCTCAAATCGAATTTTTGCATTTTCTTCATTAGTTACCCACTCAGTGAATTTTGTAGCTAAATCATTTTGTTTAGAGAAGCTTGTTACATGCCATCCTTTTACCCCAACAAATGTTTTCATCGGTTGACCATTTGGTAATTTCGGCATTGGAGCAACACCATAATCAATTCCGTTCTTTTCCATCGCTTGGAACGCCCACGGTCCGTTCATGATAGACGCTGCTTTTCCTTCATTGAATAATCCGTCAGCAGCAGGGCCACCAGATTCACCAATAATACCTTTCGGGAATAACTTTTCTTTGTACCATTTTTGAAGATATTCAGCACCTTGTACTGCTCCACTATTATTCAATCCAACATCACCTGCATTTGGCTTTCCGTCTTTCTCACCAAATACATATCCGCCCATACCTGCCATAAACGCGTTAGCAAAGTAGAAGTTATCTCCTAATGCTAAAAATCCGTACTTGCCATCCTTCGTAAAGTCTTTTGAGAAGTTAAACAGCTCGTCCATCGTTTCTGGTGCTTTTTGCATTAATTTTTTATTGTAAATAAAAACTGGTGTTTCAATTGCTTTTGGTAAACCATATAATTTTCCGTTATATGTCTGTGCTTCTATTGATAAGTCAGTAAATTTACTCTTCACAGCATCATCTGCTTTTACTTCAGAAAGTAAGCCTTCTGTTACTGCATTTCCAATTTGATCGTGTGGCAATGTTACAACATCCGGCCCCGTCCCCGCAGGTCCATCAAGACGTAACTTCTTCACTTGATCTGTCATTTGCATTTCAACAACTTTAACTTTTACTTTATATTTTTCCTCAAAGCTTTTCACGGCTGGTTCTAAACCAACACCTTTTTTATCATCTTCCCAGACGAGAAGGTCATAATCTTTCTTCTCTTTACTTGCTTCCTTTTTCCCTGAATCTTTCGGTCCACATGCAGATAACATACCGATTGACAATGCTGAAATCGTTAATAGTGATAATGCTTTCTTCATCCCAAAAAACCTCCCTAAATTGTCTATGTACCTAAGAAATTGAAAACGTTTGCATTCGATAGTTTAATAGAAGCGCAAACAATATCATAATCTATGAAAACGTTTGCGCTATTTGTCTATCATTATACATCCTTTTATTCATTTTGCAAATATTAATTTTCAAAATAATCTTCTCATACTCTTTATTCATTGACTTTATATAAAATGAATACTACTCTTATAAGCAATATTAAAGTTATGTGAAAGGAAATCGTTTGCAACATAATCTTTATTATTTCGTTTTAGGTAACAATATGTATAGAGATATTAAAGGGGGATTTTCTATATGCTTAAAGAAGCGATCTATCATAGGCCAAAAGATAATTATGCATACGCTTACGACGAAAAAACAATTCACATCCGAATACACACAAAAAGAGATGATGTTCACAGCGCCGCCCTCATCTACGGTGATC
Organism: Bacillus silvicola; assembly: GCF_050524305.1. Lineage (NCBI taxonomy): Bacteria > Bacillati > Bacillota > Bacilli > Caryophanales > Bacillaceae > Bacillus > Bacillus silvicola. Next base: position 984,266 of record NZ_JBNGVC010000012.1, read on the forward strand.
CATACGAATGGCAAGATGGGAAATGGATTTCAGCGAGTACACCGATGAAAAAAACCGGATCTACTGATTTATTTGATTATTGGTCGGTTTCAATCGAACCGAAATTTAAACGCTTACGATATGGATTCGAATTAAAAAACGACGTAGACACTCTTATTTATACAGAACGAGGATTTTTTTCTAACATTCCAAATGACGATGTCGGTAACTTTTTCTGCTTTCCATTCATTCATGCAAAAGACGTTTTCAGGGCACCATCTTGGATTAAAAACACAGTATGGTATCAAATCTTCCCGGAACGATTCGCTAACGGGGATAGCGCAATAAATCCGGCAAACACCCTTCCTTGGGGAAGTGCAGAGCCAACTGCTACTAATTTTTTCGGGGGTGATTTCGCTGGCATTCTTCAAAACCTTGATTACCTTGTGAAGCTTGGAATCTCTGGAATTTATTTCACTCCTATTTTCAAAGCTCATTCGAATCATAAATACGACACAATTGATTACATGGAAATCGACCCACAATTTGGGACGAAAGAAACTTTCAAAGAACTCGTTGAAGCATGTCATAAACGTGGTATAAAAGTAATGCTCGACGCTGTTTTTAATCATAGCGGATACTTCTTCGATAAATTTCAAGACGTGCTGAACCATGGTGAGAATTCCGCCTATAAAGATTGGTTCCATATTCATGAATTTCCAATTATAACTGAGCCGCTTCCTAATTATGATACTTTCGCATTTACACCATATATGCCTAAATTAAATACTGCTCATCCAGATGTAAAAGAATATTTACTTGAAGTAGGTCGTTATTGGGTAAGAGAGTTCCATATAGACGGTTGGCGCCTTGATGTCGCAAATGAAGTCGATCACAGTTTTTGGAGAGAATTCCGTAGTGAAATAAAAGCATTAAATCCTGAAGTATATATTCTAGGAGAAATCTGGCATGATGCACTCCCATGGCTACAAGGGGATCAATTTGATGCTGTAATGAGCTATCCTGTTACAAACGCCCTACTTTCTTACTTTGCTAACGAGTCCATTCATGCGAATGAATTCATGAAACAAATTACAGATTCTCTACATTCCTACTCTATGAATGTAAATGAAGCGGCATTTCATTTATTAGACAGTCATGACACACCTAGAATTTTAGCAACATGTAATGGGGATACAAATAAGTTAAAGTTACTCTATGTATTTCACCTTTCTTTCATCGGTTCTCCTTGTATTTATTATGGTGATGAAATCGGTATGGATGGTGGCATGGATCCTGGTTGTCGTAAATGTATGATATGGGATGAAAAAGAACAAGACACTCTTTTATTCACACATATACAAACATTAATTTCATTACGGAAACAATATAAATCATTTGGAGGACACGGTATTTTTCAATTTATCGAAGCAAATGATGAACATAATTATATTTCTTATACAAAAACATATGAAGATGAGACTATCTTTTTCGTTTTAAATCCTACTAACAGTGAAGTTACAGCTTCACTCCCTCTTCATATTACTGGGAAGAAAATACTTAACATTTATACAAACGAAGAATTTTCAGCGGAAGCAAGTGTATTACAAGTTACACTTCCACCGTACGGATTCTCTATTTTAAAATGGTAATAGAAAAAGCCTTATGCCAGGGTGGCATAAGGCTTTTTCTTATTTCAATTTAAATACCATTGCTTCATACGGTCGTAATATAATATTTTCTATCGATACATTTTCTACGTCATAATTGTGTATTAATAACTCTGATTCGTTATAAATAATGTCCTCAGGTAATTCGAATACACATTCATCCGCAGTGAAGTTTGCAATCACCAGAAGCTTTTCTTCTCCATATGTTCTTACATATGCAAAAATTGAAGGATTATTTTCTAGTATTAAATCGTATGATCCATACACAACTATTTCATTATTTTTACGTAATTCAATCAATTTTTTATAGTAATAAAAAATTGATTCTTCGTCTTGAATCGCCTGTTTCACATTAATTTCTTTGTAGTTAGGGTTTACCGCTATCCAAGGCTCACCCGTTGTGAATCCAGCATGTTTCTTATCATCCCACTGCATTGGCGTTCTAGCATTATCTCGGCCCTTTATATAAATAGATTGCATCACTTTATCTATATTTTCACCGTGCTCTATAACTTTTTCTTTATACATATTTAGCGTTTCAATATCTCGATATTCATCAATGGATTCAAATCGAACGTTAGTCATTCCGATTTCTTCTCCTTGATAAATATACGGTGTCCCCTTCATCATATGAAGTACTGTCGCTAACATTTTCGCTGATTCATTTCGATAAGCTCCATCATTCCCGAAACGTGATACAACACGCGGCTGGTCATGGTTATTCCAATAAAGGCTATTCCAGCCTGTTTGCTCTAATGCTTTTTGCCATTTTGTTAAGTTTTCTTTCAGAGTAAGGAGTGAGCACGGTTTTACATCCCATTTCCCACCTTCTCCAGAATCTAAATCCATATGTTCAAATTGGAATACCATTTGTAGTTCTTTTCTAGCTTCACCTGTATATAATTTAGCCTCTTCTGTCGTTACACCTGGCATTTCCCCAACCGTCATAATGTCATAATGAGACAATACTTCTTCATTCATTTCATGCAAATATTTGTGAATGTTCGGACCGTTCATAAAATGTTTATGCCCTGAAACATATCCTTCTTCATCCGTTTCAACAGCTGGTAAACCTTCTTCTTTAGAAATAAAATTAATAACATCCATACGGAATCCATCAATTCCTTTTTCTAACCAAAACTTCATCATGCCATAAACATCTTGTCTTACCTTTGCATTATCCCAGTTTAAATCTGGTTGTTTTTTAGAAAACAGATGTAGATAATATTCGTCTGTCATTTCATCATATTGCCATGCAGAGCCACTAAACGCTGCTCCCCAGTTATTCGGCTCTTTCCCTTCACTTCCAGGACGCCATATATAATAGTCTCTATATTTATTATCTTTCGATTGACGTGATTCAATAAACCAATTATGTTCATCTGAAGTATGATTAACAACTAAGTCCATCATAAGCTTCATATTACGTTTATGCATTTCATGTAATAGTTCATCCCAATCTTCCATTGTTCCGAACTCATTCATAATTTTACAATAATCACTTATATCATAACCATTATCATCATTTGGAGATTCATAGACTGGTGATAACCAAATTACATCAATACCTAATTCTTTTAAGTAATCTAGCTTTGAAAGAATGCCACGAAGATCCCCTATGCCATCACCGTTACTATCCATAAAACTACGAGGATAAATTTGATATACTACACTTTCTTTCCACCATTGTTTTTCCATTATGCTACCCCATTTCATCTATACTATAATTTTTTCTTTTTTAAGGCGCAAACGTTTTCATTACTGAATGATAACAGATTCTATCTTAATTTAAAATAGCGCTTACAATATTTATTCTTCTTTTTCTAAGAAAACGAGCGAAAGTTACTATATTTTCTTGCAAAAATGAAAACGTTTTATTTTTTTCTAGTGTTTTTATTTCTTTTTTGAATCTATTCGTTTATAATGAACTCAAAGAAAACGTTTGCATAAATTTCTAGGGGGAAATATCATGGCAGAACTTAAATTAGAAAATATTTATAAAATATATGATAATAACGTAACAGCCGTAACAGATTTTAACTTACACATTCAAGATAAAGAATTTATCGTATTCGTTGGTCCTTCTGGGTGCGGAAAATCTACCACATTACGAATGGTAGCTGGCCTTGAAGATATTTCAAAAGGAGAATTTTCAATTGATGGTAAGCTAATGAACGATGTTCCTCCAAAAGATCGAGATATCGCAATGGTCTTCCAAAACTATGCTCTTTATCCGCATATGAGTGTTTATGATAATATGGCATTCGGATTAAAACTTCGAAAAATACCGAAAGATGAAATCGATCGTCGCGTTAACGACGCAGCAAAAATTTTAGGGCTTGAACAATATTTAACTAGAAAACCAAAAGCGTTATCAGGTGGACAACGACAACGTGTTGCATTAGGCAGAGCAATTGTTCGAGACGCAAAAGTTTTCTTAATGGATGAACCATTGTCAAACTTAGATGCAAAACTACGTGTTGCAATGAGATCCGAAATTTCTAAATTACACCACCGCCTTGGCACAACGACAATTTATGTAACACATGATCAAACTGAAGCAATGACAATGGCTTCACGTCTTGTTGTTATGAAAGATGGAAAAATCCAACAAATTGGAACTCCAAAAGAAGTATATGAAACACCTGAAAATATTTTCGTTGGTGGTTTTATCGGTTCACCCGCGATGAATTTCTTCCGCGGAAAATTAACTGAAACCGATTTCGTTATAGACAATTCATTAAAAATCAAAGTATCTGAAGGAAAAATGAAATTATTACGCGAACAAGGCTATGTAAATAAAGAAATTGTTTTAGGTATTCGTCCAGAAGATATTCATGATGAACTATTATTTTTAGAAGCTTCGCAATCTACTACTTTCACAACAAAAATTGAAGTTGCAGAGTTGTTAGGGGCTGAATCTATCTTATATATGAAACTTGGAAATCAAGATTTTGCAGCACGTGTTGATGCAAGACATGCTTTTTCACCTGGAGATCAAATTAAACTTGCATTTGATTTAAATAAAGCGCATTTCTTTGACAGTCAAACCGAACAACGTATTCGTTAAAAAATAAAGTTCTATTATAGAACATACAAAAAAACCGTCCACATATATGCTGAGGGCGGTTTTCCATTATTATGCTAGGGCTTCTATTGTATGAAATGATTGTCCTCTCGTGCTAATAACACCAAAAACCGGTAAATCACTGAGCACCACTTCTTCTTGCTGTTTCATAAAAGATGACGTTAATTGTTTTATCTCTATCCAAACGTCATTAATACAAAGTACATTGGAATCGTTCTCTTGTCGGCGGGAAAAAATAGAATCTATTTTATATAGACCAGCATTTTGAAAAAGCATATCAACACGACTGTATGCCTCCATAGTAAAACTGATAACACGTTGCCAATCTCCTTGTTTTCCCATATCATAGGATACAAAAAGCGCCTCTCCGCCTAGATTCATAATTTCTTCCACTGTTGCTTGTCCACTTTCTTGATCAATGTCCGTCACAATTACTTTTGCGCCTTGTTTAGCCAACAAAAGAGCTGTATTACGTCCAATACCGATGCCACCGCCAGTTACGATAGCAACTTTTCCTGCAAGCTTCATTTTCATTACCCCTTCTATATGTCTTACCGTCATTCAGTATACTCCTTTATTAGATTAGTCCGCAAGCAGGAAAAGTTAACCTCATAACTTGTAAGCGATTACTTTTTTGTTTCTTTTTTCTTACTATTATATTGATCAAAGGTTAAACCGATAAAAATAAGAATCCCCCAAAATATTAAGCTACCTCCGGTCATTCCAAATCCCCCTTTGTTATATAACAATATTATTTATATTCATTATATCATTAACTTAATTTTCAATCTATTCAAACAGAAAATAGGATGTTTGAATTAGCCACCGCTTCTTTAAACATCTTCAATAACATGGCGAGTACTATATAGGAGATATCCAGCCTATATAAATTACATTTATCAAATTTCTAAAAAAAAATAAGACTTTTTATATGCAAACAATAAAAAGTCTTATTCCACTATTATAACGTATAATCTGAATGTTTCTTATACTAGACTCATCACTTTCGTTTTTGCAATTAAATCATGGAAACCACAATTATCTTTGCGGAATAACATCATATATACGTTACATATTAATGGAATTCCAAGTAACAATATGCTTGGTAATAACAATACAAAAAATCGTATTATTAATGTTTGTAACGTTAGTTTTTCACTTGTTAATGAAATTATTTTTGTTCTTGTTACCTTTTTACCTACTGTAGAACCGTTCCAAATAAAGGGTAACAAAATAAAATATATAGCCATTAGTATAAAAGCTACCGTAAGGTCATATCTATAGTCACCAAAACTTATATTAAAACGATTGAAAATAGCACTATAGTTTCCGGTGATAACAGCTACTATCGCACCGTACATAACCGAGATTAAAAACATGTCAATAAGGGAAGCACCTATGCGATTCATTACAAGCGCTGGACGATGCATCTTTAACTTCATTCTATGTCGACTCCTTCATATCCTTCTTTACCCGTTTCATCGTACCACTTCTAAAAAACATTGTAAACTAGCGTTTCTCTTACTTTTCTTGTACAATGTGTTACAACAGCACTATAAAGGAGGTTCCCATATTGAAAAGATGGATAATCCTATTTGCCGCACTCTTATTAACAGGTTGTACAGGCAATACAAACCATTTAACCTATACAATTAACGACGAATATGAACTCATACATACTTCTGGAGATGCATTTGAACTTTTCCCATCGCAAGATGCTGTATATGCTACACAATACATTCCTGCAAAAATCACAGAAATTGCTTGGGACGATAAATACATTATCACAAAACAAATTGAGGAAAAATCAGATCCAAATAATCCTGATGCAGCAATTACAAATAAAAAAAGTGAACATTATTGGATTATCGATGTAAAGCATAATAAACGATTCGGTCCTTATAATGAAAAACAATTTAACGAACAAAAAGATGCATTTAAAATTACAGTACCTTTTCAAAGTGTAGATTCATATGTGAAAGAGCTAAAAAAACAGTCAGCATAATTTTTATGCTGACTGTTTTTGTTTAAATACACACCTTACTTGGAAAGTGAGATATTGAAAGTTTGTGGCTCTTTAACAGCTTCATGAGTATCTCCTACCGCTAAATCATCTGTTGTAAACTTAATATCCTTTACCTTCTCTTTTCCATCATCAAGTATTAAACCGATAATTCCGGCTCGTGTCTCACCAGGCTTATAATCTTCCCTTGATACACTCTTTGTCCCCACCAGTGTGTCTTCTTCATATAAAAAGTTTTGAGTCGCTACATTAAAATGTTGTTTATCATTAATAATAACATCATTCATAGAGAAGAATTGCATGTTCTTATCTCCACTATTTTCTACCTTATATGTAATTTCAACATACCGAATCGTATCGCTAATCTCTGTTCCACTTAACGATGCATATAATTCAGCATCTTCTTGACTCACTTTATCTCCCAATCTACGCTTTACTTCTTCAGGAGTTAATGCCGTATACACTTTCAATGTATTTTTTGCATCTTTGCTCATTTGTGATAATGAGATAACTTTAACGTCTTGTACATGAATTTTCATTGGGGCTACTTCAAATGTTTGATTCACAGAATGAATCTGTTCTAATTCAAATGTCCCCCATCCTTTTTCTTTCACTTTTTGTCCTACTTTTTTAAGCTCACGCCCACCATACTCTTTTGTTTCTGGAATAGATTCTTTCTTTTTAGGTTCTGCCTTCTTTTCTTCTTGATGGAAGCAACCACTTAACATAAGAAGAAAACTACATAAAACAAAAATACTTTTCCATGCTTTCATCATTTAATTTCTCCTAACACTATCATTCATTAATATAAAGTGAAACTTTAATCAGTGGGGGTTTTGTCCATCCCCCACTGATTATTAGTTGAACCAATCCGGCTTTTACGGGCAGTTAATCTCCCGCCTAACTTCTGCGCTCCAACCGAATTTTGAGGTGGGAGTCTTACTGCCCACAAATAGCGGGGTAAATTAGTCCCTTGCTTTGTAAACTATAGAAACAATGAGAAGTCCACAAAACGAACTTGTCAGTCCAGATACTATTATACCCCCTATTTGGAAAATATGAAAATAGGGATCTATGAACGCATGAACGATAAATATAATGGCTGCCAAACCAATAGATAAAGACCAGTATTTCCTTTTTTCCGAAGTTAAACTAGTATCTCTATCCATTCTTCTATATTTCCATAGTACATATATTAGTAATAGTAGACCAAAACATGTACTCCCATGCTGTAAAAACTTATAAATCGGTATACTATATACTTCTTGCTGTAACAGCGGCATTTTCATAACAAAATAGCCAGTCTTATGAGTAAAAGCATCCCAAACGACATGCGTCGCCATACCGAATAAAGCAGAATAGCAAAATACAAAAAAATCTTTCCAAGTATAAAGCCCCCACTTCTCATCTACTACATATTTATAGTAACTAGCAAAAGGCTTAGGTAAATATGTTATAAATGGTCCTTTTAAAATACAATGATATACATATGCTAATAAAAAAATGAGTGGTAAATTCAAATATAAGAAACCAGCCCATGTATGGCCAATAATACCGTATGGCCTAAAATGTAAAAAATATTCAAAATCAGGTGCCATACTACCTAATATAAGAGCCGTTACTGAAATGTAACTAGATTTTTTCTTAGCAAAAGGGAGAACAGCTGCTGGATGCGCAAATGTAAACGGCATGTTTTAACTCCTTTTCATAATTTCAATAGAATACATACTATCATAACGACATGAATAATCTCCATGCAATATTTATTTTCACATTGGAATATGATAGTTTAAATGATATAATCCACATGAAATATTCAGAAAATAAAGAGGGGTTCATATGTCGTTAACATTTGTCTTTCTCCTTATTATTCCAATACCTTTAATAAGTGCATACATAGGATTTTTTCGATGGAAGCATTTAAAAATTATAAAGTATATACCGTAGTTGGCTTTATTAACAAGCTGTCTTACACTTGTATTCACTGCTTTTTCAGAATCAAAATCCGTTATGAATTGAGGTTTATATATTGATTGACGTACCCTTTTTAAAAAATGTCACATTAAAAAAAGAAAATATCCCTAGTTTTTCTGCCTATCCTTACTGTCTACCCGCTATCCGATCATTACAATCACTAGCTTTCCACCCAAATGTAACCTTCATTACTGGAGAAAACGGGACAGGTAAATCAACATTACTCGAAGCAATTGCAGTTGCTTTAGGTTTTAATGCAGAAGGTGGAACAAAAAATTTCCGCTTTAGCACAAATGATTCACATTCGTCTTTACATGAATATCTTCGAATTTCCAAAAGTTTCAATACACCAAACGACGGTTTCTTTCTTCGCGCTGAATCATTTTATAACGTTGCTTCTTATATCGATGAAATAGATGCTATAAAATCTTACGGCGGCGTTTCACTTCACGAACAATCACACGGCGAATCATTCTTCTCATTATTTATGAATCGTTTTTCAGGACAAGGTTTATACATTTTAGATGAGCCTGAGGCAGCTTTATCCCCGATGAGACAACTTTCAATGCTCATTCGAATGCACGAACTAGCTGAACAAGGTTCACAATTTGTTATTGCCACGCATTCCCCTATATTAATGGCTTATCCTGAATCTACTATATACTCTTTAACACAAGAGGGGATTCACGAATCATCTTTAGAAGAAACGGAGCATTACCAAACGACGAAACTTTTCTTTGAAAATCGCGATCGATTATTTCATCATTTATTTAAGTCATAAAAAAGAGGCAGCAATCGCTGCCTCTTTTTTATAATGCTTCTATAAATAAAGCTACTCCAATGCCGCCTCCAACACATAGCGAGGCAATACCTTTCTCTAATCCACGTCTTTTTAATTCATGAATTAAACTTACCGTAATACGAGCTCCTGTACAACCGATTGGATGTCCAAGTCCTACACCACTACCGTTTACATTCACTTTCTCACGGTCTAATCCTAACTCTTTCTCTACAGCTAGGTATTGTGCAGCGAAAGCTTCATTAATTTCAAGTAAATCTGCATCTTCTAATGACCAATCTACTTTTTCTAAGCCTTTGCGAATTGCTGGCGCTGGTCCAATACCCATAATTTTCGGATCTACACCCGCTACTGAATATCCAACAATTCGAGCTAACGGTTGTAGCCCTTTTTCTTTCGCTTTTTCCTCACTCATTAATACTAAAACCGCACTTCCGTCATTAAGACCAGATGCATTTCCTGCCGTTACCGATCCATCTTTACGGAAAGCTGGTTTTAATCCTGCTAATTTTTCCGCTGTAATATCTGCACGTGGATGTTCATCTTTCGAAAATACAACTTCTTTTCTACGTTCTTTTATCGTAATAGGAACAATTTGATCGTCAAAGTATCCAGACTCGATTGCTTGCAGTGCCAATGTATGACTGCGAAGCGCAACTTCATCTTGTTCCTCTCTTGTAATTTCATATTGTTCAACTAAATTTTCCGCTGTTTCACCCATCATAATATGATGAATCGGATCTTCTAGCACTTCCCACACCGTGTCACGAATTTCTCCGTGCTGTAGACGTTGTCCCCAGCGGTGCTGTTTCAATGCATAAGGGCTCGAACTCATCGCTTCTACTCCACCTGCAATAACAACATCACTCACACCTAATTGAATTTGCATTGCAGCTGACATAATTGCTTGCATACCTGAAGAACATTGGCGTTGGATTGTATACCCCGTAACTGTGTCAGGAAATCCTGCCGCTAATGCAGCCGTTCTCGCCGTATTTGCTTCATCAGTTCTTTGAATACAATGACCTAAAATTACTTCATCAACTTCATGTGGTTCTACCCCGCCTCGTTTTACAGCTTCCTGAAGTACAGGAACAGCTAATTCTACTGGCGTTACATTTTTTAGCGCTCCCCCAAAAGTTCCAATTGGTGAACGAACTGCAGCTGTAATAACAACATTATGCATTTTGTACTTGCCCCTCTCTTATGTACCCTAGTCAGTTTTTAGGTGAAATTCCATAAGATGTATATCTACAACTATCATACTATAAACATACTAAAAAATCAAAATATTTAATATAATAAAAATAGAAGGAATTAACCTTCTATTCTGTTAATGCGTATAGGAATTTTTGTAAAATCTTCTCCGTTGTTTTATTCAAATTCGGTAACTTATCTACCGGAAAATATTGAAGCTGTAATCCTTCATGATCAAGCTTAACTTCCCCACTCACATGATGACCCTGATACAGATGAATGACATTAAAAATTTCATCTCCATTTGGATATTGGAAGTACACTTCTTTTCCCGAAAGAACCCCAAGAAATTGCATTATTTTTGCACTTAGCCCCGTCTCCTCGAATAATTCTCTACGAGCAGTTTCTTCTGTCGTTTCTCCCAATTCCATTGCCCCGCCAGGCACACCCCAATCATATGTATCTGAACGATATTGAAGCAATACTTCTTGATTATCATTTAATATAATAATTGCTGACCCTACTAAAATAAGTGGTCTCGTACCAACTACTTTGCGTAACTCTTCAATATACCCCAATATGTAAACTCTCCTTTCCTCACCCTTCCTTATCATAACAAAATTCTCTACCTTATGTTGATGTAATTTTCAACAAAAAAGGAAGCTTTCGCTTCCTTTCTTCACCGTTATCCTGCTATTTGCGGGCGGTAAGCCCCCTACCTCAAAATTCAGCGAAAATAAAGAAGTTAGGTGGGGAATAAACTACCCGCAAAAGCCCCATTAGTGAGGGCTGATAATCAGCGGGGGATGAAGAACCACCCCACTGATTAAAGTTTCACTTTATTTCTTAAAGCTTTCGTACTTTACAGCTTCAAAAGCTTCTTCAATTTCCTCATTGCGATAATGGACGTATGTAAAACGCCCTAATTCTACTAATCTCGCTATTTCTTGTAGCGCTTTATGTTGATCATATGTTTCTTCAATTGTAATATGTACATAAAATTTCATTAATGGATGTTCATATAAAGGTTCTCCCACCTCTACAAATACATCTTCAACCCCTTGTACGACTCTTACATAACTCGCAAATTGATAAAGAGCTTCTCTGTCTGAAACGATTTTTAATGTATACATATATTCTCCCCCTTTCCTTTACTATATCAAAAAGATGACCACACTACGTTATAGAACTATGAAATTTTTTCGACTTGTAGTCTATATTTTCATGTAATAAACAAGGCGTTTATCCATACATAGCATCTTTTCCCCACATATATTATAGGAAGAATTTTTTCATTTGAGGTGTCCCTTATGGATCCATACGTCAATATATGTATTTGCATTACTCCAGGCGCTAATATTTCTGACGACCGCATCGCAAAAGATTTAGCAGTTGCAGAATCAATTTGGCATCCCATTACATTTCAAATTCAAGAAGTAATTGTGTTAAATGAGCTTTTCCGTTTTTCTGACCGTGAGATTAGTTATAAAAGTTCCATTCAAAGTCAGGAAAAATTAGCATCCTTTTTCCAAACGTGTGTAAATGAAGCTCCCGAATGTGATCTTTATATTTGTTATATTGGCAGTGATTATTTCAAAGAAACAGCAGTAATTGCCTGCGCCTACTCTTTAGCAAAACAACAACAACTTACTGGTTACATCGTTTTAACAAACTCAGCTGCTCCAATGAAAAATATATACACCCTCGCTCACGAAATTGGTCATATTTTATTTACAAGACGGATTCACGGAAAACTTACTCATGCAGATCCTCATTCCCCAACTGGCTCGGAGCACCATCCTTCCCCATCAAACCTTATGTATCCTATAGTTCCCCGCCCAGAAAACGTCCATATTCATTCCTTATTAACGAACGAACAAAAGGAACTCTCCTTACAAAGTTCTTTATTACAAAGAAAAAAACAGTAACTGTCGTGTTACTGTTTAAAACAACTTATTCCAATCAACAAACCAAATCCCGGCTGCAAAGGATACACTATACATCTAAGCGTAATCTCTCTTAAAATCAAAATATAGTATTTCTTTGGAAATAATTTTTTGCATATCCAGAGCAGCCACTTTTTTGAACTACTCGTTTACACTTTTTCTCTCTTCAATTTTTAAAGACCATCTCATTAATCCATATATACTTCCATACATAAGTAATATCTTTGCAATGCCCCAAAGTACATTTCTTTCTTCTAAGTCTTTAAATATAAACATAATCGCTAAAGGAACAATTAGCACCAGAACACCCATCCAACCAAGAACATACACTTCTCCAATGAAAAGTAATAAAAAGATACTTGCTGCTAATATATATGTTTGTATTGTCGACAATTGCAAAATAGGTGTACCGTACCATTTATCAATAAACATCAATAATACTAATAATAAGATGGGAACCATTACTATTACGTAAATAATCCCGAACTCTACAAACTTATTTTTAAAAGAAGACATTCTAAATGCAACAATTGTTCCAATAATCGTAATGATTAAGACGATAGGATATCCAATTAACTGCATATTCGTTAGTGTAAATTGCTGATTCGGATTATTAAATAAGATATGAGTTAATATCCAATACCCACCAATACCAATTATCATCGCAAGAATACTCTTTATACTCCCGCTTTTATCCTTCTCCATCTCTTTCGCCAATTCTTCCGCATACTCTTTTGGCGAATCACCAAATATATCGCTCACCGTCTTTCCCTTTTTCTCACCTTCTATTAAATGAAGTTCTGCATCTTCTAAAAAAGCGTCCACATCTTCTTCTTTAATTCCCTTCGTTATTAAATACACTTTCGTATCAATTAAAAACTTTTCTCCTTCTTTAGAAACCTTCATTATAACCCCTCCCTTATTAAACAGCTTCCCTTCTATTCATCTTCATCATAATTTCAAGGAAAATTAAAATAAACAAACTTCCATATAAACATATAATTTGAAATAACATTGGCACGAGGTCTTCCGATGTAAATGTTTTAAACACTAACATAATAGAAAGAGGAATAATTAAATATAAGTTTTTAAACCATCCATCAAAATATATATTTATCGCTACTGTGATGACAAATATACCTCCAGCTAATATATAACTTTGCACCCCAGTGAATGTAAACATTTTGGTAGGATATATCACATCTAATATCGTTACAGCCCCTATTAGAAACATTGGTACAATCATGACTAAAGACCACATAGCAAACCATGTTTTTGTAAAACTTGTTACGAAGGTCATTTTACGAAGTAAAAAATTAGGACCCATAACAACTAAAATCAATGAAAAACTATACCCAACGCACTGAATAAGTGACATCTGTAATAATCCGTTATTCACTATTAGGATAGAAGCAATAATCCAAAACGAAACGATATTCATTACTGTAAAACCAATTTGCTTCCACGTTTCCTGTCTATCTCTTTCCATCACTTTTACAAGTTCATTTGCATATTCTTTCGGTGAGCTTCCGAAAATTTCTTCTACACTTTTCCCATCAGTCTCACCTTCTATTAAATGAAGTTCTGCGTCTTCGATAAAGCTTTCAATATCGCTTTCTTTCACACTCTTTGCTGTCAAAAATAATCTCATATCCAATAAAAAATTTCGTGCTTCACTTGATAGCATTATTTTCTTCTTCCCTTCCCTTCAAGTAGACGTTCTACACTACTCTGCATCGCTTCCCAGCGCCCCATAAATTCATCTAGTTCATCTGCTCCCTTTTCTGTTAACGTGTAATACTTCCGTTTAGGGCCAGATGGAGATTCCTTCATTATACTCGTTATTAATCCTTCCTTTTGCATTCGTATTAATAACGGATAAATACTTCCCTCACTTGCCATTGTAAAGCCATACTTCGCTAGCCTTTCACTCATTTCATAACCGTATATTTCACCTTCAGAAATAATAGCAAGTAAGCACCCTTCTAAAATCCCTTTCAGCATTTGACTTGTCGACATAACTCAAATCCTCCCACTATCTTGTTTTACAAGATAGATAAGCGTAAGTATCTTGCTTTACAAAATAGTATAGCAAAGACTATTTTGCAAAACAAGATAGCTAACAATATTTTTCCAAATCTTTGCAGGATTTTTATTATCCACTCTCTAAATAGAGCAATATGAGAACTTTATTACGAAGGGATGTTTTTCATCATGGTTACAAATCAGGTTGTCTTTTTAACAGGTGCTGCAAGTGGGATTGGTTATGAAATGGGAAACGCTTTTGCAAAAGAAGGTGCAAAAGTTGTCATTACCGATCGTCTTGAAGAGCGGGCGAAAGAAGCAGCTAAACAATTACAAAAAGAAGGCTATCAAGCTATCGGTTTAAAATGTGACGTTACATCCGAAGAAGAGATTGCAGCAGCAATTTCACAAACAGTTACTCACTTCGGTTCATTAGATATATTAATTAACAACGCAGGAATGCAACATGTTTCACCGATTGAAGATTTTCCAACTGAAAAGTTCGAGCTGCTAATCAAAATTATGCAAATCGCTCCTTTCATCGCAATTAAGCATACCTTTCCGATTATGAAAAAACAAAAGTATGGTCGGATTATTAATGTCGCTTCCATTAATGGCCTTGTCGGATTTGCTGGAAAAGCTGCTTATAATAGTGCGAAACATGGTGTAATTGGATTAACAAAAGTGGCTGCTTTAGAGGGAGCAACTCATGGAATTACTGTAAATGCCCTTTGTCCTGGATATGTTGATACCCCTCTTGTACGAAATCAACTACAAGACTTAGCAACTACGCGAAATGTACCACTTGAAAATGTTTTAGAAGATGTTATTTATCCTCTCGTACCACAAAAGCGCTTGTTGCAAGTACAAGAAATTGCGGATTATGCTATGTTTTTGGCGAGTGAAAAAGCGAAAGGTATAACTGGTCAAGCTGTCGTTATCGATGGTGGTTATACTGCTCAATAAAGTGAAACTTTAATCAGTGGGGGTTTTACTGCCCGTTAATGTGGAATAAAAAATAAAGTTTGCTCACGAAGAGCAAACTTTATTTTTTATCCCGAGGATCTTTTTACTTTAGTAATTGTTTAGGGAGTTTCTCAATTGCAACAATTACCCCCTCTAATTTACTTTCAATACGATGGAGTAAATATAATGTTACAACAATTGGAAAGCCTACATTACCTACCATCCTGATCCACTCTTCCATCTTTCTCTCCTCCTTTCATTATATAAATAAGAGAAAAGAAGACATTTAGGCATAAAAAAACAAGCTATTATGTATTAGCTTGTTTTTTTAAATAATGATGCAATTTCCTGTTTATAATCTCCTCGTATAATACCTTTCTCGGTAATAATACCTGTAATTAATTCATTCGGTGTTACGTCAAATGCAGGGTTATAAACATCAGTTCCAATTGGTGCCACTTGTTTCCCAAAAATTTTCGTAACTTCTGTTTCATCTCTTTCTTCAATAATAATTTCAGCACCTGTTTGTTTCGTAATATCAAATGTCGATAGCGGAGCTGCAACGTAGAACGGGATATCGAAATACTTTGCTAATATAGCTAAATTCATTGTTCCAATTTTATTTGCTGTATCTCCATTTGCTACAATTCGGTCCGCTCCTACTATAATCGCATTTATTTCTTTCTTTTGAATAGCATGCGCTGCCGTATTATCTGTAATAAGTGTTACATCAATATTTGCCTGTTTTAATTCCCAGGTTGTTAAACGCCCACCTTGTAAAACCGGTCTCGTTTCACACGCATATGCATGTAAACTTACACCTTTTTCTTTCCCAATATAAAACGGTGCTAATGCAGTACCATATCTAGCAGTTGCAATACTTCCAGCGTTACAAATTGTTAAAATGTTATCACCGTCTTTAAAACATATTAATGCATGTTCTCCAATACTCCGGCATACCGCTTCATCTTCTTGCTGAATGAGAAGCGCTTCTTCTTCTAATTTTTTTTGCGCTTCTTTTATTGTAATAGTTTCTCGAATCGATTCTCTCATACGATCGATTGCCCAAAATAAATTGACTGCTGTCGGGCGTGACGTACCTAAATAATTACAATCTCTATTAAACTTCTTTTGAAATTCTTCAATATGTACAGTGTTATATTTTTTGGATGCAAGCGCCAAACCAAATGCAGCTACAATTCCAATTGCAGGCGCTCCTCGTACTTCTAGCATGACAATACTTTTCCATACCTCTTCAATCGTCGTTAATGTTTTGTATTCTGTGCTATGCGGCAACTTTGTTTGATTTAATACTGCAATAGCATCCCCTTTCCAACTGACAGACCTCGGAATAGTAACAATTGTACTCATACTTTTACCCCTCCAGAAACTGTCTGTTGGAATAGTGTTCGGAACAGTTGAATATCAGCGTTCTTGGATTCATATTTTATTAGTTCTTTGCCTAAGGATAACGCTTGCTTCTTAGCTTGAATTCTTTTTTCTTTATTTGCTATTTCATCTAAATCTGCTACATGAGCTAAGCCGATTGTTCTACGAATAAGTTCACATCCAGCAAATCCGACAGCATCAGTAAAGATATTTTGCAAAATAATTGGTAACCATTGTTTTTCTTTCGTATATGCTTCTACACCTTCTCCAATCCATAACCTCGTAAAAGCTTCTACAAAATAACTCCATGTCTTCTCTATATGGAAAAATAGTACATTTCTCTGCTCTTCTTCTCTTGATAAAGCATTTAATAATAAATTTGCAATAAATTGACCGATGTCAAATCCAAAGGGACCGTACGTTGCAAACTCTGGATCAATTACTTTCGTTTCAGAAGGTGATGAAAATATACTACCAGTATGTAAATCTCCGTGTATGAGAGCCTCTTTTCTCGTCAAAAACTTATACTTATACTGTGCTACTTTTAATTTTAAAGTTTTATCACTCCACAGCTCATCAACCGCTAGTTGTAACTCTGGTTCATAATCATTCGTATCATAATGACTAAACGGATCTGTAAACACTAAATCTTCTGTAATTTTGCTAAGGTCTGGGTTTACAAATGTACCCTCTAGTATCCTCTTCTCTTCTGACTGTAAACCGAAATCTGAAGTATAAAATAAAACATGTGCTAGAAAGCGACCAATGTGCTGGGATAAAAGAGGATACTCTTCTCCATCTATTAATCCTTTTCTTGTAATCGTTAGTCTTGATAAATCTTCTATTACTGTCACTGCCAACTCCTCATCATGACTGTATACTTTTGGAACGTATTCCGGTACATACTTCGCGAAAATTTGTAATGCCTTACTTTCAATCGTCGCTCTTTTTATAGACAATGGCCAGCTCTCACCAACTACTTTTGCATATGGAAGTGCTTGCTTTAATATAATCGTCTTTTCTCCATCCTCTAATTTGAACACGTAATTTAAATTTCCATCTCCAATTTCATGACAAACTACATTTGCTTTCTTTTCAAAGTAACCGTGTTCTTTCGCATATTGTATAGCTGTCGTTTCAGTTAATGAATAATATCCCATCGTCTTCTCCCCCTTTTTATTCAGAGGTTTTTCTAAAATAGAAAAACCCCTTTCCACAAAGAAAGAGGTTTGAAGTTTATCTTCTCCCCTCTTATCTGCCAGAAAGTTTTACTTTCTGCTGGAATTAGCACCGTGCCTTTTGGCGTAAATAAACGCCCCATTTCACAATGGTATTACGGTCGGTTGCTGGGCTTCATCGGGCCAAATCCCTCCACCTGCTCTTGATAAGAGTTGTATAATTTTTTGAATTTTTAACTTTATGTTGAAGACTATACCAAGAATAAAAATCACTTGTCAACATTTTATTTGTATAATTCTGGACGACGATCTGCAAAAACTGGAATTCCTTTGCGTACTTCTTTAATTTTCTCAAAATGAAGCTCTCCAAATAAAATTGATTCTTCTTCATTCGCTTCTACAACAACTTCCCCCCAAGGATCGATAATTAAAGAATGACCCGCAAACTCATTATTCGGATCCTTTCCTGCCCTATTACATGCAACAACATAACATTGATTTTCAACTGCTCTTGCTTGCAATAGCAAACGCCAATGTGCTAAACGAACTAATGGCCATTCTGCTACAACAAATAAAACTTTTGCACCTTTAGCAGTATGAACACGCATCCACTCCGGAAAACGAATGTCATAACAAATTGTACCAGCGCACTCTATATCATCTAACTTAAATTCGCCTGTACTATTTCCAGCGATTAAATATTTATGTTCATCCATGAGCTGAAATAAATGCACTTTACTATATTCATTGACTAGCTGACCTTTATTAGTTACAACATACATTGTATTTGTAACACCTTGATCTGTTTGCTTCGCTATAGAACCACCGACAATATGTACACCATATTGTTTCGACCACTCTTTCAGCTTTTCTTTCGTTTCTAATCCATCCCTATCTGCAATTTCAGAAAGCCTAGTTAAATCATATCCTGTTGTCCACAGTTCTGGTAAGACAATAACATCGGGTCTTTCTTTCATTGCTTCACTTATTTTATTTTTAGCATTCTCAATATTTTTTTCTACATCTCCAAAGACAATATCCATTTGAATACATGCGACTTTCATTTTGTCAGCCCCATTCTTAATTTTTTTCTTTACAAAATACTGGAAAGATTATATCATTTGTCACTAGAATTGTAACAACTTTCAAAAGAGGTGGAAAGTATGAAATTATTTCAACCTTCTGAGATATATAAGTCCTCTTTAAAAAATCGACATGTCTGCACGTTGAATACGACTGAGGATTGCCTCAGGATTTTTATCAATAGATTCTATAAATTGATAGATTGAATCCATCAAATGATCCATCGTTTCATGATAACAATTTGCTAATACATTTTCTTTCATTACCTTCCATACACGTTCAATCATATTTAAGTTCGGGGAATATGGAGGTAAAAACAGCAAAGTCAGACGGCGGTTATTTTCTCGCAAAAAAGATTTCAATAGCTTAGCATGATGATACCTTGCGTTATCTAACACAAGCACAACGTGCTTATTTTTATATTCTTTTAACACATATGTTAAAAATTGCTGAAACGTTTCAGCATTACAGCACTCTGCTTTTGTACAGAGAAATTTACCAGTGATTGCATCAATCGTACCGAATAAAGACGTTGAAATACGCTTTCCTAACACTGCAATTTTCTTTTGTTTCCCTTTTGCAAACCATGTAGCATGAACGGTTTGACTATCTCTAAAGTGACATTCATCTTGATATAAGAGTACAGTATTTTCATCAATTAAGTTTTTTTTATCATATCTAATTGTTTTTGAAACTGTATTTGTTTTTCTTTATTCGCTTTTTTCAATACATAAGTAGCATTTGTATAGGAAAAATTCATCCGATGTAACATTTTACGGATGCCTTCACGCGACATACAAATAGCAAATTTCTCTTTGATGACGTATTGGATATTGCGTGTATTCCAGAAAGCTTCTTGACCGAATTGCAACTCCGCTGGAGTTGTATTTAAAATGAGTTGCTTCAATTCTCCCTGTTGTTGCTTAGTTAAATACGGCTTTTTACCTGGGATTTGTTTGCGAGTAAGTAATCCTTCTAGTGCATGTTCTTTGAATTTTTTCACATAACGAGCAACGCTTTGACGATGCATACCAAGTATGGCCGCTACGTCCACCATTGTATATCCTTCCATTACCATTCGAACAGCTGTAATACGTCGTTGACGAGAAGTTTGTTTTTCTTTTTTCTCTAATTTTCGTAAATCTGATATTGTTAAAGGTTGTGATTTTTGTATTTTATGTGGCATAGCGTATCTTTCTCCCCTTATGCTTTTTACAAACATTATCGGGTATCCGGAAACGATTTATACATGATGATATTTTATAGTGGACTTATATAGTAACATCATTGCCAACACAATTTTTCGCTTCACTTGTTGCAAAAGTTAACAAAGTCGTTGCAGCAGGTCACGATGTTATTAATCTAGGACAAGGTAATCCAGATCAACCAACACCACAGCATATCGTAAAAGCTTTACAAGACGCTGCTGAAAAGGCCATTCATCATAAATACCCGCCATTTCGTGGACATGAAAGTTTAAAAGAAGCTGTGGCAACATTCTATAAACGTGAATACGGCGTAGAATTAAATCCAAAAACAGAAGTTGCTATTTTGTTTGGCGGAAAGGCTGGATTAGTAGAATTACCAATTTGTTTTACAAACCCTGGCGATACCATTCTCGTTCCAGATCCAGGATATCCAGATTATTTATCGGGAGTTGCTTTAGCAAAAGCACAATTTGAAACAATGCCGCTACTTGCAGAAAATAATTTTTTACCGGATTATACGAAAATTGATGACACTATCGCTGAGCGGGCAAAGTTAATGTTTTTAAATTACCCAAACAATCCTACTGGTGCTACTGCATCAAAAGATTTCTTTGATGAAACTATTCATTTTGCTAATGAACATAATATATTAGTCGTTCATGATTTCGCTTACGGTGCGATTGGATTCGATGGTCAAAAACCTGTTAGTTTCTTGCAAGCAGACGGCGCTAAAGATACAGGTATTGAAATTTACACTTTATCGAAAACTTTCAATATGGCTGGATGGCGTATTGCTTTTGCTGTGGGAAATGCAAGTGTCATTGAAACAATTAACTTATTACAAGATCATATGTATGTTAGTATTTTTGGTGCAGTTCAAGATGCTGCCCGTGAAGCACTATTAAGTTCACAGTCTTGCGTCGTAGACCTTGTAAATAGTTACGAATCTCGCAGAAACGCTCTTATTTCAGCTTGTCACTCAATTGGTTGGGATGTAGACATTCCAACAGGATCATTCTTTGCATGGCTTCCTGTACCAGAAGGTTATACATCTGAGCAATTTTCTGATATTTTACTAGAAAAAGCACACGTTGCAGTTGCCCCTGGTGTTGGATTTGGTGAACATGGCGAAGGGTATGTCCGTGTTGGCCTCTTACATACAGAAGATAGATTGCAAGAAGCCATTAATCGAATTGATAAATTAAATTTTTTCAAAAAGTCATTGACAACATGAAAAATATCTGACAAAATTCAGTTATCTTAAAAATTTAAACATTTCTAAATACTTCTTATCAAGAGCAGGTGGAGGGACGAGCCCGACGAAACCCGGCAACCGATCTACAATTGTAGACACGGTGCTAATTCTCGCAGCATTATGCTGACAGATAAGGAGCTGGTTGTAAAAAAACCTCTCCTTAGCTGAGAGGTTTTTTTATTTAACTAGGAGGTTTTAACAATGAGCGGAATTATAGCGACATATTTAATCCATGATGATTCACATAACTTAGAAAAAAAAGCTGAGCAAATTGCACTCGGTTTAACAATTGGATCTTGGACTCATTTGCCACACTTATTGCAAGAACAATTAAAACAGCATAAAGGCAACGTCATTCATGTTGAGGAATTAGCTGAACAAGAACATACCAATTCGTATTTACGTAAAAAAGTAAAACGCGGGATTATTAAAATTGAATATCCGTTATTAAACTTCAGTCCAGACTTACCAGCAATTTTAACAACTACATTCGGAAAGCTATCACTTGATGGCGAAGTGAAATTAATCGACTTAACTTTTTCAGACGAGCTAAAAAAGCATTTTCCTGGTCCAAAGTTCGGGATAGATGGTATTCGAAACCTACTACAAGTGCATGAGCGTCCTCTTTTAATGAGTATTTTTAAAGGAATGATTGGACGAAATATTGGGTATTTAAAAACGCAATTACGCGATCAAGCAATTGGTGGTGTAGATATTGTAAAAGATGATGAAATTTTATTCGAAAACTCATTAACACCACTTACAAAAAGAATTGAATCTGGGAAAGAAGTTTTACAATCCGTATATGAAACATACGGACATAAAACGTTATATGCCGTAAATTTAACAGGTCGAACTTTCGATTTAAAAGAAAATGCGAAACGCGCAGTGCAAGCCGGGGCTGATATTCTATTATTTAACGTATTTGCTTACGGACTAGATGTACTACAATCACTGGCAGAAGATAATGAAATCACAGTTCCTATTATGGCACACCCTGCTGTAAGTGGTGCTTACTCAGCATCCAAGTTATATGGAGTTTCCTCTCCACTATTACTCGGAAAACTATTACGTTATGCTGGCGCTGACTTTTCATTATTCCCATCTCCATATGGAAGTGTTGCACTAGAAAAAGAGGACGCTCTTGCTATCTCGAAATATTTAACTCAAGACGATCCATTTTTCAAGAAGAGTTTTTCTGTTCCGTCTGCTGGTATTCACCCTGGTTTCGTTCCCTTTATTTTACGAGATTTCGGTAAAGATGTTGTTATTAATGCTGGCGGTGGGATACATGGACATCCGAGTGGGGCGCAGGGCGGCGGTAAAGCTTTCCGTACTGCCATTGATGCTACTTTGCAAAATACACCACTTCATGAAGTAGATGACATAAATTTACATAGTGCACTACAAATATGGGGAAATCCCTCTCATGGGGTGAAATTATGAGTATTCAAGTATTTTGTGATTTCGATGGCACGATTACAAATAATGATAACATTATGTCCATTATGGAAAAATTCGCACCACCAGAAGCCGAAGAAGTAAAGAATAGAATTTTATCACAAGAGCTGTCTATTCAAGAAGGTGTTTCTCAATTATTTCAATTAATACCTACTAGTCTACACGATGATATGATTCAATTTTTAATAGAAACTGCTGAAATCCGTAGTGGTTTTCATGAATTTATACAATTTGTAAATGAAAATAACATTTCTTTTTACGTTATATCAGGTGGAATGGATTTCTTCGTCTATCCACTCTTACAAGGAATCATTCCAAAAGAGCAAATTTACTGTAATGAAACAGACTTTTCAAGTGAATTCATTACAGTTAAGTGGCCTCATCCTTGTGATCATCATTGTCAAAATCATTGCGGATTATGCAAATCATCTTTAATCCGTAAATTAAGTGATACGAATGACTTCCATATTGTGATTGGAGATTCAATTACTGATTTACAAGCTGCAAAACAAGCAGATAAAGTATTTGCCCGCGACTTCCTTATTACAAAGTGTGAAGAAAATCATATTGCTTATATACCGTTTGAAACATTTCATGATGTTCAAACTGAATTAAAACATTTGTTGGAGGTGAAATCATGAAACAACTTTTTCGTCAATGGTATGACTTAAGCGAGATAAAAAAAGAATTAACAACACGAAATTGGTTTCCAGCAACGAGTGGTAATATTTCTATAAAGGTTAGTCATGAGCCACTCACTTTTCTTATTACAGCAAGTGGTAAAGATAAAACAAAAACTACTCCTGATGATTTTCTATTAGTAGATCATCTAGGGGTTCCCGTATTAGAGACTGAATTACGCCCTTCAGCAGAAACAATATTGCATACACATATTTATAACAATACGAATGCCGGGTGTGTACTTCATGTTCATACAACTGATAATAATGTCATCACAAATTTATATAGTGATGCAGTCACCCTTCAAAATCAAGAAATTATTAAAGCTCTCGATATTTGGGAAGAAGGTGCAACAATTAACATTCCTATTATCGAAAACGATGCTCATATCCCAACGCTTGGAGAAAACTTCCGAAAGCATATACAAGGAGATTCGGGAGCAGTATTAATCCGTAACCATGGTATTACCGTATGGGGCCGAGATAGCTTTGATGCAAAGAAAAGATTAGAAGCTTATGAGTTTTTATTCCAATTTCATATAAAACTATTATCAATTCAAGGAGGCGTTTCTAATGGCGCAAATTCGTATTCATGAAGGAAATACTCGTATCGAAAATGAAGTGGAAGTATCTAAATTTCTACAAGAGGAAGGCGTTTTATATGAGAAATGGAACATTTTTAAGCTTCCTACTCATTTAAATAAAAATTATTCGTTAACAGATGAAAACAAGGCTGAAATATTAGCTGTGTTTTCAAAAGAAATTGCTGATGTTTCAGCGCGCCGAGGTTATAAAGCACACGATGTAATTTCACTTTCAAATAGCACACCTAACCTTGACGAATTATTAATTAATTTCCAAAAAGAACACCATCATACCGACGATGAAGTTCGCTTTATTGTCAGCGGTCATGGCATCTTCGCTATTGAAGGAAAAGATGGTCGATTCTTTGACGTTGAACTTGAGCCTGGTGATCTTATATCTGTACCTGAAAATGCAAGACATTATTTTACCTTACAAGATGATCGCCAAGTTGTAGCTATTCGTATTTTTGTTACAACAGAAGGTTGGGTTCCAATTTATTAAGGTAGCTAGTTGAATAAAAGATTGGAACCCCTTTTCCAATCTTTTATTCACTCTACATATATACATCCTCCTATGGAACAGGCTTATTTCATAACATTGAAGTAAGCCTGATTTTTTATTCACTAAAATAATTTGTCCCTTTCGTTTGTTCAAATCAAATACCTCAAATCACACTTCCACTTTATCAAGTACATTTCGGAACACTTTTTGAACATTTATTGAACTTTTTTGATTTTTTTCTGAAAATTCTGTTTTGCGTATGATATACTACAACTAATAATAAGGAAAAGAATATTGCAAGCAGAGGGGGATAATCATGAGTTTACTTATCGCACTTATACTAGGAGTTTCATGTGGAGCTATTCCTGTCATTTTAGGAGCTATTATGGAAGAATTAGAAGTTGGTGTTTTAGGTTTTGTTGCATCTTGTGTAAGCGCTTTATTTTTCGGTTTGTACGGTGCTATTCCTGTTGCTATCCTGTGCGCATTTTATATAGTACGCCATGCTCGCGCGAAACAGTTTGGTCCTAATCACATTGCACAAGTTATTCCATTCCCAATTGAACGATGCCGCCGCGCTTCCAACCTATAAATTATCCAACTTAAATATTATGCCTGCCTAAATAAATAAAAAGTCCTCAAATGAGGACTTTTTATTTATTTTCTTCTAGAAATTGAAACAATTCTTGCAAATGAAGTGCATCTTCATTATAGCTAACGGATACGTGACATGTCCCTTCAATCTCAGCATGCATATAAAGGGCAATTCCATCTCGATCATATTTCAATGCCAAATAAAACTCCATTTCCTCTAACATCTTTTTTGAAGTTCGGATAACATAATGCCCTTTCTCATCTCGTCCATATTCGAAACTTGGCTCAAAATCGTATTTTTGTTTAAAAGCTTCTTTTTGCTTATCATTAATCTGTACACAAGTTGATTGCTGCACAGCATCAATTATCTCGTCAAATTTTTGGAGATCCATCTCATTTACCCCTTTATGTATTTTTTGTATAATACTTGTGTTCCGCTATTCTCTTCTCCATCTGCGATTAGTTCCTCATACAATTCCTTCGCCAAAGTTAAACCAGGTACTGGTAATTGTAATTTGTCAGCTTCATCTAAAGCAATCTTCATATCTTTCATAAAATGCTTCACATAAAAACCAGGTTCAAAATCTCCCTTTAACATTCGAGGAGCTAAATTACTTAATGACCAGCTGCCTGCTGCGCCTGTCGAAATACTCTCTAATACTTTATCTGCATTAAGCCCGGCCTTTTTCGCATATGCCACCGCTTCACATACACCTATCATGTTAGAAGCAATTGCAATTTGATTGCACATTTTCGTATGTTGTCCACTCCCAGCTGGTCCTTGTAACTGAATATTTGTTCCTAGTTTTTCAAATAACGGTAAACATCTATCATATATGTCTTTCTCTCCACCGACCATAATTGCAAGCCTTGCTTCTTTAGCACCAACATCTCCTCCAGATACAGGGGCATCTAACGTAAATACATTCTTTCTTTTACCAACTTCATTTATACGTTTTGCCAATGTTGGTGTAGATGTCGTAAAATCAATGGCTATCGTGCCTTCATTTGCATTCTCTATAATGCCTTCACTTCCAAAGTAGACTTCTTCAACATCATGTGGATATCCAACCATAGTCATTACAACATCTACTTGCTTCACTAACTCTTTCGGTGTATCACACCAATTTGCACCATCTTGTACTAAAAAATCTGTCTTCGCTTTCGTTCTATTATATACATATACTTTATGACCGCCTTGCATTAAATGATGTACCATACTTTTTCCCATTACACCAATACCGATGAAACCTATTGATAAAGTTTTACGTTCCATTTTCTCATCCCCTTTGTTCTAATAAATCATTTACCATCTTTCGGAACTCTTTATTAAAATCATCATCCATACTATTTTTCACATTTGAAAATAAAATAACAAAAGTCCCTTTTTCTTTATTAAAATTATTGAAAGTGTTCCAACCAGATAATACACCATGATTATGAAAATAGTCCGGATATATATAAAAACTAAATGCATACTTCCGTTCTGCTGAAGGTGTAAACATCGCTTGTATACTTTGTTCAGAAAGAAGCTTTCCATTTATAATCGCTTCATCTAATTTCTTCATATCTCCTACTGTCGTATACATCTCACCAGAGCCATATAACCAGTCCATCCCTAATTTTTGCGCTGGTACAAGTTCTTGATCTTTCTTCACATAACCCTTCGTGAAGTTTTTATCTCCAGGCACCATATTTCCCATACCTGATTCATGCATCTCTGCCTTTGTAAATATATTTTCTTTTATATAATCTCCTAAAGGCTTTTTCGTTATGTTTTCTATAATATAAGCAAGTACCATATAATTATAATCCGTATACTTCCAACCTGTTCCTGGTGGAAAATCTAACTTTTGACTTCCAATCCAATTTATTAAATTGATACGTGAAGCTACATTAACCTTTCCTTTCCCATTTTCCGGTAAACCAGATGTATGCGTTAACAAGTGATATAACGTAATGTTTTTATCTGCTGGAAATGAAGGAATGTATTTATTTACATTATCTTGGATATTTAACTTCCCTTGTTCTTGTAGCTGTAAAACAGATGTAGCAACAACTGTTTTCGTAATAGAACCGATACGATATTTTGTTTGAGGCGTATTTTCTATTTTATTTTGAACATCAGCATATCCATATCCTTTATTCAATATAACATGCTCTTTATCTGTCACCAAAACTGTCCCATTAAATTGCTTTCCTACTAAATATTGATCTAACTTTTGAGATATACTAGCATAATCGATTTTTTGTACTTCTTCTATATTATCCTGTACCTCTGACTCAATAGCGGGAGTTACCTTTGTTGTTAATACTACTTGTTCCTTTAGATCGGGACTATAGAGAAAATAGTATACTCCGCCGCAAACTACAGCAGACAATGAAGCCATAATCATTATTTTTTTTTTCATATTGTTCCTCCATAATTACTTCGTGAAGAATGGTCCCCCACATTCTATTATCAGGCAATAAAAAAAAATCGCAACAATTTGTTGCGAAAAATCACATTTTTTCCTTTCTATATATACATACTTGATTTTTCCCATTTTTTTTTGCTTCATATAATGCAATATCCGCTCTTTGCATTAATTCCTCTTTAGTAATTCCTTGCTCATATAACGCAACTCCAAAACTCGCTGTTAATTTCGAAATTCCAGAAAATTGCTTTGTTTCAATGAAAAATCGTAACGATTCCGCAACTTGAAACGCTTCTTTTTCTACCGTATCTGTCACTAATATTATAAATTCTTCTCCTCCCCACCTTGCAAATATATGTTGATGTTCAAATTTAGATTTCATAAGATTTGCAAGTTGTACTAATGCTAAATCGCCAAAATCATGACCATATGTGTCATTTACTGATTTAAAGTTATCTATATCAAACAAAATAAGTGCTATTTTTTTATCATTACGTATTACATTCTCCCACTCTGTCTCCAATATTTGCTGGAATTTCAAACGATTATATATTTCTGTCAATGAATCTATCATAGCCAGTCTTTCTTGCTCTTGATAGATTTCATCTAATTCTGTAATCTCTGTGCATTTTACTATAAATCGCGATAAGTCTTCTGGTAATGGTGTCGCACGTAATAAAAAGGTAGAAGCTTCCCCTTCATAATTGTGCATCTTAATTCTTCTTCCATTTGATAAAGTATCATCCAGCCATGTTACATCGTGAGTCGTCGAATAATATCCAGTCTCTCTTATAAGATGTTCTGCAAACACTAAATGTTGTTCACGATAGGTAAATAAATTATCATATCCGAAAAACTCTAAAAAATTTGTATTACAATCAACAATCTCATCATCTTCTACTATAAATAATAAATCATTTTGAAAATCAAACATCGTTTGAAGTAATTCCTGTTGTAAACTTACTTGTCGCACTAAAGAAAGCTGATATAAACTCTTATTCACTTCCTCCAGTACTACTTGTGGGGTTACTGGTGCTATAACAATATTACGTATTCCTAACAGTAGTAAATCTGCAAACTCATTGTTTATCTGTTGATCCCAAATGATAATGAATGTGCTCTGTGAATTATATATATTCTTTATATATTTTATTTGAGCAAAATCTGTTACATACATAATTACAATATGCGGTCTAGTTCTATGAAACAACATTTCTCCTTCTTCAAAACTATTTGCTATAAACATACATTTTGGATGGACGTTTTCTATCGTTTGTTGATGTGTACATCCATCTTCTATATAAAGGACATTCAACTGAAGATCTTGTAATACATTTTGGAAAACAGTATTCTCTAATAAAAAATGTAGTATGTTCATCACTAGTCTTCACTCACTTCATATATCTTGTTCTACTGAATTCCTCGCAATCATTTTATAAAAAATAGTTCTCAAAAAAATCCGATTAGTGAGGAATGCATATTAACAAGCTAATTGAGAATGTTATCTTCGCTTATCTACTCTGGAAACTCCTTTTTTAGTGTATGATTATAGGAATTGTATCGTTTGTATGAATGCCCCATCTCGTTACTTAAAACTTGACAATTAAAATAAAGTTATTATATTCTTAAATTCAATAACTTACAAAATGTAAGTAGAATATATTACATTTATTTTATATTAAGTTGATATGTAATTTGGAGGATATATAATGACAAACAATGACTTTTTTAACGTTTTATATGAACGCACATCTACACGTGCATTCAACCCTGAAAAAGAAATTTCATCTACAGAATTACATGAAATTTTAAAAGCCGCTGCACAAGCACCTTCTGCTTGGAACTTGCAACACTGGAAATTCCTTGTTTTCCAAGGCGAAAACGTACAAAAACGATTACATCCAATTGCTTATAACCAACAACAAATTCTTGATGCTTCTGCCGTAGTCGCTATTTTAGGTGATTTAGAAGCATATAAAAATGTTGAACCTGTTTACGGTCCAATTGTTGAACAAGGATTTATGAAAGAAGAAGCAAAAGAGCGCTTAGCTAAAAACATTGAATCTGCATATACTCGTGAGCAATACCCACGAGATGCTGCCTTTTCAAATGCTGCTTTAGCAGCAATGCAACTTATGCTTGCTGCTAAAGCAACTGGTTGGGATACTTGCGCTATTGGTGGCTTCAACCCACAAGCACTAATGGAAGAATTTAATGTTTCATCTCGTTACGTACCAATTATGCTTATTACAATTGGTGAATCCACTTTAAAAGGTCACCCTGCACCGCGCATGAGCGTAGAACAAGTGAGTGAATGGGCGAAATAATAAAAAACGAAGGTAATTTCATTACCTTCGTTTTTTTATATTCTGTTACACATCCGTAATATTACAATGTATTATTCGACATCTATACGTAGAGAAATCGTAATTTTCATGCTATCCCCATAAACAAATATGGCGTTTTGTGTCGAAATTTGTTAAACCACCGAAAGATAACCGTGTGTTTTTGTTACAATTGTGATACAATGATAACAAATAGATAACAAGAGAGGGATTTTCATTGAGTTCATACGGAAGCTTTATCGCACTTTTAAGTTACATAGTAACTGTACTACTGCTATATTTTATTGGCGATGCTGCAAACATATCAGTGTTACAATTCCCAAAAGAAGAAGTGTTCCAATTAGAAGCAGAAAAACATACTGCACGATCCATTGCACCACTACTCCTAGCTCTTCCTGTATATATCATCGTTTTATATAAAAGCAAAAAAGTGTAAAGGCTACCTAATTTATTTCATTTCGGTGGTCTTTACATTTTTTTGTGATATTTCCCCTATTTTAAACATCATTCCATACTAAATACCCACCTAGTCATTTAAAATGAGAAAATCCCCTAGAAAAATTTTCATTATCTGTCCAGTCACCAACTACCGAACTTACATAGATTATAAGTGTGAAGGGGGTGATGAGGATTATGTTTGGATCATTTGGATGCTGTGATAACTTTAAAGAATGTCATCATCGTGAGAGAGAGAGAAGAAGTTAGACCACAACGACCTGCTGTATGTAACGTACTTGCTACTATTTCAGTTGGAACAGAAATTTCTCTTTTAAGTATTAGAGTCCATCAATCATTCCGCAATGTAATTTTTGAAGGATTCTGTAACGGTGTTGCTCTTTTCTCTGCTTTAGCTAATAACAACAAAGATAACAACAATAAAGACGATAAGAACAATCAAAATACTTTTACTGGCATTTTACGTGTATGCCCAACTGATATTATCGCAATCGCTATCTAATTCTGTTCCTTATCCTCTATAGTAAGAAAATAAGATTTACTTTTCTCATAGCAAAAACCTGAGACCGATTTCAAATCGACTCAGGTTTTTTTTTATTATATGCTTTTAACTAATTCAACAACTTCTTCAGCAGTTGACATTGTTAATGCTTTTTCTGCTAATGTTTCCATTTCTGCTTTTGACAATTTGCTTAATTGTGTTCTTGCAGGAAGGATAGATGTTGCACTCATACTGAACTCATCTAAGCCTAATCCTAATAATAATGGGATAGCAAGTGAATCTCCCGCCATCTCACCACACATACCAGCCCATTTGCCCTCTTTATGAGCAGCGTCGATAACCATTTTTACAAGACGTAAAATAGATGGGTTATATGGTTGGTATAAGTAAGCTACTTGTTCGTTCATACGGTCCGCAGCCATTGTGTATTGGATTAAGTCGTTTGTTCCGATAGAGAAGAAATCAACTTCTTTTGCGAATTGATCTGCTAATACTGCTGAAGCTGGAATTTCAACCATCATACCAACTTCAATAGAATCAGAAACAGTTGTACCCGCTTCTACAAGTTTTGCTTTCTCTTCTAATAAGATCGCTTTCGCTTGACGGAACTCATCAAGAGTTGCAATCATTGGGAACATAATTTTTAAGTTACCGTATACGCTAGCACGAAGTAATGCACGAAGTTGTGTACGGAACACATCTTGCTCATCAAGACATAAGCGAATTGCACGGTATCCTAAGAATGGGTTCATTTCTTTTGGTAAATGTAAGTATGGAAGCTCTTTATCTCCACCGATGTCAAGTGTACGAACAACGACAGGTTGACCTTCTTTTACACCTTCAAGAACTGCTTTATACGCATCGAACTGCTCTTCTTCTGTTGGAAGATTGTCACGGCCCATGTATAAGAATTCTGTACGGTATAAACCAACGCCTTCTCCGCCATTATCGATAATACCTTGTACATCATTTGGTGTTCCGATATTAGCAACAAGCTCAACGTGATGTCCATCGCTTGTTACAGTAGCTTGGTCTTTTAATTTTGCCCATACAGCTTTTTGCTCTTCAAATTTCGCTTTCTTTTCTTCAAACGAACGAAGAGTTTCTTCTGATGGATTTACAATTACTTCTCCATCTAAACCGTCAATGATTACGATATCGCCGTTTTGGATTTTCTCCATAACAACTTTCGTACCAACAACAGCTGGAATTTCCATAGAACGAGCCATAATTGCAGAGTGAGATGTACGTCCACCGATATCAGTTGTGAAACCTTTTGCATACTTACGGTTTAACTGAGCTGTATCAGATGGTGTTAAATCTTCAGCAATAATGATTACTTCTTCAGAAATTGTACCAGGATTTGAGAAGTTAATTCCTAGTAAATGTGCAAGAACGCGTTTTGTTACGTCGCGAATATCCGCAGCACGTTCTTTCATATATTCGTTATCCATGTTTTCAAACATAGAAATAAACATTGATGCAACTTCATCCATTGCAAATTCAGCATTTACTTTTTCGCTATTTACTTTATCTTTTACTGGATTTACTAATTCCGGATCATTTAATACTAATAAATGTGCTTCAAAGATAGCAGCTTTATCAGCACCTAACTCAGCAAAAGCGTGGTCCTTAATAGCTTCTAGTTCAGATTTTGCTTTCTCAAGCGCAGCGTCTAAGCGTGCAATTTCAGCAGCTTCGTTCGTAATTGATTTCTTTTCAATGTTAAATTCAGGATTCTCAAGTCTGAAAGCCTTTGCAATAGCAATCCCACTTGATGCAGCGATCCCTTGGATATTAAGAGTCATTATTCTCCTAATCCTTCGTTTTTCATAGTTTCTTCGATAGCTGCTAGTGCTTGAGCTGCATCATCACCATTTGCAGTGATCTTAATTTCCGCGCCTTGTTGAATTCCTAAAGACATAACACCCATGATTGATTTTAAGTTAACGTTTTTTCCGTTATACTCTAAGTTAATGTCAGAACCAAATTTGCTTGCAGTGTTTACAAGTAGAGTTGCTGGACGAGCATGAATTCCTGAATCGCTAGTTACTTTAAAGATTTTTTCCATGATAATTTATCTCCTTTAAATTACGTATTTTTTTAGTTGTATAGACGTGAGTACTACATCATCTATTGTATATAATAGGCGATGTTCGGTCAACCACATCGCCTATTATAATTATAAACATTTTGCGTCAAATTCCTATTGAATGTCAATAATAGCGTTTTCGCCCTTTTTAACATTTCCATCTTTTTTCAATTCGACTTGTTGCCCTTGTTGTAAATTCGTAAAGACGATTGGTGTAATAATAGATGGTGCATTTTCTTTTACAAATGCAAGATCTACTTTTAATAATGGTTGTCCTTGCTTCACTTTATCACCTTGTGCTATAAGCGCTTCAAAGCCTTCACCATTTAATTTTACAGTATCAATACCAAAGTGGATTAAAATTTCTTTTCCACCTTCAGACTGAATACCAATCGCATGTTTTGTAGGGAATACATTTACAATCTCACCATTAACTGGAGAAACTACTGTTCCTTCTGTTGGCTCAATCGCAAATCCATCTCCCATCATTTTCCCTGAGAATACTTGGTCAGGTACTTCTGTAATCGGTAAGATTTTCCCTTCAATTGGTGAAACGATTGTTTCATTTTCATCAACTTGTTGAGGAGTTTCTTCCACTTTTACAGGCTCTTCTTTTTCAACATGAGGTGTACGACCTGACATAATATCATGAATTTGTGATTTTAATGTGTCAGATTTCGGTCCAAAAATAGCTTGAATGTTATTTCCAACTTCAAGTACACCAGCTGCTCCAAGCTCTTTTAAGCGGTCTTTATTTACATTCTTTTGTTCGTTAACTTGTACACGTAAACGAGTAATACAAGCATCTAAAGAAGCGATGTTTTCTTTACCACCAAGTGCTACTAATACTTCACGTGGAAGTTCACCTGCTTCTGTTTTTCCTGCACCTTCATTCGCATTTGCTACTTCACGACCAGGTGTTTTTAAATCCCATTTACGGATTGCAAAGCGGAATCCGAAGTAGTAAATAACTGCTAGTACAAGACCAACAATAATTACCCACCACCATGCTGTACGGCCTGGTAGTACACCGAATAAGATAAAGTCGATTAAACCACCAGAGAATGTCATACCAATTTTAACACCTAAAATTTGCATTGTCATAAATGATAGACCAGCGAATACTGCGTGAATTCCGAATAATACTGGTGCTACGAATAAGAATGAAAATTCAAGTGGTTCTGTAATACCTGTTAAGAAAGATGTTAATGCAGCAGATCCTAAAATACCAGCTGCTAATTTTTTATTTTCTGGACGTGCTTCATGGTACATTGCTAAAGCGGCAGCTGGAAGACCGAACATCATGAACGGATACTTACCAGTTGTAAATGTACCTGCTGTTAATTCCACACCATCTTTTAACTGTGCCATAAAGATTTTTTGGTCACCGCGGATTAATTCGCCAGCTGCATTTGTATACTGACCGAATTCGAACCAGAACGGTGAATAGAAAATATGATGTAATCCAAATGGAATTAATGAACGTTCGATTAAACCGAATATAAATGCTGCTAACGTTCTATTTGCATCAATCATTTGATGTGAGAACGTATTTAAGCCACCTTGAATGTATGGCCAAACGAAGCACATGATAATACCTACTACTAAAGAGAATGTTGCAGTTGCGATCGGTACGAAACGCTTACCTGCAAAGAAACCTAAGTATGATGGTAATTCAATGTTGAAGTATTTATTATAGCAATATGCAGCTACTATCCCGACGATAATACCACCAAATACTCCTGTTTGTAGCGTTGGAATTCCTAATACGTTTGCATATGCTGGATCTGCAAATCCAATTTTCACTGGATCTGTTCCAGAACTTGTTACCTTCACTAGCTTATCTACTTCTAAGAACACACTCATCGTTTTGTTCATAATTAAGTAGCCGACGAATGCTGCTAAACCAGCTACTCCGTCTCCACCAGCTAAACCGATTGCTACCCCAACTGCGAATAATAATGCAAGGTTAGCGAAAATAATATCACCCGATTGTTCCATAATTTTTGCAACCATTACGAACCAATCTGCTTTTAAAGCAGGAATAACATTTGTTAACTGTGGATTTTGAAATGCATTACCAAATCCAAGTAAAATACCTGCTGCCGGTAAAATCGCTACTGGAAGCATGAGCGCTTTTCCGACTTTTTGAAGAACACCAAAGATCTTCTTAAACATGGAAACCCTTCCTCTCTTATCTATATTGATACTTTTCGACAAACGCCAAAAAGGCATGAGGAAAAAAAAGATAGAACGATAGCTATACAAAGGGTAGTATGTCCCTTTATTTAGCTTACATTCCCAACTTCTCTCCACTCATGCCTGATCGAATCAGTAACACGTGTCAAAAATAGGATTACGTATAAGTTCACTATAATTAAGGCAAACGTTTTCGTTACTTACCTTAATGTGTTTGTCGAATTTTGTATAACTTTGCAATAGTTATTATACATAACTATTGTAAGCGATTCAATCATTTTTTTTAACGTTTTCATTTTAGACAAAAATATATGTCTTTTTACACATGTTCTGCTTTCACTAATCGTTGTAAATGCATCGTTAAATAAATACTCTCCGCTTCATATACAGGGAGTTGCAATTCTTTCTGCATTACTTTGACTAGTTTCCACGCCAAATTATAACAAACTGGATATTCCAACTTTAATAAATCAGCAA
Organism: Bacillus silvicola; assembly: GCF_050524305.1. Lineage (NCBI taxonomy): Bacteria > Bacillati > Bacillota > Bacilli > Caryophanales > Bacillaceae > Bacillus > Bacillus silvicola. Next base: position 1,020,355 of record NZ_JBNGVC010000012.1, read on the forward strand.
AACTTTGTGCTTCTTCTACTTTTTCTCCTTTTTTCACCCGCTCAATAGCATATTGTAAATGGCGAATAAGGCGTAAATAATGAATGCTTTCTTGGTCTAATGTAATTTGTAAGCTTGTCTCAATTAAAGACACAAGTTGTGCAATAAGACGGGAATTTTGATTAACAGAAGATAAATCAGAGTTTGTAAGCGAGCTGTAAATGTGAAGTGCGATAAAGCCAACTTCCCCTTCTGGCAATGTAATTTGCAAACGAGAATTTAAAAGTTGCACAACGCCTTCAGCAATTTCATATTCCTCTGGATATAGCATTTTCGTTTCAACTAAAAAAGGATTATCTATTGTAAGTCCTTGTTTCAGCCTTTTAATTGCAAAAGAAATATGATCTGTTAAAGCGATATGAATATGTTCATTTAATGGAGATTCCGCTTTTTCTTGAATATATAACATAATATCATTCATCAATTCAATTAGCTTTTCACTCACATGTGGTACTAAAAGTTTGTATTGTTCTCGATCACGTTCATTTTTTAAAACAAACATTTTCTCAATTTGTTCTTGCTCCAACACATCTTCAGCCTTTTTCCCAAATCCAATTCCTTTACCGATCACTACTACTTCCTCGTGTTCAGGATGGCTAGCAATGATGACATTATTATTTAAAACTTTTTTAATTTCTAGATAATTACTCATATAACACCACCCTCGTACTTAAATAGCCTGCTTTTATGTTACAGAATATTCTTCTTTGTCGTCAATGTAAAACATCTACCATTTAATAAAAATTCATTTTTTAGACATGTTTATATATGATGCGTATAATGTAAGAGCAACTGTACATAGAAAGGAGATAGCAACATGATTAAAATGTTTGTAAGTGATATCGATGGTACAATGATGCAACACGGAGGTCTTATCGACGAACAGGATGTTATGGCCCTACGCAGTTTAGCTGAACAAAATGTAATTCTTTGTTTCGCTTCAGGAAGACTTGATAATGAAATTGCAGATTTGATGAAGGCAGTTAATACAAATTTCCACCGCATTAGTGTGAATGGTGTATTTGTGTATACAAACGATAATAAACAACTACTATCCGCTACATTCGACTCTAGTATTTTACCTGATTTATTAGCGATGACAAAAGAAGATCCTTACTTCCGTTATGTAAGCGATGAACATAATTACTACATTGAAGAGAAGACACCTTTTATACATGAGTTAGAAAAACAAATAACAATGACTTCTATTGAAGAACCAAATTTATTACAAAAAATTGATGATACCATTTATCCAAATAAAATTTCTGTCGGTGGAACGAAAGAGGATTTACAAGTTCTTCAGGAAAAGATTGACGAAAAATTCACTGGAAAAGTTAGTACTTTCATTTCAGCAGAACAATGTTTAGATGTGATGCCACCAAATATTAGTAAAGGTTCTGCTATTTCTATTTTATTAAAAGAATTTCAAATACAACCAGAGGAAGTTGCTTGTATAGGGGATTCTTATAATGATATTCCAATGTTTTCTTTAACTCCTCACAGTTTTGCTATGTCTCAAGCAGATGAGGCAGTAAAAAAGCATGCTCACTATGTAGTAGATACAGTCAAGGATGCTGTTAACCACGTGATTGCTCATAATAAAAATACGACTCGCTCCTTATAAGGATGAGTCGTATTTTTATTTCTTTACATGTTGAAAACATCAAAGTTCACTGTACTTCACAAACTGAAATATATTACTTGTTACGTGCGATGTTCGTAATAAACTTATAACGGTCACCACGATAAATACATTTCACATACTCTAACGGTAACTCACCTTCTGAATAAGACCATTGACGCATTACAAGTACAGGCGCCTTTTTAGGAATATGCAGATGTTCAGCTTCGTTATCCGTTGCAATTGAAGCCTCAATTGACTGAGTAGCGCGAACTAGCTTAAAGCCCAGTTTTTTCTCTAAATGTTCATATAAAGATTGTTGCAATATTTCTTCGTTAATATCTTTCACAAGAGTTGGCGACAAATATGTCGTCTCAAATGCAATCGGTTCGTCATCAGCTAAGCGAGTACGCCTCACCTCATAAACCGATTCTCCCTCTTGTATTCTTAGCCGGTCTGCTATTTTAGCAGTAGCTGGAACTAGGCGGAAACTTAATAACTGGCTGCTCGGTTTCATACCACGAGAAATCATATCTTCTGTGAATCCCGTCATCCCTTGCAACTTTTGCTCCACTTTCGGAAGTTGGACGAACGTTCCAATTCCACGCTTCCGGTATAAATACCCTTGTTCCACTAAGTTATTAATTGCCTGTCTGATTGTCATACGACTCACTTCGAACTTATCACAAAGTTCATTCTCAGATGGAATTTTATCTCCCGGCTTCCATTCGCCGTCCTCAATTAGCTGTTTCACCCACTCTTGAATCTGATAATAGATCGGAAATGGTGAATACTTGTCGATGTTCATCAGCAATCGCCTCACTGCATAAAGATAGAGCTTCTGGATCTGCGATTACGGTTACATTCGGATGACGTTGTAAAACTGTAGCAGGACACGCCTCACTATATTCACCTTGCAATAATTCTTTAATAGCTTCTGCCTTTTTAGATCCCATAGCAACAAGTAGAATTTGTTTCGCTTTCATAATGCTTCCAATTCCCATTGTAATCGCATGAGTCGGCACATCTTCTTCATTTTCAAAGAAGCGAAGATTTGCTTGGCGTGTAGATTCTGTTAATTCCACAATGTTAGTTGGAGAATTAAATGGTGTTCCTGGCTCATTAAATCCGATGTGACCGTTTTCACCGATTCCAAGAATCTGTAAGTCAACTGGGTTAGCTGCTAGAATGCCTTCATAACGCTTGCACTCTTCCTCTAAATCACTTGCCATCCCGTTTGGTACATAAGTTTGTTTAAATGGAAGATGATCAAACAACTGTTCTTGCATGAAATAGTGATAGCTGTTTTTATCTTCATGTGGTAAATTTACGTACTCATCTAAGTTTACAGTGGTTGCATGACTTGTATCAAGTTTATTTTTTCGCATTTCTGCATAAATACCTAATGGAGAGCTTCCTGTAGCCATTCCTAATGTTGGATTTTCTTTTGATTTTACAACCCCTTCAATTAACTTATAACCTGCTTCTGCTAATTCTTCTGGAGTTTTTACAACAAGAATATTCATTTAATTACTTCCCTTCCTTCATATGAATTCCTAAACGCACCGTATCATATACATGTAATTCTTCAGTCATAACAACAAAGTCTGCATCTTTACCTACCGCTAACGCACCTTTATTATTTAATCCAAACTCTTTTGCTTGGTTAACCGATGTCATGAGTACTGCATCCTCGATTGAACATCCTGTAAATTCAATTACATTTCGGAAAGCTTGATCCATTTTCAAAATACTACCAGCTAACGTTCCATCTTCTAATCGGGCACTACCATCTTTTACATGTACTGGCTGTCCGCCAAGCTCATATAATCCATCTTCAAGACCTTTTGCACGCATTGCATCAGTAATGACACTTACTTTTTTTGGTCCTTTTAATTTATATGCTAATTTCACCATATCAGGGTGAATATGAATACCATCTGTAATTACTTCAACCATTACATCTGGATTTAATAACACATGACCAACAACTCCTGGTTCACGGTGATGTAATCCACGCATTTGATTGTATAAATGTGTTGCATGTGTAATTTTTCTATTTTTCAGTTGTGCATCAATCGCATCTGTATGTCCCATTGTGCCAACAACGCCAGTTTCAGCAAGATACTGTTCAAACTCTAACGCACCTTCTTCTTCCGGCGCATATGTTACTAATTTAATTAGATTACCGCTTGCTTCCTGCCATTGTTTAAATTGCTCGATACTTGCAGGAACAATATGTTCAAGTGGTTGTGCACCCGCACGTTTTTTTGAAACATATGGTCCTTCTAAGTGAATATATTCGAAATGTGCTCCCTTATCTTTCGCTTCCTTGGCAGCAGTTAACGCTGCTTCAATCGCTTCTGGAGCTTGTGTCATCGTTGTTGGGAAGTAAGTTGTAACTCCTTCTTTTAACATTTCTTTACCAAGAGTTACTAATCCATCGCTATTTGCATCCATCGCATCAATATCGTATCCACCATGAATATGAACATCAATCATACCTGGAATCACAATCTTCCCTGCCGCATCTAAAACAGTTTCATTTTCTTGTGATACATATTGAGCCATCAAACCAATTTCTTTAATTGTTTCTGCGTAACGAATAAATCCGTTTTCCACTACTTCTTGACCTGTATAAATTTTGGCATTGATGACAACTTGCGTTTTCATTTTCATCGACCCTTTCCCATGAAATACCTACTTGTTATTATTACCTTATTCGCCTAATTCCATCTTAATATACACACGAGTAGTTGTCTATACATTCTAATGAAATTTCCTCTTTGTTCAGCAAAAAAGGAAATTAATTGTTTCTCTCTCAATTATAATATATGTTATTCATTTTTTCCAAAAAGGGAAAATAACCTCTTATATAATTAGTTACTTAAGTAATGGCATCAAGCCGCTCGACCACATTGCAATATGTTCACCATCTGTTTCTATTTCTACTGTTCGTTTGTTTGTTCCATATAGCATTATACCGTGCTGTTTTAATCGTTTCACTACACTTTGGTGTGGATGCCCATACGGATTTCTACTCCCGTACGAAAGAATAGCGAATTGTGGATCTACTTTTTTCAAGAACGTTTCACTCGTTGAAGTATATGAGCCATGATGCCCCACCTTTAATACATCTGCATGTACATCAAATTGCTCTAATATTTCATTTTCCGTCCGTACATCAGCATCACCCATTAATAAAAAGTCCGCTTTACCATAACGAATCTTTAACACAATTGAAGACTCGTTATTCTCATCTTTCGATTTTCCATTGTTCAATACTTGTATAGAAACATGTGGATCTAGCGGTATGTATTGTCCTTCCTTCACTGGAATGAAAGGAATGCCCCTTTTTTTAATGTTATTTCGATACGTATGATAAGTAAATGAACTATATGTTTTTCCGCTATCTAATACGAGGGAAACTGGCATTTGCTCTACAATTGGAATAAGTCCTCCTATATGGTCCATATCAGGATGAGTACTTACAATTACATCTAAATGATTAATTCTTTTTTCAATTAGTTTTTGAATAATGACCTCTCCCGCTTCATAAGGACCTCCATCTATTAACATCGTTTGACCATTTGGCAATGTAATAAGTGTCGCATCACCTTGTCCAACTTTTAAAAAACTCACTTTCATTTTACCAAAATGTTGCCGCTGCATATGTATAGAAGACGCAGTATGAATAGACATCATATATCTTTTAGCCGATGCGCTGTTTAACGAAAAACATAATAAAACAGAAACCAACAATAGAATATTCCGTACACCTCTCATAACTCGTCTCCTTTTTTCATTTAGTATGGCACGCTCTGTAATTGATATACAAAAAAAGCTTAGCAAAATGCTAAGCTTTTATTTTGATAATTCCTGTAAAGAACCGAAGAATAAATCTGCTTCATTCATTTGTTCATTTTCTTCAGAAAGGGCTGGTAAATCATCTAACGTTTTTAATCCAAACGTGTCCAAAAACTCTTTCGTAGTTCCGTATAAGATAGGACGCCCTGGGCCTTCCGCTCTTCCCGTTTCTTTTATAAGCAAGTGCGAAACTAACGTTTGTAATGCCTTGTCTGTTTTCACTCCTCGAATCTCTTCCATTTCTGTCCTTGTAATCGGTTGACGGTACGCAACGATTGCCAACGTTTCAAGAGCTGCTTGAGAAAGTGAAGCCGCTGTTGGCGTATCTATTAATTTTTGATAGTACGAAGCATGCTCTTTCTTTGTTGCAAAACGATATACTTTTGCATATTGCACAATTTGCAAACCGCGATGCGATCCTTCACATTCCTTCTGCATTTCCTCTATACTGTTTATTACTTCTTCCACTTCAATTTCAAGAACTTTCGCTATCTGTTCTGGATAAATACCTTCGTCACCCGCAACAAATAAAAGCCCTTCAATAATCGCTTTTTGTTCTCTTCTATCCATTTTACGAACTCCTTCCTCCTATTTCCCTATAAAAATACACATAAAAAAACCGAATCACAGTAAATGCGTTCGGTTCAATATTTCTTCTCTCGTTCCAAACGATACATTAAAACCTAACATGAGATAAAATATTTCTACCCCATCTTCACATGCTGGCTCTATACGGATTTATTAGAGCTTGATACGAAAATTTCATCAAAATTATGTTCTTGCTCAATTATGATTTGTTGATTTTTCATCAGTTCAAGAACCGCTAAAAATGTTACAACCATTATTTCACGTTCTTCATCAGCAAACAAATCATAAAAGCTTTGACGACCGCCTTTTACTTCTAACTGCTGTAGTATATCAGTCATTCGCTGTGCAATTGGTATTTCTTGACGAGTAATTCGCGTCGTTACGGGGTTCTTTGCTTTTTTACGGCGCATTAGCTTTTGAAATGCCGCTAACATATCATATAACGTAACATCAAGAGGTAAGCTCGTCTCCTCTTCTTGTTGAAATGATGTAAAATCAATTGGCGGACGTGTATATAGCTGTGCTCTTTCTTGTTCTCTTTCTTTTAACTCAGTAGCAACTTGCTTATATTTCTTATATTCAATTAACCTCTCCATCAATTCTTGACGAGGGTCGTCTATAAAGTCATCACCGTTATCAGGTACATCTTCTTCTTGTTTCGGTAGCAACATTTTACTTTTAATTTGTAATAACGTTGCAGCCATTACTAAATACTCACTGGCAACATCTAATTGTAGTTCTTTCATCGTATGGACATAAGATAGATATTGCTCTGTAATTTCCGCTACAGGAATATTATATATATCAATTTCGTAACGATGTATTAAGTGTAACAATAGATCTAAAGGCCCTTCAAAAGCCTCTACTTTAAAATTATACTGCACAAAGCATCCCACCACATTTTTTCTATAACAACATAAGTATAGAGCATACTCATGTTCTATCCAACCTTTTTAAGAAATTTAATTAAAAATAGACCTATGCCCATGTCATAATGCCCACCGCTTCATATGATAACAATGTAGTAAGAACAATGTAGGAGGTCAAAAAACTATGGGTCACGTTGATTGCGGTTTTAGCGGTGGATTCGCATTACTTGTTGTACTGTTCATTTTACTAATCATTGTAGGAGCAGCTTGCTTCTGCTAATATGAAGCAATAAAGCGACTAGGGATATTTCCCTAGTCGCTTATTGTTAATATTTCTATGATACACTGTACATATAACCGTTAGACAGGAGCGAAAAAAATGTATCCTACCGAGTACATGCAATTTTTAATTCATTTTCATGGAGACTATGATTATTTTGAATGTCATGAAATACTAGAAGAGTATTGGAAATTAAAGCCTAGAGGAGAACGTGACAATTACTTAGTCGGTCTCATTCAAATTGCTGTTTCCTTATACCATCATAGACGATCCAATTGGAATGGTGCAGAGAAGATGATAAAAAGCGCAATAACAATTTTAGAAAAGAACAGCGCGCAATTACATCAATTCGGAATAGATCATAAACAACTTACATTCTTATTAAATGAAAGATTACAATCTATCCACAAAAAGGAAAATTTTGCCCCGTTATTTTTACCATTATTAGACGTATCGCTAGAAAAACAATGCATACAGTTATGTAAGAAACAAAACCTCTCTTGGAAAGATGCGAACGTCATTCCTGGTGAATACATCATAAATAAGCACACATTGCGTGATCGAACAGAAGTCATTTCTGAACGACACGAACAACTACAAAAAAGAAAGCAGAGATAATAAACTACTTATCCCTGCTTTCATGAATGTATATTTTGTTCAAGCTCTTTACACTTTTTGCAAAAACTTGCTGTTTGCTCATTTCCGCAAATTGTAAACTCAAGAAATTTACTCTTAAGCTCTTGAACCATCTTCGTCCCAATACCCATATGACGGTGAGACGGATTCACGCTCAAATGCTGAATTTCCAATACCTGATCTTCTTTTTTTATAATCCCCATTATCCCAACAAAATCTTCATTTTGTTTCCACAAATACAATTGCCAATCCTCTTTCGCCTCATACTCTTTCATTGTCAATTGTAATGTTTTCACATCTTTTTCAGTTGGCATAAATGAAAGAAGCCCCATTGCAATTTTTTCATAACTTTTTTTAAAACGAATTAACATAACCCTTATCCCTTCTTACAAAAGTTACAAACTATTTATCCCCTCAGTCACTCTTTTCATATCACATTCATTCTACAATATTTTTAACAGAGTGAGAAGAGGCTGAAACAACTTGATAATCATACAAAGCGTTAAGAAGAAAGTCAAATATATGTTTCCACGCTATTTTTTTCTATTATACCGCTCAGAAAAGAGACAATACTGTATAGAAACTAAAAGGAGAATCCCCCTGCTCATCACATTTTAATTATTTTTGAACGAAATAGTTCTATTAAAAACAATATGTTGAGAGAAATCCATTTATTGAAGCATATAATCGGTACTCCATTCTATGTATTTTGTTAAAATTGTGTTCTCCTGCACAATATATTTTAACGTTAGTAGCCGTCCTATTTGCATCATATATTTCGAAATATATACCAATTACTGTTTATACGAAATAAAAAAAGAGAGCAAAATCGCTCTCTTTTTCTCGTAACTTATTCTTCCCAAACTTTAACTTCTTTCATTACATCGCCTTGACGCATGTTTAATACTGTTTCAATACCGCTTGTTGCTTTACCGAATACAGTGTGTACGCCATCTAAATGCGGTTGTGGCTCATGAACAACAAAGAATTGGCTACCGCCTGTGTTACGGCCAGCATGTGCCATAGAAAGTGAGCCAACAAGATGTCTATGAGGATTTCCATCAGTTTCACATGGAATAGAGTAACCTGGACCACCTGCTCCTGTTCCTGTTGGGTCTCCACCTTGGCTTACGAAGCCAGGAATAACGCGGTGGAATGTTACACCATCATAAAATCCTTGCTCTGCTAATTTTTTAAAGTTTTCTACTGTTTTTGGTGCTTCTTCTGGGAAAAATTCTAAATCGATTTTTTCACCATTTTCCATTAATATGTATCCTAAAGTTTTCATACGTATATGTCTCCTTTCAACTATCTCAGCACTATATTACCACATTCATGACTAGAAACAAAAAGAATCCGACAATCTACATACTTCTTTTTTGAAATGTGGAGAAAGCTAGGTGACAAATAAAAAATATATACTATAATAACTGTGTTGCCCGAAAATTTTAGAAAGAGAAAGGGAGCGATTTTTCGTGAAAACGAAATTACTAGCTCTGCTATTAGCTGTAACGGTATTTATGATGCCAACAGCTTCATTTGCAGACATCATTGAGGGAGAATCAATTGTTACACTAGGAGAAAACTTATCTGAACAACAAAAACAAGATCTGTTAAAAGAAATGAAAGCACCGAAAGATGCTACAATCATTACTGTGTCTAATGCGGAAGAACATAAATTTCTAGAAGGAATTGTTCCAAAAGCACAAATTGGTACGAGAGCAATTTCCTCTTCTATGATTACATACACAAAGCCAGGATCTGGCCTTATTGTACGCTCAAAAAATATTAATTCGATAACAGATGCGATGTACACAAACGCACTTATTACAGCAGGTGTGAAGGATGCAGAGATTCAAATTACTGCACCATTTAAAGTTTCAGGAACTGCTGCTTTAACAGGTTTAATGAAGGCCTATGAAACAACATCAAACAAAGCAATTCCTGAGGAAGTAAAAAAAGTAGCCAATGAAGAAATGGTGCAAACGGCCCAGCTCGGCGATAAAATCGGTGAAGAAAAAGCAGTTCAACTTGTTGCAAAAATTAAAGAAGAAATTGCCAAAGAACAGCCAAAAACGACTGAAGATTTACGTTCATTAATTAAAAAAATTGCGGATCAACTTGGTATTACATTAACGGATGAACAGTTAGATAACTTAGTTGCGCTATTTGATAAAATGAAAAATCTTAATATCGATTGGAATCAAGTTGGCAGTCAGTTAAATAAAGCAAAAGAACACGTTTCTGCCTTTTTAGGATCTGAAGAAGGGCAAGGATTCCTAGATAAAGTGAAAGATTTCTTCTCAAGTATCATTGATTTTGTTAAATCGTTATTCAAGTAAAAAGAAGCTCGTCAGTGACGAGCTTCTTTTTTATACAAGTAACGGCAATTTCATAACAGCTTCTTCAACCGAACGAACAATATGATTTGCCTTCTCCTTCACATATGGATGAGCATGATGAAGAGTAAATGAATGCGGAGTTACTTCAAACATAGAAATATCATTGAAAGAATCTCCAATGCATGCAACTTCATTTGCTTCAATTTGCAAATGTTCCATTAGCCGCCTTAAAGCACTCCCTTTACTTACTCCCCTTGGCATAATGTCAACATAGCGTTTACCAGACATAAAAACTTCTGCTTCGCTCTGAAATGTATCTCGTAACTCTTGATCTAATGCTGCAATTGTCTCTTCTTCTCCAAAAACAAACAATTTCGCAGGATGTACAGTCTTACCAAATTCCTCTTCTAATGCTTCTATCTCAGCAATATGTACGCCCATATACGTTTCAAAATTATGATGATGTTCATTCTTTCTTTTTGTATACCGTTGCTCATTTGCACAAACAATATCTGCTAGTCCCTTTTTATGGATATATCGATATATTTCCTGGGCAATCCCATCTTCAAAACTTGATTCATGAAATATTTTTCCATCCGGTAGTAACATCATCGCTCCATTTAAACTAGTTGTGTAATACGGGAATGCAAACCTATTTACGACTTCATCAATTCGATGAGTAAAGCGGCCAGAGGCAAAACAAATATTTGTCCCTTTTTCAGCTAACCAACAAAGTGCACGTTCATCTTCTTTTTGCATATGATTCACATTGTAAACGAGCGTATCATCTAAATCACTTACAAATAATTTAATCATGTCCTCTTCCCCTCTCATACACAATATCTACTCTAAGTGTACACAAAAAATGTTTGGTTTTTGTTAAAAAAAAATAAATTTTCAATAAAAAAATAAACGGGAGCATAATCCCGTTTATTTTTGTCTTCTTACATTTTGAGGTCGTACAATACTAGGACGCACTTTTAAACTCGACATAGTTGGGCGGAGTAAAATTTTCGTTAACGCACCCCAATCAAATGGTAAAAACGGCCATAAATACGGTGTTTGTAAACTTTTTATGGACGCTAAAAATAAAATCAACATCGTCATTCCGATTACAAATCCCATCTCATGAAAGATGCCGGTTAAAATAATGACAAATAATTTTCCTACCTTATTTCCAAGTCCAAGCTCATAACTCGGAGTTGCAAATGATCCAATCATAGAAACCGCTACATACAAAATAACTTCTGGTACAAATAAACCTACATCAATTGCAATTTGACCAATTAATATAGCTGAAATCAAACCTGCTGCTGACGACAATGGTGTCGGTGTATGAATAGCAGCCATCCTTAAAAATTCAAGTCCAATTTCAGCCATCAAAACTTGTAATAAAATAGGTAAATGTGTCATCTTATTTGGCCCAATGAAAGCGAGTTTCTCCGGTAAAAGCGTTGGATCAAATACAAACACTAACCAAAATGGCAATAAGAATAAGGAGAATATAACACCTAGAAAACGTACCCAACGTAAAAATGTACCTACAGCTGGATTTTGTCTAAATTCTTCAGCATGCTGTAAATGATGAAAATATGTTGTTGGCGTAATCATCGCACTTGGTGACGTATCAACGAGCACTAGTACATGTCCTTCTAATAGATGATTTGCTGCTACATCGGGCCTTTCTGTATATCGAATAAGCGGGAATGGATTATAACTTTGCCTTACAACAAATTCTTCTACCGTTTTATCCGCCATCGTAATCCCATCTACTTCGATGCTATTTAATTCTTGTTTTATAATCTTCACTAAATCCGGATTTGCAACATCTTGTACATATGTAATACAAATATCCGTTTGCGACCTATCCCCTACTCGGATCATTTCATTTCGAAGACGTGGATCGCGTATCCTTCTACGAATTAAAGCTGTATTTACAACGATATTTTCAACAAAGCCATCCCTTGCACCACGTACTACCTTTTCTGTATCTGGTTCTGTCGGTGTCCGGCCCGGATAACTACGAACATCTATTGCAAAAGCTTCCGTTTCACCTTCCACAAATATAATAATGAGTCCTGATAATACTTGAAGCATTACATCATCCATCGTTTTCACTTTACTTACTTGTTGATGAATTAAACGATTTTCTAAAAGCTTTACTGTATCTTCTTCTACATCCCTTATTTCATTTGTATCCACTGCTTCTTCTAAAATAGGGATAATATAATTCGTATCACAAAGTCCATTTACAAATAACACACCGATTTCTTTATTTAAAATTTGAAATTTACGAATACCAACATCGTATGTAACACCTAGTCCAACTGTTTGCTTTAAGTAATTTTCATTATCACTTAAAAAAGATGAAATCGGGATATTCACCTTTTTAGGCTTCGTCATAAAACCCACTCCTTTCCAAAATTAATTGAATCGCTTTTCTAGTAATAGGTGATCCTCTCTCCCATTCATCATTTCCACACATCTTACCAATATCACCGACCCCGACAATGACAGGGACGTTCAGATCATCTAAACAATAAATCGTATCCCCACTAATCCGGCCGATTTCACCATCTGGGAGTCCAAATTTATCAACACCGTATTCTGTCAAATTCCCATTCCGATCTACACTTACATCTACACGCGCCCATTCCCAATGATGTGTATTCGACGCTACTGCTAAAATACCCAGTACATCAACTTGTTTATGTGTTGCAACATACTTTAACGCCTTTTCACCAGATCCTTCTCCTATAAATCCGCTGTCATCAAACATGACAAATACAGGGTCATATGGCGTTTGCATAATAAGCTCAACAACTTTCTTCCCTGTCAATTTGGTCGGATTACTTTGCGATGCTGAAATACACCTTCCCCCAAATTCCTTTGTTAAAAGCTCAATTGTCCGCTTTGCATATTCATCTCCATCTGTGACCAAAACAACCCTTCGTCTCATTTGATTTATCCTTTCGGTTTACATATAAGTGCAACAAAAAATGAAAATAATATCGCCGCTGAAATCCCCGCAGACGTTAAGCTAAACATACCGATTCCAATCCCTAAATATCCATGTTTTTCTGCCGCATGCATTGCCCCGTGCAATAGTGAATGTCCAAAACTTGTAATAGGGACCGTTGCCCCAGCACCTGCAAATTTTATAAGCTTATCATACAATCCGAATCCGTCTAAAATAGCTCCGGCGACTACAAAAGTTGCCATTAAATGTGCCGGTGTTAACTTTGCAAAATCTAGCAACACTTGTCCAATGACACAAATAGCTCCTCCTACAAGAAATGCATATATAAAATCCACAATTCACTCTCCTTTAACTCTTTCAAACACAACACCATGCGCAATCGTTGGAATCGTTTCCTTCTGCTGTATCATCATCGGGCTTAATAAAGCTCCAGTTGCAACGACAAAAATTCGTTGTAAGTTCCCTTTTTGCATTTCACGCAATAAATGACCGTATGTTACAACAGCTGAACAAGCACAACCACTACCACCTGCAAACACTTCTTCTTGATTTGAATTGTAAATCATTAATCCACAATCGTTGTATATATGTCCAAGATTATACCCTTCCTCAAGTAAAAGTTGTTTCGTAATTGGTGTCCCCACAGCTGATAAATCACCAGTAACAATAAGGTCATAATCAGCGGCACTTCTTCTTAAATCTTCAAAATGCTGTTGAATTGTATGAGCAGCAGCTGGCGCCATTGCCGATCCCATATCTAGAGGATTAGCAATTCCTAAATCTTGTACTTTTCCGATTGTTGCTGCTGTTATTTTAATTGCACTTTCTTCATTGCTAATTAATATGGATCCTGCTCCGGTAACAGTCGAGTTTGCTGTCCCAGGCTTTTGTCCCCCGTACTCTGTTGGATTACGAAATTGTCTTTCAGCCGTCGCATTATGACTACTTACTGTCGCTAAGACACGATTCGCAAATCCACCATCTATAAATGCTGATCCAACCGCCAAAGTTTCCATTGACGTCGCACAAGCACTGAACATCCCTAAAAAAGGAATACCACAATCTCGAGCAACATAATTTGCTGTCACTGTTTGGTTTAATAAATCACCTGCTAAAAAAAAATCAATTTGTGATGGTTTTATATTTCCTTTTTGCAACGCTTGTTGAATCGAGTCTGACATTAACCTTCGTTCAGCAAGTTCCCAGTTTTCCTCTCCACAATGTAAGTCTGAATATGAAATATCAAAATCCTTTCCAAGAGGGCCTTCAGCTTCTTTCGGACCGACAGCGGTACCAGTTGCATTCACGAAGATATCATTTTGAAATACCCACGTTTGTTTTCCGGTCAATCTCATACCTATCCCTCCTTTAAGACATTAAAATTTGAAATGTATATCTTATTAATCCGATAATGTATGCACCGACCACTCCAAACACAATGACGCTTCCTGCGAGCTTAAACATGTTTGTAGCGATTCCTAGAACAATCCCTTCACTCCTATGTTCTATCGCAGCACTTGCCATAGAATTCGCAAATCCAGTAACTGGTACTGCTGATCCCGCTCCAGAAAACTGCCCGATTTTATCATAAACACCACATCCTGTTAAAATCGCTGATAGTAAAACGAGAGTTGCAACTGTAGGGTTTCCTGCCTCTTGCTCACTAAAGTGAAAGTAATGTATATAAAATTTCATCAATACTTCTCCGACGGTACAAATGAATCCCCCAACAAGAAATGCCTTCACACAATTTATTAAATAGTTCGGTTTCGGATGGTACTCTTTCACTTTATTTATGTAATCATCTTTCAGTTTTCGCCCTGCCATATATATATTGCCTCCTACTTTACGAAATAAATCCAGTGAAACAATGAGCCTATTACTTTTCCAAGTACAAGAGCAACGAGTAAAATAATAATTTTCCCCTCTACCCCTACCCGTTTCGCTAAAATAGGTAAAACGTTTAACACTTCCGTTAACGCCGCAGCTAGCATTCCAATGAATGTGCCACAAAATAACCCTAATATTACGAGCCAATATTGCGACGTTTGAAATGTAATATTCTTCAAACTACACCAAGCCCCTGTTAAAGTACCTGTAATGACTGCCCACTCAAAATATTGAATATGCTTTCCACTTCTCGTTAATTGAGCTAAACGAGGGATTATACCAAGTACAGCTAAAAACGCGACATATCCGCTACCTACTGCAATCCCTCCAGCTAAACCAATTAAAATCACGAATCCAGACTCAATCATCGGTAAGCTGTTTCATATTATCCTTGTTTTCATGAACAATTACATATTGATCAAGCGACTGTTGATATTGAAACATCTCAACTTCTAACGGACTAGGCTCTTCATTAATTCGCTTTTGAAATACATGATTAAAAAATAAAACCATACCTAACCCAAGACCTAATGAATAAGGAATTTGAAATAACAGTGGTTGCGCCTTAAATTCTCCAGTAATCATGTAATATAACCGTTGGTGTACTTGTTGCATGCTTACATCTTCATGAAAATAAATAATTGCAAGTGCTGCTCCAATGAAGAGTAACAACCATACAAGTCCGAAGAAAACCGGATGCACTTTCTTTTTTTCATATATAATTTCAACAAGAGTTTGTCCAGAACCAAGTAAATTAATTTGTAAGTGAGCCGCTTTTTGTTGAACAATCTCAATCACTTTCATAACATCAATTACAACATGTGTTTTATCATGCGCTGTTATTTTGTAAATTATCTCATTTTGTAACGACTCAACTACCAAAGAATCTCCAGCAAGTTGAGCAACATCGCTCAGTTTTACTTCATACGTAGGAGACACTTTTAATCGATTGCGCATTTTAATATAAATCATTTGTTCCAATTTTCATTCACCCCTTCACTCTTCCTCGTAGTTGTAGTATGGTTATTGGAATTTTTTCTAATACAATTTTTTCATAAAAAAACATCTGTACCGTTTTGGTACAGATGTTTTTCTGCTAAGCCTTTTTCTTAAATAAATTTGCAATGCTTAATGCGAGCCCTCCCCAAATGACTACCATACCTATAACCATCATCATAATCGCTGATCCGCTCATCATGAAACACCTCGATCCTTCCATTCTTTTTCAAGCTGGGCAGAGTCTGAATGTATTTGTGCATTCCATTTCTTCAGACTAATGACTAGTGCAACTATAAGAAATGCTGCTGCAATTGACCAACCATACGTTACAACAAACTCGGTTGGATAATCTCCGTAGTTCTTTTTAATATTTTGGATTGTGCCATCAATTAACATATACCCTAACATAAGCGGGGTAATAACGAGTAAACTCACTCTCCAAAACGTCCCTAACTTTATATCAGATACAAAGTTTGCGTGATTTTGATAAACTGGTAAACGGCGCAATATAAGGCCTATTGCAACTACTTCAGCTAGTGCAATTGTAATCAACCCAAAATTGTTAGCGAAATAATCAACAACGTCTAAGAACATAAGTCCACCACGCGTTGCAAAAACAAGAGAAACTAACACGAGAAGTGTTCCCATAATTCCAATCGTCTTTGGACGACTCAAGCTGAATTTTTCAGATACAGCAGCAAAGCATACTTCCGCAAGTGAAATGAGTGATGTAATTCCAGCAACGGTTAAAGATAAGAAAAATAATACTCCAAATAACGGTGACATCGGTAGTTCATTAATAATTTGCGGGAATACTACGAACGCAAGTCCCACACCAGCACTAGCTACTTTATCAACCGGTACCCCCATGTTATTCGCCATAAATCCAAGCGCTGCAAAGACCCCAATACCTGCTAATAATTCAAATCCTGAATTTGCAAATCCAGTAATAAAAGCATTATTTGTTGTATCTGAGTTTTTCGGTAAATAACTAGAATACGTAATCATAATTCCGAATGCTAAAGATAAACTAAAGAAAATTTGTCCATAAGCAGCGAGCCATACTTTCCCATCAAAAATACGACTCCAATCTGGTTTAAAGAATGCATCTAATCCTTGCATCGCACCTTCCATCGTCACTGCACGAACAACGATAATAAGAAACATAACAACTAATAACGGAATAAAAATGCGGTTAACAACTTCGATTCCTTTCTTAACGCCTTTAAATGCAACACCAAGTACAATAATCCAAACGAGCGCTAATGGAATTAATACTTCCGGTACAAGCCCTCCAAACTGCCCTGGCTTATCTGCAACATGTAAATATTCTTTAAATAAAAATGATTCCGTGTCTTTTCCCCATGCTCCAGTAATCGCAAAGTACGTATACGAAATAGACCAAGCAATAATTACTGCATAATATGTTGAAACGATAAATGTTACACACATTTGCCACCATCCAATAAATTCAGCACGTGGATGAATACGGAAGAATGTAAGTGGTGCCGAACCACGATGACGATGCCCAAGAGCAAACTCGAATGCTAATAATGAAATACCAGTTGTTAATAATGCGAATAAGTACGGTAAAAAGAATGCGCCTCCTCCGTTTTCATACGCTGTATAAGGAAAACGCCATATGTTTCCTAATCCAACGGCAGAGCCGATCGCTGCGAAAATAAATCCAGCCCTCGTTCCCCATTGTTGCCTCGTTTCCATGTTTCCTTCCCCCTTTGTGACAAGTTCATACTTGGATTATATTTTAAATTAACTAAATTATCAATAAATTCTGTAAATTATTTAACAATAGTTGGAATCTTCCCCTTTTCATGACAATAAAAAAAATCGAATAGATAGCTATTCATCTATTCGATCTTTCATCTGTTTCAATATTTTCTTTTCCAGTCTGGAAACTTGTACTTGTGAAATGCCTATGCGCTCCGCTACTTCTGATTGGGTTTGGTCTTTATAGTAGCGCAAATACACAATTAGACGTTCTCGTTCATCCAATTCTCTAATTGCTTCTTTTAAAGCAATTTTATCAAACCATTTCGTTTCCGATTGATCTGCAATTTGATCTAAAATAGTAATTGGATCTCCATCATTTTCATACACAGTTTCATGTATTGATGAAGGAGCACGACTCGCTTCTTGTGCCAGAACAACTTCTTCTGGTGTTAGTTCCAGAGCCTCCGCTACTTCATTAATCGTTGGAGCCCTTCCGAACTCTTTCGAAAGCTCGTCTCTCATCTTTCGAATTTTGTTTCCTGTTTCTTTTAAGGATCTGCTTACTTTCACTGATCCATCGTCACGTAAAAATCGTTGTATTTCACCAATAATCATTGGAACTGCATATGTTGAAAATTTCACGTCGAAAGATAAATCAAATTTATCTACCGATTTTAAGAGCCCAATACATCCAATTTGAAATAAATCGTCTGGTTCGTATCCTCGATTAAGAAACCGCTGCACAACCGACCATACGAGACGCATATTACTTTGAACGATTGTATCTCTCGCTTGTTGATCTCCATCTTGACTTTTTTGAATTAACGCTTTTAGCTCGTGGTCCTTTAACTGAGGTTTCTTCTTCTCTTTTCTGACCTCTATGTCCATTGGCTATTCTCCTTAATTGCATAGAGCGTTACTATTTGATAAGTACTTTGTCAAATGGATTGTTGTCCCGAAAGATTCGTTTGAAATAACTTCTACTTCATCCATAAAATTTTCCATGATAGTAAATCCCATTCCGGAACGCTCTAATTCAGGTTTAGTTGTAAAAAGGGGTTGTCTTGCTTCATCTAAGTTAAAGATACCAATCCCTTCATCTCGAATCGTGAGTTTCACCATTGCTTCTTCCAAAATCACTGAAATATAAACAACACCTTCTGCATTTCCTTCATACCCATGAATAATTGCATTTGTAACCGCTTCTGACACAACTGTTTTAATCTCTGTTAATTCTTCCATCGTCGGGTCTAATTGTGCAATAAAAGCAGCTACTGTAACGCGAGCGAATGATTCATTCTGACTTAACGCTGAAAATTGAAGGTTCATTTCATTTCTCATTTATGCCACCCCCAACGTCGCGAGCGCGTGCGCTTCACTTTCTTCTAAACGAACAATTTTGAATAGGCCTGACATTTCAAATAAACGTTTAACAGGCGGTGAAATTGCACAAACAACCATCTCTCCACCTAATCCCTTTACATGTTTATATCGGCCTAATATAACACCTAAACCAGAACTATCCATAAATGATAAGTTCTCCAGGCTCAAAACAATATGATGAACACCATGTGTCTCAATCATATCTGTTACTTTCGTTCGCAACTCTTCAGCAGTATGATGATCTAATTCACCCTCCAGCCTCACACATAAGACGTCACGTTTTACTTCTAAATGCATGGAAAGACTCACACGATTTCCTCCTTATGCTCAAACTTTACTCATTAACATAAGATTTTCGTGATATAAAATAAGAATCCTTCCTACTGACAAAAGAAGAACTATTTCGTCATAATGTGAAACCGTTCAGCAATTATTCCCGTACATACGAACAGAAAAGCGGCAAAATTTTTGCCGCTATTTTGATGTTGAAAACATCCCAAAACTTCTTTTAAATAACTCCCACCAACTCGCTGCAGCAACATCTTCTTTCGCTACAATAGTTTGTTTTAATAAAACATCTTTATCTTTTTTAATAACAAGTGTGCCAAGCGCGTCACCTTTTTTAATCGGTGCCTTCACTTTCTTTTCAGCGATTACTTCTTGTTTTACTTTGTCCATATTTTCGCCCTTCTTCATAAGAAGAGATACGTTGTCTGACGCAACTAAATCTACTTTTTCTTTTTTCCCTTTTCCTACTTGTACAGTCTTAATTTTTTCACCACGTGTATACAATTTCTTTGTCATATATTGTCCAAACGCATAATCAAGAAGCTTCGTCACTTGATTGTTCCGTTCTTTTGATGTAGGTGCTCCCATAACAACTGAAATAACACGCATTCCATTCTTTTCAGCTGATGCAGTTAAACAATATTTCGCTTCTGTCGTAAAGCCCGTTTTCACACCATCTACTCCAGGATAAAAACGTACTAACTTATTCGTATTAACAAGCCAAAACTTCTTATCCGTATCTTCACGTAAATAGTCTTCATATTTACCTGTGTATTTGCGAATAAGTGGATACTTCATCAATTCTCTCGCCATTATAGCCATATCATTTGCCGTGGAATAATGATCTTTTGCTGGAAGACCTGTTGGATTTTGA
This sequence comes from Bacillus silvicola, assembly GCF_050524305.1. NCBI lineage: Bacteria > Bacillati > Bacillota > Bacilli > Caryophanales > Bacillaceae > Bacillus > Bacillus silvicola. The sequence continues at coordinate 1,040,742 of NZ_JBNGVC010000012.1, forward strand.
AAATGAGTATTTTTCAACCCTAAATCTTTCGCTTTTTTGTTCATCATATTTACAAAACCTTCTTCTGAACCAGCGATATGCTCCGCTACTGCAACAGATGCATCATTTCCAGATGCAATGGCAATGCCCTTTAGCATTTCATTTACGGTCATCTCTTCCCCAGGTTCTAAAAAGATTTGTGATCCACCCATTGAAGCTGCGTGTTCACTTGCTCTAACTTTATCGGTCAGTTTTAGTTTTCCTTTTTCAACTTGTTCCATAATTAATAGCATTGTCATAATCTTCGTCATACTGGCAGGTGGTAACTTTTCATTCGGATTTTTATCAAATAAAACTTTACCTGTATCTTGCTCAATTACGATTGCTGACGACGCTTGTTCCGCTAACTTCGGCGCGGTTCCTTCTGTTTTCTCCTGCTTCGTTTTCTCAGATTGTGCAAAACTAACTGAAGTACCAGAAAGCAATAACATGAAACAAACAAGTATTCCAAAAACTCGCTTCATGACTAACCCTCCATTCTATATCAAACCTATTTTTTCCAATTCTATAATTTTTAATACCATATTTTTCTATTAATTTCAGTTGACAAATAAATTCATTGCCGATATTGTATTAAGTGTATTACACACATTAGTACACCTAATACTCATTAGGAAGGAGACATTGCTCTTGCATATTCAACTTGATCCAAGAAGCAACACTCCGATATGGGAACAAATTGTTCAAAATATAAAAGAACTCGTATTGAAAAACATGCTAGCTCCAAGTGATAAGCTTCCTTCTGTACGCGAGCTCGCTTCATTGCTCGTTATAAATCCAAATACAGTTAGTAAAGCGTATCAAGAGTTAGAACGACAAGGGATTATTGAAACATTACGAGGAAAAGGAACATTTGTATCCCAATCGATTACCCCAACATTAGACGAAAGGAAAATCGCTATGGTTGAAAAGCAATTTCATCAATTACTACTAGAAGCCTCTTATCTTGGGATTACGAAAGATAAAATTCACGATTGGATAGATTCATACTACAAAGAGATTGGAGGAACTATGGATGCTGAAAGTGACAAGCTTGAAGAAAACAATTGATAATCAAACGATTTTAGATAATGTTTCTTTCACATTGCAAAAAGGTAGTATCGTCGGATTACTCGGAAGAAACGGTGCGGGGAAAACAACTTTATTACGAACGATGGTCGGCATTTTAGACCCTGATGCAGGAACTGTTACATATGAGGATACGAATATTCACCAACATCCTGAAACGAAACAAAAAATCGTATATGTTCCGGATTCTACTAACATACTGAACGGATATACAGTGAAAGAAATTGTAAAGTTTTATAAAGCTGTTTACACAGCATTTGATGAATCCTATTTCTACGAACTGCTAGAACGTTTCAACTTACCAAACAAGCGAATTCGTAGTTACTCAAAAGGAATGAAAGCACTACTTGCAATCATTTTAGCCGTTGCTGCAAAAGCAGAATATATCATTTTAGATGAACCGACAAACGGATTGGATCCTATCGTTAAAAGACAAATCCTCCAATTTCTAGTTGGAGAAGTTGCTGAAAAAGAGATTACTATTTTCATCTCAACTCATCATTTAGATGAAGTTGAACAAATCGCCGATACAATCATTATATTAAAAGGCCATACTATAGCTTCTATTACATCACTAGACGATGCAAAATCACGATTTGTAAAAATACAAGTAGCTTACGAACGTTCATTACCTCAAAAACTAGAAAACTTAAGCAATATTAAAATATTAAATCAAACAGGAAAAGTATATACAATCTTAATCGAAGGAAATATTGCTACAACGCTTGAGAAGTTTTATAAAGAGCAACCAATTCTCATTGAAGAATTAACAATGTCGCTTGAAGATATCTTCGTTACGACACTTGAGGAGGATGAGTATGTTTCATAAGGCGTTGTGGATGTGGAATTGGAAGCGCGGGAAATATGCTGTGTTACTCTTCTTCTTTAGTTCGCTTTACTTGTTATCTTTTGGCTACTATAAAAGTGCTCAGAGACAACTTGCTGAGTATTACGAGTTACAAGAAAAAGGTAAACAGTATTATTATTTTTATGGCTTTTCGCCAGGGGAAGGTAATAGTTTTTGGTTAACTGTTCTTATCATTGCTTTAGCCTGCTTATTGATAGGATGGGAACGTAGCAACCAATCTAATACACTACTTATGACGATGCCTTTTAAAAGAAAAGATGTCTTCTTATCTAAATGGGCTTTCGGTTCCTTTTGTATTGTAAGCTCGTTACTTATAAATTGGATTCTTATGTATGTTATTTATAGAACAACTATTCATTTTGATTATCAATCATTTAGTCCATTTCATCGATACTTTCTTTATGCGATTGTTTCTTATGCTGCAGTATATACAGCTGCACTATGCATCGGTACTTTTACTGGAAGCGTTGTTTCGCAGGTTGTTTTTTGTATTCCTTGGTTACTAATGGGGCTTACATTTATTCCACTAGTGTCCACTTTTACGATAAATCACTTAGAAGCTACCGATACTAAAAATTATAAGTTACATGAACAACTTTACAAAATTAATCAAAAAACAAATATAGTTGCACCAATATATAATTTCACGATTTATTACGATTATGATCCTGAATTACGTAAAAAAGAAAAGGACTCAACTACTTTAAGAGATCCAGCATCTTATCACTATTATTCAGCTAAATCGATGTTTGTCCCTATTTTTTATACAATAGTTAATTTGCTACTTGGCGCATATTTATATACACAATCGCCAAATGAAAACACTCAAAAAATATTTATTTTCCAAAAACATTTAAAAATATGGGTATGGGGGACAACCATTTACTTTGCATTACTAGGTGGCTATAAAATAAATCAATTTAGTTTCGTATTTAACTACTATATCGGTTTGTTTCTCGCTGGAATCATTACTTATGTTGTATTATCACGACTAACAAATTATAAAGTTTTTTAAAGGAGAGATCCTATGTTTCAAAAAGCACTATGGCTAAGAACGTATCAACAAAGTAAATATGTTGTATGGCTGTTTTGGTTCGTTAGCTTCTACAATTTGTCATACAAATACTATTTGGCATCGATTGAACAACAACACCTTCTGAAGATGCAAAAAGAAGGGGAATATGTATATCATTACAATTTTGGTTTATCACTTATGGACCCTGTCATCTTTCAAGGTGGTGCACTTATCATTCTGGCCTGTACGTTAATCGGCTGGGAAAGACAAAATAACTCTAGTGACTTGTTATGGTCTATGCCATTTAAACGTTCACACCTTTATATAACAAAATGGTTGTTTGGAATCTGTAATATCGCCACTGTTGTCGTTTTAAACTGGGGACTATTTGCTATTATGAAAAAGTTGACTTTTCATAATAAATATCAAGTATTCTCCCCATTTCATAGTTACTTTATATACATGTTAATTGTATTAATCGCTATTTATACACTTGCCTTATGTGTAGGTACAATTACAGGGAATATTATATCGCAAGGATTTCTCACTGCAGCTATATTAATCTTCCCAGCTTTACTTCCATCACTTATCTCAGGAGTCTTTGCTGTTCACTCAAACACTGACTTTCATGAGAACAATGGCCATATACATGATGTGATGGAAAACATCCGTATCTCTAATCCAGCAGAAGGTTTCAATATTGACTTTAATTATGATCCACAAAGTCATTATACCGATTCAGATGGAGTGCGTCATAACGGACCAAACTTTACAAAGATTCCATCGGTAAAAACATTGATTGGACCTATTGCACATGTCATTATTTTATTACCACTCGGTATATATTTATATGTTCGTTCAGTCAATGAGCGGAATGGTAGTTTCTTACTATATCCAAAGCTTCAAAAGATATTTATGGTCTGCGCTATTTTCTGTATCGGAATTAGCGGCGGTTTAATAATTGGCGGGACCCATTCGTTGCTTAATTTTTACGTTGGTTTGTTCGGAACAAGCATAATTAGCTATTTTCTTCTATCTAAAATATTGAGATTGAAGGTCTCTTGGAATTTCAAATAAAATAACCTCCTCACTAAGAGGAGGTTATTTTATTTTCTCTCTCCTATCTCCATACACCATCTCTTCTTTCATCCCAAACCCATCACCATTTTGCACAATTTGCTCTGTTGGTGCGACTACACTTTCAGCAATTTTCCATTCCCCGCGCTCTTTCATAAATACTTGCAGAAAATAGTTCATGCCATTTAGCTGATATGCATTTTCTTTTTTCACATTATAGTGCACCGCAATGTAGTACACTTGAATGTTTTCTTTCCCTGCTTTTGATACGTATTGCGATAATCTTGGAATGTACATTGATGCTTTCTTAAATGGTAAGTGCTTCGCTTTAACGAGCGATGAACTTGTTACATTACGTAATGTGTCCTGATTACGAATGTTATCACTATGATGAAATAATACTGCATTTTGCATAGAACGAACCCATAATTTCGAATACAAGACAGTATTATCATTTTCAATATACTTCACTTCTTTTTGCACCACTTGAATAGGGGTATCGGCGTACATGAATGTATTAAAGCAGAAAAAGCTTCCAAGTAAAACGGTAAGTGCCGCAATATATTTCATAATCTTTCCTCCGATCTTTTTAATTAAAGTATCGGAGTTTCAAAATATTTTTATTCAAAAGAAAAAGGATAGGAAAGCTCTTGCTTCCTATCCTCATTTATTATAAGACGCGGCCAAATAGTTCTAAAACCATTTCTATCTCTTGGTCGCTCCAACCTTTAAATCTCTCTTTATAATATTCTTTACGCACAGCTTCAAGTTTTTCAGTTACTTCTCGTCCGTTTTCTGTAATTTCTAAGTATACGATACGACGGTCTGAATTTGATCTCTTTCTTTCAACAAACCCTTTTCGCACGAGACGATCTGTTACAGCTGTAATATGACTGGAGGTTACGTTTACTTCACTCGCAATTTGCGAAGCCATCTGTGGACTTTTTAAAAATAACGCACGTAATACAGAGAATTCATTATATGGCATATGCTCTGAAAAACGTGTATTAATATCATTTTGTAATAAACGTATCATCTTTCGAAATGATGCAGATAAATCTAAAATCAGTGTTTCTCTATTTTCGTTCACTAGCCTCGTCCCTTTTTTATCATATTTATACATATTATAATCTATAAATACCTATGTTGTATATGCTTTCTTCCCTTAACATTCTCATTTATGTAACTTTTTTCATACGATTTTCTTTTTTGTTCACACATATACATATAAAAAAGGATGGTGAGCATAAATGCAAGGTGGAATGAATCCGTATTTACATAATATCCGTACGACAAATACTGGTAAAGAAGCTACTATTACTGTACAAGGAGAAGGCATTATAAAAGCCAAACCAAATGTTGTCATATTAACACTAGGCATTCGAACAGATAGTAAAAATGTAAAACAAGCGCAAGAAGAAAATGCAGTTCAATCGAAACAATTGCTTGATGCACTCAAACAGCTAGGTATTGCCGATAAAGATATAGAAACTATTTCTTATACGATTACCCCTCAATACGAATATGTAAATGATAAAGCCTTACTACAAGGCTACCGTGTGGAGCATTTGTATGAAATTACCGTTTTAAATGTACAAAAAGCAGGGGAAGTATATGATATAGCCGTGACGAATGGTGCAAACGTAGCAAAAGGTTTACGTTTTCGAATATCTCATCCAAATAAATATTATGAGCAAGCTCTCATTCAGGCTCTGCACCAAGCAGTAGAAAAAGCTCGTGCTATTGCGAGTACCTACAATTTAAACATTAATCCTGTTCCCCTCTCACTCGTTGAAGAATCTGCCCAATTACCACGGGAGGTTGCATCCTATGCTACTTTACATGCACAAGCAGCCCCGCCCATTCAATCTGGAGAACTAGAAATCATTTCAACCATACGAGCTATTTTTACGTATTTATAAATAATTTCGTTTATAAGTAAACGTTATCATTTTCGTTGTTGTAAAAACATGATGTTCTGATATAATAAAGGACGGTGAGCTCTTATATAAGAGATATCACGGGTGGGAGAGGGATATGAAAAAGAAGGTTTAACATGAAAGGAATACTTGAAAGAACATTTAAATTAGACTTACACCAAACATCACCAAAACAAGAAGTTTTAGCTGGAGTTACGTCATTTTTCACAATTGTTTATATTATGATTGTAAATGCGTCAATCTTATCAGATGCCGGCATTCCTCTTGAAGCTGGAATTTTAGCAACTGTTTTTAGTTCATTTGTCGGATGTCTACTTATGGCATTTTGGGCAAATGCACCTGCTATTCTTGTCCCAGGTATGGGTGTAAATGCATTCTTCACGTACACTGCTGTGCACACGCTCGGTCTAGCTTGGCAAGAAGCATTAGCAGCTGTTTTTATCGCCGGTATTATTTTTGCAATTGCTGCTTTTACACCGATTGCTCGCGTGCTTTCGGTATCGATTCCAAAGTCATTAAAGGAAGCGATCACTGTCGGTATCGGGTTATTTTTAGCTTTCATCGGCTTGCAAAAAGGTGGTTTAGTCGTTTCGCATCCTAATACTGCTGTTGCAATGGGGAAATTAAGTAGTCCTGTCGTTCTTGCAACACTACTTACTCTTATTGTGGCACTTGTGCTATTTGTGCGTAATGTACGTGGAAACTTTTTATGGACGATTGCAATTGGAACTGGTATTGCATGGCTATTTGGCCTTGTTGATACGAGTCAAGTGGGCAATAGTTCGTTTTCATTCGCTAATTACGGCGATGTGTTTGGAGCTATGTCATTTGGGAAACTTTCTTCCTTACCATTTTGGATTGCAACATTCTCCTTAAGCATGGTGCTTATTTTTGAGAACATGGGACTACTGCACGGTTTATTAGAAGATGACCGTAAATTCCCACGTGCTTACCAAGCAAATGCAATTTCAGCAATGACATGTGGTCTATTTGGCACAAGCCCTACCGTTTCAACAGTAGAGAGTGCCGCGGGTATTACTGCAGGTGGAAAAACAGGTCTGACGTCTATCGTTACAGGGTTGTTATTCTTCGCGTCACTGTTTGCACTTCCGTTTGTCAAACTAATTCCTGATAGTGCCATTGCACCAATCTTAATTATTATTGGCGGCCTGATGATTACAAGCATTCAACAAATTCCTCTGAACGACTTTTCAGAAGGATTTCCAGCGTTTTTAATTATCGTTATGATTCCGCTCACATATAGTATCGCTGACGGCATTGCGTTCGGATTTATTGCTTATCCTATCTTGAAAGTTGCTCTTGGAAAGCGTAAAGAAGTCGCACCGTCCATGTATATCATTACATGCTTATTCTTAGCCATGTTCGTATTACACGCTATTGGCTAGTTAAAAAACACCGAGGGAACCTCGGTGTTTTTTACTTAAACCAACCTTTTTTATAAAACCAAGCCATCATGCCCCCGCCAATTAACGCCATAATTAATAGACAAATAAAGTAACTATACTTCCCGCCAAGCTCTGGCATATGTGAAAAGTTCATGCCGTATACCCCTGCAATAAATGTTAACGGCATGAAAATAGTTGAGAAAACAGTTAATGTTTTCATAATATTGTTCATATGGTGGGAATTCAGTGAAAAGTAACTATCTCGAATATCTGCTGTTAATTCACGGCTTGCTTCAATCATCTCTGTCAGTTTAAGCAAATGATCATGTATATCTTTAAAATAAATTTCATGATCGCTTATACCGTAAAAACGAGTTGAATTTAAAATGCGGTACAATAAATCACGCATCGGAATAATCGTACGCCTTAGTTTAGATAAATCTGCACGAATATCAAATACCTCTTCTAGCACACTTCCTGCTGTCTCACCCGTTAAATTATCATCAATTGCATTTAAATGGTCTTCAATGTAATAAACAGGTGCGAAATAATCATCTACAATTTGGTCAATAATTGTATGTGCTACATTTAAAGGGCTCTTCTTAATACGTTTTTTCTCACCGAGCGTTTTCCATACTCTTTCAATCGCATTATTATGAGAGAAGTGGAAAGAGACTATATATCGATCACTAACAAATAAATCGATTTCATGCGGTTCTAATCCGTCTTCTCCGAATGCATGGAGAACTAAAAAGTTATATCCATCATAAAAATCTACCTTTGGTCTCTGTACATACTCTACACAATCTTCAATCGCAAGGGGATGGAACTTGAAGTGATCTTGTAAAATATATGTATACTCCTCTTTCGTCGGCTTATATAAATCAAGCCAATACCATACGATGTTTTCTTTTTTCGTGTCTTCCAGCGAAACATCATATAAAACTTCATTTTTTTTCGTTATTGCACAAATTCTAATCATAATTTCACCCATTATTATTATAAACAAAAAATAGTAAAAAAAGCCAAGGAGAAATACTCCTTGGCTCTTCTTTATTATTTAGTAACGATGCCGTGCACTAGTGTCGGCGTATCTACATGGTCTTTAGCGATTTTCATGTTCTCATAAATTTTCGCTTTTACATCTTCAACATTTTCGCGGTTTGCGTAAATTGTAACAAGAGAGTCACCTTTTTTCACGCTATCGCCTACTTTTTTGCGAAGCATTAGACCAACTGCTAAATCAATTTCAGACTCTTTCGTTGCACGCCCTGCTCCTAAAAGCATTGCTGCTGTTCCGATTTCATCTGCAACGATTTCCGATACGTAACCGTCTTCTTTCGCTTCCACTTCAATTTTAAATTGTGCTTGTGGCAATTTAGAAGGATCATCAACAACAGATGCATCGCCGCCTTGCGCTGATAAGAACGTTTTAAATGATTCTAGCGCTTTACCATTGTTCATTACTTCAATTAACTTTTCACGCGCATCTTCTAAAGATGAAGCTTGTCCAGCAAGGTACACCATCTGACTGCCAAGCGTTAAACATAACTCTTCTAAATCTTTCGGTCCTTTACCTTGTAATGTATCAATTGCTTCTTGTACTTCTAATGCGTTACCAATTGCTTCACCAAGCGGCTGACTCATATCAGAAATAACCGCCATCGTATTACGACCAACGTTATTACCGATTCGTACCATTGCTTCAGCTAAACGTTTTGCATCTTCATCCGTTTTCATAAATGCTCCTGCTCCAGTTTTTACATCAAGAACAATTGCATCTGCACCAGCAGCAATTTTTTTACTCATAATCGAGCTTGCAATAAGCGGAATTGAGTTTACTGTTGCCGTTACATCACGAAGTGCATATAACTTTTTATCAGCAGGTGTTAAGTTTCCACTTTGGCCGATAACAGCAATTTTATTTTCATTTACAAGACGCATGAATTCATCATTTTCAATTTCCACATGGAATCCTGGAACTGCTTCTAATTTATCAATTGTACCACCAGTATGTCCTAAACCACGTCCAGACATTTTCGCTACTGGTACACCTAAAGCAGCTACTAGTGGACCTAATACAAGTGTCGTTGTATCACCAACACCACCTGTTGAATGCTTATCTACTTTTACCCCTTCAATGGCTGATAAATCAATTGTATCACCGCTATTTACCATTGCCATCGTTAAATCCGCACGTTCTTGATCATTCATATCTTGGAAGAAAATTGCCATTGCAAGTGAACTTACTTGATAATCAGGAATATCACCATTTGTATATCCTTCAACAATAAAGTTAATTTCTTCTGTCGTTAATGCTTGTCCATCACGTTTTTTTGCAATTAGGTCCACCATTCTCATTGTGAAGTCACCCCTTCATTTGTTTTACGATTGCTTTTACTAATGCTAAGAAGTTAGCTTTAACACGTTCTGTCGTTTCAATTACTTCATCATGGTGAAGTGGCTGATCTAAAATACCAGCTGCCATATTTGAAATACAAGAAATACCAAGTACTTTCATACCAGCATGACGAGCTACAATTACTTCCGGTACTGTTGACATACCAACTGCATCTCCGCCAAGTGTACGAAGCATACGAATTTCAGCAGGTGTTTCATATACAGGACCTGTCATTCCAACATATACACCTTCTTGTACTTTAATGTTTAAGTCTGCTGCAACTTGTTTCGCCATTTCGCGAAGTTCTGTCGTATAAGATGTAGACATATCAGGGAAACGTACACCCATTTCAGAATCATTTGGTCCAATTAATGGATTCGTACCCATGAAGTTAATGTGGTCTGAAATTAACATAAGATCGCCTGGTTCAAATGATGTATTTACACCACCAGCTGCGTTCGTTACAACAACAGTTTCTACACCTAGTTCTTTCATAACACGAACTGGGAATGTTACTTTTTGCATGTCATATCCTTCGTAGAAATGGAAACGTCCTTGCATTGCTACTACAGGTACACCTTGAAGTGTACCGAATACTAGTTGACCTGCATGTCCTTCTACAGTTGATACTGGGAATTCAGGAATTTCGCTGTAAGGCACTGTTACCGCATTTTCGATTTCATCTGCTAATACACCTAGTCCAGATCCAAGGATTAGTCCTACTTGTGGTGTTTCTTGAAATTTCTCTTTTAAGTATGAAGCTGATTTTGTAATAAGTTCACGATTCATTTGTTTATCCCCCTATTTCTTTAGCTCGTTTAAAAAGCTTGTTCCGTATTCTGGCATTTTCACACCGAAGTTTTCTGCTACAGTTGCACCAATATCAGCAAATGTTTGACGAAGTGCTAATTCTTGTCCGCCTTCTTTCATGCTTGGGCTATATGCTAATAACGGTACATATTCACGTGTATGATCAGTACCAGGATGTATTGGATCATTACCGTGGTCTGCTGTAATTAATAATAGGTCATCTTCTTTTAGTTTTTCGAATACTTCTGGAAGACGTGCATCATATTCTTGCAGAGCTTCTCCATATCCTTGTGGATCACGACGGTGACCGAATAATGCATCAAAGTCAACTAAGTTTAAGAAGCTAAGACCTGTAAAGTCCATGTTTAATGTATCTACAAGCTTATCCATTCCATCCATGTTAGACTTCGTACGAAGTGATTCCGTTACCCCTTCGCCATCATAAATATCAGAAATTTTACCGATAGCAATTACATCGTAGTCACTATCTTTTAATTCATTCATTACTGTGCGACCAAATGGTTTTAATGCATAGTCATGACGATTTGGTGTACGTGTGAATTTTCCTGGTTCTCCAACGAATGGACGAGCGATAACACGTCCTACCATGTACTTCTCATCTAACGTTAGTTCACGGGCAATTTTACAAATTTTATATAACTCATCAAGTGGCACTACTTCTTCGTGTGCTGCAATTTGTAATACACTATCAGCAGAAGTGTAAACGATTAAAGAGCCTGTTTCCATTTGCTCTTGACCAAGCTCATCAAGAATTTCTGTTCCAGAAGCTGGCTTATTACCGATAATTTTACGGCCCGTTTTTTCTTCTAATTCATCAAGTAATTCTTTCGGGAATCCTTCAGGGAATACTTGGAATGGTGTATCAATGTAAAGGCCCATAATTTCCCAGTGACCTGTCATTGTATCTTTACCGGTAGACTTCTCTTGCATTTTTGTATAATATCCAAGCGGTTTCTCTACTTTAGAGATCCCTTTCATTTCACGAATATTACCAAGACCTAATTTCACCATGTTTGGCATGTTTAATCCATTCATATGTTCAGCGATATGACCAATTGTATCAGAACCTAAATCACCAAACTGCTCAGCATCAGGTGCCTCACCGATTCCCACAGAGTCCATCACGACTAGGAAAATACGTTTATATTTATTCATAACTGCGACCTCCTATATGTTCAGTTCTACTTCTTGTAGTATGTTCAAAACGCTATAAAGTGAAACTGTTATCAATGGGAATTATCTTTCGTCCTCATTATTAAACAGTACTGCTTTAAATCATTCTCTAACTTTTTCGTTTTACTTTCAAACGAATCAAAAAAATTTCTAATTTTTTCTAAGTCAGATGTCAGACATCTGATATTGATATCATAACATGTTTACGCTTTCTTTTTAATACATTTTCGTAGAATTTCTTATTTTATTCACACTTCTATTGTAATCCATTCTGCGAAGAAGTGCTAATTATTTTATAACATATTTCCTAATATAAAAATAAAAAGCAGCTCTAAAGAGCTGCTTTTTATTTTACTTCTACTGTTTCTTCTTTGTGTTCATGTAGTTCGCCTTTTCTTACATGAACTTTCACTTTATAAGCACCATTCTCTTTGAAAGTATGCTTACTTTCATATTCGCCTTTATTCCCCTCTTTTGCTGGAATAAATTCATGCTTTTCAACGCCGTCTTTCCAAATTTCAAGTTGTACTTCAGCACCAGTTAGTGCTTCTTCTTTTTGTTTTAAATGAACTTTCATTGTTGATTCAGCATTTGCTTTTATGTCACCAGCCATAAGGTGAATCATTGTGTCACTTTTATGATCGCCGTGTCCTGCACTGTGATCGCTATTTTCTTTTTTCGCATCTTCAACTTTCGCATTTCCCACAGCCACTTTTACTCCCGGCATAACATGCATTTCACGTGCATTTGTATGAGCAATAATATGATATACTCCATCAGTTTCGAACGTTTTCTCTACCGCATAAACACCTTTTCCTTTATGCTTACCATCTAACATCTCGTGTTTTTCGTCGCCTGTTTTCCAAATTTCAAACTTTACATCATCAGCATCTGTTACTTTTTCTTTTCCTTGTGTAACAAGTGCTTGTACTTCTGTTTTTTCACCAGGTTTAATTTCCTTCGGATTCGTTTGAACTGCTACTTCTACAGCTTCAAGTTTCTGTTCTTTTTTCGGTTCTTTTTTCGCTTCTTCTTTGTTTGTATTACAGCCAGCCAATGCTAGCATCGCGATAAATAGCGTCATAATAAGTTTTTTCATCATCATTTCCTCCTTCATACTTTCTTTAGTATAGAGGAAATACATTGTAATATTCCAGTCTTCTGCTGAAAACAATATACGAAATATTTGTGAAGTTTCTGTGAAACGGTTTGCTCTTCTTAATCTATGAAAAAAGAGCATAGTAACTATGCTCTCGGATGAAACTGTTTATATACATCTTTTAATCTAGTTTTTGAAACATGCGTATAGATTTGCGTTGTTGAAATATCTGCATGTCCAAGCATTTCTTGCACGGCACGTAAGTCTGCCCCATTTTCTAATAAATGCGTAGCAAACGAGTGACGCAACGTATGCGGTGTAAGCTCTTTTTCAATATTTGCTTCTTTCGCTAATCGTTTTAAAATTTTCCAAAACCCTTGTCTTGATAATCGATTACCATGATGGTTTAAAAAGAGTGCATCCACTGCTTTTTTACCCATCAGTTCTCTTCTTCCTTTTTCAATATACCTTTGAATTGCTTCCGTTGCTAAGCTTCCTAATGGAATAATTCTTTCTTTATTCCCTTTCCCTATACAGCGGACAAATCCCATAGTCAAGTGTACATCTTCTAAATTTAATGCAATTAATTCTGAAACACGAAGTCCTGTTGCATACAATAACTCCAACATTGCCTTATCACGAATCCCAAAAGCACTCACCGCTTTCGGAGTCTGAAGTAATGCTTCTACTTCGTCAATCGATAATACTTTTGGTAATTTCCGTTCCCCTTGCGGCGTTTCAATATGTACCGATGGGTCATGCTCCACCGCTCGTTCACGAAGTAAAAATTGGTGAAACGAACGAATCGATGCAATATGACGTGCCAATGTTTTTGAAGATTTTCCGTTTTCTTTTAAATACTGCAAAAAGTTAACAATGTGTATACGCGTCACTTCATGAAATGTCTTCGTCTGTTCTACATTTTGCAAATACTTCACATAGCTTTTCAAATCACGTTCATAAGATACAACTGTATTTTTCGCTAACCCTTTTTCAACAATCATATAATGAATAAAATCTTTTAATTGATCTTCCAATATACACTACTCCCCATTTTCATAGAAAAACATCATTCTATTTACGAAAGCATCCTTTGCCGGCTCCTCATTCCCTGATACTTTTTCTACAGTCTCTTCTTTTGGCTTTTCATAACGATGGTAACTTTCATATTCTTCATTTATCCATAGTATAGCGAAATAAAACAAAATCGTACAACTCGTAAATAATAAAAATACTTTCATCCCATCAAAAGTTAATTTTAAAGCTCGGCGCATTGTAAATTCCTCCAAAATATAAGTTATTACAACATATGCCAAGCTTTCACCAATTTATACCTTATTCAAATAAAAAACCTCTTCCTAGTTAAATAGGAAAAGGTTATTTTTCATCCGTTTCATTTTCTTGACAACTTTTACAAATCCCATGGAATGTTAAACGATGATCTTTCACCTTAAAGCTCCAGTCTCGTTCTACTTTATTCTCCACTTCACCAAGTAAATCTTCTTGTATTTCTTGTACAGCACCGCATTGTGTACAGATTAAATGGTGGTGGAAACGCTGTGCACCTTCTTGGCGTAAGTCATAGCGTGAAACACCGTCTCCGAAGTTAATCTTATCGACAACTTTTAACTCAGACAATAACTCTAAAGTTCTATAGACGGTTGCTAATCCGATCTCTGGCGACTTTTCTTTTACAAGGAGGTATACATCTTCTGCGCTTAAATGATCTTCTTCATTCTCTAGCAGCACACGAACTGTTGCTTCACGTTGTGGTGTCAATTTATAGCTCGCTGCATGTAATTGCTTCTTAATTCGTTCAATTCTTTCTTCCATTCGGTACTACTCCCTCCTCGCCACTCTTACACCATTATATCAGAAGAAGGGCTTCTGTCAAAAGAAAAACAATAAAAACAAATTGATAATTATTCTCAAAAAGTATTTATTGTTTATTAATAGCTTCCACGACTTCTTTCATTAAAACTGGTGATGCATATGCTTCGATACTAGAAGCAATAGCTAACACCGCTCCAATCACTAGAAAAAAGCATGTATAGCGAATTAGTAACGGTAATAGTGGCTCGGTTATTTTCCGGATAAATTGGTGCCTAATCATTCTCAAAGAAAAGCTTGCAGCAATTGTTGTCATAACGAGAAATACAGGAATTATAATTAGATTTTGTGGTAATACAGATACAAATGCTAATAATAGTCCATTCCATCCGTGCTGACTTACTAAAAAACCTACTGTAAATCCAACAACTACTCCTTTCAAAAATAGTAAAATAAAAATGAGTGGTAACCCAATAATCGAAATCCCCAAAATCCAAATAAAGCCGATGTATTTTAATTGCGAAAAGTAACTTTCTCGAAACATTTCGCCCGCAATAGCAAATTCTCCTTTAGAAACTTGTCCAAAAAAACGCTGTAAATAAAATGATAAATCTTGCTTTTGGTTTATTTGTAAACTATTCACAAGAATCGCTCCAAATATTACTCCCATCAATAATAAAACAGCATTAAATATATATAATGAAGAGTTTTCCTGTATGTGAGACATTACACGGTCTTGCCAAGTTTTTCGCCACATTTTCCTTCCCTCCGTTCACACTCTTACTAAAAATGTATGAAAGAAAGAAAAAAAGTATGACGAATTAACATTGAAATTCCGCTCTACTTTGCTAAACTAAATAGTAGAGAATAGGAGGGATTTCTCTTGAAACCATTATTATTAGATTTTCCAACATTATTTCAAACTGAGCGCTTGCAAGTACGTAAGCCGTTTCCAGGTGACGGTACAGAAGTATATGAAGCAATCCAAGCTTCTCTAGAAGACTTATTACCGTGGATGCCAATTACAGCTGAAACAGAAGAGAGTGCGGAAGAACTTGTTCGCGAAGCTCACGGACAGTTTTTACTTCGTGAAACACTTGATTTTCACTTATACGATAAAGTATCTGGTACATTCATCGGAGCTATTACTCTTAAGCCTGAAAACTGGGACATTCCAAAGTTTTCACTTCACTTCTGGTTACATAGCGCCTATACAAAACAAGGCTATATGACAGAAGCTGTTAAAGGTGCGATTCAGTTCGCTTTTGATAAGCTAGGTGCTAGAAGAATTGAAATTCGTACTGATGCAACAAACGTGAACGCATGTAACTTAGCAGAACGTCTAGAATTTATTTTAGAAGGTACTATGGAAAATGATTTCCTAGCACCAGATGGTAGCTTACGCGATGCACGTGTATATGCAAAAATTAATTAAAAAACACTCGCCTAAGGCGAGTGTTTTATTTTTGTAATTGTAAATATTGCACAGCGAACATCGTCTTCGCATCATGAATGCGAAGATCTTTCATAAGATCAATCGCTTCTTCTAATGACACTTCCATTAACTCCACAAATTCATCTTCATCTAAAGCTGCTTTATTTTCTTTTTGTTTTAATCCTGTCGCCTTATATACATATAAAATCTCATCTGCAAAACCAGGTGATGTATAAAAAGATGTAATAAGCTCCATATTTTCACATACATATCCTGTTTCTTCTTCTAATTCACGAACTGCTGTTACTTCTGGCTTTTCTCCAGGTTCTAACTTCCCAGCAGGGATTTCCACAATTGCCTTTTCAAGAGCTTTACGATACTGCTCGACAAGTACAATTTTCCCTTCATCAGTAATAGCAATAATAGCAACTGCCCCAGGGTGATTTACGATTTCACGTTTACTCATTTCTCCATTTGGTAATACTACTTCATCAACACGAACTTTTATAACTCTACCATCAAAAATCGGTTCAGTTTTTACTGTTCTTTCTGCAAGACTACTCATACTACTTCATCTCCCTGTTCTATTTCCTAATCGTTCTTCATACATTTTACCACATTGAAAGGAGCGTGATAGAAATGAAAGTTTATATTTTACCAAATCGCGTCACTTTAGTCGGCAAAGCGTGGCAAATTCGTCATAAGCTAAAACAATATGGAAAAGAGTATACAACTGTGCAAGAGTGGATTACAGCAAACAAAAAGTAAACGTTTGTCAACCTCCTTTCCCTTTCGTACAATAAAGATAAGGAGGTTGACCTATGAAAAAACGTCAATTAGGAAACTCAGATTTATATGTTACGGAAATTGGATTTGGCTGTATGTCTCTCGGTACATCTGAGGCTGAAGCTATGCGTATTATCGATGAGGCTATCGATTTAGGAATTAACTTTTTTGATACAGCGGATTTATACGATTATGGATTAAACGAAGAATTTGTTGGAAAATCCTTAAAAGGGAAACGAGACCAAATTGTTCTTACAACGAAGGTTGGAAATCGATGGACAGAAGAAAAAAACGGCTGGTCTTGGGATCCTTCTAAGGATTACATAAAGGCTGAAGTGAAAGAAAGTTTACGTAGACTTCAAACTGATTATATTGATCTTTATCAACTTCACGGCGGGACGATTGAAGATCCTATAGATGAAACAATTGAAGCCTTTGAAGAATTAAAAAAAGAAGGTATCATTCGCCATTACGGTATTTCTTCTATACGTCCAAATGTCATCCGTGAGTATGCCAAACGTTCAAATATCGTTAGTGTACTAATGGAATACAGCCTTTTAAATCGTCGCCCTGAAGAATGGTTCCCACTTCTAAATGAACATCAAATTAGCATTATTGCTCGTGGACCACTTGCAAAAGGAATTTTAACTAACAATAATGCAAGAAAGATAGAAAGAGTAAAAGAAAAAGATTACCTTTCTTATTCTTACGATGAATTATATACGACACTCGCGAGTGTAAAAGAAATAATCGGAGAAAGCTCTTTAACAGGAACAGCTATTCAATATTGCTTACATAACGAAACTGTTGCAGCTGTTATACCTGGTGCAAGCTCTATTCAACAATTGCAAGAAAATATACAAGCTAGTAAACAAACAGAATTAACAAAAGAAGAATATATACTGCTTCAGCAAATTGCTAAATGTGATACCTATACTTTACATCGTTAAAAAGACGCTACCAGATGGTAGCGTCTTTTTATAGCGTATCATATTTATCAGGATTCGTTCCTACATGTAAATTACGATTTAACGTATTAATTTGATCCATCTCTTCTTCAGTTAATGAAAAATCAAAAATAGTAAAGTTCTCTTTAATACGAGATGGCGTAACAGATTTAGGAATAGTCACAATCCCACTTTGAATATCCCACCTTAATATAACTTGTGCAGGTGTCTTTTCATATTTTTTAGCAATATCTTGAATAATTGGATGCTGGAATACTTCGCCGCCCCTCATTAAAGGACTCCAAGCTTCCATTTGAATTTGCTCACCTTGACAGAAATCACGCAATTCAAATTGTGCTAACATTGGATGAAGTTCCACTTGGTTTACCATCGGCTTCACTTTGCAATTTGGTAATAACAGTTCTAAATGATGTTTATGAAAATTAGAAACACCAATGGCACGCACTTTACCTTCTTCATATAGCTTTTCTAGAGCACGGTACGTATCAACATACTTCCCTCTTATCGGCCAATGGATTAAATATAAATCTACATAATCCATTTGTAATTTCTTTAAACTTTTTTCAAACGCCTCAAGAGTCTCCTCATACCCTTGATCGTCGTTCCAAACTTTTGTTGTAATAAACAAGTCTTCTCGCGGGATTCCAGATTCACGAACTGCTTCTCCGACACCGCTTTCATTTTCATATACAGTTGCTGTATCAATCGAACGATATCCAACTTCTAACGCTGTTTTTACTGCTTGTTTAACTTCGTCGCCTTCTTTCGCTTTATAAACGCCTAGACCAATCATCGGCATTTTCACACCATTATGAAGTGTAGTTGTTGGAATATGCACAGTCTTTCTCCCTTTCATTGTTACATTTTTATAAACCATAACTTTATTTCAACAAGATTCATCCAAAAAGTCAAAACATATGTACAGTTTACATAATAATTTTATACCCCTTTAGAAAGTAACATGAACTCAGTCGTTCACGTTACTTTCTATCCATTCTTTCGCTTTTTCATCAACATTACGTACAAACTCATTTTTTCCTTCTGTATACAACGTGCCATCATATGTATATTTTTCAGCTAGTTCTTTCTTTAAAGTCGCATACGCCTCTGCTTCTTCACAATGAACCATCATATAATCACGAAATGCTAAATGCCTTGTAATCTCAGGATTTCCTTTTTCAAACACGTGTAAGTGATACGAGCGTTTTTCCTCGGTTCCATGAATAAAAAAACGACGTCCTGAAATACCATTTTCCCCTTTTACGATGTATCCAAGCTCTTTAAAACGTTCATTCCAATGATCTACTTTGGTGATACTTTCTACTTCCATAATCATATCTATAATTGGTTTAGCTGCCAGTCCTGGCACTGACGTACTTCCAATATGATGGATTTTCACCGTTTCTGGCATTGCCAATTTTAATCTTTCGGCCTCCATTTGAAATTTCTCACTCCAATGATTTTCATACGGAACGACTACAATTTTCCTCATTCTAACTCCCCTTTTCTTACAAACTCGTCAAAAAAATGATCAGTGGCATCTCACTGATCATTTTTTATTATTTAAAGTCTTTCCAAGTAAGGTTACTTTCACTTAACAGTTCTTCAAATGATTTATTCTTTTCACGTTCTTTTTGTTCTTTACGTTTTCTTTCTTGCTCTGCTACCTCTTTTTTCTCTTCTCTCACTTGCAACTCTTTTTTCTTATTCTTTAATTGTTGCATTAACGAATCGTTCAATTGATCACCTAGTGTAAGCGATTCTTTCTCTGGTTGATTCATTTGAGAGTGTCTTTGCATTTGTCTTTGCATTTGTCTTTGCTTCTTTTTCTTCATACTACTCACCTTTTACTTTTTTCTCCATTATAGAGGATACACAGTGAAATCGACAATAAAAAAGGTGTATTACTCCCCGATTCTCTATTATTCTTTTTTTGTAAATATGTTAATTTTTCGAAAAAACTAAATTTTATTGTAGATATAATCCTAGTAATCTATTAAAATTATGTCGTATGATGTCAGATTATAAAAAAAGGAGAAATTAATTATGTGGAAAAAAATTATTCCTGCTGTCGCTATTTTAAGCACCATGACTTTTTCAAGCGTGTTCGCCGCTCCTCCATCTCAGACTCCTGCTGAACAAAACCGATACATAGACGTACAAATGCTTGGTATTAATGATTTCCATGGACAACTAGACACTGTAAAAAAAATTAACAATAAAGAAGCTGGCGGCGCTGATTATTTAGCTACTTATTTAAAAGAACGTAAAAAACAAAACCCTAATACACTTCTCGTACATGCCGGTGATATTGTCGGCGCCAGCCCACCAGTTTCCGCATTATTACAAGACGAACCAACAATTGAATTTTTAAATGACTTAAAGTTTGATGTTGGTACAATCGGAAACCATGAATTCGATGAAGGTATCGATGAAATGAAACGCCTCATTTACGGTGGTTACCATGAAAAAACAGGGAATTTCAAAGGAGCAAACTTCCCTTATGTCGCTGCAAACTTCTATAACAAATCAACTGGCCGCTTATTTTTACCACCATTTACTGTAAAAATGGTTGACGGAGTTCCTGTAGGATTCATTGGAGTTGTTACAACGGATACGCCAAATGTCGTTATGCCTACTATGCTTAAAAATGTAGAAATCACTGACGAAGTAGAGGCTATTAATAAATCAGCGCAACAATTAAAGCGTCTCGGCGTTAAATCTATCGTAGTCCTTGCGCATGTCGGCGGAACAACTGATGAGTCTGGTGTAACAAATGGAGACCTCACTCGAATTGCAAATGAAACAGATCCAGAAGTTGATGTTATTTTTGGTGGACATAGTCATACGTATGTAAATGGTACAGTTAATAATAAACTTATCGTCCAAGCGAACTCTTACGGAACGGCTTTCTCAGATGTAGATGTAACAATTGATCGTAAAACAAAAGATATTGTTAAGAAAAAAGCTGAAGTTATTACAACATATCATGAAGGTGTAGAGCCTGATAAACAAGTAAAACAAAAGCTAGACCAATATAAAGAAAAAATCGCACCGCTTGTAAATGAAGTTGTCGGAAAATCTACAGCAGCTATCGACCGTAAACAAAACGATGCTGGTGAGTCTACTCTTGGAAATGTAATTGCCGATGCACAGCGACAAACAATGCAAGCGCAAATCGCTCTTATGAATCCTGGCGGCATTCGTAATGACTTAGACGCTGGAGATATTACATGGGGCGAATTATACGGTATTCAGCCTTTCGGGAATCAATTAATTAAAGTAGATTTAACAGGTCAAGATATTCGCGAGATTTTAAATCAACAATGGCAAAAAGGTGCAACGAGAATGCTCCAAATCTCAGGTATTCAATATACTTGGGATGCAAATAAACCGAATGGTGAAAAGGTTACTAATATCCGTTTAACAAATGGTGAAGAATTAGTTTCCACGAAAACGTATAGCGTAGTTGCAAATGCTTTCCTAGCTTCGGGTGGTGATGGATTCGTATCATTTAAAAATGGAAAAAATGCTGAAACGGGGCCAAACGACTTTGAAGCGTTAGTCGATTATGTAAAACAATTGAAAGAGCCAATTCAGCCAATTATTGATGGACGGATTCAAAAATTAAATTAAATATTTTTCAAATAACTGTATGTGCTGTAAATGGGAAATGTCGTTCCCTATAAAAGGAGCACTTTTCATTACAAATTATACGCACATACCCTTTAACTTTTTCGTAATATACATGAACCTGAAAAAGGATACTCGTTCTTACTTTGAACATAGTATCCTTTTCTTCATTTATCTAAATGTGATACCTCATTAAAATCATATCGTTGCAAAAATTCCTGTAGTGCCTCTTCTACAATTTTAGACTTTTGAATCCCTTTAACTTCGGATATAACATCTAATCTCGCTAATATTTCCGTATTAATAGAAAAGGTTCGTTTCTTTTTCTCTGAAATTCCACTTATAATCGGCACGCTTACTTCTTCTCTTTTTCTTAACAATTCATAAATACTTTGCAATTGTTCATAAATTAGTAATTGATAATCCGTTTTTGCATATTGAAGGGCGGCAGTAGCTTCTTGGAGTTGCAAATGACGCGGTTCTTCTCCATCGCCTATAAAGACACGCTTTTTCTGCTCCCCATCATATTCATATCCAATCACCCTTAATTTTTTGGATAAAGTATAAGGGCTCATTTCAAGACGTTTCGCTATAATAGCGATTGATTCGCGTCTATTTAAAGAATCAATAATTTCTCCAATCGTCACATTCTCCCTCCTCCCTTAATTACCTAAACTTGAAATCACACCAGTATGTTATGATACAATGATTTTCTAGTAGTATATGCAACAGAAAGAGCCTGTGCGATTCATACCATTTAAGAAAAGGAGGTTTACATATGCTTTTTCGTAGCTATACACCTCAGTTTTATAACGAAAAGAAGCAATTAATCCCTAACAGTATCGCTACGATAGAAAGCGTTATGATTAATGACCGGAAACAATCTCTCCTTATACGCGGGCAAAACGTGGAACAGCCTATTTTATTATGCTGTCACGGCGGGCCTGGTATGGCACAAATTGGCTTTATTCGTCATTTTCAAAAAGAGTTAGAAAAGCACTTTATCGTTATTAATTGGGATCAACGCGGGGCTGGTAAATCCTTTTTATGGCGAGATATCCAAACAAATTTTACGATTAATCAATTTGTTTCAGATGCAAAAGAAGTCATTCAATATCTTCTTAAAAAGTTCAATAAGAAAAAATTAATTCTTGCCGGTCATTCATGGGGAAGTATTATCGGACTAAAAGTCGCTAGTCAATGCCCTGAATATATAGAAGCATACATCGGCATCGGTCAAATCGTACACATGAAGCAAAACGAAGAATTACTATATCAACATTTAATTAGCTCTGCAAAAAAACATGACCATAAAAAAGCATTAGCTTCTCTTTTAAAATTAGGGAAACCGCCCTTTTTAGATACACGACGTCTCATCATTCAAAGAAAGTGGCTTGGCACATTCGGTGGAGCAATCCAAAACGGATCTTCCTTTTCTTTCATACGAAAAGGTTTCTTTTCTCCTGAATATACGCTATTAGATTGGTTCAAATTTCTCGCAGGAAATTTAAAGTCAGGAGTTTTATGGGAAGAGATGCTAACAATCGATTTCTTTTCGTCTATTTCAAGTTTATCTGTTCCGGTTTATTTTTGTTCTGGTCGCTATGATTATCAAACTCCTTACGCACTCGTTCAACAATATTGCGATATTATTCACGCTCCGATAAAAAAAATGATTTGGTTTCCAAACTCGGCACACTCTCCAGATTTAGAAGAGCCTGAACTATTCGCTCAATCTTTACAATCAATTAAACAAGAGCTATCTTTTCAACATGCATAACGACAGGCTCTTTTACATTTCATAAAAAACATTTTATAATAATATGTCGCAAGTATATGTCACTGCAAACATTTGCTTGCCTTAACAGAATAAAAATTAGGGAGATTACATTTATTATGAACGCTGTACTCATCGCAGTAGCAGTCATGCTAGCGCTTAGTTTATTACGTGTCCAAGTCATTGTCGCCATTATCGTTGGAGCTTTAACGGGCGGACTTATCGGTGGACTCGGTATTTCAGAAACAATTAGTACTTTTACAGCCGGTCTTGGGAACAGTGCTCCTATCGCATTAAGCTACGCAATGCTCGGTGGATTTGCTATTTCACTTTCAAAAACAGGACTTCCTGATGCAATGATCCAATCAGCTTTAAAATGGATCGGCAACGAACAAGACACGAAAAAACAAGTCTATTCTAAAATACTCATATTATTTATCATTTTAACAATGGCTTGTTTCTCACAAAATATTATCCCTGTTCATATCGCCTTCATCCCGATCTTAATTCCAGCACTTTTAAAAGTATTAAATGAGCTGAAGGTGGATCGTAGGCTTGTAACATGTCTTATTACATTTGGATTAATTACCCCTTACATGTGGGTCCCAGCAGGATTCGGAAAAATTTATCATGACGTATTGCAAACAAATGCTGCGCAAAGCGGGCTTACATTTGATGTCGCTCTTATTCCAAAAGCAATGACTATTCCAGCAATCGGTATGATTATCGGATTATGTGTAGCGGTTTTCATTACATACCGAAAACCACGTACGTATGAAACGGAACAAGTTCATGCTACACAGAATGAAATCGTTCCCTATACAAAAAGAAGCATTACTTTTGGTTTATTATCAATAATCGCTACATTAACTGTTCAATTAGCAACCGAATCAATGATTTTCGGTGCTTTAGCAGGTATTATCGTCTTATCAGTTAGCGGTAGCCTCCCTCTTAAAGAAGCCGATGCTATTTTAACGAGCGGAATGCGTATGATGTCCTTTATCGGATTTGTTATGATTTCTGCCGCTGGATTTGGCGCTGTTCTTCGAAAAACTGGACATGTTGAATCTCTTGTGCAAACGAGTGCACATATAATCGGAAATAATAAACCGCTTGCTGCATTTCTTATGCTCATTATTGGACTTCTCGTTACGATGGGAATTGGTTCTTCCTTTTCAACCATCCCAATCTTAACAACAATTTTCGTACCATTATGCGTCCAGCTTGGATTTAGTCCAATGGCAACAATCGCAATTATCGGTACAGCTGGTGCACTAGGTGATGCAGGTTCTCCAGCATCTGATAGTACACTTGGACCAACGTCCGGTTTAAATGCTGATGGTCAGCACCACCATATATGGGATACGTGTGTTCCCACTTTTCTTCACTATAATATACCGTTACTTATATTCGGCTTTATTGCCGCAATTACACTATAAAAGGTGCGTTTTATAAACGCACCTTTTACTTTGTCGTTTCTCTCTCAATACATCTAAATTCTGTTTCCAATTCTTCCTGTCCCACTTGTTTCTTCTTTATTTTTCCTATTAACTGCTGAAATGCTATCTCCCCATTTTCTTCGATATAACTTCCAATCGTCGTTAATGATGGGCTTATCCATTCACCCTCTGCACTTCCGTTAAATCCAATGATTTGCAACTTATCTGGTATATGAATATTAAGCGTTTTCGCCGCCCTGATTAGCTCAATAGCGATCTTATCACTTGAAGCTACAACCCCATCTATGTATGGATGTTTTTGTAACAATTCAAGAAACTGTTGATTCGTATACCCTTGTACAATTTCCTCTCGATAAGAAAGTCCTTCTTTCCAAGCAGTATCTAAAAACCCTGCCACATGCTCTTCCATTTCTTCACTTTCTACTCCCTCGCCAATATAAGCAAGAAACTGGCAGCCTTTCTCTTTTAATAAAGAAACAGCTTTCTGCCCACTTTCATAATAACTAGTCAGAGATTGTCGTTCTTCAAGCACAGCGAAAGGCAGTGAGATTTCTCCTATACTTTGAAAAACAGATTTCGTCATTATAACGCCTGCAATGTTATTTTGCACCAACATATCTATGTATCTATTCTTATTTTCTATATTACAAACTACTACTTGATACCCTTCTTTATATGCTATTTCCTCAACGAAACGGAGCAAGGTGATGTATGATGGATTATGCAAATTATCTACCAGTAATGCAATCATCGTTGAAGGTTGCTTAAATAAAGGCTTTGCTGTAGCATTCGGTCTATATTGTAACTCTTCAATTGCTTGCTTTACTTGTTTTACCGTATCTTCATGGACATATCCTTTTTCATTAATAACTCTTGAAACGGTTGCAACTGAAACACCGGCCAATTTTGCAACATCACGTATAGTTGCCACATCGTCACCCCTTAATATGGTAATAGATTACAATTTTAAACTAAACCAAAATATAACATTCGTCAAGAATATTGTTTTATATTTCTGAAAGTTGTTACATAACTTTCACTTTACTTACAAAGTATACTCCAACTGAATTTCATGTGAAATTGCAATATTATCATAACCAATAAACGGAATTTCTTTCTTTATTTTTCGCGCCTCCTTTACGGCATCCATGTATAAGTTCGTCATTATAAAATTACGTTTTTGGTAAAATCGGAGTGCGTTCATATTATCATTCGTCGTAATGAGCCACACTTTTTCACACTCATTTTCCCTTGCCATTTGCAATACACAATCCACCAGTTTTGTTCCAATCCCATTTCCTTCCTCAAAACTATCTAACGATACAATTTCACACATGTTTTTTAGCACTTCACACGTTATAATTCCCACTATTCTGTCATTTTTAAGTGCGATAAAACCAGGTAATTGTTCTAATTGATGCGCTCTTCCTCGCGAGACCATCATTGAACTCCCCCAGTTTTCGCACATAAACCTCCGAATTGTTTCTTTCATTTCTGGTGTGATTTTTTGTATATGAACCATAGACGATTTCTCCCCTTTTTATATCATTGTGATACAATGTAAGTGTATCATATGTAGAGGTATTTGGAGGATGAGGTAAAGTATGAAACGTTTTTTTACAGCATTGTTTACTATACTAGGTGCACTAACTGCGATCGGGATTTTCTTTACAAATAAAGTTATGTACTTGAAGAAAAAAACAGAGGAAGAAGTTTTAGAACGCGAAACGAGAAAACATTTTCATTTGGACGATTTTAACGCGATTCAAAAAGAGGAGGTTCACATCCCTTCTCAATTCGGATATGAACTTCATGGATATTACATGCCAGCTGGTCATTCTAATAAATTTATGATTTTTTGCCACGGTGTGACTGTAAATAAAATGAACTCTGTTAAATATGCAAACTTATTTTTAAGCAGAGGATATAACGTATTTATTTATGATCATCGCCGTCATGGTAAAACTGGTGGTAAAACGACAAGCTACGGCTATTATGAGAAACATGATCTAAAGTCAGTAGTTGACTGGCTAAAAGATCGTTTTGGAACGAATATTACACTCGGAATTCATGGGGAATCTATGGGTGCTGCAACTCTTCTTCAATATGCGGGACTTGTAGAAGATGGTGCCGATTTTTATATTGCTGATTGTCCTTTCTCTGATTTTTATGGACAGTTACAACATCGTTTAAAGGTTGAATTTCATTTGCCAAAATGGCCTTTATTACCTTTAGCAAATGCCTTTTTAAAAGTTCGTGACGGCTATACAATTCGTGAAGTTTCACCAATTGATTGTATAAAAAACATTAATAATCCTGTTCTTTTTATACACAGCAAAGATGATGACTATATTTTATCTGATATGACGAAATCACTTTATGAAGCGAAAGAAAATAATAAGCAACTTTATATTGCAGAACATGGTGCACACGCTTGCTCTTATAATGAAAATAAAGAAGAGTACGAAGCTGCCATCGATCAATTTTTAAACACCTATGTAAAAGAAACAAAAAACAGGCTTGCATAAGCCTGTTTTTTTACTGCGCTAAAACGTCTGTAACTTGTTCCATATTTTCAGAAATCCACTTTATTGCCTCATCTAGCGTCGGAAATTCCGTCGTTTGAAAGGTCACCTCATCTTGCAGTAACCAAACATCTTTCGGTTCTTGTCCTACACCTGCGATTGACCAATGAAGTAAACTATATGGATGATTATCATTCAAAAATGATGCCCACGTGCGCTCATTTGCAATATTTTGTAGTGTTCGTAATTTTTTATCCATCTTTCGTCACCTTACTCTAGTCAGTTATAAAAACTATTATAACACTCTCTTCTCTCTCAAACAAAGTGCTCTTTTTGTCCCGCTATTTGCGGGCAGTAAGACTCCCACCTCAAAATTCGGCTTAGGCAAAGAAGTAAGGGGGGAGATTAACTGCCCGTAAACGCCCGATTGGTGCGGGCTGATAATCAGTGGGGGATGCCCCCCACTGATTAAAGTTTCACTTTATATTGTCAAGTACTCTCCCTGATTATATGATGGGATTAAGCGTTTGGGAAGGAGGGATAAGGTTGGCAAAAGTACAAATTAAAATAAATGATAATGGCTCTTTTCGCGTTACAGGGGACGTGGAATTAGTTGACTCACAAGGGAATCTATTCCCAGCAAAACCAGCATTTTCTTTATGTCGTTGTGGTTTATCGAAAAACATGCCTTATTGCGATGCTTCGCATAAAGGCAAATTCGAGTCTGTTGTTAGAGCACCAGAAGCAGAATAGTTTTGTACGTAACATGCACATTTTTTTGTGCATGTTTTTTCTTTTTAGCAACTCCGTTATATCCCTTCTCCTTACAACATTTCTCATACTTTTTTCCCCATTCCAGCCTACATATATTTTCACACAATTCTTCACATTCGAATATTTTTTTCTAGCCTTTTATTTTTTTTGTGCTATAATTTGAGCAAACAACATCCTTCGGGGTCGGGTGAAATTCCCAACCGGCGGTGATGAAGTGCAAACTTCTAAGTCCGTGACCCGTTTTCAACTCGAAAACGGTGGATCTAGTGAAACTCTAGGGCCGACAGTATAGTCTGGATGGGAGAAGGATATGTTTTCTAGTAATTTTATATAGCGAATACACTTTTATTTCAGTATGCATATTTTTAAAGTTTCATTTTGAACCTTTATATATGTTTTATTTTGTATACTTATGTTTCTATACTGAAATAAAAAGATACGACTAGCGTTGAAAGAATTTGATATTTTGCTAGGTTTTTTTCCTTATGCCAAAATATCAGTCATCGTTAGGTTTCTTTCCTATACTTTCGTATTCGAACTATATTTCTAGAAATCACGTCTCCCAAACCCCAAGGATTTTATATCCTTGGGGTTTTTTGATTTTTTCAGGAGAGGTGAAGAGAATGACAGATCAAGAATATATGAGGATTGCCTTGCAGTTAGCACAAGGTACAACCGGCCAAACAAGTCCCAATCCTATGGTTGGTGCTGTTGTTGTAAAAGATGGAAACATCATAGGAATGGGGGCTCACTTGCGCGCTGGTGAAGAACATGCTGAAGTTCATGCACTTCATATGGCTGGTGAAAAAGCAAAAGGTGCTACCGTTTATGTAACACTTGAACCGTGTAGCCATTTTGGAAAAACACCACCTTGCTGTGAATTACTCATTGAAAAAGGAGTCCAGCGGGTTGTAATTGCTACCCTTGATTGCAATCCACTCGTTTCTGGTAATGGAAAAAGGAGATTAGAAGAAGCAGGAATCGAGGTAACTACTGGTGTCCTTGAGGCGGAAGCAACTTTATTAAATCGATACTTTTTTCACTATATGAAAACGAAACGTCCCTTTGTAACAATAAAAACAGCAATGAGCTTAGATGGAAAAACAGCTACTGTAACTGGTGAAAGCCAGTGGATTACAAGTGAAGAAGCACGTGCTGATGTTCACCAATATCGTCATATGCATGATGCTATCTTAGTCGGTGTGAATACAGTTTTAACTGATAATCCACATTTAACAACAAGAATTCTAAACGGAGGTAAACATCCTATACGTGTTATTTTAGATACCCACTTACGAACGCCGCCATCTTCTCATGTCATAACAGATGGCTTAGCTCCGACATGGATTATTGTCGGTAAGGATGTAAATAAAGAGAAAATAGCGTCTTATGAATCTAACAATATAGTTGTATACCAAATGAAAACACAGCAAATTAAAATACAAGATGTCCTATCCCTACTCGGTGAGAAACAAATTCTTTCTCTGTTCGTTGAAGGTGGTCAAACGGTGCATGCAAACTTCTTAAAAACAAATAGTTTTAATGAAATTGTGACCTATATTAGCCCGAAATTAATTGGTGGAAAAGATGCACCCACCTTATTTGGCGGAGCTGGTTTTTCGAAGTTACAAGATGCACTTTCCTTAACAATTCAAGAGATGAAACAAATTGGTAATGATATAAAAATTGTTGCAACCTTAAAAAGCGAGGTGACAGAATGTTTACAGGAATCGTAGAAGAGTTAGGAACGATATCAAGCATGACTCAAAGTGGTGAAGCAATGAAGCTAACTATTAACGCAAATCAAATTTTATCAGATATCAAATTAGGTGATAGTATCGCAGTTAACGGCATTTGCTTAACAGTAACTACTTTTACGACTACTTCATTCACTGTTGATGCAATGCCTGAAACAATGAAAGCAACATCACTTCGTATGCTAAAGCCAAGTGCCAAAGTGAATTTAGAACGGGCAATGGCTGCAAACGGACGATTCGGTGGACATTTCGTCACCGGACATATCGATGGCATCGGTACGATTTTAACTAAAAAACAACATTACAATGCCATCTATTACAAAATAGCAATTTCTGATGAATTACTACGCTATTGTTTGCATAAAGGATCCGTTGCTATTGATGGCACTAGTTTAACAATATTTGATATAGACGAATCTTCAATTACAATTTCACTCATCCCCCACACAGTAAGCGAGTCTATAATCGGAGAAAAAAAAGCCGGGGACATCGTAAACATTGAGTGTGACATGATTGGAAAATATATTGAACGCTTTATTTCAAAGCCCACAAAAAGAACAGATTCAATGACCGAAAGCTTTTTACAAGAAAACGGATTTCTATAAGGGGGAAGCACAATGTTTCATCGTATTGAAGAAGCTCTAGAAGATTTAAAACAAGGAAAAGTCGTTATCGTATGTGATGATGAAAACCGAGAAAATGAAGGCGATTTTATTGCTTTAGCAGAGTACATTACACCAGAAACGATTAATTTTATGATTACACACGGTCGTGGTCTCGTTTGCGTACCGATTACGGAGAAATACGCAGAACGTCTACAGTTAGAACCAATGGTTTCTCATAATACAGATTCACATCATACTGCTTTTACAGTAAGCATCGATCACGTTTCTACAACAACAGGCATTAGTGCTCATGAGCGTGCTACGACAATACAGGAATTATTGAATCCCGCATCTAAAGGAACTGATTTTAACCGCCCTGGACATATCTTTCCATTAATTGCGAAAGAAGGTGGCGTCCTTCGCCGCGCAGGTCATACAGAAGCCGCTGTTGATTTAGCAAAACTTTGCGGAGCTGAGCCAGCTGGCGTCATTTGCGAGATTATAAATGAAGATGGGACGATGGCACGTGTACCTGATTTACTAGAGTGTGCAAAACAATTTGATATAAAAATGATTACAATTGAAGATTTAATTGCTTATCGCCGCCATCACGAAACACTTGTGACGAGGGAAGTGGAAATTACATTACCTACAGATTTCGGTACTTTTCATGCAATTGGCTATTCTAACTCATTAGATATGAAAGAACATATCGCGCTCGTAAAAGGTGATATTTCAACAGGCGAACCTGTACTTGTACGCGTTCATTCAGAATGCTTAACAGGAGATGTATTTGGTTCGTGCCGCTGTGATTGCGGACCACAGCTACATGCTGCACTTGCTCAAATTGAGCGTGAAGGAAAAGGCGTTCTTCTCTATATGAGACAAGAAGGACGAGGCATTGGCCTTCTTAATAAGCTTCGCGCTTATAAGTTACAAGAAGAAGGGTTAGATACTGTAGAAGCAAATGAAAAACTTGGGTTCCCAGCTGATCTTCGTGATTACGGTATTGGCGCTCAAATTTTAAAAGATTTAGGCTTACAAAGTTTACGATTATTAACGAATAATCCACGAAAAATTGCTGGCTTACAAGGTTACGATTTAGAAGTAACCGAGCGTGTACCGTTGCAAATGCCAACAAAAGCAGAAAATAAAACGTATTTGCAAACGAAAGTAAGCAAATTAGGACATTTACTAAACTTATAATTAAGGGAGAGATAAATTATGGTATTCGAAGGTCATTTAGTTGGTACTGGATTAAAAGTTGGGGTTGTTGTTGGACGTTTTAATGAATTTATTACAAGCAAGTTACTTGGTGGTGCTTTAGATGGATTAAAGCGTCACGGTGTAGAAGAAAATGATATTGATGTTGCATGGGTTCCTGGTGCATTCGAAATTCCTTTAATCGCTAAAAAGATGGCTAATAGCGGAAAGTATGATGCTGTTATTACATTAGGTACAGTAATTCGCGGTGCTACAACACATTACGATTACGTTTGTAATGAAGTAGCAAAAGGTGTTGCCTCTTTATCACTACAAACGGACATTCCAGTTATTTTCGGTGTATTAACGACAGAAACAATTGAACAAGCGATTGAACGTGCAGGTACAAAAGCTGGTAATAAAGGATATGAATCGGCAGTTGCTGCAATTGAAATGGCTCACTTGTCCAAACAATGGGCATAATAAAAAGAGGCTACGGCCTCTTTTTATTTCTTTACCTTTTTTCGTACATCTTTTATTAATTCATCCATCGATTTTCCTTCTGTTTTTATACGAAGAGCTTGTGCCGTTCTCCACACATTTTCTCTCTTTTTCGCTTCTTCTATAATAGAAATTTCCTTCCTCACTTCTTTTAAATCTTTTCCTTCTGTTTCAAGACCAAAATGTTCAGCTTTCGTTCGAAAATGTTGTTCAATTCTTTGTTGCATTTCTTTTTGTTCAGGATTTTCAGCCGCCTTAACTGGATCAGCACTTATCGCTTTTATTAAAATCAGACAAGTCATAATGGCTAATATGTATTTGTACATGTAAAATCCTCCGCCCCGATATAAATTACATTTTTACTATGTACAATTGGGGCTTGGAAAATTCGTCCACAAAAATTATTTTTTTCGCTCAAAAGCCACTACTATCAAGCCTCAATGGCCTTTTATTACATTTTATTTACAAAAAAAGCAAACCCTTTAAAGAGTTTGCCTTTCATCTATGTTATAGCGCACATTCTTCAATCTCAAAACCTAAGTCTTCAATCATACCCCAGTCCGCAGTCGGTTCTTGTCCAGCTGTTGTTAAGTAATCCCCTACGAAAATAGAGTTTGCCGCAAATAAACCGAGTGGCTGTACAGAACGTAAATTAAGTTCTCGGCCACCTGAAATACGAATTTCTTTTGTTGGGTTTACAAAACGCATCATTGCCAGCACTTTTAAACATTCTACAGGCGTTAATTCTTTTTGTCCTTCAAGTGGCGTACCCTTTACAGCGACAAGGAAATTACATGGAATAGAATCCGCATCTAAGCGTTGTAATTCAAATGCAATTTCAGCGCGCTGTTCAATCGTTTCTCCCATTCCGAAAATCGCCCCTGAGCATGGAGAAATGCCAGCTTGCTTCGCTTTTTGGACTGTATCAACACGATCGTCATACGTATGCGTTGAACAAATGCTATCGTAATTATTTTCATGCGTATTTAAATTGTGGTTATAACGATGCACACCAGCATCTGCTAAACGCCCTGCTTGATCTTCATTTAAAAACCCTAAACAACAGCAAATTTTCAACTCTGTTGTTTCACGAATTTCCTTAACTGCTCCAATAACGTGATTTACTTCTTTATCTGTCGGACGACGACCAGATGCAACAATACAATATGTACCTGCTTTACGACGAATTGCTTCGTGTGCTCCTTCAACAATTTTCTCTTGTGTTAACCATGCATATTTATCAATCGGTGCTTCTGAAATAATAGACTGTGAACAATAACCGCAATCTTCAGGACATAATCCAGATTTCGTATTTATAATCATGTTCAACTTTACTTTCTTACCAAAATGATGATGGCGAATGATGTAAGCTGCATTCATAATTTCTAAAACTTCTGTATCATCAGCTTCTAATATTGCAATTGCATCTTCTTTCGTAATCATTTTTTCTTCTACTACGTCGTATGCAAGTTTTTTCCAATCCCTTTTTGTTTGTACTTGTTTCATTTCATCTCTTCCCCTCTTTTGTTATATACGTAAATAAAGCATGATACGTTGCCATTATCCCTTCTTTTCCCGTGAAGTCTCTTTCGTATATACGAAGCATCGTACGAAAGAGTGATGGTTTTTGACAGTAAGACTCTTCATTACTATTGGTTGCCCCTACTTTTCGAATAGAATGTAGAAACTCCCTAACTTCTGTAAAGCTTTCTATGTAACACGTTTCAGAAACATGTACGTTTCCTAATGGATTTTTGCATATATTCACTAACTGTTCTTTCGAAACGAATCGTTGTCCAATTGAAGTACAATTGTGTATCCCCTTTTCTTTCTTAGCGCGTTGAAAAGATGTATGCAATTCTTGGAAAGTCGTATTACCAAACGTTGAAAATAATAATATGCCTTCTTCAGGCAAATAGTTAAATAAATTTTTCACTGTCGTTTTTAAATCATTAAGCCATTGAAATGTAGCATTTGAAATAATGACATCATATGAATCTTCTAATTTTAATTGTTCAATATCTTCACATCGGAACATCACATTTTCCACATTATTTCTAGTTTTCGCGACTGCAATCATCTCATCGGCAAAATCCACAGCTGTAATATGCGCTTTCGGAAATAAATTTGATAATTGCTCTGTTACATATCCTGTCCCGCATCCAAGTTCTAAAATACGTATCGATGATGTTTCACTGTATCGCCCCTTCAATATAGAAAGTAACGAATGCGCCATCTTTTTTTGTACATTTGCATATTGATCGTAGGATACAGCCGCCCCATTAAACCGTTTTTGCAGTAACGTTTTGTTGATCATGTCGTATCCCCTCTACAAATTGAATAATTTCGTTTGCGCAATATTCAAAATTCGTCACGCATAAAGCATGCCCAGCCTCGCTTACTACCTTTAACGTAGCATTCGTATTCTCTGTCATACTATGAGCTGCGGATAATGGACATATCACATCCTGTTCTCCATGAAGAAGTAATAAAGGGACTTTGACACTTGTTAATTCGTTTCTCATATCTGTTTCTATTAAATAATCTAAGCCTAATTGTAAAGACTGAATCGAGTCTCCTTTAAACTTCAGCGCAATCTCTTCAAAACTCGTATTCTCCCTCAGCTCACTTTTTGTAAACATGTTTTCATAGAAACGCTTTAAAGTATCTTCTTTCTTTCTCGTTAAATTCTTTTTCATACGTTCTACATGCAAGGAATTCCATCCATTTGTATAGTCACTTGTATTGGTAAATTTAGCGGTACCACCAATTAGTACCATACCTTGGGCCTTAATCTTTTTATAAGCTTGTACTGCTGCTAACGCTCCTAGTGACCATCCAACTAAAATTACATTCTCATCCTCTGCTACATCTATTATTCGCCCCGCAAATTCACTTTGTTCTTTCACGTTACGCCAATCTATGCATTGAACAGAATATCCTTTAAAATACGGCAGAACTAAAGTCCAAACACCTTCTTCCATTCCCCATCCTGGAATAAAAATAAGCTTTAGCTCTTTCATACTAAAAACCCCTCTTCTTTACCAATGCGTATAATATGCTGAATAGCCCATTTCAAATCGGCTATTGTATTTTGTGACGTAACTGCAAAACGGACTCGAGAACTACCAACCGGAACAGTCGGCGGACGAATTGCAATGGCTGCGATACCTACCTCTTGTAATCTTTCACTAAACCGTAAAGTATTTTCATTTGACCCAACTACAATCGGTACAATATGAGTTGAGCTACTCCCAATATCAAAACCAGCTTCTTGTAAATGCGTCCTGAAATATGCACCATTCTCTATAAGTCGCTCTCTTCTTTCGTTATCTTCTTTCACAATTTCAATTGCTTTTCGTATCGCCCCTAATGTTCCTGGTGGTAAAGCTGTAGTAAAAATAAAGCTTCTCATCATATTTTGTAAATACTCTATATAAATTGCATCGCCTGTCAAATACGCACCATAACACCCTAAAGCCTTACTAAACGTCCCCATATGTATATCAATTTTCCGAGTAATATCCTTTTCTATATGAGCTAATCCAGCCCCGCCAATACCATATATTCCACTTGCATGTGCTTCATCAACTATAATGATTGCCCCGTATTTCTCTTTAAGCTGAACTAAGCCTCTCAAATATGCAATATCTCCATCCATACTAAAAATCGTATCTGTTACGATTAATTTTCTCTTTTCTGGTGACGCTATTTGCAACATCTTTTCTAAATGATCCAAATCATTATGACGATATCTTTTATGCTCTGCTCCGCTTAATATAATCCCATCAACGATACTTGCATGATTTAATTTGTCACTAAAAACAATATCGCGGCGACCAACTAACGAAGAAATCGCTCCAACATTCGCGGTATATCCACTATTTACAATTAAGGCTTTTTCAGTGCCTTTCCAATCGCATATACTTCTCTCAACCTCTTCATACAGTGGATAATTTCCTACAACGAGACGGGATGCTGTCGCTCCAGTTCCATATTTTCTTGTACAGGCAATAGCAGCTTCTTTCAGCCTTTCATCTCCAGCTAATCCTAAATAATTATTCGATGCTAAATTTAGCATCTTTTTCTTATTTCGAATAAGCCATGTCTCTTCGGATCGCTCTGTTACATGTAAATTACGATACTGCCCTTGCTCCTTTAATTGTTCTACTTTAGATTGAAGATGCGCGCGCCACATTTGATCCATTTTGGATGAGCTCCTCTAATTTTGAAATCATAATATGCTCTTTTGCCGATTCTAATAATTCTTCCTTTGTAAACTCTCCTTCAAGGAATGGTAATAACCCTAAAACTGGCACTCCACTTAACTCCTCAATCATTATTTTATTTTCTTGCACTCTTTCTTTTTCATATTCTTTACATCCAGATAAAATTACACCTGCTACTTTTAATCCATGTGCTTTTGCATAAGAAATTGTTAAAATAGTATGATTAACTGTCCCAAGCGTAGGACGCGCTACTACAATAAGAGGAAGCTGTAATTCTTTTGCAAAATCAATCACTAAAGCATCTTCTGTATATGGGACGGCAAGCCCACCAGCCCCTTCTACAAATAGGCTATTAAACTCTTTTAATAGTTCATTATAGTGGTCAGTAATTTTTTTTAACGTTACTGTCCTTCCAGCTCTTTTCATAGCAAGTCTCGGAGCAAGTGGTTCTTCAATGGAATAAGGACAAATTTTATCTTCTTTTGTCGGTACACCCGATAACGCTTTTAATCTTGCTGCATCACCCTCAGGATTTGATGCAACATGTCCACTTTGCAACGGTTTATATACACCAACATTATGTCCACGCTCTCGAAATATACCTGCTAATGCTCCTGTCACTACCGTTTTGCCAACTTCTGTATCCGTTGCTGTTATAAAGAAACCACTCATTACTCTCCCTCCGTAACATCCGAGATTGCTTTATATAAAATGCGTAACATCTCATCAATCTCAGCCACCGTAGATGCAAGAGGAGGCATAAATACAATGGTGTTACCAAGCGGACGTAAAATCATCCCTAACTCTCTTGAGCGTTTACACACTTGAACACCGACTCTTTCTGTCCATTCAAACGATTCTTTCATTTCCTTATTCTTCACAAGTTCAATACCAACCATTAGCCCACACTGACGAATATCTCCTACGTGCTTATATTCATTAAGGGCTTCTAATTGTGCTGCTACATATTCTGCTTTATGCGCAACATCTTCTATTAAATTAGTTTTTTCATATAGTTCTAAATTTGCAATTGCTACGGCACACCCTAACGGATTCCCTGTATAACTATGACCATGGAAAAATGTTTTTTGTTCTTCATAGTCCCCTAAAAAGGCATTATAAATTTCATCTGTCGTTACCGTAATTGCCACCGGTAAATAACCACCTGTTAAACCTTTTCCCGCAGTTAAAATATCTGGCGTCACACCCTCGTGCTCACATGCAAACATTTTTCCGGTACGCCCAAATCCAGTCGCTACCTCATCTGTAATAAATAATACATTGTATTTTGTACATAAATCGCGAAGCCCTTTTAAGTATCCTTTTGGCATTGTAATCATCCCGCCAGCACCTTGCATTAATGGCTCCACAATAATAGCTGCTACTTCTTCATGTTTTTCTTGCAGCAATTCTTCCATTTCTTCTAAATGTTTCTTTACAATTTGTTCCTTATTATCTCCATAAGGAGAACGATATGTATATGGATACGGCATTTTAATTGCCTCAAATAATAGTGAACTATACACTTGGTGAAACAAGTCTATTGCTCCTACTGAAACAGCTCCTATCGTATCACCGTGATATGCTTCTTTTAATGTAACAAATCTTTGTTTTTTCGGTTTTCCTTTATGCTGCCAATATTGAAAAGCCATCTTAATTGCAATTTCAACAGCGGTAGAACCAGAGTCTGAATAGAATACTTTCTTCAAGCCTTCTGGTACAACATCAATTATTTTTTCTGCTAATAAAATAGATGGAACGTTAGCAAGTCCTAACATAGTAGAATGGGCAATTTTATTTAATTGCTCACGAATTGCCTCATCTAGTTCCGGTACTTGATGTCCATGAACATTTAACCAAATAGACGAAACACCGTCCCAATATTCATTTCCAATTACATCGTATAGCTTTCTTCCCTCTCCACGTTCAATAATGACAGGATCTTCTTCTAAATAATCTTTCATTTGTGTAAATGGGTGCCATACGTAATCTTTATTCTTCTTCGATAATTCTTCATATGTATAAGACGATTTTTCACTCGTGTTACTATTAACAGCCACAATTGTCACCCCTAATGTTAACTTGTTTATAAATACAGTTAACATTAAAAATAAATGACTGTCAATTATTTTTAAATCAAATAGTTCTTAAAAAAGAACAACTTATCATACGATAAGTTGTTCTACTTTCCATGTTGTATCTTTCCAATTTCTAAAATGATCTCTTCATCTTTTTTTCCTTCTGTATCAATTCCAAGTTGCTTAGCATGCTCAATTAACAAATTATGGCGCTGCTCAAATCTAGCGGTATCTACTTCTTTCGTAACCTCTTCTTTTGTTTTCCCATCAGTAGAAACTCCTAGTTTCGCAGCTGCTTTTTCCATCGATTTTTTCTCTTCAGTTTCTTTCACTTTCTTCACTTCTGACTGCTGTATTTGCTTTTGTTTCGACTGCTCTGATTCAGCTGCAAAAGCTGTGTAAATTCCAGCACTTCCGCCAACGACTAGTAAGGTGGTAAAAAGAATTATTTTTTTCTTCACTCTTTCCTCCCCTTTCAAATTCATTATAACGCACGTTTTTACAGTATTAAAAACATTTCTCCTTTATTTCCCTAAAAAAATATTGAACATTTTTATTGACATGTAAGACGAATATATGATAAAAATTTAACTAACATCATATGAATCGGCGTTGATAGGATTTAGTAGTATTTCGATTTCTGATTTCAGAGAGCTGGTGGTCGGTGCGAACCAGTACAGAGCGAATTATGAATTACCCCCTGGAGCTTCTTTTACGAAACGTGAGGAGTAGTAAAAGACGGTTATAGACCGTTATGTCTAAAGAGTGGTGAAACGACACTGTTTCACAATTTAGGGTGGTACCGCGAATTTTTCGTCCCTGCATATATTGCAGGGGCGTTTTTATTTTATTAGCGCATATCATACGACCCTTTATTTTGTGATACATTCATTTCACAAGCTAGGGTGGTACCGCGATTTCTTCGTCCCTGCATAATTATATGCAGGGGCGTTTTTTTATTCCGATCTTCATTAAGCGATTATCCTAAAAATTTGAGATAGGAGAGATACAAAGCTTGATAAATCCCGATTATTTAAACTTTATGATGAAAAACAATTACCGGTAATTTGTCACAAAATTCTAAATTTTAGAAGGAAATATACAATATTGGCGAATTTTATATAAAAAAGAGCTATTTTAAATTACTTAGGAGGGAAAAACAATGGTTTCAAAAATTGAATCTGTTCTTTTAACATTATTTATCTTTTTCTGTATTGGCTTTAGTGTTATCAAATTAGAAGTTTCACCACACATCCCAATTTTATTTGGTATTGTTCTTTTATTAGCATTTGGATTTATGAAAAAAATCTCTTGGTCTACTATGGAAAAAGGGATGATCAGTAGTATTTCAGCTGGTATTCCATCTATTTTTATTTTCTTACTTGTAGGCGTATTAATTAGTGTTTGGATCGCTGCTGGAACAATTCCAACTTTAATGGTATACGGCTTCCAGCTTGTATCTCCTAAAATTTTCGTCCCAACTGTTTTTGTTGTTTGTGCAATTGTTGGAACAAGTATCGGTAGTGCCTTTACAACTGCCGCAACTGTAGGACTTGCCTTTATGGGCATGGGTAGTGCTCTCGGATACGATCCAGCTCTGATCGCTGGTGCAATTATTTCTGGTGCATTCTTTGGAGATAAAATGTCTCCTTTATCTGATACAACAAACTTAGCTCCTGCTGTAACGGGTGTAGATTTATTTGAGCATATTCGTAACATGCTTTGGACAACAGTTCCAGCTTTCATTATTGCTTTTATCGCATTTTTCATTTTAGGAGGCGGCACTAGTGGAGACGTTGACTTTACAAACTTTATTAGCACATTAGAAAAAAACGCAACGATTTCTATCGTTACACTTATTCCAATTTTATTACTGTTCCTATTCGCATTTAAAAAAGTTCCAGCAGTTCCAACATTGCTTGCAGGAATTGTGGTAGGAATTATTATTCTCTTTATTTTTAAACCTAGCACTTCTTTAGCTGATTTAATGAAAATTATGCAAGACGGCTACGTTTCTAAAACTGGTATAAAAGACATTGATAGCTTACTATCTCGCGGTGGTCTACAAAGTATGATGATGTCGATTGCCCTTATTTTCCTAGCTCTTTGTATGGGAGGATTATTACAAGGAATGGGTATTATCTCGCAGCTGATGAATATCATCTCTAGCTTTGTAAAAAATAGTACACGCTTAATTATTTCTACTGCTTCAACTGCAATTGGTGTAAACTTCTTACTTGGTGAGCAGTACTTATCAATCGTTTTAACAGGACAAGCATTTGCTAATAAATACGATGAAGTCGGTTTAGAACGTCGTAATTTATCACGAGTATTAGAAGATGCAGGTACAGTTATTAACCCTCTCGTACCATGGGGAGTAAGTGGCGTATTCTTATCGAACGTCCTTGGTGTTCCGACATTTGATTACGTTCCATTCGCAATCTTCTGTTTAGCTTGTCCAGTCTTAACCATTATTGTTGGTTTCACTGGATTTGGCCTTTCATGGAAGAAAGAAAAAGCAGTACCAGTTTCATAATATAACAAAAAGGATTACCTCAATTGGTAATCCTTTTTATATTCCTCTTCTATCTATTTGCTTTCTTTCTTCTAAATAACAGAAGGAATCCTGCTCCAACAAACGCCAAACCTGCTCCAATTGTAGAAACAACACTTGTACCTGTTTTCGGTAAATCACGTTCTTCTTTATTTTCACTTACAGTTGTTGTTTCTTTTGAGTTTTGATTATCCGTTGTAGTTTGTCCAGATCCTGCATTATTTCCATCTTGTTTTGGTTCATTTCCATTATTATCTTCACCTGTTGGCGGTGTCGTTGGGTTTCCTCCATTATTGCCTTCACCTGTTGGTGGCGTCGTTGGATTTCCTCCATTATTGCCTTCACCTGTTGGCGGTGTCGTTGGGTTTCCTCCATTATTACCTTCACCTGTTGGTGGCGTCGTTGGATTTCCTCCATTATTGCCTTCACCTGTTGGCGGTGTCGTTGGGTTTCCTCCATTATTGCCTTCACCTGTTGGTGGCGTCGTTGGGTTTCCTCCATTATTGCCTTCACCTGTTGGCGGTGTCGTTGGATTCTCTCCACCAGTTTCCTTATCATCATTCTTCTTCGTTATATCAATTGCATATTTAGCAAATTCATTTTCAGATGGTCCAACATATGATATTTTCCCATCTTTCTTTATATGCTTTTGTGCATTTGGTGAAGAGTCAAATGTTGTATTTAATTTATCTGCAACAATTGGTTTAAATGTCCAATTTTGATCAGCTGCTGGATCAATAACTGGTGTTTCTTGCATATACTTCACAATGATTTGACGTGTTTCATCTTGTGATTGATATACAACTTCCCCTTTACTTACACCCGGGAACGTTTGGCTACTTCCACGATAGTTATTTGTAGCAACGATGAACTCTTGATTATCAGCTACTGGTTTACCTTCATATGTCATATTTACAATACGATTCGTATTTGCATTTACAACTTTTCCATCTTTATCATATTTCGCCGGCTGTGTCACGTCAATTTCGTATTTTAAGCCATCTAAAATATCAAAATTATATGTAGGATAGCCTACATTTACTAATGGTTGTTCTTCTGTTTTCGCTGCATCAATTTGATTAAACTGACCTGCAGACATTTCAAGCCATTCTTTCACTTGTGCCCCATTTACTTTTACAGCATATAATGTATTTGGATATACGTATAAATCCGCTACGTTTTTAATCGCTAAAGTTCCAGCTGGAATATCAGTATAATATGTAGCACCGTTTCGGCCACCCGCTTTAAATGGTGCCCCGGCAGATAAAACTGGAATTCCTTTATATTTACTGTATTGTCCATTTTCAGCAAATAATTTCTCAACATACCATTTTTGTGCATTTGTCACAAGTTGTACGGAAGGATCATCTTGTACTAATGAAAAATAACTATTAATTGGTGCTGTCGTTTTACCTACAGCTGTATTTACATAATCGATTGTCGCTTGATGATCATCTTTAATTTCATTAACTAATTTTTGATCAGATTCTACTAATGGGTTACCTTTACTATCAGCAATCGGACGAAGTTGTGGCTTAGACTGATCTTTTTGCACTTCCCATTTTCCGTTTACCTTTTTCAATTGCATATCAATAATACCTAAGTTACTACCAAAAACACCAGGCATTACAACTGGAACACCATTAAATATATCCTTCACTTCAGTATGTGAATGTCCCATTAATACTGCATCAACACCAGCAACTCCTGTTAAATAATATGATGCGTTTTCCATTCCAACATTGTATCCACTCTTATCAACACCTGAATGAGCTAGTGCAACGATAACGTCCGCACCTTTTGCTTTCATTTCTGGAACTAACTTTTCCGCTGTTTGAACAATATCTTTCGCTTTTACTTTTCCTTCTAAATTCGCTTTATCCCAGTTCATAACCTGCGGTGGAACAAATCCCATTACACCAATTTTCACTTTTTGTTTTTGGCCAGATTCATCCTCTACTTCTTTTTCAAAAATATGATATGGTTCAAAGTAATGCTTGTCATTCTCTTCAATACCATCATGATCATCTGTATAAACATTCGAGTTAATAACTGGAAATTCTGTTTTACTAATCACTTTGTTTAAATAATCTAAACCGTAGTTAAATTCATGATTCCCAAGAGAGATGACGTCATACTTCATTAAATTCATTAAACGATATAATGGATGT
Organism: Bacillus silvicola; assembly: GCF_050524305.1. NCBI lineage: Bacteria > Bacillati > Bacillota > Bacilli > Caryophanales > Bacillaceae > Bacillus > Bacillus silvicola. Next base: position 1,083,945 of record NZ_JBNGVC010000012.1, read on the forward strand.
GTATAACTAGGATCCACAGGATTTTTCGGATCATTTATTTTATTCGCTACGTAATCTCCAAGCGGTGTCCCTTGTAATGCATCCCCATCATCAAATAGAACAGAGTTCTTCGCTTCTTCACGCGCTTTATTAACAAGTGTTGCAGTTTGCACAAGACCTACTTTATTATCTGTTTTCGTTTGATAATAATCGTAATTCATTAAGTTAACGTGAATATCTGATGTTTCTAGAATTCGTAAGTTAACTGTACTCTCCCCATTGTTCTCATCTGCATGAGCTGTTGTTGGCATTACTTGCGGTGCTATAACACCAATCGCAAGAGTTGCTCCAGCTAGCATTTTTTTTGACTTTTTCACAAAAAATCCCCCTTATACAATTACCAGAAATAATGAAATGAATCCCTATCTGTCTCTAACCACATACCTTTTTTCTTCTATTAGAGACACAATTTTCATTTCACCCTGCGCTAACGAGTAGTCCCCTTAAACGCCCGATTGATGAAGACTAACAATTAATAGGAAATAAAGCTCCCACTAATTAAAGTTTCACCTTATCTGACATTATCATATCTAAAGTTCTTTCATACCGTCAATATTTTTTGACATACTTCTACAAATTTTCTGTAAAGTTATTGTGAATTTTTCATAAATATATAATATGCCCTTACATTGCTTATACTGCTGAATATGATACAATTACCAATTACAAGGAGGATGAATTTATGAAAAAAGTCATCTTAACAATTGTTTGTCTCCTCCTTCTAATCATTTCTTGTTCTAATTTTGAAAAGAACGATGAAATAGAACAAAAAAAAACTGAAGGAAAAGCAGAAAAAACATCTGCTCCAAGTTGGATTGATAAGCAAACGAACGACTCCTTTTATCATCTCGTATTAGGTGATTCACTCGCCAAAGGATATGGATCTACACAAGGGGGATTTGCCGAATTAGCTTCTAAGCAACTAGAAGGACAAATTCATAAACCAATTATGGTAGAAAATCTCGGTGTAAACGGTCTCACTACAGGTCGTCTCGTAAAAAAAGTTCAGTTAGAAGAAGTACAACAAAAAATTAGGGAAGCCAATATCATTACTATTAATATTGGCGGAAACAATTTATTTCGCTTAAATCGTGATGTAGGTGTTATTGATGGTATTAAAATGTTAAATAAAGAAAAAACTCGTTTTGAAACGGATGTAAAAACTATTGTAAAGACCGTTCGAGATCAAAATCCGAATGCTTTACTCATTCTCTCTGAACTCTATAACCCTTTACAACTCGATGACTCCATCGCAAGTTATGCAGATAGGTTTTTAGATGGTTGGAATGATTCTATTTATTCTATTTCAAAAGCACATCAACCGTCGATTGTTTTACCAATTCGCAAATTAATATCGAATGATAAAAAAGATTTACTATTTGACCAAGTACACCCAAATGATAACGGTTATGCGATTATTGCCAATACATTTACAAAGCAAGTGTTATCCTACAAATATTAAGGCTACCATGAAACAATTCTATTTTTATACCTTGTCTTTTTTGTTACAATGATAGTGGAAGGGGGCCGTTATATGGAATCACGCGAGTGGGAACGTATTGTTGATCATCTTCTTTCGCTAGTGCCTCTTTTTTATCGCAAATTTATGCTTCCTGGAGAGTTTTCTTCTCAAAGACATATGCCGCCATCACATACGCAAGTGTTACTGCTTTTGCATGAAAATGGTACATTAGCAGTTTCAGAAATTGGCAAGCGGCTAGCGATTTCACGGCCTAACATGACCCCTCTATTAAACAAACTTATTCAAGAAGAACTAATAGAGCGTCATTATAGCGAAAAAGATCGACGGGTCATTTTAATTTCCCTGACAACTGAAGGGAAATTACTAGTAAATCAGTATCAGCAATTCATTTTAGACAAACTAAAAGAAAATTTTCAAACATTATCTGAGGAAGAGCGTGAAAAGCTCATTCATTCTCTTAAAACCATTCAAAATTTAATTTTGAAAACAAACGCATAAAGCTGCTTCTAAATAGAAGCAGCTTTATGATTCGTAATAATTACCATAGTATACATTTGAATACGGCCATGTCGTTAAATATGGTTTTTTCTCTTGATTAACCTGTTGCTCAGGTTGTTGTAGTTGTAGTTGCTGCACTTGCTGTGGTTGCTGATACACTCCGAATTGTCTCCTCATATCATGTATCGGATAATATGTTGGATACGAGTATACTTGAGGTACGTAATAATAATACATTCATTCTCTCCCCCTTTTTCTTAAACATATTCAAAGGAGAAAATGAATGTGACATTCTTTATATTTGCACGAGTGGTTCTCTCACCCGTTTCTTTCTTTTCTTCAAACGTAACTTACGATTCTTTTCATATAAATAATGCACAACGAAATATGAAATTACCCCAAACACAACTCCTATTATCGTCATACCAATTAATACATACACTTCACTCTGTAATAAGCTCTTTAACATTGTGAAAATATGGCTCGAAAACAAATCCGATATCGTAAATGGTTCATGGTGTATTTTTTTCACATGAAATGGATAAATCATTTTCCCTAACGCATAAGCAAACGGAAATAAAAATACCGGTAGAAACGATATTTTCCCAATAATATTACCAATAACTGCGGCTGGAAAAGACCCCTTTGCTAACCTGACAATTGGATAAAATATTAAATATACGAGTGATGCCGTATAAATTACTAACATTTCTAACCCAAATCCAATAGCAAAACCTAATGCTACTTTTTTTGCCCCTTCTGGTGATCGAAGCAACTTAAAATATTGAAACTTTAATATTCTCCACATCCGCTGAAAAAACGAATATGTCTTCTTAGTTGTCTTCACAATTATCATCTCTTTAACTATATTTTTTCTATTTAGTATGTCCTTACATCATATGAAAAACAAATTTAGTTTTCTCTTGTTATTATAAATGATATAGAGATGATTAACCAAATATACATCCGACATTTCGATATAAAAAAACCTTCCTTTTTAGGAAGGTTTTCCAGTAGTTTGAAACAAACTCACTAATAACGCTTTTTGAGCGTGCAATCGGTTACCAGCTTGCTCAAAAACGATAGACTGTGGTCCGTCTATAATCTCTCCAGTTACTTCTTCTTCACGATGTGCAGGTAAGCAGTGTAAGAAACGATACGTTTGCTTCGCATTTATAACAAGCTCTTTATTTACTTGGAACGGCTGGAATAAAGTATATTTCTCTTCTTCTCCTTCTTGCCCCATACTCATCCAAACGTCAGTATATATAAAATCTGCTTCACTTACTGCTAATTCAGGGTTATGCAAAATTTCAATTTCAGCCCCTGTTTCACCTGCAATCGCTAACGCTTTTTTTACAATTTCTTCATTCGGCTCATACCCTACGGGAGTTGCAACAGTCATATTCATTCCTACTTTTGCACTCGCTAACAATAGCGAATGACATACATTATTCCCATCACCTACGTAAGCTAATTTAATCCCTTTAAACGTATGAACTTCTTCATATATCGTCATTAAATCAGCCAATGCTTGGCAAGGATGATGATCATCAGTTAAACCGTTAATAACTGGGATACTGGACTCTTTCGCAAGCTCTTCTACATCCGCATGTGAAAATGTGCGTATCATAATTCCATCAATATAATGAGACAGTACTTTCGCAGTATCTGAAACCGTCTCTCCTCTTCCGATTTGCATCTCTTTCCCACTTAAAAACATTCCATGTCCTCCGAGCTGTACCATTCCTGCTTCAAAAGAAACACGGGTACGAGTTGAATGCTTATCAAAAATGAGACCTAATATTTTCCCTTCTAATAATGGTTCATTCTTATTCTTCTTTAAATATATAGCGAATTCAATTAAAGAAATGATTTCTTCTTGCGTCAGTTCCTCTAATGTTAAAAGATCTTTCGTATTTAATTTCGGTACTTGTACAGTTGACATGAAATCTCCCCCTTATATAATTGATACATTTTTTGTACAAACTACTTTTTTTATCATATATACTGCTTGTTCTAGCTCTTCATTCGTTACAATAAGTGGTGGTAATAGTCTTATGACATTAGGCCCTGCTTGTAATACGAGAAGCCCCTCCTTTTCTAATTGTTCTATGAAATTCGAAACTTCATGCTTGCATTCGATTCCTATCATAAGTCCCTTACCACGAATGTCTTGAATACATTCGACATATTGCAATTCATCTTGCAATTTCTTTAATACGTTCTCGCCCTTTTCATTTACTTCTTTAAAAAACGATGGTTCCTTAATTAATTGCAATACTTCTTTCGCTGCAGTCATGGCAATATAATTCCCACCGAAAGTTGAGCCGTGTGATCCAGCAGTAAAAGATGTGCCGAGTTCTTTCCGGCCAATCATCGCTCCAACTGGAATGCCATTTCCTAGTGCTTTTGCAACTGTAACGATATCAGGTTGTATTCCCATTTGCTCATATGCAAATAGCGTTCCGGTTCTCCCTATCCCCGTTTGTACTTCGTCTATAATAAAAAGAGCATTGTACTCATTACATAGCTTTTCAATTTCTTTCAAAAAGGATGGATTAGCTAATATTACCCCACCCTCACCTTGAACAACCTCCACCATTATTGCGGCAACTTCTTCAGTCATCACTTCTTTTAATGCTTGTATATCGTTAAAAGGGGTATGTAAAAAAGACGGAAGTAATGGACCAAATCCTTCTTTTACTTTATCTTGACCTGTTGCACTCATCGTTCCAAATGTTCTGCCGTGGAAAGATTGTTGACATGTTACGACGAGAGATTTCCCAGTATGTTTACGGGCTAGCTTTAAAGCTGCTTCATTTGCCTCCGCCCCGCTATTACAAAAAAACACATAATCCAACGCTGTGTCTTCTGTTAATAACGATGCAACCTCTTCTTGTAAGGAGTTCACGAATAAGTTAGATATATGCCATATGTTTCCGAGCTGTATTTCTACTGCCTTTATAACAGTCGGATGACAATGTCCTAAGTTACATACTCCAATACCAGAAGTGAAATCTAAATATTGCTCACCATTTTTATCAATAACTTTCGCCCCATTGCCCTCTACAAACTCAACATTTCTTCTCCCATACGTTTGAAAAAGATGACTCGTCATACGATACTCACGCCTTTCGTTACCGTCGTTCCGATACACTCTCCCGTAACCTCAGTAAAATCTTTTGTACCATTCACAATACTTACCTTTTGCACTCCCATTTTTAATGATGCCAGTGCCGCCTGTACTTTCGGAATCATCCCACCTGTAATAACTCCTTTTTCTATAAAAGTAGCAATTTCAAATTCATCCGTTTTCTTTACTAAATTCCCTTCATGTAATATCCCATCTACATCCGTAATAAAAATGAGTTCTTTTGCGGATAGCGCAGCCGCAATCCCAGCTGCAGCAGTATCCGCATTTATGTTATAAATTTCATTACCATTTACCCCTATTGGAGCAATAACAGGAATATACTCCATATTTATTAGTCCTTTTAATAAGGCTGTTTCTACATACCTTACTTCTCCCACATATCCTATCTCTTCGCAGATAGGTTGAACTTGAAGTAACTTACCGTCACACCCTGAAAGCCCAACTGCAAGTAAATGATGTTTTTGTAAATTCATTACGAGTTTTTTATTCGTACTTCCGCATAGCACCATTTGAACAATATCCATCACTTCTTTTGGCGTTACTCGTAATCCATTTTTCTTTTCTATCTTGATATTAGAGTTTTCTAACTTGGCATCAATTTCCGGGCCACCGCCATGGACAATAATAACCTTATACTTATTTTGCAATTTCTTTATGCACTCAAAAAACACACTATTTAATCGATTCAACATACTACCGCCGCATTTAACTACAATATAATCGCTCATCTTCTCTCCCCTTATGTACGATAACAAGCATTTATTTTCACATAGTCATAACTTAAGTCGCAGCCCCAAGCTGATCCTGTTTCATCTCCTAAATGCAAATACACATCAATTTTTATTTCGTGTTCTTGTAATTTCTTTGTCATTTCCTCTTCAGAAAACATTTGAGGCTCACTATTTTTTAATACGTCGATAGATTGAAGAGTTATATCAATTGTATTTGGGTTAATAGTTACTTCACTCTGCCCAATACTACTAATAATTCGTCCCCAATTTGGATCCTCGCCGTATATTGCTGTTTTTACAAGACTCGAACCGATTATTTGCTTTGCAATCTTCTTTGCCTCTTCATTTGTTTTAGCGCCTTGCACATTTACTTCTATTAACTTCGTAGCCCCTTCACCATCTTGTGCAATTTTTTTTGCTAAATCTTCACATACCTTCTGTAAAGCGAATACGAAAGTTTCCCAGTCTTTATGTTCCATATTCATCGTTTTCGTTTCTGATAATCCACTTGCCATAACGATGACCATATCATTCGTAGAAGTATCTCCATCCACCGTAATTTGATTAAACGTATGATTCGTAACCTGTGATAATGCTATTTGCAATACATCATGCTCTATATTGATATCTGTTGTAATAAAACTAAGCATCGTTGCCATATTCGGATGAATCATCCCTGAACCTTTAGCAACACCAGCAATCGTCACTTCTTTTCCATCAATGATCATCTCATAGCAAGTTTCTTTCGTTATAAGATCCGTCGTTAAAATCGCTTCAGAAAAAGAATGTGCTTCACTTACTTCCTTCGTCAGTACAAGAGATCCAACTCCCTTTCGGATTATATCCATCGGTAAAGGGACACCAATTACACCTGTTGAAGCTATTGCAACATAGTTTTCTTTCACTCCAAAATGTTCCGCCCCTAATGCGCGCATCTCGTATGCATCTTGTAACCCTTTCATTCCAGTACAAGCATTTGCATTTCCGCTATTGACGATAATTGCTTGTAATTTCCCCTCAGCCGCTATACTATCTTTCGTTACTTGCAGCGGGGCTGCTTGTATTTGATTTGTTGTATAGACAGCGGCGCATGATGCTGGCACTTCACAAATAATTGCACCTACATCCTTTTTCTCCTTTTTCAAACCATTTGCAGTACCGATTGCCGAAAAGCCTTTCGGCGTTACAATTGAACCATTTTCTAATTTTGTAATAGACTCTACTTTAATCATCACGTCCTCCTTATGGATAAAGCGGCATATGCTGTAAACCCGTTGTTTCTTCTAGTCCCGCTAATAAATTTGCATTTTGAATCGCTTGCCCAGCCGCGCCTTTCATCATATTATCTATAACAGAAACGACCGTAACTCTTTCTGTTCTTTCATCATAAGCCATCCCAATATCACAATAATTTGAGCCTCTTACTTCTTTCGGACTCGGAAATTCTCCTTGAGAACGAATTCGAACGAAAGCTGAGTTATGATACGTTTCTTCATACAACTTTTGAAGTTGCTCTATTTCCATTTCCATTTCCTTTTTCACTTTTGCATAAAGTGTAATCATAATCCCCCGTGATATCGGTATTAAATGTGTACTAAACGTGATTGGCTTCATTTCACTATTCCACTCTACAAGCATTTGCTCAATCTCAGGAATATGCTGGTGCTGATTTACTTTATAAATGTGAAGATTATCATATAGCTCCGGAAAGTGAGTCATTGTTGTTGGAGTTTTGCCCGCTCCAGATACACCTGATTTTGCATCAATGATAATCGAATCTGCTTCAATCATTCCGCTACGTACTAACGGTGCTATCGCTAATAATGCAGCTGTCGCAAAACATCCAGGGTTTGCAATTAAATTTGCATTTTGAATCTCAGGTCTTTTCCATTCACTTAATCCATATACTGCTTTCCTAAGGATTTCTGCTTCTGCAGCTGGCCGCTTATACCACATTTCATATGACGAAGGATCTATCATACGAAAGTCACCAGATAGGTCAATCACTTTTAAACCTACTTCTAATAATTGTGGCGCTAGCTCTGCCGATACTCCTGCGGGTGTTGCTAAAAACATCACCTCTGCTACCTTCCTTATTTCATCCACATCAATTTCTTGCAACTTATGAACGAGAATATTTCGCAAATGCGGATATGCATTCGCTATACACTCACCAACTTGCGAAAAAGAGTGAAGAGATGCTATTGAGAAGTATGGGTGTTGCTCTAATAACCTAATTAATTCAATACCCCCATATCCAGTTGCTCCAATAATTGCGACTTTCATAAGCTCCTCCTCATATCGATTCTTTAAATTAAGTATGATTATAATATTGTATAATTATAGAGTCAATTAAATATTTATTAATTTTTAAAACTTTAAAAACTTAATTTTACTAGAAAAACAATATAAACAATTGAATTTTTATACAAAGATAGTGTATATTAGTATTTTCATTTCACTTCAAGTACAATAAAACAATACATGTATACATACAGGCGGGGGAAAACATGAATGAAAAATTAATTGAGAAAATGATTACAAAAAGTTTTCGGCAATATCAATGTAATCCTGTTTCAAAAGAGGATCAGGAAATGCTAATTAAACATATTCAAATGTTAATTCATTCAAATATCAAAATTGATTTATACGAGGCAGTTGAGGATGTCGTTTACGATTATGTGACTGGAAAATAAAAAAATAGGAGATTTCCATATGGAAATCTCCTATTTTTTACTTAATGATTTGCCTGCAACACGTTCAAATAAACCCGGGAATAATGCATAGAGCTTTGGTCCCATTCCCATCCACTTCGGCAAGTTTACTTCACGTTTTTTCGTTTGCATCACCTTTACGATTTGTTCTGCTACATATGTTGGTTTTAACATGTAACGTCCCATATTTTTTACATATGTACCTGATTGATCGGCTATTTCAAAAAAGTTCGTATCTATCGGTCCTGGATTAATTGCTGTTACAAAAACATTTGTATTAGATAACTCCATGCGTAAACTATTTGTAAATCCTAATACAGCATGTTTCGTTGCAGCATAAGCACTAGACTTCGGGGTTGCAATTTTTCCAGCTAATGAAGCAATGTTAATAATTTGCCCTTCGTTCTTTTTTACCATATAAGGTAATACCGCTTTCGTACAAGCTACTAATCCAAATACATTTACTTGAAACATATCCTTTACTTCATCCATTGATGCATCTTGAAACGTTTTAAAGATACCAAATCCCGCATTGTTTACCAATATATCAATACGTCCTACTTCTTGTAATACCTTCGAAAAAACAGATTGTACTTTCGTTTCTTCACTTACATCTAATACATAGTAATAGCAAGGCGTATTATAAGTTGCTTTAATTTTTTCTGCTAATGCTTGTAGCTTCTCTTCTGTTCGAGCCATTAATACTGGCGTCGCCCCTTGCTCCGCAACCTGCATTGCAACTTGCTCCCCAATTCCACTAGAAGCACCTGTAATGACGATTACCTTTTCTTGTAAACGTCCAGTCATTGCTGTCACCTACTTTGCATAATAAATCCATTGTTGTGAAGATTCATCAATCATCACTTGTTGATTATATGCTAAAAAGTCTAATTGTCCAACAGTTTCTGAGATAGTAAGTGGCAATTGCTCTTTATATAATACCGGAAATAATTTTACACATACTTCAAATGCTGTCATTGGCTTTTCCTTTAATAGCTCCAGCACTTTAAAAGCACGTGTCTCTTGCTTTTGTAATCTTGTTTCAATAAGTTGTTTCACATTCAGAACATCTTCCCCATGCCCGGATAAAATGCGTGAAATATCCATTTCACTTAAACGTTTTAACGTTTGATTGTACTGCAATAAAGGACGTGCTCTTTCTGTTTGCCCTTCATATGGTGGTTCTAATATTGGATTTGAAGAAATATGACTAATGAGGGCATCCCCACCAATTAATATCCCATCTGATTCTCTATATAACGAAATATGAGTGGAAGCATGACCTGGGGTTTCAATCACTGTAAATCCAGGTAACGAATCTATACGATCTCCCTCTCTCACAGTATGCGTTAACGACCTATTACAAGAATATTTAAGTGTCCTCGTCGTCAATAACGCCTCACCATTCAAAAATGCTGCTGGAACGCCGAACTGCAAAGCCGTCTCTTTAAAAAATTCATGATACCGCTTTAAAAATTCGGCATTCTGCGTGATCCACGGTTCATTCCAAGGATGTCCAATAATCTTTGCTTTTTCAGAAAATGTATTTAAAAGTCCACAATGATCCGCATGGTGATGCGTAATCACTACCGTTTCAATATCTTCTATCTTATACCCTAATGCACCTAATTGACTTTCTAGTGCCTTCTTTGCTTCTTCTGTATTTGTCCCTGTATCAATTAACGTTAATGTTTCTCCCTCAACTAAAAACACGTTCACTGTCTCAACTGCAAATGGAACAGGAATCTCCATTCGATGAATCGCCGTCATGCTTAGCCCCCCTGTCTTTTTCCGGTTCAAAAATGAATACCTCTTCAGTTTACAACTTCCCTATAAATTTGTCATTATTTTCAGATAAAAAGAGGTGTTTTCCATAAAAAAACGAATGTATGTACATTTACAAGCATTTCTAACCAAATTTAAAGGAGGAACATCATGTCTATTCAAAACATTTCCTTTCTCGGTGCAGGCTCTATTGCCGAAGCGATTATTGGTGGTTTATTAAACGCAAATGTTGTTAAAGGGGAACATATTACTGTAAGTAATCGTTCTAACGAGACAAGATTACAGGAGTTACATACAAAATACGGTGTCAAAGGTACACATAATAAAAAGGAATTACTTGCTGATGCAAATATTCTTTTTCTAGCCATGAAGCCAAAAGATGTCGCAGAAGCGATGATTCCTCTTAAAGAATACATACATAATGACTTGCTTATTATTTCGTTATTAGCAGGTGTTTCTACTCATTCAATTAGAAACCTACTTCAAAAAGACGTTCCGATTATCCGTGCGATGCCAAATACATCTGCGGCTATTTTAAAATCCGCTACCGCTATCTCACCTTCAGAGCACACAACGGCAGAACATATTCGCATTGCAACATCGTTATTTGAAACGATTGGTCTCGTCTCTGTTGTAGAAGAAGAAGATATGCATGCTGTCACTGCATTATCCGGGAGTGGACCAGCTTATATTTATTACGTGGTAGAGGCAATGGAAGGGGCAGCAAAAAAAATTGGTTTAAAGGAAGATGTTGCAAAATCACTTATTCTTCAGACGATGATTGGTGCTGCTGAAATGCTAAAAGCAAGCGAAAAACACCCTTCTATTTTGCGAAAAGAAATTACTTCTCCTGGGGGAACAACTGAAGCAGGTATTGAAGTGTTACAGGAGCATAATTTTCAACAAGCATTAATCTCATGTATTACACAAGCAACGAAACGATCACACGATCTCGGAAAAACATTAGAAAAAATAGCAAAAGAAAAATAAAAAACGGAGCTCAACTTTATTTGAGCTCCGTTTTTACTTTAATCATATGATATGCTTTTAGTTATTACTCTTACCAAAAATCTCTTCTTGCAGACGACGACCTGTCGGTGTTGCTGCAAGTCCACCTTCTGCTGTTTCACGAAGTGCTACTGGCATCGTTTGTCCGATTCTAAACATTGCCTCAATTACTTCATCACATGGAATTGTACTCGTTACACCAGCTAATGATAAATCAGCTGAAATCATCGCATTTGCAGCTCCTGCTGCATTACGTTTTACACAAGGTACTTCTACAAGTCCTGCAACAGGATCGCATACTAAACCTAGCATGTTCTTTAATGAAATCGCCATCGCTGTAGCTGCTTGATCTTGTGTTCCACCAGCCAATTCAACTGCAGCCGCAGCCGCCATTCCACTTGCTGAACCAACTTCAGCTTGACATCCTCCCGCTGCACCAGAAATACAAGCGTTATTCGCAACAACCATACCGAAAGCTCCTGCTGTAAATAAGAATTCAATCATTTCTTCACGTGTAGGATGCAATTTTTCTCTTAGTGCAAATAGTACACCCGGCACTGTTCCAGCAGACCCTGCTGTTGGTGTTGCACAAATAATTCCCATCGCTGCGTTTACTTCATTTGTTGCAACAGCTTTACTCACTGCGTCCAAAATCGTATCTCCAGATAAGCCTTTTCCGCTCTCCATATACGCCTGAACTTTTACAGCATCTCCACCAGTTAAACCAGTTGGTGATTTCACACCGCGAATACCACGTTCTACTGCTTGCTCCATCACGACTAAGTTCTTTTCCATACCAGCAATTACTTCTTCACGTGAAATACTTCTAGTTTCCATTTCACATTGAATCATAATTTCTGAGATTTTTACATTTTGTTCTTTAGCTTGCGCCACTAGTTCCGCTGCGTTCCGAAACATGGTGTGTCCCCCCTGCAATTATTCCATAATAGTTACTTGACAAATATTTTGTTGCGCGTTTATTTCTTCAATTACTTCATCTGCTAATAATTCGTCTGTTTCAATGACCATAAGTGCTCTTCTTCCTTTTTCTTTACGAGAAACACTCATTGTACTAATGTTAATCTCATGCTTAGCAAGAATTGAAGCTACCGCTGCAATAGCACCAAAGCGATCGTTATTTACAATAAGTAGTGCTGGACTCGTGCCTGATAATTGAAGATCGAATCCATTTAATTCTACAACTTCAATTTTACCGCCACCAATTGAGCAAGCAACAACTTCAATTTCTTCCTCACCTTTATACAAACGAATTCTCGCTGTATTTGGATGAGGTGCATTTGCATCTTCTTCAATGAATTCCACTTCAATTTTGCGCTCTTTTGCTATGTCTAGCGCCTCTGGAATACGTAAGTCATCTGTTTCAAATCCTAATATCCCACCTATTAGCGCTACATCTGTACCATGCCCACGATACGTCTTTGCAAATGATCCATATAATGAAATGCTTACTCTTTCTGGTTCATGACGAAACAGCTGGCGAGCAACTTGCCCCATTCTTGCTGCGCCTGCTGTATGTGAACTTGATGGACCAATCATAACTGGACCAATAATATCAAATACTGAGCGATACTTCATCATAACTCCCCCTAAACCTCTATGAAAAAAATTTTACTATTCTATTAAGCTACCGAATCGGTTGCCGTTCCATTCGTACCACGAATTTGTTCCGCTGTACGAATGGAATCGTTTTTGCATAACAGTGAAGCAATATATCCTGAAATAATACTAGTTATCATAATAAATAAGAAACTTAGCATTACCTTCATTTAAAAATAATATAAGCTAATCCACAATAAAGTCTGGTAGCAATCCAAAGTTTAACACAGAACCCCTTACAAGGATAGCATAAACAAGTGAAACTCCCATTGCTTTCACACCTTTTGATGCTTTAAAGCTAAAACGTGAAAAAAGACTTAGTACAAATAATAGTAGTATCCTTCCTATTATAATTTCCCTGTTGCTCTCTCACGATTTAGTCAACTTCACTTGTTACGACAAATGGCTAAAACGCATGTAGCCTACAATAAATTATAATCTGCCCTCATTATAGCTTGTTTTTAATAAAACGCTTACTTTTAATGAATTTTAAAAGTTCTGAATAACAATTTGTTTTTGCTATTTGTACCACTCGTATGTCGTCTGACTTATATAACAGTTTTTCTAAATAATCGGTAATATGTATTTTTATCCTATATCTTCACATCATTAAAACTTTCTGTTTCATCCAATATAGACATAAAATGATAACAGTTTTATTTTAATTTTTTTTAGAAATAAAAAAATGGCAACTTTTCGTCACCATTTTTTCACACCATTATTATCTTTCTACTGGAAATAATTTCAAATCCATAGCTATTTCTGTATTTGAAAATAGCTCTCTTGCCTCTTTCAATAATTCCTTATATGTATCCCCTTGATAACGAGAACTAATATGAGTCAATATTAATCGTTTTGCATTTGCCTGAAGTGCAATACTCGCAGCTTGCTTAGATGTGGAATGAAAATAATCATACGCTTGTTGTTCATCTTCTGCCGCAAAAGTTGCTTCATGAACAAGTACGTCAGCGTCTTGTGCCAGCTCTCTACTCGCTTCACAATATCTTGTATCACCTAAAATAGTAATGATTCTTCCCTTTTGAGGCGGACCAATAAAATCTTTTCCATTTAGTATCGTACCATTTTCTAATTCAACTACTTCTCCATCTTTTAAACGTTTAAAGAGTGGACCGGGTTTCACACCCATCTCCAGCAATTTATCGACTAAAAGAGCACCCTGTATATCTTTCTCTACAATACGATACCCAAAACATTCAATACCATGTGACAATCTTTTCGTTTCCACATAAAATTCATTATCTTCAAACACAGTACCTTCTTCTGTTATCTCAACAACTTCAAGTGGGTATTTCACATGTGTCGTACTTACTGATAATGCCACTTCAATAAATTGTTTAATTCCTTTTGGCCCATACACTGTTAAAGGTGTAGTCCCTCCTTGAAACGAACGGCTTCCTAATAAACCAGGCAATCCAAAAATATGATCACCATGTAAATGCGTAATAAATATTTTTTCAATGCGGCGTGGACGTACTGATGTATGTAATATTTGATGTTGCGTCGCCTCGCCACAATCAAATAACCAAGTCTGTCCTCGTTCTTCTAGCAATTGCAGAGCAATCGCTGAAACATTCCTTCCTTTCGAAGGAACACCTGCACCAGTTCCTAAAAATACAAATTCCACTTTCTTTCCTCCAGCTCTTTATATAATCTACCTTTCATCTTACGGAATGTTATTTCAAATGGCAAATTGAATTTACATAACCAATCATCTAGACAACTATATAACACGAACGTTATACTCGAAAAACTTAGCAACCGTTCGTGTTTTATGTTAAAATGATTATACTACATTTTAAGGGAGCGTTTTATTATGAAAGAAGCATTTCGTTTACAAACTGATTTTTCATCTTCATTTGATCGCTGGGTAAGTTCTTTCGTGTCTGATCACCCAGCACAATTAGAATGGACGACTTTGAAAGAATTAATCCATGAATATACAACAACACATACAAATGATTCGTTACCAACATATATTTCTTCAGCTTTAACATATTACGCACAACGCGTTTCAACTACAAACAGTTCAGAGATTGTTATTTTTGAAAACCCTACAATCTCGTAATCTAAAATAAAAAAGCACTGATTACAGTGCTTTTTTATTTATATCCATTAAAGTATTTATTTTCCCACCTTATTCCCCCCAAAAAAACTCCTCTTATTTCTTACTATATAGCCATCATGAATCTATTTAATTTTTCAAAAAAAGATATTGACACTACAAATCTACAGTGCTAATATTCAACTTGTAATTGAATATGGTCTCTGTTAGGTGAGGCTCCTGTATAGAGAAACGCTGCTGCCCAAAAATGTCGAGAGACGCCAATGGGTCAACAGGAAAGGTCGGAATGAAGGCCTTTTTTAACGTAGCTGGTTTCAGTACCTATGCTATACAGTGCTAAAACTCAACGAGGGAGAGGTGCGTATGTTTTGTCATACACAAAAACTGTTTTTATCTATGTTTAATAACAGTCTTTGTTGTTGACTCTTTTTGACTGCGAATTCAGACCTTTACTCGTTTTGAGTAAAGGTCTTTTTTATATCTTTATGCACCTTACTATGAAACAAACATAGCATATTCAGAAACTATTAAATTGTACGGAGGTGAGGAACAGTGGCAAGTGATGATTCGGCCCAGATACCCATATGTTTTACGTTAATATTTCACCATGTAGGTAGGAAAGAAGCTGTTCCTCCCAATTTTAAATAGTCGAGTAACAGATTGTTTCCTCCTTCATGAAAGAGGAGGAACTACCGATGTTAAATTTACAAAGACAAGAAACGAAGCATGCTTACGATCAAGATAGCATGAAAGCAAATAACGAATTATTAGTGGAAGTTGCAACACAGGATGTATACTCTGCGTTAAAACTCTTAGAAACAACACAAGATGGACTCTCTAAACAAGAAGCGTCTCGTAGACTTTCTTTATATGGTCCGAACGAAATCGCTCATAATAAAACATTGCCGTGGTACATTCAATTTCTGCTGGCATTTAAAAATCCATTTATTTTTGTTTTATTAGCTCTTGGAGCACTCTCTTTTTTCACAGATGACATACAAGGAACAATTGTCGTATCTGTAATGGTACTGCTAAGTGCAACGATTCGCTTTCTACAAGAATTCCGCTCTCAGAAAGCGGCAGATAAGTTAAAGGCTATGGTTCGAACAACCGCGAGTGTCTTTAGAATAGATGGATTTATACATGAAACAAAAAACGTAACGAATTTAAATCGAAATTATACAATAGAAATTCCAATTGAAGAACTTGTTCCTGGCGATATTATTTCACTTTCAGCCGGTGACATCGTTCCAGCTGATGTGCGTATTTTATCGGCTAAAGATTTATTTGTTAATCAGTCTTCCTTAACCGGAGAAGCACTTCCTGTAGAAAAATACGAAAACTGCTACCATACGGAAAATAAACATATATTACCGAAAAACATGAAAAAAAATTACAATCCGCTCGATATGGAAAACCTTTGCTTTATGGGTACAAATATTGTTAGCGGTAGCGCAAAAGCTGTTGTTGTTTCAACTAGTACGGATACGTATTTCGGCTCTTTAGCAAATAAGGTTATCGGAAAACGTGCAGAAACAAGCTTTGATAAAGGCGTGAACAAAGTAAGTTGGCTCTTAATCACATTCATGCTTATTATGGCACCCATCGTCCTTCTCATTAATGGATTCACAAAAGGAGATTGGCAAGAAGCTTTCTTCTTTGCTATTGCCGTTGCAGTTGGTCTTACACCTGAAATGTTACCAATGATTGTAACTGCTAATTTGGCTAAGGGTGCCGTGAACATGTCCAAACAAAAAGTAATTGTAAAACAGCTAAACTCAATTCAAAATTTAGGTGCTATGAACATCCTTTGCACGGATAAAACTGGAACTTTAACAGAAGATAAAGTCGTCCTTGTTCGTCATTTAGATCCTAATGGAAATGAATGCAATCGCGTCTTACAATTTGCGTATTTAAATAGCTTCTACCAAACTGGATTGAAAAATCTAATAGATAAAGCTGTCATTGAACATACAGAGGAAAACCATAAGTTTGATCCATCAACTTTTCAAAAGCTAGATGAAATTCCATTCGATTTCGCTCGTCGCCGCATGTCTGTTATCGTGAAAGATATTTCAGGTGAACAGACAATGGTTTGTAAAGGTGCCGTAGAAGAAATTTTATCAATTTGTAATTACACTGAAGTGGATGGGCAAATTGTCCCTCTTACTGAAGAAATGAGAGCAAATGTAAAACATCTTAGCGAAACTTTAAACAGTGAAGGAATGCGTGTCATTGCTGTAGCATACAAGAAAGATAACAAACCTTATCATAAAGCTTATGCAGTACAAGATGAATCCGCTATGATCCTTACTGGATATATCGGCTTTTTAGATCCGCCTAAACCATCTGCTGCTTCTGCAATTCAAGCATTGCATAAACACGGCGTACAAGTGAAAATCTTAACGGGCGATAACGAAATTGTTACAAGAAAGGTTTGTAAAGAAGTGGGATTAAATATAGGTGAGCCTGTCCTCGGTTACGAAATTGATTCTTTACCAGATAAAGCATTAGCGAAACTGGCAGAAGAAACAACAGTGTTCGCAAAACTAAATCCAATGCAAAAGTCCCGCATCATTCGTGTATTGCAAGGTAATGGTCATACTGTAGGTTATATGGGGGATGGTATTAACGATGCCGTTGCACTACGTGATGCTGATGTTGGAATATCTGTTGATACTGCTACTGACATTGCAAAAGAATCTTCCGATATTATTCTACTTGAAAAAAGTTTAACTATATTAGAAGCAGGTATTTTAGAAGGACGCACTACTTTCGGCAATATTTTAAAATATATAAAAATGACAGCTAGCTCTAACTTCGGAAATGTATTTAGTGTATTAGTGGCAAGTGCTTTCATTCCATTCTTACCGATGCTTGCAATTCATCTATTAATTCAAAACTTACTTTATGATATTTCACAGCTTTCAATTCCATGGGATAAAATGGATAAGGAATTTTTAGAGAAGCCTAGAAAATGGGATACTGCAAACTTGCGTAACTTCATTATTTGCATCGGTCCAATTAGCTCTATATTCGATATTATCACATTCGTTGTCATGTGGAATGTATTCGGTGCAAATACACCTGGAGAACAATCACTATTCCAATCTGGTTGGTTTGTCGTTGGGCTACTAACTCAAACATTAATTGTCCATATGATCAGAACACAGAAAATTCCGTTCATTCAAAGTACAGCATCAATACCAGTTCTTTTATTAACCGCTTGTATTATGGCAATCGGAATTTATATTCCATTCTCACCACTTGGTGCAGCAATTGGTTTACAAGCATTACCACTAAGCTACTTCCCTTGGTTAGTAGGAATATTATTAGGTTATGCTTTCTTAACACAATTCCTGAAAAAACTTTATATTAAAAAATTTCATAGCTGGTTGTAAAAATGAGAATGAGTGGGTATTTCTCACTCATTCTTAAAAAACATAACACATACTTATATGTATGGAGGTGACCATGATGGTATGGTATGACATTGTATTAAGATTATTTATCGCAATTATTGTAGGAGCTTGCATCGGAATGGAAAGACAATGGAGACACCGGATGGCTGGGCTGCGGACAAACGCTCTCGTATCACTTGGTGCCTGTATATTTGTTTTATTATCTGTCATGCTTGATCATGATGCTAGCCCCTCACGTATTGCTGCTCAAGTCGTTAGTGGGATTGGTTTTTTAGGAGGCGGTGTGATTATCCGTGACGGTTTTAGTATTAGAGGTTTAAATACGGCAGCAACTTTATGGTGCGCAGCTGCTGTCGGTACTCTTACAGGCGCTGGTTTTCTCGTTGCAGCTATATTAGGTGCAGCCGGCGTTTTACTAGCAAATATACTACTTCGCCCAATCGCTCTCTTTATGAATAAAAAATCAAAAGAAGAATCACCTGAACAAACAAACTACTTCCTTTCTCTTACTTGTTCAGAAGAAAATGAAGCACATATTCGTTTTTTACTTATGCATATGGTAAGTACAGAAGGTCTCGGTTTAAAAGAGTTATATAGTGAAGATGTAGATTCTAATCAAAAAGTCTGTATACAGGCTACATTACATTGCAAGACAAATGCGGCTATCTTAATTGAAAAAATAGTAAGTAGAATGTTATTAGAATCTGGCGTTACTGCTGCTGGGTGGAAGACCTCTTTAGATTTAGAAGCGAGTTAAATATGAAAGGTGCCATGATATTTACTGCTTCATGACACCTTCTACATAAACTTATTTTCTAACTTTTGTTGAAACGACTTCTCTTGCTTACGCAGTAGTTGACTACCTCTCTGTAAAAGCGGTGTTCCATACTTATCATTAATTTGATCAATGACAGCAAGTAACGGTTCTTTTTTCGCATCCTCTTCAAATGAAAACAAATCTAATTGTTTCACCGATTCTGTCTTCCACTCTATTTCAGTAGCTGTAACACCTAGTAAACGAACGGAATCACCGTCCCAATGTTGCTTCCACAAACGGGATGCAGCTTGAAAAATATCGCATTCTTCCCAAATCGCATTTTTCAATTGCTTACTCCGTGTTACTGTTCGCCTATCATGGTATTTAATCATAATTTGTATATTATAGCTGACAAGGGTTCGCTTTTGTAACCTTTTACTCACTGACTTTGATAAACGTTCTAACATATCAAGTAATTCTTTCTCTTCATCCATATCCTTTGAAAAGGTCATCGAATTACCGACACTTTTATGCTGTCCCATTTGACTCGGATCAACTTCCCTATCATCCATACCTTTTGCACGTCTTTGTAAGTCAACACCGTGCTTTCCAATTTTAGCGCGAATGATATGCTCGTCTCCTCTTGCCAACTGTTCGATTGTCTGTATATGAATATCATTTAATTTTTCAGCTGTTTTCTCACCAATTCCATGCATGGCTCCAACTGGAAGTGGCCAAATTAATTCTGGAATGTCACGTTTTCGAAGCACAGTAATACCAAGTGGTTTTTTCATATCTGAAGCGGTCTTTGCTAGAAAAAGATTTGGAGCAATTCCAATACTACACGGAAGCTGTAACTCTGTTAATAACGCTTGTTGAATCATCTTTGCTATTTCAAGAGGCGAACCTAGTGCATAGCAATCTGTAATATCTAAATACCCTTCATCTATAGAAACTGGTTGTATCTTTTCTGTAAAACGTGAAAGAATTTGAAACATTTGAAATGAGGCTTCGCGATATAATGTAAAATTAGGACGCCTCACAACTAATTGCGGGCATAATCGCTTTGCTTCCCAAAGGGGCATCGTCGTACGTATTCCATATGCTCTCGCTTCATAACTACATGTTATGATAATCCCTTTTCTCTCTTTTTCATTCCCGGCAATCGCTAATGGCTTTCCTTGTAATGATGGGTCATGAGCAATTTCAACAGATGCGAAAAAACAATTCATATCTACATGTAAAATAACACGACCATTTTTCGGATACATTTCTCGCATAATACTCATCTCCTCCAAAGAACATCCGTTCCTTTATTATATCAAATTCATGTACAATATAATAATTACTTATTCTTTTTATCCTTATTTTTGCTATACTTAATACGAATGATGGATATTATTGTAAAAGGAGTGACTTATTATGAAACCAAATAGTAAGCTCAACTATACATTCGTTATTATTATTTTAATTATCTTAATCAATTATTTGCTACTTCCGATGTTCAATATTAATGTGGCTGGACTCCTTCCTCGTTTACTTAGCATCGCAACAACTTATGTACTCCCATGGATTTTCTTATACTGGCTTATCCGTCTTGTGAAAGCAATTGAATCAAAATAAAAAAGCGTGTAAATCACAATTGATTTACACGCTTTTTCTAGTTAATTACTTCGCTACTTCTTCAATAATAGCTACGACTAATTCTGCTGTTTTCGCTAATTCTTCAACAGGAATTTTTTCATTTGTTGTATGAATTTCTTCATAACCAACTGCTAAGTTAACTGTTGGAATACCGTGTCCTGCGATTACGTTCGCATCACTTCCGCCACCACTTTGGTGAAGAGAAGGTGTACGGCCAATGTTTTCAGCAGCGCGTTTCGCAACTTCTACAACGTGATCTCCATCAGCAAACTTAAAACCTGGGTACATAACATTTACTTCAACGTCTGCATGACCACCCATTTCTTTTGCAGTTGTTTCAAATGCTTCTTTCATTTTTGCAACTTGTGCTTCCATTTTCTCATTGATTAAAGAACGAGCTTCTGCAAAAATTTGAACATGATCGCAAACGATATTTGTTTGTGTGCCACCTTCAAAACGCCCAATATTTGCAGTTGTTTCAGAATCGATACGACCAAGTGGCATCTTTGCAATTGCTTTTGCTGCGATAGTAATTGCAGATACACCTTTTTCCGGTGCTACGCCAGCGTGCGCTGTTTTCCCACGAATAATCGCATTCACTTTCGCTTGTGTTGGAGCTGCAACAACGATTTCACCAACTTTTCCATCGCTATCTAATGCGTAACCATACTTCGCTGTAATACGCTCACGGTCTAACGCTTTTGCACCAATAAGACCAGATTCTTCTCCAACTGTAATAATAAATTCAATTTTACCATGAGGGATGTTTTTCTCTTTTAAAACACGAATTGCTTCAAACATTGATGCTAATCCCGCTTTATCATCCGCTCCTAAAATTGTAGTACCATCTGATACGATATATCCATCTTTAATAGAAGGCTTAATTCCATTACCAGGAACTACTGTATCCATATGAGAAGTGAAATAAATTGTATCAACACCGTCTTTTGTTGCTGGTAAAGTACAAATTAAGTTACCTGCACCATGACCAGTCACGCCCATCGTGTCATCCTCAAATACTTCTACACCTAAAGCAGTAAATTTCTCTGTTAACACTTTGCAAATTTCTGCTTCAAATTTTGTTTCAGAATCTACTTGTACTAACTCCATGAATTCATTTACTAAACGTTCTTGATTAATCATAAGACTGCGCCTCCTGCACTACCATTATGTATGTAACAATATTAATTATAACAGAATTTCGCAAAAGTTTCGAAATACAAGACAAAAAACAGATGGTTCATACATCTAGATACCCATCTGCTTTCTATTACTCGTTTAACAACACCCAGCGCATATGATCTTCCCAAACACCATTAACCATTAGCATTTTTCGAGATACACCTTCATATTGAAATCCTATTTTCGTCACTACTTGTATAGATGCTAAATTTCGTGGCATAATCGGCGCTTCTATACGATGTAAATGAAATTCTTTAAAGGTAACTTGAATTGCTTTTCTAAGCGCTTCTGTTGTGTAACCTTTATTCAATTCTTCCCTATCTAATTTATAACCAAGTACACAAGATTGATAAATTCCGCGAACAATTAGATTAAATGAAATACATCCAATAATTTTTGTATCATCACCCTTCTTAAAAATCCACAGCCTGATGATCTTACCTTCCGCGAACTCTTTTCTATCCTTTTGTAACTTTTTCTTTTGATAATCTAGCGTGAAAAAATCCTCCGGTCTATACTCTTCCCACGCTTTTAAAAACTCACGATTTTTGTCGTAATATTGAAGAACTTTTTCCGCATACGACTCATCAATTTCTCTTAAATGTAAACGCTCTGTTTCGTATATTTTCATCATCGTATCTCCATTCTTCATACTTGCATAACAAAAACTAATAATCTACCTTTTAACATATTCTCTACGTATGCTCAAATTTCCTGTTATATTTTGCAACCCCTTCCCGAATTTTGTCCTTTCTCTCCCCTTGTCCACAATTTCATTTCTCGTTACAATGAAATTGTACTGATTTGCAAGGAGGTTTAACGATGCATAAAAAAGCTCAAAAAATTATGGTTTATATAATGCTAATTTCTATGCTTGTAACAACACTACTTACTGGCGCAAGTATGTTTTGGTAAAAAGGACGATTCACTCGTCCTTTTTTTACTGTTTACACATACAAAATAGACCATCTCGAAGTCGAGATAGTCTACCTTCTAATGAATATTTTATTTTATATATAGTACAACTGCTACAATACTAAAGGAAAAAGCCATTACAAGCGCTATTACAAAGCTTGTATATTGTTTCTGCTGAAATGCCCCAATAACAAAAGTAAGATTGAGTAATGCCATAAATACAATCGCTACAACGTAAGAACATATATTAAAAGTTGCCAATATGAATGTAATAACAAATAGAAAACCCACAAAAAACTGCATATAAGAAATTTTCGGATTCCAGTACATATGAGCAACCCCTTTACCTATTTTTATCCCGCTATTCGCGGGCAGTAAGACTCCCACCTCAAAATTTGGCTAGGGCAAAGCAGTTAGGCGAGAGGTCAACTGCCCGTAAATGCCCGATTGGTGTGGGCTAATAATCAGTGGGTAATAACCTCCCACTGATTAAAGTTTCACTTTATCTTTCTATATTTTCATTAACGCATGGTTATGTACACATGTCAAGACAACTTATAATAAAAGAAAAAGCCAACTTTTGTGTCGGCTTTTTCATATGCAATGGCACCTTTTTCTTTTGCTAATTGCTGAAATGATTTTTTAGATTTCACAATCCATACTTTCGTTCCAATTGGAATACGATCAAATAAATATTCCACATCGTTTTTCTTCATTCTTATACATCCTTGTGAAATATACTTTCCAATTGAACTAGGTTGGTTTGTTCCATGTATTCCATATTTACTCCCATCAGTTCCTCTTGCATTAAATCCCATCCACCTTGATCCAAGTGGATTTTTTGGTGACCCACCTGGAATATCCTTTGCAATATAGTACGGATCCTTCGCCTTCATTACAATATCAAAAGTTCCTTCTGGGGTTAATTCATTCGTTTTGCCTGTCGCTACTGGAAAAACCTTTTGGATTTTCCCATCGTCAATATAAGCTAATTTATTCGTCGCTTTATTTACAATAATAAAAGGATCTCCGGTACGCGGATTATCACCAAGAGGCCAGATCGGTGATAAAGAAAGACATAATATGAAAGAGAGAAGATACGGCATATGTAATTCCTACCTTCTATATAAGTTCTTTTATATTATCCTTTCCCTTAAAGCGACTTTTAATGAGTAAATATTGCTCCATTTCATACACAAGTTGAACAAGTTTCGCACGTATTTCAAATTCTTCTCGCGAGACGGGTAAAGGCATTTCTCTAAATACTTCTCGCATTTCTTGAAGTTGCCTTAACGAAATAACCCCTGTACTTTCAGGACGAATAGAGTTCCCTATATTTTCAATTACATCTGCAATCATATCGGCTTGTTCATACGTCCAAGATAGTGACGCAGCTAATGGTATCATGCGCTCCAAAATTTCAAATTGTTGCATGCGCATATCAAAATAACGATAATAATAGTCATCTTCACGCATAAACTCATTCTCAAGTTTTTTAAATGATAAATCTTTTGCTTCTTTCAGCATCCTTTCTGTTTCAATTAATTCGGCTCCACTCCAATTACTATCTCGATTTCGTAAATAAACGACCATTTCAAACAAGATTGTTCTGAAATGCTCTTCTATTTTTTCTTGATACTCTTTCAGTTTATTCTCACTGCTTGGCATGTACATGTTTACTAATAAAGCGACGCTAATTCCAATCGTTAATATAGCAATTTCATTACCAACTATAGACCATGTAATTTGCTTTAATGAATACAGATGCATAACGATAACCGAACTCGTGACAATGCCTTCTTGAATTTTGCACATAACTGCAGTCGGAATAAAGGTAAGCAGTAATACGCTAATCGCAAGTGGTGTATAACCAATCGTTTCAAAAATACAAAACGCAAATACCATTGATAATACACAAGCTAAAAAACGGTGCAACGATACTTGAACGGATTTTCGTTTCGTATTTTGCACGCATAAAATGACTAAAATACCAGCTGAACTATAAAATTCTAATCCTAATAACTGAGCAATAAAAACTGCCGCCCCCGTTCCAAGCGCTGTTTTCACTGTACGGTATCCAATTTTAAACATATCATTACTCCTATATGTATAAATGTATTTAAAGTTAGTATAAAAAAAGGATGACGCGATGTCATCCTTTTCTACTTATTATTCACGTAACCTTTACATATTACAATATTTTTTGCAAAAATTCTTTTGCACGGTCACTTTTTGGTGCTGTGAAAAACTCTTCCGGATTGCTATCTTCTACAAGCTTTCCACCATCTAAAAAGAGAACGCGGTCTGCTACTTCTTTTGCAAATCCCATTTCATGCGTAACGATTGCCATCGTCATTCCTGTCGTAACTAATGATTTCATAACTTCTAATACTTCTTTCACCATTTCTGGATCTAGCGCAGATGTCGGTTCATCAAATAGCATAACTTCCGGTTCCATCGCTAATGCTCTCGCTATTGCTACACGTTGCTTTTGTCCCCCTGAAAGACGATTTGGATATGAATCTTTCTTATCAAGCAGTCCTACTTTATCCAAAAGCTCCTGAGCCTTTTTCTCAGCCACTTGCTTCGTTACTCCTTTTACATTGATAGGAGCATACGTAATATTTTCTAATACAGTCATATGAGGGAATAAGTGAAAATGTTGAAATACCATTCCGACATTTTCACGAACGTGCATAATATTTGTTTTCGGATTCGTTACTTCTTCCGCTCCAATCCAAATGTGACCATTTGTCGGTGCTTCTAGTACATTCATACAGCGTAAAAACGTTGACTTTCCAGATCCAGACGGTCCGATAATTGCAACAACTTCTCCTTTTTCAATCGTTGTTGTAATTCCTTTTAATACTTCATTTTTTCCAAATGACTTATGAAGGTTTTCAACTTTAATCACTTTTCTTCATTCTCCCTTCAATGGCTTTCCCGACTAATGTAAGAATAATTACTAATATATAATAAATAAGTCCAACAAACAGTAATGGTTCAAGATATTTAAATGTTTCACCGCCTACAATGTAAGCACGGCGCATTAAATCTGTTGCACCAATTACAGTTACTACAGCCGATTCTTTCGTAAGAGTCGCAAATTCATTTACAAGTGCTGGTAAAATATTTTTTAAAGCTTGAGGAAAAATAATATTTCTCATCATTTTCCCGTAAGGAATCCCTAAAGCCATAGCTGCTTCTGTTTGTCCTTTATCAACCGCTTGAATGCCGGCACGAATTACTTCTGACATATATGCACCTGAATTTAAACTAAATGCAAGTACAGCTGCTAAAAAGGCTGGTATCTCATATCCAATCATTTGTGGAACACCGAAATAAATAATCATTAATTGCAATACTAGCGGTGTACCACGAAATATTGAAGTATATATATCTGCTGCAATATTTAATGCTCGTATTCTAGCAATTTTGCAAAGTGCTAATAACGTCCCTAAAATAAATCCTGCTAAAGCTGATGCAGCTACAATTTTCAATGTAACTTCTAAGCCCTTTAATATATATGGTATTGAAGGCGTAATTGCTGAAAAATCTAAATTCATCCTTTTCATTCCCCTCACAGAAAAGTGAAAGGCAGCTTATTTTCCGCTGCCAAACCATTTCTTCACTAATTTATCCATTTCTCCATTTTCTTGCATTTTCTTAATTACTTTATTAAATTCTTCTGTTTTATCACTATTTTTTGGAAGAGCAATCGCTGCACCTACTTCTTCTGGTGCTTCTTGAATTTCAATCCCTTGTAGTTCTTTCATTTTTTCCAAATAATTTTTTGCAACCGTGTCTTCTATAATTGCAGCGTCAAAACGACCAGCTTTAATTTCTTGTACGATTTCTGGTATACGGTCACGTCCCTCAGCTTTGAAATCGACTTGTTTCTGAAATTCTTTTGCCTTTTCTTCTTGAATTGACCCTGTTTGTACCCCTACTTTTTTCCCTTTTAAATCTTCTAACGATTTAATATTAGAGCCCTTTTTTGAAACAATCATATTTTTAGCAACAAAATATATATCTGTGAAATCAGCATTATTTTTACGCTCTGCAGTTGGCGTCATACCCGCCATAACGAAATCAATTTTTCCTGAATTAAGAGATGCTAATAATCCACCAAAATCCATGTCTTTCACTTTCACTTCGTATCCAAGTTCTATTCCGATATATTTGGCAATATCAACATCAAAGCCGATAATTTCATCACTTTTTGAAGCTTCCACGTATTCATACGGTTTATAGTCTGCTGAAGTCCCCATAACGAGTACTTTTTTATTTTTGACATTCGCCTTTTCTTCCCCATTACTACAAGCACTGAACATACTTACAATTAAAATAAGTGCAAATGATATTGATAATAACTTCTTCATCTTTCTTCCCCCTAACGATGTATATTTAAAAGTTCAATAGTATATTTATTCGTTGTTTGTATTGTATCAGTACTTTTATTTTTATGCAACATTTAAAATAAAAATAAACACAAAAACATTATTAAGTTCGTTTTATATGCATAAAAACATGCATAAAATAACATTCCTATGCATGTCTAATCATTATAAAAACTAAATAAAAAAGCGGTACGTCCACTTGTTCGTGAACGTACCGCTTTTTCTCTTCCTTATAGTTCTTCGCAATTGTCTTCGAAGTAAGATTGTAGTTTTGCAATTACTTGCATTGGTTCATGACCTTCAATTTCATGACGTTCTACCATCGTTACAATTTTTCCATCTTTCAATAAAGCAAATGATGGAGATGAAGGTGGATACCCTTCAAAATATTCACGAGCTCTTGCTGTTGCTTCTTTATCTTGCCCCGCAAATACCGTTACAAGGTGGTTAGGACGTTTATCATAATGTACGGAATGTGCAGCAGCAGGGCGAGCAATGCCACCTGCACAGCCACATACAGAGTTTACCATTACAAGTGTTGTACCATTTCTTTTAAATGCTTCTTCAACTGCTTCTGGTGTCGTCAATTCTGTATATCCTGCAGATACAATCTCCTCACGTGCTTGACGGACAACATCATTCATAAAAAAGTTAAAGTTAATCAATCTTTTCCCTCCTCTAATTCTACCTATTTGTATCTTACCAGTTAATGTTTAGAGAATACAAGTAAGTTTACTTGTATTTCAGCATAGAAAAGGTGTTAGAGCTCTTGCTCTAACACCTTTTCTTAATGACCTCGATGTTTTTGCTTTGCCTTTTGTACTTTTATTAAACGTCTTCTTTGCTTTTCAGCCTCTCGTTTCTCTTTAGATTGCACTCGCTTTTCTTGTTTATGCAACTCGTAAGATAAACTAATTGCCTCCTGCGCCTTTGTAAAACGTTTTACAGTTACTTCTTTTGCTGCTTGTCGTATGATACGCTTTATACTTTTTGGACGCTGTTTTTCTTTAACTTCCACACCACATCTTGCAAAGTGCTGAAAATATGCTAACAATGGACCATTTACAAATATAAGCACTTCTTCGTCTGACGGTTCCGTTCCAAAAGTATACCTCGCACCATACAATTTACCTTTTTCTTTACATGTAATAATTCCTACAAAAAATTGACCATCATGATATACTGTCAACTCCATCGACAGCCCCTCCTAAAAAATATTAGAAATACTGGACATCCCGGAGGGGGAAGGTTACTGACATGAGATCATGCGTCTGGACTACCAACCAGAACTGTGTTTTTGTATTTCTTCTACTATTGTATCTTACTTTTCCATAATTTTCATATATTCAACAATCATTTTTTTATGCGATCCTACAATATAGTCGGGTAGTTCTGTTACTGGGAAGAATTTAAGCTGAACCGCTTCTTCTTTATTCATAACAAAGTTCCCTTCATATTCATCGGTATAATAAGCTGTCGTTACAGATTGAAATTCATCACCGTTTGCTAATTTTGTAAAATAGTTCGCTCCAGAAAATACATTGATTAATCGAAGGTTCTTTACTTCTATTCCTGTCTCTTCGTATACTTCACGGTAAGCTGTTTCCTCTGGTGATTCACCAAGCTCCATTAACCCGCCAGGCAGCCCCCATTTTCCGTAAGGCTCTGTTCTTTGCTGTAATAATACATATCCGCTTTCATTGATAACGAGTACAACAGCACCAACTAAAATTAAAGGGCGATGACCAACTATTTTTCGTAATTCTTCTACATATCCCATCGAATCGAATCGCCTCCTTTTTTGTTGTCCACACTATTGTATCATATGTATGAAACGACAAAATGCGTATATTTTTCATTTTTTTAACAAAATATTTATTTTATGAGCTTCATCTACTGTAGCTAACATAATGGATTCGACTTCTGCACTCTTCTCTAGAAATTCTCTCGCCCAATCTTCTGTTTTTCCTACTAAAGCAAGAACATCTTGCTGAATCCTCCCATCCTTTACTAGCACAAAAGAAACTGGAGATCTTCTTCCTGCCACTTTAAGATCACGCCGAGAAACTGCTTCGTATTCTGGATACTGAAATATAGAAACAACACCGCTTGCTTCCCATAATGCTAATTTAACCGTTTGAATATCGCTCACATTTCGCATGCGAAGTTCTGAAAATAAATATTCCACCGTAATTCTCGCTTTTTTTAAATTGCTAAAATCAATGGAACCATTATGTATAAGAATAATAGGTGCTGGCTCTAAAAAGCGTCTCCATCTATCCCATTTCAACATTAAAACAGAGCTTATTATGTGAAGTACAACGAGTATGAACGTTGTGATCATCGAACCGAGTAATCCGACCTTTTCGTCAGATAGCGCATTAGAAATATTCCCGCCAAGCAATAACACTAATACAACATCTAAAAAGCGAAGTTGTGCGATAGATCTTTGCCCCATCGCTTTCGCAACTAATATTAAAAATATGTACGCTATAATAGCCCGAGCAACCCATTCACTATTAGAAAGATGCCGTGCCCCTTCAAAAATATGCATATGCATCACTTTGCACTCCTTACCCGTCTCAAACTGCTATTCTGTTTTAGTTTGCAACGTTTAAGAGCATATATGTAAAAAAGCTGATTCGTTTAAAAACGAACCAGCTTTTTTTACTTAACTGAAAACATATATTTTTTATACGTTTTCCGTACCGATAATATGAGTCCCATCATAATCATATTCGAGAATAAGGAACTTCCCCCATATGATAAGAAAGGTAATGCGATACCTTTTACAGGCATTAATCCAACGATCATACCGATATTTTGGAATATTTGAACCGTTAGTATTCCTATTGATCCAGCACATAATAATGTACCAAATAAATTATCAGCAGAATAACCGATAATAATTGTTCGATATAGTAGCAATAGGAACAAGAACACGACTAACGCCGCTACTATAAATCCACCTTCTTCGGCAATTGTAGCGAAAATAAAGTCAGTATGCTTCTCCGGGATATAGACATTCCCTTCGCCAAATCCCTTTCCTTCCATACCTCCACTACCTACAGCTAAAATCGATTGCTGTGTTTGATAGCCTTGATCTGCATTTTCAAATGGATTTAACCAACCTACAATACGCGACTGTTGGTGAGGTTTTAGTAAAGTAACTAAATTATTAAAGAAGAAATCCTCATACCTTACGTAAATAAATATTAACGCGGATAATATGGTCACCGGAATAACTGTACATAACGCTATCAATTTCTTCTGAATACCTGACATAAATAAAATACATGCAATGGCAGCAGCATATAAGAACACCATACCTGTATCCGGTTGGCTATATACAACAGCCGTAGGAGGAATAGCTACTAACATTACCTTCCCTATTAATATTAGGTCTGTTTTAAATGTTCGAACCACATACTGTGCATTATGCTTTACTGCTAAATTTGCTACTAACATAACCAGTGCAATTTTGAAAAACTCCGACGGTTGAATAGATCCAATTACCGGAAACCTAAACCATCTTTTCGCCCCAAGTATCTCAGGTGTAAAGCTTGAAACTGGTAATATCTTCAACAAAATAATCGAAGCAAATGTAGCAATATACAATGGCCAAGATAGTTTTTGTAGCTGATCTGAATCAACACTTGCAACAAGAAGTAACATTACAATCCCAATTATGTAGTTAACACCTTGCTTCAGAGCAAAATTCTCAGCCCCATATTGTCCAGTTTGCTGACTGCTATATATAGCCGTTATACTTGTAACACATAGTGCAAACAAAATTAAAATTAATTTTACATCTAAACTCTTAAAAAACTCGGTACTTCTTTTCATGACATCCTCCTGAAACATTGTTACAGCAAAATAAAAAACCAGGAGTCAACATTCTTCATGTTTTGACGACTGATTACACATTATCTATAAAACACTTATATAGAATAACTCTCTTTTTCATACAATACAATATATTATACTACAGTTTCATCAGTAAGATTTGCCAAAAAAATTATTCTTTTCTTATTTTATATCTATATACCATATATCAGCAATGTATTTTCGTAAATTCCTAATACATAATCGTTCATTGTAAGATTACTGGGAAAAGTTTTGTACATATAGTAGGATGCAGATGAAGAAATAAGATAATAAAAAGCTCGCATAAGCGAGCTTTTTATTAATATACAGATGTATTATTTTCTGACATGTTTTCTAAAATTTCTTTTACACGTCCTAAGAATTTACCACAAATTAAACCATCAAGTACACGGTGATCAAGTGATAAACATAAGTTAACCATGTCACGAGCACCAAACATACCATTATCCATAATTACTGGGCGTTTTACAATTGATTCAACTTGTAAAATAGCCGCTTGTGGGTAATTAATAATCCCCATAGATTGAACGGAACCAAATGATCCTGTGTTATTAATTGTAAATGTTCCGCCTTGCATTTCGTCCGCTTTTAACGACTTCGTGCGTACTTTTCCTGCAAGTTCTGTAATTTCACGAGCGATGCCTTTAATCGTCTTCTCGTCCGCTTGTTTAATTACTGGTACAAATAACTCTTCTTCTGTTGCAACAGCGATAGAAAGGTTAATATCTTTCTTCTGAACAATTTTATCGCCAGCCCACATTGAATTGATTTGAGGATATTCTTTTAACGCTTGTGCTACTGCTTTTACGAAGAAAGCAAAGAACGTTAAGTTAAAGCCTTCACGCTTTTTGAAATCGCCTTTAATTGTATTACGGTATGACACAAGGTTTGTCACATCTACTTCAATCATCATCCAAGCGTGTGGCGCCTCATGTTTACTACGTAACATATTCGCTGCAATTGCTTTACGCACACCTGTTACTGGAATTTCGATATCTCCAGGCATTGTCGGAACAGAAACTGGTTTCGCAGCTTCTACTTTTTGTGCTACCGGCGCTGCTTTTGGTGCTTCTGGACGCGCTTCTACTACCACTGCTACAGCTTCCTCTTTTTTCGCACCAGCTTGCGGAATATTTCCAGATTCCACTAGCTTTAAAATATCTTTACGAGTAATACGTCCATTTGATCCTGTACCTTCTACTAGATCTAAATCAACATTATGCTCGCCCGCAAGTTTTAATACCGCTGGTGAAAAACGTGGTTTTCCATCAGTTGGTTGTTTCGCTTTCGGTGCTTTTTCAGGCGTAGTTACTTCTGCCTTTGGTTCTTCTTTCGTTTTTTCCTCAACAGCTGTTGCAGCTACTTCATCTGCGCCTTCTACTTGAATGACACAAACAACTTCACCTACAGCTAACGTATCACCTTCACCAGCTATTAACTCTTTCACAATACCCGTGAAAGAAGATGGTACTTCGGCATTTACTTTATCAGTCATTACTTCTGCAAGCGGATCATACTTATTTACGTGATCGCCAACATTAACGAGCCATTTACTAATTGTGCCCTCTGTAACGCTCTCCCCGAGCTGAGGCATTGTAATATTTTCTACAGCCATGTATAGTCCCCCCGATTAAAATTCCGCAAGTTCACGCATTGCTTTTTCAACTTTATCTGGATTTACCATAAAGAATTTTTCCATTGTTGGTGCATATGGCATTGCTGGAACATCTGGACCTGCAAGACGTGCAATTGGTGCATCTAAATCAAACAGGCAATTTTCAGCAATAATTGCTGCCACTTCACTTATAATACTTCCTTCTTTATTGTCTTCTGTTACAAGAAGAACTTTACCCGTTTTAGAAGCTGCTTCAATGATCGCTTCTTTATCTAACGGATATACAGTACGTAAATCAAGAATGTGTGCAGAGATGCCATCTTGTGCTAACTTTTCAGCTGCTTGAAGAGCAAAGTGAACACATAATCCGTATGTGATAACGGTAATATCATCACCTTCGCGTTTTACATCTGCTTTTCCGATTGGTAATACGTAGTCATCTTCTGGCACTTCACCTTTAATTAAGCGGTATGCACGTTTATGTTCAAAGAATAATACTGGATCTTCATCACGAATTGCAGCTTTTAGTAAACCTTTTGCATCATATGGTGTAGAAGGAATAACAATTTTTAAACCTGGTTGGTTTGCAAACATCGCTTCTACAGATTGTGAATGATACAATGCACCGTGAACACCCCCACCAAATGGCGCACGTATTGTAACTGGACAAGTCCAATCGTTGTTAGAACGATAACGAATTTTTGCTGCCTCAGAAACAATTTGGTTTACTGCTGGCATGATGAAATCAGCAAACTGCATTTCAGCGATTGGGCGCATACCATACATTGCCGCACCAATTGCTACCCCAGCAATTGCAGATTCTGCAAGCGGTGCATCAAGTGCACGATCTTCACCAAATTGATCATATAAACCGTGTGTCGCTTTAAACACGCCACCTTTTTTACCAACATCTTCTCCTAAAACGAATACTTTCTCATCGCGTTCCATTTCTTCGCGCATTGCTAATGTAATAGCATCAATATAAGACATTACAGCCATGAAACGTTCCCCCCTATTCTGCGTATACGTGCTTCAATGCATCTTCAGGTGCTGCATACGGAGCATTTTCTGCATATTCTGTTGCTTCATTTACGATATGCATAATTTCGTCTAACATTTGTTTTTCAAATTCCTCAGTTAACACGCCAGCTTCTTTTAAATAAGCTGCAAATGTTATAATTGAATCTTTTTTCTTTGCTTCTTCTACTTCTTCTTTATCACGATAAACACGATCGTCGTCGTCACTAGAATGTGCTGTTAAACGATATGATACTGTTTCAATTAAAGTTGGGCCTTCACCACGTCGGCCGCGGTCTGCTGCTTCTTTTACAGCTTTATATACTGCAAGCGGATCGTTTCCGTCTATTGTATATCCAGGCATACCGTAACCAATTGCACGATCTGATACGTTTTTACATGCTAATTGTTTTTCAACGGGAATAGAGATTGCATATTTGTTATTTTCACACATGAAAATAACAGGTAGTTTGTGTACACCAGCAAAGTTTGCCCCTTCATGGAAGTCACCTTGGTTTGAAGAACCTTCTCCAAATGTAACGAACGTTACTAAATCTTTCTTCTCCATTTTTCCAGCTAGTGCAATACCAACTGCGTGTGGTACTTGTGTTGTTACTGGAGATGAACCTGTAACAATACGATTTTTCTTTTGACCGAAGTGACCAGGCATTTGACGACCACCAGAGTTTGGATCTCCAGCTTTCGCGAAAGCTGACAACATAAGCTCTTTAGCTGTCATACCAAACGCTAGTACAACACCCATATCACGGTAGTATGGTAATGCATAATCTTTCTCTCTATCAAGAGCGAACGCTGCTCCAACTTGTGCAGCCTCTTGTCCTTGACAAGAAATTACGAATGGAATTTTACCTGCACGGTTTAATAACCACATACGTTCGTCGATTTTACGTGCAAGTAACATCGTACGGAACATTTCTAATACTTGCTCATCACTTAAGCCAAGCTCTTCATGGCGCTTTTCTTTTACTTCTGCCATTTTTCATAACCTCCTAAATCCACATTTTTATGCGTGTAACGCTTTTCCATCTACAGCTAGTGCTGCTTCACCAATCGCCTCAGATAATGATGGATGCGGATGAATTGTATGTGCTACTTCCCAAGGTGTTGCATCAAGTACTCTTGCAAGACCAGCTTCAGAAATCATATCTGTTACATGTGGTCCAATCATATGAACACCAAGAATGTCATTTGTTTCTTCATCAACTACAAGTTTTACAAATCCATCTGATTCTCCGTATACAAGTGCTTTTCCGATTGCGCGGAATGAGAACTTACCTACTTTTAACTTATAGCCTTTTTCTTTCGCTTCTTGTTCTGTTAAACCAACAGAAGCAACTTCTGGACTGCTATATACGCATTTTGATACCATAGAGTAATCAATTGGTGTAACTTCTTTCCCTGCAATATGTTCTACTGCAACAATTCCTTCATGAGAAGCAACGTGAGCAAGTTGTAAGCCACCGATTACATCTCCAATTGCGTAAATATGAGATTCTTTCGTTTGATAAAACTCATTTGTTTGAATGTATCCTTTTTCCACAACGATATCCGTATTCTCTAAACCAATATTTTGCGTATTGGCTTGTCTTCCTACAGATACAAGCATTTTTTCTGCTTTAAATTCTTTATTCTCACCGTTATGTTCAGCTTGAATTGTTACTCCATTATCTTTTACCAATGTTTCTGGTAATACTTTTGCACCAGTCACCACTTTAATACCTTTTTTCTTGAACAGACGTTGCATTTCTTTTGAAACATCCTGATCTTCTAGTGGTAAAATAGTTTTCGCATACTCTAACACTGTAACTTCTACACCGAAGTCAGCAAGCATCGATGCCCACTCAATACCGATTACACCGCCACCAACGATAATAATCGAGCTAGGAAGCGTTTCCATTTTCAGGGCATGATCTGAAGACATTACGTACTCTCCGTCTAATTCTAAACCTGGTAATGAATTTGGACGAGAACCTGTTGCAACAAGTACATTTTTTGGAATTAACATTTCATTCTCTTCTCCACTTGCAAGTTCAACTGAAATTGTCCCTGGCATCGGAGAGAAAATAGATGGGCCAAGAATACGGCCAATACCTTCAAACACATCAATTTTACCTTGTTTCATTAAATGTTGAACGCCTTTATGGAGCTGCGTTACAATCTTCTCTTTACGCTCTTGTACTTTTGCAAAGTTCAGTTCTACATTACTTGCAATAACTCCGAACTCTTCACTTTTTTTAGCAGTTGCGTATACTTCTGCACTACGTAAAAGAGCTTTACTAGGAATACATCCTTTGTGCAAACAAGTACCACCAAGATTTTCTTTTTCAACAAGTGCTGTTTTTAATCCTAGTTGTGATGCGCGAATAGCAGCAACATATCCACCTGTACCGCCGCCAACGATGACTAAATCATATTCTCTTGCCATTATCTCAACCCCTAGCTACTGTTTGTTTTTCTCTTACAACATACTCTTTCGGCGCTTCTTCTTCACGTAATACACGAAGTGCTCCTTCTGCTAACGCTTGTAACTCATCTTCTCCTGGATGCACAATAACATCTGCAATCCAGTCAACACGTTCTTTTATTTCATCGACAAGAATTTTACTGTATGCAAGTCCACCAGTTAATACGATTGCATCGATTTTCCCGTGAAGTACAGCACTCGCTCCGCCAATCTCTTTTGCAACTTGATATGCCATTGCTTTATAAATAAGTGTTGCTTCAGGATCACCTTTTTCAACCATTTGTTCTACTTTAATTGCATCGTTTGTACCGATTAGACTTACAAGTCCACCTTGTCCGACAAGTTTTTTAACCATTTCGTCTCGGTAATACTCACCAGAGAAACACATTTCAACTAATTGTCCTACTGGTACTGTACCAGCACGCTCTGGACTAAATGGTCCTTCTCCGTTTAAGCCGTTATTAACATCGATAACTTTCCCTTTTTTATGGGCACCAACTGTAATACCGCCACCCATATGTGTAACTAATAAATTTAAATCTTCGTATTTGTGATTTAATTGTTCAGCCACTTTACGAGCAACCGCTTTTTGGTTTAATGCATGGAAAATACTTTTACGTTCCATACCAGCAATACCGCTTATACGAGCAATTGGCTCCATTTCATCTACAACGACAGGATCCACAATGAATGCAGGAATATTTAATCCAGAAGCAATTTCATAAGCTAGAATGCCTCCAAGGTTTGAAGCGTGATGACCGCTGAACCCATTTTTTAAATCTTCTAACATTGCATCGTTTACTGTGTACGTACCGCCTTCGATTGGACGAAGTAATCCACCACGCCCACAAACAGCGTTTAATTTTGAAATGTTAATACCATGCGAATGTAAAACTTCTAAAATCGTTTCTTTTCGAAATTCATATTGATCGATAATTCGCTTATATTTTCCAATCTGTTCTTCATCATGACGAATTGTTTCTTCTAAAACGGGTCTTTCATTATCAAAAACACCAATTTTTGTGGATGTACTACCCGGATTAATAACAAGAATTCGATTTAAGGACAATGTTGCTACCTCCACTAATAAATTCAAAAGGAAGTGGAAACCTCATAAGAGGTAACCACACCTTTTGTAAAAGTTGTATATGAATGATTAGCGACGGCTAATAATGTCGTGACCGTTGCGTAAGTATGTGCTACGAGTGTTTTTCAAGCTTGCAATGCGCTCTTCAGCTAGACGATCTGCTGCTACATAAGTTGCTATGCCATCGCGTTTTGAAATTTCGATTACTTTTGCAATTGTGTCATAAATAGACTCAACACGTTTTAAGGCACGTTCTCTATTGTATCCATATAACTCGTCTGCTACGTTAATTACACCACCTGCATTAATAACATAGTCTGGTGCGTATACAATACCCATTTCATGAATGATGTCGCCGTGACGATCTTCTTTTAATTGGTTATTTGCAGAACCTGCGATTACTTTTGCTTTAAGTTGTGGAATAGTTTCATCATTAACTGTTGCGCCTAATGCACATGGTGCGTAAATATCACATTCAACACCGTAAATTTCATTTGGCTCAACCGCTGTTGCACCGAATTCTTCTACTGCACGTTGTACAGCTTCTTTATTAATATCTGTAACGATTAATTTTGCTCCTTCAGCGTGTAAATGTTTGCATAGGTGATATGCTACGTTACCAACACCTTGAACAGAAATTACTTTTCCTTCTAGACTATCTGTACCGAACGCTTCTTTTGCAGCTGCTTTCATACCACGGTAAACACCGTATGCAGTTACTGGAGATGGGTTACCAGAAGAACCGAATGAAGGTGAAATACCTGTTACAAAGTCAGTTTCTTCGTGGATAATATCCATATCATCTACTGTTGTACCAACATCTTCAGCTGTAATGTAACGTCCGTTTAGTCCTTGAATGTAGCGTCCTAATGCACGGAACATCGCTTCGCTTTTATCTTTACGTGGATCACCGATAATTACTGTTTTTGCACCACCTAAGTTTAAACCAGCTGCTGCATTTTTGTATGTCATCCCTTTTGCAAGACGCAATGCATCTTCAATCGCCGCTTCTTCAGAATCATATGTCCACATTCTTGTTCCACCAAGAGCTGGTCCAAGTGTTGTATCATGGATTGCAATGATTGCTTTTAAACCAGATTCTTTATCTTGACAAAATACCACTTGCTCATAATCATATTTTTCTAAGTATTCGAAGATTTCTAATGTCATTGTCGTTTCCCCCTAATTGTTTTACCCTATTTGGTTTATTTTGAAGCAGTCGCAACTGCCAATGCTAATGAATATACTTTTGTTTCTGCTGAATCAGCACGTGATGTTAAAACAATCGGTGCTTTAGCGCCTGCAATCATCGCCCCTACCTTTGCATTTGCAAAATAGACGAGTGATTTATATAGCACATTTCCAGCTTCAATCGTTGGGACGAGTAAAATGTCTGCCTTACCTGCTACATCACTTACTATGCCTTTATGTTCTGCTGCAATTTGTGATACTGCATTATCTAAAGCAAGTGGTCCATCAACGACACAATTTTTAATTTGTCCGCGGCGATTCATTTGAGTTAACATCGCTGCATCAATTGTCGCTTGCATCGCAGGATTAACAACCTCTACCGCTGCAATTGGCGCTACCTTCGGCAAATCTATTCCTATTGCCCGGGCAACTTCTACAGTATTTTGTATAATAGCAGCTTTTTGTGTTACATCAGGTGCAATGTTCATCGCTGCATCTGTAACAAAAATAAGATGATCGTAATTTGGAACTTCAAACGCTGCAACGTGTGAAAGTACGCTGCCCTTACGAAGTCCCCACTCTTTATTTAATACGGCTTTCAAAATATTTGCAGTTGGGATGTTCCCCTTCATAAGCACATCTGCTTCGCCATTTCTTACAGCTTTAACAGAAAGTTCTGCAGCCTCAGCACTTGACGTTGCTGCAATCACTTCAATATGTTCTGAAGTTTGTAATCCGTGCTCTTGTAGCATCCCCATTATTTTTTCTTGATTTCCATATAGACGAAATTGAGCTAGCTGTAGTTGAATTGCCTTCGCTACAGCTTCAATTACTTCATGATCTTCAGCTACTGCTACAGCCACAGTTTTTTTAGGCTGTCCTGCCGCTTGATCAATTAAATGTTCTAACTTCATATTTTGTAATCAACCCTTTCCGTCGTCCCTCGTCTATTCATTAAGCAAATACCGTGCCAACTTTTAAAAGTGGTCTTACCAATAATGAAAACGCATTCAAAATGCTGTAAAATCAATACTTTGGAAAACAACGAAATATTCTGTCTTGTTTTGTCGCTTTTTGTATACCATGCAATAAATTGCACGGTACGCAATTTATTGCATGCTATTTTTTGCACAGTCGTGCTTTTCTAGCTTGTAATATAAGTTTCGAACTGAAATCCCTAACGCTTTTGCAGTTTTCGTTTTGTTCCCCTCAAATTTCTCCAAATATTCACGTATAATATTCCCCTCAAATTCTGTCACTAAGTGTTCAAGGGCCTTCTCCTCTAATTCAGGTAATAAATTATTTTGTTTCGTCTCCACTTGTTCTTCTTTATGTAATAGGGGTAAATGATGTACATCAATGTATATCTCGTTATAATTCATAAAAATAATTGCTCGCCCTAGAATATTTTCAAGTTCCCTAACATTTCCTGGCCATTCATATGATTGTAAATACGAAACAGCTGAATCGGTGAGCCCTTCTACATTCCGGCCATAATCTTGGTTAATTTTTTGAATTAACCTTTCTGCAATCGCTGGTATATCTCCTTTGCGCTGACGAAGAGAAGGGATTTGAATCGGAATTTTATTTAAGCGGTAATATAAATCTTCTCGGAACTTTCCTTCTAAAATTGCTTTTTCTAAATTCACATGCGTCGCTGCAATTACTCGAACATTAATAGGTATCGCTTTCGTTCCACCTACTTTCACAATCTCTTTTTCCTGCAGTACTCGAAGGAGCTTTGCTTGCGTATTTGCAGATAATTCTCCAATTTCATCTAAAAAAATACTTCCATTGTTCGCTTCTTCAAAGAACCCTCGTTTCCCGCCTCTTTTCGCTCCCGAGAACGCACCTTCCTCATAACCGAATAATTCACTTTCTAATAACGTCTCGGAAATAGCAGCACAGTTTACTCTGACGAACTTATTGTATTTTCGATTACTACCATTATGAATAGCGTGTGCAAACAACTCTTTCCCTGTCCCTGATTCCCCTCTAAGTAGTACCGTTGCTGGTGTATTCGCTCCAAGTTTTGCTTGTTCAATAGCTGCTGTTGTTTCATCTGACTTCCCGACTAT
Source organism: Bacillus silvicola (assembly GCF_050524305.1). Classification (NCBI taxonomy): domain Bacteria; kingdom Bacillati; phylum Bacillota; class Bacilli; order Caryophanales; family Bacillaceae; genus Bacillus; species Bacillus silvicola. The sequence goes on from NZ_JBNGVC010000012.1 coordinate 1,124,741, forward strand.
ATCATCAAATGAATATTTCGCTTCTAATGTTCGGATGATTTGTCTTGCTCTATTTAATTCATTTGTTAATTTTTGAATTTCTGATACGTCACGAATTACCCCGACGCTACCTTTCAATATTCCATCTACAATAACTGGTGCTACGTTTACAATTACGTCGCGCTTCTTTTGCCCAATCTTCATATGTATTCCTCGTACCGCTCGGCGTGTCCGAAGTACTTTCATATGCATACTTTCACCTTCTACAATATCAGTTGTAGCTGGCTGCCCGAGAATATCTTCTTCCGTCAAACCTGTTAGCTTCGTATATGCAGGGTTTATAACTAACCCCCTTCCTTTCTCATCGACAACCGAAATCGCTTCTTCAGATGAGTTAATGATCGCCTCGAGTAGCGTTTGAATTTCTTTTAAGTCTGTAACTTCTTCCGCTAAATCTACAACTTCTGTAATATCTTTAAAAATCGCAAATGCCCCTTGAACCTCTCCGCCTTCTTTTAATATTGGTATACGCGTTGTAATGATCTTCTTGTCATTTTCTAACGTCAGTTCATGGTTCACTTCTATTTGTTTCGTACGTATAATACGGAGCAACTTACTCGTTGGAATAACTTCTAAAATATATTTCCCTACCGCTTCTTCTTTTTTATATCCGATAATACGCTCTGCGCTTTTATTAAACAGACGGACTTTTCCCTCTCGATCAATAACAATCATACCGTCATGTGTAGAATTTAAAATTAATTCTCCTTGTTGCGTTTGTTCCTCTAACTGCCCAATCAAACCTTCCTTCTCATGCGCTAATCTCGTAACAATTTTCGCAATATCCCCTGGTATAAGAAGAGTATCTTTATGCTTTTTCATTAATAAATCTTTATGTAAATCATCGTCACCTGTCATATCAAACATTACATCAATATGCATAGAAAGAAACGACGTTACGCTCTCTCCAATTGTAACCCCGTATTCCTTAGCCATTTGTAATCCTTTTGCAATCGGATTTATATCAATAATCCCTATAATTTGAAATATATTCGAACTTTGTAACAGATTCAGCAGTGTACTGCCACCTTCACCTGCACCAACAATTAAAACTTTTTGTTTCATATATTACACTTCCTCTCGAAGTATCTCTGCAAAATTTTTCACATTCTTATCTTACTCGTTCAGCAACCTCTTGACAAACCCCCATTCCATATAACATCATTAAAATACACAAAATAATCTGAAAAGGAGCGTTATTTATGCAGCGTTACCTCGCTCTATTATTAGCACTCATCCCCATTTCATTAGCCGTGCTTGGTATTAAACTAATGAGAGATACTGTATTTGGGATTTTGTTCTCCCCAATCCCTATATTGTGGTTACAATTTTTAATCGGCGCTCTTTGCTTTGCACTCGGGTTTTATATCTTCGGCGGCTTCGTCTTACACAGGGATCGTAAGAGAAATAAAGTACAAGCACGCTTCAGAAGATAAAACAAAGTTTTCACATATCATAAATAAAAAATGAGACCATTATATTAGGTCTCATTTTTTTATCGGTAATAAAGTTCTTGCTGTTTCAGGATAATCAGTAATAATCGCCGATATATTCATATCAAAATATTTACGCATAAGCGTTTCTTCATTTATCGTGTAAGGACGAACCTCCACACCACTTTCCATCGTTAATTCAGCGATAGCATCTTGAAGATAACGATAATTCGGATGTACTGCAGTAGCACCCATCTTTTTTGCATATGCCCACGGGCTATGCAAACCTTCACGATACAAAATAGCTGTTTGAATATCAGGAGCCATCATATGACACCGCTTCATACTGTAGTGATTAAAAGAAGAAAACACAATCCGATCCTCTAGACTAAACTTACGTACAAGTGTTATAACCTCTTCTTCTAAACCTCTGTATGGGATTTTATTATTTTTCAGTTCAATATTGAGTAGCAATTTCGTTTTTGCGAGCCATTCTAACACCTCTTCTAGAAGAGGTATTTTGCAAAAACCTACTTTGTCACCGAATTTATAACTCGCATCCAACTTGCATAAATCCTCATATAAATAATTTCGAACCGCACCTTTTCCATTTGTTGTCCGATCCACCGTTTCATCATGAATGACGACAACTTTTCGATCTTTCGTGAATTGAACATCGAGTTCAATTCCATCTGCTCCAAAAGCCTCCGCCGCTTCAAATGAAATCATTGTATTTTCCGGATACGTTCCCGCTGCACCACGATGTGCAAATATAAGAGTCATCCTCACTCCCCCAATCTTATGCTATACTATACGAAAAAGGAGGTACTTCTATGAGACCATTACAAATTTCTCCAGACACTGCAGTCCGCCTATCAAAAGCGTTAGGTGTTCCACTTGAACAACTTATGCATATGCCACAGCATATTTTAATCCAAAAGTTAGTTGAATTAGAAAAACAAAATAAAAACGAAGAATAATATAGTCCTGTTTTGCAGGGCTTTTTATTATCATCTATTATATCATGGATAACTTACCCACTAAAATTATGAATGCATGGAACAACAAAATAAAAAGCCTCTATAGAGAAGCTTTTTTCTACAAATTGCAAATTTTAAGTTCCACCAACATATTGAAGGTCTCCAGATTTATGTAATTCACCTGTTACTCCATCTCCAAAATTATTTAAAGAAAAAGTTTGCTCTTCTAGCGAATCCTTTTCGATTTAAAATTCGAAATCAGACAAAAAACACCGCCCTCTCGATAGTTTTAGTAACTACCAAAAGAACGGTGTTTATCACTCAAATGACCGTGTTATTTATCGGTCAAAGATATTTATTGCTCAACGTTCTCTAACGTTAAAGTCGCGTCAGATACTGTTATATCAACATTTAAGAAGCCTTATGTTCAAGTCTTAGCTTATCCGCAACCATTGCGATAAACTCGGAATTCGTAGGTTTTGCTTTTGACATCGATACAGTATAACCAAATAAGGACGAAATAGAATCAATATTCCCACGGCTCCAAGCCACTTCAATTGCGTGACGGATTGCGCGCTCGACACGACTTGCTGTTGTATTATATTTCTTTGCGATATCTGGATATAATACTTTCGTAATAGATCCTAGTAATTCGATATCATTGTACACCATAGAGATTGCTTCTCGTAAGTACATGTACCCTTTAATATGAGCGGGTACACCAATTTCATGAATGATACTTGTAATACTCGCATCTAAGTTTTTCGGTTTTCCATCGATCGTTGTTGCTGATCGGAAAGATGGTAATGGACGTTTAATGGTAGCATTTGCTTTACCACTCACTTGACGAATATGACTCGTTAAATTCTCCATATCAAATGGTTTTAATATGAAATATGATGCACCTAAATCAACCGCTTTTTTCGTCACATCTTCTTGTCCAAACGCTGTCAACATAATAACGCTAGGTTGTCTTAACCTTTCAATATGTCGCATTTTCTCTAGCACAGCTAGACCATCTAAATGTGGCATAATAATGTCTAAAACGAGTACATCAGGCTGCTTGTCTGTCAATAAGTTTAAACATTCTTGACCATTGTAAGCAGTTCCGATTACTTCCATATCATCCTGAGCAGCAACATAGCTCTCTAGCATTGATACCAATTCTTTATTATCATCCACAAGACATACTTTAATTTTCTCCACAGTTTTTCCTCCCTTACCGAATCGATTCTTCCGACATGTGTAAGCTTCTAGGCTACATGAATTGTTCGACAATTGTGTGAAAATTCCCTTTTAAAGTTTCTTACTTTCCGATAAAAACACAAAAAAATATATTTATCGCCCATTTACTTTCTTTCGCAACACATTCCATCATAGAATTACAACGAAACGTTCAACCCTTTTCTTATATTTTACAACAAAAAACAGCTCTTGCGGAGCTTTTACAAAATTTCAACGAATTTTTCAATAGAAAAGCGAGCTAATATGCATTAGCTCGCTTTTTTCTCTTGATCATAAATATTAATTCCAGCCTCATGTAACATCCATTCAATATGAACACCGTATCCTGACGTTGGATCATTTACAAATACATGTGTAACAGCACCAATTACTTTCCCATTTTGTACAATCGGACTTCCACTCATCCCTTGTACAATACCACCCGTTTTTGCTAGTAAACGTTTGTCTGTCACTTTTATAACCATACCTTTTGTAGCTGGGAACTTTTGCGGTACCGTACTAACAACTTCAATATCAAACGCCTCAACTTTATCTTGATCAATAACTGTTAATATTTTCGCTGGTCCTTCTTTTACTTGATGGGATAATGCGATAGGCATTGCTTTATCCATTATGCCGTTTGTCATATTTGTATTTAATTTCCCGAAAATACCATACGGGCTATTTACTGTAATATTACCAATCACTTCACGATCCGGTGAAAATCTTGCTAATTTTTCTCCTGGATTCCCGTGACTCCCTCTTTCAATAGAGGTTACGGTCGAGCGCATAATTTGTCCATCTTCTACTTGAATTGGTTTTTTTGTATCATTATCAGAAATGACATGACCAAGTGCCCCGTATTTCATGGAATCCGGATGAACAAATGTCATTGTTCCAATTCCAGCTGCCGAGTCACGAATATATAAACCAATACGATAAGACGATTCCCCGCTGTCTTTTTGTGGTGTTAACTTAGTGCGAATGTATTTTCCATCTCTTAGCAAAACAAGATTAAGCGGTTCACCTGTTTCTCCACTATTATGAATAAATGGTGCTACATCACTCATTCTTTCAATTGTTTTCCCATTAATTGCAGTAATCATATCCCCAATCTGTACACCAGCTGTTTCACCAGGAGATACTTTACCCTTTTCAGTTTGAATTAAATGATGGCCTACAACAAGTACACCTTTTGTGTTCAATTTCACACCAATCGATTGTCCACCGGGGATAACTTTAAAATCTTTCAATACTTTTACATTTACTTTTTTCACTGGAAAACCAGCGAGTTGAAACACCATATCAGCTTCACCATTTTGGTGAGAATTCACCATAAGCTCTTGTTCATTTGAACTTACTGTAAATACATTACGATTTGTAGATGAAGCCTTAAAAACTGGTAATGATGCTATTTCTGATTGTTGTCCTTCAAAAACAACAAGTTGTTTCGGGGATGAAATAAACGTTCGAAGCGGTTTAAAACATCCAATAAAAACTAAAGAAACAAGGAGACAAAGACCTATTATTTTTCGAAATCTTTCTAATTTCAATTTGTTCACTCTCCTCGCTCCTACCCCACATTCAGCCTCTTGGCTTCACTTTTTAATCTCTCCTTGCAGTGCTTTATTTATAACCGGAAGAATTAAGAAATCATCATTTGAGAAAAAAGCTATCCATTACTGGATAGCCTCTGCTGTCTGTTTGAAATGATGTGCTTGCGTAAGTAACTCTTTCGCATGTTCTGTCGTTAAATCTGTAATTTCTACACCAGAAATCATCCGAGCAATTTCTGTTACTTTTTCATCCGTACTTAGCACCGTAACAGATGTAATCGTCCGATCATTCGCCACTTGTTTTCTAATAAATAAATGCGAGTCCGCCATTGAAGCTACCTGAGGTAAGTGCGTAATACAAAGTACTTGCGAGTTTACCGATACACGATAGATTTTTTCCGCAATAGCCTGTGCAACCCGACCACTCACACCTGTATCCACTTCATCAAAAATAACTGAAGCAACACCTTGATGCTTAGAAAAAATACTTTTTAAAGCCAAAATAATACGAGATAACTCTCCGCCAGAAGCAACCTTTGAAAGCGGCTTTAACGGTTCACCAGGGTTCGTTGAAATATAAAACTCCACGTGATCATAGCCATCCGCCGTAAGTTTCACCGGTGTTCCTTCTACAAGAGGTTCTTCTGCATTTCCTTCCCTCTTCATTATTCTCACTTCAAATTTCGTTTTTTCCATATATAATTCTTTTAATTCTTGATGAATAGCGTTTGTAAGATGGTCTGCCAGTTCATGACGCATATCACTTAACAACGTTGCTTCTTTTAAAATAACACTTTCTAATTCCTTTAGCTGCTTTCTCGTCGTTTCAATATGTACGTCTTTATTTTCAATTGTAAAAATTTCTTGTTCAATTTTATCAGCATACGCTAAAATCTCTTCTACAGTATTTCCATACTTTCTCTTTAACATACGGATTTCATTCAACCTTGTTTCAATTTCATCTAAACGTTTCGGATCATATTCCATCATATCTAACTTTTCTCTAAGCTGATATGCAACTTCTTCTAATAAGTAATAGCTATTTGCAATTGAATCATGGTTTTCTTGATACGCCTCATCTAAATGCGTAATACTCTCCATTTGGCTCATTGCATTCCTTACATGATCTAACCCTTGGCTGTCCCCACTCAACGAACGATACGCATCCCCTAACGCTTTATAAATCTTTTCAAAATTGGATATTTTCAATCGTTCCTCAGTCAATTCATATTCTTCATCCATTTTTAAATCTGCCTTACGAATTTCTTCATGTTGGAATTGAATTAAATCTAGACGATGAGCCATTTGTTGTTCATTTTCACTTAAAGATTTCAACTGTTTTTTTAATTTTTCATAGTCTCCGTATACGTTCTGATATATGTCTAATTGCTTAACAATACGATCTCCATCAAAATGATCTAGCATAAACATATGACGCTCTTCATTCATTAAATCTTGCGTTTCATGCTGTCCATGTATATCAACAAGCGTTTTTCCAATCTCTTTTAATATACTAAGTGTAACAAGCTTCCCATTTACACGGCATACACTTTTTCCGTTCGCAGCGATATCACGTTTCAAAATAATCATGCCGTCTTCTATTTCTATATCTAATTCTTCTGCCTTTGCAATACACGGATGCTTATCATCTTCTACATAAAATAAACCCTCTATTTCAGCCTTTTCTGTTCCATATCGAACAAACTCCGCTGAACCACGGCCGCCAACAAGCAAACTAATCGCATCAATAATAATCGATTTTCCGGCTCCTGTTTCACCACTTAAAACGGTTAAACCTTTTTGAAAAGAAATATTTAATGCCTCAATAATAGCAAAGTTTCTGATCGATAATTCCGATAACAATGCCCCATTCACCTCGTTATAAACTAATCCCCTACTAAGGGCTTTTTTTAAGTACTCTTCATTCAAATAGTTATACTGTATGTTTATATGTATAAATTACTCATCTAACCCGCTCCATTGTACCAAACATTTGTTTTACGGGTCAATCCACCTATTTTCTAACTTTATTTAAAGAAAATATTATATTGCATTTAATAATTCATATTTTAACCAATAAAAATATCTTGTTTACTTTCCACTTTACAGAGGAAAGTAAACAAGATTTTTTTGTTACAGCATATTTAAGAAACGATCAGAGACAACACCTGTATCTTCAGGTGTACGGCAAATAATTAAGCAAGTATCATCACCACAAATGGTTCCGATAATCTCATCCCACTCTAAATGATCAATAAGTGCCCCAAGTGAATGAGCGTTACCAGGCAATGTTTTTAGCACAAGCATATGTCCTGCCGTGTCTAATTTTACAAATGAATCCACTAGATTTCGTTTTAATTTTTGCAACGGGTTAAATCGTTGATCTGCTGGTAAGCTATATTTATAGCGTCCATCATGTAATGGCACCTTAACTAAGTGCAGTTCTTTAATATCGCGCGATACTGTTGCTTGCGTTACATTAAATCCCTCATTACGTAAAATATCAACTAGTTCATCTTGTGTTTCAATTTCTTTGTTCGCAATAATTTCCCTGATTTTAATATGGCGCTGACCTTTATTCATACATTTGCACCTCACACTATCTCTTACCATAGTTTAAACATTGGTATACTTCACTTATTTATGTTAACGTATAATTCGTTTCTTGTACACAATTGTTTTTACAATCATTATACAATTACAACAAAAAGAGGAACAACATATGTTATTCCCCTTTCCCTTTTTGTTTTAGAACGTCATGTGCTTCTGTAACAACTTGCTCAATAGAAACCGGCGAATGGTTTTCGCCATTCTCACGCTCTCCATGCCATTTTAGATGGATTAAAAATTCAATATTACCATCCCCGCCCGTAATTGGCGAGAATGTTAAACCTTCGACATCATAGCCTTCCTTCAGAGCAAAATCGACAATCATTTCCACGACAGCTTCATGTACTTTTCTATCACGAACAATGCCTTTTTTCCCAACTTGTTCTCGTCCAGCTTCAAACTGCGGTTTAATTAATGCAGCTACGTCACCATTTAACATAAGCATTGTTTTTAAAACCGGCAATATTAGCTTTAATGATATAAATGAAACATCGATACTTGCAAACTGAGGTAAACCGCGCTCTAAGTCTGCCGGTGTCACGTAACGGAAGTTCGTTCGTTCCATCACAACAACACGCTCATCTTGACGCAATTTCCACGCAAGTTGATTATAGCCTACATCTAATGCATAAGATAACTTCGCTCCATTTTGAAGCGCACAATCTGTAAAGCCACCAGTTGATGAACCAATATCTATCATAACTTTATCTTGTAAATCAAGTTGAAATGTCTCTAATGCCTTTTCAAGTTTATAACCACCACGGCTTACATATGGCATAACTTGCCCTTTCACCGTAATCTCTGTATCTTGTGAGATTTTCTCTCCTGGCTTATCGAGTCTCATTTCATTCGCATATACGAGCCCTGCCATAACAGCACGTTTAGCCTTCTCGCGCGTTTCTATAAGTCCTCGCTCTACTAATAGTACATCTACTCTTTCTTTTTTTACGCTCATTTGTTACGCCCTTTTTTGTTTTGATGGAATCATTGTATGAATACGGTCTACAACAGCATCTGTCGTTAAACCAATTTCTTCTAATAATTTTGTTACACTACCATGCTCTATGAAACGGTCTGGAATACCCATTCTTTCAATTAATGCACTGTGGTATCCATTTTCAGATGCAAATTCAACTACTCCTGTTCCAAAACCTCCGATTAAACACGCTTCTTCAATCGTTAAAATCGGTATATTTTTCCCTAAAAGCTCATGTAAATATGCTTCATCCATTGGTTTAATAAAGCGAGCATTCACTACTTTGACTGAAACTCCAGCCTTTTCAAGACGCTCAGCTGCTTCCATTGCCATCGGGATTGTCGTACCAAACGTTAAAATTGCTGCTTGTGTGCCTTCTTTTAACGTTTCCCATGAACCAATTGGAATCGCCTTTAATTCTTCATCCATATGAACGCCAAGTCCATTACCGCGCGCATAACGCAAAGCAATCGGTCCATCTTCATATTGCATCGCCGTATAAACTAAATGTTGACCTTCATTTTCATCTTTCGGCATCATAAGCACCATATTCGGCAAGTGACGTAAAAACGCGATGTCAAATACCCCTTGATGCGTTTCACCGTCTGCTCCTACTAATCCAGAGCGATCTATTCCAATGAAAACATTTAAATTTTGACGACAAATATCATGAACAACTTGGTCATATGCTCTTTGTAAAAATGTTGAATAAATTGCTAAGAATGGCTTCATCCCTTGTGTTGCCATACCAGCCGCCATTGTTGTAGCATGCTGTTCCGCAATACCTACATCAATCATGCGATCCGGAAATTCTTTTTGGAATTTCTCAAGTTTCGATCCAACAGGCATTGCAGGCGTAATTGCAACGATACGTTCATCCGTTCTTGCTAGATTAAGTACAGTATCACTAACAACAGCACTCCATGCTGGTGCAACTTCCTTCGGTTTAACGAAGTCACCTGACTCGATTTTATACGGTCCTGTTCCATGCCAAGTTCCAATAACGTCACTCTCAGCTGGTTTATAACCTTTTCCTTTTTTCGTAATTACATGAACAAGTACTGGGCCTTTTGTTTTCTTTGCATATTGCAACGTTTCGAATAACTTTTCATAATCATGCCCATCGACCGGACCTAAATATGTAAAGCCTAATTCTTCAAAAAAGACGCCTGATACTAGTAAATATTTTAGACTATCCTTTATTTTCTCTGCTGTCGCAGCAACTTTCCCGCCAACTGCTGGGATTTTCTTCAATATATACTCTAATTCATCTTTTACCCAATGGTACTTCCCTGCGGTACGTAAACGACCAAGTACATTATGAAGCGCACCGACGTTTGGTGCAATTGACATTTCATTGTCATTCAAAATAACAATCATGTCCGTTTTTTCATGACCAATATGGTTTAATGCCTCTAAAGCCATTCCGCCTGTTAATGCACCATCGCCAATGATTGGTATAACGTATTCTTCCGTTTTCTTTAAATCACGCGCTAGAGCCATTCCCATTGCAGCAGATAATGACGTCGAACTATGACCAGTTTCCCAAACATCATGCTCACTCTCGCAGCGTTTTGGGAAACCACATAGACCTTGGTATTGCCTTAATGTGCCGAATTCTTTCGCACGCCCTGTTAAAATTTTATGTACATAGGATTGATGTCCTACATCCCATAAAAACTTATCTTTCGGACTATCAAATAATTTATGCAGAGCAATTGTGAGTTCTACTACACCTAAATTAGGTGCAATATGTCCACCTGTTTGAGAGAGCTCTTCAATTAAAAATTTACGAATATCCTCACTCAATCCCTCTAGTTCGCTAATAGACATATCTTTCAAAAAACTAGGGTTTTGAATTTGCGTTAGATCCACACGGATCACTCACTTTCATTTCATAATCTGTCAACATGTCAAATATTATAAGAAATATTTACACAACACAAGAAATTCTCTTTCTATTCTTTTTATCTTGTCCTGCTTTCAGAAAACACTTCCATTTTTTTCACTTATCATATTATACATCATATTTCTTTACGCGATGAAAAAAATAGCCGCTAACACGAAGTGATAACGGCAATGTAATCTACATATATTTTTGCCAATAACAAGAAAAGAAAAACCTTTTCCTACATTTATATCATAAAATGATGAATGACTCAACAAATGAAAACGCTGTTATATTAGTTATTACGTTTTGCGATCAAATCACAAATAGATAGTAAATATTCATCTTGTAATTGCAAGGAGCTAATAGAATCTTTTGCTTTTGCAATTTTTTCCTCTAAAATAGATTTTGCTCTATCTACAGTAAATAACGTCGTATATGTACTCTTTTCATTAGAAACATCACTACCAATCGGTTTTCCAATCTCTTCTTCGATGCCTTCTACATCCAAAATATCATCTCTAATTTGGAAAGCTAGACCGATATATTTCGCAAATGCAAGTAACTTCTCTTCCTGCTCTTCTGTAGCATCAGAAAGTATCGCTCCTGCAAGTACAGCAAACTCAAGCAGTTTACCTGTTTTATGCTTATGGATGTACTCTAATTCATTAATTGTAAGTCGTTTTCCTTCAGCTTCCATATCTGCCACTTGTCCAGCAACCATTCCTTCAGGTCCTGCTGCTTTCGCAAGCTCAAGTACAAGTCTTACTTTCTTTTCAGCAGAGATTTCTTTATGCTCATATGCCATAATGACTTGAAAAGCATATGTTAACAAACCATCTCCTGCTAAAACTGCCATTGCTTCACCAAATACTTTATGATTTGTAGGCTTTCCTCGTCTTAGATCATCATCATCCATACAAGGTAAATCATCATGAATTAACGAATATGTATGAATCATTTCAAGGGCACAAGCTGCACCCACTCCAAGATTTTTTTCTTTCCCAAACGCTTGTAACGTTGCAAATAAAAGTAACGGGCGGAGACGTTTCCCACCCGCTTCCAAAGAATATGCCATCGCTTCACGAAGCACATTTGGACATTGTAATTCATTTGCATAGCTTACAAGCTTTTCTTCTACGAAAGTTTTACTCTCTTTCAAAAAAGCATCAAAAGCTATATGTGTCACTATGCTTCATCTCCTAAAGCAGTAAACGGTTTAAGCTCTCCATCTTCCCCAAGGATAACTGCCATTTGTTCTTGTACATCTTTCAATTTCTCATCACAAAGCTTAGATAATTCCATGCCTTCTTTAAAATAAGAAATCGCTTCCTCTAAAGGTACATCACCTTGTTCAAGCTTAGAAACGAGGTGCTCAAGCTGCGAAATCGCTTCTTCAAAGCTTAACTTATTTTCCATTATTCAATTCACGCTCCTCTATGCTTGATACGCTACAATCTAGTATTCCATCTTGTAATTGAACTGAAACAGCATCTCCAAGGCTAACATCTTTCACGCTTTTTAATACTTGTTTCTCTTCATCGTATACAAGCCCATACCCTCTCATCATTACTTTAAGCGGGCTTAATACCTCAAGCTTTTGAGCCGCTCTCACAAATACGAACTCCTTCGTTTGAAGTAATGTTTGCATTTCACGTTGCAACTGCTTTTGCAACGTTTCAATTGCCGTTTTCGTTTGTATAATTTTTTGAGATGGGTGGTGCTTTTCTAAATAAAATGAAAGTTGCTTTAATTGATTTACTTTTTTATCTATATAACGCTCTTTCGCTAAAACAAGTTGTTCAAGAGCCCTGTCTAACTGCTCTTCTTTTTGTTCATACACTTGCCTTGGATAACGGAACGCATAAGATTTTTGTAACACTTGCAGTTTTTCTTCTTTTTTATGTACTCTCTCTCTCATTGCTCTTTGCAATCTCAGAGTTCTTTGTAATACCTTTTCTTGTAACTCTATAATATTAGGTACCGCCAGCTCAGCTGCTGCAGTCGGTGTTGGTGCACGTAAATCCGCGACAAAATCTGCGATTGTAAAATCTGTTTCATGGCCTACAGCCGAAATAATCGGAATCTCACTTGTAAAAATTGCTCTTGCAACTACTTCCTCATTAAAGGCCCATAATTCTTCAATAGAGCCTCCACCACGTCCAACAATTAAAACGTCAATATCTCCCATTTCATTCGCTGTACGAATCGCTTGTACAATCGAGGGAGCTGCTGACTCCCCTTGTACAAGTACTGGAAACACAATAACATTCCCAATTGGGTAACGACGTTTAATCGTTGTAATAATATCACGAATTGCTGCTCCTGTTGGCGACGTGATTACACCTATTGTTTTAGCATACGGAGGAATTATTTTTTTATAAACTTGAGAAAACAACCCCTCTTCCTCTAAACGAACTTTTAACTGCTCATAAGCTAAATGCAAGTTTCCAATTCCATCAGGCTGCATGTCTTGAATATAAATTTGATAAGAACCACTCGCCTCGTAAACAGAAATCTTTCCTTTTACAAGTACTTTCATTCCATTTTCCGGTCTGAATTTAATGTTACGATTATGACCCGCAAACATAACCGCTGCAATTCTTGCATTTTCATCTTTCAATGTAAAATACATATGACCACGACTATGATATTTAAAGTTGGAAATTTCTCCTTTTAACCAAACAGACTGCAAATGCGGATCATACTCTATTTTTGTTTTAATATAGCGTGTTAATGCTGTAACGGTTAAATATTGTTTCTCCATTGCTCTCTCCTCATAGCCGATTCAACTTATTTACAAACAACACCTGCACGCTTTGCGGACTCAACAGTGTTGTGAAGAAGCATTGTAATAGTCATTGGACCGACTCCTTTTGGTACAGGTGTAATGTATCCTGCAACGTCTAATACATTGTCAAAATCAACATCACCACAAAGTTTGCCTGTTTCTAAACGGTTAACACCAACATCAATTACAACTGCACCTTCTTTAATATAATCAGCTGTTACCATTTTCGCTCTTCCAACAGCTACGATTAAAATATCAGCTAACTTCGATAATTCTTTTATATTTTGCGTCTTTGAATGACAATATGTGACAGTTGCATTTTCATTTAAAAACAGTTGTCCCACCGGTTTACCAACAATATTACTTCTTCCGATTACAACAACATGTTTTCCAGAAATATCAAGATTTGTTTCTTTTACTAATTCCACAATACCGTGCGGTGTACATGGAAGGAATGTATCTTGTCCCGTCATCATACGTCCAACGCTGATTGGGTGAAATCCATCTACATCCTTTTCAGGTGAAATTCTTTCAATGATAGCTTTTTCTTCAATATGTTTTGGTAAAGGTAATTGTACTAATATGCCATTAATACGGTCGTCTCCATTTAAGCGATCGATTTCAGCAAGCAAACGCTCCTCAGTAATCGTTTCAGGAAGTTCAATTAGCTCTGAATAAATTCCTACTTGCTCACAGCCCTTTTCTTTTCCTTTTACATAAGAACGCGATGCTGGGTCTTCTCCAACTAAAATAACTGCTAATCCTGGTACAATCCCTTGCTCTTTTAACTTCACAACTTCTTCTTTCAATTGTGCTCGTTTTTTCTCCGCAACTTCATTTCCTTTGATGATTACTGCTACCATTTTAAGATTCCCCCTTAAAGAAATTACAGTGTATCTTTTATATTAGATAAAACGCCGTTAATAAAACGACGAGATTCCTCATCCCCAAATGTTTTTGCAATTTCAATCGCTTCGTTAATTGTTACATTGTGTGGAATTTCTTCCATGTATTTCATTTCATACACAGCTACACGTAAAATACTGCGATCAACAATACTAATACGCTCAAGCTTCCACTTCTTTAAATTTTGACGAATTGCTGCGTCAATCTCTTCTTTGTTGTCTACAAATCCTACAACAAGTGATTCTAGAAACTCATTTGTTTCTTCACCTTCATCTAGCGTATTTTCCACCGCTACTTTCGGTTCTAATTCACCTGTAATATCCATTTGGTATAATGCTTGCATAGCTCTTTCTCTAGCCGTCCTACGTTTCATTGTAACTCTCCTTTATACTTCAAGTCTTTCCTTATGCTTTGTTATATTATTATAATTTATAAGCCGTCAATTCACTTACTCTTGTAGTTTTCATTGATTTTCCAACCTTATAATACAATGATAATAACACAATTTATCGTTTCACACACGGGGTACAAGGCTGAAAAATAATAAAAAGATTAACTTCAAGTTCCATATCTTATCACAATGTACGTTTTTTGGAAAAATGAAACATTCTCTTTTATGTTTCTTATTTTTTGAAATAGTATAATAATTTAGAGGTTTTTAATTTGTGAAGAAATGAAACGATAAAAAAGGCACCTATGTTACTAGGCACCTTTTTCACTCTTACACTGGTTCGATTTCTGTTTTTTGTGTTTCGAATGTTACGCCAACGATGTGAACATTCACTTCTTTTGGCTCAAGTCCTGTCATTGTAAAGAGTGCCTGGCGTATATTGTCTTGAATTTTTTGTGCAACAACTGGAATTGCTACACCAAAATACATAACAACATAAAGGTCAACAATAATATCTTCGTTTGCTAGCTCAACCTTTACACCTTTACCGTGATTTTTCTTACCTAACTTCTCAACAACATCTGTAGCAAAATTACCACGCATTGCCGCTACACCTTCTACTTCAGCAGCTGCAATACCTGCAATTACTTCGATTACTTCTGGTGCAATTTCTACTTTTCCAAGAGTTGTATCTTGACCCATATCTAACATATGTTCAGCCATGAAAAAAACCTCCTTTAATGTATCACTGCGTCACAAGTTCATGCTCTTCCA
Source organism: Bacillus silvicola (assembly GCF_050524305.1). Classification (NCBI taxonomy): domain Bacteria; kingdom Bacillati; phylum Bacillota; class Bacilli; order Caryophanales; family Bacillaceae; genus Bacillus; species Bacillus silvicola. The sequence continues at coordinate 1,140,309 of NZ_JBNGVC010000012.1, forward strand.
AAAATTTCGTGTTAAACTCACCTTTTACAAAATCAGGATGATCTAGCAATTGCAAATGGAACGGGATTGTTGTATGTACGCCTTCAATGACAAACTCACTGAGTGCTCGCTTCATTTTTGCAATTGCCTCTTCACGTGTTTTTCCGTGAACAATTAATTTAGCAACCATCGAATCATAGAAAGGTGGAATTGAATATCCCGGATATACAGCTGAATCGACGCGAATACCAAATCCGCCTGGTGGCAAGTACATTTCTACTTTACCTGGAGATGGCATAAATTTTTTGGCAGGGTTTTCCGCATTAATTCGACATTCAATTGCCCAGCCATTAAATTGTACTTCTTCTTGCTGTAACGATAACTTTTCTCCAGAAGCAACACGAATTTGTTCTTTAATTAAATCCATCCCTGTTACCATTTCTGTAACTGGATGCTCAACTTGAATTCTCGTATTCATCTCCATGAAATAAAAGCTTTTCGTTTTATATTCATAAATAAACTCAACCGTACCAGCACCTGTATAATCAACCGCTACCGCTGCTTTAACTGCTGCGTCACCCATTTGCTGACGAATATTTTCATCAAGTGCAGGTGATGGACTTTCTTCTAATAGTTTTTGCAAACGGCGCTGAATTGTACAATCACGCTCTCCCAAATGAATGGCATTTCCATGTGTATCTGCCATTATTTGAATCTCAACATGGCGGAAATCTTCAACGTACTTTTCTAAGTATACACCAGGGTTCCCAAAAGCGGTACTAGCTTCTTGCTGTGTAATTTGAATTCCTTTTACAAGCTCTTCTTCATGGCGAGCAACACGAATACCTTTTCCGCCGCCACCTGCAGTCGCTTTAATAATAACTGGATATCCAATTTGATTAGCAAGCTCGATCGCTTCTTCGGTATTTTTAATAATCCCTTGTGAACCTGGTACAATCGGAACCCCTGCTTCTTTCATTGTATCACGTGCAACGTCTTTTGTGCCCATCTTTGAAATAGCTTCTGGGCTTGGACCGATAAAAATCAAGTTACACTCACGGCACAATTCTGCAAAATCCGCATTCTCTGCTAAAAATCCATATCCCGGATGAATTGCATCACAACCTGTTAATTTCGCAACACTAATAATGTTCGTCAAATTTAAATAGCTTTCTTTCGAAATCGTTGGTCCAACACAATACGCTTCATCTGCAATTTGCACATGAAGTGACTCTTTGTCTGCTTCTGAATAAATTGCAACTGTTTCAATATCCATTTCTTTACAAGCTCGAACAATTCGTACAGCAATTTCCCCACGATTGGCTATTAATACTTTTTTTATCATCACAAAGACTCCCTTATTACGCTTTTACAAGAAATAGCGGTTGTCCATACTCAACAAGCTGTCCGTTATTAACAAGAATTTCAACAATTTCGCCCTCTACATCTGCGTCAATTTCGTTAAATAATTTCATAGCTTCAACAATACATACGATAGAATCTTTCGATACTTTGTCCCCAACACTTACATATTGAGGTGTATCAGGCGAAGAAGAGGAATAAAATGTTCCTACCATCGGTGATGTGATTTTATGTAGGTTTTCATTTTGAACAGCTGTCTTCTCTTCTTGTTTTGGCACTTCTACTTGTGCTGCCGCTACTGTTGTTTCTACTTCAACAGGTGCTGCTGGTTGCATGACTTGTTTCGTTACGGGCGCTTGCACAGTAACTACTTCATTACCACGTTTTTTCATTTTAATTGTTGTACCGTCTTTTTTGTATTCAAATTCATCAATATTAGAGCTATCAATTAATTTAATTAATTCACGAACTTCTTGAATTTTAAACATGTAAAATCCACTCCCATACTCTTGTTTGTCCCGTTTTTACAGATTCTCATCACTAAAACTAGATTGACTGTAAAAATACGATGTATTCTATTAGAAAATTTATTTCATTTACTAATAGAAATATTTACTATTCCCATCTTACGATAAATTTTTTAAACATTCCAATTTATATTTCTTTGTAATAAATCGAAACTCCTGTAAAAATATTATTCCACTAAAAAATTATTACCTAGTAATAATACCAAGTTTCACACAAAATTGGCAAGACCACTTCCTAAAAAAACATTTTTCACTTTTTCAAAACTTCACATTGTAAACACGTAATTCCCTAACCACTCTTCTTTTTTCTAAGATAAAAAACATATTTTTACCAAATATTATTTTTTTGTTTACGTGCCGTTCATTCTTCCTTCATATAAGAATAGTATGTTCAAAGTGTATAAAATTTATTGTAGTGAGGTGTGGACATATGATATGGCTCATTCTATTCTTACCTGCCGTAGTGATTTGGGCATTGGTCCTCTTCATCCACGTCAAATCTGGAAAAAGTAATCACCATTATCATGAACCATTAATCTTTTACTCACAGCGTATTTCCCCGTTTCCAATTGAAAAGACTAAATACAACAACAAAGATGAAATAGAAAAAAGCTATCGAAATCGATAGCTTTTTTCTATTATTCTTTTATCTCATTTGAAACAGCAACACCTATTATAATTTCAATTTATTTTACTGATGGGTCAAATTTCACACCTACATCTTTTGAACCACCTTCACTTCTTACAAGCTGAATAATTTTATTCGCTTCTTTTTGTGAATGCTTTGCCGCTTTAACTGTCACTCTAATGTCAGTTCCATCAGCTCTTACAAGAGCGTCTTTATATCCACCTTGAGACTTAATCACTGTTTCAAGTAATTCTTGCTTCGTTTCCATTGTAGTGATTGCATCTAGATTATCTTTCGCTTTACTCTTTTCTTCTGCTGAAGATTTTGATGAATTCATTACACCTTGTAATTTTTCTTTCTCTGCACTACGCTGATCTTCCATTTGCATACGTAAAGCTGTGAAATTCTCATCGCTTGATTGAACTGATACGTTAGCATCCTTTTTACTTGTCTCTTTTTTAGCATTCTCTTTTTTGTCTGTTTCTTTATTTGTAGTTTCCTTACTTGTATTTTCTTTTGTTGTTTCTTTATTTGTAGTTTCTTTCGTTGTTTCTTTTGTGACTGCTTTGTCAGCACCTTGTTTTTCTTGTCCCATCTTTTCACCCACTGTTGGTGCTGCAGTATTTTTATTCTCAGGAGTTGTCACGTAATAAACAGATAGTACAACAACTAAACTTAACATCGTTAATAGCCAAACTGTTTGTTTTTTTAACACTTTATTTCCTCCCTATCAATTTTTCGGTGATACTGAAACGCGATGAGCTGGCACATCTAACAATCGCGTCACAGCCTCTTTTACCATTGCTTTTATTTGTATATTATCCACTCCCTTTGCTACGACAAGAACACCTCGTACTTTCGGTTTCTCTGTTCGTAAAACAATTGGAGTTTCTTTATCCCCTTCACGTATAATGACTGTTTTTTCATCAAGAGACTCGTCCTCTACTTCTCTTTTCCCACCTGTTTTATCAGTTTCACCTGTTGTTTGTGAACGCTTTACTGTATTTTTCTCTAGTATTTTTTCTTCAGATGAATCTAAGTTTACTTTAATCGTTACATCTTTTACTCCCGCTATCTCTTCTAAAGAAGCTTTCAATTCTTGCTCATACGCTTTTTCATATTTTTCTACATTTGACATATTATCGTTATTTTTTTGTCCGAAAGTTGCTACGTCCTTTTCTTGGTTTTGAGTTTTTTGTTCTTTAAACACAGGTACTTCTTCTTTTCCTGAAAAGAACTTACTAGAAAACATAAGCAAAATCCCAAGTATAAGTAGGACAAGTAAAAACTTAGGTGTTACCTTTTTTCCCTTCTCATTACTTTCTTTTTCATCCCCATTTAATAAGTTGCGGAAAAATGAGAACTTCGAATTTTTATCTTTATTGTCCATTTACTCTACCTGTCCTCCCTTCCATTTGAACTTGGATTTGTTTATCCTCTAGTTGCCACCTGCTTGAAAAGAAACCTTTCATTTCTACATTCGTTTCTTCTATTTTTTTTGGAGGTTCTTTCGTATTAATTTCAACTGGCTTTACTGTTTCAATTGCATCATTTTTACTACGTTCTTTTTCTTTCAACGTCACAACAACAGATTGAATATCTTTCGCTGACTTTACTTCCCCTGCATGTTTCACTGCGACTATTTGTATTTCAGAGACTGTCATACCATACTTTTTCTCAAACTCTTTTCCTACGTCTTTTTTCATTTTGGTAGCCATCTCTTCTAAACTATATGCACGTGTTAGAGCTTGTATTTCTTTTTTCTTCGAATCTATCGAATTTTTTACCGATCCATCTGCTACGTACTTTTCTTCATTGAAATTTGCGATAACTTCATTTACATCTGTTTGTAACAACTTAAATAGAGGCGTTAAAATTAATACAACTAACAATAGACTTACAACGAATTTAACGTACTTTTGTAAATTTGAATTCGGAAGAATAAGATGAAGCATTGTCGCTAAGAGTAAAAAAACGATAATATTTCTAATCCACTCTGTAACAAATTGCATACTCTTCACCTCCTATCGCATCATGAGCGTAATGTTCCCCGCAGCAATAATAATCGTGATACTTAAAAAGAACATAAACGACACGATAGCTAAACAAGCAAATACGTAAATGATACTTCGTCCGATAATATCTAAACATTGAATAATTGCGCCTCCGCCAACTGGTTGCAATACTGCCGCTGCGAATTTATAAATAAATGCGATACAAAATATTTGAATCGCTGGAAAAGCGACAATTAAGCACAGAATGACGAGCCCGATAATCCCGACTGTGTTTTTTAATAATCCAGATGCACTAATAACGGTATCCGCTGCCTCAGTAAACATCCTTCCTACTACAGGAATGAAGTTTCCTGTTACAAATTTAGCAGTTTTCACAGCTATGCCATCAGCAACGGCTGAAGCGGTTCCTTGTACAGATAATACCCCTAAAAAAACCGTCAAAAAGATACCCATAATCCCAACACTAACGTTTTGCAAAAGCTTGGACAATTTCGTAACTTTATATTGATCACTCATCGTACTTACAATACTTAATATAGTTGCAAGTAATAAAAGTGGTAGAACAATATAATTCATAAGAAGACCACTCGTGTTCATTAAGAAAATGATGATTGGATGAAAAAACGCTACAGACACGACACCGCCACCGGTTGCAATGAGTGCAAGTAAAATTGGTAATAATGCTAGTATGAAATCTACCATTGTTTGTATCGTCTCTCTTGCATATGTCATAACAACATAAAAACTATTTAAAGCGAAAATAATAAGTACCATGTATACGACTGCATCCGCAATTTTACTTACACTACTCTTTGAAAAAGAAGATTGTAGTGATTGCAACAATGCACTGAAAATCGTAAGCATAATGAGCGTTCCAAGTAACTTTCCATTTGCAACAAGCTCGTGAAATAAATATTTTAATAGACCTATCATCCACTCTTTTATGGAGAACTCTTTTTCTCCCTTTACAAACTCCATAAAGCTTCCTTTTTGACTCTCTGGTAAATAGCCTCCGTACTTTGTAACAAGCCCGTCCCAAAATTGCTTCACATCTTCAATTCCGAGCTTATCCAATTGTTGATCAACGACGTTTGTTTCTATAGGAGAAGCTTGTACAACAATCGGTAAAGAAAAGAAAAGGAAGCAAGCAAATAGCAGCTTAGCTCCGAACTTCCTCAACATTCACTCCCCCTTATCCCGTAGGTAAAAATCCGAGAATTGTTTCAATTACAACCGTCAAAATGGGAATTGCCATAACGAGAATCAAAATTTTTCCAGCTAATTCAATTTTCGAGGCGATTGCACCTTGACCAGCATCTTTTGTAATTTGTGCACCAAACTCAGCGATATAAGCAATCCCTATAATTTTCAATAATGTTTCTACATATACGTTGCTAACCTTTGCTTCACTCGCCACTCTCTCAATCATTTGCAAGATAGAATGAATTTGATCGATTAAGAGAAGAAACATTACGCTACCAACGAACACAATAAATAACGATGTAATACTAGATTTATGCTGATTTAAAACAGCGGCTAAAAACGTAGCAACGAGGCCTAATCCGACAATTTGTATAATTTCGATTCGAACCGCCTCCTTTACTGGAAGAGAAAGACACTTTTAATCTTGTCGAACAGAGTATTAATTAAAAATGCAACATGAAATAAAATAACGACAAAACCGACAAGGATAACCCAATTTGCAATATCCTCTCGCTTTAATTCTTTTAGTACGGTATGAATGAAAGCTAAAACAATGCCGATTCCGGCGATTTGAAATATTAATCCAACATCAATGGACATCGCCTTTCTCCCCCCTATAGCAGTAAAATTACGATAAGTAGCCCTGCTAGCACTCCTAAACTCTTTATCATTTTTTCGTATTGTAGTTGTAAAGCTTTTGCTTCTCCTTCTTCTCTCTCCAAATGTGTAATACATAACCGAATATGTTTTTGTTGTGATTCACGATCATGTTGTCCAAGTGTTTCACCAAATTGTTGCAGTATTTCATACTCGGTTTGTTTAAACGCCGTTAATGTCCAGTTCTCTTTCAAACTATCGATCCAAGCCTCTCTAACTGTTTGTTCTCCGTTCTCTAGACGCCTCGCAAAGCTTTGAAATATCCAATTTAATGGCTTCGGCATTTGTTTAACCAATCGCTCAGCCGCTTCAGATAAAGGCGTGTGCCCATACATAATTTCCGCTTCTAATGATTGCAATGCCGCTTTCAATAATCTAAGTTGCCGCGGTCTCTCGCTGTATCGTTTAGCGTATGAAAATCCGAAAAAGGTACTGACCGCAACTATTAATACCGCACCAAATATTTTCACCATACGCCTTGAGCCTTTCTATGAGGTAATACTGGTTTTCCATCTCTGTCTTTCACTTGCATAACCGTTCCTGGTCCTCTCGCTTTTGACAATTCTACAAACCTATCAAATACACCAAGTTCCAGCACCGCCTGTAACGATGGACGTTTCACAACATCATCATAAGAAAATCCGTGTGCACTTATAAAAAGCTGAACGCCAGCATGCACCGCCTCCATAATCGCTTCACTATCTTCTTTACGTCCAATTTCATCTACAATTAATATGTCTGGACTCATAGAACGAATCATCATCATCATTCCTTCAGCTTTTGGACAAGCATCTAATACATCTACTCGCGTGCCAAAGTCATATTGCGGGATCCCTTTCACACAGCCCGCAATTTCTGATCGTTCATCCACAATTCCCACTTTACATGAAGGAATTTTCGAAGCACTCACACCTTGACTCATACAGCGTGCTACATCTCTTAAAAGTGTTGTTTTCCCCGTTTGCGGTGGACCAATTACCATCGTGTTTAACCATCGTGATTCATAAAGATATGGCAGGAGCGGCTCAGCAATCCCTATTTTTTGACGGGCAATACGAATATTAAAAGAAGAGACATCCCTAATCATTTTCACCGCACTTTTTTCTGTAATGACTTTTCCGGCTAGGCCAATTCTATGTCCTCCTCGTAGTGTCACATATCCACGTTTCAATTCCTCTTCCATCGTATAAATCGAAAATTGACTTAATTTATTCAATAAGTAGAGTGCATCTTCCGCTGTAGCGATATAGTCATAAAAAAACACTTCTCCATGTGCGATACACTCTAGCGGCCTTCCAATTCGAACGCGAATTTCTTCTAGAGCATCGTATTGCTTACAACCTTCAACTAACTGTTTCATCGTTTTCGGTAATACCTCTAATACTTCTTTCATAAGCTTCTCCCCACTATACTCGACTTACTATTTCAACAACGCGATAAAAATGCAGCCAATTCCAAGCGCTAGAAAAAAGAGTTTCAGGAAAGAAATTTCACTTGCTACACTCGCTATGCCAATTGTCATTGTTAAAATCAATACGGTCGGTCCAACAAACGCCAACATACCATTTATAAACAATGCTTTCTTCGCATCATTCACATAAAGCATAAGCAAAGCGGCGAATATTTCCGCGCTACCTGAAAACAACCGAAGTAATCCCATCACAAGCACGGATGTTTCCATTGCCGCTAGCCACTGTTTCATTCTCTCACCTTCTCCCATAACGGTTACTAGTTCCTTATTCTAAAAAAGAATATATTTGTACAACCATATGCAGAGGTTGTCTATTTCAGAAGTAAAAACATAATTTTCCTATTCCGATCTTATTAGAATCTGAATATTCTTATTTTTTATGATATATTTAATAGAAAAGGAGTATGGACGATGCAGCACGTTACTTTATTACCACTCGATTTTCGCTATGCAAATGTGATTTTCGAGCTATCAAGCAATCCACATGTAAAAAATGCATTAGGGATACAGGTAGAAAAAATCGAAGACACGAAGGCGTTTCTTCTTTTCGCAATAGAAGAAGAACGCCAAAAGAAGTCTTTATCCAGAATGATTGTAAATGAAAAAAATGAAATAATTGGCCTCACCACACTTAAACATATTAATTATGAGAAGAAGCAATCTCATATTGGTAGTTGGATTGGCTATCCATACTGGGGAAAAGGCTATAATGAGGCCGCTAAAAAAGAAATCTTCAAAGTCGCTTTCCTAGACTTACAACTCACATACGTATTCGCGGGTGCTAAAACGACTAACATTCGCTCTTTAAAGGCGCAAGAGAAACTACCTTATATTTCATTGCATGTGGAAAACAAGTTTCCCGGCGAACACGCTGCACTTGAGAAAGAAGTAAAGTCACCTTGCTCACTACATGTCGTATCACGCAAGAATTTTTTAAATTGGCTGGACGTACAAAATGAGGGGGGAAAACATGAAGGTATTGAAAATTAGTTTAACAATTGTAGTAGAATTAGCTATTATTTATCTTTTTTCAAAGATGGTCTCTTGGTCATTTATGGAGAGTTTTTTCCTTGGCAGCTTAGCAATATTTGCAATTACGTGGTTAATTATTATGAGTAACCATAGAAATAACATTACAGATCACGCAGTAAGTAAGACATTAACTGGTGTTGAAACTGGTGAAATAAAACCATTCCAAATCGTTTTCACTCCATATATCGCGGGTACTCTTTCTCTTGTCTTAGTTAGTTTTGTTATAACTGCCATTTACTATCTACCCTACTTTCTATAAAAAAAGCACTCGTGATAATCACGAGTGCTTTTCTACTATGCACGAGAAACGTATTTACCTTCACCAGTGTTGATGATAAGCATTTCGCCTTCGTTAATGAAGATTGGTACTTGTACAACAAGACCAGTTTCTAATGTAGCTGGTTTTGTTACGTTAGAAGCTGTGTCACCTTTAATACCAGGTTCTGTCTCTGACACTTTTAATTCAACAGTATTCGGAAGTTCAACACCAAGTACTTCATCTTGGTATGTCATAATAGATACTTCCATGTTTTCTTTTAGGAATTTTAATTCGCGCTCAATTTGGTTTTCACCAAGTTCGATTTGCTCATAAGTTCCGTTATCCATAAATACGTGAGACTCACCACTCGCGTATAAGTATTGCATACGACGGTTTTCGATGTGTGCTTTTTCTACTTTTTCACCTGCACGGAATGTTTTCTCTTGAACAGATCCTGTGCGAAGGTTACGTAGTTTAGAGCGAACGAATGCAGCACCTTTACCTGGCTTTACGTGTTGGAAATCCATTACTTGCCAAAGGGCATTGTCCACTGAGATTGTTAAACCTGTACGAAAATCGTTTACTGAAATCATGTAAAAAAATCCTCCTGTGTATTACAAAATAATAAGTTCTTTTGGTGATTTCGTTATTACTTCATTACCTTCACTTGTTACAATGATATCATCTTCAATACGTACCCCGCCAACACCTGGAATATAAATACCTGGTTCTACTGTTACAGCCATACCTGGTTCAAGTAATGTATCAGAACGGAACGCTAAACCTGGTGCTTCATGGATTTCAAGACCGATTCCATGACCAGTAGAGTGTCCGAAGTATTCACCATATCCTTTTTCCGTTATGTAATCACGCGTTAATGCATCAGCTTCACGGCCCGTTAAACCAGCTTTAATACCGTTCACACCACGTAGTTGTGCTTCTAAAACGATATTATAAATTTCTTTTAATTTATCAGACGGTTCACCGACTGCAATCGTACGAGTAATATCAGAGCAATATCCTTTGTAATAAGCGCCGAAGTCTAATGTAACGAAATCTCCTTTTTCTATCACTTTTTCAGATGCCACGCCGTGCGGTAATGCCGAACGAAGACCTGAAGCAACGATAATATCAAACGAAGAAGATGTCGCTCCTTGTTTTCTCATGAAAAATTCAAGTTCATTTGACACTTCAATTTCAGATACTCCCGGGCGAATGAATGATAGAATATGCTCAAAGGCAGCATCTGCAATCTGTGCAGCTTCCTTTAATATCTTAATCTCTGAATCAGTCTTTATCAAGCGTAACTTTTCTACAAGCCCAGAAGTTGGGATAAATTCAGCTTCGATCGCTTCATTATGCGTTACGTAAGAGCTATATGTAAGAGTATCTTGTTCAAATCCTAGTTTTTGAATTCCTAGTTCTTTAACTTGTTTCGCAACTTCATCAAGAATTAATCCTGCATGCTGTACAATTTCATATCCAACCGCTTGCTTACTAGCTTGCTCTACGTAACGGAAATCTGTAATAAATAGAGCACGTTCTTTTGAAATTAGTACAACACCAGCTGTTCCTGTGAAATTCGCCATATATCTACGGCTATGTTCATTCGTTAATACGATACCGTCAATACCAGCCTCATCAAAAGCACTTCTTAATCTCTCGATCTTTCCCATTACTTTATGCCTCCCTCAATTTCTCCATTAATGCAAATAACGCTAGCTTATAGCCATAAAAACCAAATCCAACAATTTGTCCTGCACAAACAGCCGCCGTCACAGATTCGTGACGGAACGATTCACGCTGGTGAATGTTAGAAATATGTACTTCAATAACCGGAATCGAAACACTTGCGATAGCATCCCGAATCGCATAGCTATAATGCGTAAATGCACCTGGATTTAGAATGATTCCTTCATATATGTCATCAGCCTCATGAATAATATCAATAATAGCTCCTTCATGATTCGATTGAAAACATTCTAACTCCACTCCCATTTTCTCTGCTTCTTGTTTCATATCTGTTTCAAGCGTCGCTAACGTTCCTTCTCCATATACATTTACCTCTCTGACACCAAGGCGATTTAGGTTAGGACCATTTACGAGGAGTAACTTTTTCATTTTCTTAAAACTCCTTAATATTAAAGAATGTCTATACGACATTTTAACATACGAATCACTTATTTGAATAGTTTGTCTTCTCGAGCCCTTCTCCTCTATTTGTATTGTTCGCTTCGAATGCAACAGAGTATGAAATAAAGACACCATATAATATAAAGATACATGCTGTTGTTACAATTGTTCCTTTCGGTAAATGAAGTGCACTTTTTATAACTGGTGCCATTATCCCCATTCCCAAAAATAATAATGCCCACCAAAATAAACCGTATAGTATACCAGGTAGTACGCCTTCAAACTTTTTAAAAAGAGCTTTATAGAGCAAGGCCACTAAAATTGAAAGAAGTCCCATACAAACGATGCCTAGCATATTTCCCCAAACCCCTTCTTTCCAATCTCCAAACGCAAACGGTAAAAGGAAATAATTAGGTCCAGCTTCTGTAAACGAGAATATATGAAGGAAATACCATATACTTCCCCAAAACAAGCCTCCAAATAAACCAATTTGTACAAAGTTCCTTATCGTTGATTGTTCTTGATTCACATTGACACCTCCGCTCAATAGTATGCCCGAAACTATTTTGAAGCATGTTTAAATTCTGCGAAATTTGTCTATAAAAAGAATAAGAAATGTCCTACTCTCGTAACATTTCCCCTTGTCATCTGCTTGTATTTGTCGATAAAATAAAGGAAACTCGGTGATTGTCTCATTTCAAAATGGCAGGACCAAGTATGACAATTACCTCTTTTTCTACATAAGAGAGAAACAAATACAGGTTGGTGTTAACATGGCAGAAGAGTCAAAACAAATATATGGCGGGCAAGCAGTCATAGAAGGAGTTATGTTTGGCGGTAGAGAATATACTGTTACAGCGGTTCGTCGTAAAGATAAATCGATTGAATTTTATCGATTACCACGCGTTCGTAATAAAGCATTATCTATCCTAAAGAAGATTCCATTTATACGAGGTATTGCCGCTATCGTGGACGCAAGTGCGAATGGAGCGAAGCATTTAAACTTTGCTTCAGAACGATTTGATGTCCACCCAGAAGAAGATGAACAAATTGCAAATAAAAAAGAAGAACAATCAAAATTAACGATGATATTAGGAGTTGCAGCAGTTGGCGTTTTATCGTTCATATTCGGTAAAGTAATTTTCACAGCAGTTCCTGCACTATTAGCTGAACTAACGAGACCGATTTTCCCATCTCATACAGGGCAAATCATTGTCGAAAGTGTCATTAAGCTCATGTTATTATTGAGCTATATATACTTTATTTCTTTAACCCCACTTATTAAGAGGGTGTTTCAGTACCACGGTGCAGAGCATAAAGTAATTAATGCTTATGAGAATAATCTTCCACTAACTGTAGACAATGTTCAAAAGCAAACTCGCCTCCATTATCGCTGTGGCAGTAGCTTTATAATATTTACAGTTATTATTGGAATGTTTGTTTATTTCCTAGTTCCTACAGATCCACTTTGGGCAAGGGTAGTAAACCGAATTTTATTAATTCCAGTTGTTCTCGGCATTTCTTTTGAAGTATTACAATTTACCAATCGATTACGAGATGTCCCTGTTTTGCGAGTACTTGGATATCCAGGATTATGGCTGCAACTATTAACAACGAAAGAACCAACAGATGATCAAGCGGAAGTTGCAATCGCATCGTTTGAAGAATTATTACGTTTAGAAAACAAACAATAATTATTTAAAAATGGTGTTCAACTCCTTTCCTCATCGTTAATATACTAATTTTAATATATGTTTTTAGGAGGTGTCCCTTATGAACGGTCGTTCGTTTACATTCGCTATATTTGTGCTTATTATCGGATTAGCAATATTCGGCCTTGTTTCATCTGTTATTACAGATCCAATGGGAATATTGAAAAACATTGGTATCATGTTAGCTGTCGTCGGTATCTTTTACTTACTCTACAAAATGTTTACAAACTCTAGTGGTTCTGCAAATTCGCAAAGCTCATATAAGCGTGCAGCGAAACAATCGAACCGCAAACACGGGAAACAAAATGTAGCACCCCTAAGTAATTCTTTCTTGAAACGAAATGCTTCTGATGACAAGGGGAAAAAGGGTAATTCTCCATCGTTGAAAAGAAAAAGAAAACAATCTCATTTAACTGTCATTGAAGGTAAAAAAAACAAAAAGAAAGACCGTGCTTCCTTTTAGGAAATACGGTCTTTTTTTATCTCAATTAGTATGGGCAAATAATCAGTGGGGATGAGAAAAGCCCCGATTAATTAAAGTTTCACTTTATATATTGAAGTACTTCTTTCAAACTTTTTTCTTTCATACTTTCGATACGAAGGTGATGGTTTTCAAATTGTAGATTTCTTGTCACATCATTAGGTACGACGACACATTTTAATCCTGCTGCAATTGCTGCTTTCAATCCATTTAATGAATCTTCAAATACAACAGCTTCCGATGGTTCAACTCCTAATTCTTCTATCGCAACTTTATAAAGAGCGGGATCTGGTTTTACCTTCACGACATCTTCTCTCGTTTTAATCACTTCAAAATACTCTCTAATCTGTAGCTCTTCTAAAAAACGAACGACCCACTCTCTAGATGAACTGGAGGCTAATGCGATTTTTAATCCAACTTCTTTCGCTTCTTCTAAATATTCTTTTACACCGTCACGTGCTTTCGGTATTTTCATTTTTTCTTTATGTAAAGTTGTTACTTTTTCCTTTAATGTACGCTCATTAAACTTTTCTTTTAATTGCTCTTTTAAATATGCATAAAGCACTTCATCTGTCGTTCCAATACATTTTGCAAATTCCTCTAAAGGTAACTCGCCGCCGTATTCACGAACAGCATCTCTAAAAGAGTGAAACCATATTGTTTCTGTGTCCACAATTAATCCATCAAAATCAAAAATAATCGCTTTCATTATTCTCCCGTCCTTTTCGATTGAAATAAAAAAGGAAACGCCATACGTTCCCCTTAATTACTTTTCTCTTCATTTGCTTTTTGAACACCACGAAGTGTTTCTACTCGAACTTCATCTTGTTCAAAGTATTGTACTAAATCACCGATACGGTCAATTGATTCCCAACTTAAATGATGTTCAATTCCTTCTACATCATTATAAATTTTGCTTTCATCCACACCGATAATGCGCATAAACTGTTCTAACAATTCATGACGATATACGAGACGTTCTCCGATTTTTTTACCTTTTGATGTTAATACAAGCCCTCTATATTTTTCATAAATTAGATATTCGTCCTTGTCTAATTTTTGTACCATTTTTGTTACAGAGGATGGATGTACACTAAGCGCTTCAGCAATATCAGATACACGGGCATAACCCTTTTCATCAATCAACAAATAAATTTGTTCAATATAATCTTCCATACTAGGGGTAGGCATCGGTTTCCTCCATCCAATTTCATTTTGCTTATTCCGTACGAAGCAATCAATAAAATGATACACCAGAAAGAATAACGTGACAAGGTGGAAACGAGCCTAAATATATAAAACAAAAAAAGAATCCATATTCGCATACAGATTCCCCTTATGTAAAATATTGAATTTCTGCATCGGGAAAATACTCATATATATAACCTCGTATTGTTTCTTCTAATACTTCCACATCATCCTTTTGATATACATATTTTCCAATACCGTATCGTCCCCATTTATATTTCCGCTTCTCTTCATCCATTTCAAGTTTCGTATTTGGATAACGCTCTTGAATGACCTTTTTTGCCGGTTTCGTAAAGCGATGTTGAATTAATTCGAACGTTAAATTTGGTATCGTCATATCTTTTAACGCATTGTACAACCGTTCAAACAATTCACGGTACCCTTCTTCCCACCCTTCATGCATATAAATTGGCGCAACAATAAAACCAAGAGGGTAATTAGCCCCCGCCACTTTACGTGCAGCCTCAATTCGTTCTTCAAATGGCGATGTCCCTGGTTCAAAATTTTTAATCACATAACGTGAATTAATACTAAATCGAAAACGCGTTTTCCCATTATGCCTTGCATCTAATAAATGATCAACGTGCGAATATTTTGTAACGAAACGTAAACGTCCATGTTCACTGTCTCCGATAAACTCTATCGCCCGCTTTAATGCATGTGTTAAATGATCAATTCCGACGATGTCTGATGTACACGCCGCTTCAAATCTTGTTATTTCAGGGGCCCTTTCATCCATATATTGCTTTGCCTTCTCAAATATTTCATCTAGATTCACATACACCCTTACGTAAGGTTTACTACCAAGTGTCGTTTGCAAATAACAATAATGACAATGTCCCATACACCCTGTTGCAAGCGGGATTGCATATTCAGCTGACGGCTTTGATGTATCAAACTTTAATGTCTTCCTCACCCCAACGACTAGTGTCGCTTTTGCATTACGATACTTTTGCAATTCATTTTCGCCTGGCAAATTTCTAATTTGATTGTGTGATGTCGTTTCACGAATTTCTAATCCCATCTTCGTAAACTTCTCATAAAGCTCTTTTCCAAGCGGATATTCGAGTTCCCTCGGTTCAAAGTAAACGAGTTTTGGCATAAATGGTTTCATATGCTTCCCTCCTCTCGTTAGTATGGGAAACAAAGTAAAATTAACACAGATTAAAGTTTTCCACTTCAGTAACTTGCGTTGCAAGTTACTGAATGTTATAATTTGGATACCAGCTACCTTGCAATGCAAGTTACCTGGATAAAAGGTGGTGAAATCATGCACAGCCAAATGTTAAAAGGTGTACTAGAAGGGTGTATTCTATACATCATTTCACAAGAAGAAGTGTACGGATATGAACTGAGTACAAAATTAAATAAACATGGCTTTACATTCGTAAGCGAAGGAAGCATATATCCGTTATTGTTACGCATGCAAAAAGAGAAACTTATTGAAGGTACATTAAAGGCTTCCTCTCTTGGACCGAAGCGAAAATATTATCACGTAACTGATACGGGATTAGAACAGCTTGAAGAATTTAAAAAAAGCTGGGGAATGGTTTCAACGACGGTAAACAATTTATTACAAGGGGAGTGATAGGGATGAATGCGCAAGATTTAATCGAACTAAATAATCAAAAGCGTAAATTATTAACTACAGAAAATGAAACCGCCTATAGTGACATGTTAATATACATCCGCTTAGCTAAAGTACCAGAATACCACACAGAAGAACTGCTAATTGAAATTCTAGATCACCTTATCGAAGCCCAGCAAGAAGAAAAAAATGCTTATGATATTTTTGGCGACGACTTACAGGCGTACTGTGACGAGCTAATCGCTATCCTACCGAAGCAAAGTTTATGGGAACAATTATCGATTCCTCTATTTATAACTTGTTACCTGTTAGCAATATACTTTGCTATTTCGTCTGTGATTGCATTTATATTACCCCTATTTTCCAATGAAGCACGTTTTAAATTTGTACACATTGATTTCATTTATCTGCTTGCATTTATACTGTCCGTACATCTCATCATACGTTTTGTCTTCGATTTTATTAACACGGATTTATTTAAAAACAAAACAACTATTTGGAGGCATATAGGAAGTTTTTTAATCCGCCATTGCCTATGGATACTATTAATCGGTATTTCCTTTTTATTTATTAAACAGCCCTATACTACTTTGCAAACCTCACCTTTGATCGGCACTTTACTGGCCATCTCTTGCTATGTACTATATAAACTTTTCTTCAAAAAAGAATACTTAGAATTTAAAAAGGAGTAATGAGGTTATGACCGAAAAAGAAATGGTTAAGTTAAACAATGAAAAAAGAAAGCTATTATCACCTGAAAACGAAGCTGCTTATGGTGATATGCTTATTTATTTACGTTTTACTAGCGTTCCGCAAAATCAAATGGAAGAATTGCTTTTAGAAATATTGGATCATCTTTTAGAAGCGCAAGAAGATGGTAAAAATGCACATGATATTTTCGGAGAAGATTTAAAAGCTTACTGCGACGAATTGATTAACTCTTCAGAACATCAAAATTCTTTCCAACAAGCTACCGTTATTGGATTTGCAGTTAGTTTATTATTAGCTATTCAAATTGGATACGATACATTCACTACTCTTATGCAAAAACTATTTTCAGATACAAACACTTCAGGAATTCCATTTAGTATTCCTGGAACAATATTATCTGCTATCGTTTTAACAATTGGTGCTTTCATAACTTTTTCGTTATTTAGACGGTTTTCTTTTACAATACTAGTTTCCTGGAAACAAAAAGCACTTCTCTTATTATCAGTATTCATACCTTTTGTCTTATCAGTTTTTTCAAACGTATTTTTTAAAACACAACCGTACTTATTTTATAATTTATCTATTTGGCAAGGTACTCTTGTGACACTTTCTTTTTATATTCTATACAAATTTTTATATAAAACGTCTAAATTTTAACAGCCTTTCAAAAGGCTGTTTTTCTTCTGTCTAATTTTACAAATTGAAAAATTTCATAAAGAAAATAAGAAAAATGCAAAATAATTAAAGTTAATTGTTGACGTGATGCTTTTATTATCGGTATCATAAATCTTCGTGAGCAATTATTTTTCGTTATACGATTTTTTTATTATTACTGAATTTTTGAGAGGAGAAATTAGATGTCAGTTAAGAAGAAAACGCAAGTACGCACCGGCAAAATGGTACGTGAACTAATGTTAGCAGACGAAGATGTAAATGCTTCGCTAATTATGGTATATAGTGAAAACGGTGTAAACGCAGAAATTAAAATCGAGGGCTTAACGCCGAAATGTAACGAAGAATTATTTTTGAGCGGAAACGTGGATTGGAACAAGAGTGTTATTTATAAAATTGTTGATTTCACTGGGAACGCTGAAGTTGGTAAAGTTACATTAACAGCGATGAACAAAAATAATGTTTCTCTAGAAGTTGAACGCGTTATGTGGAGCAAAGAAAATAAAGAAGCTGCTGAGCAAGAAGAAACAGTTGCAGAAGCTACTCCGAAAAAAGAAGTAGTTGTAGAAGCTCCAAAAGCAGTTACACCTGCTCCAAAACCTGTTACGCGAGTAGAAACACCTGCTATGGCGCCTAAACCTACTCCGGTACCAACACCGAAGCCAGTAAGTGTTGAAGCAGCTGTAGAACTATCTACTCCAGCACCTATGAAAAAAACAGTACCTACTCCAGTTACAAAGCAAGAGACAGCACCGGTTACTCCTGCAAAACCAAAGCAACCTGCTTTGACTGAAACAAATACAAAACTACAAGAAAATTATGTTAAACTTGTGAAAAAGACAATTGAAGTTTGTCAAGATTACGAGCTTGGCATCGACATAGATGATTCTATTGAAGGATTAAAAGAAGAGCTACAAAGCCAAGGTATTAGCGTTACATTCGACAAAGAGATTATGGACGTTGTAAATCGCCTTCGTTCTTTACAAGATAAAGGAATCAAAGTAGAAAAAGTACTTAATTTACTATAAAAATAAGGAGATGGCGGTCGCCATCTCCTTATTTTTTATAATTCCATTCATTACTTTCATACTTCTCTTTTGCTAACGTTTGAACTTCATGAAGCTGTTCTTCTGTTAGTTCATACGGCACAAGCTCTATATCTAATCCTTTTTCAAATCCAGTTTCAAACGCTTTAATTAACTGTTCAATCGTAAATGTACGATCTGTTAATTCATTAATCGCTACCGCTTTAGAAGAAAACATGTTTTTCATACGCTCTTTTACACGTTCATTCGAGAATAAAAATAGATCGTATAACTCATCTAAATCTATTTCTAACGGAATAGAACCGTGCTGTAAAATAACACCTTTTTGACGTGTTTGAGCACTACCTGCGATTTTTCTTCCTTCAACTACAATTTCATACCAAGATGGTGCATCAAAACATACTCCTGAACGCGGATTTTTCAAATTTTCACGATCCGCTTCTGTTTTCGGAACTGCATAATATGCTTCTAATCCTAATGCCTTAAAACCATCTAATAAGCCTTGCGAAATAACACGATATGCTTCTGTAACTGTTTTTGGCATATTTGGATGATCTTCAGACACAATAACACTGTACGTTAATTCTTTATCATGTAATACACCCCTGCCGCCTGTTTGACGACGAACGAAACCATATTCTTTTTCGTTAACTACATCCATATTAATGTCTTTTTCAACACGCTGAAAATACCCGACTGTTAATGTCGGCACTTCCCATTCATAAAAACGAATTGTTGGCGGCATTTTCTTTTCACTTTGCCAATTTAATAAGCATTCATCTAACGCCATATTAAATGCTGGTGAACATTGACCAGAGTTAATATAACACCATTTTTCTTTTCCCATCCTGCACCTCATATAACCAATTATTTTTCACATTCTCTAGTCTACCAAATTCGACAAAATTTGTGAAAGAATACGAAATTTCTTCTTATATGCGAATGAATCTGTTGCATAAATACATATGGGCATTATAATATTGAAAGTAGGATTAGAAAAAAGGGAGCGATAGAACCGTGTCAACAAGTTGGATTATTTTATTAGCCGTAATCGTAGCGTTCATCGGTTACACTGTATGGATGTATTTCTATCAGAAAAAATTAATTAAAACTCTTACAGAAGAAGAATTTCGCGCTGGCTACCGTAAAGCACAGCTTATCGATATTCGCGAAGCAGACGAATATAACGCAGGGCATATTTTAGGTGCACGTAACATTCCGTTATCACAAGTTCGCCTTCGTCATAAAGAACTTCGTAAAGATCAACCTGTTTACTTATACTGCCAAAGCGGATTCCGTACAGGTCGTGCAGCACAATACTTAAAAAAACAAGGCTACAAAGATTTCTACCAATTACAAGGTGGATTTAAATCTTGGACAGGCAAAATTAAAAAGAAATAACATACAAAAAACTAGCTGTGTAATTCAGCTAGTTTTTTCATTCCATATTGTTCGCAATGTATAATAAATTTTGCTTGATTACATCTTCATCTTTCTCGTCTACATTACGATATAATAGCTGATATTCAATTCCCTGCTCTTGCCATATAAGCGTAGCGAATTCATCTCCTCGTTCGTAATCATCCTTATTTTTAAAATAAGCAGGCGCTCCATTATTCAGCCTCATTTGTTCTTGAAATCGATTCTCTTCTACGAGGTATGGAAAACTGTAAGAAAAGTTTGCTACTGTTAATTCTATATAGTCGCGCCTTCCTTTCTCTTGTTGCTTATATTTAATCGTTACGACAACATTCTTCTTGCCCATCATCCTTACCTCCCCCATCACATCACTCGTAATGTCATAAGGTAAAAATGTTGGAACTTTGAACTTCGCTGGAAAATATTTCGGTAGCTCCTTTAGCGGGATAGGATCAGTAACACGATCCTTAGCCCCCCCTGTTGTTCCCACAAATGTTTTTTCTTCTTGCATCGTTTGCTGAAATGAACATGAGCTAAGTAATACACTAGAAAACACGAAACAAACGATTCCTTTTTTCAATTTGTTTCCGCCCTTTCATACCGCCCTCTTAACGACCGAAGCGTTTATACTCTCTTCATATTCGCTTCGTTATGAAACGCCTCCTCCGAAAACTTTCCACGTTATTCTCACACATTTTGACAAAAACTCTTTGCAAACATACAAAAAAGACCCCGCTACTCTCACGCCCAAATAAAAAGGTTACGCGAATAACAGAAGTCATGTTTATAACATAGTTTGTGAAAAGCTTTTCAGGTCAAGATTTTTTCATTCTTATTATTTTCCCCTTATAATTAAGTAAAGAGGTGATACATATGGCCAATATAAAACAGATTGCAAAAACTGCTGGTGTATCCATAGCAACTGTTTCCCGCGTCCTTAATAATCACCCTTACGTAAAAGAAGAAAAACGTAAGCGTGTTCTAGATGCAGTTGAAGAATTGAACTATGCAAAAAATATTAATGCTATTCATTTAATAAAGGGAAAAACATATACAATCGGGGTTATGCTCCCTTTCATTAATGTTCCATACTTCAGTACCATTATTGAAGGAATCGGAAACGAAGCATTAGCAGCTGGATATCATATTAATTTATGCCAAACGAATTACGATAGTATTGAAGAAATTCGCGTTCTTGAAATGATGAAAATGAAACAATTCGACGGGATGATTATTTGCTCTCGAACGAGTTCATGGGAACAAATTGAACCGTTCGCAAAATTTGCCCCCATTATTTCATGTGAAAAAATGAAACATCCGCTCATTTCATCTGTCTTTGTAGATCATTATGAAGGATTCCGCCTTGGTACTTCCTATTTACTCAGTAAAGGTCATGAAAAAATCGGCATTTGTTTAGCAAGAAAAACAAGTGTTAATTCAATCGAGCGTAAAAAAGCTTTCGCCGATACTCTTCGTCACGAAGGAAAAACAGTGCACCCTGATTGGATTTTCCATCAATGTTATACGATGCAGGACGGGGCAAAAATACTTCATCGTATTTTAAACATGAAAAATCGTCCAACCGCTATTTTTACAGCGAACGATCAAGTTGCAGCTGGTTTATTAACAGAGGCGCGAAAACATGGCATTCGAATACCCGAAGACCTCGCTATCCTCGGATTTGATAACCATGAAATTTCAAAAGCATTAGAAATTACAACTATTGAACATCCCGGTCTCACAATGGGCTCACATGCTTTTTCTTTATTCCATAAACAAATTCAAAGTGAACAAATTATCGGCAACGCAGAAGAACTTTCATTCCATTTAATTGAGCGAGAAACAGTCTAAAAAAGAGCGTTAACTATAGCGCTCTTTTTTCAACTCTTCACCTATTGACTTTATATTTTCCATCTCATATAATTAACCTAACGAACGGTAGGTAGGGGATGAAAATGACAGCAAACCGCATTAAAGCTGTAGCACTTTCTCATTTCGCACGCTACGGCTACGAAGGAACTTCATTAGCAAATATTGCTCAAGAAGTTGGGATTAAAAAACCATCGATTTACGCACACTTTAAAGGAAAAGAAGAGTTATATTTCACATGCTTAGAATCCGCTCTTCAAAAAGATTTGCAAAGCTTCACAGACGATATCGAAAATTTTTCAAAATTGTCCACTGAAGAATTACTAGTAAATCTGTTAAAAGGTTATGCAAAACGATTTGGTGAAAGTGAAGAATCAATGTTTTGGTTACGGACTTCTTATTTTCCGCCGGATGCATTTCGCGAACAAATTATCAATAAAGCGAATGTACACATTGAAAACGTCGGAAAACTTTTATTCCCTGTATTTAAAAGGGCAAGCGAGCAAGATGAGCTGCATAACATTGAAGTAAAAGATGCCTTAGAAGCTTTTCTATGCTTACTTGACGGTCTTATGGTTGAACTACTATACGCAGGTTTAAATCGTTTTGAGACACGTTTAGACGCCTCTTGGAAAGTATTTTGGCGCGGACTTTCAAACTGACGGATTGCTCCTTTGCAATGCGTCGTTTTTAAGCCCTTTACCTAACGACTGGTAGGAAGGAGAAATGACATATGGCATGGATTTATGTAATCTTAGCTGGTATTATTGAAATCTTTTGGGTAATTGGACTAAAACACGCGGAGACACCACTTGAGTGGATAGGTGTCGCTCTATTAATTACAGTAAGTTTCGTCTTATTATTTAGAGCTTATAAAGATTTACCTGTCGGTACTGTGTACGCAGTCTTTACAGGAATCGGCGCAGGCGGAATCGTTCTTACAGAGATTTTCATCTTCGGAGAACCATTCTCTATTGTAAAAGTATTATTAATCGGTTTAATCTTCTTCGGAGTAATTGGTTTAAAACGAGTAACAGAAGAAAAAGAAACGAAGGAGGCTGCATAAAATGGCTTGGGTATTTTTAATTCTAGCTGGTATTTGTGAAATTATTGGTGTACTCTTTATGAAAGTAGCCACTGAAAAGAAAGGCTGGGCACCAAAAGTTATTTTAATCGCTAACTTCGGCGTAAGCTTCTTCTTCTTATCCCTTGCGATGGACACATTACCGATGGGAACTGCTTACGCGATTTGGACTGGAATCGGAACTGCTGGTAGTGCACTTCTAGGTATTCTTATTTTCCGCGAATCAGCGGATTGGCGTCGTCTTGCCTTCTTAAGCTGCATTCTATGCGGCGCTGTTGGCTTAAAACTATTAAGCTAACGTGAGGTAAATGTCATGTGGAAAGAAAAAGGAAAACAAATGTTAGCATGGATTACACTTGGTATCGTCATTCTATTACAGATAAGTTTTCATATAATAGAATCATTGTTTCATAAAGTAGTATCCATTCTCACATTCCTTCCTAACATGACACTTGAAATTGTATCAATTGTTTGGTCCATTATTGCCTCCATTGCAATCGTTATTATATGGAGTATCGCCAAGCTATGGAATAAGTTATTTAAAAAGGACAGTTCTTCTGAAAAGAAGTAACTGTCCTTTTTTTATCCCGCATTAACGGGCAGTAAGACCCCCACCTCAAAATTCGGCGAATGCGAGGGAGTTAGGTGGGAGATCAACTGCCCGTAAACGCCCGATTGGTTCAGCTAATAATCAGTGGGGATGGACAAAACCCCCACTGATTAAAGTTTCACTTTATATTCATTCAGATTTTCTATAGAAATTTGATGCGATCAGACAAAGCAGACCAGCTATGACAACACTCATACCAATCCCTTTATGCAAATTAGGAAATGGCGATGGTATATCTGAGTAAAAATTTACTAATATGAGACCAATTGAAAATAAAAGGACTCCTATTCTATATAACCATTTTCTTTTTTTCATCATTCTCCCTCCTAAAATTTTTCATACCCTTCTTTCTTTTGGACATACTACCTAAAAAAGGAGTGGATAGTATGCAGAATTCTATACATAAGCAAATCCTATTTTTATTTTTCCTCTTTCTCATTCTCGTTATCGTTTTCAGCTTTATATTACATACTCCGAAAGATGTACCTATTAGCGTTTCTTTGTATAAACTTTTGCTCTCGTATTGTCGTTATTGAAGAAGGTGCCTTTTAAAATTCTTGGCAAGAAAAAAAGACCAACATTTTCCTGTTGGTCTTTCGTATATGTATCACTTTTCAAAGCGATCTAACATTTCGTCTCTCATTCCGAAACTAACAACCGCAATTCCTACATACATAAATAGAAGGAATGCCGGATGAACTGTATTGTACCAGCTGCTATCAACAATTAAATAAATTGTTAACGCCACAACAAGAACAAAAGCTAAAATAAACATATAAAAGTGTCTTGTACTACCCATGATAAACTCCTCTCTGCTCTCTTCACCATTCAACAGTATATTTTATCGAATAATTCGATATGACTCAAGGCTAACTTTCTGTTATGTAATCAAGTTCTACCTTTACAATGTCCTCACACGCTATTGAAATGATCGTTCCCTGCTTATCAATCGCTGTCACTTCTCTATTGTCCATTACACGATGAGCTACTCTTTCTAGCACTTTCCCTTGGTCTCGGTAACAAAATTCTTTTATATCTTTAATTGTTTCTCCATTTTCTAAATGGTATACCATTCTATAACATCGATATCCCACACTTTCACCCCCATATTGCTCGTTTTTTCACATATACATAAAAATGAGTAATTTTTTCCTCATCACATCTTCTTAATTTCAATAAAATTCTAACAAAAATAAATACTTTTATCAAACCGACTTTTTCAACAAAATCGGCTATAAAACTGCTTCTTTACAGCAATATGAAACAAAAAATAATAATTTTTAACACTTTTTTCATCCTACCTGCACAAAAAAAAGAACCCGCATATTGGAGTGACCCCTGTCAAGTAGACAGTATTCAAAAAACACAATTAAGCAACCTGAGTTCTATATTTATATGGACTCAGGTTATTTAGTTTCTTTTGGAACCTGTGGTGATTATAAAAGTATATATATTTGCGCACAGCAAACTTAACCTCATCAGCTGTGCGGAAAGAGTATAGGTGAAAACACTCTGACTTAAAGTGACTGAAGAAGCTTTCTATACAAGCATTGTCCCAACAGTTCCCCTTTCTGGACATACTAGCCTTCATCTGATATTTTTTGAGTAGTTGAGTATATTGACGAGATGTGTACTGGAACCCCTGATCACTATGCAGGAGAATCCCTTTCACGTTTCGTTTTTTTCTTGCCTTTTTAAGTGTGTCTAGTACTAGTTTCAGGTCATTTCTACGGCTAATTTCATAGGCAACAATTTCATTGTTGTATAGGTCTTTAATAGCGGATAAGTACAATCTCTGTCCATTGAAAATCAAATAGGTAATATCTGTTACCCATTTTTCGTTTGGTTTGGAAGCTTGAAAATCCCTGTTCAGATGGTTATCTGAAATCACGTAAGCCTCTTTCTTCCCGTAATAAGGTCGTTTTCTCCTAATAATGGCTTTGATACCTAGTTCACCCATCAACCTTTGTATACGTTTGTGATTAAAATGAAGGTTATAAGTAGCTTTCAGCCAAACTTGTACTCTCCTGTATCCATAAATCCCTTTAAGTTTTTTATGACACTCCAATACCTTCTTTTTTATTTCGGTATCCTCCAATTGTTTTTCAGAAGGCATCAACTGTCGCTTTATCCATTTGTAGTACCCACCTCTAGTTACTCCAGCGATATCACATAGAATGGTAACTGCATAACCTTTTTCTGATAGCCCTTTGATGGCTTCAAACTTCTTCGTTTTTGGTACAGATTCCACTCCTCCTTTTACATCCCTAAGAGCTTTTTTAACATTTCATTCTCCGCTTCTAATCGTTTCATTTTAGCTTCTGGATCTTCTGGATTGGTTTTTGGTCTACCTATACCTGGACCTTTCGTTTTACCACGTTTTTCTTCTAGTCCTTTGATACCTTCAGCTTCAAAGTGTTTCACCCAACGTCTTACTACCGAGTGATCAATTCCTAATTCTTTAGCAACCGTTTTGTATCCCATTCCTTCTTTCAAGTATAAATCTACTGCTTTTTTCTTAAATTCTATATCATAAGTTACTCTAATTTTGCCCATAGAAAAATCCCCTCCATAGTAAACAGATTAATGTGCTTTCTTTTTACTGTCTACTATAAGGGGATCATATCATATAGCGAGTTCTTTTTTATTCTAATCAAACTTGTACAGGAGCTAGCTTTTCATAACGTAAAATAGGTTTACGTGCAGCCATCGTTTCGTCTAAACGTTTAATGACTGTAGTATGCGGTGCTTCTTGTACAACTTCTGGATTTTCTTCTACTTCTTTAGCGATTTGAATCATCTTATCAATGAAACCATCTAACGTTTCTTTTGATTCTGTTTCTGTTGGCTCAATCATAATACATTCTTCCACATTTAATGGGAAGTAAATTGTTGGTGGATGGTAACCGAAATCAAGCAGACGTTTTGCAATATCTAACGTACGTACACCAAGTTTCTTTTGACGACGACCTGATAATACAAATTCATGCTTACAATGTCTATCGAACGGAAGATCATAGAATGGTGCTAATCTTCTCATCATGTAGTTCGCATTTAATACAGCATACTCAGTTACTGCACGCAAGCCATCTGGACCCATAGAACGAATATATGTGTATGCACGAACGTTAATTCCGAAGTTACCATAGAATGGTTTCACACGCCCAATTGCTTCTGGACGATCATAGTTGAAGTGATAGCCATTTTCCGTTTTCTCCAAAATCGGTTTTGGTAAGTACGGAATTAAATCAGCTTTCACACCTACTGGACCAGAACCTGGACCACCGCCACCATGCGGACCTGTAAATGTTTTATGAAGGTTTAAATGCACAACGTCAAATCCCATATCTCCTGGGCGTGCTTGGCTTAATACCGCATTTAAGTTTGCACCATCATAGTATAATTTACCGCCTGCGTTATGGACGATTTCTGCCATTTCTAAAATATTTTCTTCGAATAGGCCTAATGTATTTGGATTTGTTAACATAAGTGCTGCTGTTTCTTCGTTTACAACACGTTTTAAGTCTTCTAAATCAACAAGACCATGTTCATTTGATTTTACTGTAATTGTTTCAAAACCAGCTACTGTTGCAGATGCTGGGTTCGTTCCGTGAGCAGAGTCAGGAACAATTACTTTCGTACGGTTAAAGTCACCATTTGCTTCATGGTATGCACGAATTAACATTAAACCTGTCCATTCTCCGTGTGCACCAGCTGCTGGCTGTAATGTAACAGTATCCATACCTGTAATTTCAATTAAATGCTCTTGTAAGTCGTACATTAATTCCATTGCACCTTGCACTGTCTTTTCATCTTGAAGTGGATGAATATTTGCAAATCCTGCGAAACGAGCTACGTTTTCATTAATTTTCGGATTATACTTCATCGTACAAGATCCAAGTGGATAGAATCCAGAATCAACGCCGTGGTTACGGTTTGAAAGTGCTGTATAGTGGCGCATAATGTCAAGTTCAGATACTTCTGGTAGCTCTGCATCTTCTACTCGAATATAATCGCTCTCAAACACATCTTCTAGTTTCACTTCTTCTACATCTAATTTGGGTAAGCTGTATCCTACGCGTCCTTCTTTAGTCACTTCAAAAATAAGTGCTTGGTCTTGGTTCTTCATTGGATAGCCCCCATTTCGTTTACAAGTGTGTCAATTTCCTCTTTTGTACGAAGCTCTGTTACTGCTACAAGCATATGATTTTCATGCTCTTTATAATCACGGCCTAGGTCGTAACCGCCGATAATATTCTTTTGTAATAGTGCATCATTTACTTCTTTAACTGGACGTTTGCAATCTACAACGAACTCATTGAAGAATGGACCAGCGAACGTTACAGTGAAGCCTTTCGCTTCGAATTGACGTTTTGCATATTGTGCTTTAGAAATGTTTTGACGTGCCATTTCTTTCACACCTTGTTTTCCAAGCGCAGTCATTGCAACTGATGCTGCTAATGCATTTAATGCTTGGTTTGAACAAATGTTAGACGTCGCTTTATCACGGCGAATATGCTGTTCACGTGCTTGTAACGTTAATACAAACCCACGTTTACCATTTGAATCTACAGTTTGTCCAACAAGACGTCCTGGAATTTTACGCATAAATGCTTTCGTTGTTGCAAAGTAACCACAGTGCGGTCCACCAAACTGCGTTGGGATACCAAATGGCTGTGCATCACCGATTACAATATCAGCACCAAATTTCCCTGGTGGTGTTAATGCGCCTAATGATAATGGATTTGAAGAAACGATAAATAATGATTTTTGTTGATGAACGATTTTTTCGATATCAGCTAACTTTTCAACTTGTCCGAAGAAGTTTGGATATTGAACAATTACACAAGCAACTGTATCATCTACTTCACTTTGTAATACTTCTAAATCTGTTACACCGTTTTTATGATCAATTTCAACAACTTCAAGATGTTGACCTTTTGCATATGTTTCAAGTACCGCTCTTGATTCTGGATGAACTGCGCTAGATACAAGAATTTTCTTTTTACGAGTATGGCCAGCCGCTAACATTGCCGCTTCAGCTAAAGCCGTACCTCCGTCGTACATAGAAGAGTTCGCTACATCCATTCCTGTTAATTCACAAATCATTGTTTGGAATTCAAAGATTGCTTGTAATTCCCCTTGTGAAATTTCTGGTTGGTATGGTGTGTAAGCTGTATAAAACTCTGAACGAGAAATAACATGATCAACAATTACTGGAGCGTAATGATCGTATACGCCTGCTCCTAAGAAAGAAGCGTATTCTTTTAAATTAGCATTTTTACTAGCCATTTGAGATAACTCTTTTAAAAGCTCTGGCTCTGATTTTGCTTCTTTAATTTTTAAATCCCCTTTAAAACGAACACTCTCTGGAATATCAGAGAATAACTCATCAATCGTGTGAACGCCGATTGTTTGTAACATTTCTTTTTTGTCTTCTTCTGTCATTGGAAGATAACGATGCAACATGAAATCTACCCCTCTCCCCGTTACTTTGAACGTTTATAAAATGGTGTTGGAACAACTACTGCTTTGACGCGTTTATTACGAATTTCAATTTCTACTTCTGTATCAACTGCTGCGTATTTTACATCAATTAGTGCTAAACCAATGCTTTTCTTTAACGTTGGAGATTGTGTACCACTCGTTACTTCCCCGATTTTTTCTTCTCCTATAAATACAGGGTAATGCGTACGAGGAATACCACGTTCGATTACTTCGATGCCGACTAACTTACGAGATGCACCGTTTTCCTTTTGCTCTTTTAACGTTTCTTTTCCAAAGAAGTCTGCTTCTTTATTTGGTTTTACCGCAAAGCCAATTCCTGCTTCAATCGGTGTAATATCTTTTGATAATTCTTGACCATAAAGTGGTAATGTTGCTTCGAAGCGAAGTGTATCACGAGCACCTAAACCACATGCTTTTAAGCCTTCTTCTGCTCCAACTTCAAGAAGTTTCTCCCAAAGCTTTGCAGCATCTTCACTCTTACAGTAAATTTCAAATCCATCTTCACCTGTGTAACCTGTACGAGATACAAGTGCTGGAATTCCATCTACAAGAATATCGTTTTTAAATTTAAAGAACTTAATTTCTTTCAAATCTTCTGACACAACTTTTTGTAAAATGCCTTCTGCTTTTGGTCCTTGAATTGCAAGCTGTGCAACTTCACTAGAAACATTGACTACTGTCGCATCGCCAATTACATGGCTAGCTAACCATTCGTAATCTTTCTCGATATTTGATGCATTGATTACTAATAAATAGTCTTCTTCACCACGTTTGTAGATTAATAAATCATCTACTGTACCACCATTTTCATAGCACATAGCTGTATATTGTGCGCCCCCTACCTTTAAGGTAGATACGTCATTTGTAACAACACGTTGTAAAAATGCTAAACTATCTACACCCTTTACCTCTACTTCTCCCATATGAGATACATCGAACAAACCTGCCGCTGTACGTACAGCTTCATGCTCTTCTTTAATGCTTGAAAATTGAACTGGTAATTCCCAACCACCGAAGTCGATTGTTTTTCCACCATACTTCGCGTATACATCAAATAACGGTGTACGTTGTAATGTAATCATGCTCTTTCCCCCTTATGCTCTGACAAATCAATAAAAGTTGCTTTCCATATCTAAACATTTTCATTCTGAAAAGATAGGATATACGGAATCTCATTATATTTTTTTATGAAAGCGTAAATAAAAAATCACTTTCTTGGATAAAATACGAAAGATTCCATACATTTCACACCATTATCCTAACATTATTCGCTATATTTCATCAATATTCTAGCATAAAAAATAATTTAGAATTTTTTATTCTTATTCTTATTAAATACAACTTTTGAGATTTATCCCTTTATCACTGCTTATTCTTTAACTTTTAGTAATTGTGATAATGCCTTATAACAAGGCTTATAATAAAGATTTTTTTAATAATCACTTTAGTTTATAAAAGGTGGGAGCGTCTGAATGAATGTCGATATTTCCGTAGATCGAACGTGGCAAAATAATTTTTTAAAAAGAATTGATGAAGATGGTCCTTGGACAAATTGGGATTTATATCAATTAGCTTATAAAACTGAAAAATCATTACTCGTCCCTACTTTTGATGGATTACAAGCACCAAAACACTTATCACATTTCACGCCACTTCCGCATCAATTAGAAGTTGCTCAAAATGTTATTGAACAAATGAATGGTAAAGCGATTTTAGCAGATGAAGTTGGACTTGGTAAAACAATCGAAGCTGGTCTTATTTTAAAAGAATATATGGTGCGGGGGCTTGTAAAAAAGGTACTCATTCTAGTTCCAGCTTCGCTCGTATCTCAGTGGGCATATGAACTAAATACAAAATTTTTTATTCCTGCGGTCGCTCAAAAGAAAAGTTATTCTTGGGAACAAGCTGATGTCATCGTTTCATCAATTGATACTGCGAAACGGTCGCCGCATCGCGATATCGTTTTAAACTTAGAATATGACCTTATTATTATTGATGAAGCACATAAACTAAAAAATAATAAAACAAAAAACTATGAATTTGCACAACGATTAAAAAAGAAGTTTTGTTTATTACTAACCGCTACTCCTGTTCAAAATAAAATCGATGAAATCTTCAACCTCGTTTCTTTATTAAAACCAGGTCATTTAGGCAACCAATCTAATTTTGAAGAATATTATGCTTCAAAAAATCGCTCGGCTGAATCTGATGAAGATTTAAAAGCTCTCATCAACAAAGTAATGGTCCGAAATCGACGTCATAATACTGGAATTGATTGGCCAAAAAGGCATGTACGTACAATTTTTGTTGAGTTTAATGAAGAAGAACAAGCGTTATATAACGCGATTGAAAATTGGCGAGGTCAAGATGCCTTCACGTCGGCTTTCTCATCTTTAACTTTAAAACGGGAAGCATGTAGTAGTCGCGAAGCTGTTTACTATTCATTAAAAAAACATGTAGAAAAAAGACAGAAAGAAAATGAGCACTACATAAAGGAACCACATATCGATGTGCTAATGGACAAAATTAATCATATTCCTTTCAACTCAAAAGCAAATAAAGCTCTAGAGCTTATAAAAGAAATCGACGATAAAGTTGTCATTTTCACTGAATATAGAGCATCGCAAATGTATTTACAATGGTTCTTACAACAACATGGAATTTCCTCTGTTCCATTTCGTGGTGGATTTAAACGGGGAAAGAAAGATTGGATGAAGGAACTTTTCCAAAATCATGCTCAAGTGTTAATCGCGACCGAAGCCGGCGGTGAAGGAATTAATTTACAGTTTTGTAGCCATATGATTAATTATGACTTACCGTGGAATCCAATGAGACTCGAACAAAGAATTGGGCGTATTCATCGTCTTGGACAAAAAAATGATGTTCATATTTATAACTTAGCAACCAAGCATACTGTTGAAGAGCATATTTTAAAACTGCTGTATGAAAAAATTAATTTATTTGAACGAGTAATCGGTGAACTCGATGAAATTTTAACGAGAATCAACATGAAAAATATCGATGCGCATATTCAAGAAATTTTCGCACAGTCAAAAAGTGAAGGAGAAATTCGAATCAAAATGGAAAATTTAACATCTATTATCGATTTTGCGAAGCGCAATGAAGCAGAGGTGCAGGGATATGCAGCAAAATGAAATTCATAATTACTTATATAACTTTTTTGAGGCGAATAACTGCGAAATTTTAGAACGTTCCCCTCACTTATTAGACGTGCAGTTAACAATTGAAATGGATAAATTATTAATGAACCGTCCTTTCTATTGGCACTATCTTGAAAAAACAGGAGGCGTTCCGAATCCGATGCGCCTTACTCTTATTACAAATCCAGAAAACGAAGAAAACGATGGTGAACTTATTCATTACGGTTCACCACGTTTGCATCAAATCTTTGAAACGACAAAAGAACTAGGCTCATACATACGGTTATACGAGGACGTGAAACATAGCGGGGCAACACATACCCCACTCCACCCTTGGCTTGGTGTAAATATTAAAGTATCTTATCAATGTGACCGAAAAAAAGACATCCTTCACTCCATTGGTATTCATCTCATTTCTGGCACAATGATTGCAAACTTTCATGAAACATTAACAAGCATTAAACTTACACCGAAAATACCTGACTTTTGTTTTACACTCTCGCCTATCATTAAACCGCAAAGCGGTTTACAACGTATAGAGGACGCTTTAAAGAATATAATTGCAGAAGATGACCATACGTGGGCGAAAGAAGCAAGAGTGCGCTGGAATCACGATTTAGATCTTTTAAATCGTTTTTATGAAGAAAGTGATGAACTTCCCGAAAGCTATGAAATTGAAAAACAAGCCTTGCAAGAACAATATGAACCCCGCATTACAGTACAAATTATTAACGGTGGGCTCTTTTATGTTACCGCGAATCATTTTCTATCTTAAAGAAGCTCCTTCTGCTTTAGAAGGAGCTTTATTTTGAGTTACTCTCTATCTTCATTACGCTCTTGTTGTTTTTGCTTTGCCATACGTTTTTGATACGCACGATCCTTTGCGCTCACATGATTTGCATCGGTTGGAAGGTTTTCTTTTGAACGTCCAATACCATTACTCATCTGTTCCACTCCTTCTTATGTCTTTCAAAATACACCCTTATTTTCAGCTAGAGGCACAATCCTTATACAAAAAAAAATAAGAGCAGCCATTGGCTACTCTTACTTACTCACTCACATATTTTTGAAACATATCATGGATGCCTTTATTTACGAGGTTCGAGATCTGCTCGTCAGATTTATTCGGATAACGATCACGCAATCTGATAGATGCCTTCACCATTAAATTTTCTAATACAGAACGGCCACCTTCTCCATAAATAATTTCAGCGTACTTAACAAGCCTACCATCCTCTAGTGTTGCTGGATTATGATTGAAGAAAAATTTACTCATTGTCTCCACCTCTCTTTGGTAACGTTTACATTTATATAGATTATTTATGTTATTTATTTCACAATATTGTATGCATGTATATTTAATTAGTTTCATTATAAAGCAACATATCGATAGTAAATATGTGATTTTCCGTCCATTTTGTGAACAAAACAAAAAATGAAAGCGTTTCCTTTATTATATACTAAAAAAACTTACTACGCTAGGGGCAATTTTTTCAATCTACTAATCCCTCAAAAAGTGATTTATTTTTTCTTTTCCCATTAAACCTTATACAATTTTCAGAAATTATATTATAAAATATATATATGACTTAAGGAGGCTGTATATGAATCAAAATAAAAAAGCTATATTAGATCTTGTCTTTTATCTCGTATTCCCATTCCTCATTTGGAAATTCGCAAAACCTTATATCGATCCTTATTACGCGATGTTAATTTCCTCTGCTCCGGGGATTATTTATACACTGTATACCTTTAAGAAAGAAAAACAGTTTAACATAACAGGGTTCTTTATTTTAATTACACTCATTTCTAATACAACAGTAGATTTATTATCTGGATCAGCTGAACGAATGTTGTGGAACGATGCGTATTATCACATCGTACTCGGTATTATCGTTATATGTACAATCTTTATAAAAAAACCACTGATGTTATATTTCGCTGCAGACATTGCTGCGTTGCAAGGTCATGACCGCGATAAAAGTCGTGAGCTTTACCGAGATAGCCGTATATATCCAGCACTGCAATATTTAACACTATTTTTCGGTCTTCAATTTATATTAAAAAGTTTCTTAAAAATCTATTTCATCTCTGTTTTCGGTGTAGATGGATATGGTGAAATGAGAGCTATTATGACCGCTGTTGGGTGGGGCATTTCTATTTGTATTGGAATTGGATTTGTATGGGTAAACAATAAAATACATGCAGTTACGGAGGAAAAAGAATCCGTACAGTAAATGAAAATCCCCTAGTAGTATGATACTACTAGGGGATTTTCATTTTGCTACACATATTACGAAAGAGTTAACTTGATTTTTTTCTTTTATTTTTTACGTTTCGATAAAACAAAGCTGCACTAAGCGGCATCACACCAAACCACTTATTCATAAATGGCTCTTTTTCAGCACGGCGCTGTTCTTTCTTTTGTTTACGATCCTCTTTTGGAGCATCCATATACGACACAAATTGCTGTGTCACAAAGCGTACATAATCATTAGTAGACATATTATCATCACCTCTACTTGATTAGTATGTCCACTTTTTTATTCATTAATCTTTTCCTTTAATTCATTCATGATTTGCTTTACCGACTTACTTGTCGTATCGATATGAATATGTGCCTCTTCATAATAAGCTCGGCGTGATTCGAATTTCGTTACAAATGCATCTATATTTTTCTTCTGAAATAGTGGACGTGTCGTATCTTCACGAAGCCTTTCTGCAATTACATGTGGATCACAATATAAATATATGACAGTTCCATTTTCCTTCATCCACTTTCGATTTTCCTCTCGTTCAATAATCCCTCCACCAGTTGTAATAATTACATTCTGAACCGGTAGTGAACGTAACATTTCACTTTCACATTCCCGAAAAGCCATTTCGCCTTCTTCTGCAAAAATATGCCGAATTGCCTTCTCTTTCTTCTCTTCGATTTTTTGATCTGTATCTACAACATCGATATGAAGTTCTTTACTTAACGCTTTTCCAATTGTTGTTTTCCCGGCTCCCATATAGCCAGTTATGTATATAGATTTCATTTTCGTTCCTCTCAATCATCCGTTATTATTTGTTATTATAACGAAAGTTGTTGCTTTATTTAATAAAAAAACGTTTTGTTCTTCTTATACTATGAAGAACAAAACGTAACATACTCGCTATTTTCTCGCAATCAAACAAGCTGGTCACTTTTACTTATAAGTACCTCTTCTCACCCACTGCGTCGCAATCCACTTCTCACCTTTCGTAACAGGTGCCCCTCCATGTAACGTAAGCTCATTTAGTGATTGGTCTTGATAGAAATACTCAAAGTATACTGCCATTCCCTTTCTAGGATGCACAGAAAGATTTAATTTCGGAAAGAATGTTTCCCCGCCTTCTTCTACATCATTTAAGTATATGACAAGCGTACTAATACGATTATTAGCAGCTGATCTACTATGTTCCGCAAAATAATCATAGTGCGCTTTATATTGTTGATCCACTTCATAATTTAAAATGTGTAATCCTTCTCCATGCGACGCAGGAACATTCATGATAGATGAAATTCGTTTTTCAATCTTCTCAGTAAGTTCATTATCGTCCAAAAATGCACCACGACTCGTTCGAATATCATTTACATCACGTGATGAACCAACTTTTGAACGTGCTAACTTACTTTTAGACAATTCAATTAATTCGTCGCATTCTTCATCACTTAATACATTTCCTAACACGACAATAAGAGGCTCTTCGAATTTTGAAATAATTTGTATTTCCCTATCCTCTGTCATAATCGTATTTCCTTTATGATCAAAAATAGTTTGTTCCTTATTTTCACCTATTTGATTGTTATTTGTCATTTCCTTATCTCCCTAGAAAAAATGATTGGATAGCATGAATATATCATATTCTTTCTACCTTTCTCTTTTTTGAGAAAATTTAAACTTTTGACTATCGTTTTATCCCTTTCCTCAAAGAAATTAACTCACTCCACAATAGGAATTAGTGGTTCTCTCCCGCTTATTTTACACACTATCCTTCTACCCAATCAAATATTTTATTATCCCTTTTCCTATAGCGAAAGCTCACTGTATAGAAAACTCTCTGCTTTGTAACACATTGCAACGAAATGATAATAACATCATTTTCAAAGATGTACTTTCCACTCACTTCTCCTCTTTCATACTGAAACAAAAAAATATCCTCTTTTTCTTTTTGCTGTAAGTCTCTTTTTATATCTGAAATAGCTCGATCAATAAGTTCCTCCATGAAAAAATTTTGTTCTATTTCAGCATAAAATTTTTTATCCAAAAGTAACATATTCGTTTCGCACATCAAAAAAGAAATTAATAAAATAAGAAAAATAATTGTTCCTGGCATTGCAAATCCATCTTGTTTTCTCATGTTTCTGTCTCAATTTCACTATAGCGTACAACCACGCCTTCATATATTTCACCACCTATATCTTTCACACGTATATATAGCAACTGAGGTGTTAATTTATACGAAATCGCTTCAATCCTTTGTAATATAACTTCCCTTCCACGCATATTTACTTTTCTTATTAAATTACTATTCACTTTTTCATACGTCACCTCATCATCATTACGAAGTTGGAAACGCAAAATATTCCCATCATTTTCTCGTTCTATCTTCCTCCCACTTATTACTTCACGAAACTCTAATTGCATTTGCCCTAAAAACACATCCCACTCCCAGTCATTTAATCCTTTTGAATGTGTATTTTCTACCCCCATAATATGAAGACGCGGTAAAATTAAAAAGAACATCGATAAAAGCAACAAACATGCAATCATTTCTATTAATGTAAATCCCGCTTCCTTTTTATCTTTGTTCTGCATAAAGGCATTGCTCCATCGCTTTTCCTCTCATATCTTTCCACACCGCACAAACTTCATCTCCTCTCCAATATGTGTAATATACAATCCCTTTTATGACTTGCTCTTTTTCTCGCTTTTCCCCATCCTCATACTTAAACAAGGCCGCTTCTTTTTTTAATAATATTAATGCTTTATAGCTCATGTTTATATTTTTTCTTTCCTGCATAATTAATAATGTTTGCGGGAGTAATAACGATACCGCCACCATTATTAAACTTAACGCTACAACCATTTCAACCATTACTGATCCTTTTTGACACTTCACGATACGTAAATCTCCCTCTTCCAAGCTGAAATACAATCTCATATTTATACCCTTGATAGGAAAGTAAAATCGTACCACCTCTATTAATATTTCCGCTCGGATTATATGTCATTGGATTTGGAAAGGTATGCAAATCAAATTGGATATCTTTATTGTATTCTCTCTTAACAATTAAAAAATCCGTCTCTGATTCCGAAATATAATACATCTGTTTCCCTTTAAACCAGCGTAACGTATAATGTTTTTGACGCTTAATTGCCAACTGCTGCATATACAAAACATCATTTGAAAACTGTTTTAAAAACTGCTCAACTCTTTGTTTTTCATGTAATGAAGTAACGTTAAAATGCGTAACAACACTCAGTACAGAAATAGCAAATAAGACAAGTAGCATCTCTAAAAGAGTAAAACCTTTTTGCTTCACGATTTCCCTGCTGATACCGTGCCATCATCAGAAATATGGATTGGTTTACCTTTCGGACATTCATCAACAGCAATATATTTTTTAGTTTTTAATTCCTCGATTGTAGGTATTTTATTATTTTCGAGTTGATATGCCTGTATTTGTGCTTCTACAGATTTCACGTAGGCTTCACACCCTTTTTCCTGCACCGAGGATCGCTGCTTAACTACATTTGGAATAATTAATAGTAATAATACAGTTATGACAACCATAACTAACAACATTTCTAAAAGAGTAAAACCTTCTTCATTCTGCATGTAAATGCCCCCTAAATAGAATTCATCATTTGAAACATCGGCATAATCATCGCTAAATACATCAGAATGACTATAACCCCAAGACATGTAAATAAAATAGGTTGAATCACAAATAACATACGTTTAATTTTTTGTTCTACCTTTTCAATAATGAGCTCACTGTAATCACCAAGCTCATTTGCTAAATTACCGTTTGCTTGTCCATGCGTAATGATATAAGAAAGTTCTTTCTCGTAATAACCGTTTTTATCAATAATAGATTGTAACGGTTCTCCTGCAATTAATTGCCGCTTAATTCGGGCTGCTTCATACTGAAAGAACGGATGATACTTTTGCTTCATCATTATTGTTAATGCTTCGTGTACTGACAATCCACCGTGTAATAAACCACTTAATTGAGCGGAAAAATAATGCGAATGATTTAAAATAAGAAATGTTTTCATAAGGGGAATACGGATCATAATCTTTACCTTTTGAGTAGGCGGAAGTTTCCGAAAATAAAATATATATAAACTAAAGCCTGTTATAACGATAAGAAAAATGCTATAAATGAAGTAGGGTAATAATTTAATTGCAACTAAAATTTGTTCCGTAAGTGGTGGTGCTGTAGAATGTAAAGAACTATACATCATTTCAAACTGAGGCAATAAAATGAGGTTAAAAACAGAAAGCATAATCATTAAAAAGAACGATAAAAACATAGGATATCGTATTACTTTCATCATATCTTTCCTATATTTATCCTTCTTGTAAAGAAGTACACTCCCTTGTCGCAAAGCAAAAGACATGTCACCATGTCGCTCTGCATAAAACAAATAACTTAACACCTCAGGGTGAAACATTAATTGGTGAAAAGAAGCGTGCAAACTTTGTCCATTTTGCAATCCCTCGATCATACGCTGTAGCTGTAGTTTCTTCCCTAATGGTAGTTGCAACTGCAAAAATTCTAACGCCTGCAAAAGTGAGTAACCTTTCTCTAATAAATCACTTAATCTTTTCCATAATAATGCTTGATCACTTAAACTCCATTTTCTCTTAAACATATACATCTTCTTCTAAAAATCCTAAAGCATACCCTTTTCGAACCGATGATTCCAAC
This sequence comes from Bacillus silvicola, assembly GCF_050524305.1. Classification (NCBI taxonomy): domain Bacteria; kingdom Bacillati; phylum Bacillota; class Bacilli; order Caryophanales; family Bacillaceae; genus Bacillus; species Bacillus silvicola. The sequence continues at coordinate 1,179,651 of NZ_JBNGVC010000012.1, forward strand.
GTTTCATAGTGATACGTAACATGTTCTCCACTTGCTTCTTTAATCGCTTGTTTTAATTCATATCCATATAACAGTTCATAAATACTTGCCTGTCTCACTTGCCTCATTGATTTACATAAAGTTGAACACTTCCCTCTGCAAAATGGACATTTTAATTCGACGAGCCGCTGAGCAGCTACTGCTAATAATGATTGTTCAATTTCTTGCCTTGTAATACCATAATCCATGAATCGTAGTATCGCTCCTTTCGCATCATTTGTATGCAAGGTTGTCATTACTAAATGTCCCGTCAAACTGGCCCTTATAGCTACTTTTGCTGTTTCTTCATCACGAATTTCGCCAACTAAAATAATATCTGGATCATGACGCAAAATAGCCTTTAATCCCGTTTTATATGTGATACCAGCTTTTTCGTTTATTTGAATTTGTAATAAACCGTCTTTTCTTTGCTCAACTGGATCTTCCAGTGTAATGATGCGACGTGTTTGCCATTTTCTAGCTACTTCTAATAACGCATACATTGTTGTTGTTTTTCCAGAACCAGTCGGCCCAGTAAATACGAGTAACCCATGCGAATGCTTTAAAAAAGAGAGTAATTTTTCCGCTGAACTTGGAAATAACGAAAGGTGAGACAACGGCTGAGCAGATACTTGTAAATGGAGACGAATAACGAGACTTTCTTGATATACTGTTGGAAGTGTTGAAAGGCGTAAATACACTTCTGATCCATCAATTTGCAAATATAATGAACCATTTTGAGGCTTTCTCCTCTCTCCTATATCCATTGATGCTAAAAACTTAAAGTGCGAAACAAGCTTTTCTCCAAATTCCTTTTCAATACACCGTTTCGTAATTAAATCTTTTCCTATCCGTAATTGAATCGCCACATCCTTCTGCCTGGGCACAATATGTAAGTCCGATGCTTGCACCCCACAAGCTTCTTTCATAATCATATTTGCAAAAAGCTCGATACCATTCATCAAATTTCCCTCCTCACCATGTATATATCATGAAAAGCTGCAAAACAAAAATTAGCAATTTTTTATTTTCACTAAGATAAAAAGGGAAAATATGTTTGTGAAATTATGAACAATTTCCGAATTATTGTCTGAAATTACCTATATAGAAGTTTATCTGTATTATAATGTTAATATCTTGGATAAAGTGATAAAGGTGGAGATCCTAATGGAACAAGCTTTAAAAATTACAGGTGTGTTATCTGACCCTACTCGTTATTACATTTATAAATATATTTCTCAAAAGCATAGTTACGTAACTGTACAAGAAATAGCAGATGAGTTTGACATTCATCCAAACGTAGCTCGTTTACATTTATCTAAATTAGAAGATGTTAATATGCTAAAATCAGAAACAAAAAAAACTGGGAAAGGCGGCAGGCCAAGCAGACTATACGTCTTGTCTCAAGATGTCATCCAGTTACAATTCCCATTTCGCGATTATCAATTATTAGCACAGATAGCATTTAATTCACTGCTAAGCTTAGGTAGCGCTGGTGAAAAAGCGCTATATGAAACAGGGAAACAATTCGGCAAAGAATTAATGCAACAACATATGCATCGCTTAAATGTAAGTGCAGAAGCATTGACGGTAGAACAAAAAATGCAAATCGCAAAAGAAGCATTCTCAACAGCTGGTTTATCTCCTGCTTTTGAAATAAGTACGGATGGTACAAAAATTTTCTATGATGTACACAATTGCCCATTTAAAGAAGTTGCTGCGCATCATCCAACTGAAATTTGTAATATGCACGGAGATATGATGAAGGGAATTTTTGAAATCCTATTCCCGAACGTAGAATTAACTCGAAACGATAGTCTACTAGATGGATGCAAATCTTGTAACTATAAAGTGAAACTTTAATCAGTGGAGGTTTTGTTCTTCCCCTACTGATTATTAGCCCGCACCAATCGGGCGTTTACGGACTGCCCGACTCCCACCTAACTTCTTTGCTCAAGCCGAATTTTGAGGTGGGAGTTTTACTGCCCGGCAAATAGCGGGATAAAGTTCAAATTTAGTTTTTCAACTAAGAAGAAGTCAATATTATAATTGGCTTCTTTCTTTTATATGAATGAATATTTACAATAGTTAGAAAAATAAACTATAATGAATAGAGGTTTTACTTTTTTAGAAAAGGAGGGAGATGGCATGGAGCGCATGTTTCGCGTTCTCGGCTTTTGGACTGGAATTTTCTCGGTTATGTTTTACGTAGGGGATATGCATTCGACCGCACTACTATTTTTAGGACAAACAGGATTTTTCGTACTTTTAAGCTATTTAAAATTAACAGAGCGTATGTATATATACGTATTCGGGGCATATTTAACCGTTTTCTTCATCGGATTTACATACTACACGACGTTTTTACTTGTCCCTGGAGCTGGACATTAAAGGGTGGCGCAATTTGCCATCTTTTTTTAATTCCGTAATTTCCTAGTTGACTTATAGGTTTTATTACCTTATATTCTATATAACAGATTGGAATTAGGGGGAATTATCATGAATACACTGCTTGTCGGAATTAACGTTGCAGTCATGCTCATTTTAGTTGGCGTATTATATTATATGCAACGTAAGCATGTATCTTTTAATAAACGTGTATTTACCGCTTTAGGAGTCGGAATTATATTTGGTCTTATATTACAATTTATTTATGAGCCTACTTCTACAGTAATTATTGAATCAAATACTTGGTTTGGTTTAATCGGTAACGGTTATGTGAAATTGCTTCAAATGATCGTTATGCCACTTATTTTAGTATCTATTATTTCAGCATTTACAAAATTACAATTAACGAAAAACCTTGGTAAAATCAGTGGTCTTATTATCGGCATTTTAATTCTTACTACAGGTATTGCTGCAGCTGTCGGTATCGCAGCAAGCGCAGGATTTGATGTATCAGCAACAGGATTACAACAAGGCGATGCAGAATCTGCTCGTCTGAAATTAGTAGAAGAAAGATTTACTTCTATTGAAAAGACAACAATTCCAGACAAATTATTAGAACTGTTGCCTACAAATCCGTTTCTTGATTTAACAGGTGCTCGTCCAACATCAACAATTTCTGTTGTAATATTTGCAGCATTTATCGGTATTGCCTTTCTCGGTGTAAAAAGAAAGCATCCAGAACAAGCGGAGCTATTTAAAAAGATGCTTGATGCTGTATATGCAATCGTAATGCGTATGGTAACGTTAATTTTACGTCTTACTCCATACGGCGTATTAGCCCTTATGGCAAAGACAGTTGCTGGTAGCGATATAAATGCTATTTTAAAACTTGGTAACTTCGTGTTAGCATCTTACGTAGCTCTTATCGTAATGTTTATCATTCACTTATTATTAATCGCACTATCTGGTTTAAATCCAATTCAATATTTGAAAAAAGTGTTCCCTGTATTAACATTTGCATTCACATCCCGCTCTAGCGCCGGTGCAATGCCATTAAATATTGAAGCACAAAAAGAAAAACTTGGTATTTCTGAAGGCATCGCTAACTTCGCAGCATCCTTTGGGGTATCTATCGGTCAAAACGGTTGCGCAGGTATTTATCCAGCAATGCTTGCTATGATGGTCGCTCCAACTGTAGGAATTGATCCATTACAACCACAATTTATTTTAACTTTAATCGCTGTCGTTGCTATTAGTTCATTCGGTGTTGCCGGCGTTGGTGGCGGTGCAACATTCGCAGCATTAATCGTATTATCTACAATGAACTTACCAATCGGTATTGTCGCTCTAGTTATCTCAGTTGAGCCATTAATCGATATGGGGCGTACAGCTCTTAACGTAAGTGGTTCTATGACAGCTGGTCTTATTTCTAGTAAATGGCTTGGTGAATTAGATCAAGATACGTACAATCAAGATGATGTAAAAACTGGTGAGATTGCTTCATAATAAAAAAAGACGCTAACAATTTATACTGTTAGCGTCTTTTTTATTATGTTCCATCTCTATACATCTTATCTTGAAAGTTATCACTCCAAGTATTCTTCTAGTTGCTCTTTTAACTCCTCTTCAATCTCATAGTAAGATCCATCAACAAGTTCCCCTATTTTCTTACTCCCCAAAATTCTCGATTGAATTGGCATCCCTAAAAAAACATTTTCGCATTTCCAAATTGGAATGATATAAAATTCAATCATCTCCTCTTCTTCATCTAATACCGCTATGGAAACTGATGAACAATAGTCCGCTTCAAAGGGATTCTCCTTATCCCTTGCAAATTCCATACATAATTTCATGTTTTTTTCTATGTATACATGTGAATACTCTTCAAAAAGTTCAAGTGATATTCGCTCTATTTCATTCTCCATACATTGAATCTTCTCTTTCAACTCCAATGTAAGCTCCTGTGCTTTATATTTCATTTCCGCCTCCTTAAACATAGAAAAAGAGAATACAATAACATATTCTCTTTTTCTCAAATATATTTCATTATCTCACAGCCCGTCCCTTTCACAAATAACCATTTTGCTCGCACCATGTATGAAATTGTCCTACGTCTACTCCAACTAATACGATATCCTTTAGCTCTACATCAATACTTTGTTCTCCAATTACAATAGCAAAGTGGGATTCTAATTGTTTTTCGTTTTTCTTTACAGTTCCAATTCGGTTCCGATACGGTCCGTCTTTTATATATGCTTTTTGTCCTACAATATCAAAGTTCAAGATTCTCACCTCTTTTACTGCGCTCAAATTGGAAATACAATCTCCACCTCGAAAAATTTCCTTTCATTGCACTATTTCTCTATATATATGACGAAACAATAAAAGAGTCCTTCCTTCTTTACAATTATTTTTTCTTTGTTTCATTTTTATGATTGAAACGTAAAGTTTATAATAAAATACACTTGGAAGCGCTTTCTGTGCAATTTTTTATGTTATAATATAAAAGTAGAACTTCGTAAAGAGGGTTAAAAAATGAATACAAACATGATTAAAAAAGTAATTGAAGCATTAAAAGTATATGGCTTTCAGGATGTATCATTCTGTGAAGAAACGAAGCAATTCTTATTTCATAACGAAACCGATATTATGAGCGGCTATGCAAAAATAACATATAGTAGTCAATTCGAAAAATTCAACGTACAAATTCATCCAATTGAAACACATCACCAAGCAGAGTTACAAGAGGTTGAAAGACATATACAAGCTTGCATACGAAAAGTAGAGTATTTAAATGCACTTCTTACTGGACAAACAAAGCTAGATGATAAAATTATTATTATGTAAAAAAAAGAACGTGATATCCTCACGTTCTTTTTCTTTATATTTTCATTTTTTCTTTCAGTTGTAATCCTGTAACGGATTGTAATACATCCATTACCTCTCCAAAAGTCATATCAAAAATCGTTTTATCTTCTATGTACGGGAATTGTTTAAAACGCTTTTCTAACATTTTCACTGCATCCGATGTGAAATTTGCGCTATCAATGCCAAATTCTGTTTCAAGAAGCACGATCCAATCTAACACGTGAAAACCTAATCCATTTACGAATGAAATAAGTTTTTCTTCTGGCTGTGAAGCTAAGAATACGTTTCGCTCCATCTCACTAAATAGTTCTTCTCCTAAAATTTCTGCTAACTCATCATCATGTTCGCGTTCAATAATCTCTTCGTAACCGTAATCATCAACAAGCTCTTCTACTTCTTCGCTCTCCTCACAAAGCAATTGGCTAAGAAGTGCATCTTTCTTAAATTCACTGTTTTGTACAACTTCTAAAAAACTTGTTTCCCATCCATTTTCTAATTTCATATGTATAACTCCTTTATATACTTTACTTATCATCACTGTACCCAAAAGATCACTTTTATAACCTTTAGGTAATTACTATTATTCCATATGATTTATAACATAAGATGCAAACTCAGCTGCATCTCCTTCAAAAACATTAACCTCTGGCAAATGGTAAAACGTTGTTTGGAGCGGGTTTCCTTCATGATACATATATACCTTTTTCTCTAGCGCAATCGCCATTCCAAGCTCTGTATGACTTCCGTTTCCGCCATCTAATATAAGAGCCTGTTTATAGTCTTATCTTTTTATTAAAATAGCGAGAAATCCTAGGACAACCATTTGTTTACTTGTTTCTAGTTTTCTCTCTACATTTTTGAACAATCGTCTGTATTTTTCTAACCAAGCAAATGAGCGCTCTACGATCCATCTTTTAGGGATCACTTGAAATTGATGCAATTCGGACCGCTTGGCAACTTGTACTTCAGCATTCAATAGCTTTTGAATTTCTTTTTGAAACTTTTCTCCTGTGTACCCACCATCCGTGAGGATGGCTTCTATGGTTTCTTTCAATTCAGGATATTGCTCGTACATTTCGAGTGCGCCTTTTCGATCTGTGACATTGGCAGTGGTAACATGGATTGCATGGGGAAATCCAAGAATATCTACACTGATATGTCGTTTAATACCAGAAACTTTCTTACCACCATCATAACCTTTTTGTTCAGCCGTATCTGCATTCTTAACACTTTGGGCATCGACAATATTAAAGCTAGAGCTTTTGGGGCGATTCACTGCTTCCCTTATTTGCCCAACAATTTTTTTAATAAGGTCTCTAATAGACTACTACCTTCGGCATTGGATTTACTCCATTTTGCATAGTAGCGGTAAACATTTTGCCATTTGGGATAATCTTTTGGTAAAGCACGCCACTGGCAGCCTGTACTCAGAACATAGAGTAGTGCATTGAACACATCATAAAGGTCATACTTTCGCGGACTTGTGCGTTTGCTAAACGTTTCTAGTTCCTCACGAATGATCTCGAATTTTTCACGGCTGATATCACTTGGATAAGACATACACTCATCTCCTGTTTTTGCATACATCCTAACATATTTATAAGACTATAAACAGGCTCTAAGTAAAAAGACATCTGCTTCTCGGATCGCTTTTTGTTCTTCTTCACCAATTTTTTGCAATTGTTCTCTATTAGTTGCTCTTTCATTTTTCGTCCAATCATATGTATGATGCCATCCTACTTCTTTCAACTGGCTTGATACGAAACGTACAAGATGCTTATTTTGAAATCCCGAAGCAATATAAAATTTCATCTATATCCACTCCTTATATAAATGGGGAAACTCCGTTTTAGCGTTAATAGGATTTTTTTCAAAAAAAATCCCCATCTTTAGAACTTATTTGCGTTTAAATGATGGGGTGCTTCATGGTCTTCTTTTATTTTTTGTTTTTTATAACTTTCATCAGCTAACATTTCTAGTTCAGCTGTTATCTCTGATTTTTCAAGCTCTCGTTCTTGTGAAAATTTCCTTGAAATATAAACAATAACACTACCAACGTACAACACAAAGCATATAATAAGTGCAGTATTTTCATAGAGACTTAGCTCCAACACAGTCACTCCTAATCCATTCGTATTTTCACGCTTCATTAATTGGAATTTCCCTATTAACCATTTGTTATTGTAACATAAAAATATCAATTCTTGGAATCTTTCAGCCTACTAAAAGAGGCATGATTGTTTCATCATGCCTCTGAAATATGGTGAATGATTGTTTTAATCGCTTCTTTTCCATTGTATTTTTTTAATGCTGTTTTATACGCCTCATTATTTTGATGCAACTCTTCGACATGCTTTATAAGAGATTTCACAGTTACATCTTCTTCATACAATACGGAGGCATATCCTTGCTTTTCGAAGGACTCTGCATTTAAAATTTGATCTCCACGACTGGCAAATTTTGATAGCGGAATTAAGACCATTGGCTTTTGTAATGTTAAAAACTCAAAAATCGCATTGGAGCCCGCACGTGAGATAACAAAATCTGTTGCCGCTAATACATCTGGTAACTCTCCATGTACATATTCAAATTGTTTATATCCTTCTTTATTTTGTAAACTTTCATCAAGATTACCTTTTCCGCAAAGATGAATAATTTGATACTTTTTAAGAAGTTCTAGTAACGCTTCTCGAACCGTTTCATTAATTTTCTTTGCGCCCAAACTTCCTCCCATGATTGTAATAACTGGCTTTTTACGTGAAAAACCTAAAAACGCTACACCTTTTTCACGATTTCCCTTTAACACTTCTTCACGTACAGGAGATCCCGTATATATTACTTTTTCTTTCGGTAAATGTTTCGCTGCTTCTTCAAACGTAACAAATATTTTCGAAGCGAAACGGAGCGCAATTTTATTTGCTAGTCCCGGCGTCATATCAGATTCATGTAATAAAACTGGTACTCTATTTAGCCACCCTCCAATTACGACTGGTACAGATACGAAACCGCCTTTTGAAAAAATTACATCCGGTTTTAATTTTCGAATCCTTACATACGCATCCATAACACCCTTCATTACGAGAAAAGGATCTTTAATGTTTTTCAAATCAAAATAACGGCGTAGCTTCCCGCTCGCAATACTATAATACGGAATGCCTTCCTTTTCTATAATCGTTTTCTCAATCCCTTGATGAGAACCAATATAAGAAATGTCCCAATTCTGTTCTTGTAAATATGGAATAATGGCTAAATTAGGTGTTACATGTCCTGCCGAACCGCCACCTGTAAAGACTATTTTTTTCATACGTCTCCCCCTTCTACACTATAGTACACTAAAATACCTTGCCTCAGGGTGAGAAAATACCATAGCCGTTACAGACGCTTCTGGCTCCATCATAAATCCTTCTGTTAATGTAATGCCTATTTCCTCTGGTTGAATTAAACGGAACAATTTTTCTTGGTCAGCTAGTTCTGGACAAGCTGGATAACCAAAGGACACACGTATTCCTCTATATTTCGTGCGGAAACGTTCTTCCATCGTCAATTCAGGTGAATCTGGAATTCCCCAACGATCGCGAATGAGCATATGTGTTTTTTCAGCAAGTCCTTCTGCTAATTCAAGCGCTAACGATTGAATGGCGTGACTGCGTAAATAATCACCTTTCGCCTTCCACTCTTCAGCAATGTCCCGAACTCCTTCCCCAACAGTAACAGATAAGAAAGCCACATAGTCCATCTCATCTCCAATAGGGCGTAAATAATCACCTAAAGTACGATATGGTGCTTTTCCTTGTCTTGGGAATGTGAAACGCTCTATAATACGCGTATGATCTTCTGGGTCATATATTACAATGTTTTGTCCGTCGCTTTGCGCTGGGAAAAATTGATACACGGCTTTCGGTTTTAACCAAGATTGTCCTTCTCGCAATAATTCGTCTATTAAATCATTTAATTCGTGCGCTCTTTTGTCTCCCTCTTTCAAAAGCTTCTTCACATTTCCTTTTAATCCAAGGTGATGTCCAAGGAGCATTTGTCTATTTAGAAACGGAGCAAGATGTGCAACGGGTATATCACGTAATACAATTCGTTTTGTTGAGTCCGGCACTATAACCGCCGATTTTGGCAATGGCTCAATTACTGCTGGAATTTCTACTTTTTTCTCTTCTTTTGTTACGATATGAAGATGACGTTCTTTTTTATCCTGTTTCATCTTCTCACGCTCTTCTTCTTTTTGAAGCTTATTAATAATATCAAGACCTGTCATTGCATCACTCGCATAACATACGAGCCCTTTATATGATGGAGAAATACGATTATCTGTGAACTTTCTCGTTAGTGCTGCGCCACCTACAACAATTGGAATATCAATATTCGCCGCTTTTAGATCTTCAGCAGTTGTTACCATTTGTTGTGCCGACTTTACTAACAGGCCAGAAAGACCAATAATATCAGGTTTCTTTTCTTGTACTTCTTGAACGATTCGATCCGATCGGACATTAATTCCTAAATTAATAATTTCATATCCGTTATTCGATAAAATAATTTCAACAAGATTTTTCCCAATATCATGTACGTCCCCTTTAACGGTCGCTAATAATACTTTCCCTTTTTTCGCACTTTCGCTAGATTCCATATGTGGCTCTAAATAACTTACAGCAGCTTTCATACTTTCAGCACTTTGCAATACTTCAGCAACGATCAGCTCATTATTATTAAATAATCGTCCCACCTCATCCATTCCTGTCATAAGTGGACCATTAATAATATCAAGAGGTTTTCTTCCTTCTGCAAGTGCGAGACTTAAATCTTCGTGTAATCCTTGTTTCGTACCTTCTACAATATAGTTGGCTAGTCGTTCATCAAGCGTAAGCGTTTCTTGTACAATAACATCTTTCTTTTTCGCCACGCGATAAAAGTTTGTAAATTCTTCTAACGTCTCTTTCGTCGTTTCAAATAATAACGCATCCGCAAGACGCTTTTCTTCCTCTGGAATTGACGCATAGCGCTCTAATTTTTCCGTATTAACAATCGCGTAATCTAACCCTGCTTTCGTTGCATGATATAAAAAGACAGAATTTAATACTTCACGTCCAGCTGGTGGTAAACCAAACGATATATTACTCACGCCTAAAATCGTTAAACATTCTGGTAACGCTTCTTTTATAAGACGAATTCCTTCTATCGTCGCTGCTGCTGAACCGATATATTCTTCATCGCCTGTCCCTACAGGAAACACGAGCGCATCAAATATAATATCAGACGGACGTATACCATACTTCTTTGTAAGTAATTCATAGCTTCTTTTCGCAATTTCTATCTTTCGTTCTGCACTAACGGCCATACCATCTTCATCAATTGTTCCGACAACTATAGCAGCACCGTATTTTTGAAGAAGAGGTGTCACTTTCTCAAAACGCTCTTCTCCATCCTCTAAATTAATAGAGTTGATAACAGCTTTTCCTTGAATATAAGTAAGAGCTCTCTCCATCACATTTTCATCTGTTGAATCAATCATAATCGGTACTTTTAACACTTTCGTAACTTCTGCCAAGAAATTTTCCATATCTTCTATTTCATCACGATCAGGGTCCGCCATACAAATATCAATAATGTGAGCATTTTTCTTCACTTGTGCTCTTGCCACTTCAGCGGCCTCTTCAAATTTCCCTTCTGCTACTAATCGTTTAAATTTACGCGATCCAATAACATTCGTTCTTTCACCTACAAATAAAGGTCTCATAGAATCATCATACTGCAATGCCTCTAATCCACTAATTCCATGCCCTTCTCGTTCATGATGTTCACGCGGATTAAGAGTTGCTAGCGCTGCTTTCATTGCTCTTATATGTTCTGGTGTTGTACCACAACAACCACCAATAATGTTAACCCAACCTTCTTCGGCAAATCGCTTTACTTTTTCCGCGAGAGAAGATGGAGATTCATGATAATGTCCATCTTCATCAGGAAGACCTGCATTTGGATAGCAAGAAATATAACACTCCGATAAATTAGATAATGAACGAATATGTTCCCTCATAAATTCCGGACCAGTCGCACAGTTTAATCCAACCGATAACGGCTTCATATGCTCTATCGATAAATAAAAGGCTTCTATCGTTTGACCCGCTAAAGTCGTTCCCATCGGTTCAATCGTTCCAGAAATCATAATAGGAACCGTTTTATTTAGTTCATCAAAAGCTGCTTGAATTCCAATATAAGCAGCTTTCACATTACGCATATCTTGACTCGTCTCCACAAGTAATACATCAATTCCGCCCCTCAATAACCCTCTCGCCTGCCTTGTATAGGCTTCAATCAGTTCCTCAAATGTAACTCCTCCTGTAACACTAATCGCTTTCGTTGTCGGCCCCATCGCACCTGCAACATATACTTCCTTCCCGCTTTCTTTAACAGCTTGCTTCGCCAATAGTGCTGCCTTTTCATTTAGTTCTTCATCTAAATGAGACAACTCATAATCACTTAATACGATATTCGTCGCACCAAATGTATTTGTTTCAATGATGTCAGCTCCAGCTTCAATATAAGCTTTATGAATCTTTAAAATAACATCTGGTCTTGTTTCTACTAAATATTCATTACACCCTTCGTACTCTTCTCCTCCGAAATCTTCCGCAGTTAAGTCCTCTTGCTGTATCATCGTCCCCATTGCACCATCTAATATTAGAATGCTATTTTGTAATCTTTCTTCTATACACTTCATCAATTAATACCCTCTTTCACTTCTTGCTTTTCTCTTACATATTTCACGAGATGTTCTGTAATTTCATATTTTAAAAATGGTGTAATAAGATAAACACCGTTAAAGTATTTCATTGCCGTATCGATTAACTCTTGTGAAATACGAATCCCTTCCTCAATAGCCGACTCTTTCGTTTCGTGCCCATCCATTCTCTCTCGTATTTCTTCAGGAAGAGTAATACCTGGCACCTCAAAATGAAGAAAATCTGCATTCCGCTTACTTACTAAAGGCATAATTCCAATAAAGATAGGTTGTTCCAAATGCTTTGTCGCTTCATACACTTCCTCAATTAACGCTATATCGTAAATTGGCTGAGTTAAGAAATATTCCGCTCCGGCATCTATTTTCCGTTCCATTCGCTTAACCGCTGCTTTTAAATGTCTTACATGCGGATTAAACGCACCGCCGACAGAAAATCTTGTTGCTGGGCCAATTGATTTCCCTAAAATGGAACGCCCGTCGTTCATTTCTTTAATCATTTTAATTAACTCAATAGAGGACAAATCATATACAGAAGTTGCACCTGGGAAATCGCCAACACGCGCTGGATCACCAGTTAAAGCTAGCACTTCCTCCATCCCTAACGCCGATAAACCTAATAAATGAGATTGTAGCCCAATGACGTTATGGTCTCTACACGTTAAATGAGTCAATACTGGAATATCATGCTTCGTTAATAATGCACCCATTGCCATATTAGAAACGCGAGGCGATGCTAGTGAATTATCTGCTAGAGTAATAGCGTCTGCCCCAGCTCTTTTCAATGCTCTTGCCCCTTCAAAAAAACGCTGCGTGTCTAATGTTTTCGGTGGGTCTAGTTCCACTACAACTGTCGTTTGTTTCTTTGCTTTCTCTGCTAGAGTGACGTGAGATTTCGAACGTTTCTCGTGTGTATGAACTACTTTTGGTCTTTGAATCGTGTCCTTTTCTATTACAGGCGTAACATTTAGAGTAGCACGCTTCATACTTTCAATATGTTCTGGAGTAGTACCACAACAACCACCCAATAACCGAATACCTTGCTCAATAAATTTCGGTGTCATCGCTTCGAAATAAGCCGGACTTCCCTCATATACGTAACGTCCCTCCACATAATTCGGGAGACCTGCATTTGGATATGCTGACAAGTAGCCATTTTGAGGAATCGATATCATTTTAAAAGCTTCCGTCATATGAAGTGGTCCTAGTTGGCAGTTCAATCCAACAACATTCGCACCGTAATCTAAAAGCTGTTTTAATATTTCATTTACATCATTTCCATTTTGAGTCGTACCTGCCTCATGTAACGCTAATTGGGCTACAATTGGAATATTCGTTTGTTTTCGTAACACCTTAACAGCATGAAGTAATTCAAATTCATCATAGAAAGTCTCTAATAGCAATCCATCAACCTGTTCTTCTAATAAAGCACCTGCCTGCTCAAGTAACATAAACTCCCTTTCCATATCAGTTGTTGTAACAGCTCCGATATGTTTCATACCACCAATTGTTCCTAAAATTGCATTTCTTTCTGTAACAGATGCTTTCGCAATCTTCACTGCTGCTTTATTAATTTGAACAACTTGATTCTCTAAGCCATACATACGTAATTTCGCTTCATTTGCCCCATACGTATTCGTTTGGATAACATCCGCTCCAGCAGCTACATATTGTTTATGAATCGATATAATTAAGTCCGGATCAGACAAATTCAATTCTTCAAAACTACTTTGTAAACCATGCGAATGTAATAATGTTCCAACTGCACCATCACCTATTACAATTCCTTTTGATAATAAATCTAGTAATTTCACGAATCTCCCTCATTTCTATCAATATAAAAACCCCCTCTTCACTTTGAAGAGGGGGACATAATTATTCCTCCTCTTATTATGCAAAACATTCGTTTTGCAGGTATTAGCACCGTTTCAAACATTTCGTTTGAAGGTTGCCGGGTTTCACAGGGCCTTTCCCTCCACCGCTCTCAATAAGAGTTGTCTTTATTATTTTATTTATGTAGCTAAAAGGAAATGCGTTCCCCTTTTAATAATGTTTGTTAATTTTTTATAAATTTAGCATGCACAAATATAAAAGTCAATGACACTTGCGGGAAAATAAAAATTATTTAAAATAAAGTTGCAATTCAATTAACTTTTGTTGTAAAGTTAAAAACATAATAAAAATTTCATACGAACATTCTTATCTAGAGAGGTAGAGGGACTGGCCCTATGACGCCTCAGCAACCATTAACAATTTGTTAATAAGGTGCTAATTCCAGCAAACTGTTAAAGATTTGACAGATGAGAAGAAGACTCTATTCAATCCGAAAGCCTTCTTCTTAGAAGGCTTTTTTTATTTTATATTCAACTACTCGTTCAATTTAAAAAGGAGGAATTTTCACATGTCAACTATCGAAACAAAACTAGCACAAATCGGAAATCGTAGCGAAACCACAACAGGAACTGTTAATCCACCCGTTTATTTCTCAACCGCTTATCGTCACGAAGGACTTGGTAAATCTACCGGCTTTGACTATTCACGAACTGGAAATCCAACTCGTGGTCTTTTAGAACAGGCAATCGCAGACTTAGAATATGGCGAACAAGGTTATGCCTGTAGCTCAGGAATGGCCGCTGTTCTCCTCGTCCTTTCACTATTTCGTTCCGGAGACGAACTTATTGTGTCTGAAGATTTATACGGGGGCACTTATCGATTATTTTCTGAGCATGAAAAAAAATGGAATGTTCGATGTAGATACGTAAATACACAATCTATTAAACAAATTGAGAAAGCTATCACAACTGAAACGAAGGCTATTTTCATAGAAACGCCGACTAATCCATTAATGCAAGTTACTGATATTGCCACTGTCGCAAGTGTAACGAAAAGACACGGACTACTTCTTATTGTAGATAACACATTCTACACTCCTTATATACAGCAACCATTAACAGAAGGTGCCGATATCGTACTTCACAGTGCAACGAAGTATTTAGGCGGGCATAACGATGTACTAAGCGGACTTGTCGTGGCAAAAGGAAAAGAACTTTGTGAAGAAATTGCTCATTATCATAATGCCTCCGGTGCTGTCTTAAGCCCATTTGACTCATGGCTATTAATTCGTGGTATGAAAACTTTAGCGCTTCGCATGAGACAACATGAAGAAAATGCGAAAGCCATTGTTGCTTATTTAAATGATGAAGACGGTGTGACAGATGTATTTTATCCAGGAAGAGGCGGTATGATTTCGTTTCGCCTTCAAGATGAAACATGGATTAATCCATTCTTACAATCTTTATCCTTAATCACATTTGCTGAAAGTCTTGGTGGTGTAGAGAGTTTAATGACTTATCCAGCAACGCAAACGCATGCTGATATTCCTGAAGAAATCAGAACGGCAAACGGTGTATGTAATCGCCTTCTTCGGTTCTCCGTCGGCATTGAAAATAGTAACGATTTAATTCAAGACTTAAAGCAAGCCATTAAACTTGTAAAAGAAGGTGTAAGAATATGAGTTATTCTATCGATACACTCTTACTACACAACCAGTATAAACATGATACTCAAACAGGAGCTGTTAACGTTCCCATTTATAACACATCAACATTTCACCAGTTTGATGTAGATACTTTTGGCAAATACGACTATAGCCGATCTGGAAATCCAACTCGTGAAGCTCTGGAAGATATCATTGCTTTATTAGAAGACGGAACAAAGGGGTTCGCCTTTGCATCAGGCATTGCAGCGATTTCTACTGCTTTTCTACTGCTTTCACAAGGCGATCACGTACTCATTTCAGAAGACGTATACGGAGGTACTTACCGGATTATAACTGAAGTTCTCTCTCGTTACGGTGTTTCACATACATTTGTTGATATGACCAATTTAGAAGCAATAAAACAAAATATCAAATCGAATACGAAGCTCTTTTATGTAGAAACACCATCTAACCCACTTTTAAAAGTAACAGATATTCGCGAGGTTTCTAAACTCGCAAAATCTATTGGTGCTCTTACATTTGTTGATAATACATTTTTGACACCACTATTCCAGAAGCCGCTTGATCTTGGCGCCGATGTCGTTCTTCATAGCGCCACAAAATTTATTGCTGGTCATAGTGATGTTACTGCCGGATTAGCAGTCGTAAAAGATGCTGAACTCGCTCAAAAACTTGGATTTTTACAAAATGCATTTGGCGCTATTTTAGGTCCTCAAGATTGTTCTCTCGTACTTCGCGGCCTAAAAACATTGCATGTACGTCTTGAGCACTCAGCTGCAGGTGCCAATAAAATTGCACATTATTTACAAGAGCACTCTAAAGTCCAAAATGTCTATTATCCTGGATTACAATCACATCTTGGCTATGATATTCAACAATCTCAAGCAACATCAGCTGGGGCTGTCCTATCTTTCACTTTACAATCAGAAGATGCACTCCGCCAATTTTTATCGAAAGTTAAACTACCCGTTTTTGCGGTTAGTCTAGGGGCTGTTGAATCTATTCTTTCCTATCCCGCAAAAATGTCACATGCAGCTTTATCACAGGAGGCACGTGACGAAAGAGGCATTTCTAATTCATTGCTTCGCTTATCTGTCGGTCTTGAAAATGTTAACGATCTAATATCCGATTTTGAAAATGCTCTTTCTTACGTAGAAGAACCTGTAAATGCATAGAGAAAAAAGAAGATATGAAATTAAGTTATCATATCTTCTTTTTATGCTGTCTAGCATATTCATTTTAATGTTTTTTCTTTTTGTATAGTTCATTAAAAAATAAAAGTATATCATCTATTTCCAAGTAATGGATTTATTGATATATTAAGAAATAAAAAGGGGTAAAAATAATGGATACTTGTGCAGATATTTTAATCGTTATCGATTTACAAAATGGGGTATGTTATAGCGGAGAACATTTATTTGATTTACAAAATTTACTTACAAAAGTAAATAAAAGAATTTCTTCATATAGAAAATCAAATAAACCAATCCTTTTTGTCCAACATTGCGATGATGATTTAGTACCCGAAAAAGAACTTTGGGCTATTCATACCGATCTAGATGTTCAAGAACAAGATTTTTTTGTAAGTAAAACACATGCCAATTCATTTTATAAAACAAACTTAAAAGAGATTTTAGATCAATTATCTGTACATCGTATTGAATTTTGTGGTGCCCAAACAGAGTACTGTATGGATGCTACAATTAAATTTGCCCACGGACTGAGATACGAAAATTTCATGGTACAGAAAACAACCTCTACGTTAAACAATCCATTTATGTCCGCAAAAGAGACAATTGATTTTTATGAGAATATATGGAATCACAGATTTTTAACGTTGATAAAAGATGAGCTCTAGAATAAATGACTCATAACTTGATCATTCTAAGATTTATCAGCTACACTCAAATATTTAATCATCACCATAAGGAAGCTGATTATAATCAGCTTCTTTTAACCTGTTTTATATTCTATATATATCATTATAATTCCTTTGTCATATTATTTTAAAAATTTCGTATATTCATTTGAAAGAATAAGAAAATCATGATAAAATTGTGTTACAAATATATCTATATCTTTCAATTTTTAAAACGCATCAAAATTTTCACCCAAAAGTGTCATTTTACAAAACCGTACAAATTTATCTATTTTATTTACATCAGGGTCTCTTTTCTTACAATTTCTTTACTTTAGGACTTTTTTTCTGCAACAACTGTTTTCTTTTCTTTAATTTTTTGGTATGTATAGTATGGTATAACAGCTCACACGGAGGTGGAAAAGAACATGTTAGAAACCTTTCAAAAAGAAATAGAACTATATGAAAGCAATGCAGAATTATTGAAAGTGCTTGCTCATCCTGTTCGCTTATGTATTGTAAAAGGATTAATTGAACGTGGCCCAAGCAATGTTTCTACAATGTACACTGGCTTAAACATGCCACAATCTACAATTTCACAGCATTTAGCAAAGTTAAAAAGTGCTAAAATCGTTTCTAGTGAAAGAAAAGGATTAGAAATTTACTACAAAGTAGAAAACGAAACAATTATTCAACTCGTTCGTGTATTATTAGGTTAGGGACTAATAGACAGAGAAAAAGGACGTATTCTATATATTTCATCTCATATCTTTAATATAAATATATATCATGAGAGGAAATATATAATACTACATAAGTCGTATTAAAAAACAAGACACAGAAATATACTGTGTCTTGTTTTTTCATATTGTTAAATATCGATTCAACTGTAAATTCTTCATATCTTTCGTGTGCATAACAATATCAAAGGCACTTCCTAAGCCTCCGTTCAAAATCATAGAACGAACTGCTCGATTTCGTTTTTGAGTTTCAGAAAAAGGATTTGTATCTTGATGACTCGTAAGATGTTCTAATATCCCTGCCGCTAACAAAAACTCTGATTGCTTCCTATGCCATATCGTATGAATCCCTTGTAGCTCGAAAATCACCTTCAACTCATCCCAATGAACATGGGTAGTTAAATCCATTTCTCCTGGATATGCAAGAGGGTTACGAATTAGCTTATGCTTATAATATCCTCTTAAACTTCCTTCATGATGTGCAGGATGCATCCATTCTTCTCTTGTATAACCATAATCAACTGTAATACATATACCTCGCTGGAACCATTCCGCAATTTCTTCTATATACTCTTCCATTGCAATAGGTACCTCAAATCGCTGCCCCTCTGCAATATGAATATTATATTTCAATAAGTATCGACCAATTTTTTTCTCTACTGGCCTAAATACTTCTGCAAGGTCCCCTTCCTCTGTATACGTGATACGTACTTCATACAAAATTCCATTTCTTTTCTCAACTACTTCAACAGGAAACGCATCAAATAGTTCATTCGAAAAAATAATTCCTTCGAAAGACTCTCCCATTTCAATATACGATGTATAATACGATACATTATCAAATGAGCAAAGACTCTCCTGCTGTAATCTTCTATGAAAAGGGCTCACTTCAACAATTGAATAGTTTAAACTACTAAAGGTTTCCGGAGATAATTGTTTCCATTCTTGTAAAACATCATGGGCAAACTTTCCCGTTCCCCCACCAACCTCACAAATATTTGAAGAAACTTCTCCATTTTCAACAAGCCGAATAAAAAACTTAGCAAAAGTCTTCGCAAAGACAGAAGATACATTACTACTCGTAAAAAAATCTCCTTGTCTTCCAATTTTTTCACGTTCTCTCATATAATATCCATGTCCTTCTGTATATAATACGAGGTTCATATACGTACTGTATGAAATTGAATAATCCTTTTCTTTCCCCATCCATTCTCTTAAAATGAGCTCCATCCCCATAATAACTCCTTATTGTAAAAATGGATTATTTTCTTTTTCAAATCCAATGCTTGTCTCTGGACCATGCCCACATAGCACTGCTGTTTCATCTGGTAATACAAATAATTTCTCTTCAATACTTCCAATTAATTCAGCAAAGCTTCCGCCAGGCAAATCTGTTCTTCCAATACTCATTTGGAATAATACATCACCAGAAAATACGGCATTCGCCTCTTTACAATAATAAGAAATACTTCCTGGAGAATGTCCTGGTGTCTCAAAAATTTCAAAGTTAAAAGAACCGATCGTTAATGTACCTTCTGCATCAATAATTTGATCTGCCGGTTTCGCTGTAATACTGCGGTTCATCATAAAAATTTGCGATCCATTCACAGTTGCATCTCCTAACCAATCCGCTTCTTCTTTATGTACGTATACCGGAATACGAAAAGCATCTCTCACGGCATCAACAGCACCAATATGATCAAAGTGAGCATGCGTTAATAAAACCGCAAGGGGCTTTAACTGCGCTTCTTGTAAATATGTAACAAGTTTCTCTCCTTCATGACCAGGATCAAAAATAATACACTCATTTTGATCATTCGTTAAAATATAAGCATTTGTTTGTAATGGGCCTAAAGGCATTTGTGTCCATTTCATATAAAAATCTCCTCCAGTTATTGAACTTACTTTCAATGATACAACATTTCTTTCTCTTAGGAAAAGAAAGGATGCTATCTCGACATTCATTTTTAAAACATGTACAATATAAAAGAGTAAATATTCCAAAAACTCATCGTAAGAAATAAGAAGACAGAGGAGGATATTGTATGGGCCTTGTTATTATTTTTGCGCTAGTCACTCTGTTAGCTGTATTTGCTACGCTTAGAACACTTCGCGAAAAGAACTTTTTCGCGGGCGGTTTTGCAATTGCAACCGTACTCGTTTTCGGATGGTTTACAATCATGACTGTTCTATATAATGGGTACCCTCCAACAGCTTAATTCATTTACATGGAATTCTTCATCAAGATTTTGCATAAAAAGAGGAAGGGGTGCCCCTTCCTCTTCTCATATTTCACAACTTATATCATCTTCGCTTCGTATTTGTGCTTTTTTACAAGCCAAGCTCCTCCGATAACACCTGCGTCATTACCAAGTGTCGCAATTGCTAACTTTGTGCTCTTTACAGCACGTGAGAAAGCATATTGCTCGAAATAGCGTTGAATTGGTTCTAATAACGCATCTCCAGCTTTAGACACGCCACCACCAATAACAATTTTCTCTGGATTCAATGTGCTAGAAAGGTTTGCTACAGCTAATCCTAAATAAGAAGCCACCTTTTCTACTACTTCGCCTGCTAGCTCATCACCTTGTCCATGCGCTTCGAATACATCTTTTGATGTAATACGCCCTTCTTCTGCTAACATAGAACGTAAAATACTCTCTTTATCAGTCTCTTGTATTTTTTGCATAGCAACACGCACAATACCCGTTGCAGATGTTACTGTCTCTAAACAACCAGACTTTCCGCAATTACATGGGAAAGCATTCTCTGTAACTACTGTAATATGTCCAATCTCACCTGCAGCACCACTTACACCGTGTACAATCTCACCATTGGCGATTACACCGCCACCAACACCCGTGCCAAGTGTCATGCAAATTAAATCTTTTGCTCCTTCACCAGCACCTTTCCACATTTCTCCAAGCGCTGCTAAGTTTGCATCATTATCTATCACAACAGGTAATCCTGTTTCTACTTCTAGTAAATCTTTTAACGGATAATTTTTCCAACCTAAATTAACCGCTTCATAAATCATTCCAGATGCGACATGTACAGGACCAGGAGCTCCCATACCAACACCAATTAACTTGCTTTTTAATTCACCTAACTCTTCTAACTTTTTATCAATAGCTTTCGCTACATCAAGTGTAATATGTTTTCCTTGCTCATTTGTATTCGTAGGGATTTCCCACTTATGTAAAATTTCACCGTACACATTAATAAATGCTAATTTAATCGTTGTACCACCAAGATCAACACCAACTAACCATTTCTCTTCCATGTTGCTTACCTACCTTTATCTAATTCTTATTTATCTCTTTTTGAATTTCTTGCTTCAATAAAAATAAAGCTGTTTGATAGTCTTGTGGATCGATTAGCTGTGATTGATTTAATTCACGCAATTCATCTTGCATTAATTGTAAATCTGCAATTCGATCACCTGTGTAAATAATCGTACCAAATTTCTTTAGCAATTGTTGAATATCATAAATGGATATCATTTCATCACCCTCTATGCTTACTTACTATAAAAAATTATAATAAGAAAACGTTCACATATTTTATTATAATCAAGAAGAAAAAGCCTCGTCAATTTTTATTTGTCTATACAAGCCCATTTATAACCATTGTTCCTTTTTCTGTAATAATTTTTTCTACATTTTTATCAAATGGTTCAACAGGAATATGTTTTACCATTTGATAATCATAAGCTAATGATAGCGTTTTCCCTTTATAATGCACGAGATAACGATCATAGTAGCCGCCACCATATCCAATCCGTTCCCCTCGCCCTGTATAAGCTACTCCTGGCACGATAAGAAGATCAATTTCACACGCATTCACTTCTTCCGTAAACGCTGGAATCGGTTCACGTAAATTCATATATACTGTTTCTAATTGATCAAAATTACTAATTTTCCGGAAAGACATCGTTCTTGTCCCTTTATTACACTTTGGAACAACAATTTTCTTTCCTTCTTCCCAAGCTTTTTCGATAATAGGATATGTATTCACTTCATGTTCCATCGAGAGAGTGATTCCAATTGTTCTAGCTTCAATCCACTCTTTTTGCCCATACAACGAAACTGCAATTTGTTCCGATAAAGTTGTATACTGTTCTTCAGATAAAGAATTCATGCGTTCTATTATTTGTTTACGTAAACGTATTTTCTCTTCTTTCACACACTTTTCCCCCTTACAGTGACACTTTACTCTACGAGGATAGTGTATCACTTTTACATAGGAATCGCATAAAAAAAAGAAACAGTAGGAAAATATTCCTACTGCTTACTTTGTTTCACGGTGTAACGTAGACTTCTTGTCACGCTTGCAATACTTTTTAAGCTCGATACGCTCAGCGTTGTTACGTTTATTTTTCTTTGAGATATAGTTACGATCTCCGCATTCTGTACATGCTAGAGTAATATTCACACGCATTCTTATTTCCCTCCAGTACTAATAACTTAAATCAGACTATACTATAATACCACTTTTAAAATAAAAATTCTACACCTTTTGATATTGTCTAATTTTTTCTATAAGATTTTTCATGTTTTCCCTTGCTATCACTGGGTTTCTAGCATGTGAATACACTAAAAATTTTGGTTGTTTTGCGTCAGAAACGATATAAGACCACTCTTTTTCTGTATATTTGAACTGTACTCCTTCTAATATCCCGTCTTCTTTTCTTTCCATATCAGCCAATAATTTCCGCATTACTTTCCCTTTTTCCTTCCACGAACACACAACTTCATCACAAAGTAAATAGAGCGGAGGTGATTGCTCTATTATGCTGAGAAATGTTTTTCCCTGCAGTGCTATTAACTCAAATAATTTTCCTATTCGATATAAAATATCTCGCTTCCATCTTATTTGAAAAGACTTTTTTTCATCATGCATATAAAATAGAAGATAACAACCGCCCAATTTCAAAGACATTGGGTAAATTTCACCTGCTGATTCAAATAATAAATCAGGAATATCTACTTCTTCAAAATCAGTTCCTTGGTAAATATTACTATGATTATCATATAAATCGAATTGATTTCCTTGTTCAGAAAACATAAGCGCCATATTTGCTTTACTCGATTTCATCAAAGCTTTCACATGATCTTTTTGTTCCCCCGCATAAATCCATGTAACTGTGCACCCAAGCCTTTGCAGAAAGAGCATAAGTAACTGTTGTAACATATCATTTCTCTTATTAATAAGAAGATGGAACTTCTGTTTTTGTATTTTCTCTATATCAATGTGTTCTAATACTGCTTCTATATAATTATTTAAAGAAACATGAACCTGCTTACTTCGCCCCATTTCTTTCTCACATACGTAACGAAACGACTCAGACATATATAGTTGTTCGATCATTTTTTGCTGCTTATACGATAACATTCCATCCCTGCCATACATCTTTATAACAATCCCTCTATCACTTTCTACTTGAATAAAAACCCCACCTGCACAGTTCAAATTATGAATGGCATACTGAAAAAGTGACTCGTTCATTTCTTTACATTCCATCGTATGAATCCCAATACCATGAATAGCATGGAGGAATAAGTTTTTATAGGACGTTGTTTCTATATTTTCTTGACTTCCGATTAATATACTCTCTCCTTTTACAAAAAGAGAACCATAAGCCATTGCGGCTTTCACAATAAATTGAGGGGTAATCTCAACATTGCCTCTTCCTACAATCCGGCTTTTTTGTAACCATCCTGCCCCCTTTTCACTCTCTTGAACACCAGCAGAGCCTACTATTGAATGACTATCTATCACCTTATATGGCCATAGTTTTCCTTTTTGCTTAATTACTGTACTTTTCCCTATATGGCAACGGTCCGCTACGATACTTTTTTGAAAAAGTGTAACATCATCTTCAACCATTGTATGCTCTCCAATTGTTGTTTCTAGCAACTCACAATATTTTCCGATACGGGCGTTTGCAAAAACGATGCTTTTTTGAAGATGAGAATAACTTGAAACGATACTATTTTTCCCTATAATAGAGTACGGTTCAATTACAGCACCAGCACCAATTATTGCTCCTTCTCCAATAAAAGAAGGACCATGAATTTTCGTCCCTTTTCCTATCGTTACGCCTTCTCCCATCCACACCATTGGTAATACTTCTGTATATGGAATAGGCACCTTCAATTTTTTCGTCAACAAATCGAATTGAGCTTGCCGATATTGATCAAATGTACCAATATCTAGCCAATAGTCTTCTGATAAATATGCAAATAACGTATTTTTATTTGCCAATAATGGGAATACATCATGACTGAAATCAAAAAATCCCATGGATGGTATGTAAGAAAAAATTTCCGGCTCCATTATATAAATACCTGTATTCACAACATTAGAAACTACCTCATTCCAACTCGGTTTTTCTATATATCGTATAATTTCTTGTTCTTTATTCGTTACAACTAACCCAAATGAGAGTGGATTTTCTACTTCTTTCACAAACATCGTTACCATTCTCTTCTTCTGTTCATGAAATGCAATTCCTTCTGATAATTGAAAATCAGTTAGTGCATCCCCACTAATAACAACAAATGTTTCATCTAAAAAACTTTCCGCTTGCTTAATACTCCCTGCGGTTCCAAGTGGGGGAGAGTCTTCAAAATAATACAAGTTAACTCCCCATTTACTACCATCACCAAAGTACTGCTTAATAGCTGTACTCATATATTGAACGGTAATTGCAATTTCACGAATTCCATGCTGACGTAATAATTCAATATTATATTCAAGAACCGGCTTTTCTAACAATGGTAACATCGGTTTTGGAGTATTACATGTTAATGGTCTAAGGCGTCTTCCCTTTCCTCCAGCTAAAATAACCCCCTTCATATACTTCAGCCTCCACTTATATAATGTTCAAGAACTCCGTATACCACATATATATCATTTATCCCTCATTAACTGCAGTAAACGCCCGACTCCCACCTAACTTCTTTGCTCCAGCCAAATTTTAAGGTGGGAGTTTTACTGTCCGCAAATAGCGGGATAAATAAATGTACCTTTTAACCTTAGCAAAAAAGAAAGCGCTTACTATTAACTTAGCAAAATATTTAATAATACGTAATTAACACATATGTACTTATTTTTCCATTAATTATGATACATCTTATCATCATAAACTAAAGGAAACAACGAGCTTTTTTTGTCATGTTTTGACTAAAAAAAGCAGGTGATTTCTCATCACCTACTCTTTTCCTACTCATTCAATAAATAATGCTTTCCTTTTACTAAATAAAATACATTCTCAGCAATATTGGTAACATGGTCTGCTACACGCTCAATATATCTTGCAACAAAGGATAGTTGTGTAATTTGTGTAATCGCTTCTGGTTGTCCAGGGATAGAGGAAATAAATTCACGAATCGCCTTCCCATAAATTTCATCAACTGAATCATCCATTTCAGCAATTTGTCTAGCAAAAGTTAAATTTTCTTGCTCGTATGCTTCTAATGCTAAATTTAACATTTTATGAGCAATCTCAAACATTTCATCAAGATTCTGCAAGCTAACAACCACTTCTTTTTCTCCAAGACGAATTGTTGATTTCGCAATATTAACAGCGTGATCTGCAATTCGTTCTAAATCTGTCGCTGTTTTAATTGAAATGAAAATTCTTCGTAAATCACTTGCTACAGGCTGCTGCTTTGTAATAAGCATAAGTGCAAGGTCATTTATTTCTTCTTCTAAATTATCCATGCGATAATCACCATCAATGACCTCTAATGCTTTCTCTACATCTCTTTTGTGAAGCCCTTCCATAGCAATCAATAAAGCTTCCCTTGCTAATTCACCAAGTTCAACTACCTTTTGTTGTAACGTCTTTAAATCATATTGAAACTGTTCTCTTACCATTGCTTCTTCCCCCTCAATATTATGTGCATTATATATAAATCCCCTCCACAGCCTCTTGTACGTTTATTAAGCCTTGAGAAAAGAGAAATATTACTCCCCTATTTAAAATGAGGTGAAAGTGAGGAATGCCCTCTATTAAGAGGACATTTCCTCTTAGCCTTACAACGATATCAACCAAATCGTCCTGTAATGTAGTCTTCTGTTCGCTTATCTGCAGGTGTTGTAAATAATTTATTTGTATCTGTATATTCCACAACTTCTCCACTTAAGAAGAAGGCAGTTTTATCTGAAATACGTGCTGCTTGTTGCATGTTGTGCGTTACAATAACAATACTAAAATCTTTCTTTAACTCCTGAATTAGTTCTTCTACTTTTAATGTTGAAATTGGATCTAACGCTGATGTTGGTTCATCCATTAAAATTACGTCTGGCTCAATCGCTAAGCAGCGTGCAATACATAGACGTTGTTGCTGCCCACCAGATAAACCATATGCATTATCGTGCAAACGATCTTTTAACTCATCCCAAATGGCTGCTCCGCGCAAGCTTTTTTCAACGATTTCATCAAGTGTTTTTTTGTCACGAACACCATGAATTTTCGGTCCATATGCTACATTTTCATAAATAGATTTCGGGAATGGATTTGGCTTTTGGAATACCATACCCACATGCGTACGTAATTCTTCAACGGGATATGCTTTATCGAATATATTTCGTTCTCTATATTCGATAACTCCCGTAGTTCGAACGATAGGTACTAACTCTACCATACGATTTAACGTTTTTAAGTATGTTGATTTCCCGCAACCACTTGGACCGATAATCGCTGTTACTTCATTCTCATGAATACTTAAGTTGATATCTTTTAAAGCATGGTCTTCTCCGTACCATAAATTTAAATTTTTCGTATCAAACACTACTTTTTTTGGTGCTGCCTCAATCTTCTTCTCATTTTTCACCTGTACATTTACTACTGTTGCTACCATTTGAATTCCCCTTTCATCCACTTCCAACTTATTTTCGATTTCGTAACCATAAGACAAATATATTTATAAAGAGCAGCAATCCTAGCAAAACAATCATCCCAGCTGCTGCTACATACTGAAATTCCTCTTGTGGTCTACTCATCCAATTAAAAATTTGAATTGGTAAAACCGTAAATCTATCGAACATACTAAACGGAACATAATTTGCAAATGCAAGTGCCCCAATAACTAACAACGGTGCTGCTTCTCCGATTGCTCTCGATACCGCTAACGTACATCCTGTTAAAATCCCTGGCAAAGCTACTGGCAGTACAATTTGATACATCGTTTGCCATTTCGTAGCACCTAATCCGTAAGAAGCTTCTAATAAGGAACTTGGTACAGATCGAATCGCTTCTTGGCTAGCCACAACAACTGTTGGTAAGACGAGTAAACTCATCGTCAGTGCCGCTGCGATTATACTCTCTCCCAAATGGAGGGCGTATACGAAAATAGTTAATCCGAGTAAACCAAACACAACGGAAGGTACTCCCGCTAATGTTTGATTATTCAATTCTATTAATTTTTTAAAAACGGACTCTTTCGCATAATGCTCTAAATAAAGAGCTGTTCCGACCCCAAATATAAAAGAGACCGGTATAACAATACTCATAAATAATATTGTCCCTGACAAAGCAGCAGCAATCCCAGCTTCTTTCGGATTACGTGAAGCGAAGTTTGTAAAAAAATCTATTGAAAGATAACTCATACCTTTTTCAAAAATTTGAAACAATAAAATAAACAGAATTACGATTGAAAACAAAATCGCTATATAAAATAATGATTTGTAAATTCTATCTTTTAAAAAACGTGATGCCATATTTTCTTGTATTTTTTTATGATCTAACATTCGCATATTATGTCACCCTCCTAAAACGGCGCATAATATACTGCGAAATGATGTTCATAATAAAAGTAAACATGAATAAAGTCGCACCTACAGCATACATGCTGTAATAAGTAAGCGTTCCATGCGGAGCATCCCCTAAACTCACTTGTACAATATAAGCTGTTAATGTTTGAATGGAATGAGTCGGATCTATCGATATATTAGGTGTTGATCCAGCTGCAATAACAACAATCATTGTTTCACCAATCGCCCGAGAAGCTGCCAATATAATCGCTGCCATAATGCCCGTAAAAGCCGATGGAAATACTATTTGTTTTACCATCTCAAAACGAGTTGCCCCTAGCCCTAGTGAAGCTTCTTTAATTCCTTTCGCTACAGCGCTCATTGCATCTTCAGAAAGCGAGGCAACCGTAGGTACCATCATAAATCCAATCACAATGCCTGGGCTAATAGCATTAAAAAACTGCAAATCTGGTATGATCCGTTGTAAAAGTGGCGTAACAACTGTTAATGCGAAAAAACCATATACAATTGTTGGGATACCTGCTAGTAGCTCTAACAACGGTTTTAATATTTTCCGAGCACCATTTGAAGCATATTCGCTCAAAAATACGGCACACCCTAAACCGATAGGAATTGCTACAACCATAGCAATTGCTGTTACAAGAATTGTTCCACATATAAGTGGTAATATACCGAATTTAGGATCTTCAAAAAAAGGTAACCATTCTTGCTCCGTCAAAAAGGAGTATAATGATATTTTTTGAAAAAACATGATTGTTTCATTAGCCAACGTAATAATAATTCCAAGTGTCGTCACTATAGACACGCTAGCAATTATTTTTAGTAATAACGGAACTATTCGATTGATTCGCTGCGCTTTTTTTCTTCTATTTGTATTTCTCTCAATCAAATGTTGTACAGAAAATGTAATTTGACTTTTGTCATTATGAGCCAAAGATGAAAACCCCTTTCCACCCTGACATTACCTTTTTATTTCTGTTAACATCCGCAGCTGTTCATTGTATTTTTCTTTTGGCAATTTTACATATCCGACCTCTTCAGCGAGGTTGCCAACATGTTTAATCATAAACTCAACATAATTTGCTACATTCATTTTATTTCGGATAGATGCATCATTTACATAAGCAAATAGCGGTCTAGCTAAAGGCTTATACGCACCTGACTGAATGGTCTCTTTCGTTGGAAATACACCATTCACCTTTATTGCTTTCACCTTATCTTGGTTAGCCATATAATAAGCATATCCTACAAAAGCAATGGCATTTTTATCATTCATTACCCCTTGCATAATCACTTGATCGTCTTCAGACAAAGAGACCGTTTTTACAAGGCGACTATTTTGTAAGACAACATTTTGAAAATAATCATAAGTACCAGAGTCTACGCCTGGCGCATAAAATTTAATTTGTTCACGTGGCCATGATGAATGAATTTGCGACCATCGTTTTGAACTTCCATCTTCACCCCATAGTAGACGTAACTCGTCTATCGTTATATTGTTTACCCACGTATTTTGACGATTCACAACAATCGTAAGACCATCATAAGCAACCTCAAATGGCGTAAATTGAATGGAATTTTTCTTCATTGCATTTTCTTCTACACGCTTCATCACTCTCGAAGCATTGTTTATATCTACTTCTCCTTTACTGAAGCGATTAAATCCTCCTCCTGTCCCAGAAATGCTAATAGAAATTTTCACGTTTGGATGAGCCTTTGTATATTCTTCTGCTACTGCCTCTATAATAGGAAAAACCGTTGAGGATCCATCAACTCTCACTTCTCCCATTTCATTTGTAGCGAATGCAGTAGACATGTTATAAAAAAGAATACATGCCGATAATGTCAAAATCTTAATCGATACACTCATCCATTTCACGTGTTCTTCCTCCTAGAAGTAACCGGAAATAACAGGATTACAGATATAAGAATACTGCTAAACTATTAATTCGGTTTTAATTGTTTGTAAAAGTTTTGTAAAGTTCCACAAAAACAACTGTATACACAAACTTGATTTTCATTTTTGTACTTTAGATGCAGTAAATTTTCTAATCATCCATACAACTGCCATCTCCTAGTACATAAGACGAATTTAAAGCGTGTGCACCAATCTTGTTGTGTTCATCTTTTTTGAAACTACATGTTTCTTCAACATTTTACGCTTGTCCACATTTACTAAACCATATGCATAAAGCATAAAAAAAAGCACACTATCTTTTCAGATAGTGTGCTTTTTTTACAGCTTTTTTATTCATCATCTTGTGTATTACTTTTTTTCTCTTTTTCATCTTTTGGAGCTTCACCAGTTAATGCTTGTTTTTTCAAATCATAGTAAGCGTCCATAATTTCACGACCGATATATCCATTGATTCCTGTTTTATCATCATGTACCCATGGCACAACAACAGAAAATGCTACTTCAGGGTCTTCAAGTGGCGCATAACCTACTAATGTTAAGTTATATGTTTCAATACGCTCACCTTTTGCATTTCTACCAATCTCTTTATCTCCGCCATATACAGTTTGAGCTGTACCTGTTTTCCCAGCAGCTTTATATGGTGCGCCTGCAAAGTATTTCGTAGCTGTACCACCTGAATCGTTATACACTTGTCTAAATCCTTCTTGAACACGTTTAATTTGCGATTCAGGCATATCAACGCGATTTAATACTTTCGGTTCCATGGATTGAACAACTTTTCCAACTTCCTCTGGCTTCGCCGATGGCTCACGAATTTCCTTTACAACTTGAGGTTGCATACGATATCCACCATTTGCAATCGTCGAAATATATTGCGCTAATTGAAGAGGTGTATACGTATCATACTGTCCGATTGCTAAATCTAATAAGAAACCTGGTTGATTTCCTCTACCCATTTGACCAGCCGTTTCATTTGGTAAATCAATACCTGTTTTTACACCCAGCCCAAACTGACCAAAATAATAACGCATCGTATCAAATGCTTTTTGCGGGATATCTAAAGTACCGCCTCGTACGTATGGAACCCCTGCAATATTCATCGCAGTTTTAAACATATAAACGTTAGAAGACATTTTTAACGCTGTAAGGTCATTAATATACCCCATCGTTTTCCAAGATGACTTCGTAGGTGTCCCTTTTAATTTAATCGGTTCATCTAACAGTACGGATCCAGGTTGAATTGCACCAGTTTGATATCCCGTAAGTACTGTCGCACCTTTTACAGTTGAACCCATCGGATAAGAACTTGTCATCGTTCCTAATGCGAAATCTTTTACTTTCGTTTCGCCGCCCTCATTCACTAATTGTTTCCCCGCCATAGATAAAACCTCACCATTTTTCGGGTTCATCATTACAACGAATGCGCGGTCTAAAAGAGGTTCGCCCCCTTTAAATCTCATTAAGTTTTTCGCAAGAATTTCTTCTACGCGCTTTTGTAATTCCATATCGATTGTTAAATTCAGGTCGTTACCTCGTTGTCCTTGTGACACATTAATAGTTTCTAAAATATTACCATCTTTATCTGTAACATTTCTAACTTCAGCTTTTGTGCCATGTAAGCTATCTTCATATTGTTGCTCAAGGTAACTTTTTCCTACGCGATCGTTACGATTATAATCGCGAACAAGATAGTAATCTAATCGCTCTCTCGGTAACCCTTCATCAGAAGTCGTTACACCACCAAGTACACTTCGGAACATATCATCATACTTATATTTTCGTTCCCAGTCGACATTTGTATCTACACCTGGCAATTTCGCCAAATTTTCACTAATAATCGCGTATTCTTCTTCTGTTGCACCTTTTTTAACGATTTGCGGCGTCATTGCATATCCGCTTTCCATCTTACTTTTGATCGCCAATATTTCTAAATCTTTTGCTGACAGTTGATTAATCTCTTCTTCTGTTACACGATTTCGTTGACGTTCATCTAGTTCTTTATCGTCAATTTTATTCACTTTAAACTCTTCACGATCTTTTTTTGTGATTTTTGCCTCTGCTTCTTCTTTATGTAAAGCAAGCCAATAGTCTTTTTTATCGCGATCCGTTAACTTATCTGTCGGGACTTCAATTAAATCTGCTAACTTTTTCGCTGTTTCTAAGCGATCTGCTGCAGTTGATCCCTTCATTTTTGTAAATGTAATTGTACGAATAGGCTCATTATCTACGACCGCTTCTCCATTACGATCAAATATTTTCCCACGCGGTACAGGATTACTTATCGTTGAATTTTCTTTCTTCTCAACTTCATTTTTATATTCCTCACCACGAACAATTTGTACGTATCCAAGTCTTACAATAACCGCGGAGAACATTAAAAACACGCAAAAAAACAACACGTTTAACCGAAAGGGAACGTGGGTCTTTGTCTTTGTCTGGTTCTTTTTCTGCTTCTTGCTCATACAAACCCCCTCTACCAACAGCTATGTAATGTGAAAGGGACACCTTCATACAGGTGCCCTCACTGCTGTCTTACATCTTTTTCTATTCTAGCATAAAACACACGATAAGTTAACCTTCTGGTTCAGTTTGATTCTGTGTGGTTTCTTGTGCTACAACGCTGGTTTTGTTCACATTTCCCTCATCATATTTGACATTTTTAACCGCAAAATAAATAAGGAAATGTCCAGCTCCTAAAATACATAGTAAGAAAGGTAAGCTTTTTTCAGGTGGAAAGAATATAACAGCACATAAAAAACTTAAAATGGAACAAATTCTTCCAGCATTTAACCATAATTCCCTGACCACTACATATTCTACACGCCATTCTCTCGCCTGTTTTGCTCTACCAATTACATCGTATGTCATGGAGCCGTACGGAACGAGTAAAATGGGATATGCAACCGCAATACATGCTGCATAAATAAGTAATTTCGTATATGTAACATTGAAAATAACTAAAAATACAACCGCGTATAAAATAATACCACCGAGTAAAATTGCTTTTTTTCGCCATTCTTTCTTTAACATACGAGCAACTAAATAATAGCATACAAATGATACTGCAGAATTCACTAAACTATATTTCCCTAGTGCTAACTCGCTACCAGATGCTAAATAGACGTATACCGAAATAACGAAAATAAACGTTCCTTCTCTTAAACCTTGGAAGAAATGAGCGCGTGTAATTCTTCCCCAGTTTTCATCAACTCGCCGCTCTTTCAATACTTGTACAATTTCATAGCGCCCTTCACATTCTCTCTTTGATAAAAAAAAGCTTAAAACAACTGCAATCGCAAATAGCATTAACGAGAGGAAAAAAACGACAGTATAACCACTCCATTTTTCCATACGTGAAATTGTATATCCGGCTGCTATTGGCCCAATCATTCCAGAGAACGATGTAAGAAGTCCGAGAAAACCATTAAAAAAATCTCTTGTTTCTGGTTCTGTAATCTCAAAAGTCAACAAGTTAAATGCGAGCCAATAAAAACCATAACCAACTCCCAAAAGAGCTCCCATTAGTAAAATATAGTGAGAAGCACTTTTTCCCGCTACTAAAACGACGATAAAAAAAACAGCTAACGTGCCTACACCTATTCGTAATAAAATTGAACGATCAATACGTTTCGCTAATTTTCCGCCTACAAGAAATGTTAGGGGTTGCAATACCACGCTGGCCAAAGTATACAAGCCTAGATTCACATAATTTTGTGTTTGCTTCCATAAATAAATGTTTACAAACGTATTCGATAAAGAAATTGCGAGCGTGTATAAACCTCCTATAACGAGCAATAATACTAAATCACGATTCACTTCAACATCACCAATTACATGTTTCCACTTCATACACAACTCTCCTTTACTTCATGTTCTAGTCTTCCAAAGACAAGCTCAATTATGTAAAAGGAGAGCATAGAAAAAAGCTAAGAGAAAACTCCTAGCTTTTTTCTAGCTGTATTAACTTTAATTATTTTGCTTCTTGGTAAAGTTTTTCAGCAACGTTCCAATCTACAACGTTCCAGAATGCACCGATGTAGTCAGGACGACGGTTTTGGTAATTTAAGTAGTAAGCATGCTCCCAAACATCTAAACCGATAACTGGAGTTTTACCTTCAGTTAGAGGAGAATCTTGGTTTGGAGTGCTTGTTACTTCTAACTCACCATTGTTTACTACTAACCAAGCCCAACCAGAACCGAAGCGAGTTGCGCCAGCTTTTGCAAATTCTTCTTTGAATGTATCGAAGCTACCGAATTTCGCTTCAATCGCAGTTGCAAGTTCACCTACTGGTTGTCCTCCGCCGTTTGGAGATAGGATTGTCCAGAAGAATGTATGGTTAGCATGTCCGCCACCATTGTTACGTACTGCTGTACGGATTGCTTCAGGTACTTCGTTTAAGTTTGTTACTAATTCTTCAACGCTTTTGTCAGCTAATTCTGCATGACCTTCTAAAGCAGCGTTTAAGTTTGTAATATACGTGTTGTGATGTTTTGTATGATGGATGTTCATTGTTTCTTTATCAAAGTGAGGTTCTAAAGCATCATACGCATAAGGTAAATTTGGTAATTCGTGTTTTGCCATTGTTATATTCCTCCCGGTTTATGTATTGTCACTACATATGTGACATACAACTTCATTCTACCCTAATTGCCATAGGGTGCAAACAAATAAATCACATTGTCTTGCTATCATTAAAGTAGCAAAATTCCCACTTCTTTTCAATTAAAATGCTCATATATTCCGTAAAAAAAGCTTCCTTCTACAAGGAAGCTTCCTGCCGACATAATAAACATGCGAAATGGATATGGACCCTGTAGGACTCGAACCTACGACCGGACGGTTATGAGCCGTCTGCTCTAACCAGCTGAGCTAAGGGTCCACAATTATGTATGTAACATTAAAAATAACTAAATTCCCATCGGATATATCGTTTGAGAAATGTAAGATAAATTTACCATATACAAAAGAAAAGTGTCAATTGTATTTTTCTCTCCTAAAAGAAGAAAATTAAGTAAGAAGAAATTTAGTCCTCTCTACTATATGTAAATATAATATATCTTGAGCTTCTCTAGATTCGTACGTTACAATGAATTTATACATACATAAAGGAAGTGAATCTATGTCCATTTTTAAACAGCTAGCAAAAAGCGTATATTCGCCTAAAGATATGGCGCTTTTCCGTTTTCAAAAAATCGGTAAAACCATTTTGTATATTATACTTCTTTGCCTAATCACTACTATTCCAAGAACTTTCTTGTACGGTAGCGTTATCCAAGATGGTGTTAACATGGTAAATAAAGTGATTGAAAAAGATTTACCTGATTTCAAAATTGAAAATGGCGAACTAACAGCTGATATTGACCAACCTATCGAAAAAGAAGATGGAAATGCCCTTTTCGTATTTGATCCAAATTCAACAGACTTAGAAAAATATCAAAATAAAACAGGTTTATTCGTTTTAAAAGATAAAGTAGTCTCCATGGGAAATGGCCAAACACAAACATACTCTTATAATGATTTATTAGGTGCATCTCTTGAAAAGAAAGATTTACAAGATTTCATTTCGTTATTTGACAGTATTTATCCAATCTTACTATTCGTTATTGGGTTCTTACTGTACTTGTTCCAATTATTTATTACCTTTGTAGGAGTTACATTACTTGCCTTCATCGGTTCTGCAATGAGCGGTCAACGCAAATTATCTTATAAACAAGTTTGGACGTTAACTGCTTACAGCTACACAATTCCAACGATCTTCTTTATGGTTATGGATTTATTCAAAATAAACGTACCTGGAGCAACATTCATTTACATTGCAGTTGTTTTAATCGTTCTATACTTAACAATTAAAGAAGTTCCAAAACCAAAAGATAAACAAGAACTATAAAAAAATGCCTAAATAGGCATTTTTTTTTTGGACAAGCATATATTCCTAGCAAAGGAGTGAAGGATATGAAGAGATTAGGTGTACTCTTATTCGTGCTTGTCCTCGGCTATATATTTTATTACGACATTAAAATCGGTACTTTACCGATGTTAAGTTCATACAAAAAAACAACAGCTGCCGAAACGATAAAAAAAGAAAATGCAGATACAAAGCAAAATAACGAGAAAGAAACAGAAAAAGAAACGGATACAGCTTATAAAGCAATTGAAGTAAAAACTGGTGATACAGTCCTTTCTATTACAGAAGCGATCAATAAGAAAAAAATTCCTTCTATTGAAAAAGTAATTGATGATTTTAAACAATTAAATAAAAATACATCTGCTACAAAAATCCAAATTGGAAAGTCTTATAAATTCCCGTTATATCAATAAGCCATCACTTAATCCTTGTCAATTACATAAAGGCGCTGATACAATAGTAAAAGCGAAACCGAGTACTTTGGTTTCTATAGCCCTTTCTCACACATACTATCATTGATGTAAGGGACTAAAATAAGAAACTTCTTTTATAAGGAGAGCGATCTACTCGTGAATGAAATGACTCATCGTACAAAAACACGTCCAGTTAAAGTCGGTAATTTAACAATTGGCGGTAACAATGAATTAATTATACAAAGTATGACGACAACAAAAACACATGATGTTGAGGCTACAGTTGCTGAAATTAAACGTTTAGAAGAAGCAGGCTGTCAAGTCGTTCGTGTTGCTGTTCCAGACGAGCGCGCAGCAAATGCTATTGCTGATATTAAAAAACAAATCAACATTCCACTTGTTGCTGATATTCATTTTGATTATCGCCTTGCTTTAAAAGCAATAGAAGGTGGCATTGATAAAGTACGTATCAATCCAGGTAATATTGGACGTCGCCATAAAGTAGAAGCTGTTGTAAACGCAGCGAAAGAGCGCGGCATTCCAATCCGTATCGGCGTAAATGCAGGTTCATTAGAACGTCACATTTTAGAAAAATATGGATACCCAACTGCTGATGGTATGGTCGAGAGTGCACTGCACCATATTAAAATTTTAGAGGACTTAGATTTCCACGATATTATCGTATCAATGAAAGCCTCTGATGTTAACTTAGCAATTGAAGCATATGAAAAAGCCGCTCGCGCTTTTGATTATCCATTACATTTAGGTATTACAGAATCAGGAACTTTGTTTGCTGGAACTGTAAAAAGTGCTGCTGGTCTTGGAGCAATTTTAAATAAAGGTATCGGAAATACACTACGTATTTCTTTAAGTGCTGATCCAGTGGAAGAAGTAAAGGTTGCACGTGAACTATTAAAGTCATTCGGTCTTGCATCTAATGCCGCAACACTTATTTCTTGTCCAACTTGTGGTCGTATTGAAATTGACCTAATTAGCATCGCTAATGAAGTAGAAGAATATATCTCTACACTTCAAGTTCCAATTAAAGTTGCGGTACTTGGCTGCGCTGTAAACGGTCCTGGTGAAGCTCGTGAAGCTGACATCGGTATTGCTGGTGCACGCGGAGAAGGTTTATTATTCCGTAAAGGGCAAGTTGTTCGTAAGGTACCAGAAGAAACTATGGTAGAAGAACTGAAAAAAGAAATTGATGTAATCGCTGCTGAAATGGCTGCCGAACGAGAAAAAGAAAAAGAAAAACAAGAACAATAAAAAAGACGGTTGCCCACAATTTTTGTGAGCAACCTTTTTTACATTTAAATTAAAAACTCGTCAGTTAATAACCGACGAGTTCTCTCATTTTGCACATTTTGGACAACGACCATATATTTCGAACTTATGTCCCGTTACCTCATAACCTTTAAAATCTTTATTCATAAAATCCATTGGGCAAGAAGTGATTTCTTTCGTACCACCACAATCTAAACAAATAAAATGATGATGATGTTCCATAATAGAGCACGTAAAACGAAAATGTTTTTCACCATTTAATTCCGTTTGCTCTAAAACTCCAATTTCAGCGAATACCGTTAAGTTACGATAAATCGTATCGAAACTAAGTCCTGGATAATCATCCTTCATATGCTCTAAAACGTCTTTCGCAGTTAAATAACGATTATGTGCCGCGAATAGCCTTAGCATCTCTTCCCTTTTCCCCGTATGTTTATATCCTTTTTCCTTCATTAGGCGTAAAGCTTCTGTTAGATTCATACCTATCCCTACTTTATGCAGTTTTTTTCTTCTTCCATAAAATCGCACCGATTAAAATAAGAACCGCTATCATAACAATTGTACCACCTGGTGCTAGATCAAGTTGATACGAAGCAAACATTCCACCAATTACTGCAATTTCACCAAATAAAATAGAAAAGAAAATTGTTTGTTTAAATCCTTTTGCAATACGAATACTTGCTGCAACTGGTAACGTCATTAAAGATGATACGAGAAGAACACCTACAACCCGCATTGATACCGCAATTACAAGAGCAACTAATATAATGAAAATAAAGTGAATCCACTTTGCACTCAAACCGGTTGATACAGCGTATTCCTCATCAAATGATAGTAAAAACAACTCTTTGTATAATAAAACAATCGTTATAATTACTACAATTGCTACTATACCAATAATAATTAAATCCGCACTTGTCACAGCACTTACACTACCGAATAAATAACTAAATAAATCCGTATTGAATCCATTAGCAAGTGAAATGAAGATAACTCCAATCCCCATTCCTGCTGAAAGTATAATCGGAATTGCTAACTCTTGATAATGTTTATATACAGTACGTAATTTTTCAATTAGCAATGCTCCACCGATTGAAAAAAACATTCCCATATATAAGGGGTTTAAAAACCCACCGGTAAAGATTGTCTTTTCAAGTAATAAACTTGCTGCAATTCCCGATAACGTCACATGACTTAACGCATCTGCAATAAGCGACATACGACGAATTACAACGAACACGCCGATAAGCGGTGCGACAAGCCCTATTAAAACACCAGCGTATAAAGAATTACGTAAAAAATCATATTGTAAAAAATCCTGTATCATTATATCCTCCCGTGATGCCCATGTTCATGTTCTAAGCGATGAACATGATGTCCATATAAAATCGACATTTCGGCATCTTCTAACTCTCGGAATTTCTCTACATTCCCATGGAAATGTAGATGCTGATTTAAACATGCAACATGCGTCACCTTCTCTGTTACAGCACCCATATCGTGCGTAACAAGAATTAACGTGATCCCTAGCCTTTTGTTTAAATCCTCTAGTATCTCATAGAAGCTTTCCACATTTTTCACATCAATCCCAACAGTAGGCTCATCCAAAATAAGTAATTCCGGATCACTTACAAGTGCACGAGCAATAAATACACGTTGTTGTTGTCCACCAGAAAGCTCTCCAATGTTGCGACCTTGAAACTCGCTCATCCCTACATCAGCAATCGCTTTTTCTACTTTCACCTTATCGTCTTTCGTAAAGAAGCGAAAAAGACCTTTTTTGGAAACAAGCCCCATTGAAACAACTTCAAAAACAGTCGCCGGGAAACCTGAGTTAAAGCTATTTGCCTTTTGAGATACATAACCAACTTTATTCCACTCTTTAAACTTTTTACTATCAATGCCAAACAATCTAATACTTCCTTGCTTCGGCTTTAAAACACCCAATAAACATTTAAGTAAAGTCGATTTCCCTGAACCATTCGGTCCAACTAAACCTAAAAAAGCTCCCTTCGGAACTTGCAAATTAATATCTTCTAACACATTTCGATCTTCATACCGAAACGTAAGTCCTTCTATTTCTAATATATTATTCATTACACATCACCTATTTTAATTCAGAATGATTCCGATTTATCTCTATTTGAATTATAGTACAGCTTATTATAGTTGTAAACCAATCTGCCCAAAATATATTCTTTATTTCCAGAAACCTTACTATTATAACAAAAAGCAGAGAAAATTTCTCTGCTTTCAAAAGATATTGGAATTAATTTTTTAGTGAATCGCTGATTTAAACTTACCGCCATTCGTCTCTTGCGTACTCATAATCGTAACAAAGGCATTTTCATCAATTTCATGCACAATCGACTTTAACTTCGTCACTTCAAGACGCGTTACAACTGCATAAATAACTTCTTTTTCTTTATCTGTATAGCCACCTTTAGCAACAAGTTTTGTTGTTCCACGGCCAAGGCGGTGTAAAATTGCATTTGATACTTCTTCATATTGATCTGACAC
Source organism: Bacillus silvicola (assembly GCF_050524305.1). NCBI lineage: Bacteria > Bacillati > Bacillota > Bacilli > Caryophanales > Bacillaceae > Bacillus > Bacillus silvicola. The sequence goes on from NZ_JBNGVC010000012.1 coordinate 1,219,588, forward strand.
TATTAAAACCGCTTTCGTTTCGTCTAATCCTTGAATTACTGTATCAATTGTTTTGAATGCGATATAGTACGTCATAACAGAATACATGGCCTGTTCAACACCAAATACAAATGCTGCCCATGCAAAAATGAATAAATTCACAAACATTACAAATTCACCAACAGAGAAAGGTAATTTCTTCGTTAATAAAATCCCCATAATTTCTGTTCCGTCCATTGATCCACCATGGCGAATAACAAGCCCTACACCAAGACCTAAAATAAGCCCTCCAAAAACTGTTGCTAAAATTGGCTCAGTTGTAAATGGCGGGACAGCGTGCAACGTCGATTCAATAAATGCTAAAGCAACGATTCCGAACGCAGAAGATAACATGAATGTTTTTCCAATTTGTTTATAACCCGAGTACATAAACGGAATGTTAAGGATAACAACTAAAGTAGAAAAACTTAACCACCAAATATTAGGAGTAAGATAATCTAATATAAGAGAAACACCAATAATTCCACCATCAATAATTTTATTTGGCATTAAAAATAGTTCAATCGCTACCGCCGCACACGCTGCTCCAAAGAGAATCATAACTAAGCGATATATAAGATGAATAACACTTTCTTTTCGATGTTGCTTTTTTTCCATAAGTCCTCCTTATACTCTTTATCTATAGTTTTGTTCTTATATTATAGCATAAGCTTCTTTTTCACATGGAAAAAACGAAACTCTATAAGAATATATACAAGCTATGTGCACATATATTTCGATAGTAGAACGTGTGAAGGAGGACAACACGATGAACCTCATCAAACAAATTGTTAATAAAAAATTAAACCATATTTCTACAAAAGAGCTATTAAAATATAGCAAAGAATATGAAGTTCCAATTACAACTGCACAAGCTGATAAAATTGTTGTACTTATGAAAGGAAAGAATATTAACATTTACGATAATGACGAACGACTAGAGCTCTTAAAACAAATAGCAAAAGTAACCTCCCCTGCTACTGCCCAACAAGTAAATACTTTATTTCAGCAACTACTAAAATAAGGAGGGGAAAACCCCCTCCTTATTGTGCTTTAATTTTTTCAAGAATCCCTTCATCAAAAGTACCATTCTTCAGCATTTCGATTTCTAATTTATATGGTGGCTTCTTGTCTTTTTTATCTTCACCTACATACGGCGTTTCAAGAATTTTTGGTACATTTGTAAGTTGTGGGTGATGCACAATATGATGTAGCGCCTTATATCCAATATGACCAAAACCAATATTCTCATGACGGTCTTTTCCGGCTCCGCGTACATTTTTGCTATCGTTAATATGAAGTACTTGTAAACGGTCTATTCCAACAATCTTATCAAATTCGTTTAATACACCGTCAAAATCATTTACAATATCATAGCCTGCATCGTGTGTATGACACGTATCAAAACATACAGATAACTTTTCATTATATTTTACGCCATCAATAATTTTCGCAATTTCTTCGAAGCTACGACCGCACTCCGTTCCTTTTCCTGCCATTGTTTCTAGCGCAATATTAACTGTTTGTTCTGGCGTTATTACTTCATTAAGCCCTTTAATAATTTGTTGAATACCAGCATCTGCCCCTGCACCAACGTGAGCTCCTGGGTGAAGAACAATTTGTCTCGCCACACCTAACGCTGCCGTTCTTTCAATTTCCATACGAAGGAAGTCAACACCTAATTGAAACGTCTCAGGTTTCGTCGTATTCCCAACATTAATAATATAGGGAGCATGGACGATAATTTCTTCAATACCGTTCAGTTCCATATGTTTTCTTCCTGCTTCTATATTCAATTCTTCAATTGGTTTTCTTCGTGTATTTTGCGGTGCACCTGTATAAATCATGAACGTTGTTGCACCGTACGAAACAGCCTCTTCACTTGCTGCTAATAACATCTTCTTACCACTCATTGAAACATGAGATCCAATCTTTAACATACAATCACCTCTTCAATATACAATAGATATAATGATAGCATAATTTGTAGAAACATGTAGTGAATTGTTTGTTCGCAAAAAAGGAACTACACAAATTTATATGACTATTTAAACAAGCTATACTCTATATTTAACTTAACTAGATTAGGCGAAACTTTAATCAATATTTTTCTATCCTTACTGAATACACGCTCTCACAAATAGCGTGATAAAAAAAGATAAGGGAAAATCCCTTATCTTTTTTTATTGCTATATTTTCTCTTAACTTTATCACGTTCTGTTGCAAGTTTTCGTTTATAGTTTGGTTTTACTTTCTTAGGCTTTTTAACAACCTTTGTTGCCATAACATCTAGCCCATCATTTGGTTTTTTACGGCTCTTACGACGACGACGGTCACCTAAATCCGCCCACTCATCTCCGCGTAAATCTACATGCTTAAACTCGATATGACGTTGTTTTTCCAAACTATCTAACGCTTCTTCATTTGCTGGATCATAAATTGTCACTGCAATACCTGAATGACCCGCACGTGCAGTTCTTCCAACACGGTGAACGAAGAAATCTAAATCTGATGGAAGTTCATAGTTAATAACATGACTAATTCCTTCAATATCAATACCGCGTGCTGCTAAATCAGTCGCAACAATATATTGGAATTCAAGATCACGAATTTGTTTCATCATTCTTTTACGATCACGTGGTGATAAATCTCCGTGAATTCGTCCAACTTTTAAGCCACGCTCTGTTAATCCATCAGCAACTTGGTCTGCCATTTTCTTCGTGTTAGTGAAGACAATTGCTAAATACGGCTTAAATTGAAGCAACATCTTGTTCACTAAATCAATTTTGTTACGATGTCTAGAAGGCACTAAATAATGCTCAATATTTCCAGCCGCAACTTGTTTCGGATTAATATGAATATGCTCTGGATTCTCCATATATTTCTTCAAAAATGGTTTTAATTTTTGAGGAATTGTTGCAGAGAAAACTAGCATTTGTAAGTTTTTAGGCATACGTCCTGCAATTTTATCTACATCTTGAATGAATCCCATATCAAGCATTAAATCTGCTTCATCGACAATAATAGTATTTGCTTTATAAACAAATAGCGCTTTTTCTTCTACTAAGTCTTTAATACGTCCTGGTGTTCCAACTACAATATGAGGTTGTTTTTTCAACTTTTCAATTGATCGTTGTTTATCAGTTCCACCAATTAAACAACGTGCTGTAATCATTTGATCTTCTGCACAGAACTTTGTTAATTTCACGATTTCTTCGTAAATTTGTTGTGCTAACTCACGAGTAGGCGCTGTAATAACAAGTTGTACTTCTTCACGACTTGCATCAATTCTGTTTAATGTAGGAAGTAAGTATGCATGGGTTTTCCCAGAACCTGTTTGGGATTGTCCAATTACACTCACACCTTTTTTCACAACCGGGAAAATTTTCTGTTGAATTCCTGTCGGCTCTGAAAAGCGTAGTTCACGAACTGCATCTATTAAAAATGGTTTAAAATCATACTGTGTAAAAGTTTGTAGTGTCATAAGTTACACCTTCTTTCTAAAATTTCTACTGCGCGCACAAATCAAGTCAAGTCTACATTATATCGAAATCTACAAGTAAAATCCATCTTTAGTTTAGGTTTTTACTTCAAAAACTAACCTTCTTCCCTTTCATTGCATATTGTATGTGTATATACCTAACTGAAGAAAGGAGGATTTCCCACATGTTTCCGAAATCCCCTATAAGACAAATGTACCCGAATCGAGGACAACAATCTTACACACCATATCCGATTCCACAACTACCACCGATGGCTCAAAAAAAGAAAGGTTTCCTTGCTAAACTCTTTAAAAAACACGATCCAACCGAACCTTTCATGCAAATGGTCCCTCCTTATCGACAAATGGAAGGGCCACCGATGATGCACCAACAACCGCCGCACCAATATCAACAGCAACAGCCATACCAACAACAATATACACAACAATATCAACCATACATGCAGCAATATCCTCAACAGATGATACCACCTCAAATGTATGAATCAAATGATACACGTGGTGCTGCGTCAGCTACAACTGCAGCGGCATCTAGCAGCGGCATCGGTAGTTTTTTTTCAAATTTAATTACGAACCCAACTAATATGATAAATAATATCGAAAAAGTATCCCAAGTTGTTCAATCTGTAGGGCCTGTTGTCGAGCAATACGGTCCAATTATGCGTAGTCTACCAAGCATTGTTAAAATCCTCACCTCTGGAAAAAGCACGGAGGAAAATCAAACTGAAGATGCAACAGAACAGGTTGAGGTAGCAACTCCACCTCCTCCAAAAAGGAAACGAAAACAAAAAAAAATAGTGCTTGAACCTGTAATAGAAAAAGAAGTTCCGAAAGAACCCGTTCAACAATCAGCAACAAAACCAAAACTATATGTGTAACAATCCTTTGTTTTCTATCCACTCCTCCTTTATAATGTAATGGACTATGCACAAAAGTATCCCTTGTTTAGAAGGAGAGGATTACTCACATGAAGATTGTTAAAATTTCCCCTCGTGGTTATTGCTACGGTGTTGTTGACGCAATGGTTATTGCACGTAACGCCGCATTAGATAAATCATTACCGAGACCCATTTATATTTTAGGTATGATTGTTCACAATAAGCATGTCACAGATGCTTTCGAAGAGGATGGCATCATTACATTAGACGGTCCAAGTCGATTAGAAATTTTAGATAAAATCGATTCTGGTACTGTTATTTTTACTGCTCACGGTGTTTCTCCTGAAGTTAAACAACGTGCAAAAGAAAAAGGTTTAACGACAATCGATGCAACTTGTCCAGATGTTACAAAAACACATGACCTTATTGAAGCAAAAAAAGCTGAAGGATACCATGTCATTTATATCGGCAAAAAAAATCATCCAGAACCAGAAGGCGCGGTTGGTATTGCACCTGATATCGTTCATCTTATCGAAAGAGCTGATGATTTAGAAACACTAGAAATTCCAACGGATAAAATTTTAGTTACGAATCAAACAACAATGAGTCAATGGGATGTTCAACATTTAATGGAAGACATTCAAAAAAAATTCCCAACAGCAGAATTTCACAAGGAAATTTGTTTAGCAACTCAAGTTCGCCAAGAAGCTGTCGCTAAACAAGCTGATGTTGCAGATTTAACAATTGTTGTCGGTGATCCGAAAAGTAACAACTCAAACCGTTTAGCACAAGTATCACAAGAAATCGCTGGTACGAAAGCTTATCGTGTTGCGGATGTAAGTGAAATTCAATTAGAGTGGCTACAAGGTGTAGAAAACGTAGCTGTTACAGCAGGTGCTTCTACTCCAACGCCAATTACAAAAGAGGTTATCGCTTTCTTAGATCAATATGACCCAATGAATCCGGCTACGTGGGAAAGAATTCGAAAAGTACCACTTCAAAAAATCTTACCTCGTGTAAAAGTGAAAAAAGAACAATAATAAAAACCGTTGCCTATATGAGCAACGGTTTTTATTTTTCTTATACAAATGTGAATGGATCTGTATGTAACTGCGAAGCATGAATTTGTACATTGAATTTCTTCGCATCTACTTTTTCTTGCAGTTGCTTTTGCACACCTTGCTTCATTACCTTTTCAACGTTATGTCCTGGGTCAACTATATTTAAACCGAGCATCATCGCATCATGAGCGACATGGTAATACATGTCACCTGTTACATATACATCTGCCCCTTTAAATTTCGCTTGGTTTATATATTTATTACCGTCTCCACCAAGTACAGCGACTTTACGCACTTTATCATCTAACTTGCCGACAACTCTTGCGCCCTTCACATCTAATGATTGTTTCACATGTTCAGCAAACTGTCTAAGTGTCATTTCTTCTTGTAAATAGCCTATTTTTCCAAGCCCTAACGTTTCACCTTTATTATCAAGAGGATATACATCATATGCCACTTCTTCGTATGGGTGAGCTACCAACATCTCTTTCATAACTTTTCTTTGTAGTGAAGCTGGAATTATCGTTTCGATACGTACCTCGTCCACACGTTCTAACTGCCCAGTTTCCCCGATATAAGGATTTGTTCCCTCCTGAGGTACAAACGCGCCTGCTCCCTCACTACTGAACGTACAGTGGCTATAATTGCCGATATGACCAGCGCCTGCGTCTCCTAATGCTTTACGAACCTCTTCTGCATGAGTTACTGGCACAAACACAACAATTTTTTTCATTTCTTCTGCGTATGTCGGAGCTAATACTTCTGTATCTTGTAATCCTAACGCATCAGCAAGTAAATCATTTACCCCACCCTTAGCAATATCTACATTTGTATGTGCTGCATAAATCGCAATATCATTTTTAATACACGCTTCAATAATTCTTCCGTACGCCTTATCTGTATGAATCGCTTTTAATGGACTAAAGATTAAAGGATGGTGCGCTACAATGATATTCGCTCCTAATTGGATTGCCTCGTCCACAACTCCCTCCGTTACATCTAACGCGATTAGTACGTGCTGCACAGGTTTATTAAGTGCCCCAATCTGCAGGCCGATTTTATCCCCTTCCATCGCTAAATGCTTCGGATACATACTTTCAAATAAAGAAATAACCTCATGAGCATTTGGAATTTTACTCATGATAAAATCTCCCCTATCATTTTCATTTTCGCTTCTACTTCTACACGTTTCGCTTTTGTTTCTTCAGAATCTGCTGCACGTTCTAATTGTTTTAAGATATTTTGGAAGTTTTTCAATTCTCCTTCCCACTTTTCAACAAAAGCCTCACCTTTTTCTTTTATTAAAAATGGACCCATAAATAATTCAGCTTGTTTATTATCTGAGTAAGATTCTGCAATATTTCCTCGTTCCCCAACTAAAATTTCGTAAATTTTCCCGTCTTCTTTTACGATTTTTTCATGGATAAGCTCCCAGCCATTTTCAATAAACCATTCACGAATGTGATGTGCTGCAATGTTCGGCTGTAAAATTAAACGTGTTACACCTTCTAATTTTTCTTTACCACTTTCTAAAATGTCACGAATTAGTGCTCCACCCATACCAGCAACTGTAATCACATCTACTTCCCCTGGCGCTATAACAGCTAATCCATTCCCTTTACGAACGTCTACTTTATCTTGTAAGCCACTTTCAGCTACAGTTGCTTGCGCAGAACGAAACGGCCCATCCACAACTTCTCCTGCAACTGCTTTTGTAGCAATATTATTTATAATTGTATAACACGGTAAATACGCATGATCCGATCCAATATCAGCTACTGTAGATCCTACTGGAATCTCGCGCACAACTTCTTCTAATCGTTTTGAAAGCTTTACTTCATTCATGTATTTCCATTACTCCTTCTCTTGTCAGTCTGTCTCCATGATAATGAATTTATAGTTGTTGTTGCAAGCCCATAACAACAATTCCATTCTCTATTACTCATCGTATTTTAGAAAGTATAGAAAAACAAGCCTTTTGCACAAAAGCAAAAGGCTTGTTTTTCTATACTTTATTTTTTCTGTGATAACCAATCAGCTACTTTAGCCGCTTGATCAGCCGGAACTATATTTGGCGGCATGTTTCCTTTTCCTTTCGAAAGAATTTCTTTAATTTCATCCTTTGAAAGTTTCCCACCAATTTTTTGTAAATTAGGTCCTACCGCTCCTTGTAACTGATCACCGTGACAGCTCGTACAGCTTTGCTTTACAATATCCTCTGGCTTTGATGCTGTTTGCGCTGGTTTCCCACCATTTTTTGCATCAGCTAACTCTTTAGATTTATTTAGCCCCTGAAATGAAAATACAAACATAACGATAATACCTAATGCTGCAATAAGAGCGAACGGAATCAACGGATTACGTTTCATATCTCTTCTCCCCCCTCTATACCCCTAAATAGTTAGATGATTCAGTCATTTTTATTGTACTTGAAAACGTTCTATCAGAAAAGAGTAAACTAATATTTGTTAAAAATATTCCATAAATTCAGTTTATTGATTTTCACTATTATATCGCATATTATTTCGATAATTACTAACGTTTCTCATCATATTTTTTACTTTTCTACATATTATTTTGTATATAATAAACAAAATAAATCGAAAAATCGAAAAATGAGCATTTGCAAATCAAAAGACAATTCTGTAAAATAAATTACAAGAAATTGTAATCGTTGCCGATAGCTAAATTTTAACAAAAATTAACAAAATAAAAAAGTTTACTTCACAAAAGTGAAGTAAACTTAAAGGTAGCCTATTCTAAGAAATCCTTAAGACGCTTACTACGGCTTGGATGTCTTAATTTGCGAAGTGCTTTCGCTTCAATTTGACGAATACGTTCTCTCGTTACGCCGAATACTTTCCCAACTTCTTCAAGCGTACGAGTTCGTCCATCATCTAAACCAAAACGAAGACGCAGAACATTTTCTTCACGATCTGTTAGTGTATCTAACACATCTTCTAATTGTTCTTTTAGCAACTCATACGCTGCATGGTCCGCAGGCGATGTTGCTTCTTGGTCTTCAATAAAGTCACCTAAATGGGAGTCATCTTCTTCACCAATTGGTGTTTCAAGAGAAACTGGCTCCTGTGCAATTTTTAAAATTTCGCGTACTTTTTCTGGAGCAAGATCCATTTCTTCACCAATCTCTTCAGGAGATGGTTCGCGTCCTAAATCTTGTAATAATTGACGTTGTACACGGATTAACTTATTAATTGTTTCAACCATATGAACTGGAATACGAATTGTTCGCGCTTGGTCTGCAATCGCACGTGTAATAGCCTGGCGAATCCACCAAGTTGCATACGTACTAAATTTAAAACCTTTACGGTAATCGAACTTTTCAACTGCCTTAATTAAACCCATATTTCCTTCTTGGATTAAGTCTAAGAAAAGCATACCACGGCCCACGTAGCGCTTTGCAATACTTACTACAAGACGTAAGTTTGCTTCAGCAAGACGGCGTTTTGCTTCTTCATCGCCTTCTTCAATACGTGTCGCAAGTCGAATTTCTTCTTCTGCAGATAGTAAGTCTACACGACCAATTTCTTTTAAGTACATACGAACAGGATCATTGATTTTCACACCTGGTGGCACACTTAAATCATTAAGGTCAAATTCTTCTTCCGTTTTTGTAATTTGGCGATTATTAGGACCTTCGTCGTTGTCATTGTCACCAACTAAGTCAATCCCTTGTTCACCTAAATATTCATAGTATTCATCCATTTGATCGGATTCAATTTCAAATCCATTCATGCGTTCTGCAATCTCTTCATATGTAAGAACGCCACGTTTTTTTCCAAGCTCAGTGAGTTGTTCTTTCACTTGCTCAAGGGTCATTTCAGTTTCAATTTGTTTAGAACGAGCTGGTTTGTCAGCCATCTGTTCCCCTCCTTACGCGAGATACAAACATTCATTATACTAAAATTTTATCAAAAAAGCTATTTTCTTGCTTTTTGATTTTGTAAATATGCCACATAATATTTAGCAGCCTCTACAGGATCTGTTTTTTCCATTTGTTTTACTTTAAAGATGATTTCCATCTTTTCAAGTTTTTCCTGATGACGTTTGAGCGTCTCCAAATGACCTTGCAACACTTCTTCTGTGTATTCTGGATTAATAAATTCATCCGTCGAAATATCAGTGATAATATTTTTCAACTTTTCATCAGAGAGCCAACTTAAAAATGTTCCGACTGAAGGTTCATTTCCCTTTTCATAATATGCGTATAGTTCATATAAAATCCCTTTATGTTCTTCTGTATGAAAATCTTCTATATGGGGTTCCATACGAACAGCCACTTCTGCACTTTGCAACATATGGTAAATAATTTCTCTTTCTGCCCTTTCAAAACCTGTTAACTTCGGTTTCGTTTGAACAATTTGAGATGGCTTAGAAACCTGCTTTATTTGTTTTTGCTGTACCTTTTGTTCTTTGCGATATTGGTGCAATTGATTCAAAAGTGTTTCCATTGAATACGAAAATTCTTGCGATAATGACTTTAAATATGATTCAGCCTGCATCGCATCCTGTAGCAATGATAACTCTTTTAAAACACTTTTTACATATTCTTCTTTGCCAGACTCATCTTGCAAATTTTTCCCTAAACGCAAATAATTTATTTTGAAACCAACAAAACTTATACTTGATTTCACAAGATTTTCAAAAGCAGTTGTCCCATATTGTTGCACATATTCATCAGGATCAAGCTTATCTGGCAAGGGTGTGACTTTCACTTGGCAACCAACTTGCAATAACAACCGCCCTGCTTTCATCGTCGCTTCTCGCCCTGCTTTATCACCATCATAGCAAAGAACAACAGTTTCAACGTTACGTCGCAGAAGTTTCGCTTGTTCTTCAGTTAAAGCTGTTCCCATTGTCGCAACAGCTTCTTCCACACCACTTTTTACCGCGGCTAGTACATCGGCATATCCTTCAAAAAGGACAACCTGCCCACGTTTTCTAATAAACGGCCTTGCTTGGTGGAAATTATACAACAACTTACTTTTATGAAAAATTGGTGTTTCAGGACTATTTAAATATTTCGGAGTATCATCTCCTAGCGCCCTTCCACTAAACGCTATCACCTTACCTTGTAAAGTGTAAATTGGAAACATAACCCTTCCACGGAAGCGGTCATAATGACTACCATCCTTCTCGCTTCTTATAAGAAGACCGGCTTGTTCCATACTAGATAGCGAAAAACCTCTTTTTTGCAAAATTTTTGTCGCTGCATCCCAAGCTGGTGATGCATAACCAATTTCAAACTTCTCAATCATTTCTTTTGTAATACCACGTTTTAATAAATAAGAAAGTGCTTCATTTCCTTCTTCTGTATTTACTAATAAATGGTGATAATACTTTTTCAAAAGTTCATGAGCCTGTTGCATGATGACAGTGTCATCAGATATGTTTTCTTGTTGTCCTTGCCCTGATGTATATTCTGCAACTGCAATTCCATTTCTTTCACCCAGCTTTTGAACAGCCTCGGTGAAAGCAAGTCCTTCCATTTTCATAAGAAAAGAAAATACATTTCCACCTTCTCCACATCCGAAGCAATGAAAAATTTGCTTATCAGATGAAACAGAGAACGAAGGGGAATTCTCACCATGAAATGGACAAAGACCGAAATAGTTACGCCCCTGCTTTCTAAGTTGAACATACTCACCTATCACTTCGACAATATCGGATGACGTCCGAATCTGTTCAACAACTTCTTCGGGAATTCTGTTCCCCATAACTCCATCTCCGTGTCGTATTTTGTATTCGATATTAATTACAAGATTCCTTTATAATTCGACAATATTTTTTCTAAATTTATTAGAAAGTGCTGTCGATCACGTTGTGTAAACTATTTTGGGCCTTTTGTATAAGCCCCTTGCCTGCGTAACTTCACAAATACATACCTACTATATAAAATTGTATCCATTTGCTCATCTTTTACAAATGTACTTCGTGGAGACAATACATGTACTCCTTTTTTCAAAAGAAGACTAGCAAGCCACATATCCTATGTGATCACGAAATCTGTAGCTTTGGCATGTTGATAAATATAAAAACCGACTTCATCTTGCTTAAAATCTACATAGACCCAATTATCTTGCTGTTTTCTTAAACGATGAGCCTACGATACGACAAACAAAATTTCGACATAAATTTTTGTTCTAACGTGCACAATTTCATCCTTCACGGGACATGCATCTGCATCAACTAATATCTCACTGATGTTTTGCATATTTCTGTATTCTACATCCCTTCTGTGAATCCTTCCATAATGTGCGTTTTCTTGTCTAGATTTTGTCGATTTAACGTAAATACATGTCTTTTTCGCAAATCCTATCCCTAGTTTATTCTGAAAAATTAAAGTCTAAACGTAAAATATAGGTTTTTATCACAATTTTTTATTATAATATATTTTCTTCAACTACGCTACATATCCCTTTAATTTTCATTTTACATTTAAAGATAACTAAATCGTTCCTTCAACATAATAAAAAAACAGAAGAATATAAGTATAACCATTACACTGTATTCTATTACTAAATCGACAGTTATTGTCCTACTTCTCACGAGCGAAAAAAGCACATTCACCTGTGGTAAATGTGCTAAAACATTTTTTGGTTTTGCACTGCATTCACAATAATATTAGCTGTTTCTTCAATCGCCTTATTTGATACATCGATCACTTGACAATTTATTTTACTCACTACATTCTCAAAATGAACGATTTCTTCTTTAATACGATTAATATTCGCATATGTTGCTCCATCACTTAATCCAAGTGATTTTAATCGTTCTTTTCGAATATGATTTAACTTATCCGGTGTAATTTTCAAACCGAAACATTTCTCTTTTGCCACTTTATATAATTCCTCAGGCGGATCCACTTCTGGTACAAGTGGTACATTGGCAACTTTCAAGCGTTTGTTATGCGCTAAATATTGTGAAAGTGGTGTTTTTGATGTACGTGAAATTCCAATCAACACGATATCGGCTTTTAAAATACCACGTGCATCTCTACCATCATCGTACTTAACAGCAAATTCAATCGCTTCAATCTTTTTAAAGTACTCTTCATCTAATCTTCGAACGACACCTGGCTCATACCTTGGTACTTGTCCTGTAATTTCTTCAATTTGATCGATAAGAGGTCCGATAATATCGTATGCCTCTACCCCTTCTTTTGCCGCCTCTGTCAATAAATATTGACGCATATCAGGCTTTACTAACGTAAAACAAATAAGCGCCTGATTGCTCTTGGCAATCGAGATCACTTCTTTTAACGTCCCTGTATCTTCTACATAAGGTACACGTCTAATATCAGGAGCGAATGGGAACTGTCCCATTGCCGCTCTAACAACCAAATCAGCCGTTTCTCCTACAGAGTCAGATACGACATATACGATTTTATTATCCATTACATTACCTCACTTTAAACAAATTACACTTATTCGTTATTTACTAAATTTACAAACGCACGTGTAATATTTGTTTTTGTAATTCGCCCAATCACTTCTAGACCTTGTTTCGTGTCCTTTACAACTGGCATTGCATCAATCTGTCTTTCTATTAATTCCATCGCAATATCATATAAAGAATCCTCCCTGCGACACATCGCAATGTTTGGCATCCTTGTCATGATAATATTAACCGGGAGAGAGGTTAAATCCTGCTTTCCTAAGCTAGCTCGTAATAAATCTTTACGAGATACAACGCCAACCAATAAAGTAGCTTGATCTACAACAAACAATGTACCAACATCCTCTAGAAACATAGTACAGATTGCATCGTATACTGATACATTTTTATCAATTACAGCAGGTCTAGATTGATAATCTTGCACTTTAATTTTTTTAACAGCTTCAGATAATAGCTGCCCCCCAGTTTTACCCGTATAAAAATAACCTACGCGTGGACGCGCTTCTAAATAACCAGCCATCGTTAAAATTGCTAAGTCTGGTCTTAGCGTTGCACGTGTTAAACCCAATTGCGCAGCAATTGACTCCCCTGTAATAGGACCGTGATCTTTTACAATCTGAATGATATGTTCTTGCCGTTTATTCAGCTCTATGATAATCACCACCTTTAATGCACAACGAAAAAAGTTATACTATCTCTTAAATATTATATACTAAATATGCTATTCGAAAAAGAAAGTATGTAAAAAGGACCGTATACGGCCCTAATTATATTTGAAATTTATCAAGTTGTTCTAAGAAACGCCTTGATTTCAAATAAATCCCACAATATTCATCATAATATGTATTCAATACTGTGCGCATTTGTTTTTTTGTACTATCCTTTACCGATACATTACCGAGCCGGTGTAGATCGAAGTGAAAAAAGAGACGTAATAATTTATGAACAGCCTCTCCCACCGGAATACGATACTGATCTTGCTCTGCATGACGCGAGCACAGAAAACCGCCTTCCCGAACAGAGAAGGCGACAAAATCTGTTTCTTGATGACAAATAGCACATGTATCAAAGTACGGGCGCATCCCTAATACCGGAAGCATTTTCGTTTGATAAATTAATGATAATACTTCAGGGTCAACACCCTCACACATATAATGCAACGTTTGATATAACATTTCAAATAAATATGGATTATTCTTCTTATCTTCTGTTGCTTTATCAGTTAATTCAATAATAAATGATGCATAAGCAGTTAAAAATATATCCTCACGAATTTCTTTCATAGATGAAATGATCTCGCCTTGTTGCAAAGTTCCAAGTCCAGATCCTATTTGAATAAGAAAATGACCATGTGTCATAAGTTGCGAAACAGCTGCTAACCGACTCTTCGGTTTTTTCGCCCCTCTTGCCATTGCACTTACCTTACCAAATTCCCGTGAGAATATTGTAACAATCTTGTTCGTTTCTCCGTAATCTGTCGTACGGATAACAATGCCCTCAACTTTTTGAAACATGTTCGTCACCATCCAAGGTTTGAACAAAACGGGTCAAGAAATTGGAGAGTCTAGATGCGCTAACTCCTCTTCATGTTGATCCATCTCATCGTTTACGTCTTTTTCCATTTCTTTCAAAAGCAAATACGTTTCAATGCTTCCTGTTTTGGAGAAAAACTTCCAGGTAAAATCTAGCATAAGAATCCACCTTTCTCAATAAGCGTAGCCTATAAACCAATTTCCTTTGTTGTTATTAAATTGACCCATTTTGTTCATTTTCATGTGAGAAAAATTTTTCCTAATTTATCAAGGTTCATAAAAACCAATAATCAGTGGATGAATGAACCATCCACTGATTACAACTTTACTCCATATTAATACTCGTCTTCACGGAAACCAAGGTCACGGAGCTGCGACATCTTATTACGCCAATCTTTTTGCACTTTTACCCATACTTCTAAAAATACTTTAGAACCAAGTAGTGCTTCAATGTCAAAACGAGCTCGCTTACCGACTTCTTTTAACATCTTCCCTTGCTTACCTATAATAATTCCTTTTTGTGATGCACGTTCAACAACAATCGTTGCGTTTATATAAACCGCTCCGCCCTCACGTTTTTGAATCGCATCAATAACAACCGCTACAGAGTGCGGCACTTCTTCACGTGTTAAATGTAATACTTTTTCACGAATAAGCTCTGAAATAATAAATCGCTCTGGATGATCCGTTACTTGATTATCTGGGTAGTATTGCGGTCCTTCTGGTAAATACTTTTTAATTGTTCCAATTAAAGCGTCCACATTATTACCGTCTAATGCAGAAATTGGTACAATCTCTGCAAACTCATATAGTTTACGGTATTGATCAATTAACTCTAATAATTGCTCTGGATGAAGTTGGTCAATTTTATTAATTACTAAAAATACTGGTTGTTTCGTTTCTTTTAATTTCTCAATAATGAATTCCTCACCACGACCAAATCCTTCAACTGCATTGACCATAAACAGAACAATATCAACTTCTTTTAATGTCGTTTGAGCCATCTTCACCATGAAGTCGCCTAGTTTATGTTTAGGTTTATGTATTCCTGGTGTATCAATGAAAATTACTTGTGAATCATTTTCTGTATATACGCCTTGAATTTTATTACGAGTTGTTTGTGGCTTGTCACTCATAATGGCAATTTTTTGGCCGATAATACGATTTAAAAATGTAGATTTTCCAACATTCGGTCTGCCAATAATAGAGACAAAACCTGATTTATAACCTTTTCTATTCATGTAAATCCTCCGCTAAAAATGCTCCTGGTAACAATTCTCCAACTGTAGTCTCTTGAACGTCACCATGTAAATTTGACAGGTATACTTTCGTATCCTGTTTACATAATTCTACCATAACTTGTCGACATGCTCCACAAGGAGGTACCGGACGCTTTGTATCCGCTACAACTGCAATAGCTATAAACCCTTTATCTCCTTCAGAAATCGCCTTAAATAAAGCTGTTCTTTCTGCACAGTTACATAAACCATATGATGCATTTTCAACATTACATCCACGATATATTTTTCCATCCTGAGTTAGTAAAGCTGCACCTACTTGAAATTTAGAATATGGTACGTACGCTTGTTTACGCGCTTCGATTGCTTCTTGAATTAATTGTTTGCTATTCATATTCCCGCATCCTTTCCGTTCACAGCTGTGAATAGATACATTCTTCTATTAAAGGCCCTCACGGCGCTCCCAAAGCTTAATAAAAACTTTGGAATGCAACTATACCATATACGGTAAGAAGATAATAGCACCAATTACAACAGCTATAATCGTAAATAATAAAACTGATCCCGCTGCAACATCCTTTGCGTTTTTCGCAAACGGATGAATATCGGTGGTTGCTAAATCTACTGTTTTTTCAATAGCCGTATTCACCATCTCCAAACTCATTACAATTCCAATCACAATAAGTAATACAATCCATTCTATTTTTGTAATATGGAAATAAAAGCCGCAGCATATGACAATGACTGCGGCTAAATAATGAATTTTCATATTTCGTTCATGACGAAGACAAAAGTATATACCAGCTATAGCATATCCAAAACTATTTATAAGTTTTCCTTTTTTCATCGCCCTAATCCAAATGCCTCTAAAATTTCTTTTTGTCTTCCAAACATTTCTTTTTCATCTTCTTCTGTCATGTGATCATAACCAAGCAAATGTAAAAAGCCATGTAACGCTAAAAACCCAAGTTCACGATCAAAAGAGTGTCCATATTCCTCAGCTTGCTCTTTCGCTCTTGGAATAGAAATAATAAGATCCCCTAACATACGTGGCATCTCCGCACCGATAATTTCCATTTCGCCTTCTCCCATTTCTTCCATAGCAAAAGAAATAACGTCCGTAGGCTGATCCTTATCTCGGTAATCACGGTTTATTTCACGAATACGTTCATTATCTACAAATGTAACCGATAATTCTGCGCCTTCTTCTATGTTCTCCATTTGGGCCGCTTTCTCTACTAAACCTCGAATCAAACTTATATATTCGTCTTTCACTTCTTCTGTTTCATCAATAAAATCAATTAATAAACTCATTCTTTCTCCTTTTCTTCCGGCGGTTCCGGATATGTAATACGGGAATGGAAAATACCATTTAACGTTTCACATAACGTTTTTCCAACGATTTGTAGTTCCTTAAATGTCAAATCACATTCACTAAATTGACCGTCTTGCAAACGATCTCTAATAATACTTTGCACTAAATTATTAATCTGATCTGGCGTTGGATGGTTCATCGAACGTACCGCCGCTTCTACACTATCAGCAATACCAACGATTGCTGACTCTTTAGAAGTTGCTTTTGATCCTGGATAGCGGAACATTCCCTCCGTATATTTCTCTTTATCTTCTTTAATCGCCTTATAGTAAAAATATTTAAGTAACGTTGTACCATGATGCTGTCCAGCAATATCGATAATTTCTTGAGGTATATGGTGTTCCTCTAACATTCTCACCCCATCGGTTACATGAGCAATTATAATATCTTTGCTCGTTACAGGGTCTAATCTATCATGCGGGTTTTCAATACCCATTTGGTTTTCAATAAAAAACTGTGGTTGTACCGTTTTCCCTACATCATGATAATACGCCCCTACACGCGCTAATACTCCATTTGCTCCAACTGCTTCACAAGCAGCTTCTGAGAGATTAGCTACCATTACACTATGATGATATGTACCTGGTGCTTCTAATAAAATTTTACGCAAAAGTGGGTGATTCGGACTTGAAAGTTCCATCAACTTCATACTCGATACAATCCCAAGACCACTTTCTAAATACGGTAAAATCCCCATAGCTAGAACAGAAGAGATAATACCCGAAACAGCAGCCATTAATAATTGCACCCCAATTTCAAGAGGCGAAAAATTCCCGTTACGTAATAATAGCAAAGCCGCTAATACGACTACATTTAATACAGAAACGAGTATACCAGCTTGTAAAATCATCGTACGACGATTTTTTTCTCTCAAGAAAATACTAACTGATAATGAACTTAATAAAACATAAATCCCCACACTATAATTCAGTGTACTCGTTACACCTTCATTAAACATAATACTTCCGCATACAGAAAAGATCATACTCGTTAAAAATACAAATCGATCACCAATCATTAATTTTACAAGTATTGTTCCCATGGCAACTGGAACAACATACGCGATTCCTGCATATTCAAGCTTTTGAAACAAACTAATGATTTTCATTAAAACAATCGTGATAGACAAAATTGTAATATACGCTAAGACATACGGCCTATCTTCTCTTTTCCGCTGTAAAAACACTTCAAACTGCTTATGCATAAAGTACAATAACACACAAATGAGTACCGCTAGACCAACATAAGGTTGGAAGGTATTGCCCTTCTCTAACAATCCTGCTAACTTCAACTGCTCATATGCTTCTCGTGAAATCGTATCGCCTTCTTTCACAAGAACTTGCCCTTGAAGGATAAAAACTGATGCAACTGAATCTTCCGCTATTTTTTTACTATCTTTCGTCGCAGCTGAATCATAAAAATAGTTCGCTGTAACCGCATACTTCCCTAGTGTATTCACCGCGTCTTTTAAATCACTACTTATACTTACGCTACTCATTTCAGTAACAAACTGTTCTCTTGCAGCTTCTTCTTGATCCATCTTGATGTGTTCCCTCATAATTTTATTAACCGCTGTTACAGCCGCATCCTTTGCCAATGACAATTGACTTGAATCAGCATTAATAAATTTCAACAAAATCGGATCGGTTAAACTTTTTGCTAAATCTGTTGGTAATTTCTTCTTTAACTTGTCCAATTTGTCCACATCAGAAATTTTTTTATACTCGTCTGGGCCAGTTGATTTAGCCTCTGCCTCTACTTCACTTACCGCATCAAAGACGGAAGTTACAATATCCACTTTATTTTGCTTATATTCGCTTTTATATGTATATTTATCCTCAACCTTTTGAGCGGCTTCGTTTTTCTTTTTCGCCGTTGCGGCTTTATCTTCAATTTTAATAGGAGAGTGAATTGTTTTTTTAGCAATTTCGAGCTCTTTAACATCTAATTGCTCTGGCTTTACATTATTCATAAGTGCAAAAAACAGTACTGCTCCCAATAATACGTAAGAAACCCAACTTAGTTTTTTCGAATGTTGTATATTACGAAACCACTTAAAAATTTCTTGAGATCTTGACATGATTTCAATACCTTCTCCTCTCCAGAAATAAAGTGAAACTATTTATAGCTTTCATTTCTTCTAGGCAACGATAATTTTTGGACAACATTTTTATCCACTATCACCTATAGTTCATTTCCCTCGTCTTTAATGATAGTAAAAAATATGTCATTCGCCAACCTTATCATACAAAAAGAAATGACCCTGACAAATAGGATCATTCCATTTTATCATATGCCTCAATAATACGTTGCACTAATGGGTGTCTCACAACGTCTGTTTGTTCCAGTGTTATGAACGAAAAACCTGATACACCAGATAAAATATTAGCAGCAATAGAAAGACCTGATTTTACCCCTTTTGGCAAATCTACCTGTGAGGGGTCTCCCGTAATAACCATTTTAGAACTAAAACCTAATCGTGTTAAAAACATTTTTATTTGAGCACCAGTTGTATTCTGTGCCTCATCTAATATAACAAATGAATCATCAAGAGTACGTCCTCTCATATAAGCAAGAGGTG
The DNA here is from genome assembly GCF_050524305.1 of Bacillus silvicola. NCBI lineage: Bacteria > Bacillati > Bacillota > Bacilli > Caryophanales > Bacillaceae > Bacillus > Bacillus silvicola. The sequence goes on from NZ_JBNGVC010000012.1 coordinate 1,239,192, forward strand.
CAATTTCAATTACACCACGTTCCATCATACGCTGTGTGTATTCTTGCCCAAGAATATCGTGCAACGCATCATACAACGGACGTAAATACGGATCTACTTTTTCTTTCAAATCACCTGGTAAAAAGCCTAAACTCTCTCCAGCCTCTACAGCAGGTCTTGTTAAAATAATTTTCTTCACATACCCTTGCTTTAAAGCTCTCACAGCCATTACTACAGCTAAGTATGTCTTCCCTGTCCCAGCAGGTCCTATCCCAAATACAACATCATTCTTTTTCATTGCATGAATATATCTTCTTTGTCCCATCGTTTTCACACGAATGGATTTACCTTTTGCTGTTTTAAAAATTTCCTCTTCATATAACTCTTCGAATTGAGCAATTTTCCCTTGTTTTCCAAGCTGAATTGCGTACGCAACATCTCTTTCCGAAATTGATACACCTTTACGGATAACAACAAGTAGCTGTTGTAAGATTTTTTCTACGAGCACTACAGCTTCATCTGCCCCAGATACACGAACAGACTCTCCTCTAGTTATAATCGATACACTAAGTTCTCGTTCAATTACTTTTAAATGAGCATCATTTACCCCAAATAGAGCGATTGCCTCGTTAGGATTTTCCAATTGTTGGTTCATTTCTACTAATTGTTCTGCCATCACTCAGTCTCCTTGAATATCGGATTCAGATATTGGTTGCGGCTCTGCAATATTTTCAATCACTGTGTAATGTAACGTGACCTTTAAGTGATCCGCCTCAATCTCTTTACTCAAAATCTTATCACTTACAATCATAGCATGTTCATCCAATTTTTTCTTTAGTTCTTTTTCTGCCATCTCTTTTGCCACTTTCATCGCTTGTTTTTCAGTATATTCTCGGTTTGCTTCTTCTTCTTCTCGTACAATATCTTTTTCGTACGCAATCGGTAATGTGAAGCCAAATAATTTCACATCATGTTTTACACTTTCAGTACGAGAGCGCTTATACTTATCATGTTGAAATCCCCATATTTTTATTTTAACACTACCAAATTCAAGAAAATATTCATTATAAGAATTACCAGTATACACTTGAAATTGTGTCTTTAACGGAACATCAACCTCAGATTTGTACCAAGTTTCCCCGTATACAATACCTTTAGCCGAAACAACCGTCGGATTCTCCTCATTACCATACATCCCCGATACGAGAAGCTGTCCCTTTTCTACATGGTCATTTTTCATAACGACCGGTTTTCCTACCTCCACAAACGTTTTCGTAATAGTTGCTTCTTTTTTCGCAATTAAATTTTGCGGCCTTTGTTCCTTTTCTTTTTTCGGCTCGTTTTTTTCAACAATTTTAAAATGATATGTTGTCCCTCTTATTTCCAATCCTGCCCAAGTAATTGCATTAATATTGTCCGTTAAATGCCGCTGAACATTTTCTACACTAGGCATTTGAAACTGTAATTTCCCTTTTTTAATACCCATTTTGTCCAATTCTTTCATCAATATATATTCCGTTTCAGGTTTTGCTCCTGTAATTTCAATTTTCCAAACCATATTTGATAATGTAATCATTCCGAAAAAAAATATTAAAAACCCAATTAAAAATCCACTATTTTTAATTAAACGCTTATTCCAAAATGGAAAACCGTAACGTCCAATAAAATATAATTTACATTCATTCTTTCTATAAATTGGTTTTATCTTTTTCACATCTCGTAATAACATGCAAAAAACTAACGTTTCATCCGCTATCTTCTTTACATCCCAAACTAATAAATTCCTACGTACACATTCGTTAACGAAGCGTTCTGCTCCTCTACCTTCAATTCGCACTTTTACATACCCAAGCCATTTTATAAACCATTTATTTTTCATCGACTACCTTCACTACCTTTCTAAAAGTAGATACAACACTTTTCACTTTAAGCATCAAATAGCTCGTACTAATCGAAGCTTTAATCGGTGAGGTTTTTCTCCTCACTAATCGGGCATATGCATAGGATGAAAGTTTAATAAGTGGAGGTTTTGTCCATACCCACTGATTATTAACGCACACCCCTCGAGCTTTTACGGGCAGTAACTGCGGGATAAAGTGAATATTAAGGTCAGATCACTAAAATAAAGAAGAAAAACTTCACAAACGGAAGTTTCCCTCACTCCTCTTTCTTTTCATTTTCTAAAAACATCACTTGTTCGATAATCCCTTCAAGCAAAAGTTCTTCCGGGAGGATTGTTTTAATAACAAAGGATTGCCCCTTAATTAATAGTTGACCTTGTTTTAATAACAACCTTACTTCTTTATCTGAAAACACTAATAAACCTCGATGATTTTCTATATAGATATGCACTTGCCCAACAAGCGTAATCCGAGGTAGATCCATTAGCACATCCACTGGCAGGTCTATTTGCTTCGTTAACCAATTCTTCATTTGTTCTAATTTTTTCATCTCAAAAGACCCCCTCTCATCCCATATGTATGAAAAAAGAGCTTGTAATATCACGTCCAAACTGAAAAAAGCATAAAAAAACGTCTCATACGAAATGAGACGCTTTTTTATGCTAATAGCTGTATAACCAGCTTATTCACAAGCGATCCGTCTGTTTTACCTTTTACTTTCGGCATAACAGCAGTCATCACTTTACCCATATCTGCTTTAGATGTAGCACCAACTTCAGAAATAACTTGCTTAATTATATCCGCTAGTTCTTCTTCTGTTAATTGCTCCGGCAAATATGCGCTTAAAATCTGAATTTCACTTTGCAGTTTATCAACAAGGTCTTCACGACCAGCTTTTTTAAATTCAAGGAGGGAGTCCTTATACTGTTTTACTTCACGAGCTAAAACTGTTAATTCCTCTTCTTCAGTAAGAGTATGCTGCAGTTTAATACCTTCATTTTGTAAAGCAGCCTTAACCATACGAATAACGGTTAATTTTTCTTTTTGTTTATTCTTCATCGCTTGTTTCATATCATCGTTTAAACGACCGAGAAGACTCATCACTTACACCCTCTCTTAGAACTTACGCTTTCTTGCCGCTTCAGATTTCTTCTTACGTTTTACACTTGGCTTTTCATAAAACTCGCGCTTTCTTGCTTCAGCAAGTGTACCAGTTTTAGAAACCGATCTTTTAAAACGGCGAAGTGCATCCTCCAAAGACTCGTTTTTACGAACGACTGTTTTTGACATTCTCTTTCCCTCCCTCCGAAACATCACACTTACATACTAACTTCAGCATGCAAAAAGAAACACTTCTTCAGCATGTCTTTTACGATTATAATACATTTTATCACTTCAGGTCAACTATTTGACAGAATAAAAGAAGACTAGATGCTCTTCCTTTTTCAAAAATCTATGTAAACAGCCATTATCGCTTCCACCTCAAAACAAATATATTTTTATCACGCAAATTTTTTCATACAAAATTTGCTAAATAACCACTTATTTTATGGCACTCCATTGCATCCATTTCAATACTTAACTTCTCCTCGAAAGAAAAAAGCATGCAAACCATTTTCGGTTGCATGCTTTTTATTATGCGCTTGCTGATTCTTTTTTCACATCATCTTCAAGAACACGAACAAATTGCGCTTCGTTATATGGATAACCAGCTTTCGTAATTTTCACTTTCACTAGCTTACCAATTAATTCTTCTGACCCTTCAAATACAATTTTCAAATAGTTATCTGTATAACCTACATATAACCCTTCACGGTCGCCATCTTTAAATTGCTCTTCCGGGATAATTTCAAGCACTTCGCCTTCGAACTGTGAAGCATACTCTTTCGCTAATTGATTAGATAGTTCAATTAAACGGTGAACACGATCGTTCTTCACATCTTCAGGAACTTGATCTTCCATACGCGCTGCAGGTGTTCCTGTACGTTTTGAGTAAGGGAATACGTGTAACTCAGAGAAGCGATTCTCTTTAATGAAATTGTATGTTTCCATAAATTCTTCTTCTGTTTCACCTGGGAAACCAACGATTACGTCTGACGTAATCGCAAGACCCGGTAAAGCTTCTTTCAAACGATCTAAACGCTCTTGGAAAAATTCCATCGTATACTTACGACGCATACGTTTTAATACAGTATTAGATCCTGATTGCAATGGAATATGCAAGTGGCGTACAACTACTTCAGATTTATCTAACACTTCAATTACTTCATCTGAAATTTGACTCGCTTCAATAGAAGAAATACGAAGACGTTTTAATCCATCTACTTCTGCTTCCATATCACGAAGTAATCCAGCTAAGTTATAATCTTTAATATCTTCACCGTATCCACCTGTATGAATACCAGTTAATACGATTTCTTTATAGCCTGCGTCTACTAATTGCTGCGCTTGTTTAATAACTTCTTTTCCATCACGAGAACGCATTAAACCACGCGCCCAAGGAATGATACAGAACGTACAGAAGTTATTGCAACCTTCTTGTATTTTTAATGAAGCGCGTGTACGATCCGTGAAATACGGCACATCAAGTTCTTCGTACACACGTGTTTTCATAATGTTACGGACAGCATTAATTGGTTGACGCTCTTTACGGAATTCTTCAATGTATCCTAACATCTTTTCACGATCCTGTGTACCAACTACAATATCTACACCTGGAATCGCCATAATTTCAGCTGGAGATGTTTGTGCATAACATCCAGTTACACATATTACTGCATCTGGATTTTGACGTACAGCACGTCTAATAACTTGACGGCTTTTTTTATCTCCAGTATTTGTTACTGTACATGTGTTAATAACATATACATCAGATTTCTTTTCATATTCAGTTCTTTCATAACCACCTTGTTTAAACAATTGCCAAATCGCTTCTGTTTCATAGTGGTTTACTTTACAACCTAACGTGTGGAACGCAACAGTTGACATTGATCATCACCCCATCAATTCAAAATGATAAGAAGCAGCACTTAACGCATAAAGCGGTGCCGTTTCCGTTCTTAAAATCCTTGGTCCTAAACTACATGGTACAAATTTATGTTCTCGAAGCGCTGTAATCTCTTCCTCAGCTAAGCCACCTTCTGGGCCAAATACAATCAATAGCTTTTGACCTGGTTTCATTGTCGTTAAAGCTTTCGCAAAATTAGATTTCTCGCCTTGTTTCGCTTCCTCTTCGTACGCAACAAGACAAACATCATATTCACCACTCATTGAAAGCAATTGCTTAAACGATGCTGGAGCATATACTTCTGGAACTTCACTTCTATGCGATTGTTCCGCAGCTTCTTTCACAATTTTTCTTAAACGCTCAACTTTTTTATCAGCTTTTTTCGCATCCCATTTTACGATAGAGCGAGATGCTTGAAATGGTAAAAATGCGGCTGCCCCAAGCTCAGTTCCTTTTTGGAAAATTAACTCTAGCTTGTCTCCTTTTGGCAGTCCACTTGCAATCGTCACGAACACAGGAAGTTCACTCGATGCCTCTACCCATTCTACAATAGCTGTCTCAACAAATTCACTGGTAATTTCATCAATTGAACATACCGCTGTTTTTCCGTTTACACAGCAATAAATATGATCACCAGCTGACATACGCATCACTCTCACGATATGATGTACGTCATCACCTACAATACGAATACTTGTCTCATTTACATATTTCTCTTCTACAAAATAACGTTGCATATAATCACCTTAGTAGAGTTTCGTTCCTTTCGTAAGTCAACACTTACGAAAAGAACGAAACGTTATCATTTTTCATATAACAAACGGCAAGTCCCTCACCTTATAGTGAGAGACTCCCCCTTTTCATTATAAACTAAAATCTATATTACGCATTTCGTGCAATAATTGCTACCCAATCATCCATTCGTAACACTTCTTCAATTGTAAATCCAGCTTTTTCTAACGCCTCAGAAATTACTTTTTCTTTCGCAGCAATAATACCAGATGTAATGAATAATCCACCTGATTTTACAACTCTTGCTGCATCTTCAGGGAACAGAAGAATAATTTCTGCTAATAAATTCGCTACGATTAAATCAACAGGTCCTTCAATACCTTCTAAAAGACTATTTTGTCCAACAGACACGATATCATCTGTTTTATTTAAACGTACATTCATTTCTGCACTTTCCACTGCAACTGGATCTAAATCATATGCTTGAACAGAAGACGCACCTAATTTTGCCGCTGCAATACTAAGTACACCAGAACCTGTTCCTACATCAATGACAGTATCACCTGATTGAACTGTTTTTTCTAAAGCACGAATACACATCGTTGTTGTTGGATGAGTTCCTGTACCAAACGCCATACCCGGGTCTAATTCAATGATTTTTTCATCCGGAGAAGATGGTGTATATTCTTCCCACGTCGGCACAATTGTGAATGTATCAGAAATTTGAACTGGATGATAATACTTCTTCCAAGCAGTAGCCCAATCTTCCTCATCGACTTCATTAATTGTAATATTACCGGTACCAATTTCGATGTCGAAAGATGGTAGTGCATCAATAGATGATTTTACACCCGCAACCGTTTCGTGTAAAGAATCCGTTTGTGGAAAATATGCTTTCACTAAAACACCTTCACTTGGGTATTCATCAGGGTTAAGTGCATAAATCTCACCGTATTGTTGCTCACGCTCTTTCGTTAACTCCGCCGGGTCCTCAATTGCAACCCCGCTAGCGCCTGCTTCATGCAAAATATGAGAGACAGCTTCTACTGCTTCTTCTGTTGTATGAATACTAATTTCTGACCATTTCACAATTTACCAACTCCATTTTTTATTTCCATTATTCCCCTTTGAAAGCACGTTTAAGCTTTCCGAATAAGCTATCATCTTGATTTTCTTGACCAGCGAACTCACGCAATAATTCTTTTTGATGCGAAGTTAATTTCGTCGGTACAACAACGCGAACTACTACGTATTGATCTCCTTGACCATATCCACGTACGTTCGGAGCACCTTTTCCTTTTAAACGGAATTCCGTTCCTGTTTGTGTTCCTGCCGGAATTTTCAACTTCACTTTTCCGTGAACTGTAGGCACTTCTACTTCAGCACCAAGCGCTACTTGTGCGAATGTCAATGGCATTTCACAAATAATATGATCACCATCACGTTCGAAGAATTCATGATTTCTCACATGAACAACTACATATAAATCACCTGCTGGTCCACCATTCACACCTGCCTCACCTTTACCAGAGACGCGAATTTGTTGGCCATTATCGATACCCGCTGGAATTTTAACGTTAATTTTTTTACGTTTACGTACTTTACCTGAACCGTGACATGTCGTACATTTTTCTTTAATCATTTGACCAGTTCCTGAACAATGACCACAAGCTTGACGGTTTACAATACGACCAAACGGTGTATTTTGTTCTACACTTACTTGACCTGATCCTGAACAATGTTTACATGTTTCTTTTGAAGTTCCTGGTTTCGCTCCGCTACCTTTACAAGTATCACATGGATCTTCTACTGGAATTTCAACGTTTAACTCTTTACCAAAAATAGCTTCTTCAAAATCTAAAGTGACTTGATATTGTAAGTCAGCACCTTGGCGCGGAGCATTTGGATCACGACGTCTGCCGCCACCGCCAAAGAACGAACTAAAAATATCTTCAAAACCGAAGCCACCGCCGAAGTCTCCCCCGCCGCCAAAACCTTGATTTGCACCAGCATGACCAAACTGATCGTACTGCGCACGCTTTTGATCATCACTTAATACTTCGTATGCTTCTTGTACTTCTTTAAACTTTTCAATTGCATTTTCTTCTTTACTTACGTCTGGATGGTATTTTTTAGCCAAACGACGATACGCTTTTTTAATTTCATCTTTTGAAGCGCCCTTGCTAAGTCCAAGGACCTCATAATAGTCTCGTTTATTCATAAATTTGTAACCCCCGAATCTTTCACATAAACGTAATTTTAACACCGAAAGAAAGTGCTTTGCAACAATGTTTCCTCACTTACAATATGCAAAGCCTAAAACTTAAGATCTTCTCAAGAATGCCTTAACACAAATAACCACTTTTTTCTTATTCGTGAAAAAAGCCAAAGCCAAGGCACGCTTGACTTTGACTTTTTGTCATCTTACTTATTTATATTACTTGTCTTCTTTTACTTCTTCAAACTCAGCGTCAACTACATTGTCTTTTTTCGCGCCAGCGTCTTGTGCTCCTTGTGCACCTTCTGCTTGCCCTGCAGCCGCTTGAGCTTGCTCATATAATTTAACAGTTAATTGTTGTACGATTTCTTGAAGAGCATCTTTTTTCGCACGGATTTCATCAAGTTCGTTTTTCTCGATTGCCGCTTGTAATGCTTCTTTCGCTTCTGTTGCTTTTGCTACTTCAGCTGCATCGACTTTACCTTCTAAATCTTTTACAACTTTATCTGTTTGGAATACAAGTTGGTCAGCTTCGTTACGAAGTTCAACTTCTTCCTTACGTTTTTGGTCAGCATCAGCATTTGCTTCTGCTTCTTGTACCATACGATTTACTTCATCATCAGAAAGACCTGAAGAAGATTGGATTGTAATAGCTTGCTCTTTGCTTGTTCCTAAGTCTTTCGCACGTACGTTAACAATACCGTTCGCATCGATATCGAATGTTACTTCGATTTGTGGGATACCACGTGGTGCTGGCGGAAGGTCTGTTAATTGGAAACGACCTAGTGTTTTGTTATCAGCTGACATTGGACGCTCACCTTGTAGCACGTGAATGTCTACCGCTGGTTGGTTATCAGCAGCTGTTGAGAATACTTGTGATTTACTTGTTGGAATTGTAGTGTTACGTTCGATTAATTTCGTGAACACACCACCCATAGTTTCGATACCTAAAGAAAGTGGAGTTACGTCTAATAATAGTACGCCTTCTACATCACCAGTAAGTACGCCACCTTGAACTGCAGCACCTAATGCTACAACTTCATCAGGGTTTACGCCTTTGTACGGCTCTTTACCAGTTTCACGTTTAATAGCTTCTTGTACAGCTGGGATACGAGTAGATCCACCAACAAGGATAACTTTATCTAATTCGCTTGGAGCAAAACCAGCGTCTTTTAATGCACGACGAGTTGGCTCTAACGTTCTTTCAACAAGACCTGCTGAAAGCTCTTCGAATTTCGCTCTTGTTAACGTTAATTCTAAGTGTAATGGACCAGCAGCTCCAGCACTAATGAATGGTAATGAAATTTGTGTTTGTGTTACACCTGAAAGATCTTTTTTCGCTTTTTCAGCTGCATCTTTCAAACGTTGAAGTGCCATTTTATCTTGGCTTAAATCAATGTTGTTTTCTTTTTTAAATTCAGCTACTAAGTGATCGATGATAACTTGGTCAAAGTCATCTCCACCAAGACGGTTGTCACCAGCAGTTGAAATAACTTCGAATGTGCCGTCTGCTAACTCAAGGATAGATACGTCAAATGTACCGCCACCTAAGTCATATACTAAGATTTTTTGTTCTTCATCTTGTTTTTCTAAACCGTAAGCAAGTGCTGCTGCTGTCGGCTCGTTAATGATACGCTCAACTTCTAAACCAGCGATACGACCAGCATCTTTCGTTGCTTGGCGCTCTGCATCGTTGAAGTATGCAGGTACTGTAATAACAGCTTTCGTTACTGTTTCACCTAAGTATGCTTCAGCAGAAGCTTTTAAGTTTTGTAAAATGATTGCAGAAATTTCTTGAGGTGTATAATCTTTACCTTCAACTTCTACTTTATAGTCTGTACCCATATGACGTTTAACAGACATAATTGTATTTGGGTTTGTAATTGCTTGACGTTTCGCAACTTCCCCAACTTGACGCTCTTCATTTTTGAAAGCTACAACAGAAGGTGTTGTACGGTTTCCTTCTGGATTTGGGATAACCTTTGGTTCTCCACCTTCCATAACAGCTACACAAGAGTTTGTTGTACCTAAGTCAATACCGATAATTTTACTCATGGCGATTCCTCCTACTTTTATGTATATTATTGATTTACTTTTACCATTGATGGGCGAATCACACGGTCTTTTAGTTTATAACCTTTTTGGAATTCCTCCACAACCGCGTTTGATTCAAATTCACTGTCTTCCACTTGCATAATAGCTTGGTGCTCATTAGGATCAAACTGTTTACCAACAGATTCAATCACTTCAACACCTTCTTTAGTCAACGCTTCTAACAATTGACGATGCACCATTTCCATACCTTGTAACAAGGATTTCGTTTGCTCATCAGTTGCTTCCACTTGCATCGCTCTTTCAAAATTATCAAGAGCTGGCAAAATATCTGAAACTAAACTTTGTGCTCTATATTTTTCAGCAGCCTGTTTATCCATTTGGACACGGCGCTTATGATTTTCAAAATCAGCTTGTAGACGTAATGTGCGACCTTCCGTTTCCGTTAGTTTCGCTTGTAACTCATCTACTTTTTCTTGTAAAAGAGCAGCCTCACTTTTTTCTTCTACAGTTTTTTCACTGTTTTCTGGCGTGACAGCTTCTTCAACTTGCGCTTCTTTCACTTCTTCTACCACTTGTTCGTTACGCTCTTCCACAATTTTCACCTCCTTAAAAGGTATTAGGTATCATGTATAGCATGGTTACCTAAGCATTATATATTACACACAGCAATGAAAGTTTCATCACTTGAGCGAATGTATTACTCTCATTTATTTTTTAAGTCCGTCTGTAAATTGTCTTGTAAATAACTGCAACAAACTAATTACACGAGAATATTGCATTCTCGTCGGACCTAAAATCGCAATTGTTCCTAGTTGCTCTTCTCCAATTGAATACGTTGCAGAAATTAAACTACAATCTTCCATAGCTATTGAAGAATTTTCCCTGCCAATTTTCACTTGAATACCAACTTGTTTATGACGCAAAATATCATAAAACTCAGCTTCGTTATCAATCATCGTCAGCAAGGACCTTACTTTTTGAATGTCATGGAACTCTGGTTGCGAAAGCATATTTGCTTTTCCTCCAAAGTATATCTTTTCCGATAAAGGAACTTGAAATGTACCATCTAACATTTTTATTGCACTATCGTAATTATGAACATACCCACGCAAGACCGTAACAATCTCTTTAAAGATCTTATTATGAAGTTCCGACATAGGTACACCCGATAGCTTTTCATTTAAAATATTAACCATTTTTTCTAAATCTGATAAATCAACAGATTCCGGAACGGTAATCGTTTTACTTTGTACATGCCCTGTATCCGTTACAATAATAGCGACTGCTGTTTGACGATCAAGCGGTACGATTTGTACGTTTTTAAGTTTATTTGTACTTAACTTAGGCCCAAGAACAATAGCCGTATAGTTCGTAAGCTCTGATAAAATTTGAGCAGATTGCTGTGCAACTTTTTCTGCTTCAAAAATTCTTTCAGCAAATAAATCTTTAATTTGTACAATCTCATCGTTCGGTAAGTTTTGTGGTGCTAAAAGATGGTCTACATAAAATCGGTATCCTTTCTCAGAAGGAACACGTCCAGAAGAACTATGCGTTTTTTCAATAAAACCTAATTCTTCTAAATCAGCCATTTCATTTCGAATAGTAGCTGAACTAAATGTAATTTCCTCTTTTTTAGCCAACGTTCTAGACCCAACGGGCTGCGCTGATCCAATAAAGTCATCAATAATTGTTTGTAAAATTAAGAGCTGACGTTCCGTAAGCATCTCATCATCACCTCTGTTAGCACTCTTTGTCTTCGAGTGCTAAATCTATTAATAACTTACCAAAATTGACATTCAATTGTCAACGGAAACGTCACGAAATAATGAAACTTTTTCACGTTTATGGAACATTTAATTAGTCAATCAAAAATGATTGGAACACTTCATTCCCCAATAATTTTCCTTTTCGTGTTAAACGCACATATCCATCTCTCTCTTCAAGCAATCCTTGTTCTTGATTGCTTTGTAACTGCTTCGCGAAAACTTGATCCATCTCCATATTGAATTTCTTTTGGAACGCTATTTTAGACACACCTTTTGTTTTTCGAAGCCCTAAGAACAACTCTTCTTCCATTCTTTCTTTCTCCGTCACTGCGTGAACATCTAAATACGGAAATCCTGTTTCATCAATTTTCGTGAAATATTGCTTGAGCGGCCCTACATTTTGGATACGTTCCCCATTTACATAACTATGCGCTCCAGCTCCAAATCCATAATACTCTTCATTATTCCAGTATGTGAGATTATGTCTACTTTCATTATCACCTTTTGAGAAGTTGCTAATTTCATACTGGCTATAACCATGTTTCTCCATTTCATCCATTACCATTTCATACATTTTCGCTTCATGGTCTTCACCCGGAAGTCTCAACTTCCCTTTATTCATTAAGTTATAAAATACAGTCTTCGGTTCCACAATTAATGAATACGCTGAGAAATGTTGTACACCAAGCGTGAAGGCAATATCTAATGTTTCTTTTACATCTTCTATCGTCTGTCCTGGCAAAGCATAAATTATATCTACATTAATATTTGTAAAGCCAACGTCCTGCGCTTCTCGAATTGCTACAAACGCATCTTCCCTCGTATGTTTACGTCCAATCTTCTCAAGTAGCTCATCACGAAACGTTTGCACACCAAAACTAATTCGGTTTACTCCACCTTCTAGTAATAAGTTCAACTTCTCTTTCGGTAAGTCACCTGGATTCGCTTCAAACGTTAATTCACAATTCGGAGCAAACGGACGCAAACGACGATTAATGATATCGAGTAGTTTTTTTGTCTGTTCCATATTTAATGCTGTCGGCGTTCCTCCACCAACAAAAATCGTTTTCATACTATCAAACGGTACTTTTTGAACCGTGTTTATTATTTCTTTCTCTAAATACTCTAAATATTGATCTACCGGCTGGCGTTCAATAAACACTTTATTAAAATCACAATAGTGACAAATATGCTGACAAAATGGAATATGAATATATGCAGCTTGTACCAAATATAACTCCTACCTTTCTAAAAAGAAAACCTCCGCACTCCGGAGGGTTCTCTACTTCTCTAACGTATTACGGATTTGTTCCATTCGCATTTTTCCCCAATCATACATCATTTCAACGATTGGTAAAAGCGACATGCCTAGTTCCGTCATATAATACTCAACACGCGGAGGAATTTCTGGATATACTGTTCGATCAACAATCCCATCCTCCATTAACTCTTTTAATTGGTTCGACAAAACTTTATGAGAAATGCTCGGGAATAGTCGTTGCAATTCACTAAAACGATGTGACCCTTCCACACCTAAGTGCCACAATATCACAACTTTCCACTTCCCACTAATAATAGAAAGCGTCAATTCCTTTTCACAATTAAAATTACCATTTTGTATTTTACCTTGAATATCTTTTCGAATATTTTCGGACATTAATAGTCTCCTAACTCTAGATCAATCACTAAAAAGCTCTCTCATCATTGTAAATGAGAGAGGCTAAGATGTCTAAAAAGTAATTATACAGAAAAAAAGAAGCCGCATAAACGACTCCTTTTTTATTTTAATTATTAGTTGTCATCCATTTTCAGTACAGCCATGAATGCTTCTTGCGGTACTTCTACAGAACCAACAGACTTCATACGTTTTTTACCTTCTTTTTGCTTATCAAGAAGTTTACGTTTACGAGAAATGTCACCACCGTAACATTTTGCAAGTACGTTTTTACGCATCGCTTTAATTGTAGAACGGGCTACAACTTTATTTCCGATAGTAGCCTGAATTGGTACTTCGAACTGTTGTCTTGGAATTAATTCTTTTAATTTCTCTACGATTACTTTACCACGGTCATATGCTGAATCACGGTGCACGATGAATGATAAAGCATCCACTTGTTCATTATTTAAAAGAATATCCATTTTCACAAGTTTAGATGGTTTATAACCAATTAACTCGTAGTCAAATGATGCATATCCTTTCGTATTTGATTTCAATTGATCGAAGAAATCATATACGATTTCTGATAACGGGATGTCATATGTCAATGTAACACGTGTTTCATCTAAATACTGCATATCAATAAACGTTCCACGTTTACCTTGGCAAATTTCCATTACAGCTCCAACATAGTCATTCGGAACCATAATTGCAGCCTTCACAAACGGCTCTTCTACACGATCAATAGACTGTGGATCTGGCATATTAGATGGATTATCAACAATAACATCTTCACCGTTTGTTAAATAAACTTTATAAATAACGCTTGGCGCTGTTGTAATTAAGTCAATCTTAAATTCACGTTCAATACGTTCTTGAATAATTTCCATGTGAAGAAGTCCTAAGAAACCACAACGGAAACCAAATCCTAGCGCTTGAGATGTTTCTGGTTCAAACTCAAGAGCAGAATCATTCAATTCTAGTTTTTCTAATGCATCACGTAAATCGTTATAGCGAGCAGAATCAATCGGATATAAACCACAGAATACCATTGGATTTAACTTACGATATCCTGCTAACGCCTCTGTAGCTGGACGTTTCGCATGTGTAATCGTATCACCAACGCGTGTATCACCAACGTTTTTAATAGATGCTGCTAAGAAACCTACATCACCTACTGTTAACTCGTCACGTTGCGTTGTTTTCGGTGTAAACACACCTACTTCTGTTACTTCAAATTCTTTTCCAGTTGCCATCATACGTACTTTATCGCCAACTTTTACCGTTCCATTTACAACACGGATATAAGCAATTACACCACGATACGGATCATATAAAGAGTCGAAAATCATACATTGTAACGGCTCTTCTGAATCACCTGTTGGAGCTGGTACTTTTTCAACGATTTGTTCTAAAATTTCTTCAATACCAATTCCAGCTTTTGCTGAAGCAAGTACTGCTTCTGATGCATCTAAACCAATTACATCTTCTACCTCTTGACGTACACGTTCTGGGTCCGCACTTGGTAAGTCGATTTTATTAATAACTGGTAAAATTTCTAAATTGTTATCAAGCGCTAAATATACGTTTGCTAACGTTTGCGCTTCAATACCTTGTGCTGCATCCACAACAAGAATTGCACCTTCACAAGCCGCTAAACTACGAGATACTTCGTACGTAAAATCGACATGTCCTGGTGTATCGATCAAGTGAAGAATATACTCTTCACCGTCTTTCGCTTTATACGTTAATTGTACTGCATTTAATTTAATTGTAATACCGCGCTCACGCTCTAACTCCATAGAGTCAAGTAATTGTGCCTTCATTTCGCGCTGTGTTAACGCGTTTGTTTTCTCCAAAATACGGTCTGCCAACGTTGATTTCCCGTGGTCAATGTGAGCAATGATGGAGAAGTTACGAATTTTCGACTGTCTTTTTGCTCTTTCTTCTTTATTCATCTATGTTCTCAACTCCTAATAGTCTCGCCAATATACACTAGCACTGATTATATCAATAGAGCAGCAAAGATTCAATGAAAACTCGTGCTGCTTACAAGACAAATCATTCTATCTATATCTTATGCGAACAAACCATAAGAGACAAACTTTTTTCAAATTTAAAAACGGTTGTCTTTCAAATCTATCAGACAACCGTCCTTCCCACTCTCCTTAACTAAAAATCCCTTTTAGCTTCCCAACAACTATATCCGTTCCAAACTTAGTTATATCGTAAGTAACACTTGCTATCGCCATACCAATACCTTCTACGACGTTGAAACTCTTTAAGTTTTCTAACTGTTTTTGTTTTTCAACAGCTGAAAATGCCTCGCCCAAAATTTCCGATTCAGCTCCTGCACCTTCTGTTCCTGTCATATGAGCAATTTGTTCATATGACAGCTGACGGTATCCCTTCATACTTTTCAAACCATGATTAGCGAGTCCTACTCCAGCTATCATCATAAGTAAACATACGACTGTACCGCATATACACAAGAGCGCAAATCGACTCCAACTATTGTCATCTCTATCCATCAATGTGTATATGCCCCTGTATTATCCTGATCAATTTGATGATGCAGCGCTGCATTTAAACCACTTGCTATTACATTTGCCATATCCTCGATAAACGTATCTACTTCTTTTGGCGTCACCATTAAATTATGACCAAGGGGAGATAACACTTCATAAATTAATTTTCTCTTTTCTTCTTCTTCTAACGTACCAATAGCACCTAAAAACATATTCCGGCTCTTTTCGTCAGGCATATCTTCTTCTGTTAATTTTTTCTTTTCTCCAAATGTAAAACCTGCTGGCAATAAAGAGCGTGATGGTTTGTTTCCTTCTTTCATTTCCCGTCCAAAATGTTTCAAAATGAAATCAATTGTATCACTTGTAATCGATACAGCATCGACCACCGTCGGAACACCTATTGCGATAACAGGGATACCTAACGTTTCTTTACTTAGTTCCTTACGTTTATTTCCAACACCAGACCCAGGATGAATTCCTGTATCAGAAATTTGTATCGTGCTATTTACTCGTTCAATAGAGCGCGCAGCTAATGCATCAATTGCGATGACAAAGTCTGGTTTCGTTTTCTCAATAATCCCATAAATAACATCACTCGTTTCGATTCCTGTAATCCCCATTACTCCTGGACGGATTGCACTAACAGGTCTAAATCCCTCTTCTACACTTTCAGGCTGTAATTGAAATAAATGTCTCGTTACCAGTACGTTTTCTACGACTATTGGTCCGAGCGCATCTGGCGTTACATTCCAATTCCCAAGACCAACAATTAAACAACTCGCTTCTTTTGAAACTCCAACATCCTCTAGGAAATAAGAAAATTCCTTCGCGAAAATACGCTCTACTTTTTGTTGAAGTTCTGTATCTTGTTGACGTATACCTTGCACTTCAAGAGTTAAATAATTTCCAGGTTTTTTCCCCATCGATTCAGATGCAATTTCATCAATAGTTACTTTCGTAACAGTAACACCCTCTTCTTCTCTCTCCTTTACAATAACTCCTTGTATCCCTTTTTGCTCTTCTTGGCGCTCTTGCAACATTTGATGTGCCTCTACAGCAAGGTCGGTTCTAACATTATATTTACTTAAATCTAATGGTTCTTTCATCGTATCTCCTCCGTAATTCATAGTAAATATCGTTAGATTTCCCAAAGTTATATAAGGTCATTCTTTCCTTTACGTGAAATTCCATTGATATACTATTGCAATTCTCTTCACCGTTTGATAGAATATCACTTGTTCTATGTAAGAATCGAGTCATTCGATTGCACCAGGGAGGTGAAAAGTATGGCAAACATCAAATCTGCTATCAAACGCGCTAAACTTAGCGAAGAGCGTCGTGCACATAACGCTTCTATCAAGTCTGACATGCGTTCTGCTGTTAAAACTGTAGAAGCTTTAGTTACTAATAACGATCTTGAAAATGCTAAAGAAGCTTTCAAAACTGCTTCTAAAAAACTTGACAAAGCAGCTCGTAAAGGTCTTATCCACCAAAACGCTGCAGCTCGTCAAAAATCTCGCTTAGCGAAACAAGTAAACGCGTAAGGCGTTTAAAAACGATCCATTCGGATCGTTTTTTTATATACAAAAAAGTTCATGTAACAAGTACATGAACTTTTTTGTATCATTACAGATGATTTAACCGCATTAAGAAAAACTCGAGCACAAGTTTCTTATCCATTTTTCCAGTCTTCATACTGTAATCAGCTTCCGCTAATTCTAAAATAACTCTTTTTAATTCTTCAAAAGAGAAAAATTTCGTTTGATTCATCGCCAACTTTACACGATACGGATGTACACCAATATGGGAAGCAATTTGATTTTGTCCATAACCGCGCTGCTGTAACTCCTTTACCTGATTCAGCAAACGGAATTGACTTACTAATAATGCGAGTAACTTAATTGGTTCTTCCTGCTGTGTGAATAATCCATCCAAAATTTGCATCGCACCTGCGATATCTTTTTTTACCACTTTTTCTGTCAAAGCAAACACATTTTGCTCAACGGATTTTGGTACAAGTTCCGCCACAAGTTTCGATGTAATTTCCCCGCCCATACCGACGTATAACGTTAGCTTGTCCATTTCCTTCGCCAACATCGTGACGTTACTTCCCACAAGCTCTAATAACAAACTAACAGCCGCGTTATCAACATATACATGCGCCTCTTCCGCACGAGAAACAACCCACTTCTGGACATCTTGCACTTGCATCGCATTCGCTTCTACTACATCCGCTGTTTTCTTTAATAGTTTCGTAATTTTTTTTCGTTCATCTAATTTTTCATAAGGCGCAACGAAAACAAGAATAGAAAAAGGAGAAGGTTCTCCGATATATTCTTCTAAAATTTTTATATTTTGTTCTAATTTTTCTTTTTGTGCCGTTAAAAATAATGGTGATTTTATTAATATAACTTTACGATCTCCAAAGAATGGAAGGGTACGTGCATCCTCAACCACGTCTTCTAAATACGCTTCTTCCAAATCATATGTCACAACATTAAACTCTCGATCTTCCTCTTCAAGTGCTTCCGTTGTAATCAGTTTTATCGTTTCATTTATAAAATACGCTTCCGTTCCATACAGTAAATACAACGGAGCAAACTGTTTCTTTTTAATTTTCTTATGTATATCACTCATACTTTTTCCTACTCCCTAACTTGGCAATATATATTTATACTAATGCCCTAGCTTTTGTTTTACAAGTACAAAGGAACAGGCTTTATAACCCGTCCCTTTATTTATATAAAACGCCACACAATAAGCCCCGGGTTTCTTATTGGTGTGCGGTAATCACCTTCCCTTTATTATTTACAATAGTAATCCAAGTATAAGTGCCAACTGTTAACATGCTTGGAAACGAAAAACTCTTGTTACTTAGCTAACAAAAAGAGTATATATGCTCTTTTTCTCTCCATTTATAAATTGTAGATTTTTTTCTGACAATATTTTATACTAAAGTGGAATGTTGGGGAGGGATTCTAAATGAATAATTTTGAACAAAACGTTCAAAGCAAACGCAATGACGCTATTGATTCAGGGGTAGGATTTATCGTCTCATTTGGTTTTTTCGCAACACTTTTCATTATTGCAACTGTTATTAAATTTATCGGTTCTTAAAGGCTGCTGCTTAATGGCAGTCTTCTTTTTTATCTATTATGTGTTTCATCATATGTGATTTTACTGCGAAAGGTTCCTTTTTCCCCTTTAAAAACATAAGAAATAGCACCTTGCTTATCCGTACGCCATATTTCAATACCATTCTTCTTAAAACTCTCTATAACTTCCTTATGCGGGTGCCCATACCTATTACGCTCCCCAGCAGAAATAATCGCTATACTAGGCTGTACAAGGCTCAAAAAAGGGTCGGTAGATGACGTTTTACTCCCATGATGCGCAACCTTCAAAATGTTAGCCCTCAGCTCCGGATATGTTGATACTACAAGCCGTTCACCTTCTTCTTCTAAGTCACCCGTGAATAACCATGTTAACCCTCCTAATTTCGCCCATATTACAACCGAGGAATCATTTCCCTCTTTTTCTTTTCCTTTTGGAGCTAATACAAAAAATTCCGCTTCATTTACTCTCCATCCCTCACCCTCTCCTACTACACTTACCTTCACTCTCTTTGCTAACGCTGTTTTCTTTAACGCTTTTTCTAATACAGCATCTTGGTCCTTTCTCCCAAATACAACTTCTTTTATAGTAATAAATGATAATAAATCCTGCGCAGCGCCTATATGATCCGCATCTCCATGCGTTACAATTAATTTATCAATTGTTTTAATACCTTCCTTTTGTAAAAAAGGAATAAGAATATCATGTCCAACAGAAAATTCATGCTTTTTTTCTTGCCACGCTTCCTTCTTGATATGAAGCGCTCCACCTGTATCAATAAGATAGACCCCTTTATCGTACGGGAGACGAATTAATATCGCATCTCCCTGTCCAACATCAAGAAATGTAATACTCCCACTTTCGCGAAAATATGGTGATACATAATGACACGTACAAATAAAAAGAAATACGCCTACAACCATGAAAAAAATCCTTTGGGATATTCTCTTTTCCCAAAACACCAATATGCTAATAATGCTAAAACAATATATAATCACAAGAATTAAGGGTGTTTGACCGAAAGTAAGGCGGATAAACGGGAAATTTTCACAGTAGCTTAAAAAATTATTAGAAACGGTTAAACATATCGATAATACATATGCAATTCCTTTCGCAAGAAATGGAATGATCGGCATACATAGAAGGATAACAATGCTACAGGGTAATACAAAAATAGATAGAAACGGAACATACAAAAGGTTGAGGAAAATACTATAAGGAGAAAAATAACCAAAATGATATAGCAAAATTGGGGTGCTAACGAGCTGTGAAACAACAGAAATATAAATCGCATTTCGGATTGCTCCGTTACTACGCGCTAGTAATATTGGAGCAGATAACAGTAAGGAAAAGCTACCTACAAATGAAAACTGGAATCCAATATTGAAAATAAGATACGGATCGTATATAAGCATACATATAGCAGTTATACTTAATGCATCTAAGCTAGATAAGCGAACAGAACATATGAAAGCTACTAGCAACAATACTCCTGTTATAGAAGCCCTTACGACAGACGGTGATGCACCTGCTATGATCATATACAGAGGAATACAAACTATAAGACATACTGTTGCTCTCTCCTTCGTTACACCACTTCTTAGTAAAACAAAATACATTATAACTATCAGCAATACGATATGCGAACCTGAAATTGCCAACAAATGTATAAGACCAAATTGTTGATATTGTTCTTCTACTTCAAACGACATTTGTTGTCGATCTCCAAATAATAACGCGTTCATAAAAGCACCTGACTGTTCCGGAAATATTTCTGTAACTTTCGAGATTGCTTGTTGCCTAAAAAAGAAAATCCACTGCACGAGAGACAACGATGTTTTATGGCATTCAGAAATATCTATCACATTGAATATAAAATGTATTTTTTGCTGGTATAAATAATCACGATAATCAAAAGCATGAAAATTCCTGGCAGTTTGCGGTTCTTGCTTCTCCCCTTTAAATGTACATGCTATTCCTGCAAATAATTGACGCAGTTGCTCCTTTTCTGATGCAGATTGAATTTTATAGTTCAACTGCACTATATCCTCATTTTGATCTTTTATTTGAAAAGAAAGGCGATCCCCATTAATAAAAGGTGTATTTTGTATAACACCTCGTGTAACTTCGTAGGACCCTCCTAGAGGCTTATTTTGACTTTGAACATACGCGGTATACATAGCGCCACTAAAACACGCTAACATACAAATGATGAAGGTTATATGAGAGGTACGATACAAATAAAATAAAGCATAACCAACGAAACAACAAGCAGTCAACAAATACGACGAGGAAAAGGCAATTGCAATCCCCATTATAAACGAGATTGCAACATAGCCCGATTGTCCCTGCAACTCATACCCACTCCTTATAGCATCATTTTTGCTTTAGTGAATACATGCTGTAATTCTTCCATTGACAAACTATCTTTTTCGAAAGATGAGAATAGTTCTTTTAACTGCAAATGACGCTCTTGCTCCTCTAGCGAGGCAATATCGTATTCTAGCGGAACGTGTTTCACTGTCACATTTGCTTGTTCAAACAACTCTATGGCATACGGATGGTTTTTATAATCCTGTGCATAATAAACAGCTGTAATACCACTTTGAATAATCGCCTTGCAACATTGCAAACAAGGGAAATGCGTAACGTATATTTCCGATTCCTCTGTTTTCACACCAAACTTCGCACATTGCAATAAAGCATTCATTTCAGCATGAATTGTACGAACACAATGATTATCAATGACGTAGCAACCATCGTCTATACAATGCACACCACCTTTAATTGAACCATTATATCCGCCAGCAATAATTCGTTTATCACGAACGATTGTCGCTCCTACCGCAAGCCTTGTACATGTACTACGCAAAGATAATAAATGGCTTTGCGTCATAAAATATTGATCCCATGAAATTCGTTCCATATCTTCACCTACTTTTTTGTCTACTTGTAGTGTAGCGAAAAAAGAAAAACTTCGTCAATCTTTTACGGAATAATTATTTGATCTTTTATTTTCTCAAGTGACTTCGTTCCAATCCCGTCAATCTCCAATAAATCTTCTATTTTCTGAAACGGTCCGTGTTCTTCTCGATATTTCAAAATACTTTCCGCTTTCCGGGAACCAATACCTGTTATTTTTTCAAGTTGTTCTTTAGAAGCTGTATTTATTTGTACTTTCCCCTCTTTTTTTGAAGAAGCAGCCCCCTCTTGCACTGGTTCATTTTTGTTAGGAATATAAAGAAGCATTTGATCTTGTACAACTTGTGCCAAATTCACTTTCTTTATCTCTGCATCCGGTAAAAAACCACCTGCTTTTTCAACCGCATCCTTCACCCGCTCCCCTTCCTTCATTTCATACACTCCCTCTTTAAAAACAGCTCCTTTTACATCAATTACAATGTTTTTTTTCTGCTCCTTTGTGCCCAACTCTTTCGGTTTCCCTTTCTTCTCCACCTCTTTCATTTGGACATCTGTTGTCATAATTGTTTGCTCTGCATGCTGGTTCGTTTTCCAGAAAAGAAGAAAAATTGCAGTTCCAATAATAACCACTAACCCCAACCATTTCTTTGGAAAATCCCACATCATTTTACACCTCTAATCATAAATTCATAACATCATTCATATTGTTTAGGAGAAAGCCGTTACGAAGGAGGGATGAAACATTGAACATAGGAATTATAGGGACAGGGAACATGGGGAATATACTAATCGATGCTTTTTTAGAAACCCGTGCTGTCAAACCTTCGTGCCTTACTATTATTAATCGGACGCCTGACAAAGCATATCATATAAAGGAAAAATACCCTTCTGTTCATATAGCCCAAACAATCCAAGAGGTAATCGAACACTCCCAGCTTATTTTCATTTGCGTAAAACCGATAGATATATACCCTATCCTACAAAAATACGCTGAACATTTTTCAGATGAAAAGTGCTTAGTTTCTATTACAAGCCCAATATCTCCATCACAATTAGAAACGCTTATACCTTGCCATATCGCACGAATCATTCCAAGTATTACAAACCGCGCTTTATCTGGCGCATCACTATTTACATTTGGAAATAACTGCTCTGAAGAATGGAAACAAAAACTACTTCATCTATTCAAAAACATTTCTACTCCCCTTGTTATAGAAGAAGATATAACGCGCGTTTCATCTGATATAGCAAGCTGTGGCCCTGCTTTTTTTAGTTATTTATTACAATGTTTTATTAACGCTGCTGTAGATAAAACAAACATTACACATGAAGAAGCGACTACTTTAGTAAGTGAAATGGTCATTGGAATGGGGAAATTACTTGAAAAAGAAATTTTCACATTACCCACTTTACAAGAAAAGGTATGTGTCAAGGGCGGTGTTACAGGAGAAGGTATTCGCATTTTAGAAGCGCACGTTGGGGATATGTTTCATAAATTAATCGAACGGACACATGAGAAATTTGATGAAGATTTAAAGTGCGTTGAGCAGCAATTCAATAAACACACATAATAAATACGCCATCGTAATTCCAAATCCTTTAATTAATACTTATCTTTTTCATACTACATTTTCACTAAAACTAGCATTTTTACACTTTACACATATCATCTTTTTATTTTTCTAGAACTAAAACTACATCTTTTCTATAAAACAAAAGCAACCTTAGCGGTTGCTTTTGTTTTATCCATTCTTCTTCGCCATAAAAAAGATGCGCTCTGTCTGTTCTGTCACTTCAATTCGTTCAAAGTCACCTGTGACGCGAAGCACTGTAAACCCAGCTTCTTCAAGCCATTTCGTTAATACTTCAACCGAATATGCACGTTGCACGTGACATTCGTCAAAACGATGATACACATCTTCTTCTGAATCTTGTACAAAGAATGTCAAATCATGTTCCACACTATCTGATTCTTCTCCAGGGAAGCAGTTCCAAATAAGTGATATTTCTTCGCCATTCACTGTATACGTTTCATTTTGAAATACATGATGTATTTTATATAAAGAGTGTACATCGAATAAAAACAAGCCATCTTGACGTAAATGGTGGAAAACTCTTCTAAATGTTTCTTGTACTCCATCTTCTTGCAAGACATAATTTAATGAGTCACAAAAGATTGTCACACAATCAAATTCACCAGGAACATCAAGCTCTCTCATGTCCTGTTGGTAAAAAGGAATAAAGTAACCTTCTCCCCCCAATTTCTGCTGTGCAACAGTTAACATTTCTTCAGATAGATCTACACCAATTAAATCATAACCTTTTCGCACAAGCGGAAGTGTTACGTTACCCGTTCCACATGCTACGTCAAGAATTTTCGCCTCTTTCATAGATGCCTGTTGCAAACTTTCTTCTGTGAATTCCACCCATTTATCATAAGGGACATCATTCATCAGTTCGTCATACAGCAAAGCAAATTGTTCGTAGTTCATTGATCTAGCTCATCTGCGATATCTTCACGAGGTACATCGCCCCATAGACGCTCTAAATTATAGTGATCACGCTCGTCTTTATGGAATACATGAGCAACCACATCACCAAGGTCTACTAAAACCCAACGCGCTTCATCAAAACCTTCCATACGTTGTACATTAATTTCGAACTCATGTGCCTTTGCTTTAATTTCACGTGCAATTGCTTGCACTTGCTTGTCTGAATTTCCGTGACAAATAATAAAATAGTCTGCAATCGGTGAAATACCTTGCATATTTAGTACAACCATATCTTCTGCTCTCTTATCATCAGCTGCTTTTGCCGCTAATACTAATAACTCTTTATCTTTCATTTATTAATTTCCTCCTTGATAACTGCGTTGTATGTTTGGAATGTTAATGGATAAATCGTTTGATCTTTTTCCATTAAAAATTGAATTGTTCGCTTTAAAGCAAACAGTAAAGCTTGATTTATATCTTTATATGCGAGTTCCCTCGCCTCTTCCACACCAGGAAACTTACGTCCTGGTTCAATGTAATCTGCTACATAAATAACTTTATCTAACATTGTCATTTTTTCATGACCACTTGTATGATATGTAATAGCTTGTAGAATTTCAGAATCAGTAATGCCTACTTCTTTTTCTACTAAGTATGCCCCAACAGGTGCATGCCATAACTCTTTGTTATAGCGAAGTAGATCCTTCGGCAAATCTTCTCTCTTAATAATCTCTTCCATTTCTGGAATCGCTCTACATTTTGCATAATCGTGAAATATAGCAGCTGTCTCTGCCTTCTTCTCATCTACACCATATAACCGAGCAAGTTCAATCGCTGTTTCCATTACACCAATCGTGTGTATATAACGCTTTTCATGCATTTGTTGTTGGACAATACTAAGTGCTTCCTCACGATTCATACAACCCATTCCTCTCGATATATACCTGTACTTTTTCAGGGAGTAAATATTTGCACGTTTTCTTCGTCATATATCTCTCACGTAACAGAGAAGAAGAAACTGCAAACTCCGGAATTTCCACTTTTACGATATCATAAGGCGTATTTAATGTATAACCTGGTCTTGCAACTCCAACGAAAGTCACAAGCTTAAGTAACTTTTCAATGTTATACCACTTCGGCAAATACTCAACCATGTCTCCGCCAATAATAAAGTGAAACTGCACATCCGGATACTTCTCCGTTAATTGTACCATAGTGTCGTATGTATAAGATGGGCCTTCTCTGTCTAGCTCTTCTAAACAAATTGAAAAGCATGCTTCTTCCTCAGTCGCTATTTGCAGCATGTTTAATCGACTTTTCACACTCGTAATGTTACGCCCTTGCTTGTGTGGTGGAATTTGATTCGGCAAAAACCATACCTCTTCCAACCCTAAAGCATGATACACTTCATTTGCAATTAACAAATGCCCATTATGAGGTGGATCAAACGTGCCACCAATAATTCCAATTTTTCTCAAAAGAAACGCTCCTTCCTTTTACATACAGCAACTCTCCCCATAAATATTCGAAGAGAGTCTACTGTTAATATAAAAGTTCAATTGGTTTCACTTTCTACATATCAAGCGTCCACTACGAAATAACTCACGTATACCTTTTATCGTGGAAGCTTAATCTGCTTATTTTCTCTTGATTCTTTGTATAAAACAATTGTGCTCCCGATTACTTGAACGATTTCAGCTCGTGCACCTTGTGCAAGCTCTTCTGCAACTTCACGACGATCAAATTCACAGTTTTGTAATACGCTCACTTTAAATAGTTCACGAACTTCTAACGCTTCTCCAATTTGTTTCACCATATTTTCATTTACGCCACCTTTTCCTACTTGAAAAATCGGTGTTAAATGATGTGCCTTTGCACGTAAAAATCTTTTTTGCTTTCCTGTTAACATATAATTAGCCTCCAAGCTCTCTCATTACTAATTGTTTCATTCTATCAATATTCGGCACGCACCCTGTCCACATTTCAAATGCAAGTGCGCCTTGATAAACGAACATATCGATTCCATTTTGAATTATTGCACCTTGTTCTTTCGCATCGCCTAAAATTTTCGTCTCAAATGGATTATAAATAATATCAGAAACAATCGTTCCTTGTTTCAACGAACGAATTTCTAGCGGTGCATATTCAACATGCGGATGCATGCCTATCGTTGTTGTTTGGATGATAATATCATATTCCCCTTGGATTTCCGCTGCGCGTTCTAGCGATAGAGCATGTGAACTAACATTTCCCATGCATCCAGCAATAAGAATTTCCGCCTTATCTACAGTACGATTAGCAATATCAATTGCTTTCACACCTACATCTGCAAGCGAAAAGTAAATAGCTCGACTAGCACCGCCTGCACCGATTAATAAAATACGTTTCTCTTGAAGTGGATCTTCACTAATTGACTGAAGGGCACGAACAAAACCAATTCCATCCGTATTATACCCAATCAATTTTCCATCTCGATGGACTACCGTATTTACTGCACCGATTTGCTCTGCTAGCGGGGCAACTTCATCTAGATACTCCATAATTGCAACTTTGTGAGGAGTCGTTACATTAAATCCTGAAATGCCTAATGCTTTTAAACCTTTTACTGCTTCCCCTAACGCTTCTTCTTCTACAAGAAACGCATGATAATGGGCATCCATATTCAAGTGTTCAAATGCATCGTTATGCATAACGGGTGATAATGAATGTCCAATTGGATTTCCGATTACACCATATAATTGTTTCATAAATCCCTCTCCATATTAAATTAAAGATTTACGTAATGAAACACTTACTCCTTTTGGTACATGAGCAACAATTTTCGCTCCTGATTCATTTACAGTAACCCAGCCCAATCCAGAGAATACAACGTCCGTTTTCGGCTCACGAATATTAAATTCATATTTCACAAACTCAGGCATATTTTCTAATTCTTCTGGTGTCGGTGGATTCAATAATTCCCCAGCATGTCTCTCGTACAATTCATCAGCCTTTTCAAGCTTTGTGCGATGGATTGTTAAACGGTTTGAGAAATGACAAGTGAATGCACGACGGCCTCCACTTACATAATCAAATCGTGCTAATCCGCCAAAGAATAATGTTTGTTCCTCATTTAATTGGAATACCATTGGCTTAATCTCTGTAGTTGGTGTAATAAGCTTTAAGCTTTGTTTCCCAACATAATGTGCCATTTGATGATGGTTAATAATACCTGGCGTATCAAATAAAGAAGATTCTTCGTCTAATGGAATATCAATTAAATCAAGTGTTGTTCCCGGGAAATGTGATGTTGTAATTACATTCTCAGTCTCATCACTAAACTCTTTAATCATACGGTTAATAAATGTTGATTTACCAACATTCGTACAGCCAACAACATAAACATCTTTGCCTTCACGGTAATACTCAATTGCATCCGCAAGTTCAGTGATTCCTTGCCCTTTAGCTGCACTGATCAAAAAGACATCTTCTGGTTTTAAACCAAGTTGCTTTGCACTATAACGCATCCAATGTTTTACTTTATCATGCTTAACTGACTTTGGAATTAAGTCAGCCTTATTCCCAACAAGTAATACTTTATTATTCCCTACAAAACGATGTAAGCCTGGTAACCAGCTACCATTGAAATCGAAAATATCTACGATTTTGACCACTAGTGCGTCCGATTGTCCAATTCCATTCAAAATACGAAGGAAATCATCATCCGTTAAAGATACATCTTGAATTTCGTTATAATGTTTCAAACGAAAACAACGTTGGCAAATTACTTGTTCTTTTTCTAAAGATGATGCAGGAGCGTATCCTACTTCATTTTTATTTTCTGTTTGAATTTCTACACCGCAACCAATACATTTAATTGTTTCAGTCAAACTTTATTCCTCCCAATTAATTAAGCCTTTTTTCTTCATGTTTCTCATAATTCTTCGTTCAATTTTTCGATTAAAGCGTGTTACCAATCCGTCTGTTTGCGCTACTGGTACAACTAAAATTGTATGAAGTCCCACACGATTCCCACCGAGCACATCCGTTAGTAACTGATCTCCAATTACTACAACTTCATCTGGTTGTAAATGCATCTCTTGTATTGCGCGCTTAAAGGCACGAACAAACGGTTTACGCGCACTATGAATAAACGGAATACCTAATGGGTCAGCGAAGTCTTTAACGCGTTGCTCGTTATTGTTTGAAACGACCGTTACTTGAATATCATTTTCTTTCATTTTCAAAAACCACTCTTCAAGCTGTGGTGTTGCGTTTGGACGATCCCATTCAATTAAAGTGTTATCTAAATCAGTAATAACTCCTTTAATTCCACGCTTTTTCAAATCTTCTGGTTGAACATGATATACATTTTTCACATATTCATTTGGTAAAAATAACTTCAATTTCTTTCACCTCTTTGAGGATTTTTCATAAAATTTTTCGACAACATTTTTCGATAGATAACCTGTGGATAAACTTGTACACACTTTCCACATTAATTTTTCAGTTAATTTGGAATTTACTAACATTCTATACACATTTTATCCACTGCGGTATGTGGATAACCTCTTGTTTGTGACTGTCATATTTTTTTGGTACATTAAATGCAACAACGAATCAATCCTTATATTATTAGGAGGTGACTCACCTTGAAAACAAAACATATGGAACAGTTATCTACTGAGTTACTCACTGAGTCTTATTATAAAGCAAAAGAACTAAAATTAAATCCCGACTTCATTTTACTTATAAAACAAGAAATTATTCGACGCTCGTTAGAGGACAAGCTCGTCAAATCTTCTTGAGTACATATAGATTGCTGATTGACCTGTAAAAAGAGCCATCCTGCGATGGCTCTCGAATAAACAAGTACTCCCATCTAGGGGATTTCTTCATTAAGCATCTTTGTCCATATTTCTTAATTAGAGCTTCATAAGCATATTATAAAATCTTTTCTTTACTTATGAGATAATCGTGTTGCAATTTTTTCACCCAGACGCAGCTCTTGTCCACTTGTCAATTCCTGCACTGCTTCAATCATATCTTTTTCAAATAATAAAACAACTGTTGAACCAAATGTAAAGTATGCCATCTCTTCACCTTTTTGAACAGTACTTCTTTCATGAAGGAGCTCAATACTATTAACAAACATGGCACCTACTTTTACAAGCGCCATATGTTCACCTTCACTATTTACTTCTGTAACAGAGCGATAATTTTTTGACAATGGTTCTTTCCCATACTCCATACCCGCTGCATTTACCGGATATGATTTTCTGCCAAGTACAAATCTTTCAGTGACAGATCCAGAGAGCGGACTATGAATACGATGATAATGACTTGGACTCAAATAAATTACCATGTATGTACCGCCTGCATATCGCTTTGCACGCTCTTCATTACCTAGCATATCCACAATTGAATAACGCTTTCCTTTTATATCGAATGTTTTTGTATCCTCAATAGGACCTTGATCAGCAAAAACACCGTCAACAGGACTAACGATACTCGATGCATCTGCATCAATACTACGCTTTCCTTCTTTTAGCCTACGCGTAAATAAATCATGCAATGTTTGATATTCCTTCAAACCCTTTTCCATCTCATCTTGATTAATTTGAAAAACTTTCGCATACGATGGAATAATGATAGAGCTCAAACGAGATTGTGCAAATTTACGTAATATATAAGAAGTAAAACGACCATTTGTAAGTTCGATCATAAGTCGATATAATGTACGTCGCAAATTACGAAACCTCCTAACCAGTCTATAACTTTAGTTTCTCCTTCTTTTCTCTCTATATCATATGTAAAATTGGTTCTTATTCCCACATATAGCATGGAGCCGTCTCGTTATACATGAAGAAAAACTAAGTATAATTTTTATTCTTAAATTGTTTAGCACCTTCTAATATTACAGATAGAACCCGCCATTTTCAACAGTGAACATGTATTTCTTCTTAGAGCAGCTCGTTTTCTTTCCTTTTTACAGAAGAAAAAGCAGCCGCTTTTGAAATACGGTTGCCTTTCCTATACTCTATTCTTTTGCTTTCTTCTCTTTCTCAGCCCGCACAAATTCATGGAACATTTTCATTAAAGCACGCTTTTCAATTCGCGATACGTAGCTTCTTGAAATACCGAGTGCCTTCGCAATCTCCCTCTGTGTTTTCTCTTTATCAAGCCCTAGTCCAAAACGCTTCACAATTACTTCTTTCTCTCGTTCGTCTAAAATATCGATATACTCTTTAATCTTTTCTAACTCCATACTAAGCTGAATCATATCAATTACATCTTCAGATTCTGACTTTAATATATCAATAAGCGATATTTCATTGCCCTCTTTATCTTGCCCGATTGGATCATGAAGTGAAACATCTTTTTTCGTCTTCTTCAGCACACGTAAATGCATCAAAATTTCATTTTCGATACAGCGTGCTGCATATGTCGCAAGCTTAGTTCCTTTCCCTGCAGAATAACTCTCGATCGCTTTAATGAGCCCAATTGTACCAATTGAAATTAAATCTTCTGCATCTTCACCGGTGTTTTCAAATTTCTTAACGATATGAGCTACAAGCCGTAAATTATGTTCAATTAAAAGATTTCTCGCTTGAGCATCACCTTGCTCCATTAACTCTAAGTACTTTCTCTCATCATCTGATGATAACGGCTGCGGGAACGCATTGTTCTTCACATAAGAAACAAATACAAACACTTCTCGAACCATATATCCAATTGCGGCGAATAGACTCAAACCTTTCACCTCCGCCAAAATAGTGGTCTTTATTATGTGTATGTGGGCGTGAGGTTGTTTGTGTCTGTACGATGTTTTTAAGCTTAATATTTGTCTCACAAAGCCTCAATACGTATACTTAAACAACAGATAGGAGGGTAAAATGTGAAATTATTTATTACCTTCTTGTACCTGAGTAGCTTGTAAGAGATGAACTCCTTGTACGCTCTTGCAAGCTGCTTGTACTACAAGGAGGGATTACATATATGAAATTTGAAAGAACACGTGCTTATACAAGACACCAACGTCAGCGTACGATGCGCCGAAAGATGATTATCGCAAAACACGCATGGGGACATACTCCTGAAACAGCTGGTATTTTTGCAAAAGGAAAAATTCACTGCTCCTGTGGAATGTGCACAATAAAATGGAGAACAGAAGGACCACCTGCTAGTGTACAAAAGTGGTTATACAAAATTGATACATACGAAGAATAAATCGTTCTTTCTAAAAAAGGGCTTCTCTCGAAGACCTTTTTCTCTATTTAAAAGCTTATTTGCTCCAAATTTTCTCCCCAGTACGCGCATCGATATAACGAATTTCTCGACTACAATCGAAAGGTTCTTTATGATTTTCATCCGTCGTTTGTTTATACAGCAGCTTGTATTTCGTTTCCTCTGCAGCATTATCTAAAGACCATTCTAGTCTAACTCGGATGGCCCCTCTGTATATTTCTAACGCTTTTTCTTTTGCTACTGTTGGTGTTGTTTCATATGTGAGCAAGTCTTTTATAAGATTACTAGATTCTCCTGAGTAATGCATCACAGCACCATTCTCTGCATTGATGTTGACCATTATATATTCTCCCTCTACATGAATGTCATTTACATATATCGAAAAGGAAAATCTCTCTATCCCTTCTTCTTCCTCATCATGTTCATCCCAAAGACGAAGATATTCCGTAACATCTGGAGTAACTCGTTCTAAAAATTGAAGTGCTTTTTGTAAACATTCCTCTCTAGATAATATTTGTTTCGCTTCTTTATCTTCTGTCAGTTTTATAAAACCAATTAATGCATTGGTTGATTTATCCCTAGTAGTTCCAACTAAATTATTATATTTTAACATCGGTAAATGCTTTTTAAAGAATTCATTCATTAAATATGGATTCTTTTCTTCTTTCTGTTTTTGCAACTCCTCTTCCGGGACAAATTTCATCCTTATTGCATCTTCTTTTTCCGTCTCATCTACTTTTGTGAAACTTTCTTTATCCCAGTCAAACAAATCGAATATATCATCTTGTCGACTACTTTTTTCCGGTTTGGTAACAGCTACTGTTGGAGATAATTTATAGTGATCTGGTCCAAACAAATTCTTACCTGTACTTGCATCAATAAACGCATGACTAGGTTCCGGTTCATATACAAGATGGTACCCTTTTACTTCTTCTCCATTTTCATATTCACATGAGGAGTATGTTAAATCAGCAAATACAAGTCTCATATCTTGTCTAGCCTTGAGGTTATCTAAAACAATGCTCTCATCAACAATTTCAATTGGCCATAACGGTTTTTCCTGTATACTTTCCCCTCCGTTATAATGCAAGTTCACAACATTACCTGAAGGATGAACTCGCACAACACATCCTGTATCCGGTAATAGATATCCTTTCACTTCCTGCATATAATTTATTTCTTTCCAACCACGCCAGTCATCCTTAATTGACACATATGTATAAAATTCTAATCCGTCTTCCACATATTTTTTATAAATACATTTGCAACCTCTCTTGCCTTATTCTCCTCTATCACTTCTTTATCACTCGAAAAATAATTTTCATCATCTATCCTGAATTCAAATAGATTACCAGTATGCCTATTTAATGAAATTTGTATCTGTTTCTCCTCATCCTCTTTATGCCCCCACCATAATAAATGATGCGGATCATCCACTCCTTCTTGATCATCTACAACAAGACTGTATTCATCTGGAATTTCAATAATATGAGCCACTTGCTCTTTTCTTTCTTTATCTTTTTGATTCATCATACCCTCCTCCTTATTACAATTTAAGGTAATTATAACAAAAAAAGACTAGAGGAATCTCTAGTCTTCTACTTCGTTTCACGATGTAACGTAACTCGCTTTAATCGTGGACAATATTTTTTTAGTTCAATGCGCTCTGGATTGTTTCGTTTATTCTTTTTAGAAATATAGTTACGATCACCGCACTCCGTACAAGCTAATGTAATATTTACACGCATATGTATTCTCCTTTCTTTCAAAGATTGCAACTAAAACGTAATGATTACGATTTATATATTATATAACTTCATTCTATTTGTCAATTGCAAAACAAAAGGATTCTATATGTCCTTCTCAACAATCATAAATTCGAATTTATATTAATTTATGAAGATGAATAACTGAAATTAAAACCTTTAAATTGCGACAATAATTTTTATTTACAAAAAAAAGACAAAAAACTGAAACAATTAGTTCATACGAATTTCACATGAATCTATTACTATAGGAATTGTACATAGCGAACTTACTAACAACTGCGTTTATTAATATATAAAATTTCATTTGAAAGGAGTTGAAAATATGAAAACTAAATATCGCTTTATGATTTCATCATTTGCTGCTTGCGCCTACATGATTTGGTGTTTAGTATAATAACAACTTCACTTGTAAATAAGAAAAGGTGTGTATATAAATGGAATATAACCAATCAACAGTTAACTACTGGAAAGCTTTTGTACTACCTTATACATTCGCTTTAGAAGAGTTAAAAACTAAATTTGAAATTATGAACCGGGAAGCTCAATTTTTAGAGGATTACAACCCGTTTGAACATATAAAGACGAGACTTAAACAACCCGAAAGTATCATTAGGAAGCTTGAGCGTAAAAACTTATTACCAACAGTTGAAAATGCTCAAACACAATTACAAGATATTATTGGTATCCGTATTACATGTTGCTTTGTAGAAGACATTTACCATTTAAAAGAGGTTATTGAAAATCGTGAAGATATGGAAATTGTAGAAGTAAAAGATTATATCGCTAACCCAAAACAAAACGGATATAAAAGTCTACACATGATTATTAAATATCCGTTATCACTAAATTCTGGTACGAAAGATGTCTTTGCTGAAATCCAATTACGTACACTTGCGATGGACTTTTGGGCAAGTTTAGAACATAAACTGTACTATAAATATGAAGGAAATATACCTGATTATTTGAGAGATGAACTACATGATGCGGCTATGAAAGCTGAAGATCTCGATAATAAAATGGCGACAATCCGTCAAGATATTGATGATATTGAAGCATGTTCAAATCAAATTTTATTACCACTTTAAAAAGGTTCTCTCTACGAGAACCTTTTTTATTTCTTTTCTATCGTACGAACCTCTTCAATTTTCCAGCCTGCCTCTTCTTTTCCAAGTGCATACTGTACTTTCTTCTGCAAAATAACTCCCCCGTCTACTTCTTTTTCCTCTGTTTCAACGATAACAAGTCCCTCTTTAAGAGCTTTCATATTCATACGCTCTAATTCAATTTTCTTATTTCCCTTTTGAAACGCTGCTTCCTTTTGTGTTTTTAAGTCTTCAGCACTAGGCATCTTCTTTGAAAATAACTCCATATGTTCAGCAAGATTTTTTTCATTCGTCGTCCGTACAAATGCCTCAATAACATCTTGAATGGATTTCTCTTCTTCTTTCGTTATATGTACCTTTTCCTCAGTTTTTTTAGCAGATTTTTGTTCTATATTATTCTCTTGAGATTGACATCCAACTAGCAATAATACAAATACTAAAAGGAATCTTACTTTCCCTAAAAAAATCCTCATCTTTCCATCTCCTAAAAAGAAAAGTGAGGCATTTCGCCTCACTTTCATTTATAATTAGCGTCTTCCTTTATTCGGATCGCCACCGCCAACAATGTCAAAGACACGTTTAGCTATATTTGTATTCTCTTGAACACCAGAGAATAAGTATTTACCTGGGCCAAATGCATACACGTTCACATCTTCACCTGTATGTCCACCCGTTGTCCAGCCTGTAACCGAACGCTTATTGAAGATATCTTCAATTGCATTATCAATCTTTGTTACATCTTTTGATGGAGCTATATCATTTACAGCTTTAATTTCTTCTGGTGTTAACTGTAAATCAATATACTTTTTCAATGTTTCTTCTACATTTGCACCTTTTGCAATCTCATTTGCCATAAAGTCTGGTGTACGTTTCGCAGCTTTAATCGGTTCTACTTTAAAGTTATACTCACCATTCGCACCTAAAGATAAACCGCCAGTAGAATGATCCGCAGTTGCAACAACTAATGTGTTCTTATCTTTTTTCGCAAACTCAATTGCTGCTTTAAATGCTTTTTCGAAGTCTTCCATTTCACTCATTGCACCGACAATATCATTATCATGTCCAGCCCAATCAATTTGACTACCTTCGACCATTAAGAAGAAACCATCTTTATTTTTGTTCAAGCGCTCAATCGCCGCATTTGTCATCTCTTCTAATGACGGTGTTTTATCATTACGGTCAATCATTTTATCTAAACCACCTGGTGCAAATAAACCAAGAACTTGATCACTTTTATCATTTAATAATTGATTACGATCTGTTACATAACTATAACCGGACTTCTTAAACTCTTCTGTAAGATTGCGGTCTTTTCTAACAAAGTTATTGACGCCACCGCCAAGCATAACATCTATTTTATGCTTACCTTTAATTTTCTCATCAAAGTAATCATTTGCAATTGCATCCATATTTTTACGACTAATATCATGTGCACCGAAAGCGGCTGGCGTTGCATGCGTAATTTCAGAAGTCGCAACGAGCCCCGTTGATTTCCCTCTTTCTTTCGCTTGCTCCAACACTGTTTTCACTTCAGCTTTATCATTATCAACTGCAATTGCTGCATTATATGTTTTTATACCTGCTGACATCGCAGTTGCTGCCGATGCAGAGTCTGTAATATTTTCATGTTCATCTTCTGGATATGTTTTTTGTGTTCCTACAAGATGCTTATCAAATTCTGTAGATTCCATCTCAAATGTTTTTGGATTATCTTTCATATAACGATGAGCTGTCATATATGAAGGCCCCATACCATCCCCAATTAATACAATGACATTTTTAATTTTTGCATTGTTTCCGTTCTCATCTGCATTAACCTCACTAGAACGCGTAAAATTCCATGTCGCTACCGAAGTAACTGCTAACGACGCCACAACTGCAAATGGCCATGCTTTTTTTACAAACTTTTTCACTGTCTTGTCCCCCTAATTAGGTTATTCATTTCCCACTATTCAATCTAATAGAAGACTATTAAGATAAAAGTAGTTATATGTAAATTTTTTGTTAACTTATGTAAATATCAGTTATAATTTGTATAACTTTGTCCTTTCATATCAAGCATAATGTCCTTTACAAACTAAATATAAACAAATTGGATTTCTTTTAACGTAAATCGATTACTTTACATTTTGTAACATTCTGTTCTCTACTTTTTTTCTAATTTGAATAGAAATGTGGTGAATCTTTATGGAAACAGTAAAACTAGACAAATCTGCCATTCCAGATTTACTCTCTCTTTGCGAATCTATCGGATGGTTACAACATGAAGCCTTTATGAAAGAACAATTCCATATGTATCTTTCAATTGGTACAATTTTTGGCTATGTACATAAAAATAAACTTATTGCAGCTGGAGGGGTATTTCCATTTGATCGTGGATTTTCTTCTATCGGTATGTTAATCGTACATCCTGATTTTCAAAGACAAGGAATCGGCCGTATTTTGCTAAACAACAGTTTAGCTCTAACTCATTCATCGCTTCCTATTCTGCTCATTGCAACAAAAGCTGGTGAACCTTTATATCAATCATATGGATTTCAATCAATAACAACAATTCATCGTTTCGAAAAACAAGCGAATCACATAAGTACAAAGTCTGTTCCCATAAAACAAATTCAGAAAAATGATCTTCCTTCTCTTGTTTTTCTTGATCAAACTGCGACTGGTGCTCATCGTTCTAAGCTTTATTCATCGCTACTATCGAGAGCAACCTACTCATTTAAAATAGAACGGGATAATCAAATCGATGCTTTTGCTTTATGCATACAAAAAGGAGATGTGCTATGTATTACTCCACTTATTTCAAAAACAGAAGAAGACTCTATTCACTTATTAGAAATAATTTGTAAATCGTGGAATGGGACAATACGCATTGATGTCCCGCATTCACAATTCATATTCCGCCAATTTCTTCAAACAGCAAATTTCCATGAAGTACTTCTTTCACCTCTTATGATAAAGAATGGTGATCAACTTCCTGGAAATCGTAATATGCTATTTGCTATGATAGATGCAGCGTTATGTTAGAAAGGGGACAACTAATTGAAGCGACTTAGCTATTTTATAGCGAGCTGTCTGACTCTTACATTACTAGTAGGATGTAGTGCAGCAGAAAAGCCCGTAGAACAAGTAAAAAATACAATTACCGCGAAATTAACTACAGAAGAAAAAATGGTTGAAATAGATGGACAAACTATTTACTTTAAGCAAATTGGCAGCAAGAAACCACCTTTACTTATGATCCATGGATTTGGTGGATCATCAGATGGATTTCAAAAGATTTACTCAGATTTAGCAAAAGATCATACGATTATTTCTGTTGACGCCTTAGGATTCGGACGTTCCTCTAAGCCGATGGATTTTTATTATTCTTTCCCAACTCATGCAAATTTGTATTATAAGCTAATGAAAAAACTAGGTTATGATACATTCGCAATACTTGGTCACTCCATGGGCGGAGAAATTTCTCTTAATTTAACATACTTATATCCTGATGCGGTTACCCATCTTATTTTAACTGACGCTACAGGCGGGCCTCACTCATTAGTGAATAAGCAGGGATCTCCTAAACCACAATTATCGACTGATTTAAGTACAGTTTCTTCTATTGCAGACTATGATGAGAGCAAAGTTAACTTCAAGCGTAATGATGAAGAACATTATAATAAAATGAAGTTGTGGCCTAGACGTCTTCAAATCAATGCAAATGAAATTAAGCAGCCAACTTTAATTATATGGGGAAGAAATGATAGTAGCGTTTCTTGGAAAGAAGGAGAAACTTATCATCAATTCTTAAAAAATAGTACTTTCCATATTATCGAAAAAGGTTATCACGCACCATTTCGTCAAGAGCCACAAGAATTTGTAGGGTATGTAAAAGATTTCTTCGAAAAAAATCCTATAAGTGCTGAAAAATAAACGGGTATCTCATGTTGAGATACCCGTTTTCATATATTAAGCAGCTTGCTTTTGGCGTTTTGGCGTTTTTGATCCTAGTACTTTTGGAATAATGAAGCCATCAACTCCAATTTTCCCAGCATTCATACCAGAAACAAGAACGAACATCGATAAAATAACCATCTCAGGGTTCACACCAATTGACCCACTAAACATATAGGAAAAGTTCATTACAAGACCGAAAAAGACCGCTGTTTTTGTTAAACAGCCTACAATTAAACCAATTCCGACTAAAATTTCTCCCCACGTCACAAGTGTATTAAATAAATCAACGTTTGGAATTGCAAAATCTTGTAAGAATGATGCCCACCAAGATTGAACAGCTGGTTGTGCTCCTTTAGATTTTTCAATTGCACCTTGTAAATAACCAGTTGCATCGAATCCCTTGCCTTGTAGTTTACCGATTCCAGCCATTACCCATGTGTAACCAAGATACACTCGAACTATCGCTAATACAAAAGAAACTGCTTTGTTTTCTCTTAAAAATTGAATAATCATATCTTCCTCCTAAAGTTGTAATTAAGTCAGTTACAGATAATATAATAACATTAGTTGCTTACTTTTGAAATGTTAATTATGAATAATTTGTGAAACACATAAAAAACATTAAATACTAACGTTTATATAGTAACTTTTATTACCCGCAAAAACTTGAACATATCATACCACAAGTGATAATCATTTTCATTGAAGAAAATGTAAAAAAAATGTGAGTTAAATGTGAAACACATTCATTCGAATATAGAACAAATGCGTTTCACGTTGTTTATATACTCGAAATGTACATGTCCCCTCATCGATTAATCTCGCTTCTCGAACAGCTTCTCCTAACGTGTTGTCATGGTTAATAAGCCTGTAAAATACGCGTATTGTAAACATAAGTCCTAAGTTTCCACCTACATAATCTATCGATCTAACATACGATTTTGCATCATCATGTAAAATTGATTCTACTAGCTTCAGCTCCCAAAATTTACACCAACCATTTACAATATGTATAATATGCAATTTTGCATATTACTTAATTTCCGCTACGCCAAAGTATACCCTCTGCTCGTTTAAGTCGTATACATTCCCCCTAACTCTTCCATTACAAATCCCCTACCCTATAAGTCAATTTCATACATACCCGTTTCTTTCAAAAAATCTGCTCTAGTTAAAGCAACTTTCTGTAAATATTGCCTATACGCTGTAATTGTTCCATCATGTGAAACGATACAAATTTTTTCTGCTTTTAACTGATCGCACCAATGCAGAAATGCATCTACTATTTGCTGAAATTCCTTCTCTGAGATGATATTGATTCCCTCATTCCATAACAATTCATTTGTACTTTCTTCTAATGAAAAATATGGAAATGAATTTTTAATTATCTTTCGATCTAACAATTGATCGCATGGCAATGTTTGGGCGGATTCCCGATAAGGAAAAATACGCGGGGATACATATGGATGAACAATTTTTTGACAAGCAACTTCCGCACTCCATATTGTCGCAGTTTGTAAAGTTCGAAGTGTAGGACTAACGATTAATATATCCTTTTCTTGTAATGGTACATCGCGCTGAAGCAATTTTGCCTGCTTCTTTCCCACACCCGTCAATGACGGATTCACCACTTGTAAACTTAATGATAAATCTTTCGTATGCTCACCTTCACCATGCCGAACAAAGACAAGTTTCATTCTCCTCTTCCCCTCACTATGAAATAATCTCACATATTTCTTCCCTATTTTTTTCTTTACTCCTGCTATTTTAAAAAGCAGAATGTAAAAAGTATTTGACATCAATATTTGGAAAACATTACAATTATATATGTAAAATACTTTTTACAATAAGGGGAGGAATACAAATATGAAATGGATTATCATCTTTATCGGAATAATCATATGGGGATACATAAATGGCTTCTTTATTAGTGATAAAACTGCTAATCCCTGGATTACAGATGATGAACGTAAAACGAAAATTAAACAAAAAGCAATTATCGCAAGCTGGTCCGGTGTTTTCATATTTTGTATCATGAACCTCTTAAACAAATGGTTAGGTTTAGGAACGAGCGATACATCACCTTATTTACCAAATCCTGTCGCAACTATTTTTAAAGAAAATGTAGAGTTACAAATTTTACTTATGTTATTCATTACGTATGGACTATTTTACTTATACTACCGAAGAAAATTAAGCGCTTAACTTTTATCTCATGATTATCCTCCTAAATGGTTATAGTAACTAGGACGCAATGAAAAAAGGAGAGATATAAAAAATGAGTAAATCAAATGACTTTTTAGATACATTACATGAAAAACAAGCAAAAGATGAACAAAATAGAAAGCACCAAGGTAACGGAAACCCTGCGAAAAAAAAGCCAAATAAAACACATAAGTAACATTGAAAAACCAGCCTACAAATTATATTTTAGGCTGGTTTTTTTACTCGTCTTTAACCGAAACGACATCTTCCCAATTCCATTTCTCATAATACCACTCTGGTACATCTATATTTTCAATCCACTTCTTTTCATGTTTTCCATCGTTATGAGCAAGCCATGCATCAGCTTTCTTACGATTCGAACGGAGCCACATTAATTGGTTGCTCTTCTTAATAAAAATAGGATTATAATCACCTTGGCTATTAGGTGGCTTTGTAATTTGATTTTGTTCATCGTTTATACTATTTACTTCATATAAAGATGGTAGTGGTCTTTTTTCTAGAGGGACCGATAGCTCTGCTTCCTTTGCCCTTGAAACGATAATTACATTATCGTTCTTCCATGTGAAATCCCAATCAACATAGCCTTTTGGAGTAAATGTGTGCTGCTGTAATGCCGGCAGTTCTTTTACTTTTAAATGTTTATTCTCTAATGCAACTCTCCCGCTTCCTTCAATATAGGCTAATATATTTTTTGATGGCGCCCATTTGAACCATTGTGTGTTTAATAACATTTGATCTACTGTTTCAAAACGACTGCCGTCTGATCGAATTAAGCAAAGTGTATTACTATCCGCTGACAAAGAAGCTGTTGGTACTGCCAAAAACGAAATCCACCTTTGATCTAGCGACCACTTAAATCCACTTCCAACTAATGCTAAAAAGTCATCATGCTCATTCGGTAGTGCATATAAATGTTTCATCTTATGAGGATTCATATTTGCATCCTTTTGTATTTCATATAACTGAGCACCTGTCCATCCTGTTGGAATCAAGTGCGCTTCTGATGATACAAGAAATTTCTTACCATCAGGATACCATGCATAGTCACCTACACCATTGGCTACATTTTCAAAATCTGCTTTCTTTTTTTCAGCATCAAATATATTTAATGTACGTGCAAATACAAAGGCAATTATATTCTCTGTTGGTGACCATTGATAATTCGATGCTTCTGATTGAGATGGTGTAACTTTCTTTCCATCTTTCAACCGATACAGTTCGAAATGATTTCGCTTCTTTCCTTTTGCATATGCAAGCCACTCTCCATTATGTGACCATTTCGGCCCTGTTATGTACTCTCCTTTTGTAATTTGTTTTTCTTTCTCACCAACTTTAATCCATAGATTATGATTACGAATAAAGGCAACTTTCACTTCATGGTTTTCTGCGCCTTTAATCGAACTGGAACAGAAAAAAAGGAACAAAATCATGATTACACTTACTATAAATCTTTTCATATAGCACCCCCATTTTCCATCTTTAGCATTCCTCATATTCCGCTTACTATATGCAAATTTTACCCATTCGACATAATCCCCAAAAATTTCTTGGGAAATTTTCAATTCAAAGAGGATTGGTATGAATTATGTCGAAAATATAGTTTAGACAACATTCGTTTTTATATTTAATGATAAAAATGTAAGATAACTTTTCTGAATATTGGCACTTTTTATTAGGGGGAGTTTCAATGAAAAAGACTACATCTACACTATTAAGTATGGCGCTCGTCTTTTCGAGTTTTGGAGCTTTAAGCGCCCATGCTGAGTCACTGCAAAAAGAGAAGCAATTTAGTCCACAGTTAAAAGCGAATATTGAACAATGGGGCGAAAACAAAATCGCGCAAAATGTTGAAACAAAAACATCAAAAGAAATTTCAGTCATTGTAGAATTGCAACATGCTCCACTCGCTTCACAAAGTAACATTCAGCATGCTCCAGACCTAAAAAATAGCAATGTGCAATCATACCATGCACAACTAAAAAAGGCACAAGAGGATACAACAAAAAAAATTAAAGAAAAAGCACCGAAGGCAACGATAAAAGAAACATATAGTACATTATTTTCTGGTTTTTCTATTTCTATCCCAGGAGATCAAGTTGCTGCTTTAGCTTCTTTACCTGAAGTAAAAGCAATTTATCCAAACTTAACATATAAGTTACATGAAACATCAAAAAGCCCAGCGGATCAAGAAACACCAAATGTTGGAGGTCCTACAGTTGGTGCACCTGAGGCTTGGAATTTAAAAGATCCAACTGGCAAACCCCTTGATGGAAAAGGGATGAAAGTCGCTATTATCGATTCAGGTGTAGACTATACCCATCCTGATTTACAAGCAAATTATATTGGTGGCTATGATACAGTAGATGAAGATAATGATCCGATGGATGGAAACGTCCACGGTACCCATGTTGCTGGAATTATTGCTGGTAACGGAAAAATAAAGGGAATTGCTCCGAACGCTTCTATACTCGCTTACCGTGTCATGAATGATGGTGGCACTGGTACGACAGAAGATATTCTTCAAGGTATTGAGTGCGCTATTCAAGATGGCGCTGACGTTTTAAATTTATCTCTTGGTCAAGATTTGAATGTCCCTGA
Source organism: Bacillus silvicola (assembly GCF_050524305.1). Classification (NCBI taxonomy): domain Bacteria; kingdom Bacillati; phylum Bacillota; class Bacilli; order Caryophanales; family Bacillaceae; genus Bacillus; species Bacillus silvicola. Next base: position 1,282,428 of record NZ_JBNGVC010000012.1, read on the forward strand.
TCAACCTGTAACAATGACGTTAGAACGTGCAGCAAAACTTGGTGTTACTGCAGTTGTTTCAAATGGAAATGATGGACCAAAGCCTTGGTCTGTTGATGCTCCTGGTAACGCAAGTAGTGTCATCTCTGTTGGCGCATCTACTGTTTCTATTCCATTCCCAACATTCCAAGTAGCTGGTTCAAATAAATCTTACCAAGGATTACCGTTATCAAAAGCAGATTTCCAAGTAGGAAACGATGCTCAGCTTGTCTATGTTGGCTACGGTAATTCAAGCGATTACGCGAAACAAGATGTGAAAGGTAAGTTCGCCCTTGTTTTACAAGGAACTTCGAGCACGTTAGTAAAGGCAGAACAAGCAAAACAAGCTGGCGCTCTCGGTGTGCTACTAATTTCTAACGAAAAAGAAATTAATATTATGCCCGAATATTTGGGCCGTGAAGATATAGCTCTTCCAGTTATGCAACTATCAAATACAAATGGCGAAGAGTTAAAAACTTTAATTACAAAACGAAAGAAAAATATAAAAATTGGACAACCAAACAAAACCGAACTGATTGGTAACTTCAGTTCAAGAGGACCATCACAAGGTAGTTGGCTTATAAAGCCTGATATTGTTGCACCTGGCGTACAAATTACTAGTACTGTCCCAAGAGGTGGCTATGAATCTCATAATGGGACAAGTATGGCTGCGCCGCAAGTAGCAGGAGCTGTTGCCCTGCTCCGTCAAATGCACCCTGATTGGACGACAGAACAATTGAAAGCAGCTCTTGCCAATACTGCAAAAACATTAAAGGATGTCAATGAAAATACATATCCTGTCATGGCACAAGGATCTGGTTTAATTAACATTCCAAAAGCAGCTCAAACAGATGCATTAGTGCAACCTAACAATGTAAGTTTCGGTCTTATTAAACCTAATAGCGGTAAAGTGAAGTTAACACAAAATATTACGTTACAAAATCTTTCTAACAAAAAGAAAAACTTTTCAACTCGTATTGAATTACTAGATACAAAAACAAAAATCCAAACTTCTTTCCCTTCTTCTATTAGTTTGAAACCAAATAGTAACATCGAAAAGCCTTTTACTATTACTGTAGATAGCTCCTTACCACAAGGCGTATATACAGGAAATCTATATGTAAAAGAACAAGGAAAAACTGAAGAAATGCGTATTCCGTTTACATTTAGCATCGATCCGAAAGAATACAAACGTATTGATGGCCTTGAAATCGTTAACTCTACTTTCAGTCCAAATAATGACAAAATACTAGATGACAACCTAATCAATTACTATTTAGTTACACCAGTTGAGGACATAGCGTTTCATGCCAATTTAATTACGAAAGACCGTGTGACATATCAAGGCACGGTATATCAAGGTAAAAACGAAACACCAGGTTATAAATCTTTCAAATGGAATGGTACAAAAACTGACGGATCTCCTCTACCTGATGGCTTATACCAAATCGAAGCTGTTGCTTCTAACTCTGGTGGAGAAACGAAACAAACAGGGGCTGTATTTGTCGATCGCACTGCACCGAAGTTATCGTCTGAAGTAGATCAAGAAAACCTCGTAATTAGAGGGAAAGTAGATGATATACTTTTAGATTGGATGACAGAATCCGGATGGGTTGCTCCAGGACATCCAGTAACGATACAATATGAAATTAACGGAAATGGTGTGTGGGAAAGTGCGTTCCTGAACCCTTGGGAGAAAAGTTACGACATTTATTTCGATCGTAACCAATTACAACAAGGAAAAAATATAATTCACATTGTAGCAACTGATGCAGCCGGAAATATAACCAATTTAAACGTTGATTTGGAAGTAAAGTAATAATTTTTTGTTGACAATCTTTTAAAAATAGTTTTATAATACGAAACATAGTTTAGTTGAACGAATTATATATCGGCTTTGAAGGAATACTAGTAGCGACTTATATCCCTGTCTCAGAGAACTGATGGTTGGTGCAAATCAGTACATATACAAGCGTGAATTACAATTCTGGAGCTTCTTTCCCGTAGTGCACATAATGCATGAAGAGGAAGACGGAGTTTTTCCGTTATCTTAAAGTGAGTGGTAAACAATTTTTATGTTTACAATTAGGGTGGTACCGCGATTTTTATCGTCCCTATCGGATTTTCCGATAGGGGCTTTTTTGCGTCCTTCCCTTTTATACAACTTCATATATACGCATTGAAAGAATCGCAGTAGTATATTATATCCCTGTTACAGAGAGCTAGTGGTCGGTGGAAATTAGCACATATATAAGTACGAATTACAATTCTGGAGCTTCTTTTTCGTAGTGCTTTTATGCATGAAGGAAAAGACGGAGTTTTTCCGTTATCATGAATTGAGATGTAAGTGTATTTTCACTTACAAATAGGGTGGTACCGCGATTCTTTCGCCCCTATCGGATGTTCCGATAGGGGCTTTTTCTATTTCTCACAGAAACAAATGTTAAATAATTCCGAATCTTATGATAAAATTTTATAAACGCTTACAATTTTGAGGGGGTGGTACAAGCTATACGAAACCGATATTTAATTTTATAGAAAAAAAGGAGGATGTCTAAATGACAAAGAAAACAGAAATTCCATCGCATTTAAAACCATTCGTATCCACACAGCATTATGATCAATACACACCGGTGAATCACGCTGTATGGCGTTACATTATGAGACAAAATCATAGTTTCTTAAAAGATGTTGCTCATCCAGCCTATGTGAATGGACTACAATCATCTGGTATTAATATAGATGCAATCCCAAAGGTAGAAGAAATGAATGAATGTTTAGCACCAAGCGGCTGGGGAGCTGTAACGATTGACGGACTTATTCCTGGCGTAGCATTCTTCGATTTTCAAGGACACGGATTACTACCCATCGCAACGGATATTCGTAAAGTAGAAAATATTGAGTACACGCCGGCTCCAGATATCGTACACGAAGCAGCAGGACATGCACCGATTTTACTTGATCCTACATATGCAAAATATGTGAAACGCTTCGGACAAATTGGTGCGAAAGCTTTCTCCACAAAAGAAGAACATGATGCGTTTGAAGCTGTCCGTACATTAACGATTGTAAAAGAAAGCCCTACTTCTACACCTGATGAAGTTGCCACTGCTGAAAATGCGGTAATCGAAAAACAAAACTTAGTTTCTGGTTTATCAGAAGCTGAACAAATTTCACGTCTTTTCTGGTGGACAGTAGAGTACGGCTTAATTGGAAATATTGACGATCCAAAAATCTACGGTGCTGGCCTTCTTTCCTCTGTCGGCGAAAGCAAACATTGCTTAACAGATGCTGTAGAAAAAGTTCCTTTCTCAATTGAAGCTTGCACAGGGACAACTTATGATGTGACAAAAATGCAACCACAGCTATTTGTTTGTCAATCATTTGAAGAGTTAACTGAGGCGCTTGAGACGTTCTCTGAAACGATGGCATTCAAAACAGGTGGCACAGAAGGATTAGAAAAAGCAATTCACTCCGAAAACCATGCAACAGCTGAGCTAAATAGTGGATTACAAATTACAGGCACATTCAACGAAACAATTGAAAACGATGCAGGTGAAGTTATTTACATGCGCACAACTTCGCCAACGGCATTAGCACTTCATAATAAACAATTAGCGAATCATTCTACATCTGTACACAGTGACGGCTTTGGAACACCAATTGGATTACTCAATGAAAATACTGCATTAGAAAATTGCACAGACGAACAACTACAATCATTAGGAATTACAATTGGAAATATTACAGAGTTTACTTTTGCAAGTGGTATTCATGTAAAAGGAACAGTAACAGCTATTGTAAAAAACGATAAGAAAATTGCTCTTATCTCCTTTATCGATTGCACAGTTACTTATAACGACCGCTTATTATTTGATGCTTCATGGGGCGCATTTGATATGGCTGTTGGCTCAAAAATCACTTCAGTATTCCCAGGAGCAGCAGATGCAGCATCGTTTTTCCCAACTAATGAAGAAACAGAAGAAACTCCAACACCTCTTACATTAACTGAGCTGGATCGTATGTATCAAACGGTTCGTGATATTCGAGGTGAAGGTACTTTACACGACGCGTATGTCGAGCAATTAGTAGCAATTCAAGAGGTATTAAATAAATTTTATGCGAAAGAATGGCTGCTTCGCCTTGAAATATTAGAACTACTTTTAGAACATAACAAAGGGCATGAAACATCAGCAGCATTATTAAAGCAACTTTCTACTTTCACAACTGACGAAGCTGTAACACGCCTTATTAACAATGGTCTTGCGCTACTACAGGTAAAGGATGTGAAAAATGATGCTACGATTAACTGAAGAAGAAGTTCAAGAAGAATTATTGAATGTAGATAAATGGATGGTAAAAGATGAAAAATGGATTGAAAGAAAATATATGTTTTCCGACTACTTAAAAGGAGTCGAATTTGTCTCTGAAGCCGCCAAACTATCAGAAGAACATAATCACCATCCATTTATCCTTATCCAGTATAAAGCAGTTATTATTACTTTGTCATCTTGGAATGCAAAAGGTTTAACGAAACTAGATTTTGAACTTGCGAAGCAATTTGATGAACTATTTTTACAAAATGAAAAAGCAATTATAAGAAAGTAAAAAAGAGAAGCCTTTTTTAGGCTTCTCCTTTTATTTTGAAATGGATACAATGTCCAAACGGATCCTCGGCCTGTAATACTCCATCTTTATACGTAGCAAACACGCCAATATATTTTAAACTTTCACATACTTGCTCTTTTTGTTTTTCATCTGCTAATACAATAGTGAAATATTTCAAGCCGACGGAATTTGGCATTTGTGGTGGTATATCTTCACCTTGCCATGTATTTAAACCGATATGATGATGATAACCACCTGCTGATACGAACAACGCTCCATTTCGAGCTGGGATTGTTACATCAAAACCAAGACCGTCAACATAGAAACGTTTCGCTTCTTCTAAGTCAGCTACATGTAAATGAATATGCCCCATCACAGTACCAGCTGGGAATCCATTCCATGTACTGCCTTGCTGTAATAATCCTTCGCCGTCTAACGGGTTACTAACAAATGGTAGCTCTCCATTTTCATCATGCCAAACTTCTTTTTGGCGATCATGATAAATTTCAATCCCGTTTCCATCTGGATCAGCTAAATAAAGAGCTTCACTAAAGTAATGGTCAGCCCCACCATGTAATGGGTGTACTCTCTCAACAAAATGACGAAGAATATTTGCTAAGTCTTGTCTGTTTGGTAATAAAATTGCATAGTGATATAAACCAGTTCGACCTCTTTGCTTCGGAAGAGCGTCTTCCTTTTCTTCTATGATGAGAAGTGGCTCATTTTCCTCATTACCAAACGTAACGATTGTACTTTTTTCTTCCAATACCTTCATACGCAATACTTCTGTATAAAACTCTAGCGATTTCTTTAAATTTGATACATATAAATGAACAACCCCAAGTGTTGTTTCGGGATGAAGTTGAAAGCCCATTTTGTTATACCCCCATTTTAATTAATTCTTCTTTAACATTTTCTCTTTTAAGAAATTATCTACAAAACCATCAGCTTTCGCAACAAATAAGTATGCACCCATCGCTAATAATGCAAGTTCTAACTCAAACCCAGGATTTTTCCCGTCTCCTAACAAGCCAGCTGACCATTTTACTTTCACAATCGCTCCAACCATAACAAGTGCAAATAATAAGCCAATATATCTTACACCTAAGCCTAGAATTAACAATAGACCTCCAACTAATTCAAATGTTGCTACACCGTATGCAAGTCCTCCCGGTAAACCAATGCTTGTAAACCACCCTGCAATATTGTCAATTCCTGATTGGAATTTTGTTAAACCGTGCATAAAGAACGTTACCCCTAACACGATACGAATAATTAAGTTACCAATATGTTGATTCATTTCTTTCTCTCCTTTATAGTTTTCTTATACAAAACTTTTATTTACATTACAAAACATACACTAATTATTTTTATTCGTCAATTCATTTTTCATGAGAAAAAATATTTTTTTTTTGCTATGATACAAATAGTTGTTTACAAAAAAGGAGCATGATTTTATGAATATCGGTTCTGCAATTCGTGAAATTCGTCAACGTAGAGGTATTACGATTGCCCAAATCTGTGAAGGAACAGGTCTTTCTAAAGGCTTTATGAGTCAAGTTGAAAACAATAAAACATCACCATCTATCTCAACTTTAGAAACGATCTCTAATTTTTTAAATGTTCCCCTTCCCTATTTATTGTTAGAACAAAAAGATCGTTTGAAAATTGTAAAAAAAGAAAAACGTAAATACAGTGTTTATGGAAAAGATGAACAAAGAATTGAGCATGTTGCGGAGCAAGGTGGCCTTCGCCTAAATCTCGTAGAAATTCCTGCTGGGTTTCCAAAAGAAAACTCACCAAATGCTCATGAAGGCGAAGAGTGTCATCTTGTATTACGCGGAAAACTAGAAATTCAACATGGTGAAGATATTGCAATTGTAGAAGAAGGTGATTCTTTCTCCTGGAATGCATGCGTTCCTCATATTGTTCGTAATATAGGTGAAGAGTCTGCGTTATTACTTATCTCTAGTCATGCGGAAAATCGAAAACGCGTTTACTAATTGACAAAAAAAGAAGCCTGTTTCGTAACAGGCTTCTTTTTTATCCCCTTATAATTCCATAACTTGTCCCAACTAGTACGGTCTTTTCATGTTGATTACGATATACTGACTCAATTGAAACTTTTTTATATCCTTCCATTTGTTCAATATTTGTTAAAGTTAATTCACAAGTAATCGTATCCCCTGTAAAAACTGGCCTAATAAATTCACTTACTAATTCCCTTGCTATGTAATGTAACTCTTCGCCTACTTTCGTCCCAATACTAGCCGTCAATAAACCATGAACCATTAACCTTCCATTCTCATCATATTCCATATGATGCCTACCTTTATCGCCTGTAATATTGGCAAATTCGAAAACTTCTTCCTCGGTAAATCTTCTTTCATATTTAAATACATCCCCAACTTTTACATTCATTTTTATCCCCCGTTTAATAAACTGAATTTTCTTTTATTTTATCATAAAATGAGTCTCAATTCAGTTTATATTATTAAAATAGCAATCCTTTTTCTTCACTACCTTATAAGTTTATCGGTGCCCATCCTTTTTTGCTACTTGATACCCGTAGTACGCACATGTCCCATTTCTTGATAACTCTCTTACTTCAAAACCACAACTTCTATAAAAATCAAAATTATTAGCGGCTGTATGTGCAAACCAATCACCATGAGGAAGCTTTTGCAAACAAAGAGCTACTAGTTTCTTACCTAATCCTTTCCCTCTATACTCATACTTCACAACTAAATTTACTATATTAGCAACCATGATTTGATCAGAAATTACTCTAACCATCGCGACCATCTCTTCTTCATCCCAAATTGTGAAAGCCCATGTTGAATTTTCAAATGCTATCGAAAATTTTTCAATTTGCCAAGAAGGGATATTATCATTACTCCAACCAGCATCTTCAAATAATGTTTTAATTGCATATGCTGGCACTCCATTCGTTCCTTCACGAATAATTAGTCCATTATGATAAATATACATGTAATCCCTCCTTTTATTTTTATATACCATTCTTCAAAAAGTATATTTCACCTTTAAAAAAGTGAACTTTTTCATCCAACTCTCTTAATAGAATAAACTAAGACATCAATCCCATGAAATGCAGTTGTTTTTTCATAGCTAAGTCCTGTTTTTCTAGCTACAAATATTGAAGCTGGGTGGTTCGGATTAATAAGCGAAATTAATTTATTCATTTGTAACGCTTGGAAACCGTAGTCTCGAAATGCTGCTGCTGATTCTTTCGCATACCCTTTCCCCCAATACTGAGGAAGTAGCCAATAACCAATTTCGATTTCCTCTTTTCCATCTACCTTCTGCTTAACAAGTCCTGCATGACCAATTCGTATCCCAGTTTCCTTTTCAATCATTACAAATAAACCGAGACCATTTTTATAACTTGGAAGCACCCACTCCTCCAAACTTTTTTTACATTGCATATATGTTTTTAACGTCCCATTTCCAATATAGCGCATTACTTTCTCGTTCCCCCATAACGAAGCGTAGAACTGTAAATCATCCATTGTATATTTGCGAAATTGTAGGTGATCTGTATGGAACATTTTTAAACTCCTTCCCAGCATTCTGTTCTTTATTACACGATCATATTTTGTATGTATAGTAAGTGTTACTCTCTATTATAAATGAACCAACATCAAAATATAGAATATTCACTCTTTACAAACGTAAAAAAAGCAGTAGACAAATATTGTCTACTGCATCCATATCATAACTAGCAAAAAGAAAACTACAATTGAGGGGGGTGTAGGATTTTCAAATATACTAGATACTTATCCCGTTCTAACGGGCGGTAAACTTTCCAATTATATTAAAGTGAAAAGTTTACCGCACATAAGAACTTTTACGGTTATTAAGAGAGCACCGTTAAGTACTCAAATACACGCTGTGCTTTTTCTCCACCCATTCGAGCATGTTGAAGAAGGGAAATACCATGTGGACCAGATGCACGTAATGCTTCTGGTTGTGCCACTAAAATAGCTTGTACAACTTCTAACTCTCCAAGCATAGCTGCTACGAAAATATCCATCCGAGCACCCTTTTCTAGTAAATAAAGAGCAATATCTTTACGACCTACATGTGCTGCTGCTCCTAAAGCACTTTCCCAATCTGAACCGCCCCAATTATAAGAAGCATGAAGTAAGCTAGGTGATTCGAACAAAAGCTCCTGTACCCTTTCTAGATCTCCATGAGCTGCCATAACAAATTCCCTTACTAATTCAGTGGTAATACGTTCTTCTGTTTGCATCGCTCTTCTCCTTTTTTAGAAATTCGTTTCGGTGTAAAAAATGGCTTGTCGCTTCCTTGAAAAATATCTACTTCTATGCCAAATACATGTTGAAACATTTGTTGACATAATACTTCTTCTGGTATACCGTCATACTGAATCTTGCCTTGCTTTAATACGAGTAAACGATCACTATATTGAGCCGCTTGGTTAATGTCATGTAAAACCATTATAATTGTCATACCAAACTCCTCGTTTAATCGTTTCACAAGTTCCATTACTTCCAACTGGTGAACGATATCCAAAAAGGTTGTTGGTTCATCTAATAATAAGACATTTGTACGTTGTGCTAGCGTCATCGCAATCCAAGCACGTTGTCTTTCTCCTCCTGACAAAGACTGTAAAAGACGATATTCATACCCTTCAAGATTTGTAACAGACAATGCCCAATCAACAATTTCTTCATCTTCTTTATTCAAGCGACTACTCCATGATTTATGAGGACCTCTTCCGAACTGTATTAACTCTTGCACTGTTAAATCTAATTGATGATCATGCATTTGTGGTAACATCGCTAATTGCTTCGCTACATCCGCACTCTTCATCGTATGAATATTTTCCCCATCTAAAATGATATCCCCTTCACTTTGTTTAAGTAGCCTTGCTATTAAACGAAGCAAAGTAGATTTCCCCGATCCATTCGGACCAATTAAACTAACGATTTCTCCAGCTTTAATATGTACATTCATATTTTGCATTTGAAATCTTTCGGAATGTGCGTAAAACACTTTGTTAACGGAAATCACGTCGTTTTCCTCCTCTATGAATTAAATATAAGAAGAACGGACCACCTAAGAAGGACAATAATATACCAACAGGCAATTCAATTGGATCGAACCAACTTCGAGCTATCGCATCCGCGAAAACAAGTAATATCCCTCCGCCAAGGCATGATAACGGCAGTAAATATTTATAATCATTTCCTACTAATAAACGTAACATATGTGGTACAACAAGACCGACAAATCCAATAAGTCCGGAAACACTAACCGCAATTCCAGCTAATAATGTACTTACTACTATTAAATAAAACCGACTTCTCTCCACGTTATGCCCTAATAATTTCGCCATTTCATCTCCTAGCATTAATACTCGAATATGCTTAATGCCAAAGAAAGCCAATATAATAGCGAATATTGCATAATAAATAATCATATTTAAATGTGCCCAACTTACACCACCAATGCCACCAGCTAACCACGGTAACACAGATTGTACTTTATCACTATGTAGTAACATTAATGCTGACGTTGCTGCACCAATTAATGCATTGATTGATACACCTACTAAGACGATTCTTGAAGGTGGTGCCCCTTTTTGCCATGATAAAGCATAAATAACCATCGCTGTTATGAACGCTCCTAAAAACGCCCCTAGTGGTAAAAAAGCCATATGTTGTGGGAATAAAATCATAATTATTATTGCTACAAGGCCTGCTCCTGATGAAACTCCGATAATTCCGGGGTCTGCAAGAGGGTTTCTCATTACCCCTTGCAATAACGCTCCTGATGCAGCTAAACATGTTCCTACAATAAACCCAACGAGCACTCTAGGTATACGAAGATCCCATACAATTCGATGAACTGTCGAACCTTCATCTTGTATCCCTGTTAGAATGTCTCCTAAAGAAAATGATAAACTTCCTGCAAAAAGACCATAAAAAAGACCTAGCATCGTTAATACAACTAAAGTAACTGCTGTTACCCATCTTTTTTTCGCAAAAGGATGTTCCTTTTCTCTTACTATTCCACTACTCTCCATGCTTATCATTTCCTTACATCTTGTATACTTTTATACATAAAGTCCATCGCTTCTGTCACTTTTGTTCCAGGATTTGAACCAAATAAATCTGGTGGTAAAATAACAACGCGATTTTGTTTGACTGCCTCTAAATTTTTCCACGCTTCATTTTTCATCATTTCGCCTTCAAATGCTTTTTTCACACTATTTGGATCTCCGTGTGTAATTAAATAAATTACATCTGGGTTCGCCTCAATAATGCGTTCTACACTTAGCTGTGCATATTGCGGATATTCTTTCATTTCTGGGAAACCAGCTGCAATATTTTTGCCGCCCGTTTTTTCTAAAATATCACCTGACAGAGATGTTGGTAATGCCGCTAAATAAGTGCCTGGTGCTCCATATACTAGCAATGCTTTAACGTCACTCTTTTTCTCATATTTCTTCATTTGATCATTAATTTTTTGATTAAGTTCTTTTGCTTTATCTTCTTTCTTCATCACTGTTCCATACATTTCAATACTCTTTTGAATATCTTTTACAGAATTGGCTGAAGAAATGATTACTTTTGTTCCTTGTCCTTCAACCGTTGGAATATTTTTTTGAAATCCATTATTTGCAACAAGTACGTCTGGTTTTAAGCTAGCAATTTGTTCAAAGTTTGGCTGATGTGCATTTCCAATTACTTGCGTTTTTTGCAAATCTTCTGGAAGGGGAATTTTTGCATCTGGACGACCGACGATTTTCCCTCCTAAAGCATCGATAACATTCATATCACCCATACTTAACGTTGCAAAACTTTCAGGAACTTTATTGAACGTTACCTTTCTGTTTGAGAGATCGGTAATTTCGATTTTGTCTGTTCCTTTTTCTGTTTTTGTTGCAGATGCTTTTTCGTTTTCCTTTGCACTGCAACCTATTAACAAGAAAAAAATAGATAAGATCGCTGTGAACAGTGTAATAGATTTTTTCATTCTTCCACCTCTAATTGATAATGATAATCATTCACTACTATTCTACTTTAATTGATAAGGATTATCATTGTCAATATAGAACGCATACATTTTCTACAAAAAAAACAAAAAACGCTACAAAAAGATTTCTTCTTTTCGTAGCGCCCTATTTAACAATTTTCTTCATATTCGCTCTCCTCTAATTGATCACGCATCGTTCTAACACGCTTAAAGAAGAAAAAAGCAAGAACTAAAAATACAATAATACTTCCCATCATAACAAAAGACTGTACCATACTTTTTATTCTACTTGGAATTAATAAACCGATCATTAAAAATGTACTTATAGCTAAAAGTACTTGTGCAAACCGGGTATAATCTGCTATTTTTTCTTGTAATTCTTTCATCTGCTTATCACTCCCATCCTCACTTTATCACATTCTATCAAGCTTAAAGACAAGTAAATAGAACCAATCTGGGAGATGTTTTCCAAAGTAAAAAAGAGCCGCTTACTCGCGGCTCTTTTTTATCTATTATACGCCTTTATATGCTTCCATATAGATTTCTTTCAGCTCTGAAATGAGCGGTAATTTTGGATTAGCTGTTGTACATTGATCTTCAAAAGCTCTTTCTGCTAATAATCCAACAACCCCTTCAAATTGGTCTTTAGTAACCCCTTGTCCTGCAATACTCATATTTATATTTAAGCTTTTTCCAAGCTCAATAATTGCTTGGACGAGTGATTCCACACCTTCCGCCGCCGAACTTGCTGGAAGCCCGAGCGTTCTCGCAATATGTGCATAGCGTTCATCAGCCACAAAGTGCTCATATTTTGGGAACAATGCGTGTTTTCTTGGCTTAATAGCATTATAGCGAACTACGTGCGGCATAAGAATTGCATTTGCACGCCCATGCGGAATATGGAATTCTGGTCCAATTTTATGCGCTAAACTGTGATTAATACCTAGGAAAGCATTTGCAAATGCCATCCCTGCGATTGCGGAAGCATTATGCATTTTTTCTCGTGCTTCTTCATCATTTCCATCTTTATATGCTCTCGGTAAATATTTAAATACGAGATCAATTGCTTTTAATGCTAAACCATCAGTATAGTCATTTGCCAGAACAGACACATACGCTTCAATTGCATGTGTTAATACGTCCATACCAGTATCTGCCGTCACATAAGGTGGTACTGTCATTACAAATTGCGGATCAACAATCGCTACATCTGGTGTTAATTCATAATCCGCAAGCGGGTATTTAATATTATTTTTCTTATCTGTAATAACCGCAAATGGCGTCACTTCTGATCCCGTCCCCGATGTTGTTGGAATGGCAACAAATTGCGCTTTATTCCCCAGATTCGGATACTTACATGTACGTTTTCTTATATCTAAAAACTTCTGTTTAATTCCATAGAATGTTGTTTCTGGATGCTCGTAGAATAGCCACATCCCTTTCGCTGCATCCATAGCTGAACCACCACCAAGTGCGATAATTACATCTGGTTTAAAGCTTTTCATCATTTCCGCACCTTTAAATACAGTTTCATCTGATGGATCTGGCTCGACCTCAAAGAAAACTTCAACTTTCACATCATTTGCATGTTTACGTAAATAATGTGTAACCGTATCTACATATCCGTGCTCAACCATTCCTGGATCCGTTACAATAAATGCACGTGAAATGTTAGGCATGTTTGCTAAATATGCTGTCGCATGTTTTTCAAAATAAATTTTTGGTGGCAATTTGAACCACTGCATATTCTTTTTTCTATTTGCCAACCTTTTTATATTTAATAAATGCGCCGCTGTTACGTTTTGAGAAACTGAGTTTTTCCCATACGAGCCGCAACCAAGCGTAAGTGATGGAATAAATCCATTATATATGTCACCGATTCCACCTTGTGATGAAGGGGCGTTTACAATAAGACGGCAAGCTTTCATACGTAATCCAAATTGCTTTTGTACTTCTTTATTTGTAGAATGAATGACTGCTGAATGTCCTAAACCACCGAGGTCTAACATGTCTTCGCAATATGTAAGTCCTTCTTCTAATGAATTTGCTTTTACACAAGCTAATACTGGACTCAACTTTTCACGAGATAGTGGATATGCTGCTCCGATACCTTGTATTTCAGCTACAAGCATTTTTGTATGTTCAGGTACAGTAATTCCTACTAATTCAGCAATATACTGTGCTGATTTCCCAACAATATCACTATTTACTGCACATGTATTTTCATTAATAACAAGCTTTTCTAATTTTCTTCTCTCTTCTTCTGTTACAAAGTAACAATTGTTTGCAATCATTTCTGTTTTCACATCATCATAAATTTCCTTGTCTACAATGATTGCTTGTTCTGATGCACAAATCATACCGTTATCAAATGTTTTTGATAAAATTAAATCATTAACAGCTCGTTTTATATGCGCTGATTTCTCTATATAGCATGGTACATTACCAGGACCTACACCTAGCGCTGGTTTTCCAGTGGAATAAGCTGATTTCACCATACCTGCTCCTCCAGTTGCCAAAACAAGCGCAACACCTTCATGGTTCATTAATTGTTTCGTTGCTTCTACAGAAGGTTTTTTAATCCACTGAATACAATGTTTTGGTGCCCCCGCCTTCACCGCTGCATCATATAATGTTTTCGCCGCTGCAATGGAACAGTTTTGTGCTGAAGGATGAAATGCGAAAATAATTGGATTTCTCGTTTTTATCGCGATTAATGCTTTAAACATTGTTGTCGACGTTGGATTCGTTACTGGCGTTACCCCAGCTACTACACCGACAGGTTCTGCAATTTCTATTACTTCTTCATGAGGATCTTCATGAATTATTCCTACCGTTTTATCTTTCTTTATACTATGCCAAATATATTCAGTAGCAAAAATATTTTTAATACATTTATCTTCATATACACCACGACCCGTTTCTTCAACAGCCAACTTCGCAAGCGGCATATGTTGATCAACACCTGCTAATGCCATTTCATGAACAATGTTGTCAATTTGCTCTTGTGTAAAACTTTCTAATGCTTGTAAAACCTTTTGACCGTTATTCACTAACGTATCAATCATCTCTTTTACTTCCTGCATTTCATTTACAACCTTCTCTTTGACTACCATGTAAATTCCTCCTATTCTACTACCTTGGACTAAATAAGACCCTATAGGTCGTAATAAGTCCCGATTATCGCAAAAAAATAGAGTTGCTTTCCTACATGAACCTCATCATTTGTGAAATATTTCACAAGTTTGTTCGTGAGTAACATTTCATGAACTTAATATACATGAAATTATTTCATTTGTGTATGTCTATTTTGTGAAATGTTTCACAAAATAATGTAATAAAAATGCACTGCCTATATTAGCAGTGCACTTTTATTACGCTAACGCTTGTGCTAGATCTTCAATTAGATCTTCACCGTCTTCAATACCGACAGAAATTCGAATTAATGTATCTGTAATTCCTAATTCTTTGCGACGATCTGCTGGGATTGATGCATGTGTCATTTGAGATGGGATAGAAATTAAACTTTCCACTGCTCCTAAACTTTCAGCCAGTGTAAAGTATTGTAATTTCTCAAGTACTTTATTTAATGTTTTTTCGCTATCTACATCAAATGAGATAATAGCACCAAATCCGTTCGCTTGTTCTGTTGCTAGTTCATGGTTTTGATGTGACTCAAGACCTGGGTAATATACTTTATTTACTTTTGGATGGTTATTTAAAAACTCAGCAATTGCGCGTGAATTCGTTTCATGCTCTTCCATTCGAATTCCTAATGTTTTTAAACCACGAAGCAGTAAGAAGCTATCTTGTGGGCCAAGAATACCTCCTGTTGAATTTTGTACAAAGTGAAGGTCTTCTGCTAATTGCGGGCTATTTACAACTACTAGGCCTGCAACTACGTCACTATGTCCTCCTAAATATTTCGTTGCACTATGAAGCACAATGTCTGCTCCTAAAGAAATTGGCGACTGCCAATATGGCGTCATGAATGTGTTATCAATAATTGTTAATAAATCTTTCTCTTTAGCAAGAGCAGATATTTTCTTAATATCAGTAATTTTTAGTAATGGGTTCGTTGGTGTTTCTACATAAATCGCTTTCGTATTTGGACGAATCGCTTCTACAACTTCCTCTAGATTTGTTGTATCTACAAATGTATGCTCAATACCGAAACGGTTTAATACTTTCGTAATAACACGGTACGTTCCGCCATAAACATCATCTGTTAAAATGACGTGGTCACCTTTTGAGAACAACATAATTGTCGCTGTAATAGCAGCCATTCCTGAACCAAATGCAAATCCAGCATGACCATTTTCTAATACAGCAATCATTTCTTCTAAAGCTGCACGTGTTGGGTTGCCTGTACGTGAATATTCATATCCTTGATGCTTACCAACTGCTTCTTGTTTATACGTACTTGTTTGATAGATCGGTACGTTTACAGATCCAGTTGAAGGTTCTCCTATGCGAATACCATGAATTAACTTTGTCTTTGCTCTCATTTTTTATTCCCATCCTTTGTATATGTCTTTGCTTAAATAGCGCTCACTACTATCAGGAAAAATCGTTACAATATTTGTACCTGGTGTTGCTTTCTCTGCCTCAAGTAAGCTCGCATGAAATGCTGCTCCTGAAGAGCTCCCAACGAGAAGGCCTTCTTTTTGCGCTAACTCTTTCACTCGTAAAAATGCATGTCGATCAGAAATTGTATGAATTTCATCAAAATAAGATGTTTTTAAAAATGGCGGGATGAATTCAAGACCAATCCCTTCTGTTTCATGTGAACCAGCTTTACCACCATTTAAAATAGATCCTTCTGGTTCTACAATAACCGTCTTAATATCAATGTTTTTCTCTTTTAAATAAGACGCAGTTCCCATAAACGTACCGCCAGTTCCTGCCCCTGCAACAAATATGTTAATTTCTCCATTCAATGCATCCCAAAGTTCAGGACCTAATGTTTTGAAATAAGCACGAGGGTTTGCTTCATTCGCAAACTGACTTGGAGAGTATGAATTCGGTATTTCATTTACTAATTCTTTTGCCTTTGCAATTGCGCCAGTCATTCCTTGCTCAGTCGGTGTATGCACGACCGTTGCACCTAGCGCTTTCATTAATTCTTGCTTTTCAACACTAAATTTCTCTGGTACACAAACGATGACGCGTAAATCATGTTCTAACGCTGCAAGTGCCAGTCCAATGCCAGTATTTCCAGCCGTCGGTTCAATAATTGTTCCGCCCTGGTTAACAAGCCCTTTTTCTAAGGCATCCTCGATTAACTCTCTTCCTAAACGATCCTTAACGCTTCCGCCTGGGTTGTAAAATTCAAGCTTTGCAAATAAACGGACTCCTTTCGGAAGTGAAAAACGAGTAATTTCTACGATTGGTGTATGGCCAATCAACTCATGAACTCCACGATATACATTCATCGTGTTCTCCCCCTTATTTGCCAATAAAGAAAAGGCAACTGTATGTATTTTCTTTATATGAGACAGTTGCCTTTTTGTTACATTACTTTAACTCTTCTAGTACTTTTACGATAAAGTTTGTAGAATGAAGAGCTGCTTGATCTAAAAATTGATCAAATGAAACATTTGATTCTTTACCAGCAATATCAGAAAGTGCACGAATAATAACAAACGGAACTTCATATTGGTGGCATACTTGCGCAACAGCTGCTGCTTCCATTTCTACTGCATAAAGATCTTCAAATTTATCACGAATTGCCGCAACGCGGTTCGGATCACTCATAAATGAATCGCCTGTTGCAATCATACCTTTTACAACTTGAATATTTTCTTCTGCCTGCATACATTTCTCAGCTAATGCAACTAATGCGTCATCAGCTTTAAATCCAGGCGGCATTCCTGGCACTTGACCATATTCATAGTTAAATGCTGTTACATCTACGTCATGGTGACGAACTTCTGTTGAAATAACCACATCTCCAACATTTAAAGAGTGATGGAATCCACCAGCTGAACCAGTATTAATTACTTTTTCAGGCTTATATCTTTCTAATAAAATCGTCGTTGACATCGCTGCGTTTACTTTACCAATACCAGACTTTAACAAGATTACTTCATGTCCTGCTAATAGCCCTTTCGTAAATTCACAACCTGCAACAGTTTCTGTTTCTGCTTGTTCTAGTTTGTCACGTAAAATACGTACTTCTTCTTCCATTGCTCCAATTACAGCAATTCTCAATCTAATCCCTCTTTCTATTGCTTAGTTGCCTCCATTACCCAAACGAAATGATTTAATCTCGTGAACGTTACATGGAAGCCATTGTTTTCAAAAATAGATTGCATGATAGGAATACGTGTATAGTATTCTGTTTGCAAATCGTTTGCTAACTGATGAAAACCTCTTTGTTTTGCTACTTCGACAGTTTTATCATATGCATCTTGATCTGCAAATATTGTATCAGCAAACACTATTTTACCACCTTTGTTTAGCAATTGACTATACTTCGCAATCGCTACGTCTTTTTCTTCATCTGTTAAATGATGAAATGCATAGGTGCTCACAATGGTATCAATTGAATTTGGAACTTCGAATGAAAGAAAATCACCTTCTGTAATTGAAAACTCTTGCGGCAATTTTTCTTTAGCAATAATGCGCATTTCACGTGACGGTTCTATACCGTAAACTGTACGACCAGCAAGTAATAATTTATTTGTTAAATTGCCAGTACCAACACCAAATTCTAATACGTTACCAAATGACTTGTTAACTACATCCTCTAAAATGTCCTCATAACGGGCGAAAACTTCTTTATATTGTATATCTTCACCTTGTACGAATGAGTCGTACGTATGAGCCCACTCATCAAATAAACCATTAAATTCTGTACCCATAAAAATTCCCCTTTTTCTTATCGGTTTTATCAGTATAATATGCCCTCTTTCTAAAAATGTCAATTGAAATGTACATGGCATTTCCTTCTTTTCTTTGTTACACTATAGGTGATTACATAGGAGAGGGGTCGTCTTCGTGTCATTTACCTTTGAAATGTTAGAAGATAAAGTAGAGTTTTTTGAAGCGGGAGACTTAGCTTCTTTAGAACGAAAAATTAGTGAACAAATCGATAATAATAAAGCACTTATGCTTGAGGTTCATCACATCTCGCATCAAATGGTTATGGATCCGGAAAGCAAAAGACCATATTATAGCGCGGTTGTTCATTTTAAATTAAAAAAATTACGCTAACTAAAAAAGAGAAGCTCATAAGAGCTTCTCTTTTTTAGTTTAGAGTTTGAACAAGTACTGGTTTCCAGCCTTCATTGTCTACCCAATCAATATTTACATAATATTTTTTACCTGATTGTTTATCTTGTACGTTACCGTAAGCTTTATTCTTACCGTTATTTCCGATTCTATGAATAACTAATTGCTCTACTGGAACGTCAATTGCAGCGGAAATTGCTTGATTCATCTCATTCCAATCTGCTGTACCTTTTTTAAACGTCATCGCAGGTGTTGCGCCTTGCTCTGTACCTACTGGCTTCCAAGAAGATTTCGTATAAGCATCGGTTGCCTTTGGCTGTGTTTTTTCAGCTGGTACTTTCTCGTTAGCTTTCGCTTCTTCTTCAGCTTTTTTCTGTTCTTCTTCAGCCTTTTGCTTCTCTTCTTCCTTCTTCTTAGCCTCTGCCTTCTCTTGCTCGTTCTTCTTCGTCTCTTCTTTACCTTTAGCTTTCTCAGCTTTATTCTCTTTTGTTGTTTGCTGAGCTACTTTTTTATCACTAGAAGACGCTTGCTCTTTTGTGTCAGGAACAAACAATTGATATGCTACAATAGCTACTGCTATTAATACAATAGCAATTGCAATATTTAAAACACCGTTTTGACGACGTTTTTGTTGTTTCTGTTGAAATCTAGATCCTCCTGCCATTCTTCAAACCTCCATGCAGTTTTTCATACTTGCTATTGTAACATTAAATCTAGAAAGGTTGAACATTTACAATAATATTTTCACGAAATGAAAACATTTCATAAATAATTGCAAGATTACTTTTCATTTTCTAATCTATGAATTGCTTCTACCAGTTCTGTAAAAACGGGTGTAACTACATTTTTGTTACTATCTGTTTCTATATCAACTACAACTAAAGCATATCTTGGATTTTCATATGGAAAATAACCTGCAAACCAGCGATTCACCTTTTCTCCTTTTCCTGTTTGTGCCGTTCCAGATTTTCCGGCAACGTTTAGTGGTAACGAACGGAACACTGTTCCCGTTCCTTTCTCCGCCGTTACAACAGCCCTTAATAACTCTTGTAGTTTTTTCACCGTTTCATAAGAAAGCTGTTTCCCAGTTAATTTATGATTTTCAAATGTAAAAAAGTCGGTTCCATTTTTATATACTATTTTTTTTACAGCTTTCACTTCCAACTTCTCTCCATCTCTAGCAATTGTCGCCATCATATTCGCTATAGCTAGAGGCGACACCCGTACATCTTTTTGTCCAATCATCGTTTGAGCAATGGCTTTTCTACTAACTTTATTTTCTTCACTCCTCCAAATAACAGCATTCTTTTCTTCTGGCAATTGTTCAAATTCTGGTGCATGAAATACTGAACCTTTCCAACCAACCGTCTTACTTGCCCCTAGGGCCTCTAAATACGTCTCTAACACTTCTTTATCCTTTTGTATTAGTTCATTACCTAATAGGGCAAACGTCCGATTACAGCTTCTAGCAAAGCTTTCCTTAAAGTTTAATGACCCCATCATAACTTGTGGAAGATTTTCACCATATAAATCCGTATTACAGTTAAATACACGGTTAAATCGCACCAAATTTTGATCAATTACCGCCGCTGCAACTACTGTTTTAAAAACAGATCCAGGAAAATGAGGAGTTAACATTTGATTTTCAAGTGTTGCTTTATATGCGCTCCTATCATTCATCTGTAAAGATGGCTTACTTACCATTGCTAAAACTTCACTATTTTTTATGTCTAGTAATACTAACCCACCTTTTTTTATTCCGTTTTCATTTATAATCTTTTCAGCTTGCCGTTGCAACGTTTTATGTAGCGTTGTTTGAATAGTAACTGGATAAAATGGATTTCCTGGTGAAGTGTATTTTGCCTGTTTCCCGAAAATCGGCTCTCCTTGCCGATCCACTTGATATAGTACTTTTGCCTCTCCATCAGTAAGTAAAAATTCATCAAATGATTGTTGCAATCCGGAAATACCAATTGGCGTTTGTTCCGAAAGTTTTTTCATTTCTCCATAGCGCTTTTGAAATTCCTGTTCATTCTCTCCCACATCTCCAATTAAATGATTTGCCTCTCCCGTTTGCTTCAATCGAACTTCTGCTGCTACAATGCCTAAAGTATCTAACTGATTTACCTTCTCCATCTGCTCAACCGTTAATTGAAATGGGATATTCCCCCTTTGTAATATAAATGCTTTATTCTTACTTTTCATTTGCAGTCTTATCTCTTGTCTCGACAAACCAATGATATGCGAAATTTTCTCTAACATGTCATTTTTTATTTGTAAAAATGGAAAAATAATTAGAACTGGATATTTCTCTTCACCGATTTCCTTACCATTTCGATCTGTAAAGTGCCCTCTTCCATTATCTACTGTAAGTGATTGCGTTCGTTGCGTAACACTTTTTTCAATTAAATTGATATTTTGGTCAGTAAATGATTCCGTATCTAAAATCTGTATTTGGATTAAGCGACAAAGTAGTAAAAACATTACACCCATAAAACAAATTAACACAACTGTAATTCTCCGTTTTATTTTCATAAAAAACACCTCGTCTCATGTAGTTTAGACGAGGTGTTTCATCTTTTATACAAATAAAAAAATCACCCGTTTTTACACGAGTGATTTTTACGTTATTTTACAGAGATAATCTCTACTTGCATTTCTCCACCTGGAGTTTGGATTGCTACCTTCTCACCAATTTGCTTACCTAATAAGCTTTTTGCGATTGGAGAATCGTTAGAAATTCTTCCTTCAAATGGGTCTGCTTCTGCGCTACCTACGATTGTGTAAGATTCTTCATCTCCACCTGGTAACTCTTTAAATGTTACTGTTTTACCTAATGTAACAACTGTAGATTCTTCGCCGTTATCTGTGATGATAACTGCATTACGAATCATGTTTTCTAATTGTGTAATACGTCCTTCTACGAACGCTTGCTCATCTTTCGCCGCATCATACTCAGAGTTCTCAGAAAGATCTCCGAAGCTACGTGCAATCTTAATGCGCTCTACAACCTCTTTACGTTTTACCGTTTTTAAATCCTCAAGTTCGTTCTCTAGCTTTTGCTTACCCTCTTGCGTCATTGGGTATGTTTTTTCTGTTGCCATATTTTCCACTCCTTTTATATACCAATCCCCCGAAAAAAAGAGGAGTTCCATATGAAAACTCCCCCGCTTATATGTGTAGCGGAGGTTTCTAGCACGCCTGTACTAGCGGAGTTGTCACATACAACCCCTTATTCCCAATTCTTCTTTATATAAAGAAGATATGTATGGAAAGTTGATATAAATATGCCCTCACCTATATATAGATGAGGTTGCATGTTTCATTGTATTCGATAGGAAGGGAAAAAATCCCTTCCTATCGTATATCTTTTACTATGCTATTACAAATTTACTTTTTGTTCAAGAATTGTTGCAATTTTTGTCACCATAATATCAATTGCAACATGGTTTTGTCCACCTTCAGGGATAATAATATCCGCAAATTTCTTAGAAGGCTCAATAAATTGATTGTGCATTGGACGTACAACAGTTACGTATTGATCAATAACTGAATCCATCGTACGACCGCGCTCTTCAATATCACGCTGCATACGGCGTAAAATACGAAGATCCGCATCTGTATCAACGAATAGCTTAATGTCCATTAACTCACAAAGACGTGGGTCTTCTAAAATAAGAATTCCTTCTAAAATGATTACATCTTTCGGCTCAACTGGAATAATTTCTTCTGAACGCGTATGCAATGTATAGTCATATACAGGCTTATCAATTTGCTCATATGCAAGCAACTGCTGCAAATGTTCAATTAACAGATCATTATCAAACGCAAGCGGATGATCATAATTTGTTTTTAAACGCTCTTCCATTGGTAAATGGCTTTGATCTTTGTAATAATAATCTTGCTCCAAGATTAAAATGGAATGACCTTTAAAATGGTCAAAAATCGCTTTCGTTACACTTGTTTTTCCTGATCCTGAACCACCAGCGATTCCAATTACAACAGGCTTATTCGTCCCCATTCGACTACCACTCTTTCTTATTGAAGTATGTTTTTTCGCATCATATTATTCACATACACTGGTTGATCCACTTTGAATTTCACGATTTGCAACGGATGTCTCGCTGCATCTAATTCGTTTCCATCCTCATCCCAAATTTTCTCCACCGTCTGCGTAAAGTTTTCTATTTCTGGTCCAAAGAACTCCACTTCATGTCCTGGTTTGAAATGATTACGTTGCTCAAGCGTTACGATGCCCGTTTCTTCATTATAATCTAACACTAAACCAGCGAAATCATACGTTGTTTTCTTACTATGATTTCCAAACATTTGCTCTTGATGTCCTGGAACCCCTTCAAAGAATGCAGGAGCTGTGTCACGATTTGCACATTTATCAAGCTCATCTAACCACTCTTGTTTAAACTCAAAGTTATCCGGATCCGCACAATACGCATCAATTACTTTACGATATACAGTTGCTACAGTCGCTACGTAATGGATAGATTTCATACGTCCTTCAACTTTTAAGCTATCAATTCCTATTTCAATCATTTTCGGAATTGATAAAATTAAATTTAAATCTTTTGGACTCATCGCAAAGTGAGCATCTTCTTCTTGGAATAAAGGAAGCTCTTTTGCATCTTTATGTTGTGATACCGTTTGAACTAAATCATAGTCCCAGCGACAAGATTGACAACAACCACCACGGTTAGAGTCACGCGCTGTCATATGGTTACTTAATGTACATCTTCCAGAATACGCGATACACATTGCACCATGGACGAATGCTTCAATTTCAATATCAACTTTGTCTTTAATTTCTTTCATCTCTTCATAGCTTGCTTCACGAGCTAATACAAGACGATGTAAACCCTCTTCTTTCCAATACTGTGCTGCTTTCCAGTTGGATAGTGATTGTTGTGTACTTAAATGCACCTCAACAGAAGGCGCTACACGTTTACATGTCTCAATAATAAGCGGATCAGCAACGATAATTCCCGTTACGCCAGCTTTTTCAATCCCTTTTAAATATTCCTCTAGCCCGTCCATATTTTCATTATGTGCAAAAATATTTGTTGTTACATATATTTTTGCTCCATATTTCTTTGCAAATTCAACGCCTTCTGCCATGTCTTCCAGCGTAAAGTTACCTGCATTCGAACGAAGACCAAATTCTTGTCCACCTAAATATACAGCATCTGCCCCATAATGGATAGCTACTTTTAATTTTTCTAAGTTACCCGCAGGGATTAACAGTTCAGGTTTCTTCACAATAACGCGTTTGCCATCGATCACTCGTGAAATTTCTTGTACAGTCATTTCCTACACCCTCCTCGTTTAGTAAACCGTCTCTTTAAAGAAGAATCCTGTATCTAACGGACGATTTACTGGTTGCATTTCTTCTATCTCTTTATATAAATCGTCTTTCACGTCATAATACGCATCACGATCTTCTATACATAAATCAATTGCTTTACGATATTTCTTCGTTACCTCAATAATGTATTCAGAACTTTTTAGGACACCATCAATTTTTAAACTACCGACTTCAGCATCGATTAGTTCCTCTAACTCATCAATGAAACAAATATCATTCGGACTCATAATGTGAGTACCATTTTCATCCTCATAAATTGGATATTTATTATTACGCTCTGGATCATACAAGAACATATTCTCTTCATACTTTTTCTTTTCAATGTCGAGATTACGGCCTTGATACTCAAAGTAGTTTCCTACTAATGAACGCTTTGATTGGAACATGCAAGTCATACCGTGAATTTGCACTTCAAGTTCCACTTCCGCATTTTCTTTTAATTCAACAATTTCATCTAAGCTAAGTTCACGAGCTAATACAGCGCGTTTCGCCCCTCTTTGCCCCCAATAGTTACAAGTAAACCAGTTTGTTGCTGTCGTTTCTGTATTCCAGTGCAACTTCATGTTTGGTGCAACTTCACGAACAGCCATTAATACCGCTGGATCTCCGAAAACAATTGCATCTACATTTATCTCATTTAAAAATGCAACGTATTCCGTTAATTCTTCTACTTTATCATTATGGAACATCGCATTCATTGCAACGTATACTTTCACACCATTTTCATGTGCAATGTTTACAGCTTGTTTCACATCTTCACGTGAAAAATCTCCTGCTAAACGTAAACCAAACTTTTGTTCACCGATCATTACTGCATCTGCTCCTGCTTTTGCAAGAGGTTCGATATCCGCCACTGCTCTAGGCGTTATTAACAATTCAGGTTTCTTCATACCTTTGTCACCCTTTCTTTTTACTTACAGCCACTCCATCACCAATCGGGAAAATCGTTGTATCATATCCTTCATGGTTCATAAGCCATTCATTGTACGTCTTAATACGACGAATCAAACCACGTGTACGTCTATTTTCAATTTTCTCTTTTGTCGTTACAAGCCCATGGTACATAACATTATCTGAAATAATAACGCCACCAGGATTTAATAACGGTTCATATAAGTCAAAAAAGCGACGGTATTGCCCTTTCGCTGCATCAATAAAAATAACATCAAATGTTCCATGCTCATTCACTTGTTCGCCTGTTTCTAAAGCATCACCGTAAATAACAGAAATGCGATCTGTTACTGGAGAACGTTCTATATATTCAAGTGCCTTTTCATATCGTTCACGATTGCGCTCTACTGTCACAATACGTGAATTTGGAATAGCTTCCATCATACGAATACTAGAATAACCGATTGCTGTTCCAAGTTCTAAAATGCTTTTCGGTCCAATTAAACGTAAAAATTGCAGCATAAATTCCATTCCAAGTCGATCCATAATCGGCACATGGTTTTCTGTTGCATACTCTTCCATTTCAAGAATTAATTTATCTTTTGGATCAATAAATGATAATAGGTACTCGTTAACTGCATCCTCCATAATTGGTCCTCCTTATTTACATGGAGAAGTGCCTCTATGACGCGTCAATCTTTGTCTTTTCACACATAGAATGCAATAAAAATACAAGCCAGCTTCACCCTTAGCTTGTACGTCCCGTTTTGATATTAAAAACGATTCTTCTGCCAGTTTTTAACCCGATATATTTTACCACAAAAAAGAGGGATGCGCGACCTTTTTCGCTACCCCTCCCCATTTCACTGTTTTTTCGTAATATATTTTTGCTTTAATGCATTATGTTCTTCTAATGTTTTCGCATAATACACTTCACCACTCGGTGCAGCTAAGAAATAATAATACTCTGTTTGCGCAGGCTCTAACGCCGCTTCCACTGAATGTTTCCCTGAGTTTGCAATCGGCCCAACTGGCAATCCTTTCACAACATACGTATTGTACGGTGAGTTTACTTTTAAATCCTCATATAATACGCGTTGTTTATGCTTTCCAAGCGCGTATAACACTGTCGGATCTGTTTGAAGTGGCATACCTTTTGCTAAACGATTATAGAAAACACTAGAGATCTTTTGACGATCTGTAAAGCCCGTTGCCTCTTCTTCAATAAGTGAAGACAATGTTAAAAGCTGATGAACATCCCAGTTCTTCGCTTTCATTTTCGCCTCGTTTTGAACAATGATTGCATTCGTTTTCTCAAGCATTGGAATTACGATTTCTTCTAACGTCGTATCCTTCTTATAGAACGAATACGTTGCAGGGTATAAATAACCTTCTAACGGGTATTTAATATTGCCGTCAAAGATTTTGTCCGTTAATAACTTCGGATACTTTTGCTGCATTTTTTGAACGAATGCTTTATCGTTTAATTGACGCACAACATCATCTTTATTCCACTTTAACTCTGTCGCAATTGCCTCTGCAATTTCGGTTACTTGTGCTCCTTCTTTTATCGTCACTTTATACAGAGCTGGACGATGTACATTACCAGATGACATTTGTTCCATGACATCTTTCGCACTCATGGAAGGATTCAACAAATATGTACCAGCTTGTAAATTTTTCGATTTAGCTTTTGCATAAAAACTAAAGACTGTACCGTTTTTCACAGCACCTTTTCCTTCTAAAATCTCACCAATTTTACTCGTAGATGAGCCCTTAGGAATCTCTACTTCAACCTCTTTTTTATTCCCGCTATCAACCGGTCCTAACGCCGATGAAATATACGCATAGACTGAACCACAAACTAAGAGCAGTGCAATAATCGAAAATAAAAAAATGCGTCTACGCTTCTTTTTCACTTGATTCTCTACCAAAACTCTTCCTCCTTATTCAATTGTAAACCGTATGTACATATTTCTATACAACACGATATAAAAACACAATAAATTTACTTATCTTCTTTAGATAGACATTTTACCCCGCATTAACGGGACGGTAAGACTCCCCTCAACAATCAGCTAGCGTAAAGAAGTTAAATGGGAGTCTAACTGCCGGTAAAAGCCCGATTGGTTCAACTAGTAATCATTGGGGGATAGCCCCCAATGATTACAGTTTCACTTTATTTTTTCTACAATCCGTCTCATTATACTACAAAGGGTTGCGCAGTTTCGACAAAAAATCATTCATTTTACATATGAAAACAAAAAAGATGGACTGTATGTCGTCCATCTTTTCAGTACTTATTATTCTGCTTCTTGCTCATCAGCAAGAGTGTTGAACATTTCTTGTACCATTTCCCACTCTTCTTCAGATTCGATTGGAAGTAAAGTTCCGCCCTCTTCTTCATTTTGCTCATAAGCCATTGCATCATAAATTTGGTCTCCATCTTCGTCTACTTCACCGATTGGAGAGAAGACTACGTATGATTTTTTGCCAAATTTTTCAGCATCAAAAGTGAAAACAATCTCACATAAATGTTCGTTACCTTTTTCGTCTACAATTGTAATTTGATTTTCTTCCATTTTGGTCACCTCTTATTTACTATCTAAAAATCCTTGTAAGATTACGACTGCAGCCATCTTATCGATTACTTGCTTTCGCTTCTTACGGCTTACATCAGCTGAAATGAGCAGACGTTCCGCTGCCATCGTCGACAAACGCTCGTCCCACATTACAACGTCTAATTGTAACAGCTCTCGTAGGTTTTCTGCAAATTGCTGGCACGCTTCACCACGAGGGCCAATTGTACCATTCATATTTTTAGGTAAACCTACTACTATTTTGTCCACACCATACTGTTTTACTAACTCAGAAATACGATCAAAACCAAATTGACCTCGCTCTTCGTTAATCTTGATTGTTTCTAGTCCTTGTGCTGTCCAGCCCATTTCGTCACTAATTGCAACTCCGACTGTTTTTGTACCTACATCTAAACCTAATATCCGCATAAACTACTCCTCACGATGATGTTTCAAGTAAGACTTCACAAGCTCTTCAATTATCTCATCACGTTCAAGCTTGCGAACGATGCTTCGTGCATCTTTATGGCGAGGTATGTATGCTGGGTCTCCACTTAATAAATAACCGACGATTTGGTTAATCGGATTATAGCCTTTTTCTTGAAGTGCATCATACACAGTTAAAAGTACATCATTTACATGGACACTCTGTTTTTCATCTTGAATGCTAAACTTCATTGTTTTATCAAAACCGTCCATTTCAAGCACCTCACTTGTAAGTAGTAAGTATAGGGAGAAGAACTTCTCCTCTCCCTACCATTGTACACTACTATCTCTTTATTTTGAAACAGATTTAACGTACTCTTGTACAAACGCTAAAGCTTCCTCAACTTGAGCTGGGTTTTTACCGCCTGCTTGAGCCATGTCAGGACGGCCACCACCGCCACCACCGCAGCGAGAAGCCACTTCTTTCACAAGCTTACCTGCATGGTAACCTTGGCTAATTAAATCTTTCGTTACGCCAGCTAAAATGTTTACTTTATCATCATTTACAGACGCTAATACAACAACTGCAGACTCTAATTTATTTTTTAGGTCATCCATCATTGTACGTAAGTTGTTCATATCTGCAACATTTACTTTCGCCGCTAATACGTTCACGCCATCAACTGTCATTACTGAATCAGTTAAGTTTCCAGCTTCGATATTGCTTAATTTCGCAGCAAGAGATTCATTTTCTTTTTGAAGTTGTTTCACTTCAGCAAATAAACCATCAACTCTTGTTAAAATATCTTTCGGATTTGTTTTCATTTTACCTGCTGCTTCTTTTAATAAACCTACTTGATCGTTCATTAATTCGTATGCAGACTTACCTGTTACTGCTTCAATACGACGAGTTCCTGCACCGATACCAGACTCAGCAACAATTTTGAAAATACCGATAGAAGCTGTGTTATCAACGTGACAACCACCGCAAAGCTCTAAGCTGTAACCGCCAACTTGTACAACGCGCACCACATCTCCGTATTTTTCACCGAATAATGCCATTGCACCCATTTCTTTCGCTTCTTCGATTGCTTTTTGAGAAATCTCAACATCAATACTTTCCCAAATTTTTTCGTTTACAATACGCTCAATTTTTTCTAATTCATCAGCTTGTACTTGGCCAAAGTGAGAGAAGTCAAAGCGTAAACGTTCAGAAGTTACAAGAGAACCAGCTTGGTTAACATGCATTCCAAGTACGTCTTTTAATGCTTGGTGCAGTAAGTGAGTTGCTGTATGGTTTTTCACAACGCTACTACGGTTCTTCGTATCAATAACAGCTTTTACAGCCGCATCTTTCGTTAATGTACCCTCTTCAACAACAACTTTGTGTAAGTTTTGGCCATTTGGCGCTTTTTGTACGTCTTTTACAAGAACTTTCACACCGTCAGCAAGAAGATAACCACGGTCAGCAATTTGTCCACCGCTCTCAGCGTAGAATGGCGTTACATCAAGCATTAACTGTCCTTCTTCACCAGCTTGTAAGCTATCTGTATACTCACCATTTTTCACAAGTGCTACAACGTTACTTTCTGTTGCAACTGTACCGTAGCCAACGAATTCGCTTGCTACTTTAACTTCACCAAGTACACCACCTTGAACTTGCATAGAATCAACGTCTTGACGAGCAGCACGTGCACGCTCACGTTGTTTTTCCATTTCAGCTTCAAAACCTTTATGGTCAACTGTCATACCAGCTTCTTCTGCATATTCTTCTGTTAATTCAATTGGGAAACCGTATGTGTCGTATAGACGGAACGCATCTACGCCAGAAATAACAGTTGTTTTTTCTTCTTTCGCTTTTGCAATTACTTCAGCTAAAATTGCTTCACCATCATGAAGCGTTTCATGGAAACGCTCTTCTTCGTTTTTCACAACTTTTGCGATGAAATCTTGCTTTTCAAGTACTTCTGGATAGAAGTCTTTCATTACTTCTCCAACAACCGGCACTAATTCAAACATGAATGGACGGTTGATGTTTAATTTCTTCGAATAACGAACAGCACGGCGTAATAAACGACGTAATACATAACCACGGCCTTCGTTAGATGGAAGAGCACCGTCACCAACAGCGAATGTTACTGTACGGATATGGTCGGCAATTACTTTAAACGCCATATCTTTTTCTAAGTCGCCATTACGATACTTCTCACCAGAAATTGATTCTGTTGCACCAATCATTGGCATAAATAGGTCTGTATCAAAGTTCGTAGGCACATCTTGAACGATAGATGTCATACGCTCTAGACCCATCCCTGTATCGATGTTTTTCTTAGGAAGTGGCGTATATGAACCGTCTGGATTATGGTTAAATTGAGAGAATACAAGGTTCCATACTTCTAAGTAACGCTCGTTTTCTCCGCCTGGATATAATTCTGGGTCACTAAAGTCATTACCGTAAGCTTCCCCGCGATCATAGAAAATCTCTGTATTCGGTCCACTTGGTCCTTCACCGATATCCCAGAAGTTTTCTTCTAAGCGGATGATGCGCTCTTTTGGAACACCCATTTTCTCATTCCAAATTGTGAATGCTTCTTCATCTTCTGGATGGATTGTAACTGATAGTAATTCTTTATCGAATCCGATCCATTTGTCGCTCGTTAAGAATTCCCAAGCCCAAGTAATTGCTTCTTCTTTGAAGTAATCACCGATTGAGAAGTTTCCTAACATTTCAAAGAATGTATGGTGACGAGCTGTTTTCCCTACGTTTTCAATATCGTTTGTACGAATTGATTTTTGAGCATTTGTAATACGTGGGTTCTGCGGAATTACGCGTCCATCAAAATATTTTTTTAATGTTGCTACACCACTGTTAATCCATAGAAGAGATGGATCCTCATGTGGAACTAGTGATGCACTAGGTTCTACTGCATGTCCTTTTTCTTGGAAAAAGTCTAAAAACATTTGACGAATTTGTGCGCCTGTTAGTTGTTTCATTGTATTTTCCTCCTTAAATATAAAAAACTCCCGCCCCTATAAAAGGGACGAGAGTTAACTCGCGATACCACCCTAATTATGAATTGATTATTATAACAATCAATTCATCACCTCATGGTGCCGTAACGTGGCAAGACGGCAGTGATTAGCTGCTCTCAGGATTAGCTTTCTGTTACCCTTCATTTAAAGCTTCTTTCAGCCAGTGGAAGCTTCTCTCTACAAATGGACTGTAACGTACTTGTTCCGTCATTGATTTAATGTATTATATGACTAAATATAATAGAATTCTCTTAAGTTTGTCAATGTAGATAATCATTTATATTGTGTCAATTGCTTATTAACCATAATTATTCTACTATTCATTTTTAACAGCCTTTCGATATATTATGCATTTACTACTAAATAGGAATCTCTTCATAAAAAATATCCCTATACAAATTTCTAGATATTACATTATTTGTTATAATTAAATTATTAACAATAAAGGAGCGATTACAATGACAACTTTATTGAATCAAGCTAAAGCAATGTTAGCTACCGACGAAAAAATCCTTTTTTACGCAGCATGTTCATTAAATATATTTATATATCGTTCCGTCGCAAGGCCAGGCCTGTTAATCTTAACGAACAAAAGGCTCTTCTTTTATGGACCAGATGTAAGCAAGAACCCATTATTTGAGGAGTACTCTTTCGCAAAAATTTCTAATCTAAAAGAACAAAAACGACTTTTCAGCAATCAAATTGTATTTCTTTATGATACGGAATGGAAAAAAATAAAACATATTCAAACAAATGATGTTAGCTCCCTCGTTCAAAAAATAAACGAGCAACTCCCTAAATAAGCAAATGATTAGCCCTCTATTTCATAAATAGAGGGCTAATCATTTAAACATCTTCTTTTTTCCAAAGAGGCCTCACATGAACAATCACTGTACGAATGACTGCTAAAACAGGAACTGATATTAGCAATCCTACAATACCTGCTACTTCTCCTCCAACTAGTAATGCAAGCATAATAATAACAGGGTGCATACGAAGCGACTTACCAACGATGTAAGGAGATAAAATGTTACTTTCCAAAAATTGCAAAATAGCAATCGTAATCCCCGCCTTAATGAGTAAACTCGTTGATACCGTTGCAGCAATCATCAACGCCGGAATTGCCCCTAAAATAGGACCAAAGTACGGGATTATATCCGTTACCCCAATAATAATGCCGAGTAATAACGGATATTTCATACCGATAAACCAAAAAGAAAGAACAGATACTCCTCCTAATACTAAGCAAACAAATAACTGTCCTCGAATATAACTTCCAAGTGACTTATCAATTTCTTTCGCAAGCATTTGCCCCGTACCACGCCATTTACTCGGGACTAATTTCCAAAAGATATGATAAAACTCACCGTAATCTTTTAATATGTAAAATACAATGAATGGAATTAAGAAAATAATGAGTAACGAATCCAGTACACCACGAGCTGTGCTCATGACTTTATTTAAAAGCGCTTGAATCTTCGTTTCTACACCACCAAAAATTTGTTTCACCTTTTCATGAATAAATGATGGGAAATTCGCTGTTTGTTCCGTTACCCCATCCATCCAAGAATCGTACATTTTTGTAAACTGCGGAAATTGTTCATTAATCTCTTGCAACTGCTTAATAACAATTGGCGTTCCTTTATAAATTCCATAGCCAATCCCGCCGAAGAAAAGTACGTAAATGAGCAAAATGGCAAGTGTGCGAGGCATTCCTTCTTTATGGATTTTTTCAATTAAAGGATGCAATAAGTACGCAATGAAACATGCGATCAGAAACGGTGTAATTGCCACTTTAAATACAAAAATAATCGGTGCCCATAATGGCTTAATTTTCAAAAAGACAAGCAAACAAAGAAAAACGAGTAACAATAATCCTAAACGATATATCCAAATGATTTTAAGATTCTTCACACGAAAAACCTCCTCCACCTTTATTTTGAAAATAAATAGGTTAGGTTATGTGCAAAAGTTTTAAAATCTTTTTATACAGACCATACTGTTTTTTAAAGACGTACATATATTTAACATAATAAGGACAACCATCCCTGAAAATACAGAACGCCAAAATATAATCAGGAGGGCTAATTATGGTTTTATTTATGCTCGTATTATCAGCACTTTTTATGATTCTTGAATGGATTTGTATTGGGTTTGGTATTTGGAAAGGTTTCTTTATTCGTTCCTCGCGAAAAGAACGGGCGAAGCAATTATGGCATTATGGAATGCTTGGCGTTGGATGTTACGGTCTATCTTATCTCTTCTCAGAAATCGGACTTTTATATTTGCATACAAATGCATAAAAAACTCCCTTATCCTGAAGGGAGTTTTTCACTTTATCAAAATTATAAATAAGACTTAATCATCTTACGTGCTTTTTTCATATTGCGTTTAGAAAATACATCTTGCTTACGAGCATATTGATATGCTGCAGCCCCAACACCTAATGCGATTAATGAATTGCGTAGATTCAAAGTAAATCCCCCTTTTCGTTATCCGATCGTTCTTTCATTTTCATCAAATAAATCATCAAGAGAGCTTAATGAACCATCTTCCTCTACTTGATGCGTATGGATTTTCCCCTTTGAAACCGATAATTCGATATAACAACTCCAGCAGTAAAATTGGTTGACACCTATCTTTCCAATGTCTTTCCCTTTGCAATTTGGACAACTGAACATATGGCTTTCATCTCCTTACAGTCTCCCAGATTCTATTTGCCATTATGTCCAAACTGCATTCATTTATACATGCTAGAGCCTTTCAACGTTATACGTTTGAAAGTTTCACTATATAATTTCACCTTATTACATAAAATCATACGGTGAAATGTTTTCCACGTCCATTTCTTCACCATTAACCGTCACCATCTGTACCTCTCCTTGTGATTCTTGCAATCGACCAGCTAAAGTCGTTTGACGCATTGCATCATCAAGGCGATTTACACCAGATTGAAAAGCTGCTTCTTCTCCGCAAATGATAAGAAATTTTTTGCTTCTTGTAATACCTGTATAAATTAAATTACGACGTAACATACGATAGTAGCTCTTTACAATCGGCATAATAACAATTGGAAATTCACTACCTTGTGATTTATGAATCGAACAGCAATACGCATGTGTAATTTGGTTCAAATCAGGTTTTGTATACGTTACTTCAATTCCATCAAATGAAACGATAATCATATCTTGTTGCTCGACATTTTCTTTCGCATAAAACACCGAAACAATTTCTCCAATATCACCATTAAACACTTGGCTTTCCGGCTGATTGACTAGTTGAAGTACTTTATCACCCCTCCGGTATACAACGTCACCGTAGGCAATTTCTTTACTCTTTTCTCTTTTCGGGTTAAACACTTCTTGTAGAGCTTCATTTAACACATTAATACCTGCTGGTCCGCGGTACATGGGTGCCAATACTTGTACATCTCTTGCGCTAAACCCTTTCGTCTTCGCGTTTTCACATACTTTTTTTACAACTTCAACAATTTGAGCCCCTGCACAGCTAATAAATGAACGATCTTTTTTATTTTGCGCTAAATCTGGTGGGAGCGTCCCATCTTTTATCGCATGGGCTAGCTGAATAACAGACGAACCTTCTGCCTGACGATAAATTTCTGTAAGTTTTACCGTCGGGATGGCACCTGCATTTAATAAATCTTTTAACACTTGTCCAGGTCCTACAGATGGTAATTGGTCTTCATCACCTACAACGATTACCTGAATATTCGTCGGCAAGGATTTAAACAATTGATTTGCCAGCCAAATATCTACCATCGAAAACTCATCAATAATAAGAAGCTTTCCTTGAACCGGATCAGTTTCATTGCGCTGGAAAGACCCTTCTGGCGTCCAACCAAGCAAGCGATGAATTGTGCAAGCTGGAAGTCCTGTTGATTCACTCATTCGCTTCGCCGCTCTTCCTGTTGGAGCCGTTAATAGTATTGGAAATGGGTTGTCATCACTATATTCATTTAGATTTAATGATAATCCGTGAAGTGACGCATACATTTCAACAATTCCTTTAATAACTGTTGTTTTCCCTGTTCCTGGTCCACCTGTTAATAGCATCATCGGCTTATGAAGGGCAGTTTGAACTGCTTCTTGCTGAAGTGGTGCATACTGTACCTTCAGCTGCTCTTCAATTTGCCCTAATGTCTTTAATACTTCCGCTTCAGGGAATGAAGGAGTTTCTTCTTGATTCATAAGACGACGAATTGATTTTACAACGCCCTTTTCAGAGTAGAATAACGAAGCCAAATACACTCGCTCTTCTTCTATAATGACTTTCCCTTCACCTTGCATCATTTCAACGCAGCCTACAATGTCTTCCTCAGTCACTCTGCCTTCTTGATTATTTAAAAGTGACATCGTTTCTCTTACAAGCTGACCTTTCTCCATATACACGTGACCAAATTGCAATGAAACATTCTCTAATGTATAAAAACACCCCGCACGTACACGATCGTCGTGATTACCCGATATACCTAATGCACGTCCTATATCATCTGCTCTTCCAAATCCAATTCCGTCCACTTCTTCAATAAGCTGATATGGATTATTACGAATCACTTCTAATGTCATCTCTTTGTATTGCTGATAAATTTTAATAGAAAGCTTCGTCCCAAAACCATAACCATTTAAAAAACTCATAACTTTTTCAAGCCCTTGATGCTCAATAATCGTCTCATATATTTCCTGTGCTTTTTGCTTATTTACAACACCATTTAGCGCATCAGGATCATCCATAATTTTAGAAATAGCATGTTCACCAAGATGATCTACAATTTTTTCAGCTGTACGCTTTCCAATCCCTTTAAATAAATCGCTCGCTAAATATTGCACCATACCTGCTTTTGTTTGCGGCAATTCTTTCTTAAACGTTTCAACTAAATATTGTTTCCCATACTTTGGGTGATCTTTAAAATGACCTGTTAATGTAAACACTTCATCTTCATGCATACGGGGAAAATGACCATTTATCATCACTTTTTTTTCGTCGTATGTTTCATTTGTTTCAATGATTTTCATACTAACAACGGAATAGAGGTTTTCTTCGTTGTGGAAAATGGTATGAAGAACTTGCGCTTTTATAAATTTTTTCTCTTCCTCAAACAAATCCATTGCATGTTGATTTCCCATCTTTCCTCTCCTTTCCGAGTTCTTTTCACTTTAATGAGCAGTACATCCCCCACCTCTTTCATACTATTTAGATGAGGGGTAACTGCGCATTAAACTATAATTTCACTTTATTCAGCTTCTTGCTCTAATAAACGAACGCCATTACCAGCTAAAAAGTGATCTGGCTGAATTTCAGTTGCTTTCTTAAATAAAGCAAGAGCTTTCTCATTATTTTCTTCAAATACGTACGCAACACCTAAATTATAATACGCATCTGCATGCTCTTCATCCATTTCTAATACCTTTTCAAAATAAGGTTTTGCCTCTTGAATATGTTCTAGTCGTGCGAAGCAAAGTCCGCATTGGAAAACAGCTTCTACATCACTTTCATCTAATTCAGTTGCTCTTTGTAAAAATGGCAGTGCAAGACGATCATTTCCAAGTTGCACGTTTGTGATACCTAACATAAACGTTACATCAGCTGATTGTAATCCAGCTTGCATTGCTTGTTCAAATACAGCCTTTGCCTCTGCAAATTGCTCTTGGCCGTAATATACATTTCCTAAGCCATAATAGGCAGCCGCAGATTTATCATCTAATTCTAATGCACGTTTGTAAAATAAAATTGCTCGCTCACTATCACCTAATACATCTAATAAATTCGCAAAGTTAATGTATCCTAGCGAATCTTTCGGATTTTCTTCGATTGCTTCCGTAAAATTTTTGGCTGCTTCTTCCCAGTTTCCTTCTTGCATATATTGAATACCTGTTTCAAGTTTGTTTGACATGTCCTTCACCTCTACAACAAATTATAACAAAGAATGTATTTTTCAAGCGAACGAAAATTCGCTTTATGTAAAAGAAACCTCTAACCGCTAATCGGCAGAGGCTTCTCATTTTATCCTAAATAATCTAATTTCTTACCACTATGATATACTTCATCAATTGTAGCGCCGCCTAAGCACTCATCTCCATCATAGAAAACAACTGCTTGGCCTGGCGTAATCGCACGAATTGGCTCGTCACAAAGAATACGAACTGTATTTTCATCAACGATTTGAACCGTTACTTTATTGTCTGCTTGACGATAACGGAATTTCGCTGTGCATTTAAATTCTGTTTCTTTTGCTTTGTTACTTACCCATCCTACATTCGTAGCAATAACTTCATCGCCATATAAAAGTTCGTTATGGAATCCTTGATCAACATATAAAATGTTGTCTTTTAAGTTCTTCCCAACAGCGAACCATGGATCACCGTTACCACCAATACCAAGGCCATGACGTTGTCCAATTGTATAGTACATTAAACCGTCATGTTTTCCTTTCACTTCACCAGATAATGTTTGCATTACACCTGGCTGAGCTGGCAAATAGTTACTTAAGAAATCTTTAAAGTTACGCTCACCAATGAAGCAAATACCAGTACTATCTTTCTTCGCTGCTGTCGCTAAACCAGCTGCTGTCGCCATTTCGCGAATTTGCGGTTTCTTTAATTCACCTAGCGGGAACATTGTTTTTGATAATTGTTCTTGGCTTAATTGATTTAAGAAATATGTTTGGTCTTTATTGTCATCAACGCCGCGAAGCATTTTATATTCGCCGTCCATATAAGCAACGCGTGCGTAATGACCTGTCGCTACATAATCAGCGCCAAGTGCAATTGCATGCTCTAAAAATGCTTTAAATTTAATTTCTTTGTTACACATTACATCTGGGTTTGGTGTACGACCAGCTCGGTACTCATCTAAGAAGTACGTAAATACTTTGTCCCAGTATTGTTTTTCAAAGTTTACTGCATAATACGGAATACCGATTTGGTTACACACTTCAATTACGTCATTGTAATCTTCAGTCGCTGTGCAGACACCATTCTCATCTGTATCATCCCAGTTTTTCATAAAAATTCCGATTACATCATAACCTTGCTCTTTTAATAAAAGTGCCGCTACAGATGAATCGACGCCACCGGACATCCCGATGACAACGCGTGTTTCGTGAGGTAGTTTGTTCATCATGTCACCTCCCATACTAATTTTGTGTTAATCGTTTCACGATTTTCACTGTTTCGTACGCCGCTTTTTCAATTTGCTCTTTCGTATTTCCAAGTCCGAAACTAAAGCGTACGGATGAACGTATTTGATCGGAGTCTTTTCCGAACATCGCTACTAATACATGTGATGGATCAATCGAACCAGCTGTACAAGCAGAACCACTTGATACTGCAATGCCAGCTAAGTCTAAGTTCACAAGAAACGGTTCAATATTCATTCCTGTAAAACTTATATTCAACACATGTGGTAAGCGATATTCCAAATTTCCGTTTACCTCGAAAGTAATGCCTTCATTTTTGAAGACAGATACCATTATATCTTTAAACTCTTCATATTGGGCATTTTTTTGCTCACGATTTTTTGCAGCTAGCAAAATCGCTTGCTGCAGTCCAGCGATACTAGGTACATTTTCAGTACCAGCACGGCGTTTTCTTTCTTGCTCTCCGCCTATTAATAACGGTTCAAATTTCACATTTGCACCAGCATATAGGAACCCGACACCTTTTGGTCCGTTAATTTTATGAGCTGATATTGATAGTAAATCAATGCCAAACTCTTTCACATCAATTTCTACTAAACCGTAAGCTTGTACTGCATCTGTATGAAAATAAGCTTGATGTTCTTTTAACAGCTTACCTATTTCCGCAATTGGTTGCATTGTCCCTACTTCATTATTCCCAAACATAACAGATACGAGAATTGTCTCATCCGTTAATGCCTTTTGTATGTCAGAAACTTGAACACGGCCTGTTTCATCAACAGGTAAATACGTCACTTCAAATCCTTCACGCTCTAGCAATTCACACGTATGCAAAATCGCATGATGTTCAATTTGCGTTGTAATAATGTGGTTACCTTTATGACGGTTCGCACGCGCTACACCTATAAGCGCTAAATTATCAGCTTCCGTACCACCGCTCGTAAATATAATTTCATTCGGACTCGCGTGAATGCTACGTGCACACACACGTCTCGCCTCATCTACTGCATGGCGCGTTTGACGCCCATAAAAGTGAATACTAGACGGGTTTCCAAATGTTTCTGTCATATATGGAATCATCTTTTCGACCACTTCTGGGTGAGTCGGAGATGTCGCAGCATGATCTAAGTAAATGCGTTCCATTAAATCTCCTTCTTTCCAAATCGTTTCACAAGGAATTAAATGTAAAACATATAGCCCCCGTGATTTTCTTCCTCATAACGTACTAGGTCTTCTAAAGTTGTACTATCTAACACTTCTTGCACCGCATCACGAACACGCATCCATAATTGGCGTTGTGCTGGTTCTTCTTCCTCTATCATTTCTACAACACTAATCGGACCCTCTAATACACGGATTACATCCCCAGCTGTAATGTTAGCAGGCTGATCTGATAATACATATCCACCATATGCACCACGCGTACTCTTTACAAGACGAGCATTACGAAGTGGTGAAATTAATTGCTCTAAGTAATGTTCTGATAAGTCATGTGCTTGTGCGATTGATTTTAATGAAATCGGACCTTCACCAAACTTTTTTGCAAGATCGATCATAATTGTTAAGCCGTAGCGGCCTTTTGTTGAAATCTTCATCTATTTTGCACCTCTTTTCAAATTTTCACTTCTATTGGTTATATCTTATTTATAAAAGAACACAATTTAAAATCCTATGAAATTATAGCATAATATAGTATTATAAGAAATTTCAACTTGTGTATCAAAATGATAACATAAAATCACATTGAAAAACTCGGAAATTATTACAATTGAAAGAAAAATGAAAATATTCATATTCATTTTTCCCACAAAGCAACATCTTATTTCAAATTTCATTAAAAAAAATGATACGATAGAGTGAGATTATACATTAAGGGAGAAGGTCAAAATGAAACAACCACTCGCACATCGAATGCGCCCTACGAATATTCAAGAAATTATCGG
This sequence comes from Bacillus silvicola, assembly GCF_050524305.1. NCBI lineage: Bacteria > Bacillati > Bacillota > Bacilli > Caryophanales > Bacillaceae > Bacillus > Bacillus silvicola. The sequence goes on from NZ_JBNGVC010000012.1 coordinate 1,322,721, forward strand.
ACAACAACATTTAGTTGGTGAAGGAAAGATTTTATGGCGAATGGTCCAAGCGAATCATTTTCAATCTATGATTTTATACGGTCCTCCAGGCACAGGAAAAACATCGATTGCTAGTGCAATTGCAGGAAGTACCGGAACCCCGTTTCGCCTATTAAACGCTGTTACTCACAATAAAAAAGATATGGAAGTTGTCGTACAAGAAGCGAAGATGCATCGACACCTCGTTTTAATTTTAGATGAAGTTCACCGTCTAGATAAAGCAAAGCAAGACTTTTTATTACCTCATTTAGAAAGTGGACTTCTTACTTTAATTGGTGCAACGACAAGCAATCCGTTTCATGCGATAAACTCCGCTATTCGAAGCAGGTGTCAAATTTTCGAATTACACGCACTAACAGAAGATGATATTTTAATTGGGTTAAAAAGAGCTTTAGAAGATAAAGAAAAAGGACTTGGGGAATATGCTGTAACGGTAACAGATGAAGCAATGTATCACTTTGCAAACGCCTCTGGTGGTGATATGCGTTCCGCTTATAACGCACTTGAACTTGCTGTATTATCTAGCTTCACTACAGACGATCGAGCGGCTGAAATCACACTCGAGATTGCAGAAGAATGCCTACAAAAAAAGAGCTTCGTTCACGACAAAGGCGGAGATGCTCATTATGACGTATTATCAGCATTTCAAAAATCAGTGCGCGGAAGTGATGTAAATGCAGCGCTCCATTATTTAGCACGCCTTATTGAAGCAGGTGATTTACAAAGTATTGGTAGACGCCTTCTTATTATGGCTTATGAAGATATTGGACTTGCTAGCCCACAAGCTGGACCGCGTACACTAGCCGCAATTGAATCAGCTGAACGAGTTGGATTCCCAGAGGCACGTATACCACTTGCAAATGCGGTTATCGAGCTTTGCCTATCACCAAAATCAAATTCAGCTTATAAAGCACTTGATGCCGCATTACACGATTTACGTAACGGTCAAACAGGTGATATTCCAAGTCATTTAAAAGATAGTCACTATAAAGGTGCCGAATCACTCGGAAGAGGCATTGGATACTTATATCCACACGACCATCCAAATGGCTGGGTACAACAACAATACTTGCCTGATAAAATAAAAAACAAGCAATATTATAAACCGAAAACGACAGGGAAATTTGAACAAGCACTTTCTACTGTTTATGAAAGATTACAAAGTTCGAATAAAACGAAAAATAAAGGGTAACATAAACGAAAACGTCACCATTACGGAGGCTTCGCTTATGAAAACACGTCAAGATGCATGGACAAGAGAAGACGATCTCCTTTTAGCAGAAACTGTTTTACGACATATTCGCAGCGGAAGTACACAAATAAAAGCGTTCGATGAAGTTGGCGATACATTAAACCGTACTTCCGCAGCTTGCGGATTTAGATGGAACGCTGAAGTCAGACCGAATTACGAAGATGCGGTGCAGATTGCAAAAAAACAACGTAAAGAATTAAAACGTTCTGAAGCTAAAATAGAAAAAGAGCAGTTTACACAAACTCGGCAGCTCGTAATCGACGCTGAGTTTTCAGAAGATATTACGCCAAGTAAACAGGAACTTACAATGCAAAATGTCATCTCATTTTTGCAAAACATGGAACATAGTAACCCTTCAATCGCAAAGTTGCAAACTGAAAATGGTGTATTACAAGATCAGCTCACTTCCCTACAAAAAACGAATAATGAACTTGAAGCAAAATTAGCGGTACTCACAAAAAAACAACAAGCAATCGAAGAAGATTACGCAATGCTTGTTAGAATTATGGACCGTGCTCGAAAACTTGTTTCAGTTGAAGAGCAAGAGGAACAGATTGCTCCAATCTTCAAGACTGATCAAAACGGAAACTTAGATATTATATATTCCGCAGAGAATTAAAAAACAGGGGTGTCACTTTTTGACTAAGTGACATCCCTGTTTTTTTTGATTCACAATTCAACAGTAAATGAAATTATATTAACGGTTTTTCGAATATATCTATCACAACTTAAAATATATCAACAATTCGACAAGGAATATCGATTTAACGACAAAGATTAACAATAATAAACCTCTCGAAAAAAATTGGATATTTTTTACTTAAATATTATTGTAAATATATACGCTTGAAGGGAGATGGTTGCTATTTCATTAATAGTATTCAAAATAACACTCGGTGTTCTAGTCCTAGCGTTAGGTCTTTTTACAATTCATAGTTTAAAAAAGACCTCTGCCTACAAATCAGACAAATACGATTATTCTTTATTAGGATTACTTACATTTGAATTATTAGTATTGCAAATATCAACAATTCTTTAAAACATAAAAAAGCATATATCCGAAATGAATATATGCTTTCCTTTTATTCTTGCCCTACACGCTTCACTTCTACGTTTTTAATACGCTCACGTACAACGTGACTTGCCATAATTAAGCCTGCCACAGATGGTACAAATGCATTTGAAGAAGGCGGTAATTTCGCTTTACGAATTTTTGCATTTTCGTCTGGTACGATTTCTTTACGTACTTCTTCACGAATTACGATTGGGTTTTCGTCAGAGAAGACAACTTTTACACCTTTTTTAATACCCTCTTTACGAAGCTTCGTACGAATTACTTTCGCAATTGGATCTGTATGTGTTTTAGAAATGTCCGCAATACGGAAACGAGTTGGGTCCATTTTATTTGCAGCACCCATACATGAGATAATTTTAATTTTACGACGTAAACATTGTTTAATTAAATGAATTTTAAACGTAATCGTATCAGATGCATCCACTACGAAATCCAAGCCGTGTTTGAAGAACTCTTCATATGTTTCATCTGTATAAAACATCTCTAATCCAATTACTTCACACTCTGGATTGATGTCTGCAATACGCTCTTTCATTAATTCTACTTTTGAACGCCCTACAGTAGATACTAAAGCGTGAATTTGACGGTTTACGTTTGTAATATCTACAACATCTTTATCAACTAATACAAGACGTCCTACGCCAGAACGTGCTAACGCTTCTGCCGAAAATGACCCTACGCCGCCAATTCCTAAAATACCGACTGTACTATTTTTTAATATTTCAAGGCCTTCTTTTCCAAAGGCTAATTCATTACGTGAAAATTGATGTAACATTCAGCTCTACACTCCTATTACAAAAATGGTCTACCATGTATTCTAGCGTTTTTCCGACTATTTGTATAGAAAAAGTTATAGAATTCCTAAAAATACATATTTCAAGAAGGAAAACATAGTGTAAACTGTGCTTTCACTTCTTCTCTCAATCATCCATTAAAAAAGTCTAGATGGTATTAGTATAACCATCTAGACCCTATTTTTACTTCTCTTACTTCTCTTCTTTCACGTTCAACTTCAAGTTCAGTTCTTCAAGCTGTGCTTCTGCAACTGGGCTTGGAGCTTCTGTTAATAAGCAGCTTGCGCTTGCTGTTTTCGGGAATGCAATTGTATCACGAAGGTTCGTACGACCTGCAAGTAACATAACAAGACGGTCTAAACCTAATGCAATTCCGCCGTGTGGTGGTGTACCGTATTCGAATGCTTCTAATAAGAATCCGAATTGCTCTTGTGCTTCTTCTTGTGAGAATCCAAGTGCTTTGAACATTTTTTCTTGTACGTCACGCTCGTAAATACGAAGTGATCCACCACCAAGCTCATAACCGTTTAATACAAGGTCATATGCTTGTGCGCGTGCTTTTTCTGGTGCTGTTTCTAATAGCTCAACATCTTCACGGAATGGCATTGTGAATGGGTGGTGAGCTGCGAAGTAACGATCTGCATCTTCATCGTACTCAAGAAGTGGCCAATCAGTTACCCATAGGAAGTTAAATTTACTTTCGTCAATTAACTCAAGCTCTTTACCTAAGCGTAAACGAAGTGCACCTAAGCTATCTGCCACAACGCTCTTCTTATCTGCTACGAATAGTAATAAGTCGCCAGCATTAGCTTCTAATGTACTCATTAACACATTTGCATCTTCTTCACCGAAGAACTTTGCAATCGGTCCTTTTAGGCCGTCTTCTTCAACTTTCAGCCAAGCTAGACCTTTTGCACCATATACTTTTACAAATTCAGTTAATGCATCGATGTCTTTACGAGAGTATTTGCTCGCAGCACCTTTTGCATTAATTGCTTTTACTTGTCCGCCGTTTTCTACAGCACTTGTAAATACTTTGAAACCACAACCTGCTGCAAATTCAGATAGGTCTGTTAGTTCCATTTCAAAGCGTGTATCTGGCTTATCAGAACCGTATCGAGCCATTGCATCAGCATATTTCATACGAGGGAATGGTGCACTAACTTCTACACCTTTCGCATCTTTCATGACTTTCGTCATCATACGCTCCATCATTTCTAAAATTTCATCTTGTGTTAAGAATGATGCCTCGATATCGATTTGTGTAAATTCTGGTTGACGATCCGCACGTAAATCTTCGTCACGGAAACAACGTGCTACTTGATAGTAACGCTCAAATCCGCCGACCATAAGAAGCTGTTTAAATAACTGCGGAGACTGCGGTAATGCATAGAATTCACCATCATGCACACGGCTTGGTACTAAATAGTCACGAGCTCCTTCTGGTGTGCTCTTCGTTAAAATTGGTGTTTCAACTTCTAAGAATTCTTCTGTATCTAAGAAGTTACGAATTGTTTTTGTTACGTCGTGACGCATTTTAAATGTGTTGAACATTACAGGACGACGTAAGTCTAAGTAACGATATTTTAAACGCACATCTTCTGATGCATCTGTGTCATCAGAAATAATAATTGGCGTTGTTTTCGCTGCATTTAATACGTTTACTTTCGTTGCTTGTACTTCAATACGACCAGTTGCCATATTGTCATTAATGGCACCTTCGCCACGTTCAACAACTGTACCTTCTACGTGTAATACGTATTCGCTACGAATTGTTTCTGCTACTTCTAGCGCTTCTTTTGATGTTTCTGGGTTAAATACAACTTGTACGATACCTGTACGGTCACGTAAGTCGATAAAGATTAATCCGCCTAAGTCACGACGTTTTTGTACCCAACCTTTTAATTGAACTGTTTGTCCAACAGCTTCTACCGTTACTTTTCCACATGCATGTGTTCTTTCAGCCACTGTAAGTTCCCCCTATATTAATTTCTCTGCTACGTATGAAGCGAATACATCTAACGCTACTTCTTCTTGTCCGCCTGTTTCCATATCTTTCAAGTTAATGATGCCTTTATCTAGCTCATCTTCTCCTAATACAGCTACATATTTCGCATTTAAACGATCCGCTGATTTAAATTGTGCTTTCATTTTGCGATCTAAATAATCTTTTTCAACTGACAATCCAGCTTTACGAAGATCAAACGCAACTTTCGCAGCATGGTCTTTCGCTTTTTCACCAAGCGCTACAACGTAACAATCGATACTATGTTCAATTGGCAATTCAATGTTTTCAGCTTTCAGCGCCATAATTAAACGTTCAATACTCATCGCAAAACCGATACCAGGCATTTCCGGTCCACCGATTTCTTGTACAAGTCCGTTATAACGACCACCGCCACTTAATGTTGTGATAGCACCGAAACCTTCTGCCTCACTCATAATTTCAAAAACAGTGTGTTGATAGTAGTCTAAACCACGTACTAAGTTCGGATCTTTTTCAAATGGAACATCCATCATCGTTAATAGCTCTTGAACTTTGTCGTAGTATACTGCTGAATCTTCGTTTAAGTATTCTGTAATAGATGGTGCTGTACTCATTAGTTCATGATTACGGTCCTTCTTACAGTCTAAAATACGAAGAGGATTTTTTTCTAAGCGAGATTGGCAATCAGAGCAGAATTCTCCGATGCGCGGCTCAAAGTGTGCAATTAATGCATCGCGGTGCGCTTGACGGCTCGCTGCATCACCTAAGCTGTTTAATACAACTTTAATATTTTTTAAGCCCATGCCGCGGTAAAACTCTACAGCAAGTGCAATTACTTCTGCATCAATTGCAGGATCGTTACTACCGATTGCTTCAATACCGAATTGCACGAATTGACGATAGCGACCTGCTTGTGGTCTTTCATAACGGAACATTTGACCGATATAGTATAATTTCGTTGGTTGTGTTGCATCACCGAACATTTTGTTTTCAACGTAAGAACGTACAACAGGTGCAGTACCTTCTGGACGTAACGTTAAACTACGCTCTCCACGGTCTTGGAATGAGTACATTTCTTTTTGTACGATATCTGTCGTATCACCAACACCACGTAAAAATAGCTCTGTGTGTTCAAAAATTGGTGTACGAATTTCTTTATAATTGTAACGACGGCAAATTTCGCGCGCTTGCCCTTCGATATACTGCCATAACTCTACACTACCTGGAAGAATATCTTGCGTTCCGCGTGGGATTTGAATAGACATATTCAGTTCCTCCTCAAATTGTTTTAATCTTAATAAAAATAAAAAAACTCCCGCCTCTACTGTTTGAACAGTAGGGACGAGAGTATTATACCCGTGGTGCCACCCTAATTGAAGCACGTATGCTTCCACTTTTTTAATAACGCTTAAATGTGCGTTCATCTCTACTAGGCGTATAAGCCTTTCAAGTTGAAACCTACAGAGTGTCATTCAATCAGTCATCATGTAGAAATGTTTTCAGCCTAGGACATTTCTTCTCTTTCCATGTGTATCTCATTTACTCTTCTCTATCAACGGCTATATTCATATGTAAATATAAAATTACTATACGTTTGTTGAGTAGGATTGTCAAGTGCTCTAAGAGCGCTCAATTTGCTTCTTTAGGCGCTTTACATCTTGCAGTGAAATTCCGAACTCTGAAGCAAGCTCCATTGAAGTATTGTTTTGCTCTTTTGAAATAAAATCATGAAAATTCACGTTAAACAGTTGATTTGCACCATTTGTAACAGAATGCCCTTTTTCATTCATACGCATACGTATATCCCTCACATTCAATATGGATGTTTTACTTGTTATTGTTCCATATTGATGAAAGAGTTATACATAACTGAAAACAGCTATTGATTCCAAATAAACATAAGAATGCGATTAACAATAATAACAGTAGCCAATCCACTCGCAAGTAAAGGGTGCTTTAAATGATATAACGCTGCAACACCTACTCCAAAAACGCTAATTTCTAACAATACATGCAATATACCACGCACTTCCCACTCTGCGTGTGGAGCTCCAAATAACCCCCATATGACAGCAACAACAATCGGAAGAATAATAGCCAGTATAATTTTCACAACAGGTATTTCTCCTATTCGAAACCCCCAGTACCCAACAATCCCAAGAACTCATAACTCTAGCATAAAACGCAAAGCTATATTGAATTCTTGAAGCATGCTACACCTTCTTTTTCTTTTATTCCCCTTCACAATCATCCTATGTTAAAGTGAAATTTTAATCAATGGGGGTTTTGTCCATCCCCCACTGATTATTGGCCTTCACCAATCGGACTTTTACGGGCAGCCCACAAATAGCGGGATAAATGAACAAAACATACAATAATGTATAAAAAAGAGAGGGTCATATAACCCTCTCTTTTTTAACAATACTATTTACTTTCCACAATTAAGGTCACCGGACCATCATTGATTAAAGAAACGTCCATCATTGCTCCGAACTTCCCTGTTTCTACATGTAATCCTTGTTTACGAACCTCTTCGTTAAAGAAATCATATAAACGCTCTGCATAGTCAGGTTTCGCAGCATCCATAAAGTTTGGACGTCTCCCTTTACGGCAATCTCCGTATAATGTAAATTGCGAAATAGATAGAACTTGTCCTTCTACATCAAGTACAGAGTGGTTCATCTTTCCGCTCTCATCTTCAAAAATGCGTAGGTTTGCAATTTTTTCTGCAATATAAGTTGCATCTTTTTCTGTATCTTCATGCGTAATGCCCACTAGTAATGTTAAGCCGAATGGAATTTGTCCTACAATCTCACCATCTACTGTGACAGACGCTTCCTTTGATCGTTGTAAAACAACTCTCATCTTTTCTACACTCCCTATTAATGCATCATGCGTCGTACTGCATAAATTTCTGGAACACGTTTAATGCGCTCTACTACTTTTTTCAAGTGCTGTAAGTTTCGAATAGAAATCGACATGTTAATCGTTGCCATCTTATTACGATCACTTCTACCAGAAACAGCTGAGATATACGTTTTCGTTTCTGTAACAGCTTGCAATACTTCATTCAATAAACCACGGCGATCATAGCCTGAAATTTCAATATCAACATTGTATTCAATTTCTTTTTCAGGGCTACCTTCCCACTCTACTTCTAGTAAACGCTCTACAGCTTCTTCTGTATGCACATTGACACAATCACGACGATGAATCGATACACCTCGGCCTTTCGTAATATACCCAACGATATCATCACCCGGAACTGGGTTACAGCATTTTGATAAACGAATTAGTAAATTATCAGCACCGCTTACCTTTACACCAGAATCCCATTTTCGAATTTTCATCGGTTTACGAACTTCTTTAACTTCAACGATGTCTTCTTCTTCACGTTGTTTACGGAACTTGTCCGTTAGTCGCGTAACAATTTGCGCCGCTGTAATTCCGTTATATCCAACTGCTGCAAACATATCTTCTTCATTTGCAAAGTTAAACTTCTCAGCAACACGTTTTAAATTGTCAGGAGCTAACACTTCTTTCATCTCATACTCTAGACCACGTACTTCTTTTTCAACAAGTTCACGGCCTTTTTCAATATTTTCGTCTCTACGCTGTTTCTTAAAGAATTGACGTATTTTATTTTTCGCATGAGATGTTTGAGCAAGTTTCACCCAATCTTGGCTTGGGCCATACGAATGTTTCGATGTTAAAATTTCAATGATGTCACCCGTTTTTAATTTATAATCAAGGGTTACCATTTTTCCATTTACTTTTGCACCAATTGTTTTATTCCCGATCTCTGAATGGACACGATAAGAAAAGTCAATTGGAACAGATCCAAGTGGTAATTCCATTACATCGCCTTTCGGTGTGAAGACGAATACCATGTCAGAGAATAAATCAATTTTTAATGACTCCATAAACTCTTCTGCATTAGAAGCTTCATTTTGCCATTCTAATATTTGACGGAACCACGTTAGTTTCTTCTCTAATGTACCTGTTGTTTCTGCTGTCTTTCCTTCTTTATACGCCCAATGTGCCGCGATACCGAATTCTGCAATTTCGTGCATTTCTTTCGTACGAATTTGCACTTCTAGCGGATCACCTTTCGGTCCAATTACAGTCGTATGAAGAGATTGATATAAATTTGCTTTCGGCATTGCAATATAATCTTTAAAACGACCTGGCATTGGTTTCCAGCACGTATGAATAATTCCAAGCACCGCATAGCAATCTTTAATACTATTCACAACGACACGTACGGCTAGTAAATCGTAAATTTCATTGAATTGTTTATTTTGCAATGCCATTTTACGATAAATACTGTAAATATGTTTTGGTCTTCCAGAAATCTCAGGTTGAATTGAAACCTCTTTTAATTTCTCGCGAATACCAGTCATTACTTCGTCTAAATATTCTTCACGCTCTGCACGTTTACGCTTCATTAAATTCACAATACGATAATATTGCTGCGGGTTTAAATAGCGAAGTGACGTATCCTCTAGCTCCCATTTAATAGTACTAATTCCGAGTCTATGTGCTAAAGGTGCAAAGATTTCTAACGTTTCATTTGCAATGCGTCGCTGCTTCTCTTGAGGCAAATGTTTCAATGTACGCATATTATGAAGACGATCAGCTAGTTTAATTAAAATAACTCGAATATCTTGAGCCATTGCGATAAACATTTTGCGATGGTTTTCTGCTTGTTGTTGCTCATGAGATTTATATTTAATCTTTCCGAGCTTTGTAACACCATCGACAAGCATAGCGATTTCTTTATTAAATTCCCGTTCAATATCTTCTAATGTAATTTCTGTATCTTCCACTACATCATGCAAGAAACCTGCCGATACTGTAGCCGGATCCATGTGTAAATCAACTAAAATACCTGCAACTTGAATTGGGTGAATAATATATGGTTCACCCGATTTTCTATATTGTTCGCTATGCGCATCACGTGCATATTCATAGGCACGTGCCACTAGCTCAATATCTTCATCCGCTAAATATTGACTTGCTTTCTCGAGTACCTGTTCAGCTGTTAGTACTTGCTCATTTGCCATCGAATCACCTTTTATTGAAAATTGACTTTATCTTTATTAAATAGAATAAATTATATTCTATCATTATAACCCAATGATTGTGAATTGTGAAAAGGAAAAGATTTTACTGACATTTCACCATAATTTTTTGTTCAATTATACAAAAGTACCCGATCCTCTCCAAGAGATTCACGGGTACTTTTTATCACCGTAGTTTTACTATATAGTGATTAGTATTTTTCTAATACTAATACATCGTAACCATCTAACATTTTACGACCATCTAAGTAAGTAAGCTCTACTAAGAATGCAATTCCTGCTACAACTCCGCCAAGTTCTTCAACTAGCTTAATTGTTGCTTCAATTGTTCCGCCTGTAGCTAATAGATCATCTGTAATTAATACGCGTTGACCCGGTTTAATTGCATCTTTATGGATTGTTAAAACATCTGTACCATATTCTTTGCCGTAGTCAACTGTAATTACTTCACGTGGTAATTTTCCTAATTTACGAACTGGCGCAAATCCTACTTCTAATGCATAAGAAACTGGGCAACCGATAATAAAACCACGAGCTTCTGGTCCTACTACAACATCGATATCTCTTTCTTTTGCATACTCAACGATTGCATCTGTTGCTGCTTTGTATGCTTTACCGTCGTTCATTAAAGGTGTAATGTCTTTAAACACAATACCTTCTTTCGGATAATCCGGTACAATTGCGATATGTTGCTTGAAATCCATATTTCTGAATCCTCCTCAGATATAAAAGGTTTGTAAATACAAATCCTTTACCCTAACTGTTCTACTTATTTATGATTACGAATCGTTTCAAACCATGTATATAGTTGCTGATATGTGCTATAAACCAATTCTTTTTCTAATTGTAAGTGGTTCATTTTCTCACGATATGTGTTCGATTCAATTAAATCACGCTTTTGTTTTTGTTCGGCCATAAAAATGACACCGTCTTTTATTGTAACAAATTCTAACTCAAAAAACACCTGTGTCATGAAATTTACTGTATCTTTCGACCAACCTTTATGACGACATAGTTGTTCCCCATATTGTCTTAAAGAAAATGGTGCTTTTTGGTTCAAGAAAGAGTAGTACCATTTAAAATGTTCCCTCGTTGGGACTGTACTAAATAAATGGTTATTCTCTTGATAAAATAACGTATAAATTCGCGATGGGAATCCCATTTTAAATAGGTCACGTAATTCATCTGTTCCTTTCGGCAAATCAAGCAAAACGATGTATTGATCATCTAACTGTGTGACCTCTGATGCATGCACGAGATGTTCTTTATAGTCTTCTAAAGAAAACTTATTCAATACCTCTTCAGAAAAATACACCATTGTTATTTTTCCTTTCGGAAGTTCTGCTAAATTTGCTTCCACATTACGCATACTACGCCAATCAAATAATTGCCATGCCTCTACAGCAATATCTTGTACCATTAATTGTGGCTTCTTAAAATTATTCCATTCATTAATGGATGCCTCTCCTATTACAGAAACTTTCGCAACTGGAGAAATTTCTTTCGCATACGCACCAAATCCGAATCCAATTGTATCCAGTATTGCCTGTCCGTCACGAAGTGCCATTTTCAAATGTGAACCATCTGATCCGATTGCACGAATACTTTCCAAATCAGCATCTTTTACCGCAATACGTGGTTTTGGATTTCCAACACCAAACGGCGCTAACTTTTGCATATCCTCAATTGCAGCAAGAGTTACATCCTCCACCTTACAAAAAGCATCAACTGCTGTAATTGGAATAAAATCTTCCTCAGTTAAAATCACATCAGCTTGCTCATTTAACCTACGTCTTAATTCATCTACATCATTCATATGTAGCGTCATTCCGGCTGCCATCGGGTGTCCCCCGAAGTGTGGCAATAACTCTCTACAATCAGACAAGTTAGCAAATAAATCAAACCCTGCAATACTACGCGCTGAACCCTTTGCCGTTTCTTTTATAGGGTCAATGCTCAATACAATCGTTGGACGATAAAAACGTTCAACTAATTTAGAAGCAACAATCCCAATTACACCTGGATTCCAGCCTTCTTTTGCAAGCACTAACACTTTGTTTTCTTCTGGCGGGAAATTATTTTCCACTTCAGCGATAGCCTCTTCTGTAATTTGCTTTACAATATCTTTTCGAAGTTTGTTCAGCTCATCAATTTCTTCAGCAAGCTCTTTCGCTTCTTCTGGATCGTCTGATAATAATAAGTGAACAGCAGGTGTTGCATCTTCTAAACGTCCCACCGCATTAATACGCGGTGCAATTGAGAAGCCAATACTTTCTTCTGTAATTTCACTTTGCGAAACGTTAGCAACTTTAAATAAAGCTTTCAAACCAATATTTCTTGTCATACGCATATGTTTAAGCCCGCGCTGTACTAACAATCTGTTTTCACCATGTAGCGATACTAAATCAGCTACTGTACCGATTACTGCGATTTCCAATAAATGTTCTGGAACGCGCCCTAAAAGTGCATGTGCAACTTTAAACGCAACACCAACACCCGCTAAATAGTGAAACGGATAAACACCGCCTTCTAATTTCGGATGAATAATTGCAAGTGCTTCTGGTAATTCTGGCGGTGGCTCATGGTGATCTGTAATAATAAGATCTATTCCAAGGTCCTTCGCTACCTTCGCTTCATGTACAGCTGCAATACCAGTATCTACGGTAATAATTAGCGAGAACCCAGCGCTATGCGCCCAACGAAACGCTTCTTCGTTTGGCCCATACCCTTCTGTAAAACGGTTTGGAATATAAAATTCTACCTCTGCACCTAATTCTTGAAGCGCAAGATATAAGACAGTCGTACTACTTACCCCGTCCGCATCGTAATCACCAAATATTAATATTTGCTCTCCATTTTGAATCGCCTTATTTACACGTTCTACCGTTCTATCCATTCCTTCTAATAAAAATGGATCGTGAAATTCTTGATTTTCTGTATTTAAAAAATCTAAAATCTTATCTTCTGTATCTAATCCTCTACCGAGGAATAACGAAACAACAAGAGGTGATAATTGCAATTTACTTGCTAATTCACTCACTCGCTCTTCACTATATTCTTTTTCTTTCCAACGCGTCTTCGGTTGTAACACGAAATCACCCCTTAACCTATCCATTATACAAGACAGATTAAGGGGTGACAATATGATGCAAGCTACGATGCAATATCCATATACTAAAATATTAATGCTATTTAATTTGGAGAATACGGATTTATATGTACAAACACATTTTGTACGTTATCTTGTTTCATAAGTGTTTCTTTCACATGCTTTCCGATGCTATGCCCTTCTTCTACAGTGATATATGGATCTACAGATACTTTAATATCAACGATTACATAGTGACCATGTTCCCTCGCATATAAAGAACCTATTTTCTTCACACCTTCCACTTGAAGAACTGCTTCTCTAAACGGAATAACATCCTCCTCATGAAGCACATGATCAAGCGTTGCGTGAATCGCTTCCGCCCCAATACTCCACGCCATTTTCGCAACAAGAATTGAAACAAATAATCCTGCAATCGGATCGGCATATACAAGCCAATCTAAACCTAATTTACCACCGATGATAGCTGCACAAATGCCGATTAAAGCTGCAATTGAGGAAAACACATCCGAACGGTGCTCATATGCATTTGCAATAATTGCATCACTATTTATCCTTTTCCCTAATCGGAATTTATATTGAAACATTCCTTCTTTCACGACAATAGAAAAAATGACAGCAAAAATCGTAATTCCCTTCGGCGGTTCTAATTCTTGTGAAAAAGCTTTTATAGACGAAATCGCTATCTCTAGTCCAACAATAAATAATAATACCGCTACAATAATCGCTGAAATCGATTCCGCTTTACCATGACCGTACGGATGATCTTCATCAGGCGGCTGCTTCGCTGCTCGCAATCCAAAAAGTACAGCTAGCGAACCGATTACATCTGATCCAGAATGCACTGCATCCGCCAATAGTGCCTTACTGTTTCCAATATAACCAATTACCGCTTTTATAATCGCTAATATAATATTACCAACGATACCGACAATAGCACCAAACTCAGCCTGTTTAAAACGTTCATCTTTTTCCATAATTAAAATCCCTTCTTTTCTTAACCTATCTTTTTATCCCGCTATTTGTGGGCAGTAAGCCCCCCACCTCAAAATCCGGCAAATAAGAGGAAGTTAGGTGGGAGTCGGGCTGCCCGTAAAAGCCCGATTGGTGGGGCTAATAATAAGTGGGGATGAATAAAACCCCCCACTTATTAAAGTGTCACTTTATTTTAACAAAAACAGCGATAACCTTACCGCTTTCTTCCACTTTCTTCTTTCAAAAGTTGCTACCTTATTGTATCCACAAACGAAAAAAGAGATGCCTCATAAAGAGACATCATCTTTTTTATACTTGCGGTTCAGATTCTACTTTCTCAACCTTCTTCTTGTTTTTCCCCTTTTTCAAACGACGGTTTTCAAGTAGTAACCAAATTTGAGAGGCAACGAAAACAGAAGAATACGTACCTACGATTAATCCAACAAGTAACGCAAACGAGAAATTACGAAGTGACTCACTACCGAAGATAAGTAACGCAATTACCGGGAATAACACTGTTAATACTGTGTTAATCGAACGACCAAGCGTTTGACGAATACTTGCATTTACGATTTCTTCTAGGTCTTTTATATCACGAACTCGTTTTTTCTGTTTGTATAATTCACGGTTTCTATCAAAGGTAACAATTGAGTCATTAATAGAATAACCGATGATTGTTAATACCGCAGCGATAAACGTTAAGTCTACTTCTATCTGGAAAAGACTAAACATAACAACCATAACGAATGCATCATGTAGTAATGCAAGTACTGCAGATAATGCATACGTAAATCGGAATCGAATACTTACGTATAAGATAATAACTACCGAAGCAATTAATACTGCGATAAATGCATTTCGTGCGATTTCTTTACCGATTGTTGGTGAAACTGTACTTACGTTTGGCTCTGTACCATATTTATCATGGAAGAATGTTTTTGCTTTCGCAATTTCATCTTTTGATAAAACTCCTAATGTACGAACGGCGAAACCTTTATTGTCGTCCCCAGTCGGTACAATATCTTCTTCCTTCACATCAATTTTCAATTCTTCCAAATCTTTATGAACATCTGACACAGTAAGTGCTTGTTTAGATTGCAAGTCGATACGTGTACCACTTGCAAAGTCAATCCCAAGATTCAGTTTGAAAATTGGTAGTATAATTGCACCTGCAATTACAACTACCATCGAGAAGATAAGGAATTTATGACCGATATTTACGAAATTAATACGATCAAATCTTGTCGGTGGATGTACTACACCTTTTGTTAATGGAATAATATCCTTTTCCTTAACACCAAAGTAAGATGGTTTTTTATCGAAGTAACGGCTCTTTACAAGTAAACCTAGTAAGAAACGAGTACCGAATACGTTCGTAATGAAACCGACTAAAATACTAACAATTAAACTTGTTGCGAATCCTTTTACAGAGCTATTACCATAAACGAATAATACACCAGCTGCTGCAAGTGTTGTAATGTTCGCATCTAAAATTGTTGCTAATGAACGATGGTTACCAGCACGAAATGCTGACATCATGGACTTACCAATTTTCAGCTCTTCTTTCAGTCTCTCGTACGTAATAATATTCGCATCAACTGCGATACCTACCCCGAGCACTAACGCTGCAATACCTGGCAACGTAAGAACCGCATGCATCCAGTTAAAGACAAGCAATGTAACGAAAATGTATAAGCCTAGCATAATAACCGCTACAAGTCCTGGTAAACGGTAGAATACAAGCATAAATAAGAAAATAAGAGCGATACCAATCGCACTAGCGAAAATCGTTTGCTCTAATGCTTGTTGACCAAATTTCGCTCCAACAGATGTTGAATACATTTCTTTTAAATCAACAGGAAGTGCACCTGCATTTAATAAAGATGAAAGTTCTTTCGCACTTTCCACTGTAAAGTTTCCACCTACGATAGATACTTGAGCTTGGTTAAATACTTGGTTTACTGTTGCTGCTGATAAAAACTTCGGATTCGGTTTTGCAGACTCTGCTTTATACGAATCTTTTCCTTCTTCAAAATCAAGCCAAATTACCATTAAATTCGTTGGTGGTGGCATTTTTGAAATTTTTTCAGTTACTTCACGGAATTTGTCAGCGCTTTTTAGTGTAAGACCTACGCTTGCACGGCCTTGCTCATCAAATGTTTGCTTTGCTCCGCCGCCTTTTAAATCCGCTCCGTCCATAAGAAGGTTGTCATTCACATCACGGAATGTTAATTTTGCTTGTGTTGATAACATGTCACGTGCTTTTTGCTGATCTTGTACACCAGCAAGCTGTACGCGAATTCGATCTTCTCCTTCGATTTGAATGTTCGGCTCACTTACACCGAGTGCATTGACACGATTTTCAAGAGCACCTACTGTACTGACAAGTGCATCACGATCGATTTTATCACCTTTTTTGGCTGGTTTTACTTCATACAGAATTTCAAAACCACCGCGAAGGTCTAGTCCTAGACTAATTCCTTTTGCTATGTCTTTTCCTGCCGCACCAATCACTCCACCAATTAATAAAACGATGAGGAAAAAGGCGGCAATTCTTGTACCACGCTTTGCCATATGTACCCTCTTTCTGCTACTAACACTTTCAATAAATCTCTTACGATTCATTTTTACACGTGTGCATACGCCTAGTTAGTAGACTTCCTTTCTATAAAATACATGTATTTCCGCTAGTTCATCACTAGCTGTGTCGGTAAGCTTGTCACCATACCTACACTTTCATTATTTATTTTTCCTCTTCACTACCTCCTTTATATATAATCTTAGACATAATTCTTTCCTCTTTATCAATACCTATCATTATACTGCAAAAGGAAGAACAAACCAATTACAGTCAGTTATTTATTTTCATATTCATCAAATGACCAAAGTGGCGCTTGATATGCTTCAACAGTTAAATAAGTCATATATTCATTAGTACTTACTCTTAATACATCATTTACTAATTCATATAACCTAACATCACTGTCTATCTTCTTCCACTTTTTCACCTTGAGAAACTTCCAAATATCATTATCTGTCACTCGGTCATAACCAAACATGTGAAACTCTTCTACTTTACTTTCTAAAACGACTTGTAACTGTCCGCGGTATGATTCTACCAAAGCCTCTTTATCCAACATATATAACATCTCCTTCTTATTTCAGCACGAAAAGTCGCTTTTACTCCCGCTCTAATGGACAGCAATAACTACTTCCAAGAGTACCATTCATACTTTACTCTCTTAAATGCTTGTCATTCTTGTCTCATACGTGCATATAAATTATTGTAAATCATTCCATTGATTTTGAGAAGGTAGGAGAAGAGTATGACGAGACAAAGCTTTTTAAAAGGTGCATTTATTTTAATGATAGCTGGCTTTATTACAAAAATCCTTGGATTCATTAACCGCATTGTAATGGCACGTATTTTAGGAGAAGAAGGCGTTGGCCTTTATATGATGGCTGTCCCCACCTTCATTTTAGCAATTACATTAACACAAATAGGTCTTCCCGTTGCAATCGCAAAATTTGTAGCAGAAGCTGAAGCAGTAAACGATAAACAAAGAGTTAAAAAAATCTTAACAGTCTCGCTAGCCATTACATCCATTATTAGTATCATTTTAACAATTGGGATTATGCTCCTCACACCTATTTTAGCAAAAACATTATTAACTGATGAAAGAACGTACTATCCGTTAATGGCTATTTTACCTGTCGTCCCTGTTATTGCCGTTTCTTCCGTTTTACGTGGTTATTTCCAAGGGAAACAAAATATGAAGCCTAGCGCTTATGCCCAAGTCCTAGAACAAGTTGTCCGCATTACAATTATCGCTGTATGCATTCGGTTATTTTTACCTTACGGCGTAGAATATGCTGCAGCTGGCGCTATGTTATCAGCCGTTCTTGGCGAAGTTGCATCTTTATTATTTTTACTTACTTTATTCCAACGCGAAAAACATCTATCTATACGCTCTGGGTTTTTCACTACGGTAAAGGAGAGCAAAAATACATTTTATTCTCTTATGGATATCGCACTTCCAACTACAGGAAGTCGTTTAATCGGTTCCGTTTCATATTTCTTTGAACCTATCGTTGTTATGCAAAGCTTAGCAATTGCCGGGGTTGCTGCTTCTGTCGCAACACAGCAATACGGTATATTGAACGGTTACGCCTTCCCGCTTCTATCACTACCTGCCTTTATTACATACGCTCTTTCTACAGCACTCGTCCCTTCCATTAGTGAAGCAATGGCAAAGAGACAGCACAAATTAGTGGAACACCGTTTACAACAAGCACTTCGAATTTCCTTAATTACTGGTGGATGGTCAGTCGTTATTTTATATGTATTTGCTTCACCCGTCTTAACGCTTATGTATGGATCGGACAGTGCAACAGCGTTCATCCAACTTCTTGCACCTTGCTTTTTATTTCATTATTTTCAAAGCCCACTTACATCTGTGTTGCAAGCTTTAAACTTAGCAAGAGCTGCTATGATGAACACATTTATTGGCGCTATCGTAAAATTAATCGTTATTTTTGCACTCGCTTCGCGCCCAGAATTCCAAATGATGGGGGTTGCTCTCGCAATCGCAGCAAATATAGTGACGGTAACATTCCTTCACTATGCTACTGTTTTAAAGAAAATTAAATTTACCATTTATGCAAAAGACTATATTTTTGGAGGACTTGCCATCGGTATTGCAGGCGCCTTCGGTTTTTACCTTCATAAGTATATTATTTTCTCTCATTCACTTGGCGTACAAACATTATGGGAAATCACTTTAACAACAATCGTTTATATTTTCCTCCTCTTTGCTTTCAAACTCATTCGAAAAGAAGAGTTGAGTCGCCTCCCTATCATTCGGAAACTTTCATTTTTGAAGTAAATAGGCTTACTATTTAATCTGGTAAGCCTCTAGTTTTCTTTCAAATCAACAAAAAATTGGCCATTTTGAAAGCTGCAGTATAAAATTTGTGTTATATCGTTATAACCTAAGTTTTTTAATTTTCCAATGAGCCATTCATCTGTGTGTTCAATCATTTGCAAATGATTGAATTGAATTTCTCCATCAATAATTAATGGGAGTGTAAAAATTGGCATATCATTTTTACTCTTTTTACTTTTTTGTTTTTGAAAAACAGACAACTTCCCTGACGGTTCTAAAATAGCATATTCCACATCCCGCACATCCCCGACCCCTTGCTCCCTTAGTTGCATCATTAAATCGTCTATGTTATAGCGCTGTTTCCGCATCTTTTTTTCATCAATCTTTCCCGCATTTATAAGGATAGCCGGTTCCCCTTCTATTAAATGTCGAAAACGTTGAAACTTTAAAGATATAACTGACAAAATGATTTGTATGCACATAAGAAAAATCATTGGAACTAATTGATGCCAAAGTGATTTATCGGTATTTTCAATTGCTACTACGGCCATTTCTCCAAGCATAATGAATACGACTAGATCTAATACACTTAACTCTCCAATTTCACGTTTACCCATAAAACGGAAAATAATTAAGATAATGATATACAAAAGCATCGTCCGGCCAATTATTGATACCCATTCCATTTCTACATCTCCTTTTTTATTTATAGATTCCCCTACAAAAAAGAAACTAGTCTAACTTGATCAAAATGAAAATATGCTTGTATTAAAAAGGGGGAATTCATAAATGGATGGAACGAAAAAATTATCAACTGCAATCGGCTTCGGTATTATTGCCCTACTTATCCTCGCATCTATTACTAGCATGGTTATAGCTCTATTATTAAAGTTTACAAATATGAATGAAGGGACATTAACCGTTACTATTTTGATACTAGCTCTTCTATCTATGCTTATGTCTGGGTTTATTGCTGGCAAAAAAGCGCAAGGGAAAGGCTGGCTAGTAGGTTTCACAACAGGACTTACATTCGCCATACTTGTTTTTCTAGTTAACTATTTAGGTTTCTCTCAAACTTTATCGAACTCACAGTTACTTTACCAATTAGCATTAATGGGCGCGAGTACACTCGGTGGTATTTTCGGTGTAAATATGTCAAAACAAAATAACTAAAAAAGGCCCTGCACATTTCATGCAGGGCCTTCATCATTAGTTTTTCACAACTTCACGAATCGCATTGCGATCGAAAGTTAAGTGTGAACCACCAGATTTAATAACGATTTTCGTTTCATCTACTGATTCGATTGTACCGTGTAAGCCACCAATTGTTATGATAGCATCACCTTTTGACAACTCGTTTTGCATTTGAGCAACTGCTTTTTGACGCTTTTGTTGCGGGCGAATTAATAAGAAATAGAAAATCGCAAACATCGCAACGATCATAATGATATTCATCATACCTGGATTCATCTTTTGTTCCTCCTTTTAAATTATGTATTAGAAGTTTTTAGCATTCGGTTTATTAAAGCCATACTGTTCAAAGAACTCTTCGCGGAAATCGCCAAGACGGTCTTCACGAATAGCTTGTCTCACCTGCTCCATTAAGTTTAACAGAAAATGAAGGTTGTGATAAGACGTTAAACGAATTCCGAACGTTTCATCACATTTCATTAAGTGACGAATGTACGCACGAGAGTAATTTTTACATGTGTAGCAATCACAGTTAGGATCAAGCGGGCCGAAGTCTCTAGCAAATTTCGCGTTTTTCACAACTAAGCGACCTTCACTTGTCATACATGTACCATTTCGAGCAATACGAGTTGGAAGTACACAGTCAAACATATCAACACCGCGAATTGCACCATCAATTAACGAGTCAGGAGAACCTACTCCCATTAAGTAACGCGGCTTATTATCTGGAAGAAGTGGTGTTGTAAATTCAAGTACACGGTTCATAATATCCTTCGGCTCACCAACAGATAGACCGCCTATAGCATATCCAGGGAAGTCCATTGAAACAAGATCTTTCGCACTTTGACGACGAAGCTCTTCAAACTCTCCACCCTGTACAATACCGAATAAACCTTGGTCTTGTGGACGCTCATGCGCCTTTAGGCAACGCTCTGCCCAACGGCTCGTACGTTCTACAGACTTTTTCATATATTCAAAAGTAGCTGGGAATGGTGGACACTCATCAAATGCCATCATGATATCTGAACCTAATGCATTTTGGATTTCCATCGCTTTTTCTGGAGATAAGAATAATTTATCTCCATTTAAATGATTACGGAAATGAACGCCTTCTTCTTCAATACGGCGGAAGTCACTTAAACTAAATACTTGAAAACCACCAGAATCTGTTAAAATTGCACGATCCCAGTTCATAAATTTATGCAAACCGCCTGCTTCGCGTACAATTTCATGACCTGGACGTAACCATAAGTGATACGTATTACTTAAAATAATGCCCGAATCCATTGCCTTTAATTCTTCTGGTGACATCGTTTTAACTGTTGCAAGTGTACCAACTGGCATAAATGTCGGTGTATCAAATGAACCGTGCGGCGTATGCACACGACCTAAACGCGCACCCGTTTGTTTACAAGTTTTAATAAATTCATAACGAATTGCTGTCATAATTTACTCCTTTTATTTGTTTCTCATTTTAGCGTGAGATGCAACGAACATTGCGTCACCGAAGCTAAAGAAACGATATTTTTCTTTTACTGCTTCATTATAAGCATGAAGTACATTATCTCTATTTGAAAATGCACTTACAAGCATAATTAGTGTTGATTTCGGCAAATGGAAGTTTGTAATTAAACCATCAATTGCTTTAAATTCATATCCTGGGTACATAAAAATATCTGTCCATCCAGAAGCGGCACAAAGCTCACCATCATGATCTGTCGCAATTGTTTCTAATGTACGAGTTGATGTTGTACCTACAGTAATAATACGTCCACCATTCTCTTTCACACGATTTAATAATGCCGCTGTCTCTTCAGACATATGGTAATATTCTGCGTGCATATGGTGCTCTTCAATCGTATCTGCAGAAACCGGTCTAAATGTTCCAAGTCCTACGTGAAGTGTAATAAATGCTAACTGAACGCCTTTTTGCTTTAACTTCTCAAGTAACTCTTCTGTAAAGTGAAGTCCTGCTGTCGGTGCTGCTGCTGAACCGATTTCTTTCGCATATACTGTTTGATAGCGATCGCGATCTTCCAGTGTTTCTTTAATATATGGAGGAAGTGGCATTTCCCCAAGTTCATCTAAAATTTCATAGAAGATGCCGTCATATGAAAATTCAAGCTGACGTCCACCTTGATCTGCAGTTCCTGTGCAAGTTGCTTTTAATTTCCCTTCACCAAAAGAAATTACAGTTCCTTCTTTTACACGTTTCGCTGGCTTAACAAGCGTTTCCCACTTATCGCCTTCCTCTTGTTTCAAAAGAAGCACTTCAATGTGCGCGCCTGTATCTTCTTTTACACCGTGCAAGCGAGCAGGCATAACTTTCGTTTCATTTAAAACTAAACAATCCCCCTCATGTAAGTAAGAAAGAATGTCCGTAAAATGTTTATGCTCAATATCACCAGTTTCACGGTCTAACACCATCAATCTTGATGTTTCACGCTCTTCAAGCGGGACTTGCGCAATAAGTTCTTCTGGTAAATGAAAATCAAACAGATTAATATCCATAACTGTATCCACCTATTTCTTATTTGAATCGATTTATTATATACATAATAAAAGATAATACAATACTTAACACAATACATGTAATGATCGGAAAATAAAAGGTAACGTTACCTTTTTTCAAAAAAATATCGCCTGGAAGCCTTCCAATGAACTTCCAAGCTAGACCAACAACAATGAGTAAAATACCGGCTGTAATAAGCAGCTTTGGCATCTCCGTCATGCTTTTGGCATCTCCATTCCGAAATGTTCATATGCAAGCGGAGTTACAATCCGGCCTCTTGGAGTTCGTTGTAAAAAGCCAATTTGTAATAAATACGGCTCATACACATCTTCAATCGTATGAGATTCTTCCCCAATCGTCGCCGAAACTGTTTCTAGTCCAACTGGACCACCACGGAACTTTTCAATAATACCAAGTAATAATTTATGGTCAATATGATCAAGACCTAATTTATCTACTTGCAGTAGTTCTAACGCCATTTGTGTAATTTCCATTGCAATTGTTCCGTCGCTGCGAACTTGTGCGAAATCACGTACACGTCGTAATAAACGATTCGCTATACGAGGTGTACCACGAGCACGTCTTGCAATTTCTAGTGCAGCTAATGAGTCGATTTCAACTTCAAACACTTCTGCTGTACGTTCAACAATCGCAGAAAGCTGATCCACTGTATAATACTCTAATCTTGAAAGTACACCGAAACGGTCACGGAGCGGCGCTGATAATGCTCCGGCACGTGTTGTCGCTCCAACTAATGTAAATGGAGGTAAATCTAAGCGTACAGACCGTGCTGACGGTCCTTTTCCAATTACGATATCAAGACAAAAGTCTTCCATCGCAGGATATAGTACTTCTTCAATTGATCTATGCAAACGGTGAATTTCATCAATAAACAATACATCTCCAGGTTGAAGTGCTGTTAATACCGCTGCTAAATCTCCTGGTCTTTCAATTGCGGGACCTGACGTCGTTCGAATGTTAACACCCATTTCATTGGCAATAATATTCGCAAGCGTCGTTTTACCAAGTCCAGGTGGTCCATATAAAAGTACGTGATCTAACGTTTCTTCACGCATTTTCGCCGCTTCAATAAACACTTCTAAATTATGTTTCGCTTTATCTTGGCCAATATACTGACGGAGCGTCTGTGGCCGTAATGAATACTCTAAATCCGCATCTTCGTATCCAGATTCCCCTGAAAGGAGACGTTCGTCCATTATACTCACCTCTTACCATTTAGTAAAAGACTAAGTGCCTTTTTAATATATTGATCCGTCGTTAATGATTCTTTTAATAACTCTGGTACAACACGAGAAACTTCCCGTTCTGCATAACCAAGTGCACGCAGTGCCTCCAGTGCTTCATCAAGTTCAACTGAGGAACCTTTCTTCTCATCAAAACTTTCAACATCTGAGAACAAATCAACAAACGCATCTGGTACAACATCTGCTAGTTTTCCTTTTAAATCTAAAATCATTTGGCGCGCTGTTTTCTTTCCGACGCCCGGGAACTTCACTAAAAACTTCTCATCTTCATGTTCAATCGCTTGAACGACCTGTCCTGTTTGACCAGAAGCTAAAATTGCAAGAGCGCCTTTTGGCCCAATGCCAGACACACCTAACAACTTTGTAAATAATAAACGCTCTTCACGTGTTTTAAATCCGTAAAGTGCCATAATATCTTCTCTTACATAATGATATGTATAGACACGAATTTCTTGCTTACTTCTTTGAAATACATACGGATTTGGTGTGAAAATTTGATAACCAATTCCATTATGATCAATTACGACATATTCCGGTCCTACATATTCCACGTAACCTATAACATATTCAAACAAAATACGATCTCTCCCTCTCAAATCATGTATTCCATTTTAACATATTTAACAATAGAAAAGCGAGAATGCCCCAACAAATGTTCTCTATTTGAAACTTCTGTTATTTTCCATTGACAGAAAGTATAAAGCCCCTTAATATACAGAGGTCGATAATGATTATCAATATTAATTAAAGGGGTTACATCAGGATGAAACAAAAGCTATTTATTTTATTTACTATTATGCTAGTTGTTCTTTCTATCGTTGGCTGTTCTTCTCAAAAAGAAGAATCAAAAGCAAAAGAACAACCGAAAACAAAAGTTGTAAAACATGCTAAAGGGGAAGCAACAATTCCAGTTAATCCAAAGAGAATTGTTGATTTATCTGGATCAACAGAGGAATTATTAATCCTTGGACATAAACCTGTTGGCACAGCAAACACGTATAAAGATAAAATCCAAAATCACTTAACGGACAAGCTAGACGGCGTAAAGGCAGTCGGCTGGTACTGGGCGCCTAAAGTTGACCTAGAGGCTGTTACAGCTTTAAAACCAGACTTAATTATTTTAAACAATCGTCAATTGAAAATTTATGATCAACTAGAAAAAGTTGCACCGACAGTTGTTCTAGAAACAAATCTAGAAGACTGGCGTGGTAAGTTTAAAGAAGTAGGTAAACTATTTGACGAAGAAAAGAAAGCTGACAAATGGATTGCAGACTACGATAAAAAAGCAGACTCTTTATCAAAAAAAATTAAAGAAAAAACAAAAGATGAAAACTTTATGTTCGTCGCAGTTACACCTCAAAACTTCCGTGTATACGGTAGCTTCGGATACGGTGACATCATCTTTAACGATTTAAAACTTCCAGCAACAAAAGGTACAGATTTAAAACAAACGATGGCACAAGTATCACTAGAAGGTCTTGTTGCATTCCAGCCTGACCAAATGTTTATCGTAAACTTCGGCGGTGAAGCTGATAAAGTGTACGAAGACTATAAAAACAGTGCCGTTTGGAAAGACAATAAAGCAGTAAAAAGCAATCACGTATACGAAGTATCAAATGAAGTCTTCAATACGAAAGCATTCAACCCAATCGGAAAAGATATGCTGATTGATGAAATTGCAAAAGAAATTTTAGCTAAAAATAAATAAGAAAAAGCAGCTCACCATGAGCTGCTTTTTTTCTTATTTTGTACTGCATACTGCTTCATTTTTTCGATTGTCTTCACAAAACCTTCTTTTGATTTTATGCGAATACCACGTTTCAATTTCGCACGTTCATAACTCTCAAGTTTTTTCATATCAATTTGAAAAAAGGAGTGGATCGCGTTATCACTTTTCGGTACCCCTTTGAAAATTTGTAATATCCCTTCCTCTGAAACACCAAAATAACCGCTCGTTTTCAGTAAAGGAGAAATATCATCAACTTTCTTTTGTAATACAATTTGTACATCATCACGATCAACAAGTTGCCATTCCTTATATTGCTGCAAAAACTTTTCTAAATCCGCTACTTTTTCTGTCAGTATTTCCTCACTTACTTCTCCATCAACATACATGCGCTCTAATAAAATTGTAACTTGAGGTTCTTTTTCTACTACTTCTGCCCTCACATCGGATCCATAAGCTAAGCAAAACATCATAACGAAAGCTTGCAATGCAATTAGTATCCATTTCATTTCCGTTCACCTCTTCTAGGCAAAATCATACTTTCATTTGTAGTTTTTCCGGAAATGGGGGTTTTATCCCTAATTCATAGAATGCTCACATTAAGAATTATAGAGTTCCATTATTTCTATTTACTTAGAAACGCGTTGATTATGTGAAACCTTCTTTATAGCTTTATTGGATTGCATCGTTGCTATGTAAACACCAATTAGCACAATTATCATTCCAACTATTTGTTGCCATGTAACAGTTGCTCCATATAATATAACCGATATACATGTAGCCACAATGGGTGTTAGATTTAAATACATACTAGCTTTACTTGCACCTAGCTCTTCTACCCCTTTATTAAACACGATATATCCAATTAACGTACCGCATACCACCATGTACAACATCTCTATCCATCCCTGTAAAGAAAGCGTCACAACCTTTCCCCAGCCATCTTCATACAGAGAAAGTCCTGCTAAAAAAACAGTTCCTAATACCGTCATACTCACTGTAGTTAACAAGGGTGATACACCACGCATAACTTTTTTCCCTGTTAAGCTATATAACACCCCACATATTAAAGCAGCTATAAATAAAAGATCCCCCTTATTAAATGATAAAGACATAAGTTTATGTACTGAACCACCCGTAATAACAACTATTACACCAATAAGAGATAAGATTAAACTTATTCCTATTTTTAAATTCCAAGATTCTTTAAAAAATAATATTGCTCCTAATGTCACAAAGACGGGTATTGTAGCAATGATAAGTGAGCCATTCATAGTAGAAGTATAGTGAAGTCCCATAAAGAAAAAAACATTGTAACCAAAAATACCTGTTAACGATACAAATAATAGCCCTCGCCAATTTTCAGCTAACAAACTTGTATCCCACTCAGATTTCATCAAGACTATCCCCATCAAAATAAAACCAGCTAAGCCAAAACGAATTGTCGCTGCGGTAATGGGTGGTATCTCTGTAATAATATGCTCTGCTGTTGCAAAAGAGCCACCCCAAAATAAAGGAACAAGTAACATAATTACGTACATACGATTTACATTGTTCATTCTTATTACCCCTTTTCACAAAACAAGTTTATAAGTTTAAACTTGTTTACTTATTGATCAAAAAAAATTAGTAATTTGACTCTATCGCTTGAAGTAAATCCTTCACTTGTTTTAAAAATTCTCCAGCTACTATAGAATAAAAAATTTCTTTTCCACTCCGCTCCGCTACAATTAATTCTGCTTGTTTTAAAATTTTCAAATGATGCGAAACAGCCGGTCTAGAAATCCCCATTTCATCTGTTATTTGCGTTACATTCATCTGTTTGTTTTTTAATAACAACATAATAATTTGCTGACGATTCTCATCTCCCAGTGCCTGAAATATAGGTGTTACGACCTGAAATTTCTCTAATACAACTTCTGTATTTCTACATTCAAAACTCTTCATATCCTCTTCATCCCAACTATATATAAAAATATGTAATATATTACCATTCAATAATAACTCTTTTACATGCACTTGTAAATAACTTTATTTTCTGACTTTAAAACCAACAAAAAAAGAGAAGCCTGGATTCCTCCAATCTTCTCTTTATATTCATATAAAATGAAAGACGCCTGCAAAGCAGGCGTCTTGATGCGTTTACGGCGAGAGACCAGGCGACCACATTCGCGTGTTTAGCACTTAAGCATATCTCTCGTCTTACGTAAATTAGCTCATCGCTTTGCTAATATAACATTAATAAGATAGAAGCGCAACATGTTTATAAAAATATTTTATTTCCTCTTTCATCCAAACGGACTTTGCGCAAATTATAAATTGATAAATGCAATATATATGTTACAATCAATATAACAGCGAAATCATAATAAACTGGAGATGGATATTGTGAAAAAAATAAAGGATGAACGTCTCATTCTTCAAACGTTAAAAAACATACGTATTGCCTTTCTTTTTCAATCACTTGGTATAATTGGAATTTTAGGATATATCGGATTCACTGAAGGAGTGGATCAAATTACGAAATCTCCCTTGTGGTTATTATTTATGCTTACGAGTATAGTACTTAGTTATTTACAGTTAAGTATTTCAATCGATGTAGAAGAAAGTGAAAAGGAAATAAAGTTAACTCCTTATTACAAACTTGTTTTACGCTCTCTTATTGTTGGAATTATCATAGCTATTATTTATATTATTTTCAGTCCAGAAAGACCTCTGTTTGAAGCTATTCTTACAGGTAGTATTTTCTTCATATGCTTTTTAGCGTCTTACTCCGTTAGTTATTTTATAAAAAAACGCCGTTTACAAGACGACGATGAATAAAGAGGAAGGGCTACCCCTTCCTCTTTTGTTTTGCTATCGTACTGTACCAGTCAGACCGTAACGAATATCTCGGAACATATTTGTTATGTCACGATTAAAATCGTTTGTAGCTGTGCCGTTACGTAAACGTGTACTCATTGCATCGACACGAGTAAACATGTCATTTCTTACAGAAACATATACGTTTCTATTTCCAACTTCATTTGCAACAGCTTGACGAATTTCGTTCGCCATCGCTGTTTCATTCGTCGCTGTATTACGTGGTTTTACCGCAATCGCTACATCGTTTCCATATACAACTGTAGAAACTCGGTCTACGTTATTCATACGTTTCACACGATTCGTAATTTTCTCCGCAGTTTTACCATCATTGTTAATGTATGAATTGTTCATTGTAATATTACGAGTTGGATGCGGATTAGCAATTTGCCCATTGTAATTTACATCGCGGTAATAATTGTACCCTGTATCGTTACGACCGTTTTTATATGTTACATAATCTGTATAGCGATCGTTACGCGCTACATTATCACGATACTGGTGTGTATCATTATAAGATGTACGCTCGTAATTGTAGTTACGTCCATCCATAGCATTATTGTTTTTTGGTGTACCACATGCAGCTAATGCACTGGTAACTAACAAAGAAGCAGCAATCACTTTTACTTTCGTATTCAATACAAAAACCCCCTCTGTTAGAATGAACTTCTCTTCTGAAAAGCTCCCTCTTATGATGAGTAACAAAGAGGTTTTTTACACTGTTAATATTTCACTAGGAATTTTCTAACACTTGATGAAAAAACTTTATTTTTTTAATTAACATAAATGCAAAAAAGGCGGGAATAATCCCACCTTTTTTAAACTTCCTCTTCGTCCTCTTCTTCCAAAACTGGCTCTCCAAATACATTTGGTGGATCTGGTTGATAATACATCGTTCCTGGCTGTGGTGCATATGCTGGCTGAGTTGGTTGATAATATAATGGGTTAGCATATTGCGGTCCACCTGGTTGTGGGCTATATAACCTACTTTCTCCTCCGCATCCACAATCTTCTTCACCTTGCACGAGTGGCGGCATATTATTATCCATTGGCATCATATTCGAATTTGGCATAGAAGTATATTGCGGCGCCATTTGTTGATACGGCATTTGATTGTATGGATTTTGTTGCTGATACTGCGGATATGGCGGCATCATTGGCTGTTGATACGGCATTTGATATGGCATCATATTTGGTGGTTGATTGTTATCCATTATCGGCATCATATTCGGCGGTTGATTGTTATCCATTATCGGTATCATGTTTGGCATTTGATTGTTATCCATTATCGGCATCATATTTGGCATTTGATTGTTATCCATTATCGGCATCATATTTGGCATTTGATTGTTATCCATTATCGGCATCATGTTTGGCATTTGATTGTTATCCATTATCGGCATCATATTTGGCATTTGATTGTTATCCATTATCGGCATCATGTTTGGCATTTGATTGTTATCCATTATCGGCATCATGTTTGGCATTTGATTGTTATCCATTATCGGCATCATGTTTGGCATTTGATTGTTATCCATTATCGGCATCATATTTGGCATTTGGTTGTTATCCATTATCGGCATCATGTTTGGCATTTGGTTGTTATCCATTATTGGCATCATATTTGGCATTTGGTTGTTATCCATTATTGGCATTATATTTGGTGGTTGGTCGTTATCCATTATTGGCATTATATTTGGTGGTTGGTTATTATCCATTATTGGCATTATGTTCGGCACTTGTATATTTGGCGGTATTACTTGCGGAATAGTAACATTTTCTTTTGATACGTTTGGTGAGACTATATTCCCTATGTTTTCTTTCTTCACTTGTGGTGAGACTATATTTCCTACATTTTCTTTCTTCACTTGCGGTGAGACTATGTTCCCTATATTTTCTTTTGATACGTTTGGTGAGACTATATTCCCTATGTTTTCTTTCTTCACTTGCGGTGAGACTATGTTCCCTATATTTTCTTTCTTCACTTGCGGTGAGACTATATTCCCTACATTTTCTTTCTTCACTTGCGGTGAGACTATGTTCCCTACATTTTCTTTCTTCACTTGCGGCGAGACTATATTCCCTACATTTTCTTTTTTCACTTGCGGTGAAATTATGTTTCCTACGTTTTCTTTTTTCACTTGTGGTGAGACATTTCCTATATTGTCTTTTTTCGTTTGCGGCGAAATGACGTTGTTAGGTTTCATTTTATTAATTTGAGGAGCAATTAACTCGCTTCCCTTTTTTATTACATCTGAAATTTTATATTCTTTTTTCGCTTTAATTGGCGGTTGCGGTGGCTGTGGCAATACATTAATGGAAAATTTAGTATTCTCCTTCGTAGTTGGCTTTTGCTTTTCTACTTTCTCTATAACAGGTGGTTTTTGAATAACAGACGGCTTTTCAACTGGTTTTTCTTTTTGAATCGGCTTTTCTTGTTGTACTTCTTTTTGCGGCTTCACCTGTATTTCTTTTTGTGGTTTCACTTGCATTTCTTTTTGCGGTTTTACCTGCATCTCTTTTTGCGGTTTTACCTGCATCTCTTTTTGCGGTTTTACCTGCATTTCTTTTTGCGTTTGTTGCATAGCTGGCTCTTGTGTAATCGGTGCTGATTGATACGTAATTTCCTCTTCATCTTCTATTCCAAGTGGAGTTGGTGTTGATGCAAACTCTTTTTGTTGCACCTCTTTTACATATTGTTTTGGCGGCGTAGAACCCGCTCCAGGCTGTTGTTTCACATGAACGCCGTTTGATGGTACTTTAATTTTCATACCTGGCATGATTAAATCTGGATTACTAAGCTGTGTATTTGTTTTTTTCAGCGTGTCAAAATCCACTCCGTACTTTTTCGCAATTTTCCAAAGGGTATCCCCTTTTTGCACGATATGAATTTTCAAATTTTCCCCCTCCTGTATAACTTATCTATAAGTAACAAATCTCATGAAGTAACCCTTTCTAAATAACATTAACTTCTTTTCACTTTTATCACTTCTTCTATTTTCAATATAGTTCGAAGTGGAATAAGCATAAAAACCACAATGATTTCTTCAAAACAATGTATGCCTATTTCGCTCTCGTTATGATTATATGTATGAAAAAAAGCAACGGAAATCCCGTCGCTTTAAACACGTTCTAACATACGATTTAATGCAAGAATCGCTTCTTCTGTTACTTGATTTTCTACACGGATAACGTTAATTTCTTCTCCTCTTTCTATATTCTCGAGCGCCCATAGTAAGTGAGGTAAATCAATTCGATTCATCGTTAAGCAAGGACACATAAACGGATTTAGCGACATAATTTCTTTATCTGGATGTTGCTGAATAATTCGATTTACTAAATTCATCTCTGTACCAATCGCCCACTTACTTCCCGCTGGAGCAGCTTCAATCATATCAATAATATATTTCGTTGACCCTGCATAATCGGAAGCAGCAACAACTTCATAACAACATTCAGGGTGAACAATAACATTCATATTCGGATGATTTTTTCGCACGCTTTCAATGTTTTTCACAGTAAAATTTTGATGAACAGAACAATGACCTTTCCATAAAATCACTTGAATTTCTTCTATATCTCCATCGTACTCTAATGAATCTGTATGTGGGTTCCATACTGCCATTTTATCTAACGGGATGCCTAAGTCGTACGCTGTATTTCTTCCTAAATGTTGGTCTGGTAAAAAGACGAGACGTTCTTTTTGTGTAAACGCCCAAGACACCATTTGTTTTGCATTAGAAGAGGTTACTGTTGCCCCTCCATTACGACCGCAAAATGCTTTAATTGCAGCTGTTGAATTTACATACGTTAGTGGAATCATCGTATCCCCAAATAATTTCGCGAGCTCTTTCCACGCTCTTTCTGTTTGTTCAATATCTGCCATATCCGCCATTGAACACCCTGCACGCATATCTGGTAAGATGACAACTTGATCCTCTGTCGTTAACATATCTGCTGTTTCCGCCATAAAGTGCACACCACAAAACACAATATATTTCGCCTCTTTATTACTCGCCGCAACTTGTGCAAGTTGCAACGAATCCCCTGCCGCATCTGAAAATTGTACCACTTCATCTTTTTGATAATGATGCCCTGGGATAAATAGCAATTCACCCATTTTTTCTTTAATTTCGCGAACACGCTCTTCCATTTCTAATGTAGACATCGTTTGATAACGCTCTGGTAACATTACTTCGATTGGCTGCACTTTCTCTAAAATACCCATTTATGATTCTCCCCCTCTAAACCACTCTCATCACGCCTCAATATTAAAACTAATATCAAGTGCTTTCACTGAATGTGTTAACGCCCCAAGTGAAATATAATCCACTCCTGTTTTTCCGTATTTCGATAAATCTTCAATTGTAATGCCACCTGAAGCCTCCGTAACGATGGCACTCGGTACAATTTTTGAAAACTCACGAATCTCATCTGGCGTGCGATTATCGAACATGATAATATCTGCGCCGGCCTCTACCGCTTCTCTCACTTGCGCCTCCGTCTCTGTTTCGACTTCTACTTTCACCATATGTCCCAATCTTTCTTTCACCGATGTAACAGCTTTTGTAATCGATCCAGTAAACGTAATATGATTGTCTTTAATCATGACACCATCATACAAACCGAATCTGTGGTTAAATCCACCTCCGCACACTACCGCATATTTATCAAACATACGTAGTCCCGGCATCGTTTTTCTCGTATCACAAATACGCGTATGATTGCTATCTAACGTAAGTACTGCTTTACGAGTCATCGTTGCTATCCCGCTCATACGCTGAATAATATTTAATATAACGCGCTCCGCTGTTAATAAAGATGCAATAGGCCCTTTAGCTGTTGCTATAATTTCACCTTTTTCTACTAAGTCCCCATCTTTTTTATGGAGTGTAACTTCAATTTTTTCATCAATTAGTTTAAAACCCTCTTCTATTACTAAACTCCCAGCAAAGACCCCTGTATCCTTTACAAGAAACGTTCCTTTCGCAAGTGCATTATCAGGAAAGATAAGCTGAGATGTTACATCTCTTTCTCCTATATCTTCTAGAAAAAATCTATTTAGTGCTTCCTTAACTTTTAATGTGTTCATAAAACCCCTCTTCTCCTCATTAAACAAGTTGTAGTTTTCTTCTCACTCGAATAAATTCTTTCCTTACTTTATTTCTTTCTGGATAATCACTGCGATAATGACCACCAATACTTTCTTCTCTTTGCAACGCTGATACTGTTATAAGCTCACAAACTGTTAACATATTAATAAGCGTAATTTCTTCATTTGTAAGAGCATCATATTGTAATATCATATTTCTCACACCGTACCTACTAAACCATCTCGTAGCATATGATAAATCTTTCTCTGTTCGCACAATCCCAACATACTTCATCATGTATTCTTGTATTTCTTCTTTCAACGGTAAACCATTAAGAGCTATAAAACTTTTTTCCCTCTCTTCTGATATACTTTTTCTTTCTTGTGCTGGTCTAGCTAAAATGTGTTTTCCTGTCCGCCTTCCGAACACAAGACCTTCCAATAATGAATTGCTCGCCAATCTGTTCGCACCATGAACTCCATTACACGCCACTTCACCGACCGCATATAAGTTGGAAATGGACGTCTCCCCATCACAATTCGTCTTCACGCCGCCCATATGAAAATGAGCACCCGGTACAACCGGAATAAGGTTCCCTTTTAGGTCAACGCCATTCTTTTTACATAATGATGAAACGGTCGGAAAACGCTGTTCAAAGTCTTGAATAGTTTCGATGCTTAAGTACACTTTTTCACCCGCAAGAAGTTGTTCATGAATAGCTCTTGCCACTACATCACGCGGAGCAAGATCTTTCCCGGGATGTATATCCATCATAAAACGCTGTCCCTTTTCATTGATAAGGACAGCTCCTTCCCCGCGGACTGCTTCAGAAACGAGACCACAACATCGCTCGCCCACGTATAACATTGTCGGATGAAATTGTACAAATTCTAGATCAACTAGTTCACCACCAGCTCGATATATCATCGCAAGTCCATCGCCTGTAATTGTCTCGTCATTCGACGTAAAGGCATACAAACCACCTATTCCGCCTGATGCTAACACCGTATAATCAGCATAATAACGCTTCAGCTCTCCTTCACTATTTCGTGTTAAAGCCCCTATGCATTTATTATTTTCTATCATAAAATCGAGCACCATCTCTTGCTCTACAACAGTAACGTGCGGAACTACTTCTTGAATTAAATGTTCTAATAAATTTTTACCAGTTGCATCTCCTCCCGCATGTAAAATACGACGTTTTCGATGCGCTCCTTCTTTACCAAGGTGGAGCTCTTTTTCATCCCCATCAAATTTCATCCCATTTGTAATAAGCTTATTTATTTCTTTCGGCCCCTCTTCAACTAAATACCGAACTGCTTCTTCATTGTTATAATGACAACCTGCCACTAATGTATCTTCAAAATGCCCACTCGGATCGTCATATGCAGCAACAGCCGCTGCAATTCCCCCTTGAGCTAAATGCGTATTGTTATTGCGTCCTGTTTTTTTTGTGATAATTATCACATTCTTTTCGTGACAAAGCTCTTTTGCAACACGAAGTGCCGCAACGCCACTTCCAATAATCAAGACATCTGCACTTGGCATAATTATTGCCTCCTACTTTACACTTTTCAACTGTCTTGACACCTATATTTACATAGTTTTAAAATAATGACAAGAGTTTTTTTACAATTCTTATTTTCAATATCATTCTCAAAACGAAAATAAACATCACTCTTACTGAAGAGAGGAATTCACATGATGATATATCTTGATTACGCAGCAACAACACCTATGAGCGAAGAAGCTTTAGAAACATATATACAAGCGACAAAAACATATTTCGGAAACGAACAAAGTTTACACGATATTGGCGGAAGTGCATCTTCTTTATTACAAGTTTGTAGAGAAACATTTGCAGAAATGATCGTGGGGAAGGAACAAGGTGTATTCTTCACAAGCGGTGGTTCAGAGTCTAACTATCTTGCGATTCAATCACTTCTAAATGCTAGAAATGAGAAACATATTATTACGACACCTATGGAACACGCATCGATTCGAAGTTATTTTCAATCCTTACAATCGCAAGGCTATACAATTACTGAAATTCCTGTTGATAAAAGTGGGCTAATTCATTTAGCAGATTTAGAAGCAGCTATTACGGAAGATACTGTTCTAGCAAGCGTACAGCATGGAAATTCTGAAATCGGAACCGTTCAAAACATCGCAGAAATCGGGGCACTTTTAAAAAAATATAATGTTTTATTTCATTCGGATTGTGTTCAAACATTTGGTAAACTTCCAATAGACGTTACAACGATGTCAATTGATAGTCTCTCAGTTTCAGCCCATAAAATATACGGACCAAAAGGTGTCGGCGCTTGCTATATAAATCCGCAAACGCGCTGGGAACAAGTATTTCCGGGAACTTCTCATGAAAAAGGGTTTCGCCCTGGTACAGTGAACGTTCCTGGCATCGCTGCTTTTTTAACGGCTGCAGAGCATATATTAAAAAATCAAAAGAAAGAGAGCTTCCGTTTTCAAGAGTTACGATCCTATTTTTTAAAGCAATTTCAAACACTTCCTCTAGAAATTGAAGTAGAAGGTCATTCTACTTCTTGTTTACCACATATTATTGGGGTTACAATAAAAGGAATAGAAGGTCAATATACAATGCTAGAATGTAATCGTCATGGTATTGCCATTTCCACCGGAAGTGCTTGCCAAGTCGGTAAACAAGAACCTTCAAAAACAATGGTCGCAATTGGAAAAACGTATGAAGAGGCAAAACAATATGTCCGCTTTTCTTTCGGACATCACACAACGAAAGAACAAATTGATACAACTATTCATGCACTACACACAAT
This sequence comes from Bacillus silvicola, assembly GCF_050524305.1. Taxonomy (NCBI): domain Bacteria; kingdom Bacillati; phylum Bacillota; class Bacilli; order Caryophanales; family Bacillaceae; genus Bacillus; species Bacillus silvicola. Next base: position 1,359,381 of record NZ_JBNGVC010000012.1, read on the forward strand.
TGGAAATCAATTTTATAGAGGTGTTAAATCATAATGAAACAAAATGATCAAAAAAAGATTTTAGGTGAAGAAAGACGTCAGCTTATTCTTCAATGGCTTCTCGCTGCAAATGAACCATTATCAGGGAGTGAGTTATCTAAAAAAACAAATGTAAGTAGGCAAGTTATCGTACAAGATATTTCCTTACTAAAAGCACGAAATGAACCCATTATTGCGACTGCTCAAGGATATTTATATTTAAAACCACAAGCGAAGCAACAAGCTTTTGAACGCGTAATTGTATGCCAACACAAACCAGCCGAAGTACGCCAAGAACTTACAATGTTAGTGGACCACGGTGTTACGATTAAAGACGTAAAAGTTGAGCATCCTGTATACGGTGATTTAACAGCATCGATCATGGTAAGTAATCGCTTTGATGTAGAGCAATATTTACAAAAAATCGAAAACACAAACGCTTCCTACCTTTCGCAACTAACAGATGGTATTCACTTACATACAATCGAAGCAGATTCTAAAGAGAAATTAGATGCTGCTTGTGAGGCACTAGACCGTGCTGGATTTCTCGTTTATTAATTAATGTAAAGCACAGAGTTTTTCATCATTCTCTGTGCTTTTATTTTGTAAATGATATAATATTGTAATCAATTGTAAAGGAGGTCAAATATGGGAATTGAACTCGTTCACTTTAGCACCGGTAAACCGAAACAAATGAAATATGGCGAAGATAAAGAAATGATAACAGGTATATGTAAAGATCCTACAGAAGAGGCCTTTCTCTCAAAAGACGGATTCCGTGGTGATGATGTAGCAGATTTAAAACATCACGGGGGACCTGACCGCGCAGTTTGTGTGTACCCACACGAGCATTACGCACTATGGGAAGAGGAATTTCAAACTACGCTTCCAGCTTCCACATTTGGCGAAAACATTACCGTAACAAATATGTTAGAGCGTGATGTTTGCATCGGAGATACATATCAACTAGGTGAGGCAATCATTCAAGTGACACAATCGAGAGTACCTTGTAGCACAATTTCAAAACGTCTTGGCATCCCTGGCATACTGCCGCGCATTGTAGCAACTGGATTTACTGGCTACCTATGCCGCGTTCTTCAAGAAGGTACTGTACGTCAAGATTCTAAAATTACATTACTAGAGCGTCCATCAAACAATGTATCTGTTTTGTTCTCTAACGAAATTTATTTTCATAATAGGAAAGATAAAGATGGCATTGAGAAGATTCTTGCTGTACCAGAACTAGCTGATATTTGGCGTGGTCAGTTAGAGGATCGTCTTGCGAAGTTGAAATAAAGAATCCCACCTTCTGCAGGTGGGATTTTATTAATCTAGCAAAATTATTTCTGTTGATTCAATAGAATAGACAGCTTGCTCTGCCCCAAACCGATAATACGTTTGAATTAATTTCATACGTAACCGTTCTAAAAGTTTACGCGAAGGTATATTAGCCATTTGTGTTACTGCAATTACTTTTGATAAATGTAATTCCCGAAAACCATACTGAATTACAGCCTGAACAACTTCTGTTGCATAGCCAACTCCCCAGTACATCGGTAAAAATTGATAAGATACTTCAATATCTTTATTAACATCATTTGGATCGAGCGATACTACTCCCAAAAATGCTTTTGTTTCCTTCTCTTTAACAATCCAATACCAACAGTTTTCTTCCGGATGCAACATATCATTCAAAACATCTCTAATCGACTCTTCTTCACGCGGTCCACCAAGATATTTTCTCACTTCTTCATTTAAATATAGTTCTTTTATACTTTCGTAATCTAATTCATGAACTGTATTTAATAAACAACGTTTCGTTTCAAGCAAGTTTAACAGCCTCCTCGCTTTTTACAACCAATAAGAAGAATAACTTCCCAGCACAGTAACAGAAAAACCAAGCGCTTCAAGCTCCATCGTTACGCCTGGCAGTAATACGTCATCGTATGCTTTATCGACATCGATTAAGAAAAAGTAATTTCCAAGACCTGTTTTCATCGGGCGAGATTCGATTTTTGATAAGTTCAATTTTCTCCATGCGAAAGCTGATAACACTTGATATAGCGCTCCTGCATAATCTGCAGGTAACGTTATCATAAGCGTCGTTTTCTCTCCGCGATTTTCTCCGTTTTTCGGGAGTACTGCTTTCTTTTTCTTATGCAGAACAAGGAAACGCGTATGATTGTTTTTGTGCGTATGAATGTCATGCCTTACAATTGTTAATCCGTATTTTTCTGCCGCTGCTTCATTTGCAATGGCGGCGATTTTTTCTTCAGGATGTTCTTTCACATATTGCGCAGCAGCGCTTGTTGATGTCATATCGCGAACTGTTACCCCTTTTAATTCTTCATTTAAAAATTTATGGCACTGTGCAATAGCATGTGGATGAGAATGTACAGCATATACTTCTTCCCACACTTCTGCATACTGGGGATGTACGAGTAAGTGTTGCTGAATCGGTACTGTAATTTCTCCTACAATAGAAAGTGGTTGCTCATGTACGAGGTAATCAACCGTTATATTTACTGAACCTTCAATCGCATTTTCTAACGGTACAACTGCAAAGTCTACATTTTCATTTGCAGCTGCATCTATACAATCTGGAATCGTTCGGTACGGCACATGCTCTGCTTCCGGAAAAAAACGACTCACCGCCATATTTGTAAATGTTGCCTCTGGTCCTAAATATCCTACTCGAATCATCGTCTTTTCCCCTCTTTTTCGTTTTCTTACTGTTATACCATAATTTTTTATATTCTTCTATGTAAATTTCGAATATTAAAAAAAGACTAGCATTTGCTAGTCTAAATGTTTCTTATATTCTCTTTGAGCGAAGAAGAAATAAATGATACATGCTGCGATATAAAACAGAATGAACAAACCTACTTTTCTTAATGATCCATCCATAAAGAACGTATTATGAAACGTATATAACGCAACTGCACTATGCATACTTCCTACTATAATTGGCGCAAAAAATAGCATACACAATTGCCAACGAGAAATTTTCCACACTTCTTCCTTCGTCATTCCAAGTTTGGAGAGCGCACCATACTGCTTTCGATCCGATGCAATATTATGAAACCATTTAAAATATACGATACTACATGAAGTGAGAAAGAATAATATACTAATGAATGAACCTAAAAATAGAGTAATATCGCCGCCTTCTTTCATATTCACATATAACTCCATATTACTTCGAAATGCATCATTATTATCTTGTTTCATATGTTTCCGTAAATCTTCATTTAATTTCTTCGTATTTTCAATATTTGGTAATGTGTAGCCTCTATATATCATTTTTTCAGAATCCGGAATTGTATTTGCTATACTGTCAAAATCCGCATCATTCATGACGAAGAACAGACCATTAATGTGCGCAGGGTGATAGTTAAATTTCACCCCTTCTTTCTGACCATTAAATACGAATGGATACGTTTGATTCATTACTTGTAATTGAATCTCTTTTTGATTATATACATTCGGATAATTACTTTTATTATAATAAACAAGTGTAACGGTTCCTGTTTTAGGATGATACGTTTTCTGCTTTTGTTTTCTTGCCTCTTGATTGTATTCACTTTCCTTTATAAGCGGCGCTACTTCTGTTTCTCCCTTATTGGATTGAAAGGATGCATACACTCCAACAAAACTCATAAATTGAAAATCATCATACCCATATTGATGTAGTAATTTTCCAACCGCCCCCTCCTCAAAAACTTCATGGGAAGAAGCACCTTTTTCTATGTACGAAAATGAGTGTACTCCTCCATCCCGCCACATATCTTGCATACTAGAAAAATATAAGAACACTGTACCTGTTGCTGTAACTACAAACGTCGTTGCCATAGACAGCATGAAGAAAAAGCGACCATTTTCCTTCATTCGATGTGATAATTGATTCACTATAAACAAATACGGATATGTATACATAATCTTTTTATTTCGTTTTATCATTTCTAATATTTGAGCAGTGCCGTGTGTAAAAGAAAAATACGTTCCGAAAAAGACAAGTATAGCCACAGGAAAAAAATAGAATGCTATCGTTGACATCGTCGTTTGTAACGCTAACGCATATCCTATCCCTAAACAAATAAAGCCGAATATACAAAGCCACATTGATGTTTTCTTCTCTTTTTTATCTGCTCGAAATTCTTTCAATAACCGAATGATTTTTATATTCCATATTCGTAAAGCACTTATAAAAGATAATAGAATAAAAACGACCATATATATAACAAACGTTACACCAATCGCCCTCACGTCAAATATGACAGGGAGTTCTTTCGGAAGACGAAGTAACATACTAAACACCATGAAGAAGAGCTTTAAAAAGATCATGCCAAGCCCAATACCGAAAAAATTAGCAAACATTCCAATTAATATTTGCTCGGTCATAATCACTCCTATTACGTTAGATTTCGTTGCTCCCATTAACATATATAACCCTAGTTCTTTCTTACGCGCTTCTATGAAAATAGAAGTAGAGTACAAAATAAATATGATAAAAAAAGAAATAATTATAATGTTACATATGATAAGACCCCAGCGTACATTTTGATACCACATCGTCTCTTGCATATACGGATGTACAATGATAGACATATATGCAAAAGACGCAAATATTGCAAAACAACTACTTAAGAAAAACACTTTATAATTACGCCAATTCCCCTTTATATTTTGCAGCGCTAGTTGCCGAATGTTCATCTATCGTCCCCCTGTAACTTACTACATAGGCAAAAAGCTAGAGGTTTCCCTAGCTTTTTACGTGTTTTAAATATCCTCTTTGCGCGATCATAAAGTAAATGGCAGAAGCTACAATGTATGCGCCAATTACGATCGCACCTGATTTCCATAAATCAATATAAAGCATTTTCCCTAACGTATGAAGAGCAAATCCACTATGAATTGTACCGATTAAGATTGGGATAAAGAAGATAACGCCCATTTGTCGAATTGCAATTTTATGAATTTCTTTGTCTGTCATACCGATTCTCTTTAACGATTTAAACTGAATACGGTCTTGTTCTTTATCGTTAAACCATTTAAAGTATGTCATGCTACAAGCGAAGAAGAAGAACAGTACTGCTACGAAGAAACCGATGAACATTGTAATTGCTCCTGATTCTCTTATATCTTTATAAGCAAACACTGAATTTTTCAGTTCTCCTTGCTTTTCTGGCGCAATTTCCTTTTTCAAATCTAACACAAGGTCTTCAGTACTCTTCCAATCTTCAATATAATAACCGTAATATTTCGTCTTTTCTTCATCTGGTACGAGCTTTGCATATTTCTCAAAATCTTGATCATTCACAATAAGATATTCATCATCATTAAAAACAGAATATGAAGTTGGTTCATTTAACTGAACAGACTGTTTTTGCCCATTAATTGTAATTTCATATGGCTTCGCACGATCTATCTTCACTAGATCATTTGTCATATCACTCATGATCATCGTCGCACTACCTGGTGCATTATGAACTTCTCTAACTTCTTCCCTTTTTTGTTTACGCACTTCCGCATTATATTCTTTCTCTGCAATAATCGCTGTTGGCACTTCATGTTCACTGTTAAAAAACGTTATTTTCTGTGTTGCAGGTAGTTTTACGTAGGTTATTTTTCGTGCATCTTCAAATCCATTCTTTTTTAATAATACCTGTACTTTTTCCTCGTTAATAATGGTATGCGTATTTATACCCTTTTCCTCATATGAAATAGCATGTGGCGTAAGATCTATCGTTTTCGCACTCATATTTTCAAAATATACATAAAGCGTACCAACTGCTGAAGAAACAACAGCTGTAATGATAGAAATAACAAATAGAAAACGAGCATTATCTTTCATTTTATAAATAAGATTGCTAAGGACGAACATGTTTGGATATGTATAAAATGATTGTTTTCTTTTTTGCAATGCTTTTAAAACGACTGTACTACCTTGTGTAAATAGTAAATACGTTCCTCCAATTGTCAGTCCGACGATTGGTAAGAAATACATTATAAAATTCATAATTGTTACTTGGAAACAAAGGACATACGCTGCAATAATACATCCTATTCCTGCTACACATAACCATGTAAATGCAAACGGCTCTACTTTTTGTTTTCTAGCTTCCCTTAATAAATCAATAATTTGCAAACGTCCTACTGTCCAAACACTAAACAATGATAGGATTAAAAAGAGGATAAAGTATATGCCAGCTGTAATAAGAACTGCTTTTCCATTCCACACAAGCGGCAATGTTTTATCAACTTTTAGTAAGACACTGAGTGCTTGGAAAAATAGTTTTGAACAAAGCATTCCAATCCCGATACCTACTACAATTGCAGTACTACCTAACATAAGTTGTTCTAATATAATCATTCTGCCAAGTTGAGACTTTGTTCCGCCTATTAATGTTAATAAACCGAATTCTTTTTTTCTTGCTCGTAAAAACGTTGAATTTGCATATAAAATAAAGAGTGCTGAGAAGATGACTACGATGTAATTCATTGATTCTAACCCTTTTGTAATCATCGTCTTCATACTAATATTACCGCTTACGACATCTGGATGATAAATGAAGGAAGCATACATGAAAAATACGACAATCGATAAACAACTACTAATAAGGAATGCTTTATAATTACGCCAATTTCCTTTTACGTTATTAAGCGCGAGCTGGCGAAAGTTCATGATATTCTCCTCCTAGCATCGCAAGTACGTCTAAAATTTCTTGGAAAAAGGCTTGCTTCGTTCTTCCTTTGTGTATTTCTGAGAAGATCTCTCCATCACGTATGAAGAGGATGCGTTCACAATAGCTAGCCGCTACTGGATCATGCGTAACCATTGCAATCGTTACTTTCTTTTGCTCATGCAAATCTTGAAGTGCTCCCATTAATGATTTCGCTGACTTAGAATCTAAGTTTCCCGTTGGCTCATCCGCTAAAATTAACGTCGGTTCATGAATGATTGCTCTCGCAGCTGCTGCACGTTGTTGTTGTCCGCCTGATACTTCATATACTTTTTTATTTAAAATTTCTTCGATGTTTAAAAACTTCGCAATTTCCAGTACTTTTGTATCGATTTCATTTACAGATTTCTTCGCCATTACAAGCGGTAAAATAATATTTTCTTTAATCGATAACGTATCAAGTAAGTTAAAATCTTGGAAAATGAATCCTAAATGTGTACGGCGAAACTCTGCTAATTTTGCTGCACGCATTTGATTAATTTCTTCACCATTTACAAGCACATGACCTGAAGTTTGCTTATCAATTGTTGCTAATAAATTTAAAAGCGTTGTTTTTCCGCTTCCTGAAGGACCCATAATCCCTACAAATTCGCCTTCTTCAATTTTAAAATTTATATCATTTAAAGCAGTCGTCGCTACTGAACCTTTCGATTGATACACCTTTGTTAAGCCTTTTACTTCAAGAACACTCATTTCTAATCCCCCTATGTGTTTTCTTCTTACATTTACTATAAGAAAAATAAGAAAAAGAAACGAGTGATTTTCCTTACAAAACGTTTTGTTATCTTACAGTTTTGTCATTTTTCTCATCAATGCATGATATTCTTCATCTTTTGCAAATTGGAATGTGAATGTCGTTCCTTCTCCTTCAGCCGATTGAACATACATTCCATGATGTAAATTATCGCAAATTTCCTTCGTAATATATAAACCCATTCCAGTCGCTTCTCTCGTTTTACGGCCGTTTATTCCCGTAAAGAATGGATCAAATATGCGCTTTACATCTTGCTCTGGAATACCGATTCCATTGTCCTTAATATGTAGTAACACCTTTTGATCTTTCTCTTCAATTTGAAATTGAATTTCTTTTTTCTCTGCTTCTGCAATTTTTGTATACTTAATTGCATTTACAACAATTTGGCTCATGGCGATACTAAGCCACTTTCTATCAGACGCAATCATACAAGCTTCTTCTTCAACCATCAGTTTCGGAAATACAGACGATTGAATGAACGACTTTCGATTTTCATTAATAATATCTCGAATGACATCTATAACATTTACTACTTCTACTTTATAATCCTTCGCAAACTGATCTAATCTTGCCATATGTAACGCTAAATCTAAGCCATTTAAAATACGGTTATTTTCTTCACGAATACTTTCAATCGTTCCCCTTGCCTCACGATGTTCCTTACCATATTTCTGTAACAATAATTCAATAACCGATACTGGTGTTTTCATTTGATGAATCCATTGGTTCATAAATATCATTTGCTGTTGCTCTTTCGCATGCTGTTTATGAACTTCATTCATATATTGCTGCCTTAATAGCGTAAACGATTCGACGACCATCTCTTGTTCTGACGTATAAGAAGTATCGATAAGTAAGGAGTCATGTAATGTATTTCCGCCAGTAACATACTTTTCGATCCTCTTTAAAAACACACTCCGTTTTCGGTAATCGTAAATGAGGTATACAGTAAACACAACTGTCCCTAATAAAAGTCCGTATAACCACGTGCTCCAATCAATGGATTTCTTTTCTAAAAGACTTTGCAACTGCAAAACGAGCCCAAATAAACAAAGGCTAACAATATAAGAAAGAATTAAAGAAAAGCGGTCCATGAGGTAATTTTTAACCTTCATGCCCTTCGCCCCACTCTGTAAGAAGCGCATAACCATATCCACGTTTCGTTACAATTGCATTTTTAATGCCTAACTCCTCTAGTTTCTTCCTTACACGTTTTACATTTACGGTTAATGTATTATCATCAACAAAGGCTACTTCATCCCACAGGGCCTCTAATAGTTCTTCGCGCGTTACGTATTGATTCGCCTGTTTCATTAAACACTCTAATAAGTAAAATTCATTTTTTGTCAGTTCTGTTTGTTGCCCTTGCCACTCAACAACGTGTTGAGAAGGGAATAACAACAGTCCATTTACACCTAAACAATCACTCTCAGCAGCAGCAGCATACTCACCATACCCACGGCGAAGTGCACTTTTCACCTTTGCCATTACAATATCTAAGTGGAATGGCTTCGTAATGTAATCATCTCCACCATTTTCAATCGCCATTACTTGATCCATTTCCCCTGTTCTTGCAGAAACAAAAATAATCGGCGCATTCGATACAGTGCGGATTTGACGACACCAATAGAAACCATCAAAGTACGGTAAATTAATATCGAGTAACACTAGATGTGGATTTATTTTTACGAACTCATCTTTTATATGACGTAAATCACTTACTCTAAATGATTGATAGCCATACCTTTCTAAATGCTCCTCTAATATTCCCGCGATTTTCTCATCGTCTTCTACAATTAATATTTTATACATGTTCTCTTTCTCCCCATAAATATTCTTCTAAAATTACTTCTTTTTCTATTATAAATTGAAAATTTGATTAGTGGAGATTTTTTCCTATAAGAATCAGACTTTTACGATATAAAGTGAAACTTTAATCAGTGGGGCTTTTGTTCCTCCCTCACTGATTATTAGCCCACACCAATTGGGTGTTTACGGGCAGTAAGGCTCCCCCTTAACTTCTTTGCTCCAGCTGAATTTTGAGGTGGAAGTTTTACTGCCCACAAATAGCGGGATAAAAAAAAGACTGCCATATTTCGGCAGTCTTAATCGATAAATTCAAATTGATATTCAAGAATTTTTACAATATCTCCGTCTACTGCACCACGTGCACGAAGAGCTTCATCAATACCCATTCCACGCATTTGACGAGCAAATCGGCGTACAGATTCATCACGTGAGAAGTCTGTCATTTTGAATGTTTTCTCAATATCATAACCAGAAATAACAAATGTGCCATCACTTTCGCGTGTAATTTCAAAATTAGATTCAGATTCAAATTTGTACATTACACTTGCTTCAGATTCTTCTACATCATCGTACATTGGGAATTCTGGTGTTGTTTCTAATAAGTTCGCTACTTCAAATAGTAAGTCACGAACACCTTGTTTCGTTACAGCTGAGATTGGGAAAATTTTCACTTCGTCTCCCAATTTTTCTTTAAATGCTTGTAAGTTTTCTTCTGCACCTGGCATATCCATTTTGTTTGCAACAACAACTTGTGGACGCTCAGTTAAACGCATATTGTATTCTTTTAGTTCACTATTGATTGTTACATAATCTTCATATGGCTCACGGCCTTCTAAACCAGACATATCGATAACGTGCACGATTACACGTGTACGCTCAATATGACGTAAGAATTGGTGTCCAAGTCCGACGCCGGCATGTGCGCCTTCAATTAGTCCAGGAAGGTCAGCCATAACGAAGCTGCGGTTATCACCAGTTTCAACAACACCAAGATTTGGAACGATTGTTGTAAAGTGATACTCTGCAATTTTCGGACGCGCTGATGATACAACAGATAATAATGTAGATTTACCTACACTCGGGAATCCAACAAGTCCAACATCTGCTAGTACTTTAAGTTCTAGCGTGACATCACGTTCTTGACCTGGTTCCCCGTTCTCAGCGATTTCTGGCGCTGGGTTCGTCGGTGTTGCGAAACGTGAGTTACCACGGCCACCGCGGCCACCTTTTGCGATTACAGCTGTTTGTTCATGCGTTACTAAATCGGCAAGAATTTCACCTGTTTTTTCATCTTTTACTATTGTTCCCGGTGGAACCTTTACGATTAAATCTTCAGATTTACGACCGTGCTGACCTTTACTCATTCCGTGCTGACCACGATCAGCTTTGAAATGACGTTGGTAGCGGAAGTCCATTAATGTACGTAAGCCTTCCTCAACAACGAAAACAACATCTGCACCTTTACCACCGTCGCCACCTGCTGGGCCACCTTTAGGTACATACTTCTCACGACGATACGCAACCATTCCGTTACCACCGTCGCCGCCTTTTACATATATCTTGACCTGATCTACAAACATTATTTCACCACACTTTTTTCGATTGGTTGTAATATAACTGAGACTTCTTCGTCTCGTACTGTATAAGAAATGGAATACCATTTATTGTTTTGGTTCGCAAGCCAATTCTGTAGTTCTTCTACACTCGTTAGCTTACCACGAAAATCAAAAAAGAAACGAGCATTCTCCGCGTCACATTCAATTGTGATACAAACATAATTTTCAACATATACGTCTAAACTATGCTGAAGCATTGAGAAAAATTGATTCGTCCATGTACATACAGTCTCATCTAAGTGAGATAAGTTATGTAATTTCCCTAATACTTCGTACTCCAATAAGCACGGCTGCTGTTTCCAATTATATGTTAAAATCCACTCTGAAAATAAAGGCATTGATAGCCCTATCAGATTGGATTCTTGTCTCGCTTCTTGGACAAAACGATCGATGAGCCTATGAATCTCTTCCACTTTTCCAAGGGAAAGGTTTCCTTTAACCATCTGCATACGATTGAGCCAATCATGTCTTGAATGGCGCAACGCATCTATAATTGTCCATTTTTCATTCATTTAGATACCCCTTAATATAGAAAAACTCTAACCTGCACTCAGGTTAGAGTTTTCCGTGAGTTCTTATGCTTCTTGAGCAACAGGATATACGCTCACTTGTTTGCGGTCACGGCCAAGACGCTCAAAGCGTACTACGCCGTCAACTTTCGCGTATAAAGTGTCATCGCCACCACGACCAACGTTAACACCTGGATAAATTTTTGTACCGCGTTGACGGTAAAGAATTGAACCACCTGAAACCGTTTGACCATCTGCGCGTTTAGCACCAAGACGTTTTGACTGAGAGTCACGACCGTTCTTTGTACTACCTACACCTTTCTTAGATGCGAAAAACTGAAGATCTAATCTTAACATACGTTACACCTCCTGCACTTTTTCTATTAAACGGATATACTTTCCGTAATCAAGTTCGATCGTCTTTAGCGAAACAACCAATCCTTCTAAAAGCGTTTGTGCTTTTTCTGCTGCATGAACGTCTAAATCATTAGGCAATTCATACGTTAAGAATCCGCCATCACTTCCGAGTTCAATAGTTGCCTGCACATTACAAAGTTCTTCCACTGCATTTATAGAACCAAACACAACCGCTGTAGTTCCAGCACAGACAAGGTCTTGTCCATGTGGCGCATAATCGGCATGTCCAGTCATTTTAAATGATTGGATACTTCCTAATTTCGTGCGACTTATCGTAATTTTAATCATGTTAACCTGAATTAAGCGTTGATAGCTTCAACAACTAGCTTAGTGTAAGGTTGACGATGACCTTGTTTCTTACGATTGTTCTTTTTCGCTTTGTATTTGAAAACGATGATTTTCTTAGCGCGACCTTGTTTTTCAACTTTAGCAGTCACTGTTGCGCCTTCTACAACTGGGCTACCAACTTTAACGTTTTCGCCACCAACGAAAAGAACTTTGTCAAAAGTAACAGTTTCACCAGCTTCAACATCTAATTTTTCAATGTAGATTGCTTGACCAGCTTCAACTTTAATTTGTTTTCCACCTGTTTCGATAATTGCGTACATACTTGCACCTCCTCTTAATTACTAAGACTCGCCAAAAACGAGGTAGACATACATGTCTTTAGGGAACCTGTTTTGTGCGGTTGTAGCATATAGCCGTTTAGGTGCTATAAACTATAACATAAAGATGTTATCATGAATCATAGACTATTGTCAATAAATGTTCTGCTAACTATTTTTTCCGTTCTACAATTTCTTTCTTACTTCCAAATCGGATAATAGCGTACTTTTCGATAATATCATCTTTGAAATAAATTTCAAATGGAAGATTTTTTTGTAATTCTTTTTGTAGAAAATGCTTTTGCAAAATTTTCGGTGCAGCGATTAATACTGCTTCATCTTCTATATTGCCATATGTAATTAATTCTCTCTCTAACTCATACGCAATTGTTTCATAAGACATGACATATCCCGTCGCTTTACATGGTACACATTCTTCTAATAATACGTCACGTAACGAATGTTTCTTACGTTTACGCGTCATCTCTAAAATTCCTAATTCCGTAAATCCGAGTACTCTCGTATATGTACGATCATCTTGTAAAGCTAACATTAAACTCTCTCTTACCTTCTCTTTATCTTCTCGTCTTTTCATATTAATAAAATCAATTAATATCATACCGCCAATATCACGCAGTCTTAATTGACGAGCAATCTCTTCAGCAGCCGCTTCATTTGTGCGAAGTACAGTATCTTGTAAATTTTGTTTTCCAGTAAATTTGCCTGTATTCACATCAATTACAGTCATCGTCTCCATTTGTTCTACAATTAGATACGCACCATTTGGTAGCCACACAATTTTTTGAAGTGCTTTCTCGATTTCACGATCTATTCCAAAATGGTTAAACATCGAAGATTTTTCATTGTAAAAGGATACTCTTTCTTCCCCTACTTTTTCTTCTAATTCTTTTACTACACTTCTCGTATCTGCAACTACTTTTTCAATCGTTTCAATTGGGTTCTCCTGAAATACACGATCTAAAAACGTCGCTGGTCGATGAAGTAGTAACGGCGCCTTTCCTTGCTCTTCTCTTCTTTTTAATTCTTCATATAACTGCTGCAACCCTTGCATTTCAGCTTGTATTTCATCAATTGTTCCTTTTTCAGAAGCAGAGCGGAAAATGTATCCACCCATTCCTTTCACTTCAACTCCGAGCAACTGTTGTCTTCTTTTGTTATTTTTTATTTTCCGAGAAATAGCGCGCATTTCATCATACGGCATGTAAACAACATATTTTCCGGTAAATTCTATATTCGCTGTTAACTTAGGACCTTTCGTATCAATTGCTTCTTTCACAACTTGTACAAGTATCGCCTGTCCTTCATGTATGCGATATGAAGATGGTACATCATCATATGAAAGATATGCATGTTTTTCTAATCCGATATTTACAAAGGCTGCGTTCATTCCAGCAATTGTTCTTACGATACGCCCAACATAAATATGCCCGACAATCTCCTGCTCTTCATTCCTTTTCCATAAAAGCTCGACAATTTTTTGTTTCTCTTCTATCGCAACACGCTTTTCCGAACCAGTGTAGTTTATATATAACGTCTTCAAAATTTTTTCCTCACTTTTCACTTCTTTTCCTTACAATATAAAAGGTTAGTGTCGTCGTCAACACTAACCAATTAATTCTTCAACAGACGAAGTTGTTCGTTTTTCAGCAAAATACGCATAGAGCAATTCATTTTCGTCCAATGTGTAATGCTCTTTATATTTTCCATGGACGATAATAGAGTGTTTATATCCTCTACGAAATTTTGTAAAAATCGTATACAAGCGATCTTCTGTTTTCACCTCAATAGGTGCAATCTTTTCAATATCTCTTTTATTCCCATAATAACGTTCTAATAAAAAACGCATAAATGCGTACCTTCTTTGTTTCCATTCTTGATACAAAGAAATCGCTAGAAAAACGAGTAATACCCACATCATAATGTTATTACTATTCCAAAGTAACTGCCATCCTAATATTACACTAAAAAAAACACATGACAATTTCATCATCTTTTCATGTGCTTGTAAATACGGAAAACGATATGATAATACATTAAATAATACTTTTCCGCCATCAAGTGGCCAAATAGGCAATAAATTAAATCCTAAGATAATGACATTATTCCATACAAAGAAATGGTACAAATCATCAGTTACCCAGCCCGCTTGATACAAAATATAGGCGACTGCAATCATCCATATATGCTGAATTGGTCCCGCCATAACGACAATCAATTCTTCTTTTAATGATTTATTCCCATGTTCCTCCATCTCAGCTACGCCACCAAACGGCAAAAGCTGAATTTGTTTAATACGCCAATTATAATATGCAGCTGCAAAAGCATGCCCCAATTCATGAACTAAAACGATACAAAATAGTAATAGTAACTCTTTAAAACGCGCTGTAAAAATACCAATAACGATAATAACCCAAAACAATGGATGCACCGTAATTTTCGTTAAAACATCTCTATATTTAATCAAATGAAATCACCTGAATAGGATCAATAAATTTTTCATTCTTTTTCATCGCGAAATAAAATTTACCGTTTTTATTATTTTCGTCACTATTCACCGTTCCGATTTTTTGTTTTTTTGAAACGTAATCATATAATTTTACTGACATATCGTTTAAATTTCCATACCAAGACTCCGTGCCATCAGCGTGTTGAATTTGAACTGTATTTCCAAGTTCCTCTTTCTTGCCCGCAAAAACAACTACACCTTCATTTACTGACTCAACCGTTGCATTTGTAGCCGTTTGAACAAATACACCTTGGCCATTTTTTTGAAACCCTTGCATCACCTTTCCAGAGGCAGGAATCGCATAATCCTTTTGCTGAATAGTCTTTTCTTTTTTCTCATTTGGAGAAAAGAAAACGAGAGGTTTTCCAAACTGCTTTTCATACCATTTCGATATAGTAGCAAATTGAAATTCTTCTTGCATAACTTTTTCTGTGACAGCTCTAGTACCATCAAAAGAAGAAGGTGCATTTTTAAATAAAATAGCAACTGAGAGAACTAATATTGCTGATAGCAAAACTTTGAAGAGAAAAACTTCTTTTCGAAATAGAGGGTGAATTTCCTTCTCTCCTTCTTCAATAAATACCGTGTCACTATCAAAGTCCCCTCCAGCAAAATACTGATCTTCCTCCATCCTTTCTTGCTCTGCTTTCCTTTTCGCAATCCGCTTTTTAATTTCTTCCACACGTCTATTCTTCATACTGTCTCCTTTCTTTAGTGAGCCTTATTCAAATAGAAACAGTTATATACAGTTTGTACATATGTATGAGTTATGGAAGAAAGATATTCATGCGAAGAAAAAAAGAAAGCACTCCGCATATATGCGAAGTGCTTTTAACGAATCCCAAAGAAATTTTTCATCTTTGTAAATACCGATACTTTTTCTTGTTCAAATGCTTGTAATGGCACATTCTCACCTAACAAACGTCTTGCAATATTGCGATAAGCTAGTGCTGCTTTTCCGCTCGGTTGCAACGCTACAGGTTCGCCTGTATTCGTAGCACGAATAACTTCATCATCATCTTCGACAACACCAAGAAGCTCGATTGACAATGTACGTACGATTTCATCAACATCTAACATATCCTGTTCATGAAGCATATGACTACGCACACGGTTAATGACAAGTTTCGGCGGTTCAATATCCTCTTTCTCTAAAAGCCCGATAATACGATCTGCATCACGCATTGAGGATACCTCTGGCGTCGTTACTACGATTGCTTTATCCGCACCTGCTACAGCATTTTTAAATCCCTGCTCAATCCCCGCAGGACAATCAATTAATATGTAATCATAATCTTGACGTAATACTTGTATTAATTCATCCATTTGTTCAGGTGTTACCGCCGATTTATCGCTCGTTTGTGCTGCAGGTAATAAATAAAGATCATCAAAACGCTTATCTTTAATAAGAGCCTGAGGTAAACGACAACGCCCTTCAACGACATCAACAAGATCAAATACAATACGATTTTCCAGCCCCATTACTACGTCTAAATTGCGTAAACCGATATCTGTATCAATTAAACACACTTTCTTTCCAGATAACGCAAGGGCTGTACCAATGTTCGCAGACGTTGTAGTTTTACCTACGCCGCCTTTTCCAGATGTAATTACTATTGCCTCTCCCACAGCTATACAATTCCCCTTTCTAACTTTGTTAAATTAGGTCTAAGATGAGTGAGAAGTTGCAGGCGATCGACAACAATGTGATTGTTCTCATTAATATACGCACATTCGGCCGCCTCCGCTCCGTCCTCTTTCTCTTCCGGAGCCCGCATTGTCACATCACTAATTCGGAGTTGCATAGGGTTCATAATAGATGCAGCAATAACAGCTTCTGAATCTCCATCATACCCCGCATGTGCAATCCCTCTTAGTGATCCCACGACAAAAATATTCCCCCCAGCGATAACCGTTCCGCCTGGATTAACATCTCCAATTAATAATAAATTTCCTTTTACATGTAACACTTGTCCAGAGCGAACAATTTTGGAAATAGGGACAATTTCTGTTTCTTCTTTCCAAGCTATTGCTTCTGCTTTTGTTATAACATCACTATCAATTGATTCCACAACAAGATTCTTCTTATTGCGAATTAACGTACGAATCTCTTCTTGTTGTACTTCTGTTAAATAACGATTTCCTACTTTAACACGCACTTCAATCAAAGAACGTCCGTCACCATCATAGTAATGTGTAGAAAGCTTTTCATCCAATTCTTTTAATAGTTCAGAGAATGAACAGCAATCATCTAAATGAAGTGTTATTCCATCTTTTGTCCCTTTTATCGTTACATTTTGTTGCTTTTTTTCTTCCACTAAAGTTCACCCCACCGATTCAATTCGACATAAAATTAGAAAATCCTTTTTTCTTTTTCTTCCATCGCTTTTGAAAGACGCACTAAATATCGTCTCAGTGGGAAACAAACTATCAATAAGAAAATTCCATTTAGCAATAAAGTAGCAAGGAGACGATCGGTGAAAAAGACATACGCCGACATGTGAGTACGCCCTAACAAAGTTAAAAATCCATACACATAATACTCTAATGCTGCAATACTAGCTAATACGATAGAAACAACAATAAATAAATTCAATTGCAATATCTTCATCGTACTATAAACTAAATATGCCAAAATTGGATAGGCAAATATATATATACCAACAAGTTCTGTGTATACGGTATCAAATAAGAAACCAAATAATAGTCCGTAGTAAATCCCTTGAACCGGACCATAGTACACTGTAATAAAACATAACACAATTATAAAGAAATGCGGTGCTGCTATACTGTCTTTCCAAAAAACGTCTGTTGGAACAACAGTAGAGAACATATTTTCAAATAAAAAAACAAAAAGGAGCAAAAGAGGAAGAGCTGCTCTTTTTAAAATCTTCATCATCTCTTCTTCCCCTCCTATTCTAACGGCGCCGAAGGCGTGTCACGTTTGACAACCGTAATATGCTCTACGTCATTTAAATCAGCAGCAGGTTTTACATAAGCTGTTTTTGTTAAACCGTATGGATCAGGCTGAACATCAACGATTTTCCCAATTACAAGACCTTTCGGGAAAATATCACCAAGTCCAGATGTTACAACTAGTTGATCTTTCTCTACCTTAGCATCAGAGCCAATCTTTGTAAAAAGAAGTAAGTGCTTTTCTTTATCGTAACCTTCAATCAATCCAAAGATTTTCTCATCACCTTGTACAATAGCAGAAACACGATTTGTTCGGCTCATAGAGCTTAGTAACTCTACTGATGATGTAAACTGAGATACACTTTTCACTCGTCCAACTAAACCTTGTGAAGTTACTACAGCCATATCCTTTTTAATTCCTTGCTGTGCCCCTTTATCAATTCCAATTAAATCGTACCATTTATCTGGATTACGAGAAACAACAGTAGCTGGAATTTCAGTATAACCGCTATTTAACGCTGTTTTACCAGTTAACTCTTGTAATTTCTTTTTATCATCTTCTAATTGTTTTACTTTTCCTGATAGGTCTGCATAATTATCTAATTTTGCTTTTAATTCTTTATTCTCTTCATACGTGCGCTTTACATCTTCTACGTTTTCGAAGAATCCGGCAACATAATTCGCTGGCTTTTGGAATACACGTTCTACAACACCAACAGTATCTTTTATAAACTGCTCTGGCCATGTTAAACTGTTCCGTTCTTTCAATGAGATTCCAATCAATGCCACGAGAAGAATAATACTAACTAACAAAACAATTAATCTTTTGTTTAAGAAAAACTGTGGCACGTTCACACCCTCTTAATTTCATTGATTTTTATTTTGCAATATTATCGAGCAGCAGTTTTGAAAAGGTCGATATTGTCTAATGCTTTACCCGTTCCAATTGCTACGCAATCTAATGGATTTTCTGCAACAAGAACTGGCATATTTGTTTCTTCACTAATAACTTTATCTAAGTTACGTAGTAATGCCCCGCCACCTGTTAATACGATACCACGGTCCATAATATCTGCCGCTAATTCAGGTGGAGTTTTCTCTAACGTATTTTTAACTGATTCTACAATCGCATCTACTGTATCTTTTAATGCATCTGCAATTTCTTCTGGTTGAATTAGTACTGTTTTTGGTAAACCACTTACTAAATCACGACCGCGAATTTCCATAGGTTCAATACCTTCTGGCTCGCCTGCAGAACCGATTTCTAATTTTAATGCTTCTGCTGTTCTTTCACCGATCATTAAGTTATAGCTCTTCTTAATGTATTGAATGATTGAATCATCCATATCATCACCAGCAACACGAACTGATTGGCTTGTTACAATACCGCCTAAAGAAATAATTGCAACTTCTGTTGTACCACCACCGATATCAACAACCATACTACCAGTTGGTTCCCAAACAGGTAAGTTCGCACCAATCGCTGCTGCAAATGGCTCTTCAATTGGATATGCATCACGAGCACCAGCTTGACGAGTTGCATCGATTACTGCACGTCTTTCTACAGCTGTAATACCAGATGGTACACATACCATTACGTATGGTTTACGTGAGAAGAATCCATTTGATTTTTGAGCTTGTTGAATGTAATATTTCATCATTGTTGCTGTTGTTTCGTAATCAGCAATTACACCGTCTTTCATAGGGCGAAGTGCCACTACGTTTCCTGGTGTACGACCAATCATTTGTTTTGCATCGCTACCTACTGCAACGATTTGTTTTGTATCAGTTTGTAATGCTACTACTGAAGGCTCACGTAAAACTACACCTTTTCCTTTCACATATACAAGCGTGTTCGCAGTTCCTAAATCTATTCCAAGATCGCGAGTAAAGCCACCAAATCCAAACATATTATTTATCTTCCTTTCTTGTTTTCACGGACTCATTTTTTCTTACTTTATATGATAAAAACAGTACGTTTTTTTATATCTGTATCCTTTTTGCAGATAATTTTCTACAAAAAACTCATAAATCACATTATAAAACAAAATAAGTAAAAAGCATAGTCTTAAATATGACCTTTTTCCTTTAAACTCACGAATTTATGGTCACCTATTATAATATGATCAAGTACTTCAATTCCGATAATCTGGCCGCATTCTACTAAACGTTTTGTTACTTCAATATCTTCTCGGCTCGGCGCCGGATCTCCTGAGGGATGGTTATGAAGACATATTATAGAGGCTGCTGCACGACGGAATGCTTCTTTAAAAACTTCCCTCGGATGCACAATCGACGTATTTAAACTTCCAATAAAAATCGTTTGCCTATGTATAACTTGATTTTTCGTATTCAAATATAAACACACAAAATGCTCCTGCTGTAAAAAACGCATCTCTTCCATCATATAACTCGCACAATCTTCCGGGCTTCGAATGCTATATCTATTTCGATATTCTAAACGAACCATTCTTCTCCCTAATTCAAAAGCAGCCATAAGTTGCGATGCTTTTACGATTCCAACACCATGAATGCTTATTAGCTCTTCTAACGTCGCGTCTTTCAACATTCGTAAACCATCAAAATGGTGTAAAATTTTATCTGATAACGTTAAAACTGTATCTTCTTTAGAACCTGTTCTGAGTAATACTGCAAGAAGCTCTCGATTCGATAAACTTCCTGCTCCTTCTAATAATAAACGCTCCCGTGGCTGTTCCTCTTTCACAACATCACGAATACCGTTCATTTCTTCACCTCTTTTTTATTAGTTCTCTCAAAGAAAACCCCATGCAATTTTACGCATGGGTTACATCGCTACCAAACTGTTTTAATTCACGAACAAGACGTGCAATTGGCAAGCCTACTACACTATAATAATCCCCTTGAATGTGTTGAACAAAAATAGATCCTTTCCCTTGGATCCCATAACTTCCTGCTTTATCAAGTGGTTCCTTCGATGCAACATATGCGTCAATTTCCTCTTCTGTTAATTCCCAAAATGTAACTTCTGTACGCTCGTAAAAAGTGATTGTTTTGTCTTTTGATATAATCGCAACACCAGTATATACTTCATGTGTTTTCCCTGATAATAATCGTAACATTTCTTTCGCCTCAGCCTCATTAGACGGCTTTCCAAGAATACGTGACTCATATGTAACAATTGTATCTGCACCTAACACAATATCATCACTATAATTTTCTGCTACGGCAGATGCTTTTTGTAAAGCAAGCGACATAACAATATCAGAAGGTGATGAATATGCACCAATCGTCTCATCTACTTCACTAACAACAACTTCAAATGGCACATCAGCCAATTCAAGCAGCTCCTTCCTCCGAGGTGATCCTGAAGCTAAAATAATTTTTTTCATGTTTTCTCCTTCCTTTCTCATATGAAGCAGAACAATCCCTATCAATCGTATCAAAAGAATAGTTTCCCCACAAATTAGAAAAATATCATTTTCTCTAAACAAAATAATATTTTTTTAATACGATTATACTCTGCTCACAAAGAAAGCATTTTGCTCTAAATTCAAAAGAAAAGAAAGAAGTGTACGTACTTCTTTCTCCTTCATCTCATTATCTTATTATTTTACTTTTTGTGAAACCATTTTTTCGTACGAAAGTAACCCATCAATAATAACTTGATTTAATTTAGCTACAGATTCCTTATCGCTCTTTCCTTCCTTAATCGTTTGCATAGCCACAGATATATACGTATAAAGCTTCTTCGCATCTTCACGCTTCATACTTTTCCCTTCCTTTTCAATCGCTTTCCATTCTTTTTCAATCGCTCCTATATCTGTTGCATTACTTTTTCCACTAACTTGTACGCTGGAAGCATATTTTGCTAAATGAGTATATAATGGCTGTACTTTTGTTAAAAACGCCCCTATTTCTTTATCATCTTTAAGTAACACTTTATCTGTTATATCCCAGTTCTTTTTCAAAACGGAGACACCCTCGTTTTTATACTGAGTCATTAATTGATTTACGGCCTGTTCATCGCTCGCAATCCCAACGACTAATGCATACTTATCACCGCTCGGTTTCAAAGCTGCAACGCCCCCATTACCTTTCCATTCTTCAAGAGCGGCCTGTCCCTTTTCTTCAGAAGAATAAATCCCTCCTTGAACAAAAAATAAATTCATCGGATCTAATGACGTTCCTACCTGTGCTTTTTTGTTTCCCTCTTTTGGTGCTGGTGTTTGTTCTGCCGTTCCACCCACCTTTGATTCTTCATTCGAAGTCTGCTTCGAGGTTGTTACTTCGCTTCCTCCTGTCGCACCTTGTCCAGTGACATGAAGCATTCCCATTCCCAACGCCGTACCAATAATAATCGCAGTTGCAACGATTGCAATTAACGTATTGCTCCACTTCTTTCGTTTTTTTTCCGTAGACATTAATTTCGCTTTTTGAAACGGAACAACGTTTTTGGGTCTTTCACTTTCTACTACCATCCATTCAAACTCATCTTTCTTCTTTTCTTCATACTTCGCTTCTGTTCCATTTACTTTCACTGAGATCGTTCGTGATTGCTTGTCCATACACTCACACCTCACCTCTTATCGTTGTCCGCATCATATCATATTCATTTCACAAAAAAACGAGATATTTGTCAGAGGAATTCGCCAAATTACCCTATATAATTATCTTATATGTATGCATTTGACTTCATTTGTAGAACAAAAAACTAGATAGCAAATACTATCTAGTTTTTTTCGCAAATATATTTTCGAACTTCAGAAATGAAATATAGAGAACCAGTTATGATGAAGACATCATTTTTTCCTATCATTTCAATCTTCTTATCAATTGCCTCTTTCCAATCTTCAAAAATTAATTTTGATTCTTTTTGCGAATACGATGCAAGTTTGTCAGCAGAAATGGCACGATCAAAGGCAAATGTCGTAAATATTATTTCATCAGCAACTTCTTCTAATTGCCCTACCATGTTATGTAACTGTTTGTCACCAAGAGCAGTAAATAAAACTATTACATTTTTATCTTTGTAATGCGCCTCTACTGTTTTCACAAGACTTTCAATACCCTCTGGATTATGAGCACCGTCTATTATAATATCTGGATTACTTTGTAACTTTTCAAATCGACCAATCCAGTATGCTTCTTGTAATCCAGCTTTCATTTCCTCTTCATTAATTAAAAATGATAAATATGTTTTTAAATACATTACTGCCATAAGCGCTACTGTAGCATTGCCTACTTGATGAATACCCTTCATTGAAATCCGAACATCTTTAAATGAGGCGAATGGACAAGCAAAATCAAAATGTTCCCCATCTTCATTAGAATGTTTATGTAGTGATGTAAATTGTTTTTCAAGTTCATATACGTTTGCATGATTTTCCTTCGCAACCTTTTGAATGACTTGCAATGCTTCTTCATCTTGTACACCAGTAATTACTGGAACACCTGACTTAATAATCCCTGCCTTTTCATATGCAATTTCTCCTAGTGTATCCCCTAAAATATGCATATGATCGTGACCGATATTCGTAATAATCGTGAGAACAGGATGAATAACATTTGTAGAATCAAACCTTCCCCCAAGCCCTGTTTCAAATAAAACAACATCACAGAAATTAACTTTACCGAAATAACAAATTGCCATAACAGTAATAATTTCAAACTCAGTTGCTTCTCCTAAATCCGTCTCGTCTAATTTTTCAACGACTGGCTTTACCATCTTTACAAGTTCCGCAATCTCTTCATCTGCAATTGGCGTTCCGTTCACACTAATACGCTCATTAAATGTTTCAATGTAAGGAGAGGTAAATGTTCCAACCTTATATTTTGCGTCTTCTAGCATGTAGCGCATATACGTTAAAGTTGAACCTTTTCCATTTGTACCAGCAAGATGAACACATTTTATATGACGCTCTGGATTTCCGAGCTCTTCTAACATCCATTGCATTCTTTCTAGTCCTGGTTTTATCCCAAATTTCAATCGGCTATGAATCCATCCTATCGCTTCTTCATATGTATGTATCACGTATGTTATTCCCCTTTCAAAAGACAACCTTCATACTTCTATTATACGCAAAGAAAAGAGACTCACCAATATAGTGAGTCTCTGAAAAAATATTTTATTTCTCAAGATCCGCTAGACGTTGACGAACTGCTTCACGTTTTTCTAGGTAATCTTGCTCTTTCGCACGCTCTCCGTCAATAACTTCTGCAGGAGCTTTCGCTACGAATCCTTGGTTTGAAAGTTTCTTCTGTACACGTTCTACTTCTTTATCGAACTTCTCAAGTTCTTTTTCAAGACGCGCTTTCTCTTCATCAAGATTGATAAGATCAGCTAATGGTAAGAATAACTCTGCACCTGATACGATTGCAGTCATCGCTTTTTCTGGCGCTTGTAAATCAATCTTAATTGTTAGTTCACTTGGGTTACAGAAACGCTCAATGTAAGAACTGTTTTTCGTAAGCTGAGCTAGTACTGCCTCATCTTTTGCTTTAATTTGCATTTGAACTTTTTTGCTCATTGGCGTATTTACTTCAGCACGAATGTTACGAACAGAGCGAATGATATCAACTAGAAGGTGCATTTCTGCTGCCGCCTCTTTATCTTGTAAATCTTCGCGAACTGTTGGCCATGCCGCTACTGTAATAGACTCGCCTTCATGCGGTAAATGCTGCCAGATTTTCTCTGTTACGAATGGCATGAATGGGTGTAATAGACGCATTGTTTGGTCTAATACGTAAGCTAAAATAGACCGAGTTGTTTTCTTAGCTACTTCATCTTCACCGTATAGTGGAAGTTTCGCCATCTCAATGTACCAGTCACAGAAATCATCCCAA
Source organism: Bacillus silvicola (assembly GCF_050524305.1). NCBI lineage: Bacteria > Bacillati > Bacillota > Bacilli > Caryophanales > Bacillaceae > Bacillus > Bacillus silvicola. Next base: position 1,384,120 of record NZ_JBNGVC010000012.1, read on the forward strand.
ATGAAGTTGTATAATGAACGACCAGCTTCACCGAACTCATATTTATCCATGTTACGTGTTACGCTTTCGATTGTTTCGTTTAAGCGAGTTAAAATCCACTTATCCGCAACTGATTTTTCACCAGTTAAATCGATTTCTTCATACTTCATGTCATCCATGTTCATTAATACGAAACGTGATGCGTTCCAAATTTTATTAATGAAGTTCCAAGTAGATTCTACTTTTTCCATGCTGAAACGTAAATCTTGGCCTGGTGCACTTCCTGTTGATAAGAAGTAGCGCATTGCATCTGCACCGTATTTCTCGATAACATCCATTGGATCAATACCGTTACCAAGAGATTTACTCATTTTACGTCCTTGCTCATCACGAACTAAACCGTGAATTAATACATCTTTGAATGGGCGCTCACCTGTAAACTCTAAACCTTGGAAAATCATACGAGATACCCAGAAGAAGATGATGTCATAACCAGTTACTAGTGCATCTGTTGAATAGTAACGTTTAAAGTCTGCTGAATCTTCATTTGGCCAACCAAGTGTTGAGAATGGCCATAATGCTGAACTGAACCATGTATCCAGTACATCGTTATCTTGATTCCAGTTTTCAATATCTGCTGGCGCTTCTGTACCTACGTATACTTCACCAGTTTCTTTATGATACCAAGCTGGAATGCGGTGTCCCCACCATAATTGACGAGAGATACACCAGTCATGAATGTTTTCCATCCAGCGTAAGTATGTGTTTTCAAAACGTTCTGGTACGAACGTTACTTTTTCTTCTTCTTTTTGTTGAAGTTCTACTGCTTTTTCAGCAAGTGGAGCCATTTTTACGAACCATTGTGTTGATAAGTAAGGCTCAACAACTGCACCACTACGCTCACTATGACCTACTGAATGCATATGAGGCTCAATTTCTACTAATACGCCAGCTTCTTGTAAATCTTTTACTAACGCTTTACGACATTCGAAACGATCCATGCCGTTATACTTACCAGCTTTTTCGTTCATCGATCCATCTTCATTCATTACTAAAATACGTGGTAAGTCATGACGGTTACCTACTTCAAAGTCATTCGGGTCATGAGCTGGTGTAATTTTTACAACGCCTGTTCCGAAGTCTTTTTCTACGTACTCATCAGCAATAATCGGAATCTCACGGCCTACGATTGGAAGTGTAACTGTTTTACCGATTAAGTGTTTGTAACGATCATCTTCTGGATGAACTGCTACTGCTGTATCACCAAGCATTGTTTCTGGACGAGTAGTTGCAAGACGAATGTGACCAGAACCATCTGTTAACGGATAGTTCATATGGTAGAATGCACCTTGAACTTCTTTATGAATTACTTCAATATCAGAAAGAGCTGTGCGTGTTGCTGGATCCCAGTTGATAATATATTCACCACGGTAAATTAAGCCTTTTTCGTATAATTGAACGAATACTTTATTAACCGCATCAGATAAACCTTTATCTAATGTGAAACGTTCACGAGAATAGTCTAGTCCTAAACCAACTTTTCCCCATTGTTGACGAATGTGAGAAGCGTACTCTTCTTTCCACTCCCAAGCTTTTTCAAGGAATTTCTCACGACCAAGATCGTAACGTGAAATACCTTCTTCACGAAGTTTCCCTTCTACTTTCGCTTGTGTTGCGATACCAGCATGGTCCATTCCTGGAAGCCACAGTACATCGTAACCTTGCATACGCTTCGTACGAGTTAAAATATCTTGAAGAGTTGTATCCCAAGCGTGACCTAAGTGTAACTTACCAGTTACGTTCGGAGGTGGAATTACAATTGTATACGGTTGTTTCTTCTCGTCTCCTGTTGCTTCGAAATATTTTCCTTCAAGCCACCATTGGTAAAGGCCTTCTTCAACGGACATATGATCATATTTAGTTGGTAAATTCTTTTCCGTGTTTGACATTATTTTCCCTCCTTAAAATAAAAAATGTCCCTCATCCAAAAAAGGACGAGGGACATCGCGGTACCACCTTTATTTACAAACAAATTCAGAATTTGCTTATACTCTTAATTTGATAACGGACAAATCCGTCTTTTCCTAATGAGAACTATTCCGTTCAGAAAAGATGCTCCAGGGCTACCTTCTAACATAACTATCTAGAGAATCTCCCAGCTAATGATTCTCCTCTCTGAAGACGTTTCATGTCATACTCTTCCCCTTCAATGCATTTATATGATTGTTAATTATTATATACAATAGTGTAAAAAACGAAACCTTATTCGTCAAGATAAATTTGAAACTACGGCTTTTATCTCTTTATGGAACTAATAAAAAAGATAAGCAGGGTTCTCCCTACTTATCTTCTTCATCCGTTCCCTTGCTGGGCAGCTTGTAATTGCGAAAGGAAATATTCTGTATTGCTAACGAGCCAATGCGATTGCTGCAAACTTTTCACCCCGCGGAGCTCATTTTCTTCATTACGACTCTTTCTTCTTTTCGTATACGACTGAATTTGCCGAATAAAATGCGACGGATACGTCATATATGCAAACATAAGAAGCTGCTCCTCTTTCGTAAACGGGAAATTTTTTTGATACATTTGATACCATTCAAAGCGGTCACTCCGTGCAATTGGATATGTGTTTAAAGACCGAGAATAAAAACCTACTATATCTTGCACGGGCGTTGCAAACTGCGATTTTTCTAAACTAATAAAATAGCCGTTTCGCTCATAATCAAATAAAAAATGATTAAGCGATACATTCCCATGAATGAAAGTAGTACGTGTTGTTTCCTTTTCTTTCATCGCATCATGCCATTCATTTAATTGCTTTGTTGCGAACTCGCGAGCTCTCATAACATGGTGATAATACGTACAATATTGTAATTCAAACGGAGACATATACCACTTCGCTTCAGATTCTACAAGAAACTCTTCTAACATCTCACCATCATTTTCCCAACGGTCGGATATATTTGTATAATGTTTTTCTAATTCTTCTTCTGTATACGTCTCCTCTTTCACCGTTTTTTGATGCAACGTTCCGAGCGTCTGAAACATTTTGTGATATTGATCGTTATCCTCACCGTTTCCTTCCGCACGCTCTAACCAAGGCATTAAATAATAACTATATGTCCCATCACTTAAGACATAATTTCCGTCCGTCGCATGATAAATAGGTACATAATTCGAAAAACCTTTCTCTTTCAAATATTGAATGTGATGCAAAAAATTATTCCGCTCTAATTTTCTATCTTGTATTTTCTTTAACGCATACGGACCTTGATTCGTATAAATTTTCATTACACTTCCGTGCTCTTCCATATGCTGCGTATCCAATCTATATTGCCTAACAATGGGTTCATAGCGATTTCGTAATTCAATATCCATACGAATGACCCTTTCTTATTCAAAACATAACTTTTAGGAAAAGAAAAGAGGTGAGTGAAAAAAAACACTCACTTATTTCGCCTTTGCTTTTGAAACAGGAATATATATAATTTGCCCTGTAGTTAAATATATATCTTCTGATTGATTTACACGATATAAATTTTGCACAGACGTTTCATAACGTTCTGCAACAGATTCGATTGTATCCCCTTCTTGCACAAAATACATTCTTAACTTTGTAAATTCTTCTTCCGGTTCTTTCGTAAATATTTTTGTTAAATAAAGCGCATTTTCATCTCGCTGTGAGTACGCTTCTTCTTCTTGTTCCTCCTGCTTTTTCGCTTTTTCTTTCTTGAAATCTTTTCGTCCGAACAATTCAAATTGTGGAGTTGCTTCTTTCTCCTCTTCACGCTCCACAAATTCATGTTCTTCTATTTCCTCTTCCTCTAATTTCTGCTCTTTTCTTTCTTCTAGTTGGAACGGTTCAAATGCGTAATCTTCCCACTCATCCGATTCCTTATAGACTGGTTCTTCTACATGCGTTGCAGGTCTATTTTCATCCTCTTCAGCTGGCTCATCTTCTAACTCAGCATACACCGTTTCTTCCTCTTCATCCTCGATTCTTTCTTCATCACATAAACCTGTAATAGATATATCCGCTAACAATTGTAAGCAACCATTTTCCTTTAATTCATAATCAAATTCCTCGATTGATACATATAATTCTTCAATGACTTTCACTCGATTTCTTGGAATTGATATTTCAAGCGGAAAGGAATGGACAAGCTCATTAACCCCATCTTCCCTTGTTTCTACATAATCAATTGCCTTTGCTGGTGATAGCTCTCTTAATGAATAAGCTGAATCATCTTGCCTTACAACATACTCTCCCGTTAAATCTAACTGCCCTCTCACGATAACTTCATGATCAAGCTCTTCTATCTCAACGTCTGGATCTAACGAAATTGACAAAAGTTCTTCGACTTCCTGTCCTTTTTGGAACCAAACAGATTCTTTTAATGAAAATCGTAATGAATGATCTGTTGTCACTTCTTTTCCCCCTCCCAAACTATATGTCATTACAGATTTATGTATGGAAAGCCTACTTTATGAATAAAAAAAATCGCTCCCCTTATGGAGAGCGATTTTCTTTATTAAATTAAGCTTTTAATTTTGACATTGCAATTTCAGCCGCTACAATCGTCGCTTCAATATCTGCATCACTATGTGCTGTCGATAAGAATAAACCTTCGAATTGAGATGGTGGTAAGAATACACCTTGTTCTACCATTTCACGATAGTAAGCCGCAAAGAATTCTAAGTTTGAAGATTTTGCTGCATCGTAATTAATAACCTGCTCAGCTGTGAAGAAAATACCAATCATAGAACCAGCACGGTTAATATAATGCGGAATGCCATGTTTTTCAGCCGCTTTACGTAAGCCAGCTTCTAACATTTCAGCTTTACGCTCAAATTCTACATATGATTCTGGCGTTAATTGTACTAACGTTTCATAACCTGCTGCCATCGCAAGCGGGTTACCTGATAAAGTACCAGCTTGGTAAATCGGTCCGCTTGGCGCAACTTGGCGCATAATTTCTGCTTTACCACCGTATGCTCCTACTGGTAACCCACCACCGATTACTTTACCTAAACAAGTTAAATCAGGTGTTACACCGTAATAACCTTGTCCACAATTATAAGCAACTCGGAATCCTGTCATTACTTCATCAAAAATAAGCAATGAACCGTTTTGCTCTGTTACTTCACGAAGACCTTCTAAAAATCCAGGTTGTGGAGGAACAACACCCATATTGCCCGCTACTGGTTCTACAATTACACAAGCAATATCATCACCGAATTGTTCAAAAGCGTATTTCACACTTTCTAAATCATTATAAGCTACTGTAATCGTATTTTTCGCTACCCCTTCTGGTACACCAGGGCTATCTGGTAAACCTAGCGTCGCCACACCAGAGCCTGCTTTAATTAATAACGAATCGCCATGACCATGGTAACAACCAATGAATTTCAAAATTTTGTTACGGCCTGTATAACCACGAGCTAAACGTAGTGCACTCATTGTCGCTTCTGTTCCAGAGTTAACCATACGTACAATCTCAATTGATGGTACGCGCTCAATAACAAGTTTTGCTAATTTATTTTCAATTTCTGTTGGTGCACCGAAGCTTGTACCTCTTTCAGCAACAGCTTTTAAAGCTTCCACAACACGATCATTTGCATGGCCATGAATTAAAGGACCCCATGATAATACGTAATCGATGTATTCATTTCCATCGATATCATATACTTTAGAACCTTTTCCACGCTCCATAAACAACGGATTCATACCGACAGATTTAAAGGCACGAACAGGGCTATTTACGCCACCAGGCATTAAGTCTTGTGCCTCTTCAAACGCCGCAATCGACTTATCAAACTTTTTCATTATTTAGCGCCTCCTTCTTGTAACCATCTTGCTGCATCTTTTGCATGATACGTAATAATTAAATCTGCTCCTGCACGTTTCATGCTAATTAATTTTTCAAGTACAACTTCTTTTTCATTAATCCAACCATTTTGCGCCGCCGCTTTAATCATTGAATATTCACCGCTTACGTTATAAGCAACGACTGGTAAATTAAAGTTATTTTTCACATCACGAACGATATCTAAGTAAGAAAGAGCTGGCTTTACAATTAAGAAATCTGCCCCTTCCATTACATCTGATTCTGCTTCACGGAACGCTTCCATACGGTTCGCTGGGTCCATCTGATATGTTTTGCGATCACCAAATTGTGGTGCACCGTGCGCCGCATCACGGAATGGTCCGTAAAATGCTGATGAATATTTCACAGCGTACGACATAACTGGCACATGACCAAAACCATTTTCATCTAATGCATGGCGAATTGCTGTTACGAATCCGTCCATCATGTTTGATGGTGCAATAATGTCCGCTCCTGCTTTTGCTTGGCTTACAGCTGTTTTCGCAAGAACTGCAAGAGACTCGTCATTTAAAATAATACCATCTTCAATCACACCGCAATGACCATGGCTTGTGAATTGACATAAACATGTATCCGCAACTACTACTAGCTCAGGGAAATCACCTTTAATTTGCTTAATTGCACGTTGCACAATTCCATGGTCACAATATGCTGATGACCCAACTTCATCCTTTTCAGCAGGTAAACCAAATACAATAACAGAACGAATACCTAAGTCAACAACCTCTTGCATTTCAGCTTGCAATAAATCTAAAGACATTTGATATACGCCTGGCATAGAAGGAACTTCATTACGAACATTTTCACCTTCTAATACAAAAATAGGGTAAATAAAGTCTTCCGTATGTAAAAACGTTTCACGCACAAGCGCACGCAAATTACCGCTTTGTCTTAAGCGACGATGACGATTAAATTGTAAAGAATTCATAGATTTCTATCCCCATTCTTTTATTTTGATTATGCATGTAAAATAGATTCACAAATGCATTGTATTAACGATTCTATTGTGTATTCTTCTGGCACGATAACTTCTGAGAAATAACTTCTTGCCTCTTTCGCTGTTATCGGTCCTATACAAGCAATTGTACATTTTTTTGTCCATTCTCTCCAGTTTGTACCCTCAAGTAAACGGACAAAACTATTAACAGTTGAAGGGCTCGTAAATGTAATAATGTCTACTTTCCCAAACTTCAACGCTGTTATCAGTTCTTGTTTTTTCTCTACATTTTCTTTCGTACCGTATACGATTAGCTCCTCTAGAGAAACACCCATTTCCCGGAGTTTAACCGGAATAACATCTCTTGCTAAATTCCCTTTCGGAAATAAAATACATTCGTTTCCACTTAGTTTTTTTACAAACTCTTCTGCAAATACTTCTGCAACAAATGCGGTGGGAACAAAATCTACTTGATAGCCTCGCTTTTCTAACTCTAACTTTGTTTTCACGCCTACTGCAGCAATTTTAATCGTTCCGGGGAGCTTCTTTCTCAAACTATCTAGAAAAAAAGCTACACCATTTCTACTCGTAAACATAACCCAGTCATACGAATGTAGCTGCCCTGCTATATGTTGAATTTGCCTATGAGACATACCTTCCATACGCAAAAGCGGAATTTCCAATGGAATTCCGCTCCTTTCTTTCACCGCTACACTCATTTGTTTCGCTTGGTGCTGGGCACGTGTAATCAATACCGTTTTGCCAACGAGAGCGTTCATATTTATTGTTGCCCCTTATTCGCAGCAAGGATGAGCTCTTTTGCTCCTTGTTTAATTAAACGATCCGCAGCCTCTAATCCTACTTCCTTTGGATCAGTACCTACTACTGTCTCTTTTAATAAAACAGAACCGTCCATAGAACCAACAAGGGCTGTTAATTCGATTGCATCATCTTCTTTAAGAGTTGCATATCCAGCGATTGGAACTTGGCATCCACCTTCAAGTTTGTGAAGAAATACTCGTTCAGCAGCCACTGTTCTTTCTGTTACTGCATCATTAATATGTGCTAACAACTGAAGTAAATCCTTATCGTCCTCACGACATTCAATCGCTAATGCACCTTGTCCTACAGCTGGTACACATAACGTTTCATCTAAATGTTCTGTAATAACTTCATCGTCCCAGCCCATTCTCTGTAATCCAGCTGTCGCTAAAATAATTGCATCGTAATCTTCATCTTTTAACTTACGTAAGCGTGTATCGATATTTCCGCGGATCCACTTCACTTGTAAATCTGGTCTCGCAGCTAGTAGTTGTGCACTACGTCTCAAACTACTCGTCCCTAAGATTGCACCTTTTGCTAAGTCTTTAAACGATTCTCCGTTTTTAGAAATAAAAGCGTCACGAGGGTCAACACGCTTTGGTGTACAACCAATCGTTAATCCATCTGGAAGTACAGCCGGCATATCTTTCATACTATGTACAGCCATATCAATTTCTTTCGTAAGTAACGCGTGTTCAATTTCCTTTACAAATAAACCTTTTCCGCCTACTTTTGAAAGAGTAACATCTAAAATAACATCACCTTTTGTTACGATTTCTTTCACTTCAAATTCATATGGTAAACCAAGCGCTTTTAATTGATCGATAAACCAATTTGTTTGTGTTAATGCTAGCTTACTCTTTCGTGAACCTACAATAATTTTGCGCATAATTCTCTCTCCTCATTATAAATACCAAAAGTGGAAATTAGATAAACTACTTAATAGAAAAATGTTAACTAGCATTACGAGAAATGCCCCTACATTCCACAGCACAATTTTCTTACCTTGCAACACATCTGCCGCTCGTAAATACAAGCCCGCACAATATACAAATAGAACAACAAACGAACCGATTACTTTCGTATCATACCAATGGAAATTATCCAATTTTGTATATCCCCATATGCATCCTAATATAATTGCTAATAAGAAAAACGGAACAGAAAATAAATTTAATCCGTAAGACATAGATTCAAGCTTCGGCAAATTTCCTAACCTTCTTAATCTCGCATTCCATTTTTTCTTTTTTAATAGCCGATATTGCAATAAATACATAATAGAAAAAATGAACGATACAGTAAACGTTGCATAAGAAATAATCGCCATACCGACATGCACGTATACAAGCTCTGAAACTAATTGCTCTGCAAGTACTGGCGACATCTTTCCGAGTGGTGTAAAAATAGAAAAAGCGCTTACGCCAAATGCTACAACATTTGTAAAAAAGACTAAAAAGTCAATGCGCATAAATCGATTAATGACTAATGACATCGTAATCAATAACCAAATATAAAAATAAATCCCTGACAATAAAGTTAAAATAGGATTCGTTTCTGAATCTGTAGCCCTAAGCAACATAAAGATAGACTGCAATACCCATACAATCGCAAGTAACCAAAAAGCAAATCGGTTCGCCTTTCGGTTACTTTGGAAATAATCTATAAAATATAAACTAATGCTACAAGCATATAAAATAATTGCAATATGATAAATAATACTGTTATTTAAAAAACTCATCCGATCATCCTTCCAAATTATAAAGATGGAACGGATGGTGTCCACGCTCTTTTATGTTCTACTTCTTCCGTATTTCCCGCTTCTTCTACTTCTAAATCAAAAATCTTCGCAAATAAGGCTAATTTTTCACTTGCTCCCTCTTCAGCAGCTAGTTCTTTCGCTACTAAAATTGGGTCTTTTAGCAATTGATTAATAATACTTTTCGTATGTTTACTAATTACCTTTTTCTCACGATCACTAAGATTTGGTATTTTTCGTTCAAGGCTTTCCATCGTATCACTTTGAATTGCTAGCGCCTTATCACGTAGAGCCGATATTAACGGTACAACACCAAGCGTACTTAACCACGTTTTAAATAAAACCATTTCCTCTTCAATCATAAATTGAATTTTCTCTGCTTCCTTCAAACGCTCGGCACGGTTTGCTTCCACTACACCTTGCAGATCATCAATGTCATATAAGAAAGAGCCTTCTAATTCATCAATCGCAGGATCAATATCACGCGGTACTGCAATATCAACCATAAATAACGGACGACCAGAGCGCATTTTCTCCACTTTCGTCATCATCTCTTTCGTAATGACATACTCTGATGCACCCGTCGAACTAATTAAAATATCCGCTTCCAATAATGCACATTGCAATTCACTTAAAGGCTTTGCATGTCCCATATATTTCTCAGCCATTACTTCTGCTTTCGAAAGCGTTCTATTCATAACTGTTACTTTACGAGCACCGCTTCCATATAAATTTTGCAGAGCAAGTTCACCCATCTTACCAGCACCAAGAATAAGTACATGACAATCTGTTAACTCACCAAATATTTTCCTTCCAAGTTCAACAGCAGCATAACTAACAGACATCGCACTTTCACCAATCGTTGTCTCTGAGTGCGCACGTTTCGCTAACGTAACCACTTGCTTAAACAACTCATTAAAAATTGTGCCTGTCGTTTTTACTTGCTGCGCTTCTAAAAAGCTATCTTTTATTTGGCCTAAAATCTGTGTTTCTCCAACTACCATAGAATCTAAACCGCACGTTACGCGGAATAAATGATCTATTGCACCATCTTGTTCAAAAATAGTTAAGTATGGTGCGACTTCGTCTATTTCAAGCTGAAACCAATCAGCTAAAAACTTCTTAATATAATACCGTCCCGTGTGTAATTGATCGACGACAGCGTAAATCTCAGTGCGATTACAAGTTGATACAATGACATTTTCTAGCACGCTCTTTTGATTTTGTAATGTAGTCATTGCTTGCTCTAGCTCTGCTGCCTGAAATGTGAGTTTCTCACGAAATTCTACAGGGGCTGTTCGATAATTTACACTAACAACAAGAATATGCACGCAGCATGTCCCCCTTCACCCGTTTTATCACTTTATCTACTATCATAATACAACTTTCCTCTTATGAATCTGACAATCGTGTGAACAACCGATTATTTTTTATTTATTCTCCGTATGTTAACGAAGGAGATTCCGTATAACTAATAAAAAACTTTCTACTTTATAATGATTATAAATTAATAACTCTATTTGTACGTTACCAAAAAAAGTCCTCATAATCAAGTGATGGAAACTATTCCATATTAATTATAACATCATCTTTTCTATCTTCTTTCATCATGAAGGAAAATATGTATGATTGTTCCAAAATATAGTACTCACTTTCTCAATGCAATGTATTTGACATCGTATTTATTTTTCGTTATATTGGTTTTACAAAATTAAATTGTGCACAATTTAAAAGAGAGGTGTTGCTGATGAAAGAAGATTCTTTGCAACTAGATAACCAACTTTGTTTTTCTATTTACGCTTGTTCAAGAGAAGTTACCCGTTTTTATCGGCCCTATTTAGAAGAAATGGGCATTACGTATCCCCAGTACATTACGTTACTCGTACTATGGGAGCAAGACGGACTAACAGTAAAAGAAATTGGCGAACGCCTATTTTTAGATTCCGGCACTTTAACACCCATGTTAAAACGCATGGAATCATTAAAACTTGTAAAACGTGTTCGTTCAAAAGAAGATGAGCGAAAAGTTTGTATTGAATTAACAGAACAAGGCAAGGATTTAAAAGAAAAGGCTTGTTCATTACCGACAACGATGGCTACAAATTTAGGAATTACAGAGCAAGAATATCGTTCTTTATTAATTCAATTAAATAAACTAATTGAAACAATGAAAACCATTAATGATAGAAAAGGGGAATAAACATGGATAAATTATATACTGCTTCAGTAACAGCAACAGGTGGAAGAAACGGGAAAGTAGTTTCAGATGATGGCATATTAAACCTTGATGTAAAAATGCCGAAAGCACTAGGTGGTGCAGGCGGAGAGGCAACAAATCCAGAACAACTATTTGCTGCTGGTTATGCAGCTTGCTTTGATAGTGCATTACAACTTGTCATTCGTACAAAACGTGTGAAAGTGGAAAGTACAGAAGTAACTGCTCACGTTTCTATCGGAAAAGATACAGATGGTGGTTTCGGCCTATCTGCTGTACTTGATGTACATGTCGCTGGCGTTTCACATAGTGAAGCACAAGAACTTGTAGAAGCTGCTCACGGGGTGTGTCCGTACTCTAAAGCAACACGAGGGAATATTGAAGTAACATTAAACGTACGCTAAAAGTGTATAAAGAAAAAAACGCGCGACATTCGTCACGCGTTTTTTGTTTTTGTCATTTTATGAATTGCTTTCCATGCCTCTTCTTTTCCAAGTCCTGTTTCAGAAGAGAATAGAACGATTTCATCGCCAATTTCAACAGCAAGCGTTTCTTTTACAACTTTTAAATGCTTTTGCCATTTCCCTTTCGGAATTTTATCGGCTTTCGTTGCAATAATAATTGTTGGGATTTCATAATGCTTTAAGAAATCATACATCATCACGTCATCTTTTGTTGGCTGGTGACGTAAATCAACTACTAATACAGCTGCGTCTAATTGCTCACGTGTTGTAAAGTACGTTTCAATCATCTTGCCCCATGCCGCGCGCTCCGTTTTAGATACTTTCGCATATCCATAACCTGGAACGTCAACAAAATGCATCATTTCATTGATTAAGAAAAAGTTCAGTGTTTGCGTTTTTCCTGGTTTAGAAGAAATACGTACTAACTTTTTACGATTTAAAATTTTATTAATGAAGGAAGACTTCCCGACATTTGAACGACCTGCTAATGCAATTTCTGGTAAATCACTGTCTGGATATTGTTCTGGTTTAACAGCACTAATTACAATATCTGCTTTTGTTACTTTCATTGTTTCACTCCTACTAATGCGTGCTCCAATACTTCATCTAAATGAGATGCAAGCACAAACGTAAGGTTTTCTTTTACGCTCTCTGGAATATCATCTAAATCTTTCTCGTTTTCTGCTGGCAAAATAATTTTTGTTAAGCCTGCGCGGTGAGCACTTAATGTTTTTTCTTTTAAACCACCAATTGGTAATACACGACCACGAAGTGTAATTTCACCTGTCATACCTACTTCTTTACTTACAGGAATACCTGTTAGTGCCGAAATAAGTGCCGTTGCCATCGTAATACCTGCTGACGGTCCATCTTTTGGAACTGCTCCTTCTGGAACATGAATATGAATATCATTTTTCTCATGGAAATTCGGATCGATCTGCAACTCTTCTGCACGAGAACGAATATAACTAAACGCTGCTTGTGCTGATTCTTTCATAACATCCCCAAGTTTCCCTGTTAAAATTAATTTCCCTTTACCTGGCGCTACAGACACTTCAATAGCAAGTGTATCACCACCAGCTGCTGTGTAAGCTAAACCAGTCGCCATACCAACTTGGTCTGTCTTCTCAGCTTGTCCGTAACGGAATATGTGCTTGCCAAGTAAATCAACAACATTTTTCTCCGTTACAACAATTCGCTTGCGTTCTGCTGTAACAATGATTTTTGCTGCTTTACGACAAACTTTTGCAATTTGACGCTCTAGTGTACGAACACCAGCCTCACGTGTATAATAACGAATAATTTCAAGAAGCGCTTCATCACGTACTTGTAAATTACCTTTTCGTAAGCCATGCTCTTTTAATTGTTTCGGCAGTAAATGTTCACGAGCAATGTGTACCTTTTCAAGTTCTGTATAACCAGCAATCGAAATGATTTCCATACGGTCAAGCAACGGACCTGGAATACTTGAAAGTGTATTAGCAGTTGCTACAAACATAACTTTCGATAGATCATATGGTTCTTCAATGTAATGATCACTAAAGTTATGGTTTTGTTCTGGATCTAACACTTCAAGTAATGCTGCTGATGGATCTCCACGGAAATCGTTAGACATTTTATCAATCTCATCTAATAAGAAGACTGGATTAACTGTTTTCGCCTTTTTCATACCTTGAATAATGCGTCCCGGCATTGCTCCAACATACGTACGGCGGTGACCACGAATTTCAGACTCATCACGTACACCGCCAAGGGATACACGGACAAAGTTACGATTCAATGATGTTGCGATAGAACGAGCTAACGAAGTTTTTCCGACCCCAGGAGGTCCTACTAAACAAAGAATAGGGCCTTTTAATGAGTTAGTCAATTTTTGTACAGCTAAATATTCAAGCACTCGCTCTTTTACTTTTTCAAGGCCGTAATGATCTTTATTTAAAATCTCTTCAGAATGAACAAGATCAATCATATCCTCTGTCGCTTCTGTCCACGGAAGAGCTAATAACCAATCCATATAATTGCGAATAACACCGCTCTCCGCAGAACTTGCTGGTAACTTTTCATAACGGTCTAATTCCTTCAGTGCAGCCTTCATTGTTTCTTCAGGCATTCCTGACTGTTCAATTTTTTCACGAAGTTCTTCAACTTCCCCGCCCTTACCTTCTTTATCGCCAAGTTCAGTTTGAATCGCCTTCATTTGCTCACGTAAGAAATATTCTTTTTGCGTGCGCTCCATTGAACGTTTCACTTTTTGTCCAATTTTCTTTTCTAGGCTAAGCAACTCTTGTTCATCTTGAATAATTGAAATAAGTGTATGTAATCGTTCCTTCACAGATACAATCTCTAAGATTTCTTGTTTCTGCTTCGTTTTAATCGGCAAGTGAGAAGCAATTAAATCAGCTAGCCTTCCCGGTTCTTCTACATCAGCTACCGTTGCAAATGTTTCATTTGAAACTTTTTTCGAAACTTTAATATATTGTTCGAAATGCTCCAGTAACGTACGCATAAGAGCTTTCTCTTCTAAATCATCTTCTACTTCTTCCGTTACCGTTTTAATTGAAACTTGCACTATATTTTCTTCTTCGATAAACTCTACTACTTCTGCTCTATGTAAACCTTCCACAAGGACACGAAGCGTACCGTTCGGCAATTTAAGCATCTGCTTCACTTTCGCCACTGTACCTACACTATATATGTCATCTTCTTTCGGATCATCGATATTCATTTCTTTTTGCATTGCTAAAAAGATGATATTTTCATCCATTGCCGCCTGCTCTAGTGCTTGTATCGATTTATCACGTCCTACATCAAGATGCAGAACCATCGTTGGATATACGAGAACGCCTCTTAATGGTAGGAGGGGCACAATTCTTTCGTTCGTATTCATACTAGACATAGCACCTCCATAATAAATTAAACTCCTGTTCAACTATTTTATATTACAATACATCTAGATGCAATTGCAGAGATTATCCGCAATTGTTAATATCTTGTTTTTTCTCCCTTATGAAAAGAAAAAAGACTCCGCTTAAGCATACAAACTTAAACGAAGTCTGGCAAATTTTATTATCGTTTATTCTTACATTGATTGTGCATCTGTTTCGTCCAAAGCAGTCTGTACATCAATCTCACGATGCATATTTTCCTGCATAAATGTTAATTCAAATACTTCTTTTAATTTACGGACAGGAATGATTTCAATTCCCTTTATTGTATACAAAAATGGTTGCATGTTTTCAGCCGGAATAATGACTTTCTTAGCCCCCGCTTTTTTCGCAGCTTTTATTTTTGCGTACACACCACCAATAGGCTTCACTTCTCCGTGGATACTTATTTCACCTGTCATCGCTACTTCATTATTCACATATGTACGATGCACCGCTGAATAAACACCCGTTGCCATAGCAATCCCTGCCGAAGGACCATCAATCGGGATACCGCCCGGAAAGTTAATATGTATATCATAGCCTTCTGGAAGTACATCTAGAGAACGGAGTACTGTTAATACGTTATCAACAGAACCTTTCGCCATACTTTTACGGCGGATTGATTTCGTTTGACTCCCAATACTTTCCTCTTCCACAATACCAGTTACATTTACTGATCCTTTATCTTTCGCAGGAATAGCTGTTACCTCAATTTCTAATAAAGCACCTGTATTCGGTCCATATACAGCAAGCCCATTCACAAGGCCAATCCTTGGAATTGGATAAATGTGCTTTTCATACTTTGGTGTAAGTTGGCTCGAATGAACAACCCACTCAATATCTTCATCTTTAATGAAAGAACGTTCTTCATTTATCGCCATACCAGCAGAAATTTGTACGAGATTAATCGCTTCCCGTCCATTTCTTGCATACATTCCAATCATTTCAATACCGTTCTCACCTATTTGCATTTCCACTTTGTCAGCTGCATTCTTCGCTACTTTTTGAATTTCTTCTGTTTCTAACTCCCGGAAGAACACTTCTAAACACCGCGACCGAATTGCAGGAGGAATTTCCTCTGGCGAACGAGTCGTTGCACCAACTAAGCGAAAATCGGCTGGTAAACCTTTTTGAAAGATATCATGTATATACGTTGGAATCATCGAATTTTCTTCACTATAGTACGCACTTTCCAAAAATACTTTCCGATCTTCTAACACCTTTAACATTTTGTTCATTTGAATCGGATGTAATTCACCAATCTCATCAATAAACAAAATGCCTCCATGTGCATCTGTTACAGCCCCTTTTTTCGGTTGCGGGATACCCGCTTGCCCCATTGCACCCGCTCCTTGATAAATTGGATCATGGACTGAACCAATTAAAGGATCTGCAATACCACGTTCATCAAACCTAGCTGTCGTCGCATCAAGTTCAATAAATGTTGCATTCGTACGAAATGGTGATTTCGGGTTTCGTTTCGCTTCTTCTAATACAAGGCGTGCTGCCGCTGTCTTTCCGACACCTGGCGGACCATATATGATTACATGTTGCGGATTAGGACCACAAAGAGCCGCTTTTAACGACTTAATCCCGTCTTCTTGCCCTACAATGTCTAAAAAGGATGTAGGACGCACCTTTTCCGCAAGTGGCTCTGTTAAAGAAATCTCACGCATTTTACGAAGCTGCTCCAATTCTTTTTTCGATTCTCGATCAATTGAAACTTTTTGTGTTCGCTGATTTCGAAGTAAATGCCAAAAGTACAATCCGACAATTACACCAAAAACAAGTTGAACAAGTAAAAATATATTTGTCCAGCTCATAATTCATTTCCTCCCGCTATGTTTTATTATTTAGTATTTCCTGGGAGGAATAGTGCTAAACATAAAGAAAAACAGCAATTATAAAAATTGCTGTTTCTTCTTCGCATTATGCAGATGTTTTTGTATCAAGTACAGTACCGTCTTGTAACACCAATTTTGGCGGTGCATTATCAGCTACTGTTTCTTTTGTAAGAACACACTTCTCGATATCTTTGCGAGATGGAAGTTCAAACATTACATCAAGCATTAAGCCTTCAATAATAGAACGAAGTCCACGAGCACCTGTCTTACGTTCAATTGCTTTTTTCGCAATCTCAACTAGTGCACCTTCTTCAAACTCTAACTCAACATCGTCAAGCTCCAATAATTTTTGGAATTGCTTAACAAGTGCATTTTTCGGTTTAGTTAAAATATCTACAAGAGCATCTTCATCAAGCGGCTCTAGATTCGCAATAACTGGAAGACGACCGATAAACTCCGGAATTAAACCGAATCTTAAAAGATCCTCTGGTAAAACGTGAGATAAAACATGCTTCTCATTTACATCAGCATTTTTCTTCTCAGCACCAAATCCAATTACTTTCTCACCAAGGCGACGTTTAATAATAGGCTCGATGCCATCAAACGCTCCACCACAAATGAATAAGATGTTCGTTGTATCAATTTGAATAAACTCTTGATGCGGGTGCTTACGACCACCTTGAGGTGGAACGCTTGCTACAGTACCTTCTAGAATTTTCAGAAGTGCCTGCTGTACGCCTTCACCAGATACATCACGTGTAATTGATGGATTTTCGGACTTACGTGCCACTTTATCAATCTCATCAATATAAATGATTCCTTTTTCCGCTTTCTCTACATCATAATCAGCTGCTTGGATTAATTTTAGTAAGATGTTTTCTACATCTTCCCCTACATATCCAGCTTCCGTTAAAGATGTTGCGTCCGCGATCGCAAATGGAACATTTAAAATACGCGCTAATGTTTGTGCCAATAATGTTTTACCACTACCAGTTGGCCCAATAAGTGAAATATTACTCTTCGCTAATTCTACATCATCAATTTTGCTGTTAGAATTAATGCGTTTGTAATGGTTATATACCGCTACCGCTAGTGCTTTTTTCGCGTTATCTTGTCCGATGACATACTCATCTAAGATTTCACGAATTTCTACCGGTTTCGGTACATCTTTGAATTCTACTTCTTCGTCCTTCGCAAGCTCCTCTTGTACAATTTCAGTACAAAGCTCGATACACTCGTCACAAATGTAAACACCTGGACCTGCAACTAGCTTTCGAACTTGCGTTTGTGTTTTACCACAGAAAGAACATTTTAATTGACCTTTTTCATCATTAAATTTAAACATATTTTCACACCCCTTACAAAGTGCTAATCTCTTGCCTTCGTATGTACACGATAAATGTATCGTATGTAAATACATATTATGTCACTACGTGGCGAGAAATACAAATAATATGACTAGTTATGTACAAATAAAAAAATTTTAAAACTTTTGAAATATGTATATTCGACTTACAAAGGAACTTTTCCTTCTTCATCAAAAAGTTTTATAAATATATTTCTATATTTATAAAACAAGGCACGATTAAAATCGCGCCTTGTTATTTTATTATGCAGCGTTGTCTACTAAGAAGTCTACAGCTTTACGCACTTTAAGATCTTCAGATAAAGCGTCTACGCTTCCAAGAGCTTGCTTGATAGCGTCTACTGGCATACCGTACATTTCAGCCATTTTTTCAACTTCTGCAGTTACTTCTTCTTCAGTAACTTCGATGTTTTCAGCTTCAATGATAGCTTCAAGAACAAGATTGATTCTTACACGTTTTTGTGCATCCTCTTTCATTTGCTCTTTTAACTTGTCAGCGTCAGTACCTGTGAATTGGTAGTAAAGCTCAAGGTTCATACCTTGTTGGCTTAAACGTTGCTCGAATTCACGAACCATACGATCTAACTCAGTGTCGATCATAGCTTCTGGAATGTCGATTTCAGCGTTAGCAGCAGCTAATTCTACTACTTCGTCACGTACTTTGTGCTCAGCTTCGTGCTTTTTGCCTTCTTCTAAGTTTGTGCGAAGTTTTGTTTTTAATTCATCAAGAGTTGCAACTTCTTCGTCAGCATCTTTAGCGAACTCGTCGTTTAACTCAGGAAGTTCTTTTGTTTTGATTTCGTGAATTGTTACTTTGAATGTTGCTGGTTTGCCAGCTAATTCAGCAGCATGGTACTCTTCTGGGAATGATACTTCAACGTCTTTAGAATCACCAGATTTAAGACCAATTACTTGCTCTTCGAAACCTGGGATGAAAGTACCAGAACCGATTGCAAGAGAGTAGTTTTCGCCTTTTCCGCCTTCAAATGCTTCGCCATCAACGAAACCTTCGAAGTCGATTACAGCTGTATCACCGTTTTCAATAGTTCCTTCTTCTTTAACAACTAGTTCAGCTTGACGCTCTTGTAAAGCTTTTACTTCGTTCTCTACATCTTCGTCAGTTACAGTTGTTTCAACTTTTTCTACTGCTAAACCTTTGTACTCACCTAATTTAACTTCAGGTTTCACTGTAACTTTTGCAGTGAAGATAAGGTTAGCATTTTTTTCGAACTTCTCGATGTCGATTTCAGGATGATCAACTGGGAAGATACCAGCTTCATCGATTGCTTCACCGTATGCTTTTGGTAAGATGATATCTAAAGCATCTTGGTATAAAGATTCAATACCAAAGCGTTGTTCGAATAATGGACGAGGCATTTTTCCTTTACGGAAACCTGGTACATTAATTGTTTTTACTACTTTTTTGAACGCAGCGTCGATAGAGTTGTTTACTTCTTTAGCATCAACTTCGATTGTTAAAACGCCAACGTTACCTTCTAATTTTTCCCATTTTGTAGACATTTATTCTTTCCCTCCAACTATAATAATGTATGCACATACCTCTATAGATTAAGACCTTCATTATCTCTTTTTTGAAATAACAAATGTACAAATAATCTTCTAGCAAAAGCTTTCAGATATAATGTTCCAATCTACTAATTGTCTAAAAGACAATTACGGTATATTTTGTTCGAGAATAATATGAAACATATTAAGTAAGAGAATTATACTTCTCTTCTCTTACAAACAGGCAGATTTCTGCCTTTTGCAACCCTTACATTATAACATAGAATATGCTCGTTTCAATAACTGAACGATTCTTTTTCATAATTATACGGGCAAATACCCTTCTCTTTCAATGCGTAATAACCATTGATAAGCAATATGAAATTCCTCAAATTCAATATTGTATGCTGTCATAAGTTCTTCTTCATCAATAGCTAATCCGAAACGCTTTCTTCCAATTCTCTCTAAGACGGCAGCCCAAATTTCTACTTTATCCATTAATAGAGGGAATGGGAAGGTGCTAATTTGTAATTCTTTCCAGTATGTAACCATTGCATCAAATATATCCGGATAATTTTGCTCTAATCGGCTTGATAATTTATGTATTATTTTATCGGATTGCTCCTCATTATGACCTGTAAATGCCGGAATCACCTTTATCGTATTTCCAAACTTCTCTACTTCTATCTCTTCTTCTATTTGATTTTCTACCATCTTATACAAAATAGAAGTTTTCAAATAAGGGTGTTGCTTTTCCTCTATTAAAAATTTCTTTAAAGCAGGAAGTGCAAGATCCAGGTCTTTTAATGAAAGTTTCTGGATCACTCTTAGCTTTTGACCAAAGTTCCCTCCAAAAAGTTCATTAGTAAACTCGTCTAATTCAAAATCCGAATCAACTAGCGACGCGTCTTCCTCATTTAGCATACCTTCTGCAAATAAAGCGAGCTGCGCTAATTTTTCCTTTTGCTCGGGCATTATGTCTTTCGTTTGCAAAACTTTTTCGACAGTTTCAATAACACCTTCATAATCATTTGTTTGAACTAAAATCGTCACATACGTTTCAAGAATGTCACCAAATAATACAGCTCCCGTTTCAAGCAACTGCTCACATTTTTCTTTCGCTTCTTCCATATGCTTTAATTCTAACAAACAAATAACCGAAGCTAATTCTGTTTGTTCCGTTTCCGCATTATACTGACGTAATATTTCAAAGCAGCGCAATGCATCTTCGAATTTCCGCTCTTTCAACGCTAAAAAACCTTCATCAATATAGCGTGCTGATAGTTGCGGAAACAATACGACCGTATTTTCTTTTTTATCCATACGTTCGCCTCTTTTTCTAGATTTTAATTATCTTCAAAGTAAATATATCAAATGCGTAATGAGAACACAACATTCCAAAACCATTCGTTTGAAATATAAGAATATTTAATTTTTATATCAGAAAATCAACAACCTTTTAAATAAAATTCATTTTTCACAAACAAAAACCCTCAGCAACAGAAGCAGAGGATTCATCATTAATGGAAAGCATTTATAATTGTGGGGTATATAACAAGGGTAATAATTTGGAGAACAATAATTGCCATAACAATCATGCTAAAGTAGAAGATTGGTTTACTTCGCTTCATTAAAAACATAATAATAAGCATCGTACAAGCAAACAAACTTAAGAAGAACAAACTCGTTGTCGAACTAAGTATACCACTCGGGACAAAGAACAATAATACTACACTACAAGTACCTATAATTCCGAATAACCATTCCATTCATTCACTCATTCCCTTTCCCTCTCATGGTAGTTTTTTCTAAGCGATTAAATGTTTTACAACATCAACTACATACGTTAATTTCTCATACGCTACAAATCCAAAAGCAACTGTTAAACCCGTTACGATTAATCCCTTCATCATTTCTTCCTCCTCGTTTTATCGTTGTTACCTTCATTATAGAGGATTAGTAATTTGTTACCATCGAACTTCCTTACACTTACCTTACAGAATTGTAAGCTTTCCAAAAATGAAAAAAACACCTCATATTACTCGAGGCGTTTTCCGGAATTTCTCTATATTCATTTACAATTGATGCATTTTTATAGTTTTTTATTTCACGCTATTAATTAACTCACTCATGCCGCGTGAATGAACCATCATTATTCAAATCGGTAACTTTTACCACCTTTGATCTCGGATCATATATAGAATGAATCGCAGAGTACAGTTTCCCCATCGATATAATTAACAGTCACACTCGTAATTGACGCAGAATATTCATACCGAACAGCTTCTTTTCCATCTACTGTAGCCCACGAACTAGACTCCGCATTCTTTTGCAACTTTCCCGTGACTTCTTCCGCCGTCATACCTACGGATAAAGCATTAAAACTTCCAATGTTTAGCATACCACGATCACAATACTTCCCGTTCGAATCACACGTATTGAACGTTTGAAGTTCAGGCTTTGGCTTCACCGATTCCTCGGAATTTTTTACATTTTTTGCTTCATCCACCTTTTTATCAGTAGACTTCCCCTTCTTTTCAACCTGTTCACTCTTCTTTGGCGTTTCCTTTCCCATAGAAGTGTTATCTTGTGCGCATCCGACCAATAAACTTAACATCAGCACCCCTACTACAAAATACTTTTTCATATTCATTTCTCCTGTTTATGTTGTTAATTATGTAATAATAGCTATTTACTCCTAATAGCACCTTAATTTCTATATGGTAGTATAGCAAAAAAACAAAATATATATCCACACAATCACTATAGCTACAGCGATTCCAAATGTTTTTATTACGACTCATAGTTTAGTTATTTCCAATTTTTATTTACACACATCACTTTTAGACAAACAAAAAACCTTGTTATCAAAAGATAACAAGGTTTTTTTAGCGTCCCAGGAGAGATTCGAACTCCCGACCCGTCAATTACCGATATATAAACGATTCTTTCATCGCTTACTGAACGTTCATTTGTGCGGTCAACTGACCATTTTTGTTAATTAATATTATACGCTATATAGTAGTTCTACATCAATGTTGAATACCTTTTTGTTCTATCGATTCCCTATCGAAAATTCTGACGCATTTAGATGAATCCCCTTATCCACGGAATAAAAAATAATCGTCTTAAAATGCGAATCTCGGCGTACCTTTCCGCACTATTTTATATATTTTGATTGCAGTCTTAATATATCTTCCTCTTCGCGAATGCCTGCCGATCCCTTCCTCACATTTTTTACGACAGTCCAATTCGGGTTAGTTTCATCACCGATGTTCTGTACTGTAAAGTTGCCGTCACCATATTTTCGGTGACCTTCTGCCAATTTCTCCGTTAAATCATTTTCTTTTGATCTCGCCATATTTGCGCCATCTCCCTTTTTTATACAACCTTCTTAAACTGTCCAATCAATCACACGTCCAGTCAATTGGAGATCCTCACTTTCCGCTTCTATTAATTCTAACACACTGCCGGGGATAAGTTCCGATAACGGCTGCCCAATCGTACTAGAAACGTTATTTTCTTTGAATTTGAATGATCTGACGCCAGTTACGCTAAATGATACGATTCCTTGCCGCTGCATTTTGTTTGTATCGTTATAAACAATTACTAAGTATGCGCTGAATTCACATATCGCATTATAGGGGATATCATATCCTTCGAATTGATTGTACAACGTTCGATCCGCCGAGTTCATTAATCGTACTTTCTTTTGATCGTCCGCATCGTGCCAGTCTTCGTTGCTGATAACGTATGTGTCGATATGTTGTTTTAACAGAATTCGATAAAATAGCTAACGAACTAGAAAGAGCTACGGAAAAATTTCGCACGGCGGATGCTGAATACGAAGATAATCCAATCAAAGGCGAGATAACAAATACTGTGGCTTCTTCAGAAAAAAGCCTTCTCCGAAATTGCGGAATCAGGTACCATTGTTAAAAGTAGGAACAAACCGCCATTTGAACATTTATTAGAAGAGATTCCACCAACGAAAATAAATGTAATAAGAAAAGAAGAATAAGGAGGCTTTTATATGGCATTACACGATACGGATCAAGTCGATTTAGTATTAATAGACGAGGATAATAAAGATAATGTGTACTTAACAACCTTTGATGCTTTAGAGTGGAATAAAAGCGAAGAACTTGACGATAAACACATTTTACTTTTACAAGACAAAATCAATACATATTTAGGATTCATTGAAAGTGATGAAATTTATGAAAAAGTTCCAAGTACAATAGGAAGAACACAATTTATTATACAAGTGTATCCGCAGAATGAACCTAGTTTTTATGGGAAAAGTTTTATAATATTGTAAGTGAACAATTAGGAGAATCTGGATATGGATTTGAGTTCCATCATAAACCTATTGATTCTTTAAATTAAATAAGAGGAATAGGGCGCATAAATGGTGCTCTTTTTTTAATGTACTTTAATCTGTTACATATACTCATTAACATATATTCCGTTGTAGTATTTTCACACCTCTTGCACATACATCAATTTTTAGACAAACAAAAAACCTTGTTATCAAAAGATAACAAGGTTTTGTTAGCGTCCCAGGAGAGATTCGAACTCCCGACCGACGGCTTAGAAGGCCGTTGCTCTATCCTGCTGAGCTACTGGGACATGGAGCGGGTGAAGAGAATCGAACTCTCGACCAGAGCTTGGAAGGCTCTTGTTTTACCACTAAACTACACCCGCATATGTTATTTTATTTTTCTTCGTTAGCGCCGTTGCCCTATCGACAATATTTATTATATTCATAACCACTTATAAAGTCAACACTTTTTTAAAAGAGGATAATTTTTATTATCCTCTTTTAAAAATTGCTTGTTCAACTAGCTGTCCGTCTAATGTTTCAAAACGAACTTCTATATGATTTTCATCCATTTCTAATAAAGCGAATGTCTTTTCCACACGAGAGCGCGGGAGCAAAATACTTCCTGGATTAATAAATAAAATCCCATCAAGTAATTCTGCCCCTAGTACATGAGAATGTCCAAAGCACGCTACTTGTGCTCCTACTTCTTCTGCATGATACGCTAACGTTTGTAACGTCATTTTCACATTATGACGATGACCGTGTACAACTAAGAAACGAATTCCATCTACATCAGTTACAATTTCATCTTGAAAGTTAGCATAATCACAATTCCCTTTTACAACATGGAAACCTTGTAGCTCTTCGTGAGCAGGCGTTAGCTCTGAATCACCACAATGAATCATGACATCTACTTTCCCTTCATATTTCTCTTTTAACTGCTGTAATTCCTTCACAGAGCTATGACTATCGCTTACGATTAAAGCTTTCATCAATTTCTCTCCCTTATTCTTCTAAAAACCATTCTGGGATTTTCTCTTCTAATTTACGAAGAGCGCGTCCACGGTGGCTAATGGCATTTTTCTCATCTGAGCTTAGCTCCGCCATCGCTTTTTTATATTCTTCTACATAAAAAATCGGATCGTATCCAAAACCATTTTCCCCGCGGCGCTGTTCTAAGATTTTTCCTTCACACGTTCCGTTTACAATAACAGGCTCTTTATCTGCTTCAGGGAAAGCAACCGCTAGCGCACAGTAAAAACGAGCTGTACGTTTTTCTAAATCGATGTCAGTTAACTCTTGCAACACTTTATCGATATTCGCTTGGTCATCTTTCGGCTCTCCAGCAAAACGAGCTGAATATACACCCGGCTTCCCGTTTAAGGCATCTACAATAAGACCAGAGTCATCCGCAATTACGATGGAATTCAACTGTCTACTAAGACTGTCCGCTTTCAAAATTGCATTTTCTTCAAATGTTTCACCAGTTTCTTCGACTTCTTCAATATGAGGAAAATCGTGTAAAGATTTCACTTCTAAATCAAATCTCTCAAATAACTCAGCAAACTCACGTACTTTCCCAAGATTTTTCGTCGCTACAACAACTTGCTTCATATTTTCCACCTCTACTCTATATGAGATACGATGTCACCTAACGCTTCTTTTTGCTTTTCAACAAGTTGGAAGATCCCTTGTTCCGCAGCATCAAGTAGTTCATTTAATTCTGCTCTGCTAAACGTCGCTTCTTCTCCAGTTCCTTGCACTTCAACAAACTGACCTTTTCCAGTCATAATAACGTTCATATCAACATCCGCTTTAGAATCTTCGGCATAATTTAAATCTAAAACGACACCTTGCTCTTCAACAACACCTACTGACGTTGCCGCTAAATAATCTTTTACAGGAATTTTAGATACTTTGTCTGCTTGCAATAATTTTTCAAAAGCTAATACCATCGCTACATAAGCACCTGTAATTGAAGCTGTTCTCGTTCCGCCATCCGCTTGAATTACATCACAGTCAATCCAAACCGTTCTTTCGCCAAGCGCTTCTAAATCGACAACCGCACGTAATGCTCGTCCAATTAAACGCTGGATTTCCATTGTACGCCCTGTTACTTTCCCTTTACTTGACTCCCTGATTGTACGTTGCTCTGTCGCACGTGGAATCATTGAGTATTCTGCTGTTACCCAGCCTTTTCCTTCTCCACGCATAAACGGCGGTACACGCTCTTCAATTGTCGCTGAACAAATTACCTTTGTATCCCCAACTTCAATTAGTACCGATCCCTCTGGATGTTTTAAATAATTTGTATGAATATGTATATGGCGTAACTCTGCTTGTCCTCTACCATCTACTCGCATAAAAATAACCCCCTCATAAATACTCTCATTAGTATAGCCAAATTTAAATGTACGATATGTATAACAATAAAAGAAGGGGAACTCAAAAAGCAATCCCCCTTTCTTACATAATTATATCAAATTATTCACGATTAAAAACTACCTGTATTCACGTTTTGTGGACGATCAACAGGTTTTGTTAACTTTTCACCTTTTTCATCCATCAGATTCGCTTTCCCATTCACTTCAATAGAAACATTTTTCACACCTTGTTTTTCCGTTAAAGATAAGACTAACGACTTCAATACGTAATTTGAAATCACACTCTTGTCTTGGTTCGCAAATATATTTTCATTAAAGTTTAATGTAAGATTTCCATTTTGTAATTTCGGATTCGTAATAAGCTTAACTCCTGGATTAAAATCATTCAGAAGCGATTGATGAATCGGTCCTTTTACAAGTTCATCTATAATTGCTGCATAATCATTTTCTTTCCCTTCTACAACGCGTCTTGTTACCGGTACGTAATATTGCTGCTTATTATTATTTTGCGCCATAAAGTAAAGTGTAACCGGTTTTGTATGCGTTACATCTGCTACTTGTTCATCATCAAAGTTAATTCCATTCGCACGACTTACACCTTCACCAAGCGGTGTACCCGCAACAGGCATCTTCGCTAACTTTTCACCATTTATTTGGAACTGCACTTGTTTTATTTCTGTAAATTGAGTCAAAGTCCACGCTACTGATTCAACAATTTGACGCTCTTCTTCCTTTGAATAATTTTTCATTTCTTTAGAGAAATCAATTACCGCTGTCCCACCTTTTTTCAAATCCAAGGTCATCGTCGTATTCGCTGGAAGGACTGCTCGAAATCCATTCGGCAATAAATTTGTGACTGGTCCATCTTTCACAAGATACTCTAACGTTTGCTTTACAACTTCATTCGCTTTCGGAGTAGGCATTGCAATAGTTTGCGGTACGACATATCCATTTTTATCAACGAGGTATAACTCTCTATTTACTGTTTGCCCTTGTTTATCTTTTTTAGCTGTTTCTTTCTTTTCACCTTCTGTATACGTAACTTTTTTCGGTGGATCAATTTGTTCTGTTGCTTTCTCTTGATTTAATAAGCCACACCCTGATAATAAAATCGCACTCACAGTAGCACCAACAACCCATTTAAAAGTGGATTTAGGCATGCCATTCCCCCCTAAAATCTAAGTTTGTACTATTATGTATACGAGCTGTTTCATATTTTAGAACAAGCTATAGCTACTTACACAGAAAAAACCCCTGATTTCTCAGGAGTTCTCTTATATGAATCTACTATTATTCTGTTTCTAAATTAATATGCTTCACATTTTCAATCGGCTGACCAAACCACTTTGATGCAATTTCTTTAAACAGACCTATTTTACCAGTCGTTAAGAAGAGGTGATCACTTTGTTCTTCTCCCTCGTTTAACATCTTACTATGGTATAAAATCGTACTTACCTCACGAGCTGTTTCATCACCCGAACTAATTAATTGCACTTGATCTCCCATTACCTTTTTTATAACAGGACCTAAAATCGGATAATGTGTACACCCTAAAATAAGTGTATCAATGTCTGTACTTTTCAACGGTTGCAATGTTGCTCTTACAACCTCATACGCCATTTCGCTTTCGAAATTCCCACTCTCTACAAGCTCAACGAAAGGTGGGCACGCTAAACTTTCTACCATAACACGGTTATTAATAGATTTTAGCGCCTCTTCATAGGCACCACTTTTTACTGTTCCAATCGTCCCAATAATCCCAACATGATACGTATTTGTCACTTTTAAAGCTGTACGTGATCCTGGATGAATAACTCCAACTACTGGAATTGGCAACTGTTTCTGCATTTCTTCCAACACAACCGCAGTTGCTGTATTACACGCAATCACTAACATTTTGATATTTAAATCTAATAAATGCTCCGTCATTTCCCACGTAAATTGACGCACTTCTTCACGAGAACGCGGACCATAAGGGCAACGTGCTGTATCCCCTAAATATATAATACGCTCTTTCGGCAACTGACGAATTAATTCCTTCGCTACTGTTAAACCGCCAACTCCTGAATCGATTACACCGATCGCTCTATTCAACTTAATCACCCGTTTTCTCATTCATCATCTTATTTTATGTTTATCATTATATTTTACGCACTTTAAGTTCGCTCACTTAAAATGCTCCTGTATGAAATTTTTTTATCTGTATCTGCATAGACTAGGACCTTTTTTATTTTGCTCCTTTTTTTCATAATTTGCAAGACAGAAAAATAAACGATCCTCTATATGAAAATCGGTTTCTTCTATATAAAATACGTATTCATTACGACACTTTTCTCTGAACAGAAGACATTCCTATTAATAAGAAGAAATGAGCAGAAAGTAAACTCCCCACCACTCAGTATCTCTTACAAGCTTACTTGAAGTGGGGACTTCTCGGTTCATCGTTACTTTTGATAGTTAACGAATTTGCCTTAGGACAGCCGAGCTAACTCCCTTGTTCCAAAGGTTATTTCTTACCATTTATATCAATTTATTTCAATTTCAATCTAGGCTATACATAAAAGTACCCACTACCTTTGTTAGTAGCGGGTACTTTTTCTATAATTTATTTACAGCTCTTTTTATAGCCTTACCTATTTCTATACTAGACTGCGGATTTTGCCCTGTAATTAAATGCCCATCTACTACTACATGTGGTGTGAAATTTGGAGCAACATAAAACAAAGCCCCTTCTTCTTTCAATTTACTTTCTAATAAAAACGGCACTCTCTTTTCTAAATGTACAGCTTTTTCTTCATCGTTTGTATAACCTGTTATACGCTTACCGGCAACAAAAAACGAGCCATCTTTATTTTTCACACCGACCAAAGAACTTACTCCGTGACAAACAGCCGCTACAATCCGGTTATTGTTGTACATGTTCTCAATCAAATTCGCTACATATGGATTACCAGGAAAATCCACAATAGCCCCGTGTCCACCACCAAATAAAACTGCATCATAATCTAAAAAGTGAACAGTAGATATTGGTTTTGTATTTTGCAACAAAGAAGCGACATGCTTAAATTCACGAGGTATACCATTTGGAATTGATACTCTATCAATAGGCACCCTTCCACCTTCTATAGATACAAGATCAACATCGAACTTAGCCTTTTTAAATAAATTATACGGAGCTGCGAGTTCTTCAAGCCATAAACCAGTCGGGTGTCCATTCATATCATGAGCGCTTGTTGAAACTAATAATACTCTTTTCAACACATCCCCTCCTTACTACCTATTTATGTATGAAACATTCTTATCATTCATATAGCACGTGAAACAGACAGAAAAATAGCCGACTCTTCATATAAAAGTCGGCTGCTTTCTTATAGTTCGAGTTCTCCCATACGAAGAAGCTCTACAACTGCTTGTGAACGTCCTTTAACCCCTAGCTTTTGCATTGCGTTTGAAATGTGATTGCGTACTGTTTTTTCACTTATAAAAAGTTCACCTGCAATTTCCTTCGTCGTTTTATCTTGAACGAGTAATTCAAATACTTCTCTTTCTCTCTTTGTGAGTAACGGTTTAGATTGATACGCTTTTTCCTTCAACTGGTATAACCCTCCTTGCTTAAGCCAGAGCTGTATATGTGTAAGTTGGGTGTTTATTTAGTCAAGATATTGTATGAACGAAATGTGCAGGTGGTGAATGAAAATGGGCTTTATTTCTTATGTTATTTTAGACTTTTATACAGTGCATACACTCGATTTATCCACTTACTTTCCAGTACGCCATATTTGTTCTAGCAATATACTTACAACAGTACCTACAAACAAACCATTACCGAATACATATTGCATAACAGAAGGCAATGATTGAAGTGCTCCAGACGGTAAAAACATAACGCCGCAGCCAAACAATACCGCGACTCCTAAGAGCCTGTTTATAGTCTTATCTTTTTATTAAAATAGCGAGAAATCCTAGGACAACCATTTGTTTACTTGTTTCTAGTTTTCTCTCTACATTTTTGAACAATCGTCTGTATTTTTCTAACCAAGCAAATGAGCGCTCTACGATCCATCTTTTAGGGATCACTTGAAATTGATGCAATTCGGACCGCTGGGCAACTTGTACTTCAGCATTCAATAGCTTTTGAATTTCTTTTTGAAACTTTTCTCCTGTGTACCCACCATCCGTGAGGATGGCTTCTATGGTTTCTTTCAATTCAGGATATTGCTCGTACATTTCGAGTGCGCCTTTTCGATCTGTGACATTGGCAGTGGTAACATGGATTGCATGGGGAAATCCAAGAATATCTACACTGATATGTCGTTTAATACCAGAAACTTTCTTACCACCATCATAACCTTTTTGTTCAGCCGTATCTGCATTCTTAACACTTTGGGCATCGACAATATTAAAGCTAGAGCTTTTGGGGCGATTCACTGCTTCCCTTATTTGCCCAACAATTTTTTTAATAAGGTCTCTAATAGACTACTACCTTCGGCATTGGATTTACTCCATTTTGCATAGTAGCGGTAAACATTTTGCCATTTGGGATAATCTTTTGGTAAAGCACGCCACTGGCAGCCTGTACTCAGAACATAGAGTAGTGCATTGAACACATCATAAAGGTCATACTTTCGCGGACTTGTGCGTTTGCTAAACGTTTCTAGTTCCTCACGAATGATCTCGAATTTTTCACGGCTGATATCACTTGGATAAGACATACACTCATCTCCTGTTTTTGCATACATCCTAACATATTTATAAGACTATAAACAGGCTCTAAGATCGTTACATTCCGTTCGCTAAGTGGCACTTGTTTTATATTATGAAATCCAATTCCAATGAGTTGCACGAACGAAGCCATTAAAACCGCAGATGCGACCGCGGATGGCAGAGAGGCTAAATAACGAATAATACTTGGAAATAGCGACATAACGACTAATAGTACACAGGCCAATAAGAATGAACGCATATACTTTTGATTTGTTAAACGTATGAAACCTGCTGTTGCCGGTAATGGAACGACACCTACTGTTGAAAATAAAGAAGAAATCATATGCGAAATCCCTCCAACCCACGTACCGTTTCTCAACTGTTTTTGTTCAATAGTCGCTTTATGAATGGTAGCTTGATTAATTGCTATAATAGCTGCCACTGTATTTGAAACTAAAATACATACCATAACGAAACTTGATACAGCCATACCTGTATTCCATTTTGGAAGTCCCCAAGCAAATATATGTGGAAATTGTACAAAATGAGTTACTTGAGACGGAATCGTCACTTTCCCTACGATCAGAAAAATAATCCAACCGCTAATCAATCCTATTAAAACCGCATAACTTTTAACAAAACCTTTTCCAAAATTCGAAAGTATGACTACGAACAAAAATATGCCAAAAGCGATCAATGCTGTAAATCCATCAATTTGAGAAACAGTAGCTGTAATTCCTAACATTCCTTTTAAAAATACACCACTTAATTGCAAACATAATAGAAGCAAGAACGTCCCTGTAACGAGCGGTGTAAATAAAAATAAAATGCGCCCTATAAAACCCGTTACCCCTAATCCTATTAAAATAACTCCGGAAATCATCATCCCTAATTCTAATATTTGCAACGTACTATGTAGTTGATCCTGCCCGACAGTTGCATAAGCAAGTACGGTAAATACACCAACCCAAGATCCAGCTGGCCCATCCGCAATTGGTAATCTATGCCCAATCCATCCTTGTAAAAAAGAAGATATACCCACTACAAAAAACGTACGCTGCATTAAATAAAATACTTCTTCCGTCGTAAGATGAAATAATCCGCCAACGACAATTGGTAGTGCGATCGAATTCGCTAATAAAAAAATAAACCATTGCAAGGTTCCCATAATATGATTTTGGTTATGTTGATTGTCCAAATTTTTCATCCTTTCTAGCTTTCCTATAAGGAAGTATAGCGTTATCCTGCTTCTACTAAACAAAAAAGAAGAGTTCTATTTTCACGATTAGAACCCTTCTCAAAACATTTAAATGATTCCTCTATACAAGATTATCCGATTTTACTTTCTTTAAATCCCCTATAACAACATTCCCTTTATGCATAACTACACACTTATCGGTTTGACGTGCTACTGCTTCAGCGACACATGTTGCATTCGTCAAAACAAAGCTCGCTTCATCCCCTACATTTGGCCACGCTCGCTTCCCTTCATTATTTAACGTTTCTTTTCCTCCCGTAATAAAGCGCAGCGCTTTTCCTAAAGATCTTTCGTCACTCCATCCAAAACGCTCTGCTAATCGATTTACCTTTTGAAGCATATCACCTGTTCCGAACGGTGACCAATGATCTGTAATACTATCATTTCCTAATGAAACTTTAACACCCTTTTTATCTAATAATGGAATTGGGATTACCTGTTTACCAATTGGCACGGTTGAAGTAATATCAATTTTTAAAGCTGCTAGTCTTTCTGCCACTTCTTCAGCTTCTTTATCAGTAACACCACCAAGTCCAAGCGCATGACTAATTGTTACACGACCTTGCCACCCTGCTTCTTCTGTTAGACTTGCCAATCTCTTCATCGTAAACATACCAAGGTTATTCGCATCATGCAGATGAATATCAACATCCGCATTAAACTCTACTGCGATATCCATAATCGTATGTAATGATTTTTCAATGTCATTATCTACTGTAGCTGGATCCACTCCGCCGACTAGATGCGCACCCATACGCATCGCATTTTTCACAAGTTGCACAGAATTAC
This sequence comes from Bacillus silvicola, assembly GCF_050524305.1. Classification (NCBI taxonomy): domain Bacteria; kingdom Bacillati; phylum Bacillota; class Bacilli; order Caryophanales; family Bacillaceae; genus Bacillus; species Bacillus silvicola. The sequence continues at coordinate 1,417,286 of NZ_JBNGVC010000012.1, forward strand.
TGCGCAATAATCCATGTTGCGGAAAAGCAACGATTCTACCAGACAATCGATCTTTATATGTTTCTAAAGCCGCTAACGTTGCTTCCAAATTACGAAGTCCAATAATCGGATCAACATTACAATGTGTTCTAATATTCGTTGCACCATTTTGGAGCAATAATTCTAACATATTTTCCGCCCTATGTTGAGCAGTTGCTAATTGCTTTGGCAAAATCGTTTCTTCTTCTTTAAAACGCGTAAAAATATTTTCTGCTGGCACACTAGCTTTCCAAGGACCACTATAATATGTTTTATCAATATGAATGTGCATCTCTTCGAAAGCTGGCAAAATTAATAAGCGATTGGCATCAAGAGTTACTATCCCTTCTTCTTGTACAACACCCGCTATGATTTTTTTAATTCGTCCATCATCAATGAGTAAACTACATAATTCTGTTTCTGTTTGTGAAATTTCTCCTTCTTCATATGTATACCCTGATTCAAGCATTACATTAGTCAACCAATATACTGTCATCTCTATTTCCCCACCCTTTATTAAAAATCATCTCATACCTCTTACTATAATTTTAATATCAACTGAAAATTAAGACAATTAATACGACTGTTTCCTCAAAAAAATGTAATACAACCTCATAGTCTTCTCATAAAATTCCATATAGAATAGAAGTATACAGTTTGCTATAAAAAGGAGTGGATTGGACAATGTCAAAAAGATTATATAAATCCGAAACTGATAAAATGTTATTTGGTGTATGTGGTGGTTTAGGAGAATATTTTGATATTAGCTCTACTCTCATTCGCATACTTTGGGTTATTGCTATTTTATGTTTTGGAACGGGTTTTTTAGTTTATTTCATTTGTTTATTACTTATGCCACGCTCTTACTAATAACTTCATTCAATACATTTGAACAAAACGTATAAAAAATCCCCTATAGTTTTTTCTATAGGGGATTTTTTCATGAAGAGTATTTCATCGTTAAATGTAATACTGCCACTTCATCTTCTTCATTCTTATAACTATGTTTCTTATTCGCTTCAAATTGAATGGAGTCAAACTCATTTAGCTCATACACATCATTCTCCACTTGAATAGATACTTTCCCTTTCATTACCGTTACAAGCTCAATAGCACCTTCATGATGAGCTTCCGGTTCATATATACTATTCGCTCTTAAACAAGCACGGTGCATTTCCATCCCTGTTTCTTTCGTGTAACGGAACATCGTTTCTAAATGCCATGCTTGTCCTACATCTACTGCAAATCCCTCTCCGCAGCGCGCAACAGCTACAGGTTCTCCAACAACCATTAATCTTGATAAAGGAATCGATAACCCTTTCGTTATTTTCCAAATGACAGCTAACGTTGGATTCGTTTCCCCTCTTTCGATTTTTCCTAATGTCAATTTACTAACCCCTGTTTTTTGGGCTAATTCTTCTAAACTTAGTTTTTGTTCATTTCGAATTTGTCTTAATAACTGACCTACTTGCTGGATCACTTCTTTTGTTTGCATATCCTCATTTTCTTTCATCTATAAAACCACCTTAAAATATAAAATAGTTTACTTTTATTGCACTTAAGTATATTATACTATACATAATTATTTAATTCCGAAAGGAGTGCTATATTTCATGCGCGCAATATTATTAGGCCTTTTATCATCAGCCTTCTTTTCTGCAACCTTTATTATTAATAGAGCGATGAACGTATCTGGAACAAGCTGGGCTTGGACAGCTTCCTTCCGTTTTTTATTTGCTCTCCCTATTTTATTCCTTATCGTTTTATTTCGCAAAAACTTAAGGGGGTTATGGGCAGAGTTAAAGAAACATCCATTTGCATGGATCGGATGGGGTTCCGTTGCAGGGATTGGTTTCTATTCTTTATTAAGTTTCGCCGCTGTCTTCTCTCCAGCTTGGCTCGTTGCTGGAACTTGGCAAGTTACTATATTAGCAGGTTTGCTTTTATCGCCATTATTTTTCATTAAAATAGAAACAAAATCAGGTACAAAACTTGTACGTGGAAAAATTCCACTACGCAGTTTATACGTCGCTTTATTTATTTTACTTGGTGTAATTTGTATGCAAGCGACTGAAGCAGGCCACATTACAATGAATCAGTTCATTTCAGGCTTTTTACCTGTCGTTTTAGCAGCTTTCTTATATCCCTTCGGCAACCGAAAAATGATGGAACTTGTTGGCGGACGTCTTGATACATTCCAACGTGTATTAGGAATGGCAATTGGAAGTCTTCCTATTACAATTCTCCTTGGGATATACGGATTTTCCACTACTGGTATTCCATCATCAACTCAAATGCTTCAAGGATTTTTGTTAGCACTATGTTCTGGAGTTATTGCGACGATGACATTTTTCTTTGCTACTGATTTAGCAAAAGACAATCTTGCTTTACTTGGAGCTGTTGAAGCAACACAAGCTGGAACGATGGTCTTTACCGTGCTTGGTGAGATTATTTTCTTAAATGGTTCATTCCCTAGTGGTCTGTCACTGATTGGGATGATTATTATCATGTTAGGAATGGTCGTAAATAGCGTTTTAAACCGTTCTGTTCCAGTTATTAAACAAAAAAATCGGCATAAAAATAGATATGGTTCTTCTTCATAGAACCATATCTATTTTTATTGTCTCCCTATTTCGCCTTATCAGAATAGTATTTCATTAGCTGTTTATACTAAAACTTATGTTATAATACGTTTCATGCGCATTAATAGGAGGTAAATTATGTTAAAAAAAGCAATCGCTGAATTTATTGGTACATTTGTACTTGTATTATTCGGAACTGGAGTAGCTGTTACTGGCGGCGGAATTGAAGGAATTGGAACACTAGGTATCGCTATGGCTTTCGGTCTATCTATTGTAGCTATGGCATATAGCATTGGAACAATTTCTGGATGTCACATTAACCCAGCAGTATCAATCGCTATGTTCATCAACAAAAGAATGAACGCTATGGAACTTTGTTATTATGTATTAGCTCAAATTTTAGGTGGTTTATTAGGAACTGCAACGTTAGTAACAATTTTACGCTCTGCTAAAACACCTTTAGATAATTTAGGACAAAATAGTTTTGGAACTCTTGGTTTATCTGGAGCATTTCTAGTTGAATTCATTTTAACTTTCGTATTTGTTTTAGTTATCGTTGCTGTAACTGGTAAAAAAGGAAGTTCTTCTTTAGCTGGACTAGTAATTGGTTTCACATTAGTATTAATTCACTTATTAGGCATTCCGTTAACTGGAACATCTGTTAACCCAGCTCGTAGTATCGCACCAGCTCTATTCGCTGGCGGAGAAGCACTTTCTCAACTATGGGTATTCATCGTTGCCCCAATTCTTGGTGGTATCGTAGCAGCTGTTGTAGGAAAGTTTATTTTAAATACTGAAAAATAGAATTTTCAATATTTCCGAATAAAAAAAGCGAGCCCTCATTATGAGGAAGCTCGCTTTTTTATTTTTTAATTTTCGACTTTAAATTTGTAACTAACTGCTCTACCGTTACATTTGCAAGTACGTTTTCCATCGCTTCTTGCGATTGCATTAAAACAATCTCTAATACCGATTGAATATTAGCTCCTACTGGACATTCAATGTTGGGATTTTCATGGAAAGAAAATAGATGTCCTTCTTCTACAACTTCCACAGCTTTATATACATCAAGTAATGTAATTTCATCTAAATCACGAGCAAGTGTCGTACCACCTTTACCAGCTTGTACATCAACAAGTCCTGCTCTCTTCAGCATTCCTGTAATGCGACGAATCACAACTGGATTTGTATTCACACTACCAGCAATCCATTCAGAGGTACAGCGAGAGTTTCGATCTATCGCAAGTAACGTTAACATATGAACACCTACTGTAAAACGACTACTAATTCCCATCTGCACACCCTCCTTTTTATTCATTCTATTAAAAGACAACTCTTATTATTATATACTATTTTTAATTTATACATAAAGAAAAAGCATGATTCCATTAGAAAATCATGCTTTTCTCCCATTATTGACGCTTTATAAATTTCGCTAAATCTTTAAACTTCACTTTGTCGGAGTAATTCATTACACCGTTTACGTAGATACGGCTTGTAACAGCGTTTAATATACCGATTGTCGCCAATAAGACTACTAATGTTATCGTAATTTCCAACATACCTGCTTCACCAGCTACAATCCGTGAAAATGTGACCATAGGAGTAAAGAACGGAACATATGAACTTACAACAACGATAGTACTATTCGGATCACTTAATGATTTAATACTAATAAAGAATGCAGCCATGATTAAAATCATTACTGGGAAAGATACAGCTTGTAAATCCTCCGTCTTAGACACGACAGCTCCAGCAGCTGCATACATCATCGCATATAGTAAATACCCCGTAATGAAATACACAAGGAACATGCTTATAACCTTTGCATCTAATTTGGTAAAGTCAATTGGAATACCAAATAATGAGGCACTTTCTAAATCGACCCAACCTAACAAATAAGGAATAAGGTAACCACACGCCAATATTACAAGTTGCAATAACGCCGTTGAAACAACCGCTAAGATTTTCGCATACATCATCGTAAGTGGCTTTACTTTCGGAAGCATTACTTCCATTACACGTGACGCCTTTTCAGATGCAATATTCATTGCAATTGTATTTCCGAAAGCTACAATAAACATATACAAAGCAAATGTAAAGAAATACGCAATTCCGAAAGAAGATGTACGATCTTTTATCGCTTCTTGCTTCACTTGAATTTCTGCTTGTAATTGCTGCGCAATTTCTGGTGAAACATTATTTTTTGCAATCGTCACCATCGTATATTGTTGTTTTAAATAGCCTGCCATAATTGCAGAAGTTGCTTGGCTTGGAAATCCATTATACATATATGTAACCGCTGGAGTCCCATCCTTTTCCGTCACATGGAATAGACCATCTAAATCACCTTCTTCTACTTGCTTATGCAGTTTATCAAAATCATCCTTTGAACCAACCGTTATTTTTGCTGATGGCAATAGCTTATTTAGCTCTTCTTTTTGTACTTTGTATGTGGAGCTCTCTACTACAACTGCAATTTTATCTTTATCCTTATTTTTATCATCACCTGAAGTAAAATGATTAAATGCAAAAATCCCAAACACAACTAAAAATAAAATCGCACTCGTAATTAATGATTTTTTAGATAAAAACGCTTCCCTAAAATAAAATGAAAATACATGAGAAAATTTACGCATCGTTATTTCGCCCTCTCTACAAAGATTTCGTTCAACGTTGGCTCTAACATTTTAAATTGTCGTAAGCTAACACCTTGTTCTTGCAATTGTTGCAAAATCTTTAGAGCTTCTGCATCGTCTTGTACTTTTACATAAAGAAGGCCTTGTTGTTTTTCATACGGGACTTGTATAGCTTCTAATCCCTTTTCATTCTCTGCTATATCTTCAATCGTTAAATTACGGAAACCGTATTCCTTCTTAATATCACTTAACTGTCCCTCTACAACTGCTTCACCCTTTTTCAAAATACATACATGCTGGCAAAAAACCTCTACTTGCTCCATACGGTGACTTGATAAAATAATTGTCTTTCCGCTCTGTACTTGTTCTCCAATAATACTAGCTAGCATTCCAGCATTAACTGGATCAAGTCCGCTAAAGGGTTCATCCAAAATAAGGAGTTCTGGATCGTGAAGAAGAGCAGCTATCAATTGAATTTTTTGCTGATTCCCTTTTGAAAGTTCTCCAGCCGTTTTAAATTTATATTCTGGAATTGCTAAGCGTTCTAACCAGTAATCAATTGCAAGATCCACTTCTTTTTTCGTCATTCCTTCTAATCTACCAAAATATCGCAACTGATCTATTACTCTACTTTTTGTATATAGTCCTCTTTCTTCTGGTAAATATCCAATTGTTACCCCGCTATCACCAAATGTTTTTCCATCCCACGTAATAGAACCTTCATTTGGCGTTAATAAACCTAGTAACATTTTAATTGTCGTTGTTTTCCCTGCACCATTTCGGCCAAGTAACCCTAACACTTCACCTTTCGGTAACGAGATTTGCAAACCATTAACTGCTTTAGATTCTCCGAATATTTTTGTTAAGTTTTGAATTTGTAAACTCAATGTATAAAGCCTCCCCTTTAGTATCATTCGTACCCTCTGTTAAAGCCTATGATTGTTCAGGATGAAATATAGTACTATATTTCATTCTCTTATATGTATCGCTACACCTAACCCATCATTTGTTTCATTTAGTTAAAATTGTAAATAAAAATCCTGTTTTCGTCAATTATACTTGTCATTACGACAATAAAACTTGTCAAAACAATTATTATTATTTGACTCATCTTTCTAATATAAGACAAACTACTACATATACAAAAGACAATATGCAAATGTTCATATAAAAATATTATATTTTAATATATAATATAAAATGATTTTCTAACATCAAGGAGGATACATATGAAGATGAAGAGGGGTATTACCACTTTATTATCTGTAGCCGTTCTTTCCACATCGCTTGTAGCATGTTCAGGAACAGCTGAGAAAACAGTGGCGAAAGAAGAAAAAGTAAAATTAACAGACCAGCAATTGATGGCTGATTTATGGTATCAAACAGCTGGTGAAACGAAAGCACTTTATTACCAAGGATACAATATTGGTCAATTAAAGCTTGATGCAGCTCTTGCAAAAGGCACAGAAAAAAAACCTGCTATCGTACTTGATTTAGATGAAACTGTTTTAGATAACAGTCCTCATCAAGCTATGAGCGTAAAAACAGGAAAAGGCTATCCTTACAAATGGGACGATTGGATTAATAAGGCTGAAGCTGAAGCCCTTCCAGGCGCAATTGATTTCTTAAAATATACAGAGTCTAAAGGTGTAGATATTTACTACATCTCAAATCGTAAAACGAATCAACTAGATGCAACTATTAAAAACCTTGAGCGCGTAGGTGCTCCTCAAGCAACGAAAGAACATATATTACTACAAGACCCGAAAGAAAAAGGAAAAGAAAAACGCCGTGAACTCGTTTCTCAAACACATGATATTGTTTTATTCTTCGGTGATAACTTATCTGATTTCACTGGTTTTGATGGAAAATCTGTAAACGATCGTAATCAAGCAGTGGAAGAATCAAAAGCACAATTTGGTGAGAAATTCATCATTTTCCCTAACCCAATGTATGGTGATTGGGAAGGCGCTTTATATGACTATAATTTCAAAAAATCAGATGCAGAAAAAGATAAAATCCGTCGTGACAACTTAAAATCATTTGATGCAAAATAACAAAGAGGATGGCTTTCGCCATCCTCTTTCATTTTCCCTTCTCTGTTAAAGGCAAGATAAACACTTCCACACGTCTATTCTTTGCCTTTCCTTCTTGTGTATCGTTCGGAGCAATTGAACGATATTCTCCGTAACCAATTGTACTAAATTTTTCTGGTTGCAATTCTTTATTTTGGAGTAATACTTGCATAAAATTAACTGCACGCTGCGTACTTAATTCCCAATTCGATGCAAACTGCGCATTGGCAATCGGGACATTATCAGTATGACCAGCTACTGTAATTTCACGAGGTGACGCTGAAACAAGTAGGTTAGACATCTCTTTTGCAATCCCTAAAGATTCTAATTTCACATCTGCTTTCCCCGAATCAAACAGCACATTCTCTAGTATTGTCACCATTAATCCCTTTTCAGTTAATTCAGTTTGAAAAGCAGAGGATAATTGCTTCTTATTAATATATTGATCAATCTTTTTTTGTAATGATTTTAACTCATCCATTTCTTTTTTTTCTTCGGCTCTAGCTTCTTTTTGTTTTTTTTCTTGTTCCGCCTCAAGGCTACTTGCTGATAATTCTTTTTCATCATTTGGCTTTTGATCACTTAAAAACTCTTTATTTCCTGTTCCACCTGCTAGTTCACTGCTAAAAGCAACTGCCATCTGTTTAAATTTCGCAGCATCTATACTACTCATTGCAAATAAAACAATAAACAATGCAAACAACAGCGTTAGCATATCAGAATACGGAATTAACCACGTTTCATCAATATGTTCGTCATGCTTTTTCTTTTTATTTCTTCTATTCTTCCTACTCCGCATTTTTTCCCGCTCCTTTTTCTAGCTTTTTACGCTCAGTTGCAGAAAGCGCACCTAAAATGCGGTTTTTCATAATAAATGGATATGTACCTTCTTGTAATATTAATAAACAATCAATAATTAAACGTTTCTTCTCTAATTCAGCGGCAGACTTTTGCTTTAATTTATTTGCAAATGGATGCCATAACACGTAACCTGAAAAGATACCGAAAATCGTTGCAATAAATGCACCTGAAATAGCATGTCCTAACTTTTCAATATCAGTTAAATTTCCAAGTGCAGCTACAAGACCAATAACAGCACCTAAAACCCCTAATGTCGGTGCATATGTACCAGCTTGAGAAAAAATTGCCGCTCCTTTTGCATGCCTTTCTTCAATTGATTCTAATTCAGCTTCTAAAATTTGTTCTAAATCTTCTGCGGATACGCCATCAATCACAAATTTCATACCACGTAAAAGAAACTCATCCTCAATTTTATCTAATTGTTGTTCTAAAGACAAAATACCGTATTTTCTACTCTCGGATGTCCAATGAACAAATAACTCTAGTAACTGTTCATAGCTTAAATCTTTTTTATTTGAACCAAAAAGAACTTTAAATAATTTTGGAACTCTTTTTAGTTGATTCATCGGAAATGCAATACATACTGCAGCAAATGTACCGACAAAAATAATTAGTGCCGCGGCAGGATTCAGTAAGGCCATTACGTCAGCGCCCTTGACGACCATTCCTACTACTACCGCCAATACTCCTAAAATGATTCCAATAATTGTTGCAAAATCCATTCCCATTCACTCCTAGTCTATACAAGAAGTCCTTTACTCTCATAATCGTTATATCTTCTTATATATATATATATATATAACATAAAAAATGAATTTCGTGAAAGATAAGAAATGAATTATATGAAAAAACACTACAATTTCACACATTTTCTGACATTTTCTTTGCATTTCTATTACGTTATGACTCTTATATTTCTTTTTCAATAAACTAGACTTATAATAACAACGATACATATTTTATTAAGAAAGGACTGTGATTACAAGGCATCATGAAAAAGATAATAATTGTTTCTGCCGCTACTATTGTAATCGGTATCACATCTTTCGCTTACTTTGGTTCTAAATCACCACTACAAAACGAGGTAAAGGCTGTCGAAAGTCAAAAACATAGTAACCATCAAAAAGAAGAGATTCCTGCTTTTCCAAAAGCTAATCATAATGCAAAGAAACTAGACAATAATTTTTCAGTTGTAACAAATCCAGATTCTGCTCTTGTATTAGTTAATAAACATCGAAAACTACCAGATGGGTACATTCCAAAAGATTTAACGAAACCGAACGTACCATTTACTAGTCCAAAAGATAAAGAGAAAACATTACTTCGTAAAGATGCTGCAGATGCGCTTGAGAAAATGTTCCAAGCAGCGAAAGACGAAGGATTAGAACTTACAGCAGTTTCAGGTTACCGTTCTTACAAACGTCAACAGTCATTACATAATACATATATTAAGCGCCAAGGAAAAACTGAGGCTAATTCGGTAAGTGCAATTCCTGGAACAAGTGAGCATCAAACTGGTCTAGCAATGGATATTAGCTCAAAATCTGCTAAATTCCAATTAGAACCAATCTTCGGAGAGACAGCAGAAGGAAAATGGGTCGCGAAACATGCTCATGAGTTCGGATTTGTCATCCGTTATTTAGAGGATAAAACAGAGACTACAGAGTATTCATATGAACCGTGGCACTTGCGATACGTTGGTAATCCATACGCTACATACATATATAAACATCATTTAACATTAGAAGAAGCGATGGAAGGCAAAAAATAAGAGAGCAATTTGCTCTCTTATTTTTCTTTCACTCTATCACTGTAGTAATTTTCTCTTCCATTCTTCAGGCCACGGTTCGCCTCTTCCCGTTTTTTTCGATGCTTGAACCATCATACCGCGTCCAACTAAACACACTTCCCCTTCTGCATTTTTGACCATATAGTGTAAATCTAAAGAGGAATTCCCAACCGCTCCAGCCTTTACATATACTTTCAACTGCTCATCAAAATAAATTTGTTTAATAAAATTACATTGTAGATCTGCAACAACGATCATCGTTTCTGATGATTCATGTGTCCATTCTTGCATAAATCCGAGCTCTTTAAATAATGCGATACGAGCTTCTTCAAAATAAGTAAAAGCAACGACATTATTTACATGTCCAAACATATCGACTTCACCAAAACGAACTTTCACAGGATTGTAAAATGAAAAACCACTTTCCCATTGCTCAAAGTCTTCGATATAAGAAATCCTCTTCATTGCTACCTCTCCTTTTCACTTTTAAAATAAACAGAATAAACAGAAAAATAAAGTTATAAATATTGCCTCTTCAACATGAAGAGGCAATATTTATTAATAGTTATTGTCGCTACCAAAGAAATCTTTGAACGATTGAATTGTTGTATCACGGTTTAATGCTGCAATTGAAGTTGTTAATGGAATACCTTTCGGACATGATTGCACACAGTTTTGAGAGTTACCACAGTTGGCAAGTCCTCCATCTCCCATAATTGCACGTAAGCGATCTGCTTTATGCATTTCACCCGTTGGATGTGAGTTGAATAAACGAGCTTGTGATAACGGTGCTGGTCCAATAAAGTCAGATTTACTGTTTACGTTTGGACATGATTCTAAGCAAACACCACATGTCATACATTTTGAAAGCTCATAAGCCCATTGACGCTTTTTCTCTGGCATTCTTGGTCCTGGTCCTAAGTCATACGTACCATCAATTGGAATCCAAGCTTTAACGCGTTTTAGAGCATTAAACATGCGACTACGGTCAACTTGCAAGTCACGTACAACTGGGAATGTCTTCATCGGCTTTAAGCGAATTGGTTGTTCTAACTGGTCAATAAGAGCTGTACATGATTGACGTGGTTTTCCGTTAATCACCATCGAACAAGCACCACATACTTCCTCTAAACAGTTCATATCCCATGCAATCGGAGTCGTTTGGTTCCCTTTTGAATCAACAGGATTACGACGAATTTCCATCAGCGCTGAAATAATATTCATATTTGGACGATACGGAATTTCAAACTCTTGGTCAAATTCTTGTGCATCTGGTCCATCTTGTCTCGTAATGATGAGGCGGATTGTTTTCTCAGACATGTTGCTTATCCCCCTTCTCTTCACCCTTAGCAGCTACATCGTGTTTTGAAGAATAGTCACGTTTACGTGGTTTAATTAATGAAACATCCACTTCTTCGTAATGGAATGCTGGTGCATTTCCTTCTCCTTCAAATTTCGCCATCGTAGTTTTTAAGAAGTTTGCATCATCACGATTTGGGAATTCTGGTTTGTAATGAGCTCCGCGGCTTTCATTACGGTTATATGCCCCAATTGTAATAACACGTGCTAACTCAAACATATTTGCAAGTTGGCGTGTAAACGAAGCACCTTGGTTGCTCCATCTTGCAGTATCGTTAATGTTAATACGTTTGTAACGAGCCATTAACTCTTCAATTTTCGCATCTGTTTCTAGTAATTTTTTATTTTCACGAACTACTGTAACGTTATCTGTCATCCATTCTCCAAGCTCTTTATGAAGAACATATGCATTTTCATTACCATCAAGCGTTAAAATATTGTTAAATTTCTCTGTTTCGATTAATTCATTTTGCTCATATACAGTAGATGAAACAGCATCAGATGATTTAGAAAGACCTTTCATATACTCAATTGCGTTTGGTCCTGCTACCATACCACCGTAAATTGCTGATAATAGTGAGTTCGCACCTAGACGGTTACCACCGTGCATAGAATAATCACACTCACCTGCTGCAAATAAACCTGGAATACTTGTCATCTGCTTGTAATCAACCCATAGTCCGCCCATTGAATAGTGAACCGCTGGGAAGATTTTCATTGGTAGTTTACGAGGATCATCACCTGTAAACTTCTCATAGATTTCAATAATTCCACCAAGTTTAATATCTAGTTCTTTCGGATCTTTATGAGAAAGATCTAGATATACCATGTTTTCACCGTTAATACCTAGTTTTTGCTCTACGCAAACATCAAAGATTTCACGCGTTGCAATATCACGAGGTACAAGGTTTCCGTAAGCAGGATATTTTTCTTCTAAGAAGTACCATGGCTTACCATCTTTATATGTCCAAACACGCCCACCTTCACCACGTGCAGATTCACTCATAAGACGTAACTTATCGTCTCCAGGAATTGCCGTTGGATGGATTTGAATGAACTCACCGTTCGCATAATATGCACCTTGTTGATATACAGCAGATGCTGCTGTACCTGTATTGATAATAGAGTTAGTTGATTTTCCAAAGATGATACCAGGGCCCCCTGTTGCCATAATCACGGCATCAGCTTGGAAACTTTTAATCTCCATAGTCTGTAAGTCTTGTGCGACGATTCCTCGGCACACACCTTCATCATCAACAACAGCTCGTAAGAAATCCCAACCTTCGTATTTCGTTACAAGTCCTGCTACTTCATGACGGCGTACTTGCTCATCTAATGCATATAGTAATTGTTGACCAGTTGTTGCGCCAGCAAATGCTGTACGGTGATGTTGTGTTCCACCAAAGCGACGGAAATCAAGAAGTCCTTCTTCCGTACGGTTGAACATAACACCCATGCGGTCCATTAAATGAATAATACCTGGTGCTGCTTCACACATTGCTTTAACTGGCGGTTGGTTCGCTAAGAAGTCCCCACCATAAATTGTATCGTCAAAGTGGATCCATGGAGAATCCCCTTCACCTTTTGTATTTACGGCACCGTTAATTCCACCTTGGGCACATACAGAATGTGAACGTTTTACTGGTACTAAAGAAAATAGTTCAACATTTACTCCTGCTTCTGCCGCTTTAATCGTTGCCATTAAGCCGGCCAAGCCACCGCCGACTACTATAAGTTTCCCTTTCATGCTCTCCCACTCCTTACTGGTTTGCTAGCTGTGGATCGATGAACGCTAATAATGCACTCACACCTACATAAGATAGACCTAAGAAAATAGCTAATGTTACATAAGTAGAGATTCTTTGTGAACGTGGAGATACTGTAATTCCCCAGCTTATGCAGAATGTCCATAGTCCATTTGCAAAGTGGAAAATCGTTGAAACAACACCAACTAAATAGAAACCAAACATAAATGGGTTGTTTAAAATATCTGCCATCATATCATAGTTTACCTCTTTACCTAACATTGCTTGAATACGAGTTTCCCAGACGTGCCAAGAAATGAAGATCAGCGTAACGATACCTGAAATTCGTTGGAAGACGAACATCCAGTTACGGAAATAACCGTAAGATACCGCATTGTTCTTAGCTGTAAATGCAATATATAAGCCATATATAGCATGGTACAGTATAGGTAAAAAGATGATGAAAATTTCTAGCGCATACCGGAATGGAAGGAGCTCCATAAAGCCTGCAGCTTTGTTAAAAGCCTCTGCTCCTCTTGTTGCAAAGTTGTTTACAATTAGATGTTGCGTCAAAAAGACACCAACCGGGATGACCCCCATTAATGAGTGCCACTTACGAAACGTATACTCGCGGCCTTTCATGTCCCCATTACCCCCTTGAATGTTTGACTGCTGTTTTCAGATTAATTTACAACAATAATGTTTTTTCACTATTGGCATAAGAAAAACTGAAAAAATTATTCGAAATATTTCAGCATAATTTGATAACAAGTTCATTTTACCCCTATTTTTGTCGAAGCGTCAAGAAAACGTATACATAATTTGCATATAATTTGCCAATTCTTTTTCCCTTCTTATATATTCAGATTTCCCTAAAGAAAAATCTGTTTTTATAAATGAAAAATGTTATATAATAATCCCTATAGAAAGAGGGGAATATTGTGAGTAAAAATACAATCGATACAACATCTTTAGAAGATGTTTCATTGAACGCCTTCGCTTATGAATTGCTACGTGAAGAATTACTACCTGATTTAATCGGTAACGATTTAGATGGTATTTTATACTGGTCTGGTAGAAACCTTGCAAGAAAATATCCGCTAGAAACAATTGAAGAAGTCATTCAGTTCTTTGAAAAAGCTGGCTGGGGCACTTTAAGCATTATTGAACATAAGCGTCGTGAAATGCAGTTCCAACTTAAAGGCACACTCATCGCTGAACGTCAAAAACAAAACAGACATTCTTCTTATCAATTAGAAGCTGGATTCATCGCTGAACAAATTCAAAAGCAACGAAACGTCGTTGCAGAGTCCTATGAAGAAAAGAAAAAGCGTTCAGACTCTATTACATTTCTTGTGAAATGGGATATAAAAGATCTCATTGAAGTGTAACCTTTCCCACGGTCAACTAGACATATAAGTTTAGTTGACTTTTTTGTATTTTCATTCATATGCATTTATTTTAAATCTTCAGAAATTATACCAAAAAACAGAAGACGTTGTAAACTACAACGTCTTCTTATCTGTTAAATACGTATAAATCGTCTCTGCGACATTTTTCGGCATACCTGCTTCGACAAATTCTGTTACAGAAGCTTCTTTCATCTTTTTTAATGAGCCAAAATGTTTTAACAATACCTTTTTCCGTTTATCACCGATTCCTGGAATATCATCCAACGCTGATTGAATGACCGATTTCCCATGCAACTGGCGATGGAATGTAATTGCAAATCTATGCACTTCATCTTGAATGCGTTGCAATAAATAAAATTCTTGGCTATTCCTCTCAAGCATCACAGGTTCAGGCGGATCTCCAATAATTAAATGTGATGTTTTATGTTTGTCATCTTTTACAAGCCCTGCCATTGAAATATATAATCCTAGTTCATTCTCCAGAACATCACTTGTAGCGGCCAGATGGCCTTTTCCACCATCAATAATGATTAAATCTGGTAAAGGTAAATTCTCTTTAAGCGCCCTCGTATAACGGCGTCTTACAACTTCCCTCATAGATTCGTAATCATCAGGACCTTGAACTGTTTTAATTTTATATTTCCGATATTCTTTCTTTGCTGGTTTCCCATCGATAAAAGCAATCATTGCGGACACGGGATTTATCCCTTGAATATTCGAGTTATCAAACGCTTCAATACGATATGGGGTTTCAATACCAAGCTGCTTCCCTAAATTATCAATGGCTTTAACCGTCCGCTCTTCATCACGTTCAATTAAGTAAAATTTCTCTTCTAGTGCAATTTTTGCGTTTTTATTTGCTAATTCTACAAGGTCTTTTTTCTTACCACGTTTCGGCTGTGTCGCTTCAACTTCTAAAAAGCGTTCTACTAATTCTGAATCTATACTTCCTGGAACGACAATTTCCTTCGGTTTAAAGTGACTACTGTTTTCATAAAATTGACCGATAAACGTTAAAAATCCCTCTTCTGGTTCATCATAGATTGGAAACATAGAAACATCACGCTCAATTAACTTTCCTTTTCTAACAAAGAAAACTTGAACACACATCCATCCTTTATCAACCGCATATCCAAACACGTCACGATCCACTAAGTCACTCATAATCATTTTTTGTTTTTCCATAATTGCATCAATATGAGCAATTTGATCGCGCAACTCTTTCGCCCGTTCAAATTCTAGTTTCTCTGAAGCCTCATACATCTTTGTTTCTAATTCTGATCGAACTTCTTTATGTCCACCATTTAAAAACTTAATAATTTCATCTACAATTTCTTTATTTTGCTCTTCCGTTACTTCTTTCACACAAGGCGCTAAACATTGGCCCATATGATAATACAAGCAAACTTTATCTGGCATATTTGAGCATTTACGAAGCGGATACATACGATCTAATAATTTCTTTGTTTCATGAGCTGATTGCGCATTTGGATAAGGACCAAAATACTTTCCTTTATCCTTTTTTACATTTCGCGTAATGAGTAAGCGCGGCTGTTTTTCAGCTGTAATTTTAATGAAAGGATATGTTTTATCATCTTTTAATTGAATATTATATTTTGGATCATATTTTTTAATTAAATTTAACTCTAAAATAAGAGCCTCCAAATTTGAGGAGGTTACGATATATTCAAAGTCAACAATTTCTCCTACAAGCCGAAGTGTTTTCCCATCATGCGAACCAGTAAAGTACGAGCGCACACGATTTTTTAGTACTTTTGCCTTACCGACATATATAACCGTTCCTTGCTTATCTTTCATTAAATAACAACCAGGTTGATCTGGTAAAATAGCCAACTTCTCTTTCAAATGTTCGTGCACTCGTTACCCTCCATTTCTACATGCTTAGCATTTTTATTTTCACATGAAAACATACTATGCCAAAACACCCAACATACGTTCTTTTATTGTAACGGAAAGGTTATAAAAAAGAAAATAAAAAAAGCTACCAAATGGTAGCTTCTTTATTTTAGAAGTGTTTAGAAACTAATTCTACTAACGCTTCTTTCGGTTTATAACCTAACGTTTGATCAACTACTTTACCGTCTTTTAATACGAAAAGAGCTGGAATACTCATTACTTCGAATTGACGAGCAGTTTCTTGGTTCTCATCAACGTCTACTTTTACTACTTTTACTTTCTCGCCTAACTCTGCATCGATTTCTTCTAATACAGGAGCGATCATTTTACAAGGTCCACACCAAGGTGCCCAGAAATCTAATAATACAACACCTTCGCCAGTTTCAGCTGCGAAGCTTTGGTCGTTTGCATTTACAATTGCCATTTTATTTCCTCCTTCAAGTATATTCTACCAAGAGTATAACATTAACTTATATACGTGGCGAATATTATGTATCGTTATGTATTGTAACAAAAAAATGTCCCTTTATACTATATAAAAATACGGATTAAATACTAAAAAGGTGAGAGACAGGGGATCCCTCACCTTTTTCTATATATAGGGGTACTTCACTTAGAACTCAAGGGTACTCAAATCATGAATGTACTTTTAACTTTTTAAATTCTTCTGTTAAAAGAGGTACAACTTCAAATAGGTCACCAACAATACCATAGTCAGCTACTTTGAAGATACTTGCTTCTGGATCTTTATTAATCGCAACAATTATTTTCGAGTTAGACATACCAGCTAAATGCTGAATCGCACCAGAGATACCGCACGCAATGTATAGGTCTGGCGTAACAACTTTACCAGTTTGACCAATTTGTAATGAGTAATCACAATACTCAGCGTCACAAGCACCACGAGATGCCCCAACAGCGCCGCCTAGCACGTCAGCTAACTCTTTTAATGGTTTAAATCCTTCTTCACTCTTCACACCGCGTCCACCTGCGATAATAACTTTCGCTTCAGAAAGATCTACACCTTCTGCAGTTTTACGGACGACATCTTGAATGATTGTACGTAAATCTTTTACATCAACTGTAATAGAAGATACATCACCGATGCGAGATTCATCTTTTTCAAGCGTTGTAATGTTATTTGGACGCACTGTCGCAAATAAGATACCATCTGTTACAATCTTCTTCTCGAACGCTTTACCAGAGTAAATTGGACGAGTGAAGATAACATTTCCACCTTCAACTTCTAAAGCAGTTACGTCAGAAACTAAACCAGCTTCAAGCTTCGCTGCTAATTTTGGTGATAAATCTTTACCAAGTGCTGTATGTCCAAATACAATACCTTCTGGATTTTCTTCAGCATATACAGCTAAAAACGCTTGCGCATAACCATCAGACGTATATGATTTTAACTTATCATTTTCAACTGTCACAACGCGATCTGCACCGTAATGAATCAATTCATTTGCAAAAGAGGCAACGCTGTCTCCAACTAGAAGACCTACCACTTCACCGCCTTCTGCAATTGTTTTTGCTGCTGCTACCGCTTCAAATGAAACGTTACGTAGCGATCCATCACGAACTTCACCCATTACTAATACTTTACGAGCCATAGATTTTCCCTCCTGCATATATAATTTCGTATTTTATTAGATTACTTTCGCTTCTGTGTGGAGCAACGATACAAGTTCTTTTACTTGATCTTGCAGCTCGCCTTGTAACACTTTTCCTGCATCTTTCTTAGGAGGCAAATAGATTTCAATTGTTTTTGTTTTTGCTTCCACATCATCTTCTTCTAAATCTAAATCATCTAATTCTACTTCTTCTAGTGGCTTTTTCTTCGCTTTCATAATACCTGGAAGTGATGGATAACGCGGTTCATTTAAACCTTGTTGCGCTGTTACTAAAACTGGTAATGATGTTTCAATTACTTCTGTATCTCCTTCAACATCACGCTCAATCTTCACATTTGTACCGTCAATTTCAAGCTTTGTAATTGTCGTTACGTATGGAATGTTTAACGCTTCAGCCACGCGTGGACCAACCTGTCCAGATGCACCGTCAATCGCAACGTTTCCGCCTAAAATTAAATCTGCATCTTTATCTTTTAAATACTCAGCAAGTACTTTTGCTGTCGTGAACTGATCACCATTTTCAACATCATCTTCAATATTGATTAATACCGCTTTATCGCAGCCCATCGCTAACGCAGTACGAAGTTCTTTCTCACTATCCTCGCCACCAACTGTTACAACAGTAACCTCTCCACCTTGTGCATCTCTTACTTGAATTGCTTCTTCAATCGCATATTCGTCGTAAGGGTTGATGATGAATTCCGCTTCGCCATCGTAAATTGCACCGTTTTTAATTACGATTTTTTCTTCTGTATCAAATGTTCGTTTCATGAGTACGTAGATGTTCATTCCATTTACCCCCTTATTTTTCAGAAAGATTCTATCAATTTTAAAATTCTGTTAATTTATATTAAAAAAATAATTGGACTACCTACCACTAAATGAAGGCTTACGTTTTTCTAAAAACGCTGCTACACCTTCTCTTCCATCTTCACTCGTAAACACTTCACCAAAAATCTGTGATTCACGCTGTACACCTTCATAATAATGAGACGATTTTGTCGTTTGTAATAACTCTAGCACAGCACGAGTTGTTGCTGGACTTTTTCCAGCAATCTGTTTTGCAATTTTAAGCGTATCTTCTAAAATAGATTCTTCAGAAAATACCCCGTTAACAAGCCCCCATTGTAATGCTTCTGCACCAGTAATTGGTGTACTTGTTAACATCATTTCACAAGCTTTCGCTTTACCAACATAACGCGGTAAACGCTGTGTACCTGCAAAACCAGGAATTAATCCAAGTGTTAATTCAGGTAAACCAAGTTTTGCACTTTCAGTTACAAAGCGCATGTGGCAAGACATAGCAAACTCAAGGCCGCCGCCAAGTGCCGCTCCATGAATTGCCGCAATAACTGGTTTTGAACATTTTTCAACACGCTCAAACGTAACTTGTCCAAGCTGTGCTAATTCTGTTGCTTGCTTCGCTTCAGTAACAGATGTAAATTCTTTAATATCTGCTCCTGCTGAGAAGAAACGCCCTTCACCATGTAGAACAACAACACGAATGTTATCATCCTTTTCCACTTGATCGATTAATTCAGTAACGTCATGCATAACTTGTGAAGACATTGCATTAGCTGGCGCATGATTTAACGTCGCCACCGCAATATGGTCTTCAACTTTTACAGATAGGAATTTCAACATGATCCCTCCCATTATTGACGATAACCACAAGCTGCACTAAGTAGCCCATGTACCGTTTTCGAAAGTGCGACCAGATCATACTTATGATCGCTCATTACCCAATTGGTCACAACTTCATCCACTGTTCCAAAGATCATTTGTCTTGCCACGCGAACATTTAAATCCGCCTGGAATTCACCTTGCTTTATACCTGTTTCTAAAATCTCATCCATAACTTGTAAGTAGCCTTTTAATACTTCATTTATTTTAAGGCGCAAGTCTTGATTGGACTGTCTTAGCTCTAATTGCGTAACTATAGCAAGAGGATCATTTTGCGACAACAGCAAGAAGTGCGTTTCTACCAACATGAATAACTTCGCTACAGCGCTTTCAATTCCTGCTGTTTTTTGACGAATTGTTTCAACAAATTCTCCCATCTTCTCTTGGAATAAGGATATTAATATATCTTCTTTATTTTTAAAATATAAATAAATCGTGCCATCAGCTACCCCAGCTTGCTTTGCAATTTTAGAAACTTGCGCTTGATGGTATCCATTCTCTGCAATCACAATGACTGCTGCATCAATAATTTGATTGTATTTCGGTCTATTTTTCTTCACTTTACTGTCCCCTTCAAGAAGATGACTGAATGAATAGTCATTCATATTCTTATAATACTGACTATTTAGAAAAGTGTCAATCCTATTTTTTCAAAAAGAAAGGGCCTTAGCCCGTTTGCTCATCCTCATTCTTTCTTTTCTCTTCATCTATTAGGACACGGCGTAAAATTTTTCCGACTGTCGTTTTTGGCAGTTCATCTCTAAACTCATATACTTTCGGCACTTTATAAGCCGCTAAATATTTACGCGCAAACTGGTTTAATTCTTCCTCAGAACACTCCATACCTTCTTTTAACACAACAAATGCTTTAACTGTTTCTCCTCGGTACGGATCGGGAATTCCAATCGTCACTACTTCTTGCACTTTTTCATGCTCATATAATACTTCTTCTACTTCACGAGGATACACATTAAATCCACTCGCAACAATCATATCTTTCTTACGATCTTTCACATAGAAAAATCCATCTTCATCCATGTAACCAACATCCCCTGTATGGAGCCATCCGTCTTGTAATACAGCTGCTGTTTCTTCTGGCTTATTCCAATACCCTTTCATAATTTGAGGACCCTTTACAACAATCTCACCAATTTCACCCGGAGGTAAAGCCTCTCCAGTTTCAAGTGACATAATGTTTGCCTCTGTATCTGGCCACGGCACACCAATACTTCCTGGCACGCGTTTTTCCCACAAAAAATTCCCATGTGTAACTGGCGACGACTCCGTTAATCCATAACCTTCTACCAATTTTCCACCTGTAACTCTCTCAAACTCTTCCTGTACTTCTACAGGAAGCGGGGCAGATCCACTAATACAAGCCTCGATAGAAGAAATATCATATTCTTTTAAGAGGGGACTATTTAATAGAGCAATATAAATGGTTGGTGCCCCTGGAAATAGTGTGACTTTATGTTTTTTTATTGCTTCAAAAACCATTTTCATATCAAACTTCGGAATCAGCACCATTTTATATCCTTGCATAATACTTAAATTCATTACAGCTGTCATCCCATACACATGAAAGAACGGGAGAACACCAAGAATTACTTCTTCTCCTTCTTTACAATTATATAGCCAATGAGCTCCCATTAAAGTGTTCGAAACAAGGTTTTTATGCGTCAACATAACCCCTTTTGGAAATCCCGTTGTCCCCCCTGTATACTGCAAAAGAGCTAGATCATTTTCAGGATCACAAGGAACTTCAACATTAACATTACTTTCTCGTTCTACTGATTTCCATAGATGAATCGTTTCACTTTCCGACACATTCACCACAAGATTTGCCTGCTTTTTTTGTACAAATGGATAAAGTAAATTTTTAGGGAAGGGTAAAAAGTCCGCAATACGGGTTACGATAATATGTTCAATTTTTGTAGCAGCTTGAACATTCGTTACTCTTGGAAACACTAAATCGAGACAAAGAATTACTTTTGCTCCCGAGTCATAAAGCTGGTATTCTAACTCTCTTTCTGTATATAGTGGATTTGTTTGTACTACGATACCTCCCGCAAGTAATGTACCATAATAACCAATTACAGATTGCGGACAGTTCGGCAACATAATAGCAACTCGATCACCCTTTTCCACACCTAGCTTTTGAAGATAATTTGCAAACCTCTTTACCTTATCGTGGAAGTCTGAAAATGTAATATCCTTCCCTAAAAAGTGAAGCGCTTTCTTTTCTGGATAACGAGAAGCCACCTGTTCCACATATCCATGAAGCGGCTGAATATCATAAGAAATCGTACTTGGAATTTCCTCTGGATAACTTTTCAACCATGGTTTTTCCACCTTCATTCCCCCTTCAAATACATAAAAAATAAATGAATGTTCATTCATGATGGTTGTTTTCATTATATTATAGTCGCCATAGCGTTACAATCATAATATTCTGACTCTTATATAACTATGCTTCACTCCATTAACTTCTTATTATATGTATAAACTCTCCTAATCTATAAAAGAATAAGAGAGTTATTATTTAGCTTAATCTTATTATCGTTAACACAGCTCCTGGTGTAGTTGTTGATAATGTGGCAACAGCTAACAAACCAAATAGTTGCAAACTAATAGCATCTCCTGCTGCAAGAGTTGTAATAATTGTTGCACTAAATGATGTGGTTGCTAACGCAGGAGCATTGATAGTCCCAGCAAGCGCTGCTCCATTAATTGTAATTCGCGAACTGACTAATAATGAAGCAGTAATATTAATCGTATATGAAATATAATAATTCCCAGCATTCGCAACCGTAAATACTGTATTTCCGCCAGACACTGTAATTCCTGGACCGATATTTTGATTATTCGGAAGTGGGACATTCGTTCCACCAAGAAGTACCGATATCGCTGTTCCCGACGTATTATTTGCAAATGCATACGTCGCCGTGATACTCGTACCTGTTACTCCCGTTGGACCCGTTGCTCCTGTTGCTCCCGTTGCTCCTGTCACTCCCGTTGCTCCTGTTGAACCCGTTGCTCCTGTTGCTCCTGTTGCTCCTGTTGAACCCGTTGCTCCTGTTATTCCTGTCGCTCCCGTTACTCCTGTTGCTCCTGTTGAACCCGTTGCTCCCGTTACTCCTGTCGCTCCCGTTACTCCTGTTGCTCCTGTTGAACCCGTTGCTCCTGTCACTCCCGTTGCTCCTGTCACTCCCGTTGCTCCCGTTGGACCCGTTGGACCCGTTGCTCCTGTTGCTCCTGTTGCTCCTGTTGCTCCTGTTGCTCCTGTCGCTCCTGTCGCTCCCGTTGAACCCGTTGCTCCTGTTGAACCCGTTGCTCCTGTTGCTCCCGTTGCTCCCGTTGCTCCCGTTGAACCCGTTGCTCCCGTTACTCCTGTTGCTCCCGTTACTCCTGTTGCTCCTGTTGCTCCTGTTGCTCCCGTTACTCCTGTTGCTCCTGTTGCTCCTGTTGCTCCTGTTGGACCTGTTGCTCCTGTTGAACCCGTTGCTCCTGTCGCTCCCGTTGAACCGGTTGCTCCTGTTATTCCTGTCGCTCCCGTTGGACCTGTTGCTCCTGTTGAACCCGTTGCTCCCGTTACTCCTGTCGGACCCGTCGCTCCCGTTGCTCCCGTTGCTCCCGTTACTCCTGTCGCTCCCGTTGGACCTGTTACCCCCGTTATTCCTGTCGCTCCCGTTGGACCTGTTGCTCCTGTTGAACCCGTTGCTCCTGTTGTTCCTGTTACTCCCGTTGCTCCTGTTGAACCTGTTGAACCTGTCGCTCCCGTTGAACCTGTTGTTCCTGTTACTCCCGTTGCTCCCGTTGAACCCGTTGCTCCTGTTGCTCCCGTTGGACCTGTTGCTCCTGTTGCTCCCGTTGGACCTGTTGCTCCTGTTGAACCCGTTGCTCCTGTTGCTCCCGTTGGACCTGTTGCTCCTGTTGAACCCGTTGCTCCCGTTACTCCTGTCGGACCCGTTACTCCTGTCGCTCCCGTTGGACCTGTTGCTCCTGTTATTCCTGTTGCTCCCGTTGGACCTGTTGCCCCCGTTATTCCTGTCGCTCCCGTTGGACCTGTTGCTCCTGTTGAACCCGTTGCTCCTGTTGAACCCGTTGCTCCCGTTGGACCTGTTGGGCCTAGCTTAGGAACTGTCCCATCGCAACTAAAACAGCATGAATCAACATGTACACCGTTTTGATTATTACACCCATAATTATCGCTCCATAAAGACATGCTGATCCCTTCCTTCGTGTTCAATCTTTTAAGTACAGCCAACTAATTAAAAATATCTTTCTAATAAAAATCAGTTTTTATTTCCCCTATCAACTACCCGCTCTGGAACAAACCTTTTATAAACAAAGTTTTTTCCTTACATTCTAATAAATATTACATGCAATACGCTCTCCTTTCGCTTGTACTTTCGCCTTCCTAATTAAAGGAATTTCAGCTCCTTCAACTTTGATACACGTATGCATTTTAATAAGGTATATTAAAATGCGTATAAATCGTTATTTTTTTCGTCAAAATTTTTTAACATATCAACACTTAAAATGCCCTCATAGTATGATTTGGTCGTTGTAATTGATAATGATTTTCACCATCGTACATATTGCAAATAAAACATTTTATTTTTGGGCAGAAGATGAAGAAAATTATCGGTATTTTCATAGTAGTTCTTCTATTCGATGTTGGATGTGGGCAGCAAAAAGAGAAGAAAACAGAAACGAAAGTGGACAATATAAATCAAGCTATAACAATTAAACACGCTGAAGGAGAAACGAAGTTAGATAAACCAGCGAAAAAAGTTGTTGTACTTGAGTGGAGATATTCAGAAGACTTATTAGCACTTGGTGTTCAGCCAGTATGGATGGCAGACATTAAGAATTATAATAAAATGAAACAACTTGACGTTCTTGTACTTGGAGATGATTTAGCAACCGGACTCGGGCAGCCTGCAAATAAAACGCGTCTTGCTCTAATTGTGTTAGCGACACTACTTACATCAATTAACATTGCTGCTGTCGGTACAATTGCCTTTTTAGGTCTTGTTGCACCTCACTTAGCACGAATCGTCGTTGGTATGAATTATCAAAGACGATTCGTTTGTTCAGCACTGTTTGGAGCAACACTTCTTTCCATTGCTGATTTACTCGGACGAACGATTGCATATCCGAAAGAAATCCCTTCTGGTCTTGTCGTTGCTGTACTTGGAGCACCTTATTTCTTGTGGTTGATGAGGAGAAGTGGGAAGAAGGTTAATTAAAAGCTGGCTTCATATATGAAGCCAGCTTTTCTATTATGGCATAAAGCGAAACTTTAATCAGTGGGGGTTTTACTGCCCGTTAATGCGGGATAAAATTAATATAAGCTTTGTACATAAAGTATATAACAATTGAATACATGATTATATTAAACACACTTCGTTTTAAAGTTAACTGTCTCTTTAATTTCTTATCCTGTAACCTTAGTTCTATTCCGCTTGCTATTTTCAATCCACCTACTATTTGAAATAGCTCTCTGTAATCATCAGCATTTCCTAACAATACGTATTCTCTATTATTTTTATACTTTATATATAGAAATTCACTTCCACCTTTACGGTCTAATATTGTTTTCATAGAAGCTATTTCATTTAATAAACATACTTTTAGATCAACGTCATTATAATAACGATCAACAAAAAACACGTACAATCGTTCATTTGTAACGATTAGCATATTATTAATACCGAAGTTCATCGCAAGAACGCCTACCCCTAAGCTCATCGCTGTTCCTGTCTGCCAATTTTTCACGCGAGGATTTTCAGCAAACATACTATATAAAATTTCTTCCCTTCCCTGTAATCCTTCTTGTACAACCTCATGACATCGCTTCATTAAAATTTTTTTTGTTACAACTTCTTTTGTACGATTTATTTTCTTTTCATCTATTTTTTCATCATTTATATCGTCATCTACAAAATCATCACTATACTGCAAATTATTTAATTCCTGAAGGAACTTTTCTTTATTCATCCCTATTCCCTCCCAACATCTTCTTCAATTTTTTTCTCCCTCTTGAAAGCCTGCTATACACCGTATCTCGTGTCATACCGAACTCAAGCGCTATTTCTTGTACACTATATTCATCTAAATACCTTTTTATAAAAATTTTCTTATCTTCTTCGTTCAATTCTTTAATCAAAACGAAAAAATTACAATCTAGCTCTTCTTTTGTTAAATTAACATTTTTTCCTTCTACATATATGTCTTGCTGAAACTCTTGTAATTGATAGACCTTATTACTTTTTCGTTTATAATCAATGGCTTTAAATTTCGCAACAGATATAAGCCAATTTCTAAACTTCCCACGATTTTCATCATAACTATTAATGTTGTACCAAACGATTAATAAAATATCGTCAACACATTCATCCACTAGCACCTTACTCTGTGCCGTATCTAAAACACTATGAACCACCTTATAAATTAAATCTCCATATTGATCAATGACTGTATGTAACGCTAACATATCTTGTTTTCGAAGACCTTCTACTATTTCTATGTCCTTCACCCTTATCACCACTCTTTACTCTTTACTCCATTCTCTATTCATTATATATACGAATGAATAGAGCGGTTTTCTGACACTTTTACAAATATTTTCTAATTATTTTTTATATTGTAGCAATGCTTAATTAAGTATTTCTTATGAAACAGGGATTATATTATCTCTCACGAATTTAATATACGAGCGAAAAACAGGAGGGATAACTATGTACCAAACAATTGAAGATTTTTTAACATCATGGACATACGAGGCTGAGTCTACTCAAAAGATGCTCGATGCATTAACCGATGAATCTTTATCACAAGAAATTGCACCTGGGCACTGGACGTTAGGCAGAGTTGCTTGGCATATCGTGACTGCAATTCCTGTTATGCTATCTGGAACAGGGCTTAAGTTTGAAGGAGAAACGAAAGATTATCCTGTACCAACTTCAGCAAAAACAATTGCAGATGAGTATCGCAAAGTGAATACGGCTTTTATTGAAGCACTTCAAAGTGAGTGGACTGATAAAGACTTAGCTACTATTAATAACTTCTTTGGTCGTCCTATGCCGAATTCTATATTTTTAATGACACTCATCAATCATCAAAATCACCACCGCGGACAGATGACTGTTTTAATGCGTCAAGCTGGCTTAACAGTCCCTGGCGTTTATGGTCCTGCAAAAGAAGAATGGGCTGCTACTGGAATGGAAGCTCCCCAAATGTAACGCCAGAAAAAGACAAGGTGTTTATGCACCTTGTCTTTTCTGTAACTTGTTTCATGTGAAACTATTTTCTACTAAATGGTATTTTATGAGAAAATACGTTAAGATAAATTCATATTAATTGGGGAACTAAATTGAATACAAAAAACAAAAAAATAACAATAAGAACTCTCTTACTAACTTCTATCATTGGAGTTATCGGTGTATCTCTTTATTTCACAAGTTATGGTACCCCTTGGGGAAAACAAACAGCAATTACAGAATCAAAAGAATATATTACAAAATACTTTAATCTAGACGCGAAAGTCAAAAATACTTCTTACGATTCTAAGATGGATAGCTACGCAATCGCCTTTGAAACAATTGAAGATGGCGAGTTTACTATCAAATATAAAGGTCCTAATAACTTTAACATTTCTCCAGGAGTTCAAGAGTATTTAAGCAAACATTACAAATTTACAGAGTAGTAACGAAGCATACATATACAAAAAAAGAGTTGGTGTAACGCCAACTCTTTTTTACTTATTCTTGTCATACTGTTATATCTTCCTTCTCTATATTTTTAATTCCGTAATATGCAATCGCAACTCCAATTGCTGCCAATGCTAGTTGAAGGGGAAGAAAAGTTGCTGTAGGAAACGTTGGGCTGCTATTCATTGAAATTGATACAACGATAAGAGATGAAACAATTGTAGTTGGCACTGAATGTTTACGCATTCCAAAATATAATGGGATTAAACTCATTCCCGCAGTTGCAATGGCTAAAGGAATAAGATTTATCCCTTCTTGAATCAATTGATCTACTGTGAATGAATTAGGAAGAATTGAAAAATAACTATCTATCCCAAAGAAAATTCCTACTACTAAAATGTTCGATAAAATAACTGTTATAAATGTTAATGTCGCTGTAATAGCCAACTTACTAGCCATCATTTTCTTTCGGTTAATTGGATAAGAAAACATGAGTAGTATTGTTTTACTTTTATATTCATCAATTATTAACTTGGCTATTAGTACGCCACCAAAAATAATAAATGTTGCTCTTACTAACGCACTAGCCATCGACAAAATTATCTGCGGATTCCTTATTTCTGGATCCCCTTCTATTTGAGCAACGATACTAACGAAGATTAGTAGTGCCAGTATAACGATATTCGCAATAACCGCTCTCTTCACATACCATCCAAGCTTAAACTTCCTCAATTCTAGCTTCATAAGACGTAGCATGATAGTCCTCCTTCTTCATAAGACTTAATCAATATAAATTACTCCTGTTTTACTTAAAATCTTCGCTTCATTTTTTGCATCACCAATAGTTCCTTCTTTTATCTTTTCTGTATTTTTATCTTTCTTAAGTCCTTTTAAATCTATCATTATGTCAGTCGAATTACTTTTGGCCGTAAGTTTCAATGAAGCTGAGACATCTTTATACCTTACGCCAATGTCGCCTGATTTTGTTTCTACAAATAATGATTTTCCTTCTGTCATATCTTTCAGTAATACTTCCCCAGATGTTGAAGTGATGTTCATATTTTCGTTTTTTACATTTTTCACATAATTATCGCCAGTAGTAGAAGTTATATTTACTTCTTGTAATGAGCTATCTTTTAAAATTAAATCTCCACTTTCGGATGTGAACTCCCCCTTCTCTGCCAATAGTCCTGTAATCATTTCATCTCCCGACTTGCCTTTTGTCACGATATTTTTTACTACTATATCGCTTATTCTCACATCACCCGATTTATTATTTAATACAATTTTATCTATTTCTTTCTTCGGAATAGCTATAGATATACTATTTTTCTTCCTAAACGTAAAACCATTAAAAAATCTGGTCACCTTTTGTTTTTGCTTAATCACAATTTTATTTTCGTCATTTTCCATTTTGACGGGATCTATCTCTTTATCTACTTGTTGACCTTGAGCAGAAATTACTATTTTATTAGAGTCTGTACTTTTAAATTCAATATCCCAGTTTTCATTGTCTACTTCTATTTCTTTTATATTATTTATCTCAAAAGACTTTTCTTTCTTAAAATCTTTCCCCTGAAATACCTTAAAACCAAAAACCGCACTAGCAATTGTAATGACTAATATTGCAATTACTATTATTTTTTTCACCATTCATACCCCAGCTCGTTGTTGTTTTAAGCTTGCTTCACACCACATCGATCTTGTCGATTTTACGATACGAAAGATAACTAATAAAAATCCCTAATAAACAGAGCACTATTGGGATAGCTATAAAATTAAACATACTTACTTGACCGTTTCCAGGACCAAAGTTACTACTAATTAGTATTCCGATTATTACTGCAGAAGTAATTGTTGTCGGTGTCGATTTCTTTCTCATCCCAAAAAATAAAGGAATTAAACTTATACCAGATATCATAAATGCATTTATAAAAGTAGCTGGAACGATAGCTATTATTTCACCTATCGTAGCTGGCGTTTCAATCAGTCCCATCATTGGACTCACAAAATATGCGAGTAAACTAATACTGAAAGTAGCGATAATCGTGCTCACAAAACAAAAACAAAAAACAATTGTTAATTTCGCCCTCATTAGCATTTTTCTTTGCAGTGGGTACATAAACGATAGTTGCATTGTTTTGTTCTTATACTCATCAATTATTAAACGTGATAAAATGACCGAACTAAAAGTAATGAATGTTATCCTAATAAAAGTGTTTATTAAAACCATTTGTTGCGTGAAGTCAGAGAATAGCCCATCTACCTCGTCTTTCACTCCCAACGCCATAAGATTTACTACAATAAAAATTGCTATAATACAAATTGCTACAATTTTAAAGTAACTAGATAATTGATGTTTTTTCCACTCTAGCTTCATTAATCTAAGCATACAAACCACGCCTCCATTCTTTATATAACTCTCTCTACGCTGCTAACATTCTAATTCCAGCAGTAACTACGCTTAACATTCCTATCACTAGTACAATTAACAACCATTTCCGCTCTGGTTTCCTATAATATAAAATCCCACTTATGAACATTACGACCAATCCACTTACTAGATTCACTAACAATCCATTAAGCATGAATGCCCTCTCCATCCATTACATTTAAGAAATACTCCTCTAAGGAACTATGTTTCTTATTAATACTTTCAATTTCCACATCGTTCATAATAAGTGCTTTTGAAATAGCTTGCTGAGACGCTGCCGTATCATACACACGAATCATATTTCCGCTCATTATTTTGTAATTTTTTATGCCGAGTTTATCTTCTAAAATATAAGCTGCACGTTTCACATCAGGAACAGTAATTTCAATGTACTCTGTTTGTTTTCCGTTAATACTCTTCATTGAAACTTCTTTTATTAGTTTTCCATTTTGAATCACACCAATTGTATCCGCCATTAGTTCCATCTCACCTAAAATATGACTAGAAACTAATAATGTAATACCATATTCTTTGCAGAGTATTTTAAATAAGTCTCGTAACTCTTTAATACCAATTGGATCTAAACCGTTAATCGGTTCATCTAAAATGAGCAATTCTGGCTTTGTCACGATTGCCCTTGCAATACCAAGTCGTTGTTTCATTCCCAATGAAAAATCTTTTACTTTTTTATTATCTATCCCTTGTAGCTTCACTAAATGTAAAGCATGGTCAATTGCGTTTTTATCGTAATAGCCCATATATTCACAATGTAATTCTAAGTTTTCTTTCGCCGTTAATTTATCATAAAAGATTGGATATTCAATAATTGTCCCCATTCTTTTTAATACTTCATAAGATGTGTCTATTAACTTCTCACCGAAAATTTCAATGTCACCGCTCGTCGGTTTTATTAAATTTGTAATCATTTTCATAATCGTTGTTTTACCTGCACCATTCGGTCCTAAGAAACCATATATCTCCCCTTTTTTCACATGCATGTTAACGCTAGAAATGACTTCTTTTCCTTTAAACACTTTCGTTAACTGATTCGTTTTTAATATATATGTCATGTCACTTTCCCCTTTCGCAATACTCTATATTTCTATAATAGCCAACGGAAATCTCTTTTTTCTTACCCGTTTCTTACAAATTCCTTACGCTGCAAAAAAGCTTGTAGAATCTACTTCTCTACAAGCTAAAACTGCATCTTTTTTAATACAACTGTAAAAATTGTTTTTTTATACGGCTTACTAGAAAGGTGAATTTTTCCATCCATCGCTTCCACAAGCCGTTTCGTAATCGTTAATCCTAGACCGCTTCCTTGGTACAATCTATTTCTTGAATCTTCAAGTGTGTACATACGCTCAAACACTTTATCAATATGAGACTCATCAATTCCTTTTCCTGTATCCCATACGTCTATATACACACTCGTTTCATCATCCCTTAAAGTCATACCGAGCACCTTTCCATCGTCTCCATATGTAATCGCATTTGATATTAAATTATTCAATACCCTGCCTAATACTTCTACATTTCCAAGTGCATATATATTTCTTTCTGGTATATCGATATGAACATGAAAACCTTTCGTCGTCACTAAATCATAAAAAGATAAAATCTTTTCGCGACAAACTTCATTCATACTTACTTTTGTCATCTCGATTGCCTTGTCACCAGATTCTAATTTTGCCAAATCAAAAAACTTATGAATCAGTTCCATCACTTCCAGCGTTTTCACATGCACCTTTTCAAGTAATATTCGCTGTTCTTCTTCACTTATTGTTTTATCCTTATTTAACATTTCTGTATATCCAAGAATAACTGTTAGTGGTGTTTTTAAATCATGTGAAATATTTGAAAGCATTTTTCTCATCGAAATTTCTACTTTCGCATGATCTGCATTCGTTTTCTGTTTTGCATCTAATAAATGAT
The DNA here is from genome assembly GCF_050524305.1 of Bacillus silvicola. Taxonomy (NCBI): domain Bacteria; kingdom Bacillati; phylum Bacillota; class Bacilli; order Caryophanales; family Bacillaceae; genus Bacillus; species Bacillus silvicola. The sequence goes on from NZ_JBNGVC010000012.1 coordinate 1,449,087, forward strand.
TAATTGCCACTAATAACTTTTGCAATTCTAGATCATCTGTCATAACGAGTAACTTCTCACCTGTTTTTTCATGTACAATGTCTTCTAATTTTTCATATGTGTATCGTAAATTCTTGCTACTAGTTTTCCTCATTTTATACTGTATGTAAACAACACATAGCAATATAAAAATAATGCCCATTAACAGCTTGACCATACTACATCACTTCCAACTTATAGCCGATGCCCCATAACGTTTTAATATATTCTGGATTAGATGGATCACTTTCGATTTTCTCACGCAATCTTCTCATATGAACATTAATAACGTTATCATCACCATAATATTCTTCATTCCAAACAAGCGTATATATTTGCGCTTTCGTAAAAACACGATTTTGATTCTTCACGAATAGCTTTAAAATCTCAAATTCTTTTAAAGTAAGTTTAAGCTGTCTTCCCTTTTTTTCCACAGTAAAATTAATTGGGTCAATTATTAAATCACCAATCTGAATGGCCTCATCTTTTGATTCCACAGCTGAATACTTTGTAGACCTTCGAATAGCGGCTTTTACACGTGCTGCCAATTCAATCATAGAAAATGGCTTACAAATGTAATCATCTGCTCCAAGTCCTAACCCAACAGCTTTATCAACATCTGTATCTTTTGCCGACATCATTAAAATCGGCACCGCACTTTTTTCTCGAATGATTCGCACAACCTCTAAGCCATCTAACTTCGGCATCATAATATCGAGGATAATCAAATCAAATGAACCTTTTAAAAATGCGTTAACTCCTTCTTCTCCGTCAGATGCGATTGTAACTTGAAAACCTTCTTTTACTAAATATGTTTCAACCATCTCTTGAATTGAGATGTCATCTTCAACTAATAAAATATGATGTGACATATTTCTATCCCCTTTTTTTACAAACATTAACATTTTAATTGTATCGTAACGAAGGAATGCTGGAAAGAATTATATGAATTTTCAAACCAACTTCCCTTCCTTCCCTAACAATGATATGATAAAATTCACTACTATTGTTCATAATTAACTTTATATAAAGGAGACTTATCATGTCAGAAAACAAAAAAGTAAGCTTAGCTGATTTAATGCGCGAACAACTTGCAAAGAAAAAGCAAGGAAATGGAAATGCTGCAAACAATACGAATCAAAGCCAAGCAACGAAAAAATTACAAAACCAACAAACGAAGAAAACAAACAACCAACGTAGACGTACAGGTGTGTAAATGAACGGACAAAAACGATCTAACATTTCATCAGGTCTTGAAGTTGATATTGTATTAAAACAAGATCAACGTACAGGCAAGCTAACAAGAGGAATTGTAAAAGATATTTTAACTAACTCTCCCTCTCATCCTCACGGTATTAAAGTACGATTGCAGGATGGGCAAGTTGGCAGAGTACAAAATATCGTTCAATAAGAAAAGGAGCTCAAGTAAACTCGAGCTCCTTTTTCTTTATTACCCTTTAATTTTCTCGATGAAAACTACTTTTAAATAGTCTCCCTCTTTAAACTGATCAATTGTACGGAAATCTTCTGGTAAAGAGTGTTCTTCTAATATTTTATATTTGCCATTCATTTCTTTAAATGCTGTATCGATAAAACCTTTAAACTTTTTCATATCGAACGCGCTACAATTTGTAGAAGCAACGATAATACCGTTATTTTCTGTAATCGCGATTGTTTCTTTTAATAAGTTTTTATAGTCTTTCGCTGCGCTAAATGTATATTTTTTAGAGCGTGCAAAACTTGGAGGATCAAGTACCACCATATCAAATTTCATCTTTTTCTTAGCTGCATATTTGAAATATAAAAATACATCTTCTACGATAATGTCTTGTGCTTCGTAATCAATTTCATTTACACTAAACTGCTCAATTGTTTTACTTAAACTACGATTGGCAAGGTCAACACTTGTTGTTTTACTTGCGCCGCCAAGTGCTGCAAATACAGAGAATGCTCCTGTATAAGAGAACATATTTAAAACCGTTCTTCCTTGTGCATATGTATCACGAATTTGTTTTCGAACGTTACGCTGATCTAAAAATACACCAACCATCGCCCCGTCATTTAAATATACAGCAAAGTTTACACCGTTTTCTTTTACGATAAGTGGGAACTCACCGCGCTCTCCTGCTACGAAATCATCGCCTTCAATGTATTTTCCTTTCGTATCAAAACGCTTTTTCTCATAAATACCTTTAAAGTTTGCTACTTTTTGAAGAGCTGCTATAATCTCATCTCTGAAAGTATAAATCCCTTCACTATACCAACTTACTACGTAATAACCGTCATAATAATCGATGATTAAGCCGCCAAGACCATCACCTTCACCATTTAGGGCACGGAATGCTGTCGTATCATTTGATTTGTAAAACTGTTTTCGTTTATGTAAGGCAGATTTGATTTTACTTTCAAAGAAAGATTGATTAATTTGTTCACTCTCTTTTCTCGTTAAAATCCAGCCGTATCCTTTATTTTGTTTTCCGTAATAGCCTTTTCCGATGAATTGGTTCTTCTCATCTACTACTTTGATGATTGTCCCTTCTTCACGTACATCATTTAAATTTTGAATAGCATCTTTTAAAATAAGTGGATATCCACTTTTAATTTCTTTTATAAATTTCGGTTTTATTTTTATAGTTACTTCAGATCTCATGTAATGTCTTCCTTTCCATTTGAATGCTTTCTAATTAGTAGGAAGCATGTAAAAAACGAGGCCGAAAAACAGCCTCGTTTCACTATACCATATTATCGCTTTGCTAGTACAACCCGCTCAGCCTTACACCTAATCGCGATATATTTACTAACTTATGAAATAAACATCATACTTTCAAAAAAAATTTTATATATTTCATTATTGTCATTGACAATGATAATGATTTTCATTATCATTTAATGTATATGGGTTCTTGAAAATATAGCTACATTTATAGGAGGAAGAAACATGATTATTGTTACAAATACAGCTAAAATTACAAAGGGAAATGGACATAAATTAATTGAGCGTTTTAATAAAGTAGGTCAAGTCGAAACGATGCCAGGCTTTTTAGGATTAGAAGTGCTTTTAACGCAAAATACAGTTGATTATGATGAAGTAACAATTAGCACACGCTGGAATGCAAAAGAAGATTTCCAAGGTTGGACGAAGAGCTCAGCATTTAAAGATGCTCACTCACACCAAGGCGGGATGCCAGAATATATTCTTGATAATAAAATCACTTACTACAATGTTGAAGTTGTACGTATGCCAATGGCTGCAGCACAGTAAACATATTTCTTTTTTAAAGTATAGAATATGAGAAGCGTTACCACTTCTCATATTCTATACTTTTTATTTACTGTCTTTTTACTAGTTTCGCATGCACGACTAACCTTCCTGCTTCCGGATCAAGTGCATAGTCACACGTCGAAAGTGTTACGATTTGATCACTTGCTGTCACTTTTGTATCCGTTTTGTACAGCGATTTTTCTTGAATTTTCTCCAAAAATGATGTGTATTCCGTATCACTACTAAAATCCGTTTCAATGTAATAAAAATCAGTTGTTGTCGTATACACTGAAAATACTTCGACATCGTACCCTTCAAATAAAGTATCGTAATATAATTTGCGGTGCGACATAAAAAAACCTTCATCTAACATTTTTTTTAGGCTTGCGAACATAGAACCATCTTTCATACGATGACCGTATAAAATTGTATTTCGATTTTGCGACTTCACATCATTACGATAGTCCATAAAGATACTGCCTGCTCGCATATCCTCACCTTTATAATTACGGTATAAATAGTAATCATTGTCTTTAGCTTGAACAATTGGATAATTAATTTGTGTATCATCCATCGTAATCCATCCAACTATTTCTGGGTTGATTTTTTGTAACGCTTGAAACTGTTTTCGTATCTCTCCGTCTTTTGCCTTTTCTTCTACCGGGCTCCGCTCATAAATTTCTTGTGCCTCAGCCATTACTTTACGATTTTCATAGTAGTCCATAAAAATGCCGCCTAATTCATACATTGAGTAGAAAAAGACACCTAAAAAAACAACTGTAAGTATTCGTTGAAAAAAAGGATTCTTTTTCCGTTTTTTTGTACTACTCAAATTATCACCTCAAAACAGATTGCGATCAGCGCTTAAATTCCCATCGGTACCATATACAATCCTGTATCTTCATCATGCTTTACAACAACATCTACACCGTATATCGCTTTAATCATATCCTCTGTTACTACATCATTCGGATTACCTTTCGTAACGATTTCACCATCTTTCATAACAATAATGTGATCACTATAGCGAATCGCTTGATTAATATCGTGCAGTACCATTACAATCGTCAATCCATACACTTCATTTAATTCTTTCACTAACTCTAATATTTCAAGCTGATAATAAATATCTAAATATGTTGTCGGCTCATCTAAAAAGAGCATCGGTGTCTTTTGCGCTAAAGTCATCGCAATCCATACCCTTTGTCTCTCACCGCCAGATAAAGCATGAATTGGCTTATCTCGCTTACTCTGTAAATTCGTACAAGTAAGTGCCTTTTCAATAGCTTCTCTATCTTCATCATTGTGTGAAGAAAAAATATTTTTATATGGCATACGACCAAAACTCGTTAATTTTTCAACAGTAATATCTGCCGGCGCCTCATTTTGTTGATGAACAACCGCTAGTTTTCTAGCAAACTCTTTCGGTTTATACGCACTAATTGCTTTTCCATCAAGTATTACTTCCCCACTACGAGGAGTGTGATTTCTTGACATAACACCAAGTAATGTCGATTTCCCGCAACCGTTTGGGCCAATAATGGTTGTAATTTTCCCCATTTCTATTTCACTACTAACAGACTTTAAACGATCTGTTACATTGTCATACGAAAAGGTTACATTTTTAATTTCCATGAACTTTATCACTCTTTCTAAGCAAGAATATTAAGAATGGACCACCAATAACCGCCATAATTGTTGCTGCTGGAATTTCATTAGGTGGCACAATTAACCTCCCGATCGTATCCGCCGTCAAAATTAATAATGCACCTGCAAGCGCTGAAAATGGAATCAATACTTTATGGTCTGAACCGACTAGTTGTCTTGAAATATGCGGAACAAGTAACCCAACGAAAGCAATAACACCTGCAATCGCTGTCGATACTGCGGCTAAGAGTACTGCAATGGCAGAAATAATAAGACGAACTCTCGTCACGTGCAAGCCTAAGTTTTTCGCAGTCTTATCTTGTAGCGATAATAAGTTACACCAAGCTCCTACAAACAGAGCGAGAATAAGGCCAATCGTCCCATATGTAACCATTATTTCTACATCTCCCCACGTCTTCATCGTTATATTAGAAGTCGTCGTTTGCTTAATACTCTTAATAAAATATCCGCAAATCGTAATGAACGATTCATTTAATCCAGTAAACATCGCATTAATAGCTATACCAACTAAAATAATGCGAAGTGGACTTAACCCTGACTTCCATGAAAATGTATAAACGAGATAACATGCAAACGCACCACCTAAAAAGGCGAATACTGGTGTCCAGAAAAAGAATTGCGGGAACAACGTAATAATAACGAGTGTCATAAAACTTGCTCCAGAAGATATACCGATTACCCCAGCATCAGCAAGTGGATTTTTCATAACAGCTTGAAAAAGCACACCTGAAACAGCCAGAGCTGCTCCAGTAAATAGTGCAATAATAATACGTGGGAAACGTAAATCTTTAATCACTTCAACATCTTCATTTCCCCCTGTAAATATCCCTTGTACAAGCTCAACAATACCTACTTCTAAACTACCTTTCATCGCTGACAATGATGTCATAACAATAAGCAATGCAGTAACAATGAGGAAACTCCAAGTTTTTTTATTCATTCCACTCTTCCTTTATATTAAAATGCATCACTGATACATCATTTTTTTCAATTCATCTAACGCTTCAATTGCTGCTAAATTACCTGTCGTTCCAAATAAACGCTCTTCTAAATCGTAAACACGGTTATTTTTAACTGCAGCGAAGTGCTTCCAAATGTCATTTGTTTTAAATTCTTTATCAAACATTTTTACAACTTCATCAGGCATACCATGAGCTGCTCGTAAAATAATATCTGGATCAGCTTTCTTTAAATACTCTGTATTAGAGGCTAAATACTCTACTTGTTCACCTTGCACAATATTTTTACCACCTAGTTGTTTCACTAAATCTCCAATATAAGAATGCTCTGTTGCTACTAAATAACTCCCCGGCACACCTAATAAAATAAGCACTGTCGGTTCTTTCTTTCCTTTTACTTCTCTTTGAATGCTAGCAACCTTTTTATCTAACTTAGTTACAACTTCTTCAGCCTGCTTTTCGCGTCCATATTTCTTACCTAAATCGCTAATGGAATTTTGCATATTTTTTAAGCTTGTTAAATCTAAAAAGTTTGCTTTCATACCCACACCATCAAAAACTGGCTTTAATTCATATTTAAGTGTTGTCACAGATAACACTTCTGACGGCTTTAATGATTTTACCTTTTCCATATCAGGACTCATTGGATTCCCAACTTCAGGTAAACCTTTATATCGCTTCGGTAAAGTTTTAGAACTTGTTGGGACACCAACTAACTCTACTTCTAACGCATCCATAATTTCAGTAACAGCAACTGTCGTTGCAACAATTCGCTCTTTACTATCACTCTTTACCTGCTTCGCTGTTTCTTTTTTTGGTGATGAGCACCCAGCTATACTCATTAACAGAATGATAGCCATTAGTACACTTGTGATTTTCTTCACTCTCAATCACCACTCCTTTCCAAACAATATGAAACAAGTCTTGATGCACGCGAACACGCATCAAGACTCCAAAAATTACAATCTACCAGCTCTATATTTACGAACTAATAAAGCAAGTGACCCTAGCAGTAGCACCATGTATAAACCAAGTTGTGCTGTGTCTGCAGTTTTTGAGTTTTTCTCTTTTTTCGAATCATTTTTTTGATCTTCTTTTTTCTTCTTATCATCCGCATTTCGGTTGAAATCAGGAGTACTTACTGTTTTTACATTATCTACTTTCGGTGTAGTCACTGGGGTTTTTGGTTCATTCTTTGGCTCTTCTTTTACCGTTCCTATAGCACCAATCTTCGTCGTATCAAATTGAATTTGTACGTCATAGAAGTGATGGTAGTTCATTGAATCGATATCTACTTTTACTTTTGCATTTAATTTTGCAAATAAATCAGCTACTTCAAACTCTACTACTCTTGTATTGGCAGCCTTATCTTCACTTACTACTTTTGCATCAACAAATGCACCAGCGTTTTCTGTTTGGAACTTCGTAATCCATGCACTATCTTTCAGTGTCACCGCAACATATTTTTTGCCATCTTTCACTGTTAATCTCGCTGGATTTAGAACATATTGATTCATCATTGAAATCTCATCAGTTTTATCTTTTAACACTTTAAAAGCAATATCGTACTGACCGTCTTTTAAATTTTTCGGATCAACTGTTACGTGTCCATTTTGGTTATTATTTCCGTCTTGATTGTTACTTCCGCCTTGATTATTGTTTCCATCTTGGTTATCGTTTCCGCCTGGAATGTTGTTTCCATCTTGATTACCTAAAGCTTTAATACTACCTTTATCAAATGCAAATTGAATATCGTAGACATGATGATAGTTCATTGCATCGATATCTACTTTCACTTTTGCATTTAGCTTTTTCGATAAATCATCTACTTCCACTTCTACTACTCTTGTATCTTGCTCTTTACTTGTACCTAATACCTTTGCATCGACGAACGCGCCATTCTTTTCAAACTCAAATTTTGTAATCCATGAGCTATTCGTTAATGTGAATGATACATACTTCTTACCATCTTTCACTTTTAATACGCCCGGACTCTTCGTATATGTGTTCATCATTGAAATTTCTTCGGTTTTATCTTTTAACACTTTAAAACCGATACTGTATTCACCGTCTTTAAGAGCATTTGGATCAATTGTTGTATTGTCTTGGTTGTTGTTTCCGCCCTGGTTGTTGTTTCCGCCTTGGTTGTTGTTTCCACCTTGGTTGTCGTTTCCGCCTTGGTTATCGTTTCCGCCTTGGTTATCTAAAGGTTGGATGCTGTCTTTATCAAATGCAAATTGAATATCGTAAGAATGATGGTAATTCATTGAATCGATATCTACTTTCACTTTTGCATTTAATTTCTTAGATAAATCATCTACTTCCACTTCCACTACACGTGTATCAGCTTGCTTATTCTCACTTAGTACATTTGCATCAACAAATGAATTATTCTTTTCAAATTCAAACTTTGTAATCCAAGCACTATTCGTTAACGTAAATGATACATACTTCTTACCATCTTTTACTTTTAACACACCTGGACTTTTTGTATATGTGTTCATCATTGAAATTTCATCTGTTTGATCTTTTAATGTTTTAAAATTGATGCTGTATTCGCCATCTTTAATTGTTTCAGCATCTGGTTGTTTCTCGCCTTCTGGTTTCTTATCTCCATCCGGTTGTTTTTCGCCTTCTGGTTTCTTATCTCCGTCTGGTTGTTTTTCTTCACTTTTAATTGTTTCAAGTTTGTCTTGTTCAAATACAAGTTGTACGTCATGCGTTTGCTTGTAATTTCTTGATGCCATCTCAATAAATACTTTTGTATTTAGTTTTTTTGATAAATCATCTACATCAAATTCTACTACTCTTGTATCGTTTTCTTTATCTTCACTCACTACTTTTGCATCAACAAATGCACCATCTTTTTCCGTTTGGAAATTTTTAATTAATGAGCTACTTTTTAGTGTTACAATCGCTTTTTTCTTACCATTTTCTACTTTCAATACTCCTGGATTTACCATGTAAGTATTCATTTTAGATTCTTCATCTGTTTTATCTTTTAACACTTTAAATGGAATGCTGTACGCACCATCTTTAATTGTGTTAGAATTTGGTTGTTGATCTGAGTCAGGCTTTTGGTCGGGCTTCTGACTTGGATCCGGATTTTCATTTGGATCTGGCTTATTAGCTGGGTCCTCTTTTTCATTTGGTTTTTCTACATGAATTGGTGTAATGCTATTTTGATCGAATGAAATACGAATATCATAGTAATGATGATAATTAAAAGCATCAATATCAACTTTTACTTTTGCATTTAATATTTTTTCTAAATCTTCTACATCAAATTCTACTACTCTTGTATCGCTTTCTTTATCTTCACTCACTACATTTACATCAACGAATTGGCTACCTTTTTCTGTTTCAAACTTCGTAATCCATGAACTATGTGTTAACGTAAAGGATACTTTCTTTTTCCCATCCTTCACTTTCAAAGTCCCCGGGCTTACAGAATATTGATTCATCATTGATTCTTCATCTGATGTATCTTTCAAAACTTTGAAACCAATTGAATATTCACCGTCAGCTAAAGTTGTAGCTGCTTGAACTGCAAGTGGTTGTAGCGTTGATACGAATGTAAAAATCGTTAGAAACATTGCAACAACAATCTTAAGATACCTGTTCAATGGAATGACTCTCCTTTTTAAAATTTATTTACTGAACTTCACTTTACGAACTAAGAAAATACCTGAGATTAAAACTAACGCTGCAAATAATCCGATACGTGCTTCGTCGCCTGTTTTTGGGTTATCTGTTTTTTCAGCCTTGCCACTCTCATTTGTTCCTTTATTTGCGTCTTTGTTTGTTTCTTTACTCTCTTCTTTCTTTTGCTCTTCTTTTACTTGTCCATCTTTTTTAGTTTGGCCATCAGTTTTCGTTACACCAGCTGCTTCGTTATCGCCACCTACAGCTTTTACATTTGCATCAAATGCAAAGCGAACTGTGTAATGATGGTCGTAGTTTGCACTTGGTACAACAACATGAATTTTTACTCCTAACGGTGTAGATAAATCATCAACTTTAAATTCAACCGTTCTTTTATCTGCTGCTTCGTCTTTGCTAATTACTTTTGAATCAACGAAATTACCATTCTCTGGTGCTTTAAATTCTGTAATCCAAGCACTATGATTCATTGGAACTTGTACTCTCATCTCACCATTTTTTACAATTAACTTAGCTGGTTTCTCAAAATAATCATTTGCCATTGAAGCTGAATCATCTTCCGCCTTTTTGATAACGTAGTTAATATCGTAAGTACCGTCAGCTAATTTTGCTGAAGCTTGTCCAGATGGCATTACGAGAAAAGCTAGCATACATACTAACGTTATAATAAATGCGGGTAATACTGAAAACTTTCTCATTTTGCTTACTTCCTCCTTGTTTATCCTTCGTTTTATATTTCGAAAATGATAATTATTCTCAATTTATAAGAAAAAAAATAATCTCTTCTACCTTTATTTAATTGTCATTACTTTATGTAATATAAGTATTATTGATTATCATTCTCAATAGAGGTCAAAAAATATAATATCCCTCAATCTTCCCTATAAAAAGCACTCTAAAATACTTTAATCAATTCACTGATTATCATTCTCAACAGACTACAAAAAAATAAACTACCTATTCTATTGTTCTATCACCTCTTCTTCCAAAAATGATATAGTCATAGAAAACCTCTTCCCTTGCTCCCGTCACTTCCCTTCTAACATTTCCACAACTAAGTCAATCTCAGCCTACTCATATTTTTTTTGTCAACTATATTACGTATAAAATTTTTAATATCTAAATTTCCCTATATATAATTTTCCCTACAAAAAAGAGACCTTCTTTCACAGAAAGTCTCTTTTCTCTATTTTTCTACAGCAATTTCTTGCTTTTGAAACTTAGAAACTATATAACCAATTCCTATACCGATCATACCTGGAACTAACCAGCCAATCCCTACACTATATAGTGGAATCTTATCTAGAATAGGTGCTAATGCTGCAATTTGCAGATTCGCATTGTGCAATCCATCAAAGAAGCTAATTGCGAACGCTCCTATAATACCGCCTACATACATTGCTAATGGAAGACGAACATAGTTTTCAACGAGTGACAATACAATAAGTACGATCCCAATTGGATAAATTGCGATTAAGATTGGTAATGCTAATGCGTTTAACTGAGTTAAACCAAGATTTGCTACCATAAATGCTAATACACAGAAAATGAAAACAACTTTTTGATATGAAAGCTTCGGTAATAAGGAAGAAAAGTATTCTCCACAAGCAGCAACAATACCTACAGAAGTTGTTAAACACGCTGCTGTAATTGCGATACCTAGTAATAATGTTCCGTAGCTACCAAATAAATGATTCACGACGTTTGTTAAAATAATTCCTCCATTTGCTCCCATTCCAAGTGAAACACTAGAAGCTCCAAGGTAAGCAAGTGCTAAATAAACTAATAGTAAACCAAGTGCTGCAATAAATCCTGCAAAGATTGTTACTTTCGCAATACTGTTCTTATTTGTAATGCCTTTTGCTTTTAAAGCATTGATCACAACATTTCCGAAAACAAGTGCTGCAAGTCCATCTAAAGTTAAATATCCATCAATAAAACCTTTAAAGAGTGGAGCACTATACGCTTCTGTCGGTGCACCAAACTCTCCAATTGGTGTCATAATTGCTTTCGCTACAATAATTGCAATGACCGCTAATAAAATTGGTGTTAACACTTTACCGATGCGTCCCACTAATTTCGAAGGGTTTAAAGATAAATAGAAAGTTACCGCAAAGAAAATAAATGTAAAGATAACAAGTGGATATGATTGACCAGCTACCTCACTTGGTAAAAACGGTGCAATGCTCATCTCATAAGCAACTGTTCCTGTACGTGGTACACTTACAAATACACCTAAACATAAATAAATTACTGTGATAAAAACTAGTGCGAATAAAGGATGTACACGTCCTGCTAGTTCATTAATATCCCCTTTTAGAGCTATAACAATTACCCCTAATAAAGGTAAACCAACGCCTGTTACGATAAAGCCAAATAACGCGATCCATACATCAGTTCCAGCACCTTGTCCTAACGCTGGTGGGAAAATCATATTACCTGCACCGAAAAATAGTGCAAATAACATTAAACTTATTGCGAACATCTCAGAAAACTTTAAAGATGATTTCATTTCTACTAACCTCCTAATTATTTAATTAACAAAATATTCTGAATTAAAATCCGTCACATATCCTCTTTCAAGCATACTTCCCCGTAAAAGAACGCAAAAAACACCCGTCCCTAACAAAGGGACGAGTGTTGAAATCGTGGTTCCACCCTTATTCTAATAAAATGAATTTATAACGAAATAAGCTCATTTTATAGCTCGTGTAAATTGATAACGGTTTTATCCGCCAAGAATTACAATGCATCATGCATGCAGTTCACTCTTGAAGTTTAGAGGTGGTAAGCTTGTCTTTTCGTATTAGGAAGCTCACAGCCTAAGGCTTCCCTCTCTGAGAATCGTAGAAAACAACTCATGTCCTCATCATTACTTTTATAAAATATCTTGTCGAAACTTGTTGTTTTTTATTATATGGGCTATTTTTTAAAAAATCAATAGTTTTATTTTTTCTGACAAAAAAATATAGGGAGAAAATTTTTCCTCCCTATAACTGTCCTATTAATAATTCTAATTCTTCAGCTGTAATGTCTCGCCACTTTCCTACTTCAAGATCACTTAGCTTTATATTCATAATACGTTCTCGCTTTAATTTTGTCACAGTGAATCCGAAAGCACGGCTCATTCTACGAATTTGTCTGTTCATCCCTTGCGTTAAAACGATGCGAAATGTTGATTGATCGACTCTCGTCACTTTACATGGCTTCGTCATTCCATCTTTAATCTTTACACCGCTGGACATCTCATCAATAAACCAATCAGTAAAAGGCTTATCGACCGTCACAACATATTCTTTCTCATGCTCATGATCTCCGTGTAAAATTTGATTCGCAATCGCACCATCGTTCGTTAATAAAATAAGTCCTTCTGATGCTCTATCTAATCGTCCAACAGGAAAAATTCGCTCTGGGTAATTGATATAATCAATAATATTATCTTCAATATGATCGGCTGCTGTACAAGTAATTCCGACTGGTTTATGAAAGGCGATATACACTTTTTCTTTCTCTTCTTTTGCAATAACCTGTCCATCAATCGTTACAACATCACCATCGCTCACGAGTGCACCGTGCGTACATATTTCACCGTTAATAGCCACGCGTCCCGCTTTAATGAGACGGTCTGTTTCGCGTCTTGAGCAGGATTTTGCTTCGCTTATGTATTGGTTGATTTTCATAGCTTATTCCTTTTCATATATATTAAAAGCGTCAATCTATGGCGATGTCATTATGCCACGATTGACGCTCCTTTACTTCGCAAAAACAACTAAATAAATAACCCCAATCACCAAAAATATTCCACAACAAGCTAACAATGCTTTTGCAAGTTTGTCCATAAACATATAATGGTTTCCCCTTTTGTTTGGTTGTTTGCTATTTTAATTCGACAACTGTTACGCCTAGGCCTCCCTCGCCCATGTCACCGTAGCGGTAGTTTTTCACGCCGCGATGTTTCTTCAAGTAATCTTGTACACCTTGGCGAAGTGCTCCTGTTCCTTTACCGTGAATAATTGATACACGCGGATAGCTTGCAAGCTGTGCATCATCTAAATATTTTTCAACGCGCATCATTGCATCTTCATAACGTTCACCGCGAAGGTCAAGCTCTAACGACACGTGATAATCTCTACCCTTCACACTTGCGACTGCTTTTTTCTCTGTTTGCTTCGGTGTATTAATGTATTCCATATTGGATTCTTTCACTTTCATCTTCAGAATACCAATTTGTACGCTCCACTCTGTATCACTTACTTTTTCAAGTAATTGACCTTTTTGGCCGAACGTTAATACTTTTACTTCATCGCCTGCACGTAATTGTTGTTTTGGCGCTGTGTTTTTCACGTTCACTTTTTGTTTCTTCACAAGCTCTGGCACTGCGCCTTCTAGACGGCTCTTCGCTTCAATAAGCTCGTGATCTTTCACGTTTATAAGCTGCGCTTTACGCAATTGACGAAGTTCGTGAATAATGCCCTCTGCTTCTTTCTTCGCAGCTTCGACTTTTTCTTCCCCTTCTATTTGCGCTTTTAATAATTTTTCATCACGCTCTTCGTTAAATTCAATAATTTGACGCTGTAATTCGCGATGAAGTTTTTCAGATTGCTTACGAAGCGCTTCTGCTTCGTTCCAGTCACGCTCTGCGTTCTTTTGACTTTCTTCTAACTTCGCAATCATATTTTCAATTTTATTTGTATCCGTACTAATATGGTTACGAGCTTGGTCAATAACGCGATCAGATAATCCAAGACGCTTCGAAATTTCAAAGGCGTTACTACGTCCTGGTACACCGATTAATAATTTGTACGTTGGGCTTAATGTGTTCACATCAAACTCCACGCTCGCATTAATAACTTGCTCACGGTTGTATCCGTATGCTTTTAATTCTGGATAATGCGTTGTAGCAACAACGCGAGCACCACGATTACATACTTCATCTAAAATTGAAATTGCTAGTGCAGCCCCTTCTTGCGGGTCTGTTCCAGCACCTAATTCATCAAATAAAACTAAGCTTTCAAAATCAGCTTTTTCTAAAATATCTACAATATTCACCATATGTGAGGAGAACGTACTTAAACTTTGTTCAATCGATTGCTCATCACCGATATCAGCGAAAATATTTTTAAATACACAAATCTCCGATTCATCCATTACTGGAATGTGAAGACCAGACTGCGCCATTAATACACAAATACCGACTGTTTTCAGCGTAACTGTTTTACCACCTGTATTCGGTCCTGTAATAACAATTGTCGTGAAATCTTTACCTAACATAATGTTATTTGGCACGATGATTTCTGGATCAATAAGCGGATGACGTGCTTGTCTTAAATCCATATAGCGCTCGTTATTTACGATTGGCTTAGTTGCTTTAATACGCTTCGCATAAAAAGCTTTCGCAAATATGAAGTCAAGATTCGCAACTACTTCTACGTTAGATAAAACGATATCCGCTTCTACTGCCACTTCTTCTGTTAACATCAATAAGATGCGTTCAATTTCTTGTTTTTCTTTCACTCGTGCTTCTTGAAGCGCGTTATTTAACTCTACAATGACTTGTGGTTCAATAAATAACGTTTGCCCAGAAGCTGATTGATCGTGAACAATACCACCATATACGCCGCGGTATTCTTGTTTTACCGGGATTACGTAACGTTCGTTACGAATCGTTACAATCGAGTCAGACAGCATCTTTTGCGCGTTTGAAGAACGCGTCATGTTTT
Organism: Bacillus silvicola; assembly: GCF_050524305.1. Classification (NCBI taxonomy): domain Bacteria; kingdom Bacillati; phylum Bacillota; class Bacilli; order Caryophanales; family Bacillaceae; genus Bacillus; species Bacillus silvicola. The sequence continues at coordinate 1,464,377 of NZ_JBNGVC010000012.1, forward strand.
CTAACTTTTCACGAATACGGCTTTCTGCAGTACGAATTTGAGTACGAATACCACGCAGTTTATCACTTGCGCTATCGACTACTTCACCACCGTCACCGATGCAATTAGTAATTTTCTTTTCTAAATCATATAAAGATACAATTTGAGCGACATGAGTTTCTAAAATTGGAAGCTCGACACCATTATCAACCATATCTTCAATGAAACGTTTCATATTGCGACTACCATACATCGTATTGGCAATATCAAGTAGTTCATTTGGGCTTAACATACTTCCAATCTTTGCACGCTTCACATTTGGGCGAATATCCGTAATACCACCTAATGGTGCACTACCTTTTAAACGAATAACTTTCGCCGCTTCATCCGTTGTATCTTGCAGTTCTACAATTTCTTCAAAATCAGTGCTGGGCACTAAATTCTTCACCTTGTCACGACCAAGTGAAGAGGCTGTATGTTCAAGTAATTGTTCTTTTACTTTATTGTATTCTAATACACGCAACGTTCTTTCTAACATGTTGCAGGTCCCCCTTGTGTTACTTATTACGTTTAATATAGTCTAATAAACGTTCAATATCCCATGTGTTAATTACGTTATCTTTTTGAATCCAACCTTTACGTGCTGCTGCTACACCTGTTTCCATATCTTCTAACATTTCAAGTGTATGAGCATCCGTATTAATCGCTACTTTTACACCAGCATCTTGTGCTTGTTTTAATAATTTCGCGCTTAAATCTAGACGGTTTGGGTTTGCATTTAATTCTAAAACTGTATTTGTTTCTTTTGCGAGCTGGATTAATAAATCTGTATCTACATCGTAACCCTCGCGGCGCCCAAGAAGACGACCTGTCGGATGGGCAATCATAGTGACATGCTTATTCTCAAGCGCAGTGCGAAGACGTTTCATAATCGTTTCACGGTCTTGTGAGAAGCTAGAGTGAATCGCTCCAATGACATAATCTAGTTCTGCTAATACTTCATCATCAAAATCAAGCGAGGCATCTGGTAAAATGTCCATTTCAATTCCCCGTAAAATTGTAATGTCTGGATACTTTTCATTCATACGCTCAATTTCTTTCGCTTGCTCGCGAAGACGCTCTTTCGTTAAACCATTCGCTACTTTCAAGTATTGTGAGTGGTCCGTAATCGCCATAAACTTATATCCACGAGCGCGGCATGCTTGTACCATTTCTTCAATTGAAAAGGCACCGTCACTCCATGTTGTATGCATATGTAAATCACCTTGTATGTCAGAGAACTGAATTAAGTTCGGATACTCTTTAATTAATTCAATTTCCTTTCCATCTTCACGTACTTCTGGCGGAATAAACGGAAGACCGAAATGAGCAAAGAACTCCTCTTCTGTTTCAAATGTTTTTACTTCACCTGTTTCCAGATTCTCTACACCGTACTCACTAATTTTCTCACCTTTATCTTTGGCGATTTGGCGCATTTTTACGTTATGATCTTTTGATCCTGTGAAATGGTGAAGAGTTGTAATAAACTCTTCTGGTTTTACTAAGCGGAAATCAATTGAAATATCGTATTCATATTGAAGACGAACAGAGACTTTCGTATCTCCACTTGCAATCACTTCAATCATATTATCAAACTGTAATAAATGTTCACGTACTACTGCTGGCTCCGTCGTTGCAATAATGAAATCTAAATCTTTCACTGTCTCACGAACGCGGCGTAAACTACCAGCGCGAGAGAAACGAATCACTTCAGCAATATTCGACAATTTCTCCTCTATTTCCCCGGCAATAGGCAATACCATCGCAATTGGTAAACGCTCTGGACGAGATCCTACTTGATCAATTGCTTCTAATATTTTCTCTTCTGTTTTCTTACCGAAACCTGCTAAAGCTTGTACTTTATTTTCCTCGCAAACAGCTTTTAGCGATTCCATATCAACAACACCAAGTTCTTTGTATAACTTAGCTACCTTCTTACCACCAAGGCCCGGAAGTTTTAATAACGGTAATAAACTGCTTGGTACTTCTTTTTCAAGTTCCTGTAATACTTCAGATGTTCCCGATTCTATATATTCTTGAATAACTGCTGCTGTTCCTTTTCCAATACCCGGAATCTTCGTGAAATCTTCAATCTCAGAAAGACTACGATCATCACTCTCTAATGCTGCTGCTGCTTTACGGAATGCAGATATTTTAAATGGATTCGCGCCCTTTAGTTCCATAAACAGGCCGATTGTCTCTAATAATTTAATAACTTGTTTTTTATTTATTTTCATCATTGCCCCGCCTTTCTTTCATAGAAAAAAACTTCTCTTTCTGAAAAAAGAGAAGTTATACTTTGCTACCTGTCTGCCATAGCTCCTTCACCTTTTCAGAAAGAATCGGTGTATCGTCTACAATTATTTTGCTAATTGATGATTTTTGTAATGGTGTTTGTATTTGCTCAATTGGAAGGATGTTTCCAACGATAATTAAAACAAACAAAATAATATATACTTCTAAAAATCCGAGGATTGCCCCCGCGAACGCATTGACTTGCTTTAAAACCGGTATTTCTGCAAACATATTTAACAAATTACCAAGTAATGAAAGTGCAATTTTTGTAATAATAAACAATATGATAAACGCAAGTGCTTGATAAAATACTGTTTCAATATTATTTGCATCAATCCATTCTGGAACAGATACGTTTTTATCAAATGGATACGGAATAAATTTCGCAAGCGCTGGCGCTAAATCTTTACAGTACCAGTATGCAACAAGGTATGCGATAATAAAGCTTGTTAACTTTACAAGTTGCAGAATAAACCCTCTGCGTAAGCCGAGGAAAAATCCCATAACAAGCAGTAAAATGATAATAATATCAATCATGTTATTCCATTCCTTTTTTTGTCATACTTTCTTTCAATTTCTCATGTTCTTCTTTTAATTTTATGTAATCGTGTATGACGTTTACCGCCGTCAATACCGCTAGTCTACTCGTGTCAAGCGAAGGATTCTTGGCATTGAGTTCGCGCATTTTATCATCCACAATCGCTGCTACCATGCGGATATGACTTGTACTTTCATCGCCAACAACTGAATATTGCTGACCATAGATTTCTACATTAATTCGACTTTTCTTTCCCTTTTGTTGTGACAACTCACCGGCCTCCAATCACGTACAGAATCCTAAAGTTTATCATACCATGAACCTTCATAATATGGAAACAGAAAGAACAATCCGATATGATAAAAATAACAATATAAAAAAAGGGGTGACCATTATGTCAAATTCTATCGTAATTCAAACAAATTCTACAGTAATTGAAAACATGAAACAACAATATAAACAAGCGCTTAGCCCGAAAATTCCACAAGGCGGGATCTTCATGGCAAAGGTGCCATCTTGCACAATTACAGCGTATAAATCTGGAAAAGTAATGTTCCAAGGAGGCCGCGCTGAAGCAGAAGCTTCTCGTTGGCAAACTGTCTCTCAAACACCGAAAACAGCTGTAAAAAAATCTGTCGATTCACACCGTTATGCACCGCCTACTTCCATCAGTACAATGTCTATCGTAGGGTCAGATGAAGTTGGTACTGGTGATTTCTTCGGACCGATGACAGTAGTTGCTGTATATGTGGATGCAAAGCAAATTCCACTACTAAAAGAACTTGGTGTAAAAGACTCTAAAAACTTAAATGACGATCAAATTACTGCCATTGCAAAACAACTTCTACACGTTGTTCCTTACAGCTCTCTTGTCCTTCACAATGAAAAATATAACGAGCTATTTGATAAAGGAAACAACCAAGGTAAGTTAAAAGCCTTACTACATAATAAAGCTATTACAAACTTATTAGCTAAAATTGCACCTACAAAGCCTGAAGGCGTCTTAATCGATCAATTCACACAACCTGATACATACTACAAATATTTAGCAAAACAAAAACAGGTACAACGTGAAAATGTTTACTTCGCGACGAAAGGCGAAAGCGTCCATTTAGCAGTAGCCGCTGCTTCTATTTTAGCTCGTTACTCATTCGTAAAACAGTTTGACGAACTAAGCAAAAAAGCTGGTATGCCACTTCCAAAAGGTGCCGGTAAACAAGTTGATATTGCCGCTGCTAAATTAATTCAAAAGCTTGGTAAAGAACGATTACCTGAGTTTGTGAAAATGCATTTCGCTAATAAGGAGAAGGCGTTTCGCTTATTAAAATAGTATCGACAAAAACAGGAGCCTACAAACTCCTGTTTTTTGTTTCCCCCTACTATAGGCCTTATATTTTTGTTACAATTATAATATACAGATTATTCTAACATAGGAGGAGTTTCCCATTGCTACTTCTACAAATGATTCTAAATATTTTACTAGGTGATCCACATGAAAGACAATTCGAAATTAGGGGAAATATTCAATTACTCAGTGAGCAGCAGGAGTTTCAAAACTTGATTGAAAGATATGGTAGATCATTCCTATTAAACTTACGAATTCGAAAGTTTATTGGGAAACACGATGCCCGCTTGTTAATACACAATCCAGCAAAACTACAACACTTCTGTAAGGAACTTGAATTTATGATTAGAAAAAGGAGGTATTTCATATGAACGCTGTAAAAGTAAAAAAGGTATTATATGCTTTCGTACACCTCGTAGGTCCACTTTCTTACTTCATTATTTCTACCATTTGGGGAGTTTTTTTCACTACTAAATCCATATTCGAGAATATATCTGATAATCTTGGCGTTATGGCTATCTATTACGTGTTCATTAGCTTAGTGTGGTTTTTCTATTTAGGTCGATTAGACAAAGATGTAGATAAAATCACAAAAGAAATTAACGATAATAAGATGTAATACATAAAAAAGGAGTGTCGCCAAGACTCTCCTTTTTTATGTTAGCTTCGTTTCTGCTTCTTATTAGATGAAGATACTTTATGAGAGCCTGTTTCATGTGTTGTCGTTCCTTGTCCTTCTACTTCTGGAGAACCTAGGCCCGATCTTGAATGATCTTTTTTCACTTTTTTACTCATTTATATTCACCCCTTCGCGTTACTTTTTGCTATGAGGTAATAAACTATGCAAAATAAAAAGCGAGAGGAAATCCTCTCGCTTTTTTCACATTTTAGAATTCAGAAGAACCTGGAGTTCTTGGGAATGGAATTACGTCACGGATGTTAGCCATGCCAGTGATGTACATTAGGAAGCGCTCGAAACCTAGACCGAATCCAGCATGTTTTGTACCGCCGTATTTTCTAAGTTCTAAGTACCACCAGTAATCCTCTTCGTTCATACCTAGTTCTTTAATTCTGTCTACTAAAACGTCCATTCTTTCTTCACGTTGACTGCCACCGATTAATTCGCCGATGCCAGGAACTAGAAGGTCAGTAGCAGCTACTGTTTTACCATCTTCATTAAGACGCATGTAGAATGCTTTAATGTCTTTCGGATAGTCAGTTACAAATACAGGGCGTTTGAAGATTTCTTCTGATAAGTATCTTTCGTGCTCTGTTTGTAAGTCAATACCCCATTCTACTGGGTATTTGAAGTCAGCACCTGACTCTTGAAGCACTTTAATTGCTTCTGTATATGTGATGCGACCGAAGTCAGAGTTAATTACGTTGTTCATGCGCTCTAGAACTGTTTTGTCAACGAAACTGTTGAAGAATTCCATTTCTTCTGGTGCATGCTCTAGTACGTATTTCATTGCATATTTTAGCATATCTTCTGTAAGGTTCATTACGTCACCTAATTCAGCGAATGCAATCTCAGGCTCAACCATCCAGAACTCAGCTGCGTGGCGAGTTGTGTTTGAGTTTTCTGCACGGAATGTAGGTCCGAATGTGTAAACATCACGGAATGCTAACGCATAAGCTTCAGCGTTCAGCTGTCCACTTACTGTTAAGTTTGTTTCTTTACCGAAGAAGTCTTTTGATTCATCAACTTGTCCGTCTTCACCTTTTGGTACGTTGTTTAAATCTTGCGTTGTTACGCGGAACATTTCGCCAGCACCTTCTGTATCACTACCAGTGATGATTGGTGTGTGAACATGTACGAATCCACGCTCTTGGAAGAATTGGTGAATCGCAAATGCTGCGATAGAACGTACACGGAACGTTGCAGAGAATGCATTTGTTCTTGGACGTAAATGAGCGATTGTACGTAAGTATTCAAACGTATGACGCTTCTTTTGAAGTGGGTAATCAGAGTCTGATAAGCCTTCGATATCAATTTTTTCTGCTTTAATTTCAAATGGTTGCTTCGCTCCAGGCGTTGCAATTACTTTACCTTCTACTTTAACTGAAGAGCTAAGTGGAAGTTTTGCAATTTCTTTGAAGTTCTCTAATTCTGTATCGAAAACGATTTGAACGCCTTTGAAGAAGCTACCGTCGTTTAATTCGATGAAACCAAATGCTTTTGAATCACGTAAGTTACGAATCCACCCTGATACTTGTACTGTTTGATCTGCATACTTTTCTGTATCTCTATACAGACTTTTTACTAATGTGTTTTCCATAGTGAAATTCTCCTTTGCTGATATATTTAAATACAAAAAAACCTTTCATCCATAAAGGGACGAAAGGTTAAACTTCGCGGTACCACCCAATTTGTCATAAAGACCAACTTTAACTCGTATGTAATACATACTTCCCGGTTTGTAACAGGCCGGATTCCCGTCTAAGTCTACTCTTGAATACAAGATCCAATTTCGGTTAGCAACTCCAAGGTGTTCTTCATATATACCGCCTCATCAGGCTCTCACCGTCCCTGACTCGCTTTGGATTATAGTATATACTACTTTTCCTTATCATCGTCTTTCGTTTTGTTAAACTAAAATTAATGTACTACATTCGAGGGAAAGATGCAAGATGTCGGAAAATATATCAGTATTTTTCTTTCTTCAACAACATATATTTAAAAGCTTTCCTTGTACAGACCAATCCCCTGCCGTATTATGCTAATTTGCTTCTAATAATGCTTTCATCTTCATTTCTGTATCTTCCTCTGTACGAGGCTGGTAAATTGTAAGCTTTAATTCAGGTGCGTCATAAACCTGGAGTGTGACATGATCCATAATCAACGTTCCAGCGACAGGATGTAAAAGTATTTTCCGACCAATAGGTGTTCCTTGTACTTCATGATTTGACCACCACATACGAAATTCGCTACTTCTTTCCGTAAGTTCTTCAATTATATTTTTAAACCACTCATCCCCAATAAACTGTGTATATGTAGAACGGAACTGTGCAATTAAACGTTGCGCATGGTTTTCCCAGTTTTCAAATAGTTCACGGTATTCTTTTGATGTAAAACAACGCCAAACTGCATTTCGATTTCTCTCATCCATTTCGCCAAAATCACCAAATACAACGCTTGCTGCTTTATTCCAATGAACAATGTTTAGTTTCTCATCAATTACATAAGTAGGACAAAATTGTAATTGATCTAATAGCCCCTCTAAAATCCCATTTATGTGTCCAGCAATCGGTTTCCTTATTTGAGAAGGTAGTGAATGATTTGCTAATAAAAGCAAATGTTTTTTCTCTTCCCCCTCCAACTGAAATACACGAGAAATTGACTCTATAACTTCTTGAGAAACTTGGATATCACGCCCTTGTTCTAACCATGTATACCATGTCAATCCAATTCCAGCTAATTGCGCAACTTCTTCTCGTCTTAATCCTTTTATTCTTCTTCGTTGACCAATTGGTAAATTAAATTGCTCAGGAGTCAACCTAGCGCGGCGGCTTTTTAAAAAATCAGCTAGTTCCTTCCTTCTATCTGCATCGCTTAACATATAATGTTCCCCTTTATTAGTGGTAGTTTTTATACCAGTATAAATACACTCCTATTTTCATTATAAACCTACCTTTATCTTAATAAGTAAAGGAGGTGAATTTTATGATAATAAAAAATACAGAAACGCATTCTTTCGAACTGACACAGCGATTTGTTTTATTCATGGCGATAATATGTGGTTTTACAGTAGCAAACGTGTATATAAATCAAACCCTTTTAGTAAGTATGGCTCATACTTTTCATGTTTCAGAAACTAGAATCGGTATTGCTGCTACTGTAACCCAAGTCGGGTATGCATTAGGAAACCTCTTCCTAGTTCCTTTAGGAGATATGCTTGAGAGAAAAAAATTAATTTTAAGTTTATTGTCCCTCGTTTGTATCAATTTAGCTTTATCCGCTTTATCGACAAGTGCGAATTGGCTAATTGCATCCAATTTTATTCTTGGATTTGTTACAATCATCCCCCAGATTGTAATCCCTTTTGTCTCTCAATACGCCACTGATCAAAATAGGGGGCGAATTTTAGGCAATGTGTCTATCGGTCTAGTTTGCGGCATTTTAGGTGCTCGATTAATTAGTGGATTTATTGATATTCACTTCGGATGGCGAGCTGTTTACGGAAGTTTTTTCATAAGTACATCCATTCTTATTTTATTGGTGAAAATATATTTCCCTAAGGGAGATACGATTCACCACATGCAGTATAAAAAGCTGTTTCATTCTTTCCTTCCACTTTTGTTGCAAGAAAAAATATTGCGAAAGGCTTGTTTAAGTCAAGGAATGATATTTGGAGCTTTTAGTGTCTTTTGGACTACACTTATTTTCTTATTAACCACACCTCCTTATCATTACGGAAGTTCTACTGTTGGATTAATCGGTTTAGTAGGAATAGTAGGGGCATTTGCAACACCTATAATTGGGCGCATTATAGATAAAAAAGGAGCCGTATTTGCTAGTACTTTATGTACATCTATTTCATTTTTTTCTTTTTTACTATTTTTATTTTTAGGGTACTGGTTACCAGGACTAATTATAGGAGCCCTTCTACTTACAGCCAGTACTCAAGCAAATCAAGTCGCTTGTCAAGCACACATTTTCCAATTACACCCTGAGAAACGAAGTAGTTTGAACGGCATATACATGGTGGCTACATTCCTTGGTGGATCTATTGGTTCTTACTTGGGACTACTCGCCTGGAGCAAATGGCAGTGGACCGGAGTATGCATTCTTGGAATTTCCATGATAAGTATTGCAATAATCTCGTTTATAAAAATACCTAACTATACTAGAAAGGGAGATATATGTAATGAAAAATCCTAGTGTAAATTATGAAAAAGGAATGAAAGTTTTAGCAAAAATCGCTCCAGAACATTATCAAAATATTGTAAATAACTTTGCAGATTCTATTGCGCCTGATTTAGGAACATTAGCTGTAGAATTTAACTACGGTCAAATTTTCGCCAGACCAGGTCTTGACTTAAAATCTCGATTACTTGCGACCGTTGCTGGATTAACAGCTTTAGGCAATACTGAGCAGCTAAAATTTTATATAATCGGAGCATTAAACGTCGGATGGACAGAAGAAGAAATCATTGAAGTAATGATGCAAATGATTATTTATGCCGGATTTCCTGTAGCATTAAACACCATTTTAACGGTTGCTACCGAGGTATTTACAGAACGAAAAACAGCTGAAATTTAATTAAAAATAAAAAGGTTGAGCCTCATGTAATTAGCACTCAACCTTTTTATTTAAAAATTACTTACGTAACTCCGCACCAAATTTCTCTTCTACCGCTGTTAATACACGGTTATGTGCTTCTGTTACTTCTTCATCTGTTAATGTACGTTCTGCATCGAAGTAGTTCATAGAGAATGCAAGTGATTTCTTGCCTTCTTCCATTTTTTCACCTTCGTATAAGTCGAATAGTGTTACATCTTTCAGAAGTTCTCCGCCAGCTTCAGCAATGACTTGCTTCATTTCACCAGCTTTTGTTTCTGTTGTTACGACAACAGCCATATCACGTGTCATAGATGGGAAACGTGGAATTGCTGAGTAGTAAGTTTCCTCTGCGTCTGCACCGAATACTTTTACAAGAGATAGTTCGAATACGAATGTATCTTTCACATCTAATTGTTTTTGCGCTTCAGGGTGCAATTGACCGATGAATCCAATTACTTCGCCATCTAATACGATGTCAGCTGTACGTCCCGGGTGCATACCTTCACGTTTTGCTGGTGCATATGTGATTTGGTTAGCAACGCCTAGTACGTCGAATAATCCTTCTAGCACGCCTTTAACAACGAAGAAGTCTACAACTTTCTTCTCACCTTGCCATGCATGGTGAAGAGCAAGACCTGTCATAACACCTGCAAGATGTTGTTCTTCTTTCGGAAGTTCTCCTGCTTCTGTTGGTAAGAAGACAGAACCTACTTCGTATAAAGCAACGCTATCGTTTTTACGTGCAACATTGTATGAAACTGCTTCTAACAATTGTGGCACTAAGCTTAAACGAAGTTGGCTACGCTCTTCGCTCATTGGAAGTGCAAGATTTACAGGAGCTTTTTCGTTTGGCTCAACCATATATTGTTTCGCTTTGTCAGCGCTTGTTAATGAATACGTGATTGCTTCATATAAACCAGCGCCTTCTAGGAAGCGGCGTACTTTACGACGTTTCGTTTGTGCCGATGTTAATTTACCACGTGTCATTGTTCCAGAAGGTAATGTAACTGGAATGTGGTCATAACCGTATAGACGACCCACTTCTTCTACTAAGTCTTCTGAAATTGTAATATCAGGACGACGTGCTGGCACATTTACATGGAATGTTCCTTCTACTTCTGTGAATGGGAATTTTAAGTTTGTGAACATTGTACCCATTTCACTTGCAGAAATATCTGTACCTAATACACGGTTTACTTTTTCAGCAGTAACAGATACTGTACGCTCTTCTACTTGTAAGTTATCAGCTTCTACTACACCTTCAAGTGCTTCACCGCCAGCGTATTTTGCCATTAAAGCAGCTGCATGTTGAATCGCTTCAAATGTGCGTGTTGGGTCAATCCCTTTTTCGAAACGTGCACTTGATTCACTACGAAGACCTAAGTCTTTTGATGTACGGCGCACAGTTTGTCCTGCAAAGTATGCAGACTCGATTAGAACGTTTACTGTGTCATTTGTAACTTCAGAATCAGCTCCGCCCATAACACCAGCAACAGCTAAAGCTTTTGTGCCGTTTGTAATTACAAGGTGGTGGCTTTGTAATGTACGTTCTTGATCATCTAATGTTTCAATTTTTTCGCCTTCTTTTGCAAGACGAACAACGATTTCTTTTGAACCTAATTTATCGTAATCGAATGCATGTAACGGTTGACCGTATTCCATTAAAATGTAGTTTGTAATATCAACAACGTTGCTAATTGGACGAATGCCAGCTGCCATAAGGCGCGTTTGCATCCACATTGGTGATGGACCAATCTTTACGTTCTTAACCATTTTTGTAATATATAATGGGTTTTCTTCTTTCGCTTCTACACTTACAGAAATGTAATCAGAAGTTTTTTCTGCTGTTTCTTGTAAGTCGATAGCTGGAAGTTTCACTTCACGGCCGTAAATAGCGGCTACTTCATATGCAACACCTAACATGTTTAAGCAATCTGCACGGTTTGGTGTTAAACCAAGCTCAAGTACTTCATCGTGTAAGTTTAAAATTTCAAGTGCATCTGCACCAACTTCAGCGTCACTTGGGAAGATGAAGATACCATCTGCATATTCTTTTGAAACTAACTTTCCATCAATACCAAGCTCTTGAAGAGCACAAACCATACCGTGAGAAGCTTCACCGCGTAGTTTTGCTTTTTTAATCTTGAAGTTACCAGGAAGTACAGCGCCAACTTTTGCAACTGGTACTTTTAAACCTTTTGCAATATTAGCAGCACCACAAATAATTTGTACTGGTTCTTCTTCACCGATATCGATTAAGCATTTGCTTAATTTATCAGCTTCTGGGTGTTTTTCACATTCTAATACGTGACCAACTACAACACCTTTTACACCTTTATTTAATACTTCAACGCCTTCTACTTCAATACCACTTTTCGTGATTTTGTCTGCTAGTTCTTGTGCCGTTACATCTTTAATATCTACATACTCTTGTAACCAACGATATGATACGAACATATTTATCCTCTCCTTCCCTTACGCTCGTTTGAATTGTTGTAAGAAACGTACATCATTTGTATAGAAATGACGAATGTCATCTACGCCGTATTTCAACATTGCGATACGCTCTGCGCCCATACCGAATGCGAAACCTTGATATTCTTTTGAATCATAACCAGCCATTTCAAGTACGTTCGGATGAACCATACCTGCGCCTAAAATTTCGATCCAGCCAGTCCCTTTACAAGTGCCGCAACCTTTACCGTGACACATCATACAAGAAATATCCATCTCTACAGATGGCTCTGTGAATGGGAAGAAACTTGGACGAAGACGGATTTCACGGTCTTCACCGAACATCTTTTTCACGAATACTTGCAGTGTACCTTTTAAATCACTCATACGAATGTTTTTATCAATTACAAGACCTTCAATTTGCATGAACTGGTGTGAATGTGTCGCATCATCGTCATCGCGGCGATACACTTTACCAGGACAAATAATTTTGATTGGACCTTTTTCTTTATTATTTTCCATTGTACGTGCTTGCACAGAAGATGTATGTGTACGTAGTAACGTTTCTTCTGTAATGTAGAATGTATCTTGCATATCACGTGCTGGGTGATCTTTCGGTAAGTTTAGTGCCTCGAAGTTGTAGTAGTCTTTTTCTACTTCTGTTCCTTCAGCTACTTCATAACCCATACCGATGAATACATCTTCAATTTGTTCAACAACAGCTGTTAACGGATGGTGACACCCTGTTTCAACAGGACGACCTGGCAGTGTAACATCAATTGTTTCAGTAGCTAATTTCGCTTCAATTACTGCTTTTTCTAAGTTACCAATTTTGTCATCTAGACGCGTTTGAATCGCTTCACGTACTTCATTTACTAATGCTCCCATACGTGGACGCTCTTCTGCTGATAATTTTCCCATGCCGCGTAATACTTCTGTAATTGGGCCTTTTTTTCCTAAATACGCTACGCGTACGTCGTTTAAGCCCTTTAGCTCTTTCGCTTCTTCAATAAGCTCTAACGCTTTTTGCTTTAGCTCTTTTAAACGTGCTTCCATTTGGAACCCTCCTAATTTTAAAAATAAAAAAACCTCGCTCCCAAAAAGGGACGAGGTAAATTCGCGGTACCACCCTAAATTGACAGAACAAGTCTGCCCACTCATTAGTTATAACGATCAATTCTGACCGGAACGCCTTTACATATAAATGGTCCTGGCGTCAACTCCAGAGGTGAATTCACTTCCGTCTACCATAAGAATGCTTTCAGTCTACGGCACTCTCTCCCTATATGGCGATTTTGTAAGCTACTCTTCTCTATCAACGTTTTTCGTTATTTAACTTTTATTGTATGTTCATTTCAAACATATACTTCAACTTATTATAAGAAGTTTTTTATTTGTTCGCAACTGGGCTTTGTAAATAATACGTTAAAACCCCTGCTGCAACCGCAACATTTAATGATTCTGCCCCGCCGTAAATTGGAATATACAAGTTTTGATCCGTTTTCGCAAGAATTTCTTGGCGTACGCCGCTTCCTTCATTTCCTACAATTAATGCAAAAATTCCGGCTGGTGTTACTTCACCGTAAGGAACTCCATTTTCAAGAGCTGTTCCATATACAGGAACGTTATTTTCCTTTAACTTGTCTACCCATTCTTCTAAGTTCCCTTTTACAACCGGTAAGTGGAAAATAGAGCCTTGTGTAGAGCGGAGTACTTTACTATTATATGCATCAACGCATCCTTCTCCAAGCACAACGGCATGAATACCAGCTGCATCAGCTGTACGAATAATTGTCCCTAAGTTACCTGGGTCTTGAAGACCATCTAATAAAAGAAACTTCCCATCTGCAAGAGCTACTTCACTCTCGTGTTTCTCACAAACAGCAAATACACCTTGCGTCGTTTCTGTTTCACGAAGTACTTTTACGATTGCTTCAGGTACGATATACATTTCCACATCATTAACTGTCCAATCTTTCGGAAGATCTGTCTGATCTGAAACGATAAGTTCCGTTACGACGCCTGCCTTTAAAGCTTCTTCCACTAAGTGGAACCCTTCAACAAAGAACAACCCTTGTTTATCGCGCTCTTTTTTCGTCTGCAGCTTTTTCCACTGCTTCACACGCGGATTTTGTACTGAATCAATGTTTTTCATAATATGTATTTCCCTCTCTTCTTGTCTTATCATTATAGCCTATTTTTCATACATATTTACATAAAAAAGAACAAAAACTAACGTCAGTTTCAATTCTGAAGAAGAGGTGAAAATCATGAGCTTTAATTTACGCGGCGCTGTATTAGCGAATGTAACTGGAAATTCACAAGACCAATTACAAGAAACGATTGTCGATGCAATTCAAAGCGGTGAAGAAAAAATGCTTCCAGGTCTTGGCGTTTTATTCGAAGTCATTTGGAAAAATGCTGATGAAAATGAAAAACACGAAATGTTAGAAACACTGGAGCAAGGATTAAAAAAATAAGCAATTTGAAAATCACCTTAGCATAAGCCGAGGTGATTTTTTTACGAAAAAATTTTTTTCTTCTCCTAAACATTTCTACTTTACTAACGCTGATTGATGGAGTACAATGTTCAAAATACATTTAAACCGATCGATTTTCTTCATATACACCATTAGATAAAAGGAGTGAATGTTTTATGCACCGTATTACGCTTGAACAAGTTTTTAAACATCACATTACACAAAAATATGTAAACCGTTCTGGAATGGTCCACGCGATTGCTGTCGCTTACCATGCGTTTCACCTAGCTAAAAAGCATCACGCCTCAGTCGATGCTGCGACAAAGGCTGGTTTCCTTCATGATATCGGACACCATACGTGGTACACAGGTGGCGAATGGGACTATGACTTGTATAAAAAGAATGATATACATGCAATTAAAGGAGCAGAAAGAGCTCATAAATTGCTTATTAGATTAGGAGAACATCCGAAACTAGCAAAAGAAATTTCTGTTGCAATTCTTCTGCACACCGATTCTTTCCTACTAGAACAAACGCTTGAAAGAACACCTCTACAAAACGTTATTAAGTGGGCGGATGAAGCCGATGAAGAACCGGGCGGGGCACATCATTATAGAACGATTTCTTATGAAAAAGCATTGAAAGCAATTCAACAATTAGACCGATTGGTAGAGCGTGAATTGCAAATAGAGCAATCGAAATCGAATAACAAGGCAGAACGCATTTACCAATGAGAAAGAGGCATCACTACAGAGTGATACCTCTTTTATTATTTTCCCCTAAAAAACACACGGAATATTTCAAATTTGAATCTTGTATGTAATATTTAAACGTAACATTCCAAATTCAAATCAACTATAATTTTATATATAAATATAAAGAGGTGATTTGAACATATGCAACCCGCTACACAAATTCCAAACGAACAGAACAACTCCATGTCATGGTTACAATTTCTTGGAGTTTTATTCATTCTCTTCCCATGTCTCTCATTAATAAATATACTCCTTACACTTTTACCTATTGAGTTATATGGATACATTAACCCAGATACAAATAAATTTTTGCTTGATTCTATAGAAAATGTAAGTTATGAATTAGTTGCTTTACTTTTACTAATCGTATTTACCACGAAATATAAACCACTGAAAGAACTAGTATTGCCTATATTTGATTTTCGAGTTTTAAAATCTTTTCAGATGTACATCTATGTTCTCATTTATTATGTACTCACTCTGTTTGTAGATATGTTTGTGTTAGATAAATTATTCCCTTCATCCGTACAAGAACAGTCTGATGCATTGCAACTTTCAACACTAGAGCATTATCCACTTCTCTTACTTCTAGCTGGCGGGATTTTTGCACCTATTTTTGAAGAGCTTGTATGCAGAGGTATTCTTCTTCGTTTTTTCGAAGAGAAGTTTACCTTTTGGCCAGCTGTAATCCTCTCAAGTTTAATTTTCGGTATTGCCCATACGTACTCTGTGGGAGTTATGATTAGCGCATTTATGACGGGAATATTTGCTTGTTTATTGTACAAACAAACTAAATCTATTATTCCAGCTATACTATTACATATTTTGACTAATGTAATCGCCTTTTCAACGTAAAAAAGAGGTATCATCCCGATACCTCTTCATTCTTTTATAACAACTTCAAACTCTTCTTCTGTTAACACTTTTCGATCATTCGTATCGTTACTACTCATTTCTATCAAATTATTCATATTCATTAACAATATCCAAAATAAACCTCATGTAGTAAAATGTTACTTAATTAATATAAAGGAGTTTATACACATTCAGTATTATTTGGATGCTTTTTATGCCGCTTCTCATGTTGTGCGGAATTTCTGGTGGTATTTTTTTAGTGGTAACCGGAATTATTCATCGTAAATTCCTTGCTATTTTAATGGGGATTATTTGCTGCTCATTCGTTATAATGCCTTTTATTTTTTTGAACAAAGGTATAAACGGAGAGGATATTCTTCATATTCCAGCGGTTCTATATTGGGTGCTTTTCTCTCTAGCTGGTTTATTAGCAGGAATTAATGGGGCACGTTCAAAAATTAAAAGTATACGTAATACGGGATTCATTATTTTCTCGGTAGGACTGTTCGCAGCTATTTGTTATCAGCTCATGTCTATGCCTGATTCATATTTCATTCGTTAAGGAGTTGTTACACATGGAAGCTACCGGATTATTAGTTTGGATTATTTTAGGCCCTATTTTGATGCTATGTGAAGTCATCGTTGGCATTTTTTTAATTATTGCTGGAATTAAATATCGGAAATTACTTACTTTTATAGCGGGATTGATTAGCATATTACTTATCGTTGTTCCTATCATTTGTATAGGCTATGGAATAGATTTAGAGCGGATGCTTCCAATTTCAGGAACTTTATATTGGAGCTTCTTCCCTTTAGCCGGACTATTAGCTATTATAAGTGGAAGACAATTAACACATATTCGTTCTATGGGGATAATTTTGTTTATAACGGGATTATGCTCTTTGACTGCTTATCATCTTTTATATTTAACTACATAAAAACATAAAAAAGCAGGGAAATTAATTCCCTGCTTTTCTATTTGGTTTATTGCCTGATGGTAAGAAGAACGATAATACCCAAGCAACACCTGCTAATATCGTTGCAATTAAGAAGGCATCGTTAATACCATTAATTGCAGATAGCTTTGAAATTTGTCCGAATAATAGTTGCGTACTCATCGCATCTCCTGCTTGAGCTGATCCAGCTAATGCCGCTAAACTTTGGCCCATACCGTGCACTTTATCAACTAAAATTGGGTTTGACGTTGTTAACATATTGCCGTAATCCGCTACGTGAGCAGTTGTTTGTTGCGTCATAAGTGTAATTAAAATCGCTGTCCCAATTGAACCAGCTACTTGTCTTGACGTATTTTGCGTTGCTGTACCGTGAGAAATTAATTTCATCGGTAACGCGTTCATACCAGCTGTCATAATTGGCATCATAATGAATGACATACCAATTGAACGTATAATATAATCCGTCATAATAACGCTATACGGTGTATCCATCGATAACGTCGTAAATTTATATGTTGCAAATGTTGTAATGGCTAATCCGACAATTGCTAACGGACGAATACCATACTTATCAAATAGTTTACCTGCAACTGGTCCCATAATCCCCATAATTAATGATCCCGGAAGGAGTAGTAGACCAGATTCCATCGGCGTAAAGCCGCGAATATTTTGCAGATATACTGGAAGTAATAACATACCTCCGAATAATGCCATCGTTACGATTGCGTTAATTAATAATGTGAAAGTGAACGTTGGATATTTAAACACTTGTAAATCAAGCATTTTATTGTCCGTTGTTAACTCTCTCCAAATAAATACTGCTAAACCAATAACACCGATGATAAGTGTTATAACAACTTCTGCACTAGTCCAGCCATTATTTCCAGCTTCACTAAATCCGTACAATAAGCTTCCTAGTCCAATACTTGAACTAATAACACCAAATACATCTAACTTTGTTTTAGACACCGGCTGTGCTAGTGTGAAGAATTTTAAAGATAAGAACGTAATAATTAAACCGATCACAAACATACCGTAGAACATTAAGTTCCAGCTATAATTTTCAATCACCCAACCTGTTATAGTTGGTCCAATAGCTGGCGCTAAAATCATTGCTACCCCTAGTAATCCCATCGCTGCTCCGCGCTTATGAGGCGGGAATAATGTCATGAAGATATTCATACCAACCGGCATTAAAATACCTGCACCGACCGCTTGAATAATGCGGCCTGTCATCATCATTGTAAAGTTACCTGATGTAGCACAAATGATAGATCCTACCGTGAAAAATAACATTGCCGCTACGAATAATTTACGATACGTAAATCGTGAAACTAAAAAGGCACTAATCGGTACTAAAATTCCGTTTACAAGCATGAAGCCTGTAATTAACCATTGGGCCGTTGAAGTTGATACGTTAAATTCGTTCATTAATGGAGGCAATGCAACATTAATGATTGTTTGGTTTAAAATAGAAACGAACATACCAAGAATTAATACAGCTACAACTGCCTTTACATTCACATTCTCTACCGGCAATTGTCTCTTCAGCATTTCTTTTTCCTGCTTTACTTGCTCTTGCTTCCCTATTTCTAATTCCACTACGTTAGAAGCTTCTATTTCTTGTTTTTGTTCAAGTTCTGTTTCTGTTTTTATTTCTGTTTTTGTTTCTGTTTCTGTTACCTCTATTTTACTTACGGCTGGGACTTGTTCTTCTCCCATATTCGTTTTTTTCTTTCGTAAAAGACGATTTACAAGGAAGAAGACGATTATACAAAATAGTGCATATCCTACAATTGCAATTGAGGACATCTCATCTCCCCCTTACTTATGAATACGAACTGACACATTCATTCCAGGAACAATATTTACTGATTTACTATGGTCTAAAGAAATTTTAACTGGTACAACTTGCTTTACTTTCGTATAGTTCGCTGTTGCGTTACTTGATGGTAACATTGAGAATGTATTTGCTGTTGTTAATCCAACTTGTTCTACTTTTCCTGTTAACGTTGTATCTGGGTATGCATCTACATACACATCTACTGTTTGGCCTTTTTGAACATCATCAATAGTTGTTTCTTCAATGTTTGCTGTTACCCATAAATTATTCATATCAAATGCGTAAGCAATTGGGCTTCCCGCTCCAACGAATGCATTTGTTGTTGCGTTTGATTGTACAACTGTCGCATTTTGTGGAATCGTTACATCTACTGTTTGTTCTCCATTTGCTGCCGCTACAGTAACAGCACCTAATTTATCGTTCTCATTGTAATTTTTGCCTACTTCAGCTTTCCAGTCTGTTAACTTACCCGCTACTGGTGACGCAATTGGAATTACCTTTCCGTCAATTTTTGCATTGTCTGTTTTTAAATAGTTTTCCGTTTGATTGTAATAGTAATAACCGCCAATACCGCCGCCAACTAATACAATTAATGTGATAATGTTGATAATTACCATTCTTCGAAACTGATTCATTGCATTCCTCTCCTTATATCGCATATAATTTTTTTCTAAACTATTTACATCCTTTTTGTTTAGATTGCTTAATTGTTAATTATATTAACTTTTAACCAAAAAAATCACACCCTTTGCAGTACAAACCTTATTTCGTCTGTCTGCGAGCGGTGCTGATTTCTAAAGGACTATCGTTTATAATTATAAATAATTATGCCGAATCTACAACCGACAATTTAAGTATGAAATGTTGCTTAAACAACAATACAATATCATTGTGTTGTTTAAGTGCAAAAAATTAAACAAGGAGAAGTAACAATGTCTATTAAAAATACAAATGATCCACGTGTAAAACGAACGAGACAACTCATACAGGATGCTTTTGTCGCTTTAGTAGGCGAAAAAGGATTTGAAAATGTAACTGTCCAACATATTGCAGAACGTGCTCCTGTAAATCGCGCTACGTTTTATAGCCATTACCAAGATAAATATGACCTATTAGAAAAAAGTATCGAAGAAATGTTAGAGAAGTTAACAGAAGTAATTAAGCCTAAAAATAAAAATAAAGAAGAGTTTCAACTGACATTCGATTCACCATATCCGACATTTTTGGCTTTATTTGAGCATATCGCAGAAAACGCTAAATTCTATAACGTTATGCTTGGTGATAAAGCAGTTGGAAACTATACTCATAAAATGATGAAAGCAATTCAAACACATTTAACATTAAGCTTATCTATTTCCCAGCCAGATGATGAAGACCTTATGGTCCCTCGTGATATTCTTATTAGTTATGTTACAGGCGCTCATATCGGAATGATTATGTCATGGTTAAAAAGAGGCATGATTTATACCCCACATTTCATGGCAATGCAATTAACTCGCTTAATTATTTTAGGAGCTCATACTGCAGCAGGATTAGAAAGACCGTTTTAAAAATGAAAAAAGCGAAGGAGGTTATCCTTCGCTTTTTTCTATTAATTAAATGTAATGTTATGTACAGCCTCTTTATCAAGACGTTTAATAACTTCTACAATTAACTTCACTGCATTTTCATAGTCATCACGGTGTAACATTGCCGCATGAGAATGAATGTAGCGTGTCGCAATCGTAATTGCCATAGACGGAATACCGTTTACAGAAATGTGAATTGCTCCTGCATCTGTTCCCCCGCCGGCTACAGAATCATACTGATATGGAATTTGTAATTCATCAGCAACATCAACTACAAAGTCACGTAAACCTGTATGACCAATAACAGAAGCATCATATAAAATGATCTGCGGTCCATCGCCCATTTTACTTTGCGCTTCTTTTGACGTTACACCCGGTGTATCTCCAGCGATACCAACATCTACTGCGAACGCGATATCTGGTTTGATATAATTCGCAGATGTTTTCGCACCACGAAGACCAACTTCTTCTTGTACAGTCCCAACGCCGTATACAACGTTTGGATGTTTTTCATCTTTTAATTGTTTTAATACATCAATTGCAATTGCACAACCAATTCGGTTATCCCATGCTTTTGCAAGTAACATCTTTTCATTCTTCATTACTTGGAATTCAAAGTAAGGTACAACTTGATCTCCTGGTCTTACGCCCCACTCCATTGCCTCTTCTTGGCTAGAAGCACCAATATCGATGAACATGTCTTTAATGTCAACTGGCTTTTTACGAGCTTCTGGAGGTAAAATGTGCGGTGGTTTCGAACCAATCACACCTGTTATATCTCCTTTACGCGTTACAATTGTTACGCGCTGTGCCAGCATAACTTGCGACCACCAGCCACCAACCGTTTGGAAACGAAGGAAGCCTTTGTCATCAATTTGCGTAAGCATAAAGCCAACTTCATCTAAATGACCTGCAACCATAATTTTCGGGCCATTTTCTTCCCCAACTTTTTTCGCAACTAAACTTCCTAAATTATCAGTAGAAAGTTCATCTGCAAACGGCTCAATATATTTCTTCATTACTTCACGTGGTTCGCGCTCATTACCCGCAATACCGCGTGCGTCTGTTAATTCTTTTAGCATTGTCAATGTCGCGTCTAATTTTGTCATTGCCAACACCCTCCTTTTTCTTCAGTCACTTTATTATACAAAAGGAAATTGAAATATTCAAAAATTAAATTAGTATCCTTGTGTTTGACGCTGATGATTTACTTCATTTTTGTCTAAATACGCCTTTTCAATCTCTTCTTGTTCAAATTCAAGCGCTTGTCCAAGGCGAAGATAACTTGTAAATAGTTCAATATAGTTCGTAATAGAAGGTTGATCTGTAAATCGAATCACTTTTGCATATGTGTCTAAGAAAATTTCTACTTGCGTTTTATTCGTTTGCGCACATTTATAGAATAAGAAGTTTTTATCAATTCCTAAATCGATTCCGATTGATAAGATAAAATGTAAACCATCTACGTATTCTTCTAATATTACTTCACGCTCTGATGCTGGTTTATTGCTCCAATATTTAAAACAACGTGTTTCATTTGCAAGTTCTCCAATTTCTACAAGAAGAGCTAACATTTTTTCTTTTAACAATTTTTTTGGTTGTAAGTCATGTTCTTTCACAATACGGTCATCTAATTCTTTTTGTAGTTTAAATAGTTGTAGTAAGTCCATTCTATTGTCCTCCTCCAACATCGCATTTTACGCAACAATGTTGTTTCATCTCAAAGTTCATTATTATTTTTCAGTTCTTATTAATAAGTCAGCTACCTAACTCTTTATAAAATAGCTTGTCCTTAATTTGCAAATACGTTTCAATCATCGCTATTCGATTGTTCACCTCATTGGTGATGGCTAATATTTAGCCGAGGATAACACCTCACTGATTAAAGTTTTACTTTATCTGATGAAAGTTCCATATCATCTTTCCATTATAGCAGTGTCGTTTCTGCTAGGAAAGATACTCTTCTTTCCAAAGGAGCATAAATAAAAAAAGCCAGGAGGATTCTCCCGACTTTATACACATATTCTTCTATATCACTATAGTTTTCGCATTGATTTTGTCATATCGATAACGATAATACTGAAGGATTTTGCAAATCATTGAATATTTACAATAAATGTAAACAAAAAACCTTAGAAGAAAAATCTTCTAAGGCTTCAACTAATTAATTAGTTAATGTTGTTTTTTGCAACTGTTGCTAATTCAGCGAAAGCTTTTTCGTCATGAACAGCTAAGTCAGCAAGCATCTTGCGGTTAACTTCGATGCCAGCATTTTTAAGACCGTGCATTAAGCGGCTGTAAGAAAGACCATTCATACGAGCTGCTGCGTTGATACGTGTAATCCATAATTTACGGAAGTCACGTTTCTTTTGACGGCGGTCACGGAATGCATACATTAGAGATTTCATAACCTGTTGGTTAGCAACCTTGAATAATGTATTTTTAGAACCGTAATAACCTTTTGCTAATTTTATTACTTTTTTACGACGTTGACGAGTAACTGTACCACCTTTTACTCTTGGCATAATATTACCTCCTAATTGTTCTATATATCAGCCGAACTTATTTTAAGTTGTCAAGCATTTGACGAATGCGTTTGAAGTCACCAGCGCTTACTACACCAGCTTTACGTAGTTTACGTTTAGCTTTTGTAGATTTGTTAGCAAATAAATGGCTTGTGTAAGCGTGAGAACGTTTCAGTTTACCTGATCCAGTCTTTTTGAAACGCTTTGCAGCGCCGCGATGAGTTTTTTGTTTAGGCATAGGTATTTCCTCCTCTATCTATTACTTATCGTTTTTCGGTGCTAAAACTAAGAACATACTACGTCCTTCCATTTTAGGCTTAGATTCGATTGTACTAACTTCAGCACAAGCTTCTGAGAAGCGATCTAAAACACGTTGACCGATTTCTTTATGAGTAATGGCACGTCCTTTAAAGCGAATTGACGCTTTAACCTTGTCGCCTTTCTCTAAAAACTTGATAGCATTACGAAGTTTTGTGTTAAAGTCGTGTTCATCAATTGTTGGACTTAAACGAACTTCTTTCATGCTGATTACTTTTTGATTTTTGCGCTGTTCTTTTTCTTTCTTCTGTTGCTCAAAGCGGAATTTACCGTAGTCCATAATGCGGCATACTGGCGGTTTCGCATTTGGAGCAACTAATACTAAATCAAGATTAAGACTTGCAGCTAAGTCTAAAGCGTCATTACGAGACTTGATTCCAAGTTGATCGCCATTTGCGCCAACTAAACGTACTTCACGTGCACGAATTTGCTCGTTAATCATCATATCCTTGCTAATAGTAAGCCACCTCCAAGGTTTTTTCAGAATATGTTTTGTAATTGTAGAACCCGAACAAAAAAAAGTGCGGGCATACGGCACCCACACTTGTAATATCTTAAGTAAGAAATACATTTACCTGCTAACTGCGAATGCGTCCATCAGGTGAGAAGCGGGTGCTTCTACTTGTTCCAAAACCATATTCTATTATCCTTGATGAGTTTATCATAGGACATGACGTCTGTCAAGAAGACGCGATGTGTTTTACTAACAACAAGAAGTATTGTAACAAACAACTAACATACTTGCAATACTTTTTTATGATAAGTGTTACATGGTTATTTTTTCTAATTTTTTTCACTTATATTACATAGAAAAGCCGCGGTATACCGCGGCTTTTTCTTATCGTTTTCCTTCTACTTTAATCATGTCAACAAAAGCATCTAATGCAATTGTTTCTGATTTTTGTTCACCATATTTACGTACGTTTACGCCGTTTTCAGCCACTTCATTGTCACCTACTACAAGCATGTACGGGATTTTTTGCATTTGTGCTTCACGGATTTTGTAACCAATTTTCTCTTCACGAGTGTCTAATTCAACACGGATACCAGCACGTCGTAATTCATCTTGTACTTTCTTCGCATAGTCTAAATGCACTTGCGGAGAAACAGGAATTACTTGCGCCTGAACTGGAGCTAACCAAGTTGGGAATGCGCCTTTGTATTCTTCAATTAAGAAGGCTACGAAACGTTCCATAGTTGATACAACACCACGGTGGATTACAACTGGACGATGTTGTTTACCGTCTTCACCAACGTAAGTTAATTCAAAGCGTTCCGGAAGTAAGAAGTCTAATTGTACAGTTGAAAGTGTTTCGTCTTTTCCAAGAGCAGTACGAACTTGAACGTCAAGTTTTGGACCGTAGAATGCCGCTTCACCTTCAGCTTCATAGTAATCAAGACCCATTTCATCCATAGCTTCTTTTAACATACCTTGTGCTTTTTCCCACATCTCATCATCAGCATAATACTTTTTAGTATCTGCTGGGTCACGATAAGATAGACGGAATGAATAGTTTTCTAAGCCGAAATCTTTGTACACTTCTAAAGTTAAGTTTACAACACGTTTTAACTCTTCTTTAATTTGATCCGGACGAACGAAAATGTGCGCATCATTTAAAGTCATTCCGCGTACACGTTGTAATCCAGATAACGCACCTGACATTTCATAGCGGTGCATTGTTCCAAGTTCCGCAATACGGATTGGTAATTCACGGTAGCTGTGAATATCATTTTTATAAACCATCATATGGTGAGGGCAGTTCATTGGACGAAGAACTAACTCTTCATTATCCATTTCCATTGATGGGAACATGCCATCACGGTAGTGATTCCAGTGACCAGAAGTTTCATAAAGCTCTCTGCTTCCTAGCACTGGAGTGTATACGTGATCATAGCCTAAGCTCGCTTCTTTATCAACGATGTAACGCTCGATAATACGGCGGATTGTTGCACCTTTTGGTAACCAAAGTGGTAAGCCTTGTCCTACTTTTTGACTATTAGTAAATAGTTTTAACTCTTTACCTAGTTTACGGTGATCGCGCTCTTTCGCTTCTTCAAGCATGCGTAAGTGCTCATCTAATTCTGTTTTCTTAACGAATGCAGTACCGTAAATACGTTGTAACATTTTATTATTGCTGTCGCCGCGCCAGTAAGCACCTGCAACACTTAATAATTTAAATACTTTAATTTTCCCTGTAGATGGAAGATGAACACCACGGCAAAGGTCGAAGAATTCGCCTTGCTCATAGATTGAAATAACTGCATCTTCTGGAAGATCGTTAATTAAATCTAATTTTAACTCATCGCCGATTTCTTCAAAGCGACGAAGTGCTTCTGCACGTGGTACTTCATGACGAACGATTTCTAAGTTCTCGTTTACAATTTTTTGCATTTCTTTTTCGATTTTCTTGAAGTCTTCAACTGTAATCGCTTCTTCCATATCGATATCGTAGTAGAAGCCATTTTCGATTACTGGACCAATGCCAAGCTCAAGCTTAACATCTTTATATAAACGTTTTAACGCTTGTGCTAAAAGGTGAGCTGTTGAATGGCGTAAAATGTATAAGCCATCTTCAGAATCTAATGTAATAATAGAAACTGCACCATCTTCTTCGATTGGTGTAACAAGATCGATCATCTCATCGTTTAATTTTCCAGCCACAGCTTTTTTCTTTAAGCCTGGGCTAATAGAAGCTGCGATTTCTTCAGTTGTTACGCCTTTTGGAAACTCCTTCACAGCTCCATCAGGGAAAGTAATTTTAACTACGTCTGCCATCACTGGTCACTCCTCTTTTTTTTCAAAATAAAAAACACTCATCCCGTAAAAAGGGACGAGTGTTGAATTCGTGGTTCCACCCTTGTTCCAATTAACCTTATTGTTAATTGCTCAAGTTCAACATAACGGTGTTGTCCGTTAGCAATTACTAGAAAAACGTTCACTGCTAAAGTTTAGAGGTGGTAAGTAATAATCCCGTACTAGGAAGCTCACACCCTAAGGCTTCCCTCTCTGAAAATCGTAGATAACTACTCATGTCCTCATCATGACATTTCAATATATTTCATTTATGTAGGTAATTATATGCTCAAAAACTTAGAAAATCAAGGGCGTTACCTTTATTTTTTAAATTTTTCACATTGCGCTCAAACTCATGTAA
Organism: Bacillus silvicola; assembly: GCF_050524305.1. Classification (NCBI taxonomy): domain Bacteria; kingdom Bacillati; phylum Bacillota; class Bacilli; order Caryophanales; family Bacillaceae; genus Bacillus; species Bacillus silvicola. Next base: position 1,490,767 of record NZ_JBNGVC010000012.1, read on the forward strand.
TCCATGTAATTGGACCCGTTCTTGAAATACATTTCGCAAAGTAATGATCATATTATGATCTTGTTCTTTCGTATATAAATAAATCTTTTTCGGCGAAATAGAAAGAAGTGGCGCAATTACTTTCGTATCGATATATACATCCTTTTGCTTTAATAATTCCTCATCTATATATTGGACCAACCTCTCCTGTTTTAAACGTCTACCTTTATCATCATAGAAAATAAAACTTTCATCAAAAATAAGATGCACACAGGACAAACGTGATTTCCGGCTACTTACTTGTTGACGAAGGGTCTCAATGAACATTTGGTATTCTTGCTCCATTTTATACTCATCAATTGCAACTTCAGCAAGCCTAGCTACCATTTCCCTATATGTACGAAGACGAAAACGAACATATGATGAAAACGAGAATGAAAGCGGATCACAAAGCCAATCATTTAAAGATGACATAATATAGGTCTCAAATTTATGACGCGTTAAATCACGAGCCACTCCTTTTCTTCTTTCTTTTAATATCTCCTGTGCCATATGCAAGATTTGATGACACTCTTCTTGTTCTTCGTAAAAAAACTTTTCCTTTAAAATGGTATGAATCCATTCATTTTGTTTCACATTCATAATGAAATATAGTAGTACTGGCAATAAAATCTTTTCAATATAATTCGATTCACATAATGGTATATGAATAATAACCTTTTGCCCATCTAAATATACACTTGTTTCCTTGTATAAAGATTCCGTTCTTTTCGTTAGTTGTCTGTATACGTGCGCAGCATCATTTTTTTCTTCGAAGCAAATTTCAATCACTTTTGTCCCCCCTTTTATCCCCGCTCTAAAGGATTGCATCTATACGTTACAAATCCTATAAGAGTCCGATCTGTGGAAGTTCACTCTTAGTAGAAATATATCTCCCATCGTTAGAAAATCCACTCGATATGGCTTGCTAATTTTATATATATTAAGGGGGAGAGAAAAAAATGATACAAGCTACTATGAATTTTCAACAATTTGACCATTATGATAAAGTGAAACTTTAATCAGTGGAGGTTTTGTTCGTCCCCCACTGATTATTAGCCTTCACCAATCGGGCGTTTACGGGCAGCCCGACTCCCACAAATAGCGGGATAAAGTGAAACTTTAATCTGTGAAGGCATCCTCATTCCCTACTAATTATTAGCCCTCACGAATTAGGATAAACGGACGGTATTAAGATGTTTGAGTATATACATTATAAAAATCAAATCGAAAGGTTCCTTCGTCATATGTAAACTGCTTAAGAGTTACTACATCGTTATGAAGAAAGTGTTAGTTTTAGACACCTTGAATACTTTGATCTTATCTCCAAAACATCATCACTATAACAAAAAAGAGCAAGCTTCTCAGCTTGCTCTTTTACTTATGACGACGGTTCTTCCCACCAATTGGAATTGGCTTCGCTAAATATTTAATTCGTTCCATAATACGTGCTGCTTTCATTTGCTCTGCCTCACCGCGTTGTGTATACGTTAAATGATGTTCCAACTCCTTGAAATCAAAGTTAGACGTAAAGAACGTCGGTAAGTTTTCTAACATACGGAACTGCAAGATTGCGCCAAGCACATCATCACGCACAAAACTTGACATCGCTTCTGCTCCGATATCATCTAACATTAATACTTGTACGCGTTTAACCGCATCAATCTTTTCACCAATCGAATTATCTTGAATCGAACTTTTAATTTCACGTAGAAATTCAGGGAAGTATACGAGCATCGAACTAATTTTCTTTCGAGCAAGCTCATTTGCAATTGCCCCTAAAAGATACGTTTTCCCTACACCAAATTTACCGTACAGATATAAACCTTGTACTTTTTTACCCGGTTCGTATGTGTTTAAAAATTCATTCGCTGCACCTATTGCATCAATACGTGCATCTAACTCTGAAGGGTCTAAATTTTCCATAGTTGCCTGTAAAATGTCAGCTGGCATATATACACTTTGAACAAGTTTTTCATATTTTTTTCTCTCATCATATGCTACTTTTCTAATGCAACGATCGTATTGAATATCAATCATCTTACCTTGGATGACGAGCTTCGGCTCATATCCTTGTAGCATGTTTTTACATGAACCTAAATCCGGACAATCCGCACACCCTACACTTTGTCCAATATATTCATACAACTTCACAAGACTTCGTTCAATCATCGAAGTCGTTACTTCACCTTTATGTTCGTCTATAAATTCTTTCACACGCGGGTGCGCCATCACTTCTGTCTTTAAGACTTCATATCTATTTTTAAAATTTTTATTTTCCATTAATTTCGCAAATGAATTTTGAATATGCTCCATTTCCTCACCTCAAAGAGCGTTCATTCTTTTTTATTAATCACGCTTATATTTTTTCAACACTTCTTCTAATCGCTTCCGCTCATCTTCTAACGAACTTGTATTTTTCTTAACACTCACGTCCGTTTTCACAGTTTCTTTCACTTCTTCTTTCGGCTCTTCTTTAAGCCAATCTGGTACCATTTCTCTTCGTACCGTTTTCTTCGCCGTACGACCTTTTTTCTTCGTCTCAGCCCACTCTTGATATTGGCGGTTTTCTTCTTTCGCTAATGCCATCGCTTCAGCTACTGTACCGACCTTTTTTCGTGCCCAATGTCCAGCGATCTTCTCAACATACGTTTTCGCAAGTTTCATATCTGAGCGTAGCATAACATAATAAATAAGTACATTCACAACCCCTGGCGTTAACTTTTGGTTTATCATTACATCCTCGACAATTTGCAAGTCTGCTTTCGTTGCTTCTGCACCGCCTGAAATCTCTTTCAATAGTTGTTTTGGCGATATTTCCTCTAACTGCTTCATTAGCATTTCTTCTTGCGTAGATGGCTCTTTCTCTTTCATCGTACGTGCAGCATGAGGTTGCACTCTTTCACTTAATACAGGTAATGCTTGACCATTTTCAAATTGATACCAATCGCGAGCTCCTTTTCGAAGTCTTTCGATATCAATTGTTTGCATCTCTGTCACCGTACCAAGAACGATATTTTGCATTGATAACACATCCACACCGTACACATAAGCGAGTGTAATGACACATTCTCGTACTTGATCTGTAATCGCCTTTTTAGGAACAAGCGCTGATAACCCTTCCACAAATAAAGGAAAATCAAAGAAATCATTCCAAACTTTCGGAGCATCCCCCTTCTCGTTACTTGGCATAGTTGTCGTTTTGGGGATACGAAGTTCTTCTTGCGCATGCTCAAACTGACCTGGGTTAAATGAATCAAATACATCATTGAAGGAGCGCGTAACATTTTCATAAGAAGTAAAATCGAATTCTTCTTCTAAGAAATATTGCTTTATTTGGTTATATTTTGTCCGACTCAATCGATTGTATAAAAAGATACTTAAAACAATATCATCAAAAAACTGCTTCGGAGATAACGGTGGTTGCAACTCATATATAAACATTCGAATATCTTTTTCTTTTTTAATATATACATTTAAAAGCCCAATCGCCTCTAACTTTACTCGTTCCTCATATATTTCAGGAAGTTGCATTTGCATGGTCACCATAAGGGAGTGATGTGTATTCTCTTTTCCAAATACACGATCTTGCTCAAGCTCCCCCCATAGCGTCATGTATAAGCTAAAAGCTCTACTACCTATTAATGGCTGATACAACATTGTTAAAACTTTCCGGTCGTAATTATGTAACAACCCTTTCGCACTTACCTTATAACGATCAATCGGCAATAGCTCCATCCATGACTGTTTTTCCATTCTTGCTTTTCCTTTCTCTTATCCAATCTAACCTATATTTCACTCGTTCTATCTTTATTATATAATTTCTTAGCGAAAAAGAGCTATTAGCTTCCGCTTCTAGCTCTCTTATCTCATTTACTTACAGTATATAAGGAGAATATACTACACCTTCTACTCTCTCTCTTTTTGCAGTATATCTTTTAATTCTTCAATAAATACATTTAAATCTTTAAATTGACGATACACAGAAGCAAAACGTACGTAAGCAACATCATCAATATCACGAAGTTCTTCCATAACAATTTCACCAATCATATCACTTTTCACTTCTGATATACCTAAGTTACGAAGTTCACGTTCCACACTTTGTGTTACTTCCTCTAACTGTCTTAAAGATACAGGTCTTTTTTCACACGCTTTAATTAAACCGCGTAAAATCTTCTCTTTATTAAACTCTTCTCGTGTTCCTTCTTTTTTAACAACGATAAGAGGTGATTCTTCTACTCTTTCAAATGTTGTAAAGCGACTTAAACAACTTTCACACTCTCTTCTTCTTCGAATAGAGCGCCCCTCGTCTACCGGACGCGAATCTAACACTCTTGTGCCATTATGAAAACAGGATGGACAACGCAATTCATTCACTCCTTTACAATATAATCTTTATTTTTTCGCTACTCACCTACATGTGAAAATATATATACAATATTATATAACTCATTCTTATACACTGACCACTCTAAGTTATTACACATCATGATCCTATTTTATATAAACTAAAAAAGAGGTGCATTATACACCTCTTTACATTTTAAATCAATTATGTTCTTTTTTAAAGAGCTTTTGTTTCTCTCTGCTTAATTTCGAAGCTACCAGTGCCTCGAGGAAGCTCGATGCTCTCACGCGTTTTCGCGTTTAAACCTTCTGCAATATATTCTGCAGCAACATTTGGATCAATACGATCCCCACAAGTATAAACATCAATACTTGCGTAACCGTGCTCCGGAAAGCTATGAATTGTTAAATGTGATTCCGAGATAATTACTACTCCACTTACACCTTGTGGTGCAAATTTATGAAAAGCAACCTCACGTACTTCAGCACCAGCTCTTAGTGCTGCATCCACAAATAATTGTTCAATATACGGCATGTCATTAAGCTTGTCGAAATCGCAATCCCAAAGTTCAGCAATCACGTGACGACCCATCGTATCCATAGTATCCATTCTACAGTTCCCCCTTGTAAATTTATTCTAACTGTTCGAATTGAAAACTAATTTGCAATTTGGCTTGCTCCACTACCACGGGGGAAAGTTAGTCCAGAGAGGTCCTAACCCTTTAAGTAGTGACTACGTACCTCAGCTCTTAAGTTTACGAGTGTTAGTATACTTTGTTTATTTTCATTTTGCAACAACAGTTTTTTCGATTTTCTGTCATATTTTCCTCTTTACTTTTCCCTAAAAAAAATTAATGATTCACGAATACAGTAATCCCAACGTTTCGTGGTATGTCCACTATTTGAAAATATACTTATATAATTTTTTTCCTTTTCAGAAAAAAATAAAAAAGAGAGCAAATTTTCACTTGCCCTCTCTCTCTCGTCCACTTAAATATGTTGCACATTTTTTTGTTTCGCTAATTCATCAACAACTAACGTTACAAGATCTACAACACGACGAGAGTAGCCCCACTCGTTATCATACCAAGCAAGTACTTTCACTTTACGATCACCCATTACCATTGTAGACAAACCATCAATAATAGCTGAGTGTGTATTTGTATTAAAATCGATAGACACTAAAGGCTCTTCGCTGAATTCTACAATTCCTTTTAATGCACCGTTTGCAACAGTTTTGAACGCTTCATTAATATCTTCAACTGTTACATCACGTTTCACGTCCACTACTAGGTCAACAAGAGACACGTTTGGTGTTGGTACACGAAGTGCCATACCATGAAGTTTGCCGTTTAAGTGCGGAAGAACTTTTGATAGCGCTTTCGCAGCACCCGTCGTTGTCGGAATGATAGACTGTCCGCAAGCACGTGCTCTTCTTAAATCTTTATGTGGGTTATCAATATTTTTTTGGTCATTTGTATAAGCATGAACAGTCGTCATTAAACCGTTTTCAATTCCGAACTGCTCATCTAACACCTTTACAACAGGTGCTAAACAGTTTGTTGTACAAGATGCATTTGAAATAACAGTATGTTTTGTAATATCTAATTGGTCTTCGTTCACACCAACTACAATTGTTACATCTTCATTTTTACCAGGCGCTGTTAAAATAACTTTTTTCGCTCCAGCTTCAACGTGAAGAATTGCTTTTTCTTTCGAGTTAAATTTACCAGTTGCTTCAATTACAACTTCAACACCTAAATCTGTCCAAGGCAATTCCTTTGGATCGCGGTTGTTTAAAAGGCGAATCATTTTCCCATCAACTAATAAGTGATCTTCAAATGCTTCTACTGTTCCGTCAAACTTACCATGAACTGTATCATATTTAATTAAATGTGCTAACGTTTCTGATGGATAGCTTGCATTGATTGCTACAATTTCGAATGCGCTTTCTTTTATTGCTTGACGAAATACCATTCTCCCAATACGTCCAAATCCATTAATTGCCACACGAGTCATAATATGTTATCCCCCTTGAATGCGTTATACTATTTATCTCCAATCCCAATAATAGTATAACACAAAAAGGGGATATGTCACTAAGCATTTTCATTAATTTCACAATTTTTTAGTTAATAATGTTCCACTTCTTTAAAATTACCTGTAATTGTGTTTTCGTTCCCATAATTGTGCCATCATTATTTATCACTTCATCTGCACGCTTTACTTTTTCTTCCAATGGCATTTGAGATTGAATACGCGCCGTTGCTTCTTCTTCTGAAAAATTATTCCGTTTCATTAAACGTTCTAATTGCGTACTCGGCATAACTGCTACAACTAAAACACGATCAACGAGATTTGTTAAGTTACTTTCAAACAAAAGAGGGATATCTAACACAACCGCTTGCATACCTTCTTTTATGTACATCTCCTTTTTCGCATTCATTTCTTCACGTACCGCAGGATGCACAATTTTGTTTAACTGCAATCGTTTTTCTTCATTATAAAAAACGACACTTCCTAATTTAGGTCGATCAAGCTCCCCATCTTCTTGTAACACTTCCGTTCCAAACACCTCTACAATTTTGTTATATGCTGGCTTTCCTCGTTCTACAACTTCTCGTGCAATAATATCAGCATCAATAACTGGTATATTTAGTTCACGAAACATTTCTGATACCGTACTTTTTCCGCTTGCAATACCTCCCGTTAATCCAATTACCACTGTCATAATAATCCTCCTCACAATATAAAAGGCGCGAAACTAATGTTCCACGCCCATACTTACATTTTCCAAATTCCAATAATAATGAGTAATACCCCAGGCAGGAATGTAAATTTTTGTAACCACTTCATATTCGACAAAACCGTGCCAAGCTTCATTCCAATAAATAAAAATAAAGAACTCATAACCGCGACTAATATCGCCATCATAGCAGGTGCATAACCTAATAAGGATGCACCAATTCCAGCACCAAACGAATCGATAGAAAGAGCAATACCGAGAAGTAGCGCTTCACCTGCAGATATAGTTCCTGATTTATCAAAATCCGCAACAGTCGGTTTCCTCAAAATTTGAATCACTAGCCCTAGAGAAGCAATTTCTAATTTCCAAACCTTCTCCTCTTGCTTCAGTTCTTCTTTTTTATCACTCCGAAAAAATTGATATAATACCCAAATCCCGATTCCAATAAGAACAAGCCCACCGATACGCGTTGCGATAACTGGTGAAAATATTTTCGCGATCATATGTCCAATTCCCATGGATACGAGCATGACAGCTGCTGAACAGATCCCGATAATTATAATTGATCTTAGTGGAATTCTTACACTCCTTAATCCGTATGTTAGCCCTACACTACAGCTATCTAAGCTTAATGTAAAAGCTAATAAAATAAGAGATAAATAAAGGTACATCGGTAAGCTCCTCCCTTATACATAGCTCTGCTGTATGTATATGACAAATGCCTATCCGATGTTATCTCTTTTCTATATTCTCGGCTGACAAATCGGGCAGTAATGCGTTCCTCTTCCGCCAACAACTGTTTTTTCTAATATCGTACCGCAAGTCACACAAGGTTCCCCTTTTTTTCCGTATACATTTAGAAGTTCTTGGAACGAACCAATTTGCCCTTGTGAGTTGATATACGTTCGAATTGTACTTCCGCCACGCTTCACTGCTTCGCCTAGCGTTGTAACAGTCGCCTCATAAATCCGTTCAATTTCTTCTACTGTTAAAGATGACGCTTCTCGTTCCGGATGAATTTGAGAACGGAATAAAACTTCATCTACATATATATTTCCAAGCCCTACTAAAAGACGCTGGTCTAATAATACAACTTTTATTTTACGATTTGTTTTTTGCAATCTTTCTTGTAAATACTGCGGTGTCAATTCAGCATCAAATGGCTCCGGGCCTAAGTCAGCAAGAGGCATTTGATTCAACTCTTCACCTTTCTTAAAGAGATGCATCGTACCAAACTTTCTCACATCTTTATAATGTAATTCAGTTCCATCTGTAAATAAGAAACGGACGTGCGTATGTTTATCAATTGGCTCACCCTCTTGATGAAGTAAAAACTTACCTTCCATACGCAAATGTGAAACAATGACATAATTCGTTACATATAAAAGCAAAAACTTTCCTCTTCGCTTTATATTTTCAATTGTCTCGCCTCTTAGCATTTCTTTAAAGATTTCTGCATCATCCGGTCGTTTTACTATTTTGGGATAAGTAATAACGACATCTTCAATCGTTTTTCCTGTTACAAGATTTTCAAGCGTCCGTCTAACGTTTTCAACCTCTGGTAATTCCGGCATTTCATCACGTCCTTATTTTGCATCGTACCAAGTTGGACCGTAAGAATAATCAACTTTCAATGGAACGGCTAGTTCAATTGCATGCTCCATTACTTCAGGTACAAGCTTCTCTAATTTTTCAATTTCTTCTTTTGGTGCCTCAAATATCAATTCATCGTGTACTTGCAGAAGAAGACGTGCTTGTAATCCTTCTTCTTCTAAACGATCTGCCATAATAATCATCGCTTTTTTAATAATATCAGCCGCACTACCTTGAATTGGTGTATTCATAGCTGTACGCTCAGCAAAGCTACGTAAATTGAAATTACGACTCGTAATTTCCGGAATATAACGGCGACGATTTAATAATGTAACCACATACCCTTTTTGTTTCGCATCTTTTACGATTTCATCCATGTATTCTTGTACACCAGGGAAACTTTCTAAATACTTTTCAATAAATTCCGCTGCTGCTTTTCTTGTAATTCCTAAGTTTTGCGAAAGACCATAATCACTAATGCCATACACAATTCCGAAGTTAACAGCTTTTGCTTGTCGCCTCATGTTAGATGTTACTTCATCTTTCCCAACACCGAATACATCCATAGCTGTTTTCGTATGAATATCCATGTCATGTTGGAATGCTTCAACTAACCCTGGATCATTTGCAATATGAGCAAGCACACGAAGTTCAATTTGTGAATAATCAGCCGCGTACATGATCCATCCTTCTTCTGATGGAACGAATGCCTGACGAATTTTTCTTCCTTCTTCTAATCGAATCGGGATATTTTGTAAGTTCGGATCTGTTGAACTTAATCGACCTGTTTGCGTTAACACTTGATTGAAACGAGTATGGATTTTAGATGAATCTTCATGTACAACTTTCAATAAACCTTCAATGTAAGTTGAATTTAGCTTTCCTAATTGACGATAATGTAAAATATTTGGAATAATTTCATGATGATCCATAAGTTTATCTAATACATCCGCCGACGTAGAATAACCTGTTTTCGTCTTTTTAATAACTGGTAAGTTTAAGTTCTCAAACAGAATAACCCCAAGTTGCTTCGGTGAATTAATATTAAATTCCGTTCCCGCAAGCTTATAAATTTCCTGTTCCATTTCCTTTAATCTACCTGCAAGTTCTTCTCCCATATTACGAAGACGCTCCGTATCAACTTTTACACCTTTTACTTCCATATCAGCTAATACACGCGCAAGTGGTAATTCTAACTCTGTAAACAATTCATATTGCTCGTTCTTTTTTAATTCTTCTAAGAACGTTTGCTTTACATCATATAATACATGCACTTTACGAGCTACATGCTCCGCTACTACATCTAACTCTGGAACTGCACGCTTCGCACCTTTTCCGTAAACTTCTTCATCCGATTTCACGGCATGCGTTTCTTTCATTTTCGCTACAGTACGGAAATCTTTATCCGTATCAGCTGGATCAAGTAAATAAGCAGCGATTAATAAATCAAAGTCAATTCCTTGAATATCTACACCGTTCCATTTGAGTGCAACGATAGCTCGCTTCGCATCAAATGTATGCTTTCTCATTTCTCCATTTGCAAGCCATGCTTTGAAAGCATCTGATTTAAGAGCAATGTCTGCCGAAATAAAGTAACAACCACTTTCATTTTGAATACCAAAACCTTGAATATCCGCTTTATGATAGTTATCTTCTTGCACTTCTACAATAAGCGCACTATCTTGCTGAAGCATTTCTTCTGTAACTTCTTCCACAATATCAAATGTAATATCATCTAATTCAGCTGGAGCTGTTTCTTCAGGCGTAACACCTAGCTTATTTAAAAGAGATGTAAATCCTAAATTCTCAAACATTGGAATAACATCACTTGGTTCATACCCTTTATATGCCATATCATCTACATGCACAGTAATTGGTGCGTCTGTAATAATCGTCGCAAGTTCTTTACTCATAAGTGCTTGTTCTTTATTTGCTTCTAACTTTTCTTTTAATTTCTTTCCGCTCACTTGATCTAAGTTTTCATATACTGCTTCAACCGTTTCAAATTGCGTTAATAATTTAATGGCTGTCTTCTCACCAACACCTGGTACACCTGGAATGTTATCTGATTGGTCTCCCATCAAACCTTTCATATCGATAATTTGCTTTGGTGATAAGCTATATTTCTCAAATAAAGCTTCTTTCGTATATTCATCTACTTCTGTAATCCCTTTGCGCGGAATACATACAAGTGTATTATCAGAAACAAGTTGAAGTAAGTCTTTATCTCCTGAAATAACTTTTACATAAGCCCCTTGCTCACTCGCTTCCTTCGCTAGGGTTCCCATAATGTCATCCGCTTCATAGTTTTCTAATTCATAGCGCGGAACATTAAATGCATCAAGTACTTCGCGAATAAATGGGAATTGCTCTGATAACTCAGGTGGAGTCTTTTGACGTCCTCCCTTGTAATCACTATACGTTTTATGACGGAATGTTGTTTTCCCCGCATCAAACGCCACAAGCATATGCGTCGGTTTTTCTTCCTCTAGTATCCTCATTAACATCATTGTAAAACCATAAATTGCGTTCGTATGTATACCTTTGTCGTTATTTAAAAGCGGTAGTGCAAAGAAAGCACGATACGCGATATTATTACCATCTACTAATACGACTTTTTTTTCCAAACTACAAACCTCCCCATACATATTTGAAACGATTTTTTCCACAGAAAAAAAACCGTTCCTGTCCTCTCTCTATATTAACATGACTAATAGAGAGAAGAAAAATAACGGCTATTTTCTATCATATATACAAACGTTTACTAACATAAAAGGGAAGTGACGAGAACAGCATAACTATTCTCGTCCAAAATTACTCCTTGGATGAAGGGGTTTTCATCTATTATATTAACAGAGCTTTATTAATATTTAATTAAGCCATTGTTAATATATTGTAAATATCCTTCATCCTATTTTTCAGTAGCTGATTTTGGCAAAACAACCGTAAATGTTGTTCCTTCCCCAACCTCACTATCCACCGTAATCGTACCTTGATGCGCTTCAACTAAATGTTTCACAATTGATAAACCAAGACCCGTTCCACCCGTATTTCTACTTCTTGCTTTATCCACTCGGTAAAAGCGTTCAAAAATACGTGGGATTTCCTCTTTGCTAATACCAATTCCAGTATCAGATACTTTTATATAAGCATTATATTTATCTTCTGCCAATTCAACAGAAACAACGCCTCCAGCCGGTGTATATACAATCGCGTTATTAATTAAATTAATAAAGATTTGTTTCAAGCGGCCTGGATCACCAATGACAGAGACACGTTTTAATGCATTCACTTGTAAAGAGATTTCTTTTTCTCCTGCTTTATTATCAAGCACCATATGAATATCTTCAAGAAGTCCCTTCATATCAACGGTCCCCATATTTAGTTTAAACCCTTGTTGCTCGATCTTTGACAAGTCTAATAAATCTTCAATTAATCCTTGCATGCGTTCACTTTCTTTTAAAATAATATGTAAGAAATGTTCACAGAATTTTTTATTATCCATAGCCCCATCCAAGAGCGTTTCTGAAAAACCTTTAATAGAAGTAATTGGTGTCTTTAGTTCATGAGAAACATTCGCTAAAAAGTCTTTTCTCATTTGTTCTAATTTCTTTAACTCTGTTATGTCATGGAATACAAGAACAATACCTTTCCATTCATGGTTCGTCCCGATAATCGGCGCTCCATATACTTCAAAATGCTTTCGCTCAATTCCAAGCGGCAATAACATTTGTTTACGCACTTTCACTTCTGTCATAAAGATTTCTTCCACAAGCTCAATAATTTCTGTATGATGAAACGATTCATAATATAAACGATCTAAATATTCTTCATCTGTTACGTGGAAAGTTTCCTTATAAGAACGATTTACAAGGTTTATATAACCGCGGCTATCAATTAAAATCATTCCACTTCCCATATTTTCAATTAACGTATGCAGACGATCCTGTTGCATTTCCTGCTCAAGTGTCATCTCTTGTAAATTACGAGCTAAAATATTAATCGCTTTACTCAGCATCCCTGTTTCATCCGAATGACTTTCATAAGCGCGTGCTTTATAATTTCCCTTTGCTAATTCAATGGCAACTTTCGTAACCGATTCAATCGGCCTAATATATTGCCCCGTAATTTTCATACCTAAAAATACGACTACGAGACAAGCGATAACAAATCCGATAATTAATAATCCCCACGTTTTTTGATGTACGTCTTTCAATGGCTCAATTGTACTTTTTACCAAAATGTATCCTTGTTTTCCTGCTAGATCTTGAACGAACACCGCATGATAAAATTCATTCTTTTGATCTGTTTCTTGCGTAATCACTTTACTTCGTTGTTTTGCTGCTTCCGAAGAAAGCTCTTTAATCGTCTCTTGACTAAATACAGATTGTTGCCCTTTGCTATATTGAACTCTCTTTTTTTCATCCACAAATACAATAGAAGCTGGTATTTTTTCTTCTAACTTTTCAAATACATATGGCTTTTTTAAAACATCATCAAAACCTTGTTCTTCTGCTAATACTGCAACATACTCTGTCTCTCGTACCATTCTCTCTTTCGAATGATCTATATAATAGTTTTCAAACACAGTTTCTAGTAATAAACCGAGTCCGACTAAAATAAATACAATAAGAGAAACAAATGTAAAAAGAAGCCTGGAACGAAATTTATTCATCCCCTTTTGGCTCCTCTAATTTATATCCTAAACCACGTATCGTTTTAATGTACGTCGGTTTTTTCGTATTTTGTTCAATTTTATCGCGTAAGTGGCTAATATGAACATCAACAATTCGTGTATCACCAGCAAAGTCATAATTCCATACAGCACTTAATAATTGATCACGCGTCAACACGCGACTTTTATTTTTCGCAAGATAAACAAGTAGTTCAAATTCTTTTGGGGTTAATTCAAGCTTTCTTCCTTGGAAATAAGCCTCATAAAACTCCGGTAAAATTTTAAGGTCTACAATTGTGATACTATCTTCATCCGGCGCTTCTGCAGCTTGTTCTTCATGTTGTAATTTCGTACGGCGCAAAATCGCCTTCACACGCGCAACAACTTCCCTTGGACTAAATGGCTTCGTCATATAATCATCTGCCCCAAGTTCAAGACCTAGCACCTTATCAAATTCATCATCTTTTGCTGTTAACATTAAAATCGGCGTCATAACACGCTGCAATCGTAATTCTTTACAAACTTCCATACCATCCATTTTCGGAAGCATTAAATCTAATATAATTAAATCTGGGCGTTCTGTTGTCGCTTTTTGAAGCGCCATTTCTCCATCCATCGCTGTTATAACTTCAAACCCAGCTTGTTGTAAATTAAATTCAATTAAAGTTAAGATAAACTCCTCATCATCAACTACTAAAATACGATTGTTCATTCTTTTCCTCCAAGTTATAGACTTGAAACCTTCTTCATCCTAGTATTTTCCCCGTTATTCTCATCATACTAGAAAACAAGGTCCCCCTCAATATAATTGTCTATTTGTGGAGTTAGATTACAGTAGAGTTACTCTAGAAAATCGAAATAATTACACTTTCGCTATTCATTTGCTATCCATACCCTGTAAATCATCCTATCTTCTTCACAAATCACCCCTGTACAAACTGTGAAGCCTTGATTTTGTGCTAAAAAAAACGCAAGAGCATACGCTATTTTATAATCCGGTGTTTCATACCCGCCAAATACTCTCCCGTACATTTCATTCGCGATTGAATCGGCCCACACTTCAGCTTCTCTTATCGTTTCAAAAATAATGTCTTCCCTTTCCCATTTCACAGTTACATCACCCCTCTAAACAAAAAGTAGCGCTAGCATATCCTTAATAAGAATATGACCAGCGCTACTTTTATATCATTCTAACTTTCATTTTTTAAAAATTATCTAATGCTTTTTCCATAATAGAAACAGATTTAAAAGGTGGCGTTACTGTTAATGAACCTTTTACAACATGCTCTCCTTGTTCATCATAAGCTGATACGAGCATATCAATTGTATGTTCCTCCTCTGAAACAGCCACAACTTCAAAGTGGATTTGTAACGTTTCATAATGGTGAACATGTTTCACGAACGTAAGGTCCTTCCTAGTAATATGACTACCTGGACCTGGTAAATATTTCGTAACCGCCGTTGTAATCAGCCCTGTTAGCATAATGCTTGGTACAATCGGCTTTTCATACGGAGTTTGGGATGCGTAATCATGCTGAATATATAATGGATTGGCATCATTCGTTAACCCTAAGTACAATAACAAATCTTTATCCTCAATTTTTTCAGTGATAGATAATTTCTCTCCTACTGTAATTTCATCCATTCTACGACCAATTTGAACTTTTTTCTTTAACATGTTACATCCCCCTCCGATTTTTTCACCTTATTATCCTACTAAAAGCGATACCTTATCCGAAATTTACTATGATGAGGGCAATATATAGTATAAGTCTATAGTTCCATTATAGGATACACCGAATGATAGCGTTTTCATATTATTCCAAAAAAACATTTCAATAAATAGTAGAAAAAGATTCGGGACCCCGAATCTTTTTCCGCTTATATTTAATTATTAAACAAGAACTTTCATAACGTTACGTACAGATTCTACAGAGCGATCTAACGCTTCTTTTTCATCTTCAAGAAGTTCTAATTCAATAATTTTTTCAATTCCGTTACCACCTAGAATTACTGGTACCCCTAAGTAAAGGTCACTATAACCATATTCACCTTCAAGGTAAGCAATAGCTGGTAATACACGGCGTTGATCTTTTAAGATTGCTTCTGTCATTTCAACTAAAGACGCAGCTGGTGCGTAATATGCACTACCGTTTCCTAATAAGCCTACAATTTCGCCGCCACCTTTACGTGTACGTTCTACAATTTCCTCTAAACGCTCTTTCGGAATTAATGTTTCTAACGGAATGCCACCTGCATAGGAATAACGTACAAGAGGTACCATATCGTCACCGTGTCCACCAAGAACAAATCCTGTAATGTCTTTCACAGAAAGATTTAATTCTTGTGAAATGAATGTACGGAAACGAGCTGTATCTAATACGCCCGATTGACCGATAACACGCTCTTTCGGGAATCCTGCTTCTTTAAATACAGAATATGTCATTGCATCAACCGGATTTGTTAATACAACAATAATCGCATTTGGTGAATGTTTTGCAATGTCGCGCGTAATACTTTTCATAATTTTAGAGTTTGTTGCTACTAAGTCATCACGGCTCATACCAGGCTTACGCGCAATACCAGCTGTAATAACGACAACGTCAGAATCAGCAGTATCTACGTAATCAGATGTACCAATAATGTTAGCATCAAAACCTTGTACTGGGCTCGCTTCTAACATATCTAACGCTTTCCCTTTTGTTGGATTTTCCAGCTGTGGAATGTCCACTAATACAACATCTGCAAGTTCTTTTTGTGCTAATAAGAATGCTGTTGTTGCTCCTGTAAATCCTGCACCGATGACTGAAACTTTCTTGCGTTTGATTGTCATAATTTACCCCCCCGCTTTAATTATGCGTTTTTGATTATCGCTACATCCATGTTTTTAATAAGTTCATTAGCGAACTCAGAACATTTCACTTCTGTTGCACCTTCCATTAAACGTGCGAAATCATATGTTACTACTTTTGAAGCAATTGTTTTCTCAACTGAATCAGTTACTAAATTCGCAGCTTCGTTCCATCCTAAGTGCTCTAATAATAGTACACCTGAAAGAAGAACTGAAGATGGGTTTACTTTATCTAAACCTGCATATTTTGGAGCTGTACCATGTGTAGCTTCAAAGATAGCATGTCCAGTCACATAGTTAATATTTGCACCAGGTGCAATACCAATTCCACCTACTTGTGCAGCAAGTGCATCAGAGATGTAGTCTCCGTTTAAGTTCATTGTTGCAACAACATCAAACTCACGTGGACGAGTTAAAATTTGTTGTAAGAAGATATCTGCAATAGAATCTTTTACGATGATCTTTCCAGCCACTTCTGCGTCTGCCATCGCTTTATTCGCTGCATCTTTTCCATCTTTTTCAACGATACGATCATATTCAGCCCAAGTAAATACTTTGTCGCCGAATTCTTGTTCAGCTACTTCGTAACCCCAGTTCTTGAAAGCACCTTCTGTAAATTTCATAATGTTTCCTTTATGAACTAATGTAACAGAAGAGCGTTTTTCGTTAATTGCATATTGAATTGCAGCACGAACAAGACGCTTTGTCCCTTCTTCTGAGATTGGTTTAATACCAATGCCAGATGTTTCTGGGAAGCGGATTTTATTAACACCCATTGCTTCTTTTAAGAAAGCAAGAACTTTCTCTGCTTCTGGAGAACCTTGTGCATATTCAATTCCAGCATAAATGTCTTCTGTATTTTCACGGAAAATAACCATATCAGTATCTTCCGGACGTTTTACAGGTGAAGGAACACCTTCAAAGTAACGAACTGGACGTAGACATACATATAAATCTAATTCTTGACGAAGCGCTACGTTTAGAGAACGAATACCACCGCCAACTGGAGTTGTAAGTGGACCTTTAATTGCGATTAAATATTCACGGATTAAATTTAAAGTCTCTTCTGGTAACCACTCGCCTGTTTGGTTGAATGCTTTTTCCCCTGCAAGCACTTCTTTCCAAACGATTTTCTTCTCACCATCATAAGCTTTTTCAACTGCTGCTTCTAGTACGCGAGATGCTGCAGCCCAAATATCAGGACCAATTCCATCTCCTTCGATAAATGGAATAATCGGATTGTTTGGTACATTCATAACACCATTAGTTACAGTAATTTTTTCACCTGTCGTCAATGTGATAACCCCCATGTTTGAAATTTCATATGTATGAAACTGAGGGAATAACCCCTCAGTTCAAACCGTTAGTCAAATTTAAATATTCTAATCATTACATCTTCCCGGAAAAATCAGACTTTTGAAAGCGTATTTTCACTATCAAAATAGTGTTTTTCGCTTATCGTTGTGCAATTGGAACATACACTTGATGTGTTGGTCCATTATAATCAGCACGTGGACGGATTAAACGGTTATTTTCATATTGTTCTAGAATATGAGCTAACCAGCCTGACATACGGCTAATTGCAAAAATAGGTGTAAATAAGTCATGGTCAATTCCTAAACAGTGGTATACAGAAGCTGAATAGAAATCAACATTTGGTGGAAGACCTTTTTCTTTTGTTACAATGTCTTCAATTTTGATAGACATATTATACCATTTGTCTTCGCCTAAAAGCACGCATAATCTCTTAGACATTTCGCGTAAGTGTTTCGCGCGTGGATCACCATGCTCATATACGCGATGACCAAATCCCATAATTTTCACTTTATTTTGAAGAGCATTATGAATATATGCTTCTACATTTTCTTCTTCGCCAATTTCAGTTAACATCTTCATTACATTTTCATTTGCCCCACCGTGAAGAGGACCTTTTAATGCACCGATTGCTGCTGTAATACCAGAATACACATCTGAAAGTGTAGCTACGCAAACACGTGCAGTAAATGTAGAAGCGTTTAACTCATGATCTGCATGAAGTACAAGCGCCTTATCAAAAGCTTCAATTTCAACTTCATTTGGCTCACGATCATTTAACATGTACAAGAAGTTTGCAGCTAATGATAAATCTTTTCTCGGCTCAACAATATCTAAACCTTTACGGATTCTTGCATAAGCAGCAATTAGAGTTCCTACTTGAGCCTGTAATTTAACCGCTTTCAAATAATTGGACTTTCCGTCCATTATTTCAGCGCTCTCATCGTATAATGATAGCATGGAAATCGCAGTTCGTAAAACAGACATCGGATGCGCGATTTTTAAATCTACTTGTTTCAAATATGTTAAAATTTCACCTGGTACTTTATAGTATTCAGATACAGTTTCACTAAATTCCGCTAGTTCTTGTTCGTTAGGAAGCTTGCGGTGCCATAATAAGTACACTACTTCTTCAAATGTAGCATTCTCCGCTAAATCATCAATATTATACCCAACATAAGTTAATGTATCATCAATAATAGAGCTCACAGATGATGTTGTTGCTACTACCCCTTCTAAACCTCGAATAACAGTCATGACATTCTCTCCTTTTCCTGAAAATTCTCCCAACCTTGCTCCTTATATCTATTTGCTCCCCTTATAAATTATGAACGCTCGTTCACTCTTTAGGCAAGCAAAATGCACGTTCATGCAAATTTGTTGCGATGTTCCCCTCTTATTGTCCATTGCTACATGGAAAGCATGAGCGTGAATGTCTCCCCGAATCCTCACGCTCAGAACAACAAGTTAGTGAGGAAAATGAATTCCGAAGAGTTTTATGATAAAAACAACATAAAACAATATCATTATAAAATTGTTTTATGTTGTTTTTATTTTATCTGGTGTATAGTCTCTGCTGTTATGTAACTTTTCAAAGTTTCTAATCCTATTATAAACAATTATCTGACTTTTGTGAACAGAAAGAATTCAAAAATTTTATATTACTATAAAATTTCTTATTTAAACATTTGTATAATACTCATAACTGCATAGGCAATTCCAGCCCCAATTAATGGACCTACAGCGACCCCATTAAATAAAGCTACAGCTATAATTGTCCCAAAAACAAGTGCAGTTGTAATATGAGGATCCGTCGTTAATAATTGCACCCCACCTTTCGCCAATAAAGCAACCGCCACTCCTGAGGCTAAAGCAATCCATGCATAATATGATTTCGCCGCTTCTCCGAGTTGTTTAAACCCTATTTCCCCCGTCGCAATTGGGACGAGCACCGCAATTGTAATAACCGTCACACCAAGGTTAATTCCTTTCGTTTGTAAATAAGGAAAGACTTTATCGCCTAAAAACGTAAACTTCAATAAAAATAAAACTCCAATAGCTACAGTAAGCGATTGATTTTTAGCAATTAATCCTATAATAAGTAGTATGAATAAAAATAACGTTGACTGACTAATCATGATTGCACTTCCTTTCTGAAAATAATGAACTTGTTTCCAAATAAAAATACCTTTAAACCTATCGTTATACATGTCATATCGATGTCTATTTGCCAATGAGAATAAGGCAACAATTTCATTTTTGCATGCATTTTTAACTTACAGAATGAAACTGTAACCAAAAAAATCAAAGCATGTATACATTTTTGAAAACGATTGTCTCTCCTTTCTTTTCTAACAAGAAACAGGTAAAATAAAAAGAAGAGAAAATGAAGTTTTTACCATATAGTAGAAGCATCATCAACAAGCTTTTACAGTCGTTCATGTACTGAAAAAGCAGGGAAAATCCATCATTCCACTATAACATAAAAGTGAAACTTTAATCAGTGAATGCTACTCGTTATAAGTTGAACGAATTAGGCTAATACAAATTGGAATGGGAGGTATACATCTTTGAACCGAAACTTACTATATATGATATTGCGACTCATATTTGTCATTGTAGCAACGGTAGCTGGGTTCTATGTATTACTATACATGTCAGGACTTATCTATCCTTTTATTATCGCTTTTGCATTCGCTTATTTGATTAATCCTGTCGTCAATTTCCTTAATCAAAAACTACAATTCCCTCGTGCATTAGCAGTACTCGTTAGCTTAATTCTCGTATTCGGGGCTATCGTCGGACTTGTTACATACCTTGTAACTGAAGCAATATCCGCCACAACATACTTACTTCAAATTGTTACAGTTAAGTTCCCAGATATCGTTGCATTCGCTCAACAATTTGCACTTAATCATATTATGCCTCTCTACGATGATTTAATCTCTAAATTTAATCATCTCGGAGAACCACAA
The DNA here is from genome assembly GCF_050524305.1 of Bacillus silvicola. Lineage (NCBI taxonomy): Bacteria > Bacillati > Bacillota > Bacilli > Caryophanales > Bacillaceae > Bacillus > Bacillus silvicola. The sequence continues at coordinate 1,511,289 of NZ_JBNGVC010000012.1, forward strand.
CGATATACTATTACACAAAACATTCAAAACTTAGGCACTGAAGCAACCACACAAATGAAAGAACTTTTAACCGCTATTATAAGCGGATTAACAAATTTCATTAGCGCATTACCAACAACTTTAACTGTTCTTGTATTCATTTTATTAGCAACTTTCTTCATTAGTTACGATTGGCACCATCTTGCTCATAAAGTAAGAAAACTTTTACCTAATCGTGTACACGGATACGGAAAAACTATTTTTGTCGATTTAAGAAAAGCTTTGTTTGGTTTTGTTAAAGCGCAACTTACACTCGTATCTATGACAACTGTCATTGTACTAATCGGCCTTTTAATATTACGCGTGCCATACGCAATTACTATCGCGATTATTACAGGAGTTGTAGATTTGCTCCCATACTTAGGAACTGGAGCCGTCTTCGTTCCTTGGGTTATATACGTATTTTTCACAGGCGACACCGCATTCGCCATCGGTCTTCTCATCTTATACATCGTCGTGATTGTCCAAAGACAAATCATGGAGCCGAAAGTACTTTCATCTAATATTGGACTTGATCCATTAGCGACACTCATCGCTTTATTTGTCGGCTTTAAGCTCTTTGGTTTTTTAGGATTAATCATCGGTCCAGTCACATTAGTACTACTTAACACATTACACAAAGCCCACGTTTTCCATGACTTATGGAAATTCATTAAAGGCTCACCATCAAAATGATATTTTCTAATTCACATACAACAAAAAACTTAACTGTAATCAGTGGGAATTTCCCACTGATTATTCACTGTACTCATTTTTATACTAACTACATTTCAAACGAGAGGATTTCCTAAAAAAGGATAATTCTCTTGTTTTTTTCATGAAAAATGCATATTTCATGGTATTTTTACATTTTTATTCTATTTTTTTCATAATTATTACTTACATTTATTACTTTTTATGTAAATGAATAAATATACAAATTAGGGCGAAATGCTCCTTTAATCAGTAGTTTTTTCTCTCATCTAACTTTTTCACACTAATCGAACACTAACAACACAAAAAATATTACCCTGACGTAAAACTTCCAATCCGTAACCCCCTGTATTCTACCTAGCATTAACTACCAGAAGTATAAATAGAAAATATAATAAAAAAATAACACTTAGATCGCTATAATCTAAGTGTTATTTCTGAACAATAATAGTAGCCTTCTTTCTCAATTTCCAATCAATCCACTTCATAACAATCGGCTTCAATAAAGCCCTCGTTACAGGGATAACAAAGATAAAACCTATTATATCCGTCACATATCCAGGAAGCACCAAAAGAATACCTCCTATAAAGACAAAAATACCATCTAGGACGGCATTACCCGGCATCTCTCCTCTATTTAACCTAAATTGAATCTCTCTAACTATTTTAAACCCTTGTCGTTTCGCCAAATACACGCCTACAATACCTGTAAATACAATCATAGCAAACGTAGACCATAAACCTATTACATGACTCGATCCAATTAAGACCGTAATTTCGATCGCCGGTATTAAAATAAGCAAGAATAGTAACCACTTCATAACTCGCACTCCTTCATATTTCATTTCAAAGGTTTAAGTATCTTCCTTTCAACTTACCAAGTCCCTTATAAGCCCCTTACGACGACCGTATAAGCCTCGAAAAAGATAAGTAACCCTCTTCCAACAAACGTTATAACAAACGTTCCCTGAAGTGATTTCAGGTGTTTAAAGCTATCTCTATCTATCCTTTTTTGTGTAAAAAAAAGAGAAGGACTCCGCTCCTTCTCTCCGTATTACTTCTTATAGCACTTCCGCATGTCCATTATAAACAATTCCGCGTGCTGCATCAACTGTTACTTCTTGGCCATTTTTTAAAGTTGTTGTTACGCCGTTTACACCAACGATAACAGGAATACCGATAGATACACCTACAACAGCCGCATGGCTTGTTAAACCGCCTTCTTCAACAACTAAAGCAGCAGCTTTTTCAATTGCAGGAATCATATCTTTATCAGTGCTTGTTGTAACAAGGATATCACCTTTGTTTACGTTCGCTACAGCTTCAGCAGCTGTTTTTGCTATAACTACTTTACCTTTTGCAGCTTTACGACCAATTCCTTGCCCTTTAGCAACTTCTTCACCAACAACGTGGATCTTCATTAAGTTTGTTGTACCAGTTTCAGCAACTGGTACACCAGCAGTGATTACTACAGTGTCTCCAAGTCCGATTAGACCTGCATCCATACCTGTTTGAATCGCAGTATCTAACATTTCGTCAGTAGACGCTGCACGTTTTCCAGCCATAAACGCTTGCACACCCCAAACAAGTGCAAGACGACGTCCTACTTGCTCATCAGTTGTTACAGCTACGATTGGAGATTTCGGACGGTATTTAGAGATCATTTTCGCAGTATATCCACTTTCTGTTGGAGCTACGATTGCAGCTACATCAAGAGCAAGTGCTGTGTGCGCAACAGATTGACTAATTGCATCTGTAATTGTTGGAGTGAACTCTTTAATACGTTTTTTGAACATATCTTCATATTGTAATGATTTTTCAACACGCACTGCAATGTTAGCCATCATTGTTACAGCTTCTACTGGGTATTGACCCGCAGCAGTTTCACCTGAAAGCATAATTGCATCTGTACCATCGAAGATTGCGTTAGCTACGTCACTTGCTTCCGCACGAGTTGGACGTGGGTTACGTTGCATAGAATCTAACATTTGCGTTGCAGTAATAACTGGTTTGCCTAATACGTTACATTTTTTGATTAGACGTTTTTGCACTAACGGTACTTCTTCTGGTGGAATTTCTACACCCATATCACCACGAGCAACCATTAAACCGTCAGAAACTTCTAAGATTGAATCGATATTGTCGATACCTTCTTGGTTTTCGATTTTTGGTACGATTTGGATGTATTGAGCGTCATGTCCTTCTAATAATTCACGAATTTCTAATACGTCAGATGCTTTACGCACGAAAGATGCTGCGATGAAATCAACTTTTTGTTCGATACCGAAAACGATATCTTTTACGTCTTTTTCAGTGATACCAGGAAGCTTAATGCTTACGTTTGGTACGTTAACACCTTTTTTATTTTTTACAGTTCCGCTGTTTAATACTTTTGTACGGATGTTTCCGTCAGCTTTTTCGATTACTTCTAGTTCGATAAGACCGTCATCGATTAGAATGCGAGAACCTGGGTCTACATCGTCATAAAGACCTGCATAAGATACAGAGAATTTCTCTGCAGTACCTAATACTTGCTCAGTAGAAAGAACTACTTCTGCACCTGTTACAAGCTCAGCTTGTCCGTCTACGAAGTCGTGAGTACGGATTTCTGGACCTTTTGTATCAAGTAAGATACCAACTGTTTTACCAGTTTTCTTTGAAGCTTCACGAATGTTTTTAATACGAGCGCCGTGCTCTTCATGGCTACCATGAGAGAAGTTTAAACGAGCAACGTTCATACCTGCTTCGATTAATTGCTCTAATTTCTCAATACTTTCACTAGCAGGACCTATAGTACATACAATTTTAGTTTTACGCATATTGCACCTCCGAAAATTATGAAACCGTTCCCAAATACAAGGCATTAAGCCGATTAGATGGATAATTCTTTAGATAATTGATACATATCTTTATCGATTGTATGCTTTTGAGCTAACGCTTCGATAATGTCATGATCAACAAGTTTATTGTTTTGGATACCTACACAGCGTCCACCTCTGCCATCAATTAGCAATTCAACTGCGCGCGCGCCAAGGCGACTTGCTAATACACGGTCTTGTGCACTTGGTGATCCACCACGTTGTACGTGACCTAATACCGTTACACGAGTGTCAAAGTTTGTTGCTTCTTCAATGTGTTTACCGATGTCAATTGCACTTCCAACACCTTCAGCTACAACAATAATACTGTGCTTTTTACCACGTTCACTACCGCGTTTCAGACGAGCGATAACATCATCCATGTCATACTTCTCTTCTGGAATTAAGATCGTTTCTGCACCATCAGCTAAACCAGCCCATAATGCGATATCTCCAGCGTGACGTCCCATTACTTCGATAACATATGTACGTTCATGAGATGTAGCTGTGTCACGGATTTTATCAATTGCATCAATAACAGTATTTAAAGCTGTATCGAAACCAATTGTGAAGTCTGTTCCAGGAATATCATTGTCGATTGTACCTGGTACACCAACACATGGGAATCCTTGTTCAGTTAATTTTTTAGCACCTTGGTAAGAGCCATCTCCACCAATAACAACAAGTCCTTCGATACCGTGTTTCTTTAATTGCTCGATACCTTTTAGTCGTACTTCTGGGTCTTTAAACTCAGGACATCTTGCTGTATATAATTTCGTACCACCGCGGTGGATAATATCGCCAACAGAACCAAGTTCTAATTTTTCAATGTGACCAGAAATTAAACCAGCGTATCCATGGTAAATACCATATACTTCAATATCATGGAAAATCGCTTTACGAACAACTGCACGAATGGCAGCATTCATACCAGGTGAATCTCCACCACTTGTTAATACACCAATACGTTTCATTTGTACTCACCTCATAAAGATTATTTGCCTTATAATAAAATAACACGAAAAAATATAAAAACACAATGGAGAAGATGTGTCTTTTCATAATAAAAACGTGCATTCGCGAAGAGGAACGCACGCTTTTCTTATTTTATCCCAATGGAAGCGTTTGAAAACGAAACTTGCCCAATTTTCATATATTTTTCATAACGTTTTTCGATTAATTCATCTTTCGAAATTCCGTTTAATTGTTCAAAAGTTTTTCTAATCATTAAGTCTATATTTTCTGACTGTTTCAAAAGATTACGGTGAGCTCCACCTTTTGCCTCTGGAATAATTTCATCAATTACACCTAATTCTTTCAAATCTGCTGCCGTAATTTTCATTGCTTCTGCAGCTTCCTTCGCTTTTCCTGCATCTTTCCAAAGAATTGCCGCTGCACCCTCTGGTGTAATAACAGAATAAGTGGAATTTTCTAGCATATGAATGTAATCTCCTACTCCAAGACCTAGCGCACCACCGCTACCACCTTCGCCAATAACGATACAAATAACTGGTACCGTTAAACCTGCCATCTCAAATAGATTGCGGGCAATAGCTTCACTTTGTCCACGTTCTTCAGCTGCTTTACCAGGATAAGCTCCCTTCGTATCGATGAAACAAATAATAGGACGATTAAACTTTTCCGCTTGTTTCATGAGACGCAGTGCTTTTCGATATCCTTCTGGATGAGGCATCCCAAAATTACGACGAATATTTTCTTTCGTATCTTTTCCGCGTTGATGCCCAATTACAGTTACAGGCATCCCCTTATATTTCGCAATGCCGCCGACAATCGCTGCATCATCACCAAATAGGCGATCTCCATGACATTCAAAAAAATCAGTAAATAAGTGCTCAATATAATCGAGCGTTGTCGGTCGTTCTGCATGACGAGCAATTTGAACACGGTCCCATACTTTCATATTGCCGTATATATCTTCCTCTAAATTTTCTAGCTTATCTTCCAAAATACGAATCTCCTCACTGAAGTCCATCTGGCTGTTTTTCGTATAGTCTTTCAGTTCACGAATCTTATTTCTTAGCTCAACAACTGGTTTCTCAAATTCTAGCTCTGCCATACAGCCATTTCCCCTCCTTGATGAACTTCTAAAATCTTACGGAGCGATTCTCTCATATCATCACGATGCACAACCGCATCTAATTGACCATGTTCTAGTAAAAATTCTGCCGTTTGGAAATCCTCTGGTAGCTTCTCACGCACCGTTTGTTCAATTACACGTCTACCAGCAAATCCGATAAGTGCACCTGGCTCTGCAAGATTATAATCACCAAGTGAAGCGAAACTCGCTGAAACCCCGCCCGTCGTCGGGTGAGTCATAACAGAAATAAATAGTCCTCCTGCATTACTATGCTTTTTCAAAGCTACGCTTGTTTTTGCCATTTGCATTAAACTTAATATCCCCTCTTGCATACGGGCACCACCCGAAGCAGTAAAGATAATAAATGGAACTTGTAAGTCGTATGCCTTTTCAACCGCACGGGCAATTTTTTCTCCTACAACAGAGCCCATGCTCCCCATTCGAAAACGAGAATCCATTACTGCAATAACAACAAGCATGTCATCAATTGTTCCTTCACCAGTTACAACCGCTTCATTCAACTCAGTCTTCTTACGATCGTTTTCTAGTTTCTCTTCATACCCTGGAAACTCAAGTGGATTTAATGAAACCATCTCTTTGTCATACTCACGAAATGAGCCTTCGTCCAATATACTATCAAGGCGTTCCCATGCATTCATCGGATGATGATATCCACAATTCACGCATACTTTTAAATTTTTAAGTAACTCTTTCGTATACATGATTTTTTTACATTTCGGACATTTTGTCATAACGCCATCTGGTACATCTTTCCGTACTTGTTCTGAAGGTATTGCAGCGTACTTTTTCTTTTTCACGAATAAATCTCTTAGCACAATTTGACCCCCTTCGTTGAGAGCTAAGGTTAGCGTAAGAAGAAAATGGGGCTAACACCAAAGTTTGATGTTAGCCTTATCTTCTCAATCTGTCTAATAACCTCTCTCTTTACGTTTAACTTTAACCGCTATGCGGTAGAATGTTTGTCATAACGTGTCATGGTCATTTCGACAAATTTTATACATTACGAGTGAAACTGTATATTCTCTACTAATTCATCGTAAATTTTTAACGCATCATTTTCTTGCTTCTCTTTCAAGACAGCATAAAGCTTTCTATACATTTCGATAGAATCTCCTGAAATTTCACAAGAAAGAGTTGCAACATAATCATTTACGATCATCCAAATGCGATAAAGTAAATAATTATCGAATTGTTCAATAAGTGTTTTAAAGAACGTTTGATGAAGCATTGGAATTGAGCCTTCATTTTCTTCAAGCACTTGGTGTAATTTACTTAGCACTTTAGAAAACGTTTCTTTCGGTAAATTACATACAAGTCGAATCATATCTTTCTCAAGCAATCTTTTTGTTTGTAATAAATCACGAATTGTTTTCTCATCTTGCAGCAAGAACGGAGCAATTAATTGTACAAGACCGTTATCGTAAAAGTTTCGAATAAACGTCCCCTCACCACGTCTTGTTTCAATTAACCCTACAAGTTCTAAAGCACGCAATGCTTCTCTTACAGAGGAACGGCCAACGTTTAAGCGTGAACTTAACTCACGCTCAGACGGCAAACGATCCCCCGCTACTAAACCATCCTCTTCCATTATGGAACGGATTTTTTTTACAATTTCGAGATATACTTTTGTATTTGATGATGTCAATGGAAATTCCTCGCTTATTCTTTACCAATCAGCGCTAATTGTTTTGTTTTCTCAGCGACTTCATTTGGATCTACTTGACGGCGAGCTACTCCTGTCTCCATTGCCGCTTTCGCAACGTAAGCCGCTACTTGAGGCGCTACACGCGCGTCAAATGGCGCCGGAATGATATGGTCCGCATTCAACTCATCTTCTGATACAAGCTCTGCAATAGCTTGTACAGCTGCCATCTTCATTTCTTCATTAATTTGTGTCGCATGTACATCAAGTGCACCGCGGAAAATACCAGGGAACGCTAGTACATTATTTACTTGGTTCGGGAAGTCAGAACGACCTGTTCCAACAACAGCTGCGCCCGCTGCTTTTGCCAATTCTGGCATAATTTCTGGAACCGGATTCGCCATTGCAAAAATAATTGCATCGTCATTCATTGTACGAACCATCTCTTCAGTTAATGCACCCGCTGCAGATACACCAATGAATACGTCCGCACCTTGTAAAACGTCAGCTAAAGAACCTTCAATACGATTCTTATTTGTATATTTTGCAACTTCATCTTTCACCGGATTCATACCTGTAGGGCGACCTTCATAGATTGCCCCTTTACGGTCACACATAATAACGTCACGTACACCATAGCGATATAAAAGTTTAATGATTGCAATACCCGCTGCACCTGCGCCATTTGCGACAACTTTAATGTCAGACATTTTCTTTCCAACTAATTTCAGCGCGTTCACAAGGCCCGCTACTGTTACGATAGCTGTTCCGTGTTGATCATCATGGAAGATAGGAATATTTGTTTCTTTTTTCAAACGTTCTTCAATAACGAAGCAGTTTGGTGCTGCAATATCTTCTAAGTTTACACCGCCAAAAGTTGGCTCCATTAATTTTACAGTTTCAACAATTTTATCTACATCGTTTGTATTTAAGGCAATCGGAAATGCATCTACACCAGCAAAGCTCTTGAATAATACAGCTTTACCTTCCATTACTGGAAGAGATGCTTCAGGTCCAATGTTACCAAGACCAAGTACAGCTGTTCCATCCGTCACAACTGCTACCATATTTCCCTTCATTGTATATTCATATACCTTACTTTTATCGTCATAAATTTCTTTACAAGGCTCTGCAACCCCTGGAGAATATGCAAGACTTAAATCTTTTGCATTTTCTACTTTTACTTTTGATACAGTTTCTAATTTTCCTTGATGCACTTTATGCATGTGAAGTGCTTCTTCACGAAGTGTTGACAAACTATCCACTCTCCTCAAATTATTCTTGCTGATATCAATTTCTCCAAGTGGTCTGACCACGAACACTACTACTATAATAATCGAAGTGTAGGGAAATTGTCCATTATATTTTCACAACGACATTTTCGTCGCCGACAATTTCACGAAGTGCTCCTAGACATTCTTCACTCGGATGAATTGATAAACTTCGAGATAATTGTACCATTTTATGTTCCTTTTCATAATAAATTAGTACTTTCGCAAAACCTGAATAGTCAAACAATATTTTCGTAACTTGATTTACAAGCTTTTTTTCATATTGAGACGGCAATTTCACGTAAACAGATGCTTCTTTCATTTCTTCATAAACATCCATTTCTTCTAGCGGATATACTCCATTCACAATCCATTGCAGTTTATGGTTTCTTTGCTCGATCGTACCATCAACTAAAACAATTGCCCCTTCTTGTAACCTGTCCGAAAAATGTATATACGTTTCTGGAAAAATAACGGCTTCCATTTCATCATTTTGATCACAGAATGTAATAAACGCCATCTTTTGTAACTTTTTCGTACGAATCACTTTCACACTTGTTATATATACGATCGCTCTTTGTACTTTTTTCTTATGTCGCATCGCCTGAGCGAGAGATGGGATTTCTAATTCTTTTCCTAACTTCGCATACTGTGCTGTCGGGTAGCTAGATAAATAAAAACCGAGGGCTTCCTTCTCTTTATTTAACTGTTCAATAAAGGATAGCTCTTCTCCTTTTACATATTTTGATTTCGGAACAGCATCACCTAAATCACGTGCAAGGTTCGCGTACTCTAGCGCTCCTTTAAGACTTTTCCATAAATTCGTTCTCGAAACACCAAAATCGTCAAAACAGCCCGACCAAACAAACGCTTCTAAATTTCGCTCCGTTACAAACTTTGATGGCATACGAAGACAAAATTCAAATAAATCTTCGAACATTTTTTCTTCTCGTTCTTCGAGTAACGCTGTCACTGTAGCCATCCCGATATTTCGAATTGAAAGTAAACTGTAACGTATCGCATTCCCTTCTATTTGGAAGTTATAACCACTTCTCTGAAGAGACGGCGGCAAAACATGAAATCCTTTTCGTTTCGTTTCTCGTATATACTGCACAATCTTATCTTCATTTCCAATTGCACTTGATAATAGTGCTGTCATAAATTCTAGCGTATAATTCGCTTTTAAATAGGCAAGCTGGTATCCGATCATACTGTAAGCTACAGCGTGACTTCGGTTAAAACCGTAGTTCGCAAATCTTACAATCAAATCGTAAATTTGTTCTGAAGCTGTCTCATCGTATCCGTTTTTCAAACACCCTTGCACAAAATGCTTACGTTCTTGATCTAAAATATCACGATTCTTTTTACTCACTGCACGGCGCAGTAAATCCGCTTCTCCAAGCGAAAAGCCGGCTAACTTCGATGCGATTTGCATAATTTGTTCTTGATATACAATTACGCCATATGTTCTTTCTAAAATCGGTTTTAAGTCCGGATGTAAATATTCAATTTTTCTTTTTCCGTGCTTTGATTCAATAAAGGTTGGAATTTGTTCCATCGGTCCTGGTCTATATAACGAGTTAACAGCGACAATATCTTCAAATTCATTCGGTTTTAACCCTCGAAGTACATTTCGCATACCACCTGATTCAAGCTGGAATACACCTGTTGTATCCCCTCTTCCTAACAATTGAAACGTCTTTTCATCTTGAAGAGGTAAGCTTCTTATATCAATGTGTTTCCCCGTTTTTTTCACAATAAACTTTATAATATTTTCAAGTAACGTTAAATTACGTAATCCTAAAAAGTCCATCTTGAGCAACCCAAGCTCCTCTAATGCATCAGCTGGATATTGCGTAACATAAACATCGTTATGTCCTTCTTGAATTGCTACACTTCCCGTTAACGGTTCTTGACTCATAATAACGCCGGCTGCATGAATAGACGTATGACGCGGTAATCCCTCTACACGTTTTGCGATTTCAAACACACGTTCATGCAAAAGATTCCCTTGTATAAACTCACGGAGTGATTGCGATTCCTCATATGCATCTTTTAACGTTATACCAAGCTTTGATGGGATAAGTTTTGAAAATATGTCAATATCTCGCGGCGGGAGCCCCATTACACGAGCGATATCTCTAATTGCGGCTTTCGCTGCAAGAGTTCCGAACGTTACAATTTGAGCAACACGAAGCTGACCATATTTATCTTTCACATATCGAATCATCTCATCACGTCTTATATCCGGAAAATCAATATCAATATCTGGAAGTGTCACACGTTCAGGATTTAAAAACCTTTCAAATAGTAAGTCATATTCAATCGGATCCACATCTGTAATTTCTAATACGTAAGAAACGAGTGAACCAGCTGCCGATCCACGTCCTGGTCCTGTTAAAATATGATTTTCATGCGCATACTTCATAAAATCCCAGACGATGAGGAAATAATCACTAAATCCCATACTAGAAATAACGTTTAATTCATGATTCAAACGCTTTATATGTACTTCTTTGGGCGTACCATAACGTTTCTGCAACCCTTCTTCACAAACGCGGCGTAAATACGTATCATTCGTCTCGTTAGATGGAACAGGGAATTTCGGTAATTGATTTACATGAAACGGTATTTCTACTCGGCAACGTTCTGCAATTTCTACTGTATTGTGAATCGCCTCTTCTACGTGAGAAAATAGTGCTTCCATCTCATCCGATGACTTTAAATAGTATTGGTCTGTTTTCATCCTCGGTCTATCTGGATCAGTCATTTTCGTTCCACTTTCAACAGACAATAAGCACTCATGAACAAGTGCGTCGCTTTGATTGATGTAACGTACATCGTTTGTTGCAACAAGTGGGACATTTATCCTACTCATAAATGCAGGTAATTTCTCTTGTAAAAGCAGTTCATCTTGAATCGCATGATGCTGCAAACTCATATAAAAATTGCCGAACATATTTTGATATGTGCGAGCTACTTCTTCAGCCTGACTTTCTTTGTCTTCTAATAATAATTGTTCAATTTCTCCATCTTTACCTGGTGAAATAGCAATTAATCCTTTCGCATAATGCGCAAGCCACTTTTTAGGAATACCTCCTTTTGACTTCGTCATAATGCTACTAGAAATCTTTAATAAATTTTGATAACCCATTTCATTTTCAGCAAGTAAGACAAGTGGATAAGACTTTTCTTCTTCTTCACTAAAAATAGAAGCTGTTAAGCCGATAATAGGCTGTATACCATTTTTCTTACATGCTTTATAAAACGGAATAACTCCATACATAACATTTTCATCTGTAATGGCCAGCGATGAAAATCCAAGCTCTTTCGCCCGAATGACAAGCTCATCAATTTTACAAGCACTTTTTAATAAACTAAAAACGGTTTGACATTGTAAATGCACAAACTTCACTGTTGTACCCTCTCTTTACCTATTTGACTACTTTTATTATAGGTGATGAGGAAAGCGGAAATCAAAACATACTTCTCATACTTTGTCCATATATATGAAGAAGAAAGGGGAATGACGATGGATGTAAGAGAACATACTTTTTTCTCTCTGCTTATTATTAGTTACTTTATTGCCTTTGGAGTTATACTTGGTGGTTCATTAATTGGCGGATTTGGTGCATTTCTCATTGGAAAACCAGCTCTAACTTATATTAATCAATTTGCCCAAAATTTAAGAATTTGGGCACTCGTTGCAGCGATTGGTGGAACGTTCGATACCTTTTATAGCTTTGAAAGAAGCTTCTTTGGCGGAGATATGAAAGATATCGTAAAACAAATTCTCCTTATTTTTTTTGCAACTGGTGGTATGCAAACTGGTCTTATTATTATTAAATGGCTAACGCAGGAACATGTATGAGAGTACCAAGTGCCAATACAGCCAAAAGATGGTATTTAGTTTTAGCAGGTGCTGCTGTTGGCGGCGTTTTGAGCTGGTTTATTTTTTTGTACATATATGGTGTTTTTCAGCAGGAACAAGCTAGTAAAATAGCAGAACAAAGAGAAATTATAGAAAAACAAGAAGCAAAACTCCACGTCCTTCTCGAAGATCAAGAAAAATTGAATACAGAAAATAAGCGGCTCTTAACAATTCAAGAAATTAAAATAAAAATTATAAATCGAGAAAAATATGATTTAGACAACCTTACACTCGAAAACATGACCACTTCTATCCATAATGATCTCCAGCATCTTTTAACGAAAAACATTCAAAGCATCGCAAAAAATAAAGACCTACTCAAAAAAGTAATCGAAAATAAAACGTACAAACATTACGATCGTATATATCGCTTTAAAGTAGACACAGTTTCTTTTGATACCGTACTGGAAATTAGTATCGTTATAGAGAAAGAAAAATAAACGAAAAGAAGGAGGGCTTCTATGCCTCTCCTTCTTTTCGTTTTAACATATAATCTCTTATCTGCACAGCTCACGTAAATCAGCAAAAAGACGATCCGCTTCTTCCCAAGAAGATGCTTTTGCACCAGAAGCCATCGGATGTCCTCCGCCATTATATTGCATTGCTAATTTATTAATAACCGGTCCTTTTGAACGAAGACGAACACGAATCACATCGCCTTCCTCTAAAAATAGAACCCACGCCTTTAATCCGTCAATATTACCAAGCGCTCCGACAACACCAGATGCTTCAGACGGAAGTACATCAAATTCTTCTAGTACCTCTTTCGTTAATTTAATGTACGCTGCGCCTTCTTCTACCATCGTAAAGTTTTGTAAAATATAACCGTTTAAACGAGCAATCTTTTCTTTCGTCTTATACATCTCATTGTATAAATCTGTGAATTTCACACCCATGTCAACAAGCTCACTTACGTAACGAAGTGTTTTCGCTGTTGTATTCGGAAATAAGAAACGACCTGTATCCCCAACAATACCCGCTAAAATAAGACGAGCTGCTTCTTTTGTTATCTGTAATCCTTTATCTTTTCCATAACTGTAAAACTCATAAATCATTTCACTTGTAGAACTTGCTGTCGTATCTACCCACGTAATATCTCCGTACGGATCTTCATTCGGATGATGGTCAATTTTAATTAACATCTTCCCTTTTGCGTAGCGTTGATCGTCAACACGTTCTTGGTTCGCAGTATCACATACGATAACAAGTGCATTTTCATATACACTATCTTCAATATCATCCATTACTCGTAAGTATGCTAGTGACGGTTCATTGTACCCAACCGTATAAATATTTTTCTCTGGAAACGATTCTTGTAAAATTGTACTAAGACCGCCCTGTGAACCTAACGCATCTGGATCCGGACGCACATGACGATGAATAATAATTGTATCAAACTCTTTAATTGCTCCTAAAATTTGCTCATGCATATGTATAATCTCCTTTTTATTCAACTTCTTCACTTTAACGTGCAGTAAAAGCCCAATGGATGTGGCTAATCATTAGCGCGTGGAAACATCCCCACACTAATTAAAGTCTCACTTTATCCTCCATTATAACGGAAAGTATTTCATACATGCGAACAATTGCTTTATAATAAAAGTTAGAAAGTTTAGATTTTTCTTTTTTCTCCACTATTATTTTTCATAAAGCGATGGGAGTGTGCATTATGCCAGTATTAGTCTTCTGTATTATCGTCTCATTTATGTTGTACCTCTTCTACAAAACAAAATACTTTCGTACAAACCGCCCAATGGAGAAAGGTTGGCTCTCAGGAAAATCCGCAATGGCACTCGGTTCATTCGTCTTATTCTTTGGGATAAACCAATTCTTTTTAGAACTTTCAACCGCTCGTATTATCGTTGGTGTTTTATTTGTTCTATTTGGTAGTGCAAGTGTATTTAATGGATTTCGCCAATACAAACATTTCTTACCATTAGCAGTTGAAGAAGCCGAAGTCTATGAAGCAACGTAAAAAAAGCATCAATATTGTGATGCTTTTTTACGTCCTCTAACTTTTAAAATCATGTATGCGACAAACGCAGAAGGGATATTGAATGGATTGCCTTGCACATGAAAATGTAATTGCTCTTCTTCAAAAGACATCTGTTTGTATAGTTCTTGCTGAGATAATCCTGTCCGTTTCTTTTTTTCATTTAAACCTTGTAAGTATAAATATTGAATCGGTATCATTACAAGAAAGTAAAATAGTGCGATACCAACAAAAAAGAATAATTCTGATGACATATTGCATACCACCTTCCGAAATCCATTATCTTACAATCTAATTATAGCACAGTATACAATCTAATTGAGTTAATATTCTGTTTTATTATTTTACAATTGTCTCTCCGCATAGCTCTTCTTCAGCATACTGAATATATCGCCGAATAAAATTCCCAGGATTTTTTCTAATTGGTTCAATATCAAGTCTTAATGGTATTTTTCCTGCCATATAAAAAATTCTCAAAGCAGTCCCAAGTCGAATGGCTGCTTCCGAAATATTTTCCCCATATCCCATCATGAAGTTCCCCCATACTTCTTTTAACTGTCCCGAAGCAATTAAATGCAATCTCGGAACACCAATATCAAACTCTTTATACCCAAATCCACATTCATCAAAATCGAGTAAATACCAATCCTCTTTGTCTACAAGAACATTGCCAAAGTGCATATCGCCATGAACAAATTGTTTTTCTCCTAGTTGAGTTGAATTTGTAAGCTCTTGTATTCTTTCTGCAATTCTCAAGCATTTATTTTTATCCGCATAAGATAAAAACGAAGTATTTAATAAACGTTGTAAAGGCTCGTGAATTGTCTTTTTCTCGGTATATACAGGCCTTTCATAACCTCTCCAAGTTTGCGGTATTCTTTTGAGCACTCCATTTGCATTTTCATGAAACTTTCGCATTAATGATCCAAGTTTTTCATAATCTTTATCCTTCGGTTCTAAAATTTCGCTTCCGTTTATAAACCTAAAGACAACAAAATACTGGATACTCCTCTCATCTTTCATAACAGGTGTGATCCAGTCACCATTTTTATTTACAACTACTTCTGGTACTAACATTTGTTTTTGTAACGCTATTACCCAATGTATTTCAGCCTCTATTTGCTCGGCTGTATAACGTCCTTCTCTATACTGTCTAACTACAAATTTATTTTTGTCCGATTCAAATATATATGTTTGATTTTCTCCCCCATGCAACAATGAAACTTTCGTAAAATTATTTAAATTATATTGCTTACATAACTGCTCTTTAATGTAAAAATCCATTCTTCTCCCCCTAGTTCGTATAGTGAAGTATAGTTTCTCCATTCAATGACACTATTTTGATCTCTTCCTCATTGATCTTATCGACTAATAACCAATCCTTTAACCTAAAATAGATTAGCTAAAGACTACAGCATATCCTGCTATTTTTTCACTTCTCTACTAAAACTCTCACCGAGCTTAAGTAATAGCTTCAAAATCCAATAAAACAAAATAAAGTTAAAGAAAAACCCTAATGGATTAAACCAGACTTCCCAACCACCATAATAAACAAACGTTTCAGCTGGTACACCAAAATAAAGGAAATCAGGCTCATCTTCTCCTGATATAGGAATAAAGGAACCAATACTTGCGAGAATCAAACTTACAAAATACAACTTCTTTTTAATACCATTCATTCTTCTGTGTGTTAACACATGAACAATTATGATACATACAACAACTAAAAAGAAAATTATCCCTCCCATTCAGCACCTCCTTATCACTCACTACGACATTTCCTCCACTTTCAAATTCCCGAGTATTTCTACTATGAATATGAAATAATACGCAATTTATTTTCTTTTTTAATTCTATCCTTTCAACAAAAAAAGATGGAACAAATCAAAACGATTTGTTCCATCTTTTTATTTATCGATTAACTGCACCATAAGTAATGCTTTTCCAACGACATTACCTTCATGGTGTACTTCTACATCAACCTTACCAAATTTACGGCCAATTTCTAATACTTTCGGATGAACGGATACAACATTATCAATCTGAACCGGCTTTACAAAATAAATTGTTAAATTCTCAACAATTGAATCGCTCTTCTTCTGCGCACGAATGACACGGTTTGTTGCTTCTGTCACAATTGTTGCAAATACACCGTAAGATAATGTTCCGATTGAATTCGTCATTTGTGGTGTCACTGAAAATTGATACAAATGCTCATTTTTTGCTTCTTTCGGCGTCATAAATTGATTCGTTACAATATCATCAATCGTTTCACCAACTTGTGGTTGACGCTGAATCATTTGCAGCGCCTGAAGTACATCTTGACGACTAATGATACCTTGCAATTTATTTCCATCTTCCACAACAGGAAGTAATTCAATACCTTCCCACACCATCATACGCGCTGCAGCTGCGACAGACATCTTTCCATTTACCGTAATAGGATGTTTCGTCATTACTTTATCAATTGGTGTATCTTTCGCAACACCAATCATATCTTTCGAAGTTACGATACCTAACACCTTTTTATTTTCATCCACAATTGGATAACGTCCATGCATCGTCTCCTCATTGTACTCATGCCATTTCTGTACGATGTCACTAGGGTTTAAATATAGTGTTTCTTCAATCGGTGTTAAAATATCTTCAACGAGTACAATTTCTTTCTTAATAAGTTGATCATAAATTGCACGGTTAATTAACGTTGCGACCGTAAATGTATCATAGCTACTCGAAATAATTGGCAACTTCAATTCGTCTGCTAACTTTTTCACATGCTCTTCTGTATCAAATCCACCTGTAATTAATACAGCGGCCCCTGTTTCTAATGCTAATTGATGTGCATTCGTACGGTTCCCGATGATAAGCAAGTTCCCGGCTTCTGTATAGCGCATCATCGCTTCTAATTTCATAGCCCCGATTACGAATTTATTTAATGTTTTATGTAGTCCTTCTCTGCCTCCAAGTACTTGACCATCGACAATATTAACGACTTCTGCATATGTCAGCTTTTCAATATTCTCTTTCTTCTTTTGTTCAATTCGAATTGTTCCGACACGCTCAATCGTACTAACATATCCTTTATTTTCTGCATCTTTAATTGCACGGTAAGCTGTCCCTTCACTTACACTCAAATCTTTTGCAATTTGCCTTACAGAAATTTTATGGCCTACTGGCAGACTATTAATATGTTCTAAAATTTGGTTATGCTTGGTAGCCAAATGGTTTCACCATACTTTCTTTTCCCTAAATTCTTCATGTGTTGTATTTTCAGTATACTATATTTTCAAAACTGTTACACTCTCTCTTTATATACCTGTATTATTTTTTTTATAACAAAATACGCCTTACATTACACCACTTCTACCATTACAACAATGTAATGGTATTGTCATCTCGTTCGATAGTTTGTCCAGCCGCTTCAATATACAATGAAGACAAGAAATGAAACAAAGGAGCGAATACATGATGAAAAAATTATTAGAAGTAGTAGGTGCTGTATTTTTAGCTTTCGTAGACGGGAAAAAAGTTGCAATGGAATTGAATGAAACACCTGAACAGCCACTTCCAAAAAGAAAAGAATCATCAAAACAAGTACAACCTTTAAAAGCTGTCCTACACACATAAAAAACCCTTCACTTGTCTTTTCAAATGAAGGGTTTCTTTTCTATAGTGTAATACTTTCTCCAGCTTCTAATACTTTCCCTGTACAATTTTGTAGCTTTTCTACAAATTGATATGGATCTTGTTCAATTACTGGGAACGTATTGTAATGCATCGGTACAACAGTTTTCGCCTGAATCCATTTTGCTGCTAAAACCGCATCTTCTGGTCCCATTGTGAAATTATCGCCAATTGGTAAAAATGCTACATCAATGTTATTCAGTTCCCCAATTAATTTCATATCAGAGAATAGAGCGGTATCTCCTGCATGGTACACAGTTTTCTCTTCTGCTGTAAATAAAATACCCGCTGGCATACCTGTATATGTAATCGTCTTATTTTCTTCATCGATATAACTAGAACCGTGGAATGCTTGTGTAAATTTCACTTTTCCGAAATCAAATTCATGTGAGCCTCCAATATGCATCGGATGTGTATTTACACCTTGCCAACTTAAAAATGTCGCTAGTTCAAATGGTGCTACAACAACTGCATTATTTTTCTTCGCAAGCTCTACTGTATCTCCAACATGATCACCATGTCCATGAGATAAAAGAATTGCATCTACTTTTACATCTTCAGCCTTTAAATCTGTTTTCGGATTTCCCGTTAAAAATGGATCAATTAAAATAACTTTTCCATTCGTTTCAATCTTTACAACTGAATGCCCGTGATAAGATACTTTCATCATTACATTCCTCCCCTATTCACATTCACACTTTTTATTCTACATGATTTCTTAATTCCCTGTCTTTTCTAACATCTATTTACTTGTCATAACGCTTTCATCCGATGTAAAGTTATATTTGTAATTAAATATCTCGGGGGTGCCAATCGATGAATGCTAGATTAGAAAATTTAATGCAATGGCTAAAAGAAAAAAACGTAGAAGCTGCGTTCTTAACTTCTACACCAAACGTTTTCTACATGACGAACTTCCATTGTGAACCACATGAAAGACTACTTGGTATGTTTGTATTCCAAGAAAAAGAGCCTATTTTAATTTGTCCTAAAATGGAAGAAGGCCAAGCACGTAACGCTGGCTGGGCACATGAGATTATCGGATTTACTGATACTGACAAACCATGGGATATGATTGCAAAAGCAATTAAAGACCGCGGTATCAATGCAAATGCAGTTGCAATTGAAAAAGAACATTTAAACGTAGAGCGTTACGAAGAATTAACAAAATTATTCCCAAATGCAGCTTTCAAATCAGCTGAAGAGAAAGTTCGCGAGCTTCGCTTAATTAAAGACGAAAAAGAACTTTCTATTTTACGCGAAGCAGCTAAAATGGCAGACTATGCTGTTGAAGTTGGGGTAAATGCAATTAAAGAAAACCGCAGCGAACTAGAAGTATTAGCAATTATTGAGCACGAATTAAAAACAAAAGGCATCCATAAAATGTCATTCGATACAATGGTATTAGCAGGTGCTAACTCTGCTCTTCCACATGGTATTCCAGGTGCTAACAAAATGAAGCGCAGCGATTTCGTACTATTTGATTTAGGTGTAATCATTGACGGCTATTGCTCTGACATTACACGTACAGTAGCATTTGGTGATATTTCCGAAGAACAAACTCGCATTTACAACACTGTACTTACTGGCCAACTACAAGCAGTTGAAGCGTGTAAACCAGGCGTTACATTTGGTGCAATCGACAACGCTGCTCGCTCTGTCATCGCAGATGCAGGTTACGGAGACTTCTTCCCTCACCGCCTTGGTCACGGACTTGGAATTAGCGTACACGAATATCCAGATGTAAAAGAAGGCAACGAATCTCCATTAAAAGAAGGTATGGTCTTCACAATCGAGCCAGGTATTTACGTACCAAACGTAGGTGGCGTTCGTATTGAAGATGATATTTATATCACAAAAGACGGATCAGAAATTTTAACGAAGTTCCCGAAAGAATTACAATTTGTAAAATAATAAAAAAGGCAGCGTGATTGCTGCCTTTTTCTATTTCTCTACTATTTCAAATTTCTCTATAATCATTTTTGATGGATAGCTTTCAAGTATTTGAGAAGGCCATACTTTTATTTTATCCCCTGTTTTTAATTGATTATATGCGTCTTTATTCTTAAAACTCAAGACTATATCTGATGGATGATCTTTATTCATTTGTTGCTCTATATACTTTTGCAACTCTACTTTTGTTTCAAACATTTTATCACCGACAAAAAATACTGTATCATTTCTTAATATGACATACCCTTCTTTAGATACTTTTTTGACCGCTACTCGCTCTACTGTTTTTGTAGTACACGATGGTAATATGATTAGAAATACACTTAAAAATATATACGTAGAAATTTTCATATTCCTATTCATTTTTAATCCCTCACTCTACGCTATTTCCGCTTTAAAACCATCTTCTCTTCATACTTATCATCCCATTTAATCACAACCTCTATCGGTTCATCTTTAGAGAGAGGCGCACAACTTACACAAGAAGACTTCATTTCAACCTTTGCTCCTTTATGACTTTCTGACGTTTGTGTCATTGTACGAAACGCTTCATTAATAGTAATCTCTAAATTTTTAAATTCCGTATTCCCATCTCCGCCCTTATACTGAAACGTAAACATTCCATCTTCACTGTCATCCTTAATATGACCTTTATATTGCCCCGTCCAACTTTTGCTCTCGCTAGAAAAAGTAACATACGAAATCGAACAACTTCCTAAAAAGAAAATACTAATGAAAAAGAATAATGCTCTCTTCATAATACCCTCCATTCAAAAGCACTTATTTATCCCGCATTAACGGGCAGTAAGACCCCCACCTCAAAATTCGGTGAAAGCAAAGAAGTTAGGCGGGAGATCAACTGTCCGTAAAAGCCCGATTGGTTCAACTAATAATCAGTGGGGATGAACACCCCCCACTGATTAAAGTTTCACTTTATTGTCTATTTCTGCATTTTATTATACTATTAAAATGCAGAATTTTCTAAAATAGGAGGTTTATATGTTACAACAACAGTTAGAAGAAATTCGTAATAATAATTACATAATGGATAACACACTTAACTTTGATTCTTTAAGCTCCAATATGCTCGAGCAAATCGGTGTTACTGATAGCTATTTAAGAGACAAACTTATTTACTCTACTTTTTACCATCTCATCAAAAAGGACTACCTTTCACACACACAATTACAGAAACTATTATTAGAAAGCATTAGTGAAAAATATTTATTTTATAAAATTCATTCAGATGACGATGATGCTGTATTTACTCGTGCATTTACCACATTATTAATTGCGCTCATTATTGATGCTGATACAAATCATAATTTCTTATCACAGGCTGATCTTTTACATGTAAAAGATCGATTAATTATATATATGAACAACGAACATGATTTCCGTGGATATGTGCAAGACCACGGCTGGGCACATAGTATCGCTCATGCTTCCGATACATTTGAGGCGCTTGTTCATAGTCCTAAACTGGAAGCTTTACATTACGAAAAAATATTACAAACTTTATTACACAAAGTTTGTGTCCATTCTATTTACTACAAATATGAAGAAGACGAGCGACTCGTTTATCCGATTGTCTCAATGCTACAAAATGACCTAAAGGAAGAAGTACTCATATTAGCCCTTCAGGATTTAGTAGCTCAATTACCCGTCAAAAAACAAACATTACATATTAAATCGTACGAGTTTCTATACGGAAATATAAAATCTTTCTTACGCAGCTTATTTTTCAGACTACGTACACTTTCTATATGTGAAGAAACCGAATGCGAAATTGAAAAATTGCTACAAGAGCTTCCCAAATATTATTAAAAAAAGAAGGCACTTTAAAAAGTACCTTCTTCTATTTCACTAATATTTATTTGAAATTTCACGATCCAAACTGAGAAAAGGTGGACAAGAAACGCAATCACCATACATGCTCCACTCAAAAAGGTTAATACAGGATGCGAATACACATGCCCTAAACCATAAGATGCTCCTACGAAAAACATTGTTATGTAAATATAAATTGCTCCATGTATTTGCCTCATATAAACCTCCTTTTCCCATATTATAACATAAATTTTCTGATTATTCACATTAATTACTTGTAATCAATATTTCTCAACTGTTACACCTCTAACAGCAGCCTTAACATATGGTGCTCCTTGTAAACTTTGTAAATCTTCTGTTTTGCCTGTTACAACTACACCGTACATTGGTAGGTCTTTTGGTTTGATGTTTTTCATCTCATTATAGTTTGTCCTAAAATATTCTTGATATCCCCCTTTATTTTCACTTAAAGATTTCATAGAACCAATAAACTCTATAGAGTTTATTTTAATATCCTCGCACTCATCTTTCTATCAGCATAACCCCCCCTGAAATCCAAACACCGCTTTTGATTTCTCTATCAATAATGATTCAAACGTATCATGGCTCATCTAGCTCTCCTTTCTATATACTCAACGTTTGAGAGCGTAAAATGTATACAGCTTTTCTAAAAATATTTTCATAATAAAAAAGCACATCTTCAATGTGCCCTCTCAAAAATATTATTCTATTATTTCATCGCTTCCTTCACAACATCTTGAATCATAACAACTTCTGTTTTCATATCAACAGATGGTACTTCCTCATCAATACATTCATACCAAAACGCTAAATGCTTTTTATCAATTTCATGATGAGAATTTTCGACAAGAGCCCCATCTTCTCCTTGCACAGAATACCAATATAAGTACTCTTCTCCATCTCTTATTTCCCGGAAAATTGTCTCTACATACATCTTTTCGTCGTTTAATGTCAAAAGTACTTCTTTCATATTGTCATTAAGAAGCTGCATCCATTCATCTACACGATAACTTTTACCTTGTTTCACTTTAAATCTCGTTAATTCCACATTCATTTTTATTCCCCTGTTCTCTTACGTACAAATAAACTATATTCTACTGGATTATGAAAACTTAATTTACTAGCTAATTTTTGCGAAGGTATATTATCTGCATTACAATCCCAGCACGGTATAATATCATTTTGCATGCAATTTTCAATAAACCTTGTTGCAGCAGCTTGAGCTAATCCTTTCCCTTGATATACTTCATGTGTTGCAATATCAATTTCAGCAAAACCATTCCCACTAAATATTGAGACGCATTCGGCTACAATCACCCCATCTTGTTCTATACAAAAACCAAAGCCGTTATTTAAAAACACTTCTTTTGATCCCCAATATTCTTTGTAATAATCCTCTGTAAATTCATTACTTCGTTCTATATCACTTTTATCAATACGTTCAATTTCATATGTATTTTTGTTTAATTCTATTTTTCCATATTCAAAAACTTCTCTTTGAAATTGAAATGTCATTCGTGGGATTTTCCGAAATGCATTACTAAAGCACTCTTCAATCATCATTTCCCACTCTTCACTCGAAGTGAACAGTGTAAATCGTTTCTCTGTTTTTTCAATGGCTGTTTTTATATACGAAAATAGATCTTCGTTATGACTTTGGTCTTGAGTGTCACCAAACAAATAATAAATACCATTAGTGGTGACAATTAGTCCTGCTGTTAACTTCTCATTTATAAAAATCTCACCATCTATGGTCTGATCACAAACTGCATACGCAAAAGTTGTTGTTCGTTGATTCCCTTCTAAAAGTGAACTTACTTTATCGTATTCTTCAATCTGTAACCTTCTCATACGACCTCCACAATTACTGTATCCGCCTCTATATTTTCAAAACAAAGATTTACCGTTCTCTTCAACGCTCTCGTTCTATGAATTGTACATGCTGGAATTAAAATTGAATCATCTGGCTTTAAAACTGCTGTCTCTCTATCTTGAAAATCGATAAGTAATTCCCCCTCTAACACAATGAATAATTCATCCGAATTAGAATGGTAGTGCCAATCATATTCACCGGTAAATACGGCGATTCGTAAGCAATGATTATTTATATTTGAAACGACGAAGTTTTTATGTTGATCTTTAATATCTCTTGTTAATTCTAATAGATTTACTGTTTCCATAGTTCTCCACACCCAATCCCCTCTATCGACTTTTATTTTTCGTTTAATTCCAAATTATCACAAAAAACATCATCATAACAAGCTATATTTCACGTAAAGTTTTGTTTACTTTTTGTAAAGTTTTATTTACTTATTACCTAAAAATGGATATAATAAATGTAACAAATTTACAAAAAGGAGACTTTGTATATTTGATTAAAAATAAGGTGAAACAATTCCGCGTCGTTAGAGACATCACCCAAGAACAATTAGCTTCCTCTGTTCAAATCACTAGACAATCCCTCATCGCTATCGAGAAGAATAAATACAACCCAAGTTTAGAATTAGCATTGAAATTATGTGAGTTTTTCAACTGTAAAGTAGAAGATTTATTTCAATTAGATAAAACTGGGGAGGAAAAAGAATGAAAAATACTTTTAATCAAGAGTTCATTTCGCATCTTACCATTTTATTGTTAGGTTCAACTTTTCTTTATTTCAATAGTAATGATGAAGAAAAAGCTAGTTCTATCCTTCTATTCGCTGGCGTATACATACTCTTAGCCTTGATACTATTAGTAGTGAAACGAATATTCTTTAAGAAAAAAAAGAACGATGCAGAGAAATATCCATTACCTGAGATGGATGAAAGAATCGAGAAGATGAGTTTAAAACTTATGGCACAAATTTTCGGTCTCTCTCATTTAATCGGCTCTGCGATACTATTTATTTTATATCTCACTGACAAAAACTCGATGATACGAGTTGAATATGCCTTGTATTACTTGTTCGGCATTCTTTTCTTCACGATGATGTTCGGCTTGAAAATTGTGAAGAAATTAGATAATTAGTTTAAACAAAAAGACCCTTCCTACAAAGGAAAGGTCTTTATTTTATTCCTATTATGATAAAGCAGGAGCTTTTTCAAGAAGCTCTTTTGCATCAGCGTATTGTAAGCCGTGAGCTTCTGCAACTGCTTCGAATGTTACATATCCATCTAATGTGTTAATACCTTTTAATAATGCAACATTGCCTAGGCAAGCATCTTTGTAGCCTTTGTTAGCAATTTGTACTGCATATGGTACTGTTACGTTTGTTAATGCAAGAGTTGATGTACGTGGAACCGCACCTGGCATATTTGCAACTGCATAGTGAACAACGCCATGTTTTTCATAAGTTGGGTTGTCGTGAGTTGTAATACGGTCAGTTGTTTCAAAAATACCACCTTGGTCAATCGCGATATCTACAACGACAGAACCTGGTTCCATTGATTGAATCATTTCTTCTGTTACAAGTTTTGGCGCTTTTGCACCTGGGATTAATACTGCACCGATTACAAGATCAGATTCTTTTACAGCTTCTGCAATGTTATACGGGTTAGACATTAACGTTTTTACTTGGTTTCCGAAAATGTCATCTAACTGACGAAGACGTTCTGCACTTAAGTCGATGATTGTTACATCTGCACCTAAACCTACTGCAATCTTCGCTGCGTTTGTACCAGCTTGACCACCGCCGATAATTGTTACTTTGCCGCGTTTCACCCCTGGAACGCCTGCAAGCAAGATACCTTTACCGCCTTTGTTTTTCTCAAGGAATTGTGCACCAATTTGTGCAGACATACGACCAGCTACTTCACTCATTGGTGCAAGTAATGGTAATGAACGATTGTCTAATTGTACTGTTTCGTATGCGATTGATACCACTTTGTTATCAATTAATGCTTTCGTTAATTCTGGTTCTGGAGCTAAGTGTAAGTATGTGAATAAAATTAAACCTTCACGGAAATAGCCGTATTCACTTGCAACTGGCTCTTTTACCTTCATAACCATATCTTGATTCCATGCTTCTTCAGCAGTTTCAACAAGTTTCGCACCAGCTTGTACGTATTCTTCATCTGTAAAGCCTGATCCTATACCTGCTCCTTTTTGAACAAAAACTTCATGACCATTTTGTACTAAATGTACAGCTCCCGCTGGCGTCATTGCCACACGGTTTTCATTGTTTTTAATTTCTGTTGGAATACCGATACGCATTATTAGTTCCCCCTTGAGTTATGAAATGACCCCTGAATCATTTTTTAAAGCGCTTTCTACGCTCTTATATTCTAACATAATATCTCAATATTTGACAAAAAATAATACAAGTTTTCCGATAGATTTAATCTCACATGAAAGGACAGTATTATCCGTACCTCTCAGTATGAAGGATAAACTGTCCAATTATTCGAAACTTCACTTTATTTAATTCTATCGATGTCTATGAATAACATCAACAGCACCTGTTACTTCAATAATCGTGCCAGTAATCATATCAGAATCGTCCTCACATAAAAACGAAATGGTTCTTGCGATATCTTCACCTGTTCCAGATCTACCAATTGGTGTGTTACTACCTTTCAGATTTCGTGCTTCTTCAATCGTTGCCTCTTTCATTTCACCAATTATATCACCAGGACATACCATATTCGCAGTAATACCGTATTCAGCTTCTTCATATGCGACTGTTTTCGTTAATGAAACAAGCCCTACTTTTGCTGCGGCGAAAGCTGAGCGATAAATCCATCCCGGTGCACTATCTGCCCCTTGAAATCCGTAATTGATAATACGGCCAAAGTTCTGTTTTCTCATGACCGGAACGACAAGTTTTAATAAATGAAATACCGCTGTTAAATTGCCCTGGATCATTTCATTCCATTCGTCTTCTTCGTAATCGACTAATTTTTTCCTTTCAAATACGTAAGGACCAGCATTATTAATTAAGAAGTCAATTTTGCCAAAACGGCTCATCGCTTCCTCTACTATTTTATGTAAATCTTCCTTTTTCGTGACATCAGCTTGCACGAACTGTAGACGTTCTTCCATATTTTTATATGTTTCTTTCATTGTTTCCATAGCACTTGTATCGCTATGATACGTTACTGTTACTGAATACCCTTTAGCCAATAACTTTTCTGTTACTTGCTTTCCTAAACCTTTCGTACCGGCTGTAATGAGCGCATGTCTCACAAAACTGCCTCCTTTTAAATTGCTATACTCCATATGTAACAAGTTCTCGCTCCAATTACAACTAAAATGAATTAAAACAAAGTTTTCAAAATTCTGTAACGTTTCCGACAAGCACATTACCAAAATTTGTTTTATAATAAAGTTGTAAACGGTAATAAAAATGATTGGGAGGAATTTACTATGAATAATACATATACAAATATTTTAATTGCGGTGGACGGTTCTAAAGAAGCAGAAAAAGCCTTTAAAAAAGCAATTCAAGTTGCAAAACGAAACAACGCAACATTAACAATTGCTCATATCGTTGATGTAAAAGCATACTCAGCAGTAGAGGCTTATAGCCGTGCAATTGCTGAACGTGCAAATCTATTTGCAGAAGACTTATTAGAAGACTACAAAAAAACTGCGCTTGAAGCTGGTCTTGAAAAAGTGGAAACTGTATTAGAATTTGGTAATCCTAAATCTAAAATTTCAAAAGAAATCGCTCCAAATCATAAAGTGGATTTAATTATGTGTGGTGCAACTGGTTTAAATGCTGTAGAACGTTTCCTAATTGGTAGCGTCTCTGAACATATTATTCGCTATGCGAAATGCGATGTCCTTGTTGTTCGTGGTGACGAGGAGCAAGGTGATCTTTAATTTATAAATAAAACACCAAGTCCACATGGGCTTGGTGTTTTTCATTTCACAAACTTCACTATAAATACAAAACAAGCCACAACAACAACGGTAACTGCCAACACATAGGGCGGAAGGAACTTCAAAGACCATAGCGCCATCATTATCGTCGCAACCGTTAAGTACGTTTGCTTTGCATCTTCTGTCATTTTTTTACGAAGGAAGAAAACATACAAATAACCGATTGGCGGCGTAATGAAGCAAAGAACATATATAATTTTTGATTTTAAATACCACTTTTGTTCTCCAAGTTTCTTTATGTCTTCTTCTATTCTCTTATGCTCTTGTTCTCTCGCTTCTTCTACAAGCGGATCTTCCTCTTCTCCTCGCTTTTCTTTCATATACGGAAGAAAGTGCATGAAAAAATAGTATGCAAATACGAACGCTCCAAATCCAATATTTAATCTTTCTAATGGAATATGCTCACTTAAAAAAGCAGCAGCAATCACTAAAGATAAACAATACGTCGTTACCCAAAATGAACGTTTTCTCTTTTTTCGTTCCATTTCTTTTTTATCTTGTACATGTTTTCTTTTCGAAAGCCATATCGAAATACAACAATCTACTACAAACAGAATAAAGATAAATATCGCAACGTGTACTGTTTCTACATCCTCAAATGAAAATACGCTTGGGAATGCAAAGTGTAATACAATTAGCGTGTACAAAATTAACCCTACAAAATAAATACGTCTCATTTTCCATTCCTTTCTTATTTCCTAACTTTAGGTTAACATACATTTTTTAGAAATAGATGGACAAAATATATATGTTTAAAAAAGGAGGATGCTACATGGGTGATTCCGAACGCATTATTTTAGATGTGAATGGGAAAGAAATTGAAATGCTAGATACGATTCGTACTCATTTTAAAGAGAAGCATGGCGTGGAACTAAGTAATGGTGCATTACTTAGAGATTTGATGGATATTGAGTATATTCGAATTACGGAAGATCGGCATAAGTATGATTAATCGATACATTTTAAGCCTAGAACAAATTGCTCTAGGCTTACTTACATCCACACGAAAAATGTTATAATTAGGAAAAAGTGTGGAGGATACAAAAATATGAAATCTGAAAATATCACAAAACATTTTCATACATTACATGCACAAAGGAACAAGTTCCTTCCTCATCTCCATTCACTATCACAAGAACAACTATGGTATAGAAAAGAGGACAAAAAATGGTCTATTGGTGAACACTTTTATCACTTATATTTAATTGCAAGGATGCTCAAGGTAGCGATTAAATTCTCTCTCACTCTTATCCCTTATGCAAAACTAAGAAAAAATGCCCCATTTGCAACTGACATACACGACATTTATGCCGAATATAAAGAAAAGCATGATAAAGGAATGAAAGCACCTTGGATTTTAATCCCCCCCAAAAAAGTCTATCACTCTATGAATGTAACTGAATTAGAAGAATTCCTTGCACGTGAAACAGATGAAATAAAAAAGCTCGTTCAAAATATAGAAGAAAATATTGCAGGACATATCGTATTTTTCGATCCAATTGCTCACTATCCTAATTTAATTCAATCTATTCAACTATTGGCGATACATGAGAAACATCATTTTATGATTATGAAAAATAATTATGAAACGATAGATACTCCGCTAAAGGTCTAAATACAAAAAGGTAAGGTGCTTTCTAAAAAAGCACCTTACCTTCTATGCTATGCATCATTTAATTCCAGCAAACTCCACAGTTAATCCTTTCGCCTTCTCCAAAGCTTTCTCAATTTGCTCAAATCCTGTCCCACCAGCACTGTTACGGCGCTTTACAGCTGCATATGGTGAAAGAACTTCATATAAATCTTCCTCAAATAACGAGCTCATTTCCTTATACGTTGCAAGTGGTACATCTACTAAGTAAATTCCTTTTTGTGTGCAGTGTAGCACTAGCTTCCCAACAATTTCATGCGCTTGACGGAATGGTAGTCCTTTGCTTGCTAAGTAGTCAGCAATTTCTGTTGCGTTTGAGAAATCTTGCGTTACAGCTTGCCCCATCTTTTCTTTGTTGACAGTCATCGTTTCTAGCATGCCTGCCATAATATGAAGGCATCCTTCTACTGTTTTTACTGTATCAAACATTCCTTCTTTATCTTCTTGTAAGTCTTTATTGTAAGCGAGCGGTAATCCTTTCATTACTGTAAGTAAACTAAATAAATTACCGTATACTCTGCCTGTTTTACCGCGGATTAATTCCGCCATATCCGGATTTTTCTTTTGCGGCATAATGCTGCTTCCCGTTGCGTATTGATCACTCATTTCAATAAATTGAAACTCTTGGCTACTCCATAAAATAAGTTCTTCGCAAAAGCGTGATAAGTGCATCATAAGCATAGATGAGTTACTTAAAAACTCCAATATGAAATCACGATCGCTTACCGCATCTAAACTATTTTCATATATTCCATTAAATCCAAGAAGCTCCGCACTATATTCTCGGTCAATCGGGAATGTTGTACCAGCTAGTGCTCCTGCTCCTAATGGTGAAATGTTAATACGCTTTAACGAATCTTCATAACGATTCACATCGCGCTCTAACATCCAAAAGTAAGCAAGAATATGATGCGCAAATGAAATCGGCTGCGCACGCTGCAGGTGCGTATAGCCGGGCATAATTGTTTCAATGTTATTTTCCGCTTGATGGACAAGAACGGTTTGCAACTGTTTTGTAGCTTTTATAATATGTTCTACTTTTTCCTTTAAATATAAATGCATATCTGTCGCTACTTGATCGTTACGACTTCGGCCTGTATGAAGTTTTCCTCCTACTTCACCGATTTTTTCAATTAACATCTTTTCGATATTTAAATGAATGTCTTCAGCTTCAACCGAAAAATAGAGCTTATTTTGTTTTGCTTCTTCTAATAAATATTGAAGCCCTATCTTTATTTTCTCTGCCTCTTCTTTCGTAACGATGCCTTGCTTTGCCAGCATCGTTACGTGCGCAATACTCCCTTTTATATCTTGATTAACTAATTGTTGATCAAAGGAAATGGATGCTCCAAACTCTTCAACCCACGCTTCCGCTTCTTCTGTAAAACGTCCGCCCCAAAGTTTGCTCACGCTTCCACCTTCTTTTGATTCACTTGGCTGTATACTTTCGTAGGTAAACCAAATAATGAAATGAATCCAACTGCTGCATCATGATTAAATTCATCCTGGGCAGTATATGTTGCTAGCTTCTCATCGTATAGAGAGTATTCAGATTTACGTCCTTCTACAATCGCATGCCCTTTAAATAATTTCACACGCACCGTACCTGTTACATGCTTTTGCGTTTCCTGTAAAAACGCATGGAGCGCTTGTTTTAAAGGTGAGAACCATAAGCCATTATAAATAAGTTCTGTTATTTTCTGTTCAATCACTGGTTTAAAATGCGCTACTTCTTTTACGTGTGTTAAATCTTCTAACTCTTTATGGGCAGTTATTAACGTCATTGCTGCTGGGCATTCGTATACTTCACGAGATTTAATACCGACAAGACGATTTTCTACGTGATCGATACGTCCAACGCCATGTTTTCCAGCAAGTGCATTTAACGTTTTAATTAATTCTGAAAGTGGATATGCAGTGCCATTTAAAGTCGTTGGTACGCCTGCTTCAAATCCAATTTCTACAAATTCTGGTTTATTCGGTGTATCTTCTAATGCCAATGTCATCTCGTATGCATCTTCTGGCGGCGCTGCCCATGGATCTTCTAAAATTCCACATTCGTTGCTGCGTCCCCATAAGTTTTGATCAATTGAAAATGGGCTATCTAAATTAATTGGAATCGGTACATTGTTTTCTTTTGCATATGCAATTTCTTCTTCACGTGACCATTTCCATTCACGTACAGGCGCAATCACTTCTAAGTAAGGATTTAATGCTTGAATAGAGACCTCAAAACGAACTTGATCATTCCCTTTCCCTGTACATCCATGTGCAACTGCAGTTGCGCCTTCTTGTTCTGCGATTTCTACTAATTTTTTCGCAATAAGCGGACGAGATAGTGCAGAGACAAGAGGATATTTCCCTTCGTATAATGTGTGTGCTTGCATCGCCATCAATGCATATTCATTCGCGAATTCTTCTTGAACATCAATCATATATGATTTAATTGCACCCACTGAAAGTGCTTTTTCTTTTACAAACGCTAAGTCTTTACCTTCCCCTAGATCTAAGCAAAGTGCGATAATATCATAGTTTTTCTCTTGTAACCATTTAATTGCAACGGAAGTATCAAGACCTCCGGAATATGCTAACACAACTTTTTTCTTCTCCATTTTGCATCCCCCTAAAGAATAAATATTCATTTTCTTTTATAATAATTCATACTTTAACACCTTTTAAAAAATGTATCAAGGGTCATTTTCAAATTTTTTCAAACAATTTCGTCGAACTTCTTTCTTTTTTTATGTAAAATAGAGGCAGGAAAATGGAGGGGTGTCTATGAAAAAGTATTTTATATACAATGAACATCTAGGAATTGAAGTGCCGAACATACAAGAAGCATGGGAAGACATCTCTGAAAAAACGCAGCATGGTATTTTATTAAAGTGGGAGCAAGTTCGCGGAAAAATACCTGATCGTATAAAAGAGCTTGAACATCACATTAATCAAAAACAACATCGTTTAAATAACGAAGATAATTTTGAAATTTCCTGTAGGCTTAATTCTGAAATAGCTGATCTTGCTTCAATTATTAATGACCTTTGGCTTTGGTATCGTCTTACTCAAAATGTGTCTGAGGGAAAAGCACACCAATGAAAAAAGCATGCCCCTCATTCGCTTTGGGTCATGCTTTTTTGTCGTAACAAGCTTTGCAATATATTTCTTGGGCTGTTTTTGCTAAACATACATCAAAAGGACCTACTAATAAATTCCTTTCTTTCGGTAACTTCACAAAGGCAACAAGCTCTTCTTCATATTGAATCTTTTTCTCGCAAACAGCACATACTAATTCTTTTCGTTTGAACATATCTTTGAACACTTTCCATCCTCCCTTTTCATCTATTTATATTAATATATTCTCACAACAAGGAATTCTTGTAAAAAATGACACATTACTAATCACCTTGTTCATATACTAATGAAAATATGTATGAATGAAAAGAGGCCCAAATGTATGCGTGCTTTCATTATTATCACTTTAACTTTTTTAAGTGTGATTAGCTGGGATACATTTTTTAAAGATAAAAATGATGAGAACAATACAATTGAATAAAAACTCTTCTTTTCTTACTTATTGGACAAACTTCTAAAAACTGTCCAGTTCTACGAAATAACTTAGGCTTTTCTACAAAAATATTTAAACATAACAATTTTTGTAGATTCCCTTCAGTTATTGTCGGTTTCCATCCGCATACATTTTTTGAAAGTATGATATAATAATATAAATCTTGAAGGAAGGGATTTTGATATCATGATCGCTCGAAGGAGCATGTGGCATCGTATTGACGAATCATACACGTAGCGTATTTTTCAGCTCAGATACTTTAGTCTAGCGAAAAAAATACGAGAGTGGGGAAATTATGATTGCCCGAAGGATAATTTGGCAAAAAAAAGACTCTTCTTACACATAGCGTTTTGTTTAGGACTTAATTGTTACTAGCTAAACAAAACAAAGAAGAGCAGGATTGCTAAATGACGAATCCTACTCCACGTTTTGTTTAGTCGTTTTAAGACTTAAACTAAAACGAAGGTAGGGAGAATTGATGGACGAGAGGATTATTCGTTATTTCTTCAGCGACATATAGCGTAGTTAGTTTTACGTAAACTAACTGAAAGCTACATGTGAGCTCGTAGTTAGTTTACAACACCAAAAGGACTACTAACTACGGAAAGAAGGAATAACGATGAGGAACATCCAAAGTCGACAAATTATTAAAGAAATTTTTATGGTTTTAATCGGTTCATTTATTTTAGCAGCAGCGCTATATCACATTCACTTCCAAAACCACTTAACAGAAGGTGGCTTTGTAGGAATTGCACTATTTATCCAAAATTTTTATGATATTTCACCATCTATTTCAACTGTATTAATGGATATCCCTATTATTTTACTATGTGCTTCATTTTTAGGTAGAAAAATGGTTGGCTATTCATTCTTAGGTTCACTTTCATTCGGAGCATTTTATTCCCTTATGGAAAATTATTCTCCTTTTACGGTAGATTTATCAAATAATTTATTTGTAGCTGCAGTAGTTGGCGGTGCGTTAGCTGGTATTGGACTCGGTTTTATATTGCGATTTGGCGGTGCAACCGGTGGAGACGATATTTTAACAATTGTATTAAGTAAACGAACTCGTTTTACAATTGGGCAAATTTTCTTCGTCTTTGACGCGATTGTTCTTGCGCTTTCATTATATTATTTAAATTGGACAGAAATTGCTTTCACTATTCTTTCGATTGCCGTCCAGGCAAAAACATTGGATTTAATTTACTATCCAAAAACAGAAAAGAAAGCAGCAAAGCAACCAGTATCTATTCCAATGTCCAAAAAGCATGCGACAAACTAAAAAGCGAAAGGCTTCGGCCTCTCGCTTTTTTTATGATCTTTTTTCTTTTTCCATTATGTGGCGTACTTGATAGAATCGATTTGCAAATTCAGTAACATTCCTTGTTAAACGATAATTCACTGTAGATCCGATTGCCATTCCGATTACCGGAATGCCTTGGAATAATTTACGACGAAGAGCATATATCGAAAACGTCTTCAAAATTTGTTTTAACACAACCTCAGTAGAAGCTGGCTTTAACACTTCTTCGTCTCCTTCATAAAAGAATGAATCTTCTTGCTCGAGTTCTCTCAGCAAATTGTACCATGCATATTGCTGAAGTCTCGCCGGCAATAATGCTGCATAGAATACTTTTAACGCAAGCATCATTTCATACGGCTTGTTCACATCATGCCCAAATGATGTAGCAATAAGTTGTACGGCCTTCACATTTAACGCAATCATAACCGGAAAATCAGCCGTTAATAATAATAAACCACCAGCACCTGTTGCTCCGCCTTGTACGAATGAATATAGGCGATGACGTGCTGTTTGCTGCTCTGCTATGTATGTTAATTGATCAATAGATAACGCCTTCAAATCTTCAAGTTGCTCAATCGATTCATCAAATAATCTCGACGTTCCTAAAATACGATTACGTGCATCTAGCTGTGATTGTGAACTTTGAATAAGCGCATGTAAATGAAAGAGCCATCCATCTGCTTTCGTAAAAAAGTCTTTTCGTTTTTTCTCAGGTAGTTTTGCAATCGTAGTATGCAACCACTTATCAAACACCTTTTGAAAATCGGTCGCTTCCTGCTCTACTAATTGCCCTTCCCACTCTTTTATATTGTCTAAAATGGCTTGTTCTCGCTTCGATCGCATCGCAACAACCACCTCGTTCGATTTTTTTCCATTGTAACATATTTCCGCTTGTTCTTTGCAAATATGCTTGTCTATTCTTTATTCACATACCATTTTTTAATGACATAAAATATTAGCAAAAAGGATGAGATGACTCTCATGAATCTATCCAATATAAAACAAAATTATAATGCAGTATTCAGCTTAGGACAAAACTGTTGGCCTGCTTGGGCATTATTTCAATTCAAATTATCACCCTTTTTTGGTGTTATTGATTTTATGCTAAGTCCTTCATTAGAGAAAGTAAATTTATTATTACAAAATCGCTTTCACCGCTTTTTAGAATTAGAAAATTTGTCTTTCATCTCATTTTGGGATGATGATGCTAAGTTACGACTAAGAGACAACCTTTATGAAATCGACTCCTGTCATGACTTTAAAACAGATGTAAATACACCCACTTCTTGGCCTTCCTATACAGATATTAAATTGAATTATGAGCATCGGATTAATCGTTTTCTAACTACAATTGAAATAGAAGAATCAATATTATTTATTCGAACTGGAGGAACATATGAAGAAGCACTTTCTCTTGAACAAATTTTATCTCAAATGGTCAAACATAAATTCTCCGTCCTTTTACTACTTCCTGCCGATGTACCAACTATTGCCCAAGAAGATTGGGGATTACAAAATATTTGTGTTATAAAATGCCCTATTATGGATATATACCAGTACAATGAGGCATTTTGGAAAGAACTATTAGACGGTATTACCATTAGCTCAACATCTTGAATAAAGTGAAACTTTAATCAACCCTCACCAACCAGGCGTTTACGGGCAGCAGGGCTTCCACCTAACTTCTTTGCTCCAGCCGAATTTTGAGGCGGGAGTTTTACTGCCCACAAATAGCAGGATAAAAAGGTGATTTCCTCCATATTTCAAATTATAATTATCCATATACAAATGAATAAGGAGCGATCACATTCATGTACCCACGTGCAAAATCCTTTGGTATTGTTATACATCACGATCGACTTCTCCTACAAGAATATAATATAGCCAATGAAACATATTACCGACCTCTTGGCGGATCAATTGAACTTGGTGAAAAATCAGCACATACTGTTATTCGTGAATTTAAAGAAGAGCTTCATACAGAAGTAGAAATCACCAATTATTTAGGATGCTTAGAAAACATCTTTCATCTAGATGAGGAAATTGGTCATGAAATCATTCAACTATATTCTTTATGCTTATTAGACACGTCACTATATGAAACGGAAATACTCAATATACAAGATGAACAAACAATGTCATATGCAAAATGGGTTCCCATTACTGCATTCATTCAGAAGGAAAAAGTACTATATCCGGATGGAATTTTGAAATATATCCAAAAGAAAAAAGACGAGATCCTATAGGATCTCGTCTTTCTTTTCAAATAGTATATTAACCAATATTTCCAAGACGTAGTACGTCACGAGCGATCATAACTTCTTCGTCAGTTGGAATTACGATAATTTTTACTGGAGAGTGTGGGAAGCTGATGAATGCTTCTTCACCGAATACATTATTACGTTTTACGTCGAAGTATACGCCCATGTACTCAAGGCCTTCTAATACGCGCTCACGAATAATCGCACTGTTTTCACCTACACCAGCTGTGAAGATGATTGCGTCTACACCTTTCATACGAGCAGTGTAAGAACCGATGTATTTGTGGATACGGCTTACGAATACATCAAGTGCTACTTTCGCACGGTGGTCGCCTTCTTCTTCTTTCGCAATGATGTCACGTAGGTCACTAGAGTAACCAGTAAGACCTAACATACCACTCTTCTTGTTTAATACGCTAACTACTTCTTCTACTGTTTGGCCTGTTTTTTCCATGATGTATGGAATTAACGCAGGGTCAATGTTACCAGAACGTGTACCCATTGTTACACCAGCAAGTGGAGTGAAGCCCATAGAAGTATCGATTGATTTTCCGCCTTCTACTGCTGCGATACTTGCACCGTTACCTAAGTGACAAGAAAGTAGGCTTAAGTTTTCAATTGGACGACCTAATAATTCAGCCGCACGCTCAGTTACGTATTTATGAGAAGTTCCGTGGAAACCGTATTTACGGATACCGAATTTTTCATAGTACTCATATGGTAAGCTGTATAGGAATGCAGATTCCGGCATTGTTTGGTGGAATGCTGTATCGAATACTGCTACTGCTGGTACGTTTGGTAGTACTTCTTGGAATGCTTTAATACCAACAAGGTTTGCTGGGTTGTGAAGTGGTGCTAAATCGCTTAATTCTTCGATATCAGCTAATACTTCATCAGTAATTAAAACAGAATCAGCAAATTTTTCGCCGCCGTGTACAACACGGTGACCGATACCGCCAATCTCATCAAGAGATTTTACGATTCCGTTTTCAGTTAACTTCTTAAGAAGCATATTAACTGCTACTGCATGATCTGGGATGTTTGTAATTTCTTTTTGTTTTTCGCCATCTACAGTAATAGTGAAGATACTATCTTCTAAACCGATACGTTCTACTAAACCTTTTGTTAATACTGTTTCACTTGGCATTTCAAATAATTGGAATTTTAAGGAAGAGCTTCCTGCGTTAATCGCGATGATTTTTGACATCTAGTCTTTCGCCCCTTTTTCTCTTGGTAGTTGTGTGGATCATTCCACAAACCGCTCGATTTTATCTAATTAAATTCACTCAATATGAAAACGTTTCATCATCAGTAAATTTTATACTCACGATTTTAATTTAAACATCGTCCGACATATATTTCAAGTGAAAAAATTGTAACACCAAGAAAAAAAATATATTACAGATTTCAAAAAAATTCAGTTAAATCTTGTATATATTAAAAAATATGACAAATCCTATACATCTGTACTACATTAATCACTACCCCTGTTACATATAACTTACCTTATTTATGTGTTGCAAACCAAGTGTTCAATTGATCCATAATGTTCTCCATAGCCTTCATGTTAGAGAATTTAGGTAATTCCACTAGTAGCGCCTGTTTCGGCATTGTTACACCTTGGCCTTTCTTTTGGAGAACAAATATACTTTTTGCATTTTTCTCGTTTTTAAACATGGAAACAGGTAGTTGTAACAATCCTTGAATAAAGCATGTTTCTTTAATAAATGCATGTAGTTTTGGCGCTTGAGCACTTTCAAAAATAAAGTTTGGTACTAAGAAGAATAAGTACCCGCCTTCTTTCGTATGTTTCACACTTTGTTCAATAAATAAGTGATGCGCATATGACATTCCTTCATCTGCTTTTAGCGTATATTCACTTGCACCGATTTCGTTTGGATAGTAACCAATTGGTAAATCTGAAACGACTGCATCAACTGGATCAATATAAAGTGGTGCTAGTCCATCTTGATGGAAGAATTCGATTGCATGCTTTTGTAAATTCGCATTTACTAAAGCAAGTTTGATTAGCACTTCATCCACTTCTACTCCAAATCCACTCATTGCTAGTTCTTCTTTGGCGTTATTAAACACTGTAGTCATTAAGTTACCTGTTCCAATTGCAGGGTCTAAAACAGTAATTTCTTTTTGACCTTGCATAAATTTATGGAATAAGTAGCTCATGAACATTCCAACTGCATCAGGCGTCATTTCATGATTCGCTTGCACGCCTTCTTTCATTCCTTTTAAAATGGCTAGCTGAAATGCTTTACGAATTTCTTCCCCTTTATATGTTTCTTCATTAAACGTACTATATTCACGATTCAACCTTTCAATTGTTGATTCGGATAATTCCTCTTGTAAAATCGCTCCCTCAAACAAGTTATCACCTGTTTCTACAAGCGCCTCTAAATATGTTACATCTAATTCTTTACGTAAAACTACCGTAGAAGAATCAAAAATAGAAAATAATGTTTCTACTGCCTGACTCACGTACATTCCTCCTTCTCTCTTTTACACATAACTTATATCATACCACAAAGTGATTTTTCCCAAAAAGAAAAAGCGACCTCTTGTAAAGAGCTCCCCTTCAAGTTGTTTTATGATGTAACGTCTTTTCTCATATATTAGTACCATTGTGCAGCAATATATGAGAAAAAACGACCTCTTTATAAGAGGTCATTTCCTTCACATTACTTCGCAGATTTAGCTGCTTCTAATGCTGCTTCATAGTTTGGATGGCTTGTACCTTCGCCTACGTATTCTGCGTAAACTACTTTGTCATTGCTATCTACTACGAATACTGCACGAGCAAGTAAACGAAGTTCTTTCATTACTAGGCCGTAAGCTTCACCGAATGAAAGGTCACGGTGATCAGAAAGTGTCGCAACGTTTTCTAAACCGTTAGCTGCACACCAGCGTTTTTGAGCGAATGGTAAATCAGCGCTAATTGTTAATACTTTCGCGTTTTCAATACCTGCTGCATCTTGGTTAAAACGACGAGTTTGTGCATCACATACACCTGTGTCGATTGAAGGTATAACACTAATTAATTTCACTTCACCTTTGTATGTTTCTAAACTTACTGGAGATAAGTCATTTGCTAACACTTGGAAGTTAGGCGCTTGATCGCCAACTTTAACTTCTGTTCCAACTAAAGTCATTGGGTTACCTTTAAAAGTTACATTTGCCACTTAAAAATCCTCCCTTATTTAAACAAAATATGTACAATGTAAATGATAGTTTGTCCCTATCGATAATGCAAATAAAATCGCTTTATTTACAAAAAAATAAAGAAGCTAATCCATTGATTAGCTTCTTTACTCGTTAAATTTGAAATTCCGGATCATCTTCTTTTCGTTTATCCATCATTTCTTTCACTTTATCAACAGCTTGTGGTGCTAATTCAATTATTTTGTCAATGACATGTGTTTGTTTATCTAAATGTAAAACTTTCACACCTTCTCCATTTATAACGAGAAAGGCAACAGGATTAATGGAAACTCCACCACCGCTACCTCCTCCAAATGGATGACGGCCTGAATGCTCTACCTTGCCAAATTCACTTCCACCAGCAGCAAAGCCAAAACTTACTTTCGAAACGGTAAGAATTACACTTCCGTCTGCTGCTTTAATCGGGTCACCAACAATTGTATTTACATCAGTCATTTGTTTTAAATGCTGCATTGCGGTTGTCATTAAACCTTGAATTGGATGGTCCATTCTATATCCCCCCTATGCTTGAACAGATTTATCTGTCATACCAGACTTTTGTTTTCTCATAAACATGAGTAGTTTTACCGCTGTTTTCACAGTACGAAATATACGAAAGGAAGCTGTTAATTCACATCTTGATGCAAATCCTTTCCCTTGAAAAACAGGGGTAATTTCAAATTCTGGTATGTCGACAATATGCATATATTGTCCTACAACTCCAGCAGCCATTCCTTTTGTCCCCCATGCATACCCAGTGACAATTCCAGTACTAGCCGCATCGCCTGCTCCAATTTGTGAATGCCACTTCCAACTATTGATTTTCACTCGTTTGAGAAAATCTTTAACAATAGTATGAACTTCTTGAAGCTTTTTTATCAGTTCTCCAATGCTATCAAGTTGTGCCATAATTTTATTATCTATTCCGCCATCTTTCTCAGCTTTTTCGATTTTCTGCCCCGTTTTTTTCTGTTGTTTTTCAATTCTTTCCAATACATCAAATGTATATCGAATCATCCATATTTTTACTTGAAATAAACATTGCTTTTCCATTTCTGAATATAAAAACGTCACCTTAAGCGATATTTTCGATAATAGTATTAGCAAAATAAAAAGTAGAAGAATTATCATTCCAATTACGAGCCATTTCATTCGTACCATCCTTTCACTCCATACCCATTATCGACAAGTTTATTCATCATTAAACAACCTTTTATAAAATTGAATATAAAAATTTTTCTAAAAATAAAAAGGAATTTTGACATTTTATATCGAAATATACTATTTGAGCATATCATTCAGAACACACTCTGATGGTATGCAGCACTAAGACTAGAAAATTTAACTGCAGTGGAGGGATACATAATGGCAAATCGTCGCAATTTATTTTTCTTTTATGGTGATGACAAAGTAACACTCGTTGAAAAAATGAAACCAATATATCGTATTTTAGAGGAGAATGGATTTACCATATTAGATCATCCAAAAAATGCAAACGCTATCGTCAGCGTTGGAGATGATGGAACTTTCTTACAAGCCGTTCGTAAAACTGGTTTTAGAGAAGATTGCTTATACGCAGGTATTTCTACGAAAGATGAAATTTCTTTCTACTGCGATTTCCACATCGATCACGTTGATACAGCCCTTCAAGAAATTACAAAAAACGAAATTGAAGTGCGAAAGTATCCAACAATTAAAGTTGATGTAGATCACGGTACATCATTCCATTGTTTAAATGAGTTCTCATTACGCTCTAGCATCATTAAAACATTTGTCGTAGATGTACACGTCGACAATTTACATTTTGAAACATTTAGAGGTGATGGATTAGTTATCTCCACACCAACAGGAAGTACCGCTTACAATAAATCATTACATGGTGCAGTTGTCGATCCACTTATCCCATGTTTCCAAGTAAGCGAACTAGCATCTTTAAATAACAACACATACCGTACACTCGGATCACCGTTTCTTTTAAATCACGAGCGCACGTTAACTTTAACACTTAAACCAGATGGCAATGATTACCCTGTCATCGGAATGGATAACGAAGCACTTAGCATTAAGCAAGTGGAGAAAGCCGTTGTTCGTTTAAGCGATAAACAAATTAAAACTGTTAAATTAAAAAACAACTCTTTCTGGGAAAAAGTACAGAGAACATTTTTATAGTATTAAAATAACCGCAGAATTATGGGATTCCATAATTCTGCGGTTATTTATTTAGCACCTGCAACTTAACGCTGTTTCAAATATATCTATCACAACTCACAATATATCAACGATTTCATCCAAAATATCGATTTACCGACAAAAAGTGACTACATCATCAACCTATCTAAAAAGAGGAAGCATCACCAAAATGTATTTTCGGAACCGCTCCTTCAAACTTTTAGACGTCTTTTCTATAAACAATCTTCCCATCAATGACGGTCATTTCTGCCTGTACTTCTTTTATTTCTTCCGCCTCAATTTCAAAAACATCGCGGTCTAATATCGTAAAGTCTGCTTCATATCCTTTTGTAATTTGTCCTCGCTTTGCTTCTTTTCCAATTGCATACGCACTTCCTG
Organism: Bacillus silvicola; assembly: GCF_050524305.1. NCBI lineage: Bacteria > Bacillati > Bacillota > Bacilli > Caryophanales > Bacillaceae > Bacillus > Bacillus silvicola. The sequence continues at coordinate 1,553,749 of NZ_JBNGVC010000012.1, forward strand.
TTGTAAATAAAGAAACAGCCTCATATACCGTTAATCTTTCTTCTGGCATATAGCATACACCATCAATAAAGCTTCTACGTGTAACCGCACTATATATACCTAAAAACGGATTCACTTGTTCAATTGGAGCATCAGATCCCCCGTTACAATGTAATCCTGCGTCCAGCAATGTCTTCCAAGCGTATGCGTAACGAAGACGATGCTTTCCTAGTTTTTCAATGACTGACGGAAAATCTGATGAAACAAAGACCGGTTGAATATCAATAATAGCTGGCAAGTGTTTCATTCTTTCAATCAACTCTTCACGAGCTAGCTGACAATGAATAATACGGTCACGTAACCCTTCTGCTGGTGGATATAATTCAAGCGCATCAATGACATATTCTAGTGATAAGTCACCGATTGTATGAATTGCAACTGGCATATGTAAATCACGTGCTTTCTTCACTAACCCTGCAAGCTCTTCACGTGAGAAAATCGCAACTCCATTCGTTTCCTGCGCATCTTCATACGGCTCACTCAATAAAGCTGTTCTTCCGCCAAAAGAACCGTCAGAAAAAATTTTCATCGCACCAAATTCAATATAGTGCTCATCTTCATATTCTTTTCGCTCATTCGCTACTTCATGATGAACGAGCAAATGTGCTTTAAATGGCATTTCTTTTATAACGTGTGAAAACGCATTGTAAGTTTTTTGAAAGCCGCCATAATAATTTAAATCTTCCGTATGTCCACCAACTAACCCGTATTGCCAGCAGTCTGAAATCGCTGTTTGCAACGCTCTTTGCAAATACGCTCCATCTATTTCAGGTTGGACATGTTTAATTAACTCTTGTCCTTGTTCATATAAAAGCCCTGTTAATTTATTTAATGAGTCCCGGCCAATTTTCCCGCCTTTCGGGTCTTGCACCGCTTCTGTTATTTTCGCTTGTTCCAATATGTATGAATTCACCCATGTCACGTGACGACAAACGCGCTTTAATAAAATCGGATGCTCTTTAGAGATTTCATCTAAATCACGTACATGAACTTGTTTTGTATCTGTAAAATTATTTTCATTCCATCCTTCTCCGATAATCCAAGAGCCTTTTGGCGCTTCTTCTACTCGCTTCTGAACAAGGGTAAGCACTTCGCTATAAGATTTGCAATTTGATAAATCTAGACGAAGTAACCTCTCCCCATGGCCAATAAGGTGCATATGGCTATCAACCAGCCCTGGAATCATCGTTTTCCCTTTTAGGTCATATAACTTCACTTCTGAATATCGGTTTTCTAACTCTTCTTTATTCCCCATATCAACAATGACGCCATTTTCAACGTAAATAGCTTCTACTTTTTCATTCTCTTCTCGCATAGTGTAAATGGTGCCGCCATACCAAATTTCTCCCATATACTCATCCCCTTTTTCCTTTAGTCTACGAAATTAGAGCGTATAAAAAAAGCACCATTTCGATTAAAAATGGTGCTTTTCCAAAAATTATTTTTGTTCAGTAGGATTCGTTGTAATTTGCCATTCAATGCTAAATTTATCTTTTACTTGTCCGTATGCTGGGCTCCAGAAAGTTTCTTGAAGTGGCATAATAACTTCTCCACCTTCTTGTAACTTATCGAATACTTCTTTTGCTTTTTCTGCATTACTAATTTGAATTGCGATTGTTACTTGAGATCCGATCGCATGCCCTTGACCTGGGAATGTATCAGAAATCATAAGTTCCGTATTACCAACTTTTAAAGTAGCATGTGCAACGCGCTCTTTCGCTTCAGCTGGAATCGGGTATTCTGGATTTTCAGGCATATCACCAAAAGTTTGCATTACTTCTACTTTTGCATCTAACGCCTCTTTATAAAACTGTACAGCTTCTTGCCCACTACCATCTAAAACTAAGTACGGATTAATACCTAAAATCATACGGACACCTCTTTTTTCAATTTATAAAAATCGAACTTATGTTCGATTTTTATAATATCATACATGTAACATTTCATTCAACTATTTACTTCACTATTTTCAAAATTATTTTGAAGGTAGTTCCATCTCTTGTTTTCTAAGTTCAATACGGCGAATTTTTCCAGAAATCGTTTTTGGTAGTTCATCTACAAATTCAATTTTTCGAGGGTATTTATATGGTGCAGTCAGTTCTTTGACGTGTTGTTGGAGCACTGGAATTAATGTTTCTTCGTTCTTTTCTATATTCTCTCTTAATACGATAAATGCCTTCACGACACTTCCACGAATTTCATCTGGACTTGCAACAACCGCACATTCTCTTACGTAAGGATGTTTTACGAGTGCATCTTCTACTTCAAACGGCCCGATTGTATAACCAGAGCTAATAATGATATCATCTCCGCGTCCTTCAAACCAGAAATAGCCGTCTTCATCTTTTTTCGCCTTATCACCGGTAATATAATAATCACCACGGAATTGCATCGCTGTGCGCTCATCATCTTTATAATATTGCTTAAAGAGTGCTGGTGTTTCAATGTGAACTGCAATATCACCAACTTCTCCTACCTGTACCGGAATACCTTCTTCATTTACGATATCAACATGGTTTCCTGGCGTTGGTTTTCCCATTGATCCTGGTCTAATATCCATCCCTTTCATTATCCCAACGAGCAATGTGTTTTCCGTTTGCCCATAACCGTCTCTTACCGTAATATCAAAATGCCTTTGGAACGTTTCAATGACTTCTCTGTTTAACGGCTCACCAGCTGATACAGCGCTATGTAACGCTTCTAAATTATACTCATTTAAGTTTTCTACCTTTGCCATTAATCTATACTCAGTCGGCGTACAACAAAGCACATTCACCTTATTATCGCCTAATAAACTCAAATACGTTTTCGGTTCAAATTTACCATGGTATACAAATCCTGTTGCACCTGAACCGAGAGTCGCTACAAACGGGCTCCAAATCCACTTTTGCCAGCCAGGACTAGCTGTTGCCCATACAACATCATTCTCTTCAATTCCGAGCCAATTTGGGGCACTCGTACGTAAATGAGCGTATGCCCACGCATGCGTATGAACGACACCTTTCGGATTTCCTGTCGTCCCTGACGTGTAAGATAAAAAGACCATATCTTCTTTATCTGTCTTCGCCATTTCTAACATGTCACTTTCTGTTTCTAATGCTGTTTTTAAATTCGTCCAACCATCTACTGAACGCTCGCTCAAGACGAATTTTTGAAGAGATTCCACCGCTTCTACGCCGTCAAATTGTCCAATATACGGTTCGTAACTTACGATAGCCTTTACTTCTCCGTGCCCAATACGATACTCAATATCTTTTTTACGCAACATTTCTGAGCTTGGAATAACGACAAATCCTGCTTTAATCGCAGCAATATACGTCATGTAAGCTTCAATTAAGCGCGGCATCATAATAAGGAGCTTGTCCCCTTTTTGTAAGCCACTTTTTATAAAAGCGTTTCCAATTCTATTCGCACCTTGCATTAATTCAAAATATGTAATCTCTCGTCTATTCCCTTTATCATCTTGCCAAATTAAAGCAAGCTTCTCTTTATCATTCGTATATTTCTCTATTTCCGAAACTAAGTTATAAGACGGCGGCGCCAACAATTCCTCTCTCTTCATAAACATCCTCCTTTATTTCTATGCCTCTCTTATATAATAAAGAATTTTCAGTAAATTTTGAACCCTCTTCTTTTGACAATTTTTTTATATTTATGTCGAACCGTTGAATAATTTTATATCGATTTATCGATAAATAATGACAAAAAAAGAAAGAGCGGGAGAACCCGCTCTTTCTAAGCCATCGTATATGGGATTATTTTTGGTAACCGCCTAATTGTTGCTCAGCTAGTGAAACTAGACGTTTAGTGATTTCGCCACCAACAGAACCGTTAGCGCGAGATGTTGCATCAGCTCCAAGTTGAACACCAAACTCTTGAGCGATTTCGTATTTCATTTGATCTAATGCTGCTTGAGCACCAGACACTGCTAATTTATTTGTGCTTGCCATGTTGTATCACCTCCTTGTGAGTATAGAGTGTGATAAACAACATGACTTCATACACATTTGAATGTGGTAATTTATGGGTTTAGAAAAGTTCTTCGAATTTTTCTTCTTCCGCCACTACTTCTACTGTTTGTAATACCATTTGTTCTGTGTTTGCTACAGCTTCTTCGATTAACGGAGTGAAGTCATATTTCGCTTCAAAACGATTTGCTTTCTCTCGCTTCGGTTTCGTCGCTGGGCTTGCTGGTGTGAATACTGTACAGCAATCTTCATATGGACGGATTGAAATATCGTACGTTCCGATTTCTTCTGCAATTTTAATAATCTCTAATTTATCCATCGTAATAAGCGGACGAATAACAGGATAGTTTGTTACTTCGTTAATCGTATGCATACTATCTAACGTTTGGCTCGCTACTTGTCCAAGACTTTCACCAGTTGTAATCGCAAGTGCGTTACGCTCCTCTGCGATACGCTCTGTAATACGCATCATCATACGACGCATAACCGTCATAGAATAGCTAGATGGAATTTCTTTATTAATCGTTTTTTGCACTTCAGTAAATGGAACAAGGTGAAGTGTTACGCGTTTACAGTATTTCGTTAACTCTTGTGCTAAATCGATTACTTTTTGTTTCGCGCGCTCACTTGTGAAAGGTGGGCTATGGAAGTGAACTGCTTCCACAGATACGCCGCGTTTCATCGTTAAGTAAGTTGCTACCGGGCTATCGATACCACCAGAAAGAAGTACCATTACTTTTCCGCCAACGCCAACTGGTAAACCGCCAGCTCCCATGTGCTCACCACACATAATATAGCTGTAACCACTGCGAATTTCTACACGTACATTCACATCTGGATTATGAACATCTACTGTGATATCCTCTGTATTTTCTAAAATGTGCCCACCGATTTCTGGAAGTAATTCCATCGTCTTCATTGGGAAGCGCTTATCAGAACGGTGCACTGTAATTTTAAATGTTTTCACATCGCCTTTTACTTGTAGGAAAGCTGCTAATGCACCTTTTTTAATATCTTCTAATTCTGATGGTACTTTCATCGCTAAGTTAAACTTATGAATACCAAATACATCTTTCAATCTTTCAGAAATTGCTTCATGGTCTTCGCCATTTAATTGGATGTACATACGATCATGTGTTGCATCGATTTTAATATTTGGGAATTTTTTCAGTTTGAACTTCACGTTATCTTTTAATGTGCTTACAAATTTAGAACGGTTCTTACCTTTTGTCGTCATCTCTCCATAACGAACTAAAATATATTCATATGTCATCATATTTCTTTACCTCATCACTTCATATAATTTTGGCATTGTCTCTTTAACAATACCTTCAAATTGTTTTACTTCTTCCATCGTATTTTCCGGTGCTAGACTAATGCGGATTGCGCTTGCAGCTGCGGCATGCGGTATCCCCATTGACACTAGTACTCGGCTCACTTCATTTGCTTTTGAAGAACAAGCAGACTTCGTTGATACATATACACCATGCTCTTCTAAAGCATGAACGACCACTTCTGGTTTTAAACCAACAAATGATACATTTAAAATGTGCGGTGCCGCATATTCAAGTGACGTATTAATCGTTACATCTTCCATCTCTTTAAAGACACGGACAAGCTCTGCTTGTAAATTTTGCAAATGAACTACCTTTTCTTTCACTTGCTCCATCGTCATACGAAGTGCTTTTACCATCGCTACAATACCAGGTAAGTTTTCTGTTCCTGAACGATACTTAAGCTCTTGTTGACCACCTGATAAGATTGGATCTAACCTTACACCATCACGTACGTAAAGAAGACCTGTCCCCTTTACGCTATGAAATTTATGCCCAGATATTGAACAAAGGTCAATATGAGAAGCGTATAAATCAAGCGGTACTTTTCCTATCCCTTGCACATGGTCCACGTGGAATCTTATTTTCGGATAGTTCGATAATAATGTTCCAATTTCAGCAACAGGCTGAATCGCTCCAGTCTCGTTGTTCACGTGAATAATTGACACAAGAATCGTATCTTCACGAAGCACTCGTTTTACATCCTCTACCGATACAACACCGTGCTCGTTAACCGGTAAATATGTTACATCAAAACCGAGATCTTCTAATTGTTTATATGCCTCAAACACAGACGCGTGTTCAATATTTGTTGTAATGATATGTTTACCGCGCGAACGATTCCTCATCGCTATTCCTTTAATCGCAAGGTTATTCCCTTCCGTTCCACCCGATGTGAAAATAATTTCAGAAGGCTTAACGTGAAGGAGCTGTGCTGCAATCGTTCTCGATTGTGTTAATAGACGCTCTGCCTCTCCTCCAAGCGAATGAATAGAAGAAGGATTTCCAAAATATTTCCCTGCAACCGTTACATACGATTGAAGAGCTTCTGGATATGGCTTTGTCGTCGCACTATTATCAAAATAGATCATCGTTCTTCCCCTTTCAGCGCTGTCACATCGTATAATCATATCATAAATACGTGTAATTACGCTAAAACTACTCAAAGGTTCCGTTATATTTTAAAACGAATAACCTTACTGTATTCCGCTATTCATTATAGCAACATCGCCTCCAAAATTACACAAAAAAACAAACCCTTTATTAAAGGGTTTGTTCATTGTCTACATATTCAGCTATTTTTTGAACAACGCCAGGTTCAAGTTGCTCTAGTACAGAAGCCGCTTGTTCTAAAGCTGCATCGTATTGATATTCACGGAATAATTTCTCCGCATAATCTAAGCTTTCTGCAAGATTCTCATCATGACTGCGGTAACGATTACCGTATTGAATTAATTTTTCAACTAAATATGCTTGTCCAATTAACTCTTCCGTCATTTCAGATACACCATTAACAGTTGTGTACGCCTCTTCTAAACTGCTATTTACAGCATTCATATTTAACGGCTTTATTTCTAATTGATCATATACAGCGTGCATTGCCATTTGTCCTCTTTGTAAATCTTCCATAATGCTCTCTGGAAGACCTGGCAAATTCGACTTTTGCATAAAGCGTTTCGTTTCTAAAATTGTATTTCGCATTTCTTGTAATTTCTCACGCGCTTCAAATTCTTCTTTACGCATCGTCTGCAGCATTTCTTTATATTCTGCATGAAGTACTTTTAAAGTTTCACATTGCTCATAAACCTCTTCTAGTTCCTCACGAATAATAGAGAATGCGATATCTTGTTCAGCAACGCGTATTTGCAACACTTCAAAACGTTTCATTAAAATATGCATTTGCTTTTCAATTACTTTTTGCGACTCAATGTCTTTGTCTTGTAATTGATAACTTTGTTTTACAAGTTGTGTTTCTGTTTTCGTTTCAATTGTTTCAGTGCGAATTTCTTCTAAATCTTCATAAACAGAAAATGTTTTTTGCTCCACATAATGTTTCGCATGCACTTCTTGTTCAAGTTGATCATAAAAACTATCTAAACGAGTTTTTAAGTTCTCTACTTTTTCTGCTGCTTCCGTTATATGAAGCTCCTGTATATCCATTAAACATGTGTGTAGTTGTGTCGTCATATCGCGGACTTCTTTAGGAATTTCCAAATACTCTAATACATAGCCTTGTCTTATCATATCATCATGACCTTGTAATAAGTCTTCCAGCTGAACTGGTAATGTCGCTTGACACTCTACTAATAAATCTGGAATTTGATGAATGATGATTTCTAAACTTGCTAAACCTTCTTCTAAACTAATAACAATTTCTCTCGCTTTTAAATAATCACCATTATCTGTTGCCTCTTCAAAAGTTTTGAACTTCTCTGATTCAACGTCTAACATCTCTTCGATCCTTTGCTCAGCTGCTCCATACATGTGTCGATGAGCAAGAACGCTCTTTTTCATACTACGATATGTATCACGTAACCCTTCAATTTCCGAGCTATTTTTCTCATGGCTTTCTAACAGTTGCTGTAATTCATTTAAAATGTCTGTAATACGATTATCAGCGTCATCTAAACCACTTATGGATTCTTTCATCGCATGCTTTGCTTTGCGGAAGGAGAATTGCGAGGCGAATTTTCGCGCTTGCCCTAAATCTTTTTCAGCTTTTGGAAGAGTTGTTGATACAATTTCATCCCACTCTTCACGCCATTTACCAAACAGTTCTTCTGTTTGACCTGTCATATTTAAATCTTTCACCCGCTTTAGTTCATCTGCCACAGGTTTATCTTTTATTTCTTGTTTCCACTGCTCCAGTGCTTCAATATCTTTATATGAACGATTTCTTATCACAAGCTCTATCATGAGCAGCACTAGAATAGAGCTTACTACAATGATAACGATCGTCAGGATAGAATCCATGCAAAAAAGCCTCCTAGTTATATCTCTTTTTTTGTCCGTTCCGTTTATGAAATGGAAGGCATTATGTATAAAAAGGGAATCCCCCTATATTTAACAACTAACAATGTACTAATCATACCATGTAATGACGTGTTTTTGACCTAGTTTTTTTTAAAATTTCATGTTTCTTTAAATGCACTTGTAATCTTTCTTAACATTCCGCTTTTTTTATTCTTCAGCCTCAAATGAATGCAATAAAGAGCACTCTTTCAGATGAGATACGAAATAAATCTTTCGCATTAGTGGCGGTTCTACAGAAATCGCACGCACGTTACCTTGCATTACCGCTTGCTGTACCGCTGTTTCCGGAAGCAACGTTATACCCAGTCCAGCTCCTACCATCGCAATCATCGGTTCTGCATAAGATGTTTCAACTGCAATTATCGGTTTCGTACCCATACATTGAAACACATTCATAATCATTTTCCTTACATCGCATATTTCTGGGTATACGATTAACTTTTCATTTTGCAACTCTTCCATTCGGATTACCGTTTTCTCTTTATACGGATGATTATTTGAAACGGCACAAACGATTTTTTCTTCCCGTATTTCTTTTATATACGTAGCGCCTTCTATTACTGAATCAATAAACATTGCTTCAATTTTTCGCGCTTTAAATAATTCCATTAATACTTTCGTATGCTCAATTTGCCATTCTATTTCATATGTATCCGCTAATAAGTCTTTACACTTTGATATGTAATGAGCCGCTAAACTCGGCAATATACCTATTGAAATTTTCTGCTTCTCTTGATATCCCTTCATTTCCGTTTTCACTTCACTTATTTGTTCCAAAATCGGTAACATTCTTTCTATAAATAATTCTCCAGCCTTTGTTAATTCTACTCCTTGAGCAGAACGCTTGAGTAGAGTAATCTCTAAATCCGCTTCTAATCTTTGAATTTGTTTACTAAGCGCTGGTTGTGAAATATGTAAAAGTTTACTCGCCTTTGATAAACTTCGCGTTTGCTTTACTTCAATAAACGATCGTACTGCCTCCAAATCCATCATACACACCTCTAACAAAAAGTTATAACTGCCATAAAAAATCGATATTTCCTTCTACAAAGAATTACTCTTTATACTTATTTCATCAACTTACTATAACGAAGTAAAAAGGAGAATGATACTCTTGGCCAAAAAACAAATGCTACTCGGATCCCTTCTATGCTTACTTGCTGTAACAGCTTGGGGATTTATGTTTCCTGTAATGGCAAATGCCTTGCAATTTATCGACCCATTCTTCTTCACAACTATCCGATACGGATCAGCAGCTATCATTTTTCTTATTTTGCTATTAATCACTGAGGGGAAAAATTCTCTCCGCTTAGAAAAACGAACACTTTCGTTATTCTTTTATGGAACAGTCGGTTTCGCTGGGTATGGCTTTCTAATTTTTTATGGTCAACAGCTTGCCGGGCCTTCTGGAGCCATCCATGCCGCGATGATTCAGTCTCTTATGCCACTCATCGCTTTATTATTGCAGTGGATAACAAAAAACAAACGCCCACAAAATTACACATTTCTTTGTATGTTCGTTGCATTACTCGGTGTTATGCTCGTCATTTCAAAAGGAAATATTCATTTATTATTTGGAGCAGCAAGCCACTTATCAACAAATATATTTATGTTATGCGGCGTTACTTGCTGGGTAATTTACACGAACGGCGGTGCTCGTTTTCAATCTTGGTCACCACTCAGGTATACGACGTTAACTTGTTTATTCGGCTCAATTTCACTCATCATTATTGTCACTTTCTTTACTTACACAAACGTCGTTAATGTACCATCATTATCTACAGTTATGAGCGTTCGTTTTGAGCTCTTTTATATGTCGATTATCGCCGGCGTTATAGCTGTATTTTGCTGGAACACAGGAAATCGATATATTTCATCTATTAACGGCATATTATTTATGAATTTAGTTCCTGTACTTGCACTTATCGGCTCTATCTTTCGAGGTTACACAGTCGACAAAATTGAAATTGCCGGCGCCTCATTAACAATTATTGCGCTATTATTCAACAATTTATGCCAAAGAAAACAAGACATAAAAATCCCCACCTCAGTTCGTTAGGTGGGGATTTTTCACATATGAACAGCTCTTGGCCATTCATAGTACATATTCGCTTTATATAATGTTTGTTCCATCCATTGCTCAATTTCTTTCGTGTACATTTCTAGGAAAAATGTCTCGGACGGAAAAGAATGCAACACTTCTGATATATATTGCGGATATAAAAACGGCATATTTATCATGCCTTTTAATTGCGTCATAAACATTGTAAAAGATACCTTTTTAAACTCTTGTTTCATTTGTCCCTGTTTAATGATTTGCTCTATATAATATCTTTCTCTAGAAAAATAAACGGTCATCACTTCACGAATTAATGTCGTATCAAGCGAAAGCTCTCTATAAAAAAAACGTGTCAGTTCTCTATTATCAAATTGATATCGTAAAATCCCGCGCACCATTTGCACCATCACATCTTTAGCCGATAAATATTCTCTCTGTTCAAATGACGTTTCAATTACATGAATATATCCTTCTAAAAAATCAGTAATCAGCTGTTCTAATAACCCTTGCTTTCCAGCAAAATAATATGAAATATTCGCTACATTCACATCCGCTCGCTTTGCAATGTCTCGCACCGATGTCCCGTCATAACCTTTCGTATTAAACAACGATATTGCCGCATCAATTACCTTTTGTTTCGTCTGCTTCATGCGCTCACTTCCCCTCACTGAACAGCTATAGTTTAAATTTCTTGACTTTTAAGACAAATTCCTTTAATTTTCTATCGACAAAGTCATGTGAAATACATCGTATTTTGCTATCATTTTACATATCTCGCTAAAAAGGGAGTTGTTTCCATGTTTACAAAAGAAAGTTATGCAGGATCTCGTGAAGAGCAATATGAGACAGTAATTAAACAACTGGATGCATTATTAACTGGCGAACCAAACGTAGTCGCAAACTTATCAAATGCGTCCGCACTATTAAACCAATTTTTAGATCGCGTTAATTGGGTTGGCTTTTATGTAACAGAAGGAAATCAGCTTGTTCTTGGACCATTCCAAGGAATGCCTGCTTGCGTGCGCATTCCATTTGGACGAGGCGTTTGCGGCGCAGCAGCTGAAACGAAAACAACGCAGCTTGTGGCGGACGTCCATCAATTCCCAGGACATATCGCTTGCGATAGTGCTTCTAATTCAGAAATCGTTGTACCGATTCTAAAAGACGGAAATGTCATCGGTGTACTTGATATTGATAGTCCTGAAAAAAATCGTTTTGACGAAGTAGATCAGCACTATTTAGAAAAGTTTGTGGAAACACTCCTAAAACATATTTAAAAAAGAAAAGAGCGAGTTGTCGATTTAGTACGTTATGTACGAAACCGATAACTCACTCTTTTTTATTGATTAACAGTAGATATTTTCTTTAACGCTTGCTCTAAATCCGAAACGATATCTTCCCATGATTCTAAACCGACAGATAAGCGTATTAAATTATCAAAAATACCCATTTCTTTTCTTAGTTCAGCTGGAATCGCAGCGTGCGTCATCGTTGCTGGATGCTGAATTAATGTTTCTGTATCACCTAAACTTACCGCAATCGTAATAAAGTGAAGGTCATTGATAAACGCTTGCGTCTCTTCTTTTCCGCCTTTTATTGAAAAAGAAATAACACCGCCGCCCCGTTTCATTTGACGGGATGCTAACTCCCCTTCTGGATACCAAACACCTTCTACCGCATCATGATTTTTCAGGAACGATACAATTTTTTCTGCATTATCACAATGGCGATCCATTCTTACCGCTAACGTCTTTAACCCGCGTAATAATAACCACGCATCAAACGGCGCCATAATACCACCGATATCTTTTCGCATCGGACGGATTTTTTCAGCTAGTGCTTTCGTTTTACAAATTGTTACACCAGCTACAACATCACCGTGGCCACCAATATATTTTGTTGCACTATGAACAACAGCGTCACAGCCAAGTTCAAGTGGTCTTTGTAAATAAGGTGAACAAAACGTATTATCAACAATAACAAGTAAACCATTTCGCTTCGCAACCCGAATAACCTGTTTTAAATCAATTAATTTCATTGTTGGATTAATTGGTGTTTCAACGAAAATGAGCTTTGTATTTGGGCGGATTTTATTTTCAATATCAGCCTCTGTTTCCATATCACAAAACGAATGCGTAATCATAAATTTCTCTTCTAACACTTCTAAAAAACCGTAAGTACACCCATATAATCCATTTGAACAAATAATATGATCTCCAGCTTTTAGAAAGCCAATTAAAGTTGCTGAAATAGCCGCCATGCCTGATCCGAAAGCAAGCGCTTCTTCTCCTCCTTCTAACACCGCCATACGTTCTTCAAATAATTTCACAGTTGGATTTCCAAGTCTTGAGTAAATATACGATGGATCCACTCCCGCAAAACTCGCCTCTCCTTGCTGTGCAGTTTCAAATGTAAATGTGGAAGTTTGAAATAAAGGCGGTGTTAAACTCCCTTTATTGTCCTTTGATTCATAACCGTGATGAATTAATACTGTCTCCATATGTTTCTTTTTCATAAAAACATCCCCCTTATGTTTTTATTGCCACATATCCACCAGTAAAAAAACTGATGAACGTTTTTACTATATTTTATGTAAGCGTTTTATTTGTGTTTCTATCTCTTCTTTTATATTGTTTTAAATTCCTTCTTGTTAATTTCCAAAATTTATATGCATAAAACAAAAAGGGAGTCGCTTGACGAAACTCTGGGTAAAAGATATAATAGCGTTTGTGTAAAATAAAAAGGCAGCCTTGTAATGTGAGTTTATCGTTTGTATTTTGTTCCTCTACGGAGGTGTATCTCGTAACTCCCTGCTGCTGGAGCGAAGGTACATGAAAACAAAATGCCCGTAAATATCGATTACGTCTGTTTTTATTTTACGTAAATAAAAACATTTTTAAAGGAGGAGTCAACTATGGCTCGTTATACAGGTCCAGCTTGGAAACTGTCTCGTCGTCTTGGAATCTCTCTAAGCGGCACAGGAAAAGAATTAGAAAAACGCCCTTACGCACCAGGTCCTCACGGTCCTAACCAACGTAAGAAACTTTCAGAATACGGTTTACAATTACAAGAGAAACAAAAACTTCGTCACATGTACGGCATGACTGAGCGTCAATTCCGTCGCACATTTGACCAAGCAGGTAAAATGCCTGGTAAGCACGGCGAAAACTTCATGATCCTTCTTGAAGCTCGTCTTGACAACTTAGTTTACCGTATGGGCTTAGCTCGCACTCGTCGCGCAGCTCGCCAATTAGTAAACCACGGTCACATCATGGTTGATGGAGCTCGCGTAGACATCCCATCTTACCGTGTAAAACCTAACCAAACAATCAGCGTTCGCGAAAAATCTAACAGCCTTGTTGTTGTTAAAGAAGCGATCGAAGTTAACAACTTCGTACCAGAATACTTAACTTTCGATGCTGATAAGTTAGAAGCTACTTACACTCGTCACGCTGAGCGTTCTGAGTTAGCAGCTGAAATCAACGAAGCATTAATCGTAGAGTTCTACTCTCGTTAATGACAAAAAGCCAATCCTGTGGATTGGCTTTTTTCGTTTATATATAAGATAAAATTATTTATTTTCGAGGAACCTTTGGGATAAAATAAGCATGAGTAAACGCTATTCCCCTAGATTTTTTAACATACATATATATCCCAAAAATAATAAAAAGCCACACTCTATTGAATGTGACTACATTAATTTTTCAATTGATTTATTTTCTTCTTCAATTTATAATATCTTAACAGCAAAAGTACCCCTAAGGGTACTTTCTGATTCACATTTTCACTCTTCTTGTCTTTCTTGTCTTTCTTGTCTTTCTTGTCTTTCTTGTTCCCTCGATTTCTTCTGTTTCTTCTTCCTGTTCCGTTTTTATTGTTGATACTCTATCGTACAGATCCATTATTTTCTTCGTCACATTAATTCCTCCCACAACAATTCCAAGCAAACCAATATAAATCAACACAGTAGTTTTATTGTCCACTACTGAAACGATTACAGTAATTACACCACCACAACAAGTCAACATACTTCCCATGACATCCATGTATTCTCGGAATTTAACACCTGCTTTCCGATAACGTCCATACCACCACAAAACTAGTACCACTCCAATAACAAATGCTCCTGTCCACATCACCATGTTAAATCCTTCCAATAAATCCCTCATATAATTACTCCCTTTCCATAAATAAATTTTTGCTGCCTTTTTCTATTTACGGAAAATAATTAAACACCTTCTTTTTATTTTTTAAAAAAGACTTTTTTTAATTTACATCTAATAATTACAGTTAAAACTACGCGTATAATAACAACATTTTCTCTTTGATTTATCGACGACGTCCTTAGACAGATTTATTCTTTCTAGCTAAAAAAGACTGTTTAAAGCAACTAAACAGTTACTTCAAACAGCCTTCATTTTTATATATAAAATAAAATTATTTAGTTTCCTCTTTTTGAACATATACATAAGCATCTTTCTGCTCTTTATGTATATCAACCTTCGTGTTCTCTGCAAGCTGACCCGCATTTAGCAAAGAAAAAATAATGAGCGCTTCTAGTGACATTTTGTTTTACCACTCCTTTCTAGTTGTTATACGTTTATCATACCGCTTACATGTGATTTCCGTATGAACTCGAAAAGGAGATTACAACAAAAAGATTACAGGAATGCTAATGCACGCTATAATAACCATAAAATAGGAGGTGGATTCTTTTTGACAATAAACCAAATGGTTCAACTCGGAAGTTCATTTATGCTATTTATTACTTCAGCACTCGCTAGTTGGTATCAGGGGAGTAATTTGATAGATTATCCTGATGAATGGAAATATAGCGCTAAGTTTACGAATTACTTTAAAGGCACCGTTTCAAATTACCAAGATATTTATCAAATCGATTTCTTTATATATGCGGCAAAATTTTATCCAACAGCATTTATTGTTATGCTTATTAGTTTACTTTATATGCTCGTATTAATTCTTCATATTCTATTTACAAGAACTCGTGAGGTAATCTAAATTCATACATAAAAACCCCGAATCATAAACTTTTCAGCCTACAATTCGGGGTACTATTTGTTTATATTCGTTTCTGATTAGTAACGAATTAAGAAATATTTCTTTTTACCGCGGCGAATGATTGTGAATTTGCCTTCGATGCGGTCGTTTTCTGTTACAACGCAGTCTAATGCTTGTGTACGCTCACCGTTTACGTAGATTGCACCGTTCGTCACATCTTCACGTGCTTGACGTTTTGATGGAGAGATTTTACTTTCTACAAGTAAGTCGATTAATACTGTATCTTCTGCCGTACGTTCTACAGATGGTACGTCTTTGAAGCCTTGTTCGATTTCGCTTGCAGTCAGTTCTGCTACAGAACCGCTGAATAGTGCAGCTGAAATTTTAATCGCTTGCTCTAATGCTTCTCCGCCGTGAACAAGTTTTGTCATTTCAGAACCTAATGCTTTTTGTGCTGCACGTTTTTCTGGTGCTTCAGCTACTTGCTTTTCAAGCTCAAGAATTTCTTCATGAGATAAGAATGTGAAGTATTTTAAGTATTTAACTACGTCGCGATCATCTGTGTTAATCCAGAATTGGTAAAACTCGTAAGGAGTTGTTTTCTCTGGGTCTAACCAAATTGCGCCGCCTTCTGTTTTACCAAACTTCGTACCGTCAGATTTTGTAACAAGTGGAATTGTTAAACCGAATGCTTTCGCATCTTCTTCTGATTTACGGATTAATTCAAGACCAGCTGTAATGTTACCCCATTGGTCACTACCACCGATTTGTAGGCGGCAATTATGGTTTTGGTATAAGTTTAAGAAGTCGTATGATTGTAAAATCATATAACTAAACTCAGTGAATGAAATACCAGTATCTAAACGAGAAGCTACTGTATCTTTTGCTAACATATAGTTTAAACCGAAGTTTTTACCGATATCGCGTAAGAATGAAATTACATCTAAGTTACCAAGCCAATCATAGTTGTTAGCCATTGTTGCTGGGTTGTCCACGTTTTCGAACTCTAAGAAGTTTGAAAGTTGGTTTTTAATGCTTTCTGTGTAGTAAGCAACTGTATCTTTCGTATTTAATGTACGCTCTGCTTTTTTACCACTTGGGTCACCGATCATACCAGTACCACCGCCAACAAGTGCGATTGGTTGGTGACCAGCTAATTGGAAACGACGTAACATTAATACTGGTAACATATGACCGATGTGTAAGCTATCCGCTGTCGGGTCGAAACCACAGTATAATTTAACGCTTTCTTTTTCTAATAATTGCTCAAGTCCCTCAGCATCTGTTTGCTGATTAATTAGACCGCGAAATTCAAGATCTTGTAAAATACCCATATCCTACATACTCTCCTTTAAGTTCATTACTGGCGTGAAGGTTGAAAACATAAAAAAATCGCCCCTTCAAATAAGGGACGATTTTGATTATCGCGTTACCACCCTAGTTGCAGGCAAAAAAAAGCCTACCACCTTATTTACATAACGGCTTAGCACCGTCTTTTCCCTTTTGAATATAATTCAATCGAAAAAAGATGCTCTAGGGGCGTAATTCGCGATCATCTATGTGCTGATTTCCACCGACCATCAGCTCTCTAAAACAGGGAAATGATCACTACTTCTCCCTTTCCACGCTCAATTATTCATATACTTTTCTTTATACCATCATTTATATAGGCGTGTCAAATAGAGGTCGAATTTCTATCCTTTACAACGTCGCAAAGAGTATCGTAATAAGAGAAAGAATTGGAACTCCAACTAGTAACGAGACATGAAACACAACTGATAAATCATTCCCAATTGTCGCCTCCACAGGATCTTTCGCTGGAGAACCAAGAAATCCGATTAATCGATCGAAGCGACTTACCGTTTTTGGAAAGTCCGGTATTTCTACATAGTCACTGTCTAAATGCTGCTGTAATTTATATTCACTCTTAAAGGGATTTTCGCTCAATTTCATCCACCTCCAGCAATTGTTTTAATTTCTTTATCCCGTTATGAAGTCTCGATTTCACTGTTCCAATCGGAATGTTTAATATCTCTGCAATCTCTTTTTGCTGCATATCATGATAATAAGAAAGAATGAGGACCGCTCGCTGTTCTTCAGGAACTTTCAAAATTGCTTCTCTTACTGTGAGCCGATCTTCGTGAGAAAATTCTTTTTCCTGAATCGGCACTAAAAATGGCAAAAGTGTACGCCACTTTTTTCTTCTATTTAATTTATTAATCATAAGACGATAACCAATTTGAA
This sequence comes from Bacillus silvicola, assembly GCF_050524305.1. Lineage (NCBI taxonomy): Bacteria > Bacillati > Bacillota > Bacilli > Caryophanales > Bacillaceae > Bacillus > Bacillus silvicola. Next base: position 1,571,445 of record NZ_JBNGVC010000012.1, read on the forward strand.
ATAAATACGTTTTTATTTTTCCTTTTTCAAGTTCATACATATGCTTCTTTCGTTCTAATGTCAAAAACGTATCTTGCACGAGGTCGATACTTAATTGTTCATCTCGGTTAAATCGATATAAAAATGTGTATAGCGCTGGTTTGATTAAAACATATAGTTTTTCCCCAGCCTGCTTATCTCCACTTTGATACGCAAGCATGAGCTCCTCCTCAATCCCAATCAGCGCCATGATTTTTGATCTCCTTTATTCCTTTTAACGTTAATGAAATACGGGAAATTAAATAGCAACTAGCGACAATAATCCATACTTGCGATTGATTCGTAAAAAATTGAACATACGGGTTTTGAATTGTCTGTCCGGTTGAAACTAAAATATTTAATGCTTGCACACATACGCATGCATACACTGCAAGACAAGCCGAAATCGTATCAAATACATTCCAGCGAAAATACACTTTTGTTTTTGTAAAATCAATTTTATATCCATTTTTCCGTACTATATGTTTTCTATCAAATGGAATGATGATTGAAAACATAACAATCATCATGACCCCAGCTGTAATCATTGATACTTTAAATCCAATTGGCATCGGTAATAGCAAACCACAAGAAAATACAACTATAACTCCAATTAAAGCAAAAGTAAGAAGTAATTTATTAGACATATAAAAGCCTCCCTCATCTATTCTTTCATAAATGTATACAGACGAGGAAGGCGCTTCGTTCAAATATTATTTTATTTTTTTAATAATCTTTGCAGGATTCCCGCCAACTACTACATTATCAGGCACATCTTTCGTTACAACGGCGCCAGATGCGATAACCGCATTATCTCCAATTGTTACACCTGGATTAATAATTGCTCTTCCGCCAATCCATACGTTATCGCCGATTGTAACTGGTTTTCCGTATTCTGATCCGCTTATGCGTTCTACTGGATCGAGCGGGTGCGTTGCTGTATAAATGTGAACACCTGGAGCTAACATACAGTTCACTCCGATTGTAACGGGACATACGTCTAAAATCGTACAATCAAAGTTCGCGTAAAAATTTTCGCCAACATGAATGTTATAGCCGTAATCACATCTAAAAGAAGATTCAAGATGAATGTTATCTCCTGTCGTTCCGAATAGTTCTTTTACAATTTCGCTACGCTCTTTTAATTGCACTTCTGGCGTATCATTTAATTTTCTCGTTAATATACGAGCTTGCTCCCTGTCTTGTACTAAAACTGGATCAGCTGGTATGTACATTTCCCCTAGTATCATCTTTTCTTTTTCTGTTTTCATTTTATCACCCCCCTTAACTTATATATATAAGTTAATAATAACATAAAAAAAGATCTGAACGTTGTTTCGTTCAGACCTTTCTCTCTTAATCTTCCATCGTTGACAAATCACCTGTTGGTAAGTTTAACTCCCACGCTTTTAATACGCGGCGCATAATTTTACCACTTCTCGTTTTCGGTAATTTATCTCTAAATTCAATTTGTCTTGGCGCTGCATGAGCTGCTAGGCCTTTCTTTACAAATTGACGAATCTCTTCTTTTAGTTCTTCAGATGGCTCGTATCCTGCGCGAAGCGCGATAAATGCTTTAATGATTTCACCGCGAACTGGGTCTGGAATACCAATTACACCAGCTTCTGCAACAGCAGCGTGCTCGATTAATTTGCTTTCTACTTCAAACGGACCAACGCGCTCACCTGACGTCATAATTACATCGTCAATACGTCCTTGGAACCAGAAGTATCCGTCTTCGTCCATATATGCAGAGTCACCTGATACGTACCAATCCCCTGGCATGAAGTAAGACTCATATTTTTGCTGGTTATTCCAGATTCCACGCATCATAGCTGGCCAACCTTTACCAATCGCTAAGTTCCCCATTGTGTATGGAGGTACTTCATTTCCTTCATTATCAACAATTGCTGCTTTCACACCTGGAATTGGTTTACCCATTGAACCTGGACGGATTTCCATACAAGGGTAGTTACAAATAACTTGTCCACCTGTTTCTGTCATCCACCACGTATCATGAATACGAAGTCCAAATGCGTTCATACCCCAGCGAATTACTTCTGGATTTAATGGTTCACCGACGCTTAATACGTGACGAACTTGTGATAAATCATATTTTTTAATTGCGTCTTGTCCAGCTCCCATTAACATACGGAACGCTGTTGGTGCGCTATACCAAACTGTTACACCGTAATCTTGCAGTGCTTCATACCACGCTTCTGGACTAAAGCGGCCACCTAAAATAACATTTGATGCTCCGACTAACCACGGTGCGAAAATACCGTAAGCCGTTCCAGTTACCCAGCCTGGGTCAGCTGTACACCAATATACATCATCTTCTTTTAAATCTAATACCCATTTCGCCGTTTGATAGTGCTGAACCATTGCGTTTTGTGCATGAAGAACACCTTTTGGCTTACCAGTAGAGCCAGATGTGTAATGAAGGATTAAACCATCTTCACGGCCTAACCATTCGATATGTAATTCTTTTGAAGCTTGTTCAAATAAAGGGTTGAACGCTACAAGTTTACCGCCCTCTTCTGCATTGTCTCCAACAAGAAAGACTGTTTTTAAAGCTGGTAAATCATTTAATGGTATGCGCTCTAACAATTCAGGCGTTGTAATTAACACCTTTGCTTCGCTATCTTCTAAACGATCGCGAACTGCGCCTTCCATAAACGCTTCAAATAGTGGCCCAACAATTGCCCCTAATTTTACCGCACCTAAAAGTGCGAAATATAATTCTGGAGAACGCGGCATAAAAATAAAAACGCGATCGCCTTTTTCAACATCGCCATAATTTTTCAGAACATTTCCTGCTTTATTAGAAAAATCCTTCATTTCCTTAAATGTATATTTCTCTTTACGAGATCCATCTTGATAATAAAGGGCTACTTTATTTTTTCGATCGGATTTCGCATGCTTATCAATTGCCTCATACGCCATATTCACTCGGCCTGTTTCATTCCAAGTAAAATTTTTATTAACCTCTTCCCAGTTAAAATTCGCATATGCCTCTTCATAATTCGGCAAATTATTTTTTCCTTTAATGACAGGAAGCGTTTCTATTTTCATACTTTACATCCCCCTCCTATGTATTCTATTATCTATTATAATGATATTATTTAAAATTTTCAGTATATTTGTTGATTTTTAGACAAATTTTTACTGACAAAATTCGATTCACATCGCATATATTATAAAGTACGATATTAATAGATTCACAAACCCTCAAGGTGGTGAGCAATACATTGATTCATAAAAAAATATATAATGCTAGAAACTTAAAAACAGCGAAGGGCACTTTAATTATTGAAGGTCCTGTCTCTACACATAATCTTGAAATGTATGAATTCCATCCAGATTTAGTTGCGTTTCGTCCTGCCGAACAGCAATATAAAGCAATTGTCGAAATTTCTAAATTACCAGAAGCTCGTCTCATTATTGCTAGACATGACCAAACGATTGTTGGATATGTTACATACTTGTATCCTGATCCGCTCGAACGATGGTCAGAAGGAAAAATGGAAAACTTAATTGAGCTCGGGGCAATTGAAGTCGTCCCAGCCTTCCGTGGATGCTCTGTCGGAAAGAACTTATTAGAAGTGTCTATGATGGACGATTATATGGAAGATTATATTATATTAACGACTGAATATTATTGGCACTGGGATTTAAAACAAACAGGCTTAAATGTTTGGGAATACCGAAAAGTAATGGAAAAGATGATGAATGCTGGTGGGTTACAATGGATGGCTACAGATGATCCTGAAATTTGTTCACACCCTGCTAACTGTTTAATGGTCCGGATTGGAAAACGTGTTGATACGGATTCCATTCAAGCATTTGATCGTCTACGTTTTCACAATCGCTTTATGTATTAATAAAGGGGGCAACTGGAATGATTGTAGAAGAAATTATGAATCAAAATGTAGTTACACTACATCCAAACGATACAATCGAAACAGCAATCCGAACGATACGCACGAAAGGCATTCGGCACATTCCAATTGTCGATCAAAATAATCATGTCGTAGGCATTATTTCTGATCGGGATGTAAGAGATGCAAGTCCGTCTATTTTAGATGAACAAGTTTCACTCGATATGCTACGGCAACCGCTTGAACTTATTATGAAACATCCTGTTATGACTTGCCATCCTCTCGATTTCGTTGAGGAAATCGCTACGTTATTTTTTGAAAATAAAATTGGCTGTCTTCCTGTTACAAAGGCTGGGAAGTTAGTTGGAATCATTTCTGAATCTACAGTCTTGCACACGTTAGTGAAATTAACAGGAGCACATCAACCAAGTTCACAAATTGAAATTCAAGTAAAAAATGAACCTGGTATTCTCGGAAAAGTCGTTGCTATCTTTAGTGATTTACAAATAAATATCGTGAGCGTTCTCGTCTACCCAGCAAAAGATGAGAATGATAAAGTACTCGTTTTCCGCATTCAAACGATGAATCCGCTAAAAGTGATTGATGCACTTGAAGCAGAAGGCTACCGCGTATTATGGCCGAACATTATGGGGATGCAAGCATGAGTAGCGCGTTTATTTATTCGGATGACTTTCGGGGCTATTCGTTTAGCCCTGATCATCCTTTTAACCAACTGCGCGTCACACTTACGTATGATTTATTACAAAAGAGCGGTTTTATCTCTCCCTCTCAAGTCATCCCGCCACGGATGGCTACAGATGAAGAGATTGCCTACGTTCATACAGAGGAGTACATAAATGCGGTAAAACGTGCTGGAGAAGGTAAGTTAGAAAAATCGATTGCGATGACATATGGACTCGGAACAGAAGATACACCGATGTTTCCAAATATGCACGAAGCAAGTGCGTTACTCGTTGGCGGTACGTTAACAGCTGTTGACGCTGTTCTTTCCGGAAAAGTAAAGCACGCGCTTAATTTAGGCGGCGGCTTACATCACGGCTTTCGCGGCAAGGCATCCGGATTTTGCATTTATAACGATAGTTCCATCGCAATGAAATATATTCAGAAAAAATACGGTTTACGCGTTTTATATATTGATACAGATGCTCATCATGGTGATGGTGTACAGTGGTCTTTTTACGATGATCCTAACGTATGCACCATTTCATTACATGAAACTGGGCGTTATTTATTCCCTGGAACTGGCGCTGTAAATGAACGCGGACAAGGTAATGGCTATAGTTATTCTTTTAACGTTCCACTCGATGCTTTTACAGAAGACGAATCGTTTTTAGAGTCATATCGAACTGTCGTAAAAGAAGTTGCAGCATACTTTAAACCGGATATTATTTTAACGCAAAATGGCGCTGACGCACATTATTATGATCCACTTACACACCTTTGCGCGACGATGAATATTTACCGTGAAATACCGAAGCTCGCTCGCGAAATCGCCAATGAATATTGCAACGGTCGCTGGATCGCTGTCGGCGGCGGTGGCTATGACCACTGGCGCGTGGTCCCAAGAGCTTGGGCACTTATTTGGCTCGAAATGAACAACATCCAAAACATCTCAGGTTATCTCCCTCCAGAATGGATTGACGCTTGGAAAGGACAAGCCGAAACAGAGCTTCCCCTCACATGGGAAGATCCAGACAACATGTATAAACCTATCCCCCGTAAACCAGAAATTGAAGAAAAGAATGCATTAACTGTAGCGAAATCCCTTGAAATTATTCGGAATAATATGACAAAATCTTTGTACTAAACAAAAAGGAGGCTCGTTTTGAATAGCCTCCTTTTATTTATTGTCGTTTTCTGTCGGTAAGTCGATATATTTCGAGAATCGCCGATATATCTTGAGATTCGCTGATATATTTTAATAATCGCTGATATATTTTATTTAATAATTAACTGGTCCAACTTTTATGAGAAAAGGGCGTGATATTATGTGGACACAACAAATGATCCCCACAAAACGCGGCACATTTGAACTATTTACAAAAGGAAATGGCGAACCGCTTTGTATTACACATCACTATTCACAATTTAATGAAACTGGCGATTACTTTGCGGATGTTTTCACTTCTACGCATCGTGTATTCCTCATTAATTTACGAGACGCTGGTAACTCTGTAAAAGCCAATTCAGAAAAAGAATTAAGTATGATTGAAACCGTTCACGACTTAGAAGCAATACGAGAAGCTTTACAACTCCCAACATGGCATTTCACTGGTCATTCAACAGGTGGTATGCTTGGACTTTTATATGCGATTACATATCCAAATCCCTTACAATCATTAGTCGTAGCGGGAGCCGCAGCAAGTAACTATACCGAAACACCATTTTGTATTTATAACCCAGCACATCTGCAGTTTCATTATATGCAACAACTCATCGAAAACTTAAAAAGCCCTGACCTTACAAATGAAGAACGAAAGGAACTCTCTACTAAGAGGACAAAATTATCTTTGTATAAACCTGAAAACTACAACTCTTATTTTTGTAAACCAATCAAAAAAACAATGTCTGTTAGCCGGATGAATGCTTTCTCTCACGAATATCCTTCATTTGATTTAAGAAAGTACTTACCTTCTATCAACATAAAAACGCTAATTATTTGCGGAAGGCACGATGTGCAGTGCCCAATTCAATATTCTATCGAAATGCATGAGGGCATTCGTAATTCTATTTTTGTGCCGTTTGAGGACAGTAACCATTATCCTTTTTTAGAAGAAGCCAGTCGGTTTACTTCTATTACTCAAGAATTTTTTGGGATTAAAAAGAAAATTAAGGACTCACAAAGGCAATAAGTCTAGGAAGAGAGAACAAGTTTATTAGTGCTGTTTTGCTAAAGGAGGAAAATAGGGTGAAAGAAAAATTATTAAGAGTTGGAACGACTTATATTCCAGTTACCAACGTAGAACTTTCTTCAAATTGGTATGTGAACAAATTGGGAGCAGAGTTGAACTTTAAAAACGAAGACAAAGCTATTATTAACTTTGCAAATCAAAGCTTTTTTCTAGTTAAATCCCAAGATAATCAAACCTTAAATTTTTTTGATTTTCACGGTGAAGAACGCTTTTCTATAACATTCGAAGTTAACGGATTACATGCTCTAGAATCAATTCATAGTGAATTTATTGAAAAGGAAATTCTAGTTGGAGAGATTGAAAACAGAGGGCATGCTGGGAAGAATTTTGTTTTTTATGATTTAGATGGCAATAAATTTGATGTTTGGAGTGAATTAAGTCCTATTTTCAAAGAAAAATACCTAATATAGAGTGATTTTTTACAATCAAACGTAAGTATTAAATAACATAGAAAGATACGAGGCTTATTCCATTAAAGCCTCGTTAATGAATATATTAACCTTCAAGAAAAATATTTCACTCTAGAAACAACTAAAAGAAGAACAAAAAAAACTACTAAACCTAAATCGATAAATACTGCCTTTTTATCTCCTTCTTTTAAACTTATCATAAAACTAGAAATTATTTTAATTGCAAAAAAGACCATCATAAAGAACCAACCGAAATGATCATTCGTAGAATCTTCATCATAAAACATTTGTATTGCACCAATAATTAATAAAATAAGTACGATATTAGTTCCAATCTTTAAAGCCTTGTTTGATTTATTATCTTTTGATGTATCTCCCAAAATGTAGCACACCCTCCCATGCTTTCCTATGTTTTATCTCTCTTTATATTTTAACACGAATTACCTATTATTCCCTTTTAATTCGAATAACATAAAAAACCTGCCAATAACTCGGCAGGTACATTACACGTTAAAGCGATAACCAGCTCCCCACACCGTTTCAATATATTGCGGGTGAGCAGGATCTCTTTCGATTTTTTCACGTAACTTTCTAATGTGAACAACGACAGTGGCTAAATCGCCAGCTGAGTCTAGTCCCCAAATACGTTCAAATAACTGTTCTTTATTTAATACTTGGTTTGGATGCGTTACAAAGAATGTTAATAAATCAAATTCCTTCGTTGTGAACGCGATTTCTTCATTGTTTATAAAAACTTTCCTCGCTCGTTGATCGATAGAAATTCCGTGAATATATAACGTATCACGTTGCTTACTTACATTTCCTGATAATCTTTCATAACGGGCAATATGTGCTTTTACTCGCGCGACTAATTCGCTTGGGCTAAACGGTTTCGTTATATAATCATCCGCTCCTAATCCGAGTCCGCGAATTTTATCTATATCTTCTTTTTTTGCTGAAACAAGTAAAATCGGAATATCTTTTACAGCACGTATTTGTTTACAAATTTCGAATCCGTTCATTTTCGGGAGCATAATATCTAAAATAATTAAATCATAATCTTCTTGCAGGGCTATTTGTAAACCTGTTTCTCCTGAATGCTCTACATCAACTTGGAAATCATTAATTTCTAAATAATCTCGCTGTAATTCTGCAATACTTACTTCATCTTCTATTAGTAAAATTCTTTTCAATTTACTCACCACATTCCTGTACTTTTTTCAATGTGAAGAAAATGCTCGTGCCTTTCCCAAGCTCGCTTTCCGCCCAAATATTCCCGCCATGCTCTTCAACAATTTGCTTCGCGATCGCTAAGCCAAGTCCACTTCCACCTGTACTAGAATTTCGCGATTGCTCTGCACGATAAAAACGTTCAAAAATGTAGGGAAGTGTATCCGATTCAATACCTGATCCGTTGTCCATCACTTTCACAATCACTTTATTATTATCATTCAATACTGTTACAGTAATTTTCTTCTCTTCTTTATCCATGTATTTCACACTATTATGAATTAAATTTGATATCACTCTATTTATCTTTTCGCAATCAGCCGTTACATATAGTGGTGATGCATGTAATTGTAAGTTAACTTCTATACCTTCCTTACTTAAATCCATCTGCATCTCTTCTATTAATTCTTGCATAAACATATTTAATTCAACCGTTTCAAACTGAAAGGGAACTCGATTCAAATCGAGCTTTGAAAATAAAAATAGTTCGTCAATCAGTGTATCCATATGTCTTGCTTTCGTATGGATAGTTGTTAAGTACTTATCCATTTTTTCTGGCGTATTTGCGACCCCGTCCTTTATTCCTTCTACATATCCAATAATAGATGTAATCGGTGTCTTTAGATCATGAGATATATTGGAAATGAGCTCTTTTCGATTTTCTTCATACTGCGTTTGTACTTCAATCGATTCTTTTAACTTCTTCCTCATTTCCTCAAATCCTTGATTTAATTGCCCGATTTCATCGTGCGATGTAACTGGAATTTGAAAATCTAAATTTCCTTCTTTAATTTTCTCAGTCGCATCTTTCAATACAAAGATTGGTTTTATTACACTTCTTGAGACGAGGTAACTTAATAATCCAATAAGCAAAATGGCTAACAGTAAAAGTGATACGAACAAAATCGGAAATAATTTTTGTGTAAGATCGACAAATGAACTTTGCTTTTTTAATACAAATATACTCCCCTCTTCTTCCTGAGGAAAATAAAAATCAAATTTTACATATCGATAAAAGGTATCGCCTAGTTCCGTTGTACCACGACTATTAATATTTGCTGATTCAAATTTCGGAAGAGCTTCTTTTAAAGGTACACTTTCAAATATTTTTGTAGCATAAGAAATGGTTTCTCCCTTTCTTACAACTATTTTCACACCTTCTTTTTCAAGCGATGAAACGAACGATTCATCTAATAATTGAGATTGATGTTGCTTTGCCGCTAATTTTAATTCAAGATAGGCATTCTCTTCTTCTGGCGTAAGCGGCTTTTGAATATAAGAACTTTTATAGAAATTTTTCACTGATTCCAAGTCTCCTGTTATGGAAAAAACAATTAAAAATCCCGCGACTAATATGAGCGTAATGGAAACGAGAATAACAGCAATATAAGAAAATAAAAACCTTGTTTTAATAGACATCATTTACATCCTCACTTTCCCCCGCTATTTGTGGGCAATAAGACTCCCACCTCAAAATCCGGCGAATGCGAGGGAGCTAGGTGGGAGTCGGACTGCCGGTAAACGCCCGATTGGTGAAGGCTAATAATCAGTGGGGGATGAACCCCTCCCCACTGATTAAAGTTTCACTTTACCCACCCTTCATATTCATAAGCATAAAAATATATGTTCAAATACTCAAGTGATTTTATAGTAATTTTAGCTTCAGTTTATAAAAATTTAATGTTCTTATTTTACAGTTGAAATTAGGAGGTTGAAATTCCATGTTCAAAAAAACATTAAGCATGATCTGTTGCGTAATTTTTTTGCAAGGATGCTCGCAAGAACAAGAAGTTACAAAGGAGATGACAACCATGGAAACAGCGTTACTAACAGCTACTGAGAAACAGGAAACAAACACTGTTATATCGTTACTCAAAAAAGGGGCTGACATAAATATAACGGACAATAAAGGACGTACTCCTCTTATGATTGCTACATACAAAAATGATATAAAAACCGCAAAAACGCTTATCAAAGCCGGCGCTGACGTAAATATCCAAGATGATATGAAAAACAATCCATTTCTATACGCCGGTGCGGAAGGTTACTTAGACATTTTAAAACTAACGATTGATGCTGGTGCGGATCCAGCGCTTACGAATCGGTACGGCGGAACAGCTCTTATTCCCGCATCAGAACACGGATATATTGATGTTATAAAAGAACTCCTTAACCGAACAAATATCGATGTAAACCATGTAAATAACCTCGGATGGACAGCTTTAATGGAAGCCATCGTACTAAGTAACGGAGATGAAACACAGCAACAAGTCATTCGCCTTCTTATCGAGCACGGTGCTGATGTAAATATTCCAGACAACGATGGTGTTATCCCGCTAGAACACGCTCGCGCTCATAACTTTGAAGCGATAGAGAAGATTTTATTAGAAGGACGTAAGTAAAAAGCTATTTTTTGCCTTCCTCCCCCACCCTATGCTACATTTAACCCGTTACATTAATATTAATAGGGTGGGAATAAACATGAACAAACCTAAAATTGGGATGATTGGACTTGGAAGTATTGCACAAAAAGCCTATCTTCCAACACTTACAAAAGAAACAGATTGGGATTTTGTAGGGGCGTTTACACCTAACGCAGAGAAAAGGAAACAAGTTTGCCAGCAATACCGTATTCAAGACTTTCATTCTATGGAAACATTAGCTTCTGAATGTGATGCAATTTTCGTTCATAGTTCAACTGCTACACATTATGAAATCGTTTCTGAACTTCTGAAAAAAGGCATCGATGTTTATGTTGATAAGCCGCTAGCAGCTACAGTGGAACAAGCTGAGAAACTAGTCGAGTTGAGCGAGAAGTATAATCGAAAGTTAATGGTCGGATTTAATCGCCGATTCGTTCCTATGTACGTTGCTGCCAAAGAGCAAGCTAATGATATTTCATGGATTCGAATTGAAAAGCACCGCACAAATAAAGTGGGGCCATATTCGTACGACTTTACTATGTTAGATGATTACTTACATATTGTAGATACTGCTCGCTGGTTAGCTAATGATGACCTTAACGTCGTTCACAATATGATGCAAATCAATGAAAAAAATGAACTTCTTTACGGGCATCATACATATACAACTGCAAATGGACTATTACTTTCTACAGCGATGCATCGCCATGCAGGTACAAATTTAGAACAAATTGAACTTGTAACAACAGGTAAAATCATTCGCGTAAAAAATATGAACACATTTGAAGTTGAGCAGGAAAATTCAGTTTCACAGATTGGTTCACCATCATGGGACACGACGCTAAAACAGCGTGGTTTTGAAGATGCGGTTCACCATTTTATCGAATGTGTACAAGGTAATACAAGGCCGGTTATAGATGGATTAGAAGGGTTAAAAACACAGCAATTGCTCCAATCTCTACTGCAAGCTGTAAGCAAAAATTAAAACGGATACATTTTTCATAATTTACTTTCATTCCCATTTCCTCTTTATTTCTATCACAAATTTCTATAGAATATGTTGATAGGAATTATAAATTTCATAATGAATCGTGGAAAGGATGGGATTGACACATGTGGAACGAGTTTAAAAAATTCGCGTTCAAAGGGAATGTAATCGATTTAGCTGTCGGGGTTGTAATCGGTGCTGCATTCGGTAAAATCGTTAGTTCTTTAGTAAAAGATATCATCACACCATTACTTGGTATGGTATTAGGTGGCGTTGACTTTACAGATTTAAAAATTTCATTCGGTAAATCATCTATTATGTATGGTAACTTCATCCAAACTATTTTTGATTTCTTAATTATTGCAGCTGCTATCTTTATGTTTGTTAAAGTTTTCAACAAACTAACATCTAAAAGAGAAGAAGAGGAAGAAAAGACAGAAGAAATTCCAGAACCAACAAAAGAAGAAGTTCTTCTTGGCGAAATTCGCGACTTACTAAAACAACAAAACTCTTCTAAAGATAGAGCATAATTGAACGGATAAAAGGCATGCCCCTTAGGGACATGCCTTTTTTTATGCTATAACGTTTCCGAATTCATATGAATAAATATAATAATACCTGCAACCATAAGTACCATAATGCTACCTGCAAATAGTGTAATACCGATAAACATTAAACTCGTACTTACATCTATCGAAATACTTTCAGTAAAAATTGAAATTACATACGTGATAAGGGCGATTCCTGCAAGAATACTTCCTGGAACAAATCGCTTTAAGCCATTTTGTTTTAACGTCATATATGCAAAAATAGCGGTCATACAAAGCGTAATTATCCAAAGAACGATCATCTCTTTTCCCCCCTCACAAGCCTTTTCTTTCTATTATACATGACATTGCCCTATAATAGGTGAATTTGCACTTATGTGACATATAACAAGGAATCTCCCCCACTGTAGCGAAAGCATTACAACATACACTTACACAATAAGGAGGCTTTCATTTGGAATACACTACCACATGCAATTTGGAACTAGCCGAACGATTCGATTATGTTACGATTGACTTAGAAAAACAGTTTTTTGCATCGAAGTTGTAAATTTACAAAGCAATACAGCTGTACTAAAAATATCAATTAACTTGAAAAAAAATGAAACAATGATAAAGGGAAATATAGTTCAGTACGATACTTTGTACATAGACGCATTATTACAAGGATTAAAATGTATTGCTCAAACATGTATTGATCGCAAGTTAAAAAACCAAGAGGAACTGTTCGCATTTTTAGAAGAAAATTAGTTCCAACAAAAAAAGTTTTTTCTTTTTATTGATATATACAAATTCTATTTACAAGGCGTGTTCATAATGATTTGGATTTCACTAATTGTATTAGCCTATTTCATCATTCTCGTCCCAACACAGTATAACTACATTAAAATGCTCAAAGAAAAACAGAAAAAAATGAACGTCTCACAAAATGAACTATACGATAAAATGTCTTATGAAGGATCTCAAGTACATTACCATTATCAAAGTTACGTATTTACCCTACCTGCTTCACTTGTCGCAAATATTGTTTACAAATTAAAACATTCAGCATAAGGAGGTTCTCACATATGTACGCTGTAAAATTATTGTTTGAATCTGTTCATTCAGGTGAGCCTGATCCTAGTAAAATGGATGAGCATTATGAAGAGAATCACGATACGCTTTTTGAAGAAAGTATTATTCTCGTTAAAGCAAACAGTTTAGAAGAAGCTCATGAGCTAGGAGAAAAGGTAGCTATACAATCTGTAGATACGTACGATAATATGTACGATCAGCAAGTAACGTGGAAATTTCGAAAAGTGCTTCATGTTTTCGAGTTAGACGATACGCCATTTGATACAGGAAAAGAATTGTACGCAAGATTTTTACATGTTAAGAAAAATGAAACTGTAGATACAGTAGTAAAAAAATACTACCCTGAATATGAATAAAAGCTCACAGCAATCGCTGTGAGCTTTTTTATTCTTACTTCGTTGAATCTCTAAATTGGATACGGTGAGGTAAGATAACAGTGTGATCTTCCACTTTTTCTTTGTTCATATACTTTGTTAATAGACGCATTGCTACTGCACCGATATCATACATTGGTTGTACAACTGTTGAAAGCTGTGGACGTACCATTAATGCAAGGCGTGTGTTATCAAAGCCAAGCACTTCTACATCAGTTGGTACGTTTAATCCAGCGTCTTGTGCTGCATGGATTACACCTAGTGCCATTTCATCAGAAGATACGAAGATTGCTGTTGGCTTTTCATCACTGCTCCAAAGCTTTTCAAATGCTTCGATACCTGAATCATATGTGTAATCTCCATCGATTACAAGATTTTCATCATATGAAATACTTGCTTCTTCTAAAGCTTTTTTATAACCTTGTAACTTCTTCGCGCTTCCTGCTTTATCAATGAAAGGACCAGAGACGAAACCGATACGTTTATGTCCTTGCTCAATAAAGTGCTTCATTGCATCGTAAGCTGCTTGTGTATAATCAATATTTACTGATGGCGTTTCATTTTGCTCATCAAATGATGCTGCTAATACAATCGGTACTGGAGATTTTTTGAATTCTTCAATGTGAACATCTGTAATATCTTCACCCATGAAAACAATCCCGTCCACTTGTTTCCCAAGCATCGTATTTAATAAGTGGAACTCTTTCTCTTTGTTTTGATCAGAGTTACTTAAAATGATGTTATATTTGTACATTGTTGCGATATCTTCAATTCCACGAGCAAGTTCTGCATAAAACGTATTTGAGATATCAGGAATAATAACACCCACTGTAGTTGTTTTCTTACTTGCTAGTCCACGTGCTACCGCATTTGGGCGGTATCCTAAACGATCAATTGCTTCTAATACTTTCTTTCTTGTTGTAGGCTTTACATTTGGGTTACCGTTCACAACACGTGATACGGTAGCCATTGAAACATTTGCTTCACGAGCTACATCATAGATTGTTACGTTCATCTCTTCGCACACTCCTTCTATTTATGTTATCTATTTTTATGTATCGGTTCACTTGAATGAAAAAAAGACATCAACTCTATTTGCAGATGCCAACAATCGTCCCGAGTTCTTCCTTTTACTAATGATACGATAAAAACGCAGGCTCATACAATATTTTCCCGCAAAAGTTTCGAAAAAATTCGCTTCTTTTCTCGTATTTTCGTATTTTTTATGCAAAAAAGGGCAATTTTTGTAAAAAGTCTATGTAACAAAGCCTACATAGACTAAAAAATCTTTTTATAATTTACTTCCGAATGCTTTTAATTCTTTCATAAACTCATTGAATTCTGGAATATCCATTTGTTGTGCTGCATCTGATAATGCAACTGCTGGGTCCGGATGCACTTCAGCCATAATAGCATCAGCACCAATTGCCATAGCAGCTTTTGCAGCTGGTAATAGAAGGTCACGTCGCCCTGTAGAATGCGTTACATCGACAACGACAGGTAAATGTGTTTCTTTCTTTAAAATTGGCACAGCGGAAATATCAAGCGTATTACGCGTTGCTGTTTCATATGTGCGAATACCTCGTTCACATAAAATTATATTACCGTTCCCCTCTGCCATAATATATTCTGCCGCATTAATAAATTCTTCAATTGTTGCGGATAAACCACGCTTTAATAATATCGGCTTATTTACAGCACCAGCTGCTTTTAATAGCTCGAAGTTTTGCATGTTGCGAGCGCCAATTTGAATAACATCAACATAATCTAATGCCATTTCAATATCATTCGGATTTAAAATTTCACTAATAACAGCTAAATCATATTCATCTGCAACTTGGTGTAAAATTTGCAATCCTTCTAATCCAAGACCTTGAAAATCATATGGAGATGTACGAGGCTTGAAAGCACCACCACGCATTAGTTTCAGACCTTGCTCTTTCATTGCTTCTGCAACTTGGCGTACTTGTTCATAACTTTCTACAGCACATGGTCCCATAATAAAATGTTGGTTTCCATCGCCAATTTTCTCTCCATTAATCTCCACAATCGTATCTTCTGCTTTTTTCTTACGAGAAACAAGTAGCGCTTTGCGATGATCGTCTTCTTGTAGTTCTAAACCAGCTTGAAAAATTTGTTTAAAAATATGTTGTAAGGTCGATGTTTCAAATGGACCATTATTATTCTCCGCAAGTAAATTCAACATTTCTCTTTCACGTACAGGGTCAAAACGTTTCACACCTTGTACTTCTTTTAAGTTTCCAACCTCTTGTACGAGACGGCCTCTTTCATTCAATAACTCTAATAATTGTAGGTTGATTTGATCGATGCTAGAACGTAATCGATCTAACTCTTGTGATGCCATAAGAAAGCCACCTCTTTTAAATTTCTTCATTAACTTTTTTAAGATAACTTATTATAGCTGATACATACGAGGTTGTCACACGATATACAACATAGAATAATGTATGAAAAAGATAGAAAAAAGACGTGGAAATAGCATAATAAGAAAGCAGAAAATCCGTAGTATAAATTAAAATTACTGTATTCCGGAAAATTTATAAAATAAAAAAGACAGCTTAAAAACTGTCTTTTTTATTTTATAGGAAAGAAACGAACGGTTTATCGCTGTTCTTCTCTTTTATAATAACAGCCTCGATTTTACTCTCAGACTTTATCTGTAATTGAACTTTAGCATCTTTAGGGAATTTTTCTACCATACTTTGAGCAGCCATTTGAGAAAGCGCCATTAATTCTGACTTACCATTATATTTAACGACAATATCCATCTTTAATTTATCCATCTTATTTTGCTTATAAGAAATCTTAGCATTAACAGGGATATAATCTCCTGGAGAGAATTTCTTTATTGCTTCTGAAAAATCATCTAACTTTTTATTGTCTTCTCCTTGTGCTCCCGCAAATTCTTGAGAAGGATACGAATACGATTTTTCATCAATAGTATCCCAATTTCCAAGGTTAGTCTCATTCTTTTGAACAGTAGCGTTTGAAATATAAGTACCATTCTTTAAAGAGCTTGTGCTTTCTTGCTTAAATATAGCAAACGTAATTGGAGATTTGTTATATTTATCATTTTTATTAATAGCTTCTATAAGTTGCTTGGCAACTTCAGTACCTTTAGAAATAGCTTCCTCATTAGATACACTTGAAGACATAGATAAACCAATAACTACACCAGATAAGCTTAGTTCATTTGAATTCTGTTTGCCGAAGTAGTCTTGTTCTATAATATTAGTCAAAACTGGTACTTCTTGTTTCGTAACTAATTCATCAATTGTTTTCTCTGGAATATATTGATTTAATTGTAATACGTAATTTTCTGTATCAAATTGTTTTGAAGCAATATTCATTAAACCATTTTCATATTCTGCTAAATCTAGTTTAGAATTAGTTTTAACATTAACTGTATTAATTACCTTTTGGTCTTTTAAAGGAATAACAGTTCTATAGTAATCCTTAGAAACAGCAGTTCTCGGAATCATACTTTTTTCTTTCGTATCTTTCTGCACAACTTCATCTTTCTTCTCAATAGTATTATTGCTGCAAGCCCCCAGTAATAAACTTAAGCTTGCGATGAATAACGCCATTTTCTTCATTGCTTAAAACCCACTTTCAAAAGTCAATTTACTTAGTTTTAATGTATCTATAGTGTACCATAAATATATTGCAACAAAATAAAAAAGAAGCAAGCCCTTCGCTTGCCTCCCCTATTTTACATTCTCTTCTAAAGCTTCTTTTTTAATATTCCAATGCGATGTATGCCATACTACCATTCCATCTTTTATGTATAGCACTTGCGGAGATTCATGTTTAATGCTGTACTGCTCTGCAACATGGTTCGAAACATCTCTCGCATCTTGTACGTATAAGTAATATGCTGGCACTTCTCTTTCTTCACGGCAATACGCTTGAAACTCAGTATATGCACCGTGACTAATTGGGCATGTCGTACTATGCTTAAAAAGAACGTAAGGCTCGTTCTTTTCTACTAACGCTTCAAGTTCTTCAATCGTTTCAATCTTCATCATACTCATCGTTACTCACCTCTCATGCGAAGTCTAGAGCGTTTTTCTCTCTTTTCAGCCTTCTGCTCAGCTCTCTCAAGTTTACGCTCTTCTTTTTCAACCTTTTTATCTTGTCTCGTAGCACGGTAATGATTGTATACTTCGATTGCTGCGCTGCTCCATTGTACAACTTGTGCTACTTTATCTGCGTTATTTTCAATTTCGTCCGTAACAGACTCTGATACATTGCGAAGCTTCGTATTTAAAGAGTGAATCGTCGTTCCGATTCCATCTACACCTTCTACTACTTTATTTAGCGACTGTGACTTCTGTTGAATATCATCAGCTAACGCATTTGTCTTATGTAATAATTGCTCCGTCTCTACGCTTATTCCTTGCATTTGCTTTTCTAAACCTTCTAATGTGCTCGCAACGTTTTCTAACGTTTTCTGAACCGATAACAACGTTCTGCATACATACACTACTAATACAGCGAAAGCAACCGCGATAACAGCCGCACTTACATATAAAAGAACTTGCATTTCATCACTTCCTTTATCTTTTTCATACTTTCTCCCATTATACAATCATTTTCCGTTTCGTTCTAATCCCTATCTTTTCATTAGAATTTTCATACTTATTCGTTAACTTTAACATAAATCATTCAACAAATTCCACTAAGTAGGTTACAATAGGAAGGGATACATAATTAGTAGGGAGGCTTTACATATGAAAGATCCACGCATTGAAAAGTTAGCATACAATTTAATTAACTACTCTATCCGCTTACAAAAAGGCGAAAAAGTATTAATTGAAAACTTTGGCTTACAAAAAGAACTTGTAACTGCACTTGTAAAAGAAGCATATGCAGCTGGTGGTTTCCCATTCGTTTCTTTAAAAGATCATCAAGTAGATCGCTCTTTATTAATGGGTGCTACTGAAGAACATTTCGAACAAATCGCTGCATATGAAGCGAGCGTAATGAAAGATATGGACGCTTATATCGGTCTTCGCTCTGGTGATAACATTAACGAACAAGCTGACGTTCCAAGTGAACGTATGAAAGTTCACGGCCAAACAGTTGGTAAAAAAGTTCATAGAGACATCCGCGTTCCGAAAACGCGCTGGGTTGTTCTTCGCTACCCAAATGCTTCTATGGCGCAGCTTGCTAAAATGAGCACAGAAGCTTTCGAAGACTTCTACTTCGAAGTTTGTAACTTAGACTACGGTAAAATGGATAAGGCGATGGATAGCCTTGTTACATTAATGAATAAAACAGATAAAGTTCGCCTAACTGGTCCTGGAACTGACTTAACATTCTCTATTAAAGACATTCCAGCTATTAAATGCTCAGGTCATTTAAACATTCCAGACGGTGAAGTATATTCTGCACCAGTTCGTGATTCTGTTAACGGTACAGTTTCTTACAATACACCATCACCTTACAACGGTTATACATTTGAAAATGTACAACTTAAGTTTGAAAACGGCCAAATCGTTGAAGCAACTGCAAACGATTCAGAGCGCATTAACAAAATCTTCGATACAGACGAAGGCGCACGCTACGTTGGTGAGTTCGCGATTGGCGTAAACCCATACATCTTACATCCAATGGGAGACATCCTATTCGATGAAAAAATCGATGGCAGCTTCCACTTCACACCTGGACAAGCTTATGACGATGCATGGAACGGCAACAACTCTAACATCCACTGGGATTTAGTATGCATTCAGCGCCCTGAATACGGCGGCGGCGAAATTTACTTCGACGACGTATTAATCCGTAAAGACGGACGCTTCGTTGTATCTGAACTAGAAGCTTTAAACCCAGAGAACTTAAAATAATAATAAAAACGCTCGGAAGACACTCCGAGCGTTTTTTTATTAATACTTTAATAAATCTTTCACCACATCTTCTGGCACTTTAAAACTCATTTTCTTATTTTTCATTTCAACCTCAACATAAGGGACATCTTTATAGACTGTCATAGTACCAATTTCATGCAACTCTTTTTTATCTTTACTCGAATCCAATAATTTCGGTGTATCCTCTTGATACATTTTAAACGTTTTCCCTTGCGGAGTATCTAAAGGAGCCGATTCCATTTCCCACTTATCCATTTTCATTCCTTCAAACAACTTTTTAATTTCTTTCTTATCAGTAATTGTTTTTTTATCACTCGAATCAGTAAGCGATTCAATTTCAATTTTTTGTGCTTTTTCTAAGTTCATATCTGCCTTTTCCTTCTTCGTACTACATCCTATTAAAAGAATAGATGTGGTTAGCAGAAATAAAAACAACATACAGATTTTTTTCATTTCTAATCCCCCTGCTTCTTTAGTCCATAAAAATGGAAGTAGTGAGTACCATCAATAGCCATTACTTCCCTACCATTTCTATTTTTACATATGGATTTTCTTTCTCAATAAGCGCCAAGAATTCATCCGTATCTTGCGGCATTGCAATCATATGTACTTTATATGCATTCGTCGTAATTTCAAGAGACTTCCCAACTTGGCGAATAATTCTAATATCTTTCAATACAACATCTTCATTTAAAACGCCGTATTTTAGCACACCATTTTCGATTTTATGTTTTTTAATAAATATTTCCCAAACGAGAGGGCCATTTACAATGAAGCATAACCCCACCCCAATTAGAGCTGAAACCCAATCCCCTTTTCTTGTAAAGAACATTACAATCGGATATACCACCATGAAAGCTAACGTTAGACTAACGAAAATTATTGCAGACTTACTTCTTTGAATTGGAAAGTTCATACCTACACCACCCAACCTAAATTATACCATTATTTCCATTTTAGTTCATAAAAAAAGATCATTTATAAATGACCTTTTTAAACGATATATCTATAAAATTTCTTATCTACCTCTAACACCGGAAAACTTTTTGGTAACCCTTCTATACTCACGCTTTGAAAACCATTCTTTTCGTAAAAACGGTGTGCTGCTAGAAATTTAACTGTTGTTCCTAAATAAATGTCTTCCAAGTTCTTTTCCTTCGCCCAAGAAATTGCCGTTTGAAGTAACATATGTGATGCACCCCATTCTTTTCCGCGGAACTCTTTCTTCACGAACATTTTTCTTAATGCTACTTGATCATTCCCAATATCTAATAAAGCTACCGTTCCAACTACTTTACCATCATAAGTTGCTACCCAAAAATTTCCGTTGTCCCTTTGATAGAACGTTTCTATTTCTAGTAAGTCCGGCTGCTCTTCTTTCGTAATTGGGACATTGTACTCTTTTTGCTGAATATGAACAATGAGATCTACTACTTCATCTTGAAACTTATTTTCATAAGAAATAATACAAATCTTCTCGTTCATCGAATCTTCTTCCATTCTGAAGCTAGTAAACTATACACAGCGATATCTTGAAAATGATCATATACCCATTCTTCATCTCTTAAAACCCCATCTAACTTAAACCCTAAACGTTCTGGGATTGCACGACTTTTCACATTTTCAACACCGCACCTGATTTCAATTTTATTCAGCTTTAAATTTTCAAATGCATAGTGAAGCACAGTTTTCACACTTCGCGTCATAATACCTTTTCCACCAGCATCTTCTGCAAGATAATATCCAAGGCTCGTCGCTTTTTTACCCCAGCTCACCGGATGAATCCCCACCATCCCAACGAGCTTTCCTTTATAACGTATACCAGTTTCAAACCCATCTCCTTCTGCAAATTTCTTTAACCACATCGGAAAAATCTCATTATACGCATCAGCAGATTTCGTCCCATCTACCCATGGAAGCCATCTTCTTAAATGGGTACGATTCTGATCTATTAATTCATATAGTTCCTCTTTATGATGTTTTTCTAATAGTTGTAGTTCAATTTCATCATCTACTCGAAGTGTGAACATGTTTTTTATCCCCTTTTAGTTTTCTTATTATTCTAACACTTAAAGGTACAAAATGTTAAATATTCATACTTTTTTTGGTTTTATTTGTATAAAACCAGAAGAATACAATACACCCGTAACAACTAATATCATTCCTACGGATTGTGCGGGCGTTATATTCACTCCTTCAATAAAAGAAATAAACATTGTAACAACAGGTACTAGATTAAAAAATAAGGATGTTCTTGCTGTCCCAATTTGAGCAATTCCATTATTCCACCATAAGTAACCGAGCACACTCATTCCAATTGCCATAAAAAGAATCGCTCCCCAAGCTAACAAAGGAATTTCCAAAACTGGTACTATACTTTTTTGAGTGAAAGATATCACAATAAAAGCAAGGGCACCAATAGTCATCGTATATGTCGTAGTTTGTATTGGGCTACCAGTTTTAATAAACCTTCTGCCTAGCACACCGTATAACGCCCAGCAAATATTCCCTAACAAAATATAAAAATCTCCTTTTGAAAATGATAAATTTTGTAGTATTGCAAACGAACCTTGTGTAAGTACAAAGACAACACCTAGTAATGCAAGTAACATTCCGATACCTTGGCGCTTTATGATTTTCTCTCGTAAAATGACACTTGCTAACAGCGTCGTAACGAACGGGTTCGTCGCCATAATCAGTGCACCATTAATAGCTTCTGTATGTTTCATACCTAAAAAGAAAAAGAAGTTAAAACCGAATACACCAACAATACCTAGCAAAAGGTAATAAGTCCTATTCTCCCTCCATACCGCTACCTCAAAATCTTTTCGTATTTTTAACAAACATAACATCACAAATGCAGCAATTCCAAAGCGCCATGCTGCTATATGAATCGCTTCAAAATACTGCACGGCATATTTCGAAGCATTAAATGTCCCACCAGTGAAAATTGCAAATCCAAGTAACTGAGCGTATACTTTATTCTTCATTGTCAGCCTCCGATTTTTCCCCTTCTAAAAAACCGTAATAAATTTCTAGCTTCTCCTCCGTTAACTGAACAACTTTTTGCAATTGTTCCTGCTGTTCTTTTAATCGCTCCAAGTGAGTTGTTAAAATTGAAATTCTCTTTTTTACTTTCGCTGGTACTTCCTCTTTTCTCTGCCTAATCTCCTCTATAATACATCCATCACTTGCAAACTCAGCCATCTCTTCTAATGACATTCCAGTTTGTTTTAACGAATATAAAAATTTTAATAGACGCACATCACCTTCTGTATATTGACGAATCCCGCTATTTCGCGTTGGTGGTGGTAATAATCCTAATTTCTCATAGTAACGCAAAGTATGAATGCCCATCCCTGTTAATTCTGCTACTTCACCGATTTTATACATGTTCTCTCCCCCTTATTTTATATTTTCATCTTACAACCTAGAGTTAACTCTAGGTCAATACGTAAATAAAAAACCAACTATATATGATTGATATCTAGATATGAATCATATATAGTTAAAGTATGGAAAAAAATGATAATTTTATAATTCAATTAAGAAAAGGTGTTTTTGATCTCGCTATTTTGTCTTTAATAAGTAAACAACCTATGTACGGATATGAAATCACAAGCGCATTACAAGAAATCCCTGTATTCCATATTCCAAATGGTTCGATTTACCCTATATTAAATCGAATCACAAAAAACAATTGGGCTGTTTCCTATTGGGAAGAGTCTGGTGATGGCCCAAAAAGAAAATACTATCGAATTACAGACGAAGGGAGAGAAATTTTATATAGTCGCTTACATGATTATGATGCAGTGTATCAAGCTCTAATGTTACTAGCTAAAGGAGAGGATAAAAAATGAACAAAGAACAATTCTTTGCAAATGAACTCATTACTTCTTTCTTACAGGATTTCCACAAAGGTTTAATGAACTTACCTACGTCAGCAAGAGAACAACATGTGCTCGAAATCAAATCCGATTTATATGAAAATGCATTAAGTAAAGAAAGTGAAGGGATACCATCAGCAAGCATTCCTTCACAAGTGATTGAAGAATTTCTTCCTCCAAAAGAATTAGCACAGGAAATTGCAGTAGAATATACAGATGTTATTCAACATGCACAGCAATCTACAAATACATTTATCAAATACTTTACTGGGTTCTCAGTTGCTCCACTCGGTGCTCTATCAACGCCTATCGCACTAGGTTTTATAAATATTTCAGCTAACTTACCATTTTTGTTAGCCTTTATTGCAAGCAACATTTGGTTCATCTATAGGGAAAATCATTGGAATACAGATTTATTAAAGTTTTTTAAAACAGTTATTACCTTTAGTTCTAGCGTTTTAATTGCTCTTCCATTTGCATTTTTCGCGATTCGAATTATGATAACAAAACAATTCGATATGTTTTCATTCTATTATTTAATTGGATATGTACTTTTTAGTTCACTATATATGGTTTTATTAAAACAACTATACAAAAAGAATAAACAATACCAACATATCAACGCTTTTTAAAATATATCAAACACAATAAAAAAAGACGCACAGCTAATGAACTGCACCCCAATTGTTAGACACGACTAACAATTGGAGGTGCAGTTTTTTTATGGCTAAATTTTCTTCAAAAGAAAAAATACAAGCAGTAAAACGATATTTAGAAGGCCCAGAAGGCGGGACAAGCATTGCTAAATCTATAGGCGTGGATCAGCGGGTATTTTATCACTGGATTAGCCGATATGAATATTCCGGTGAAAAAGCTTTTGAAAAACGCTATACATCTTACTCTACGCAATTTAAACTAGACGTACTTAACTATATGATTGAAAATAGGACGTCTATCAGGGAAACAGCGGCAATTTTTAATATTCCATCTTATGAAACGGTTCGTAAATGGAAAGTAGCTTATGAAACAGAAGGATTGGATGCCCTACAACTTAAAGAAAAGAGGCATCCGTCTATGAATAATAAAAATCACAAAATAGTGAAAAAGCAATTACCAGTCGAAGGCTCCATTGAAGAACTCCAAGAGGAGTTAGAAAGGTTACGTATGGAGAATGCGTATTTAAAAAAGTTGAATGCCTTAGTTCAAAACAAACAGAAGTCACAAAAAAAGACAAAGCGCAAGTAGTTTATGAATTAAGGCATCAATTTCCGGTACAATCACTTTTAGTGCTTGCCAATATTCCACGTAGCACATATTATTATTGGTTAAAAAATGCCAAACGTCCGGATCCAGATGCAGATTTGAAAGTATTAATTCAAGCTGTTTATCATGAACATGAAGGCCGTTATGGTTATCGCCGTATTCGTGATGAACTTACTAATCGTGGACATAAAATAAATCACAAAAAGATACAACGCATTATGAAAGAATTAGGATTAAAGTGTTTGGTCCGTATGAAGAAATATCGCTCTTATAAAGGAACTGTTGGAAAGATTGCCCCTAATATTTTAGAACGTAATTTCAAAGCAGAAAGGCCAAACGAAAAATGGGTCACGGATATTACGGAGTTTAAATTATTTGGAGAGAAATTATATGTATCGCCAATGTTGGACTTGTTTAATGGTGAAATTATCACGTATACAATTGGTTCAAGGCCAACCTACGCCCTTGTTTCTAATATGTTAGACCAATCCTTTGAACGCTTAACAGATGAGGATGCCCTCCTTATTCATTCCGATCAAGGTTGGCACTATCAAATGAAAAAATACCGTGATTCTCTTCATAAACGTGGTATTACACAAAGTATGTCTCGGAAAGGGAACTGTTACGATAACGCAGTTATCGAAAATTTCTTTGGTATTATGAAATCTGAATTTTTATATCGAAAAGACTTTAAGAATATGGAACATTTTGAACAAGAACTAGCAAAATATATATCTTACTATAATCATAAGAGAATTAAGGCAAAATTAAAGGGTATGAGTCCGATACAATACCGGACCCACGCCCAAAACGCTGCCTAATGAAATAACCATGTCTAACTTTTAGGGGTCACTTCATAAGCTATGCGTCTTTTTTATTACTTCTCTGCAACTTGAACTTCTTTTACGTAAGCTGCTTCGAATTTTTGGATGTCTCCTGCGCCCATGAAAATTAAAACGCCGTTTTTATGTTTCTTTAATACATCCGTTGTTGTATCTGTAATTAGTTCTGCACCGTCAATACGCTTTTGCAGATCTTCAATTGTTAATTCACCTTTGTTTTCGCGCGCTGATCCGAAAATATCACATAAGTATACTTGGTCAGCTTTGCTTAGGCTTTCAGCAAACTCATCTAAGAACTTTTCTGTACGTGAGAATGTGTGCGGCTGGAATACAGCGACAACTTCACGCTCTGGATGTTTTTGACGAGCTGCTTCAATCGTTGCATTAATTTCTGTCGGATGGTGTGCATAGTCATCGATGATAACTTGCTCTCCCATTGGCTTTTCATTAAAGCGACGTTTTACGCCTTCAAAAGTTGTTAGCTGATGCTTAACTGCTTCTACATCAACGTTTTCATAATGGCAAAGCGCAATTACTGCTAATGCATTTAATACGCTGTGATCGCCATATCCTGTGATTTTGAACGTATCATAATACGTATTACGAACAAATACATCGAATATAGTACCATCAGTTCTCTTTTGGATGTTACGTGCTTGGAAATCATTATCTTCTCCAAATCCATAGAAAATAACAGGTACTTTCGCTTGAATTTTTTGAAGTTCTTCATCATCACCACATGCAATAATGCCCTTTTTCACTTGCAATGCCATCTCTTGGAATGCACTGAATACATCATTGATGTCTGAAAAATAATCCGGGTGATCGAAATCAATATTTGTCATGATTGCATAGTCTGGATAGTAAGACAAGAAATGACGACGATACTCACAAGCTTCAAATACAAAATACTTACTATTTTCTACCCCATGCCCAGTTCCATCTCCAATAAGGTAAGATGTTGGGTGTGCGCCTTGCATTACATGGGCTAACAAACCTGTAGTTGATGTTTTTCCATGTGCACCAGTTACAGCAACACTTGTGTACTGATTCATAAGATCACCTAAGAAGTGATGGTAACGATGTACTGGGATATTTAATTCTTTTGCTGCTACGATTTCTTCATGCGTATCAGGAAATGCATTTCCTGCGATAATCACTTGTCCTTCTTTAATATTATTTTTATCAAAAGGAAGGATGGAAATACCACGCTTTTCCAATGCTGTTTGTGTAAAGAAACGCTTTTCATAATCAGACCCTTGAACAGTATGCTTCATGTCATGAAGAATTTGCGCTAATGAACTCATTCCTGTTCCTTTAATTCCTACAAAATGGTAAACTGTCATCTTAAAGAACCTCCAACATTTCGAACTAATACAACGGCCTATCTATAAGACAGTATATGAATCTTTTCTTATTTTGGTAATCATCATACATTTCTGATAAGCGAAGTTTTCTTTAATCTTCACTTATCAGGATAACCACGTACGTACTTCTTTTTATGTCCATAACAAACTTATTATAGCAAAAAATCAGCTGTTATACTATGATAACAGAAAAACTGATAGGGTCAATCACCTATCAGTTTTTCTCATTTTTACATATCTTCTTTTGTTTCTAATTGAACACGCTCTAGACGTGGATTTGGACGGTATTTACGACCAGCTTTTGCTTCTGGTTTTCCATTTAATTCTACGTTATCACCAGTAAAGCCAATATTCATTTTTAATAAGCTACTTCCTACTCCGTATATATCGACAGGAACATTTTGAGCTTCAAATTCACGAATACGCTTCTCATCAAAACCACCAGTTACAACGATATCTACATGTTGGAACCCTTCCTCATCAAGAGCCTTACGAAGTGCAAATACAAGCGATGGATTTACACCACGTGGATCAAATGTTCCAAGTACTTCTGGGTGACGAATGAAGTATTGATCAATCATTGTACGAGACGTATCGACACGCACACCTTTTAATGTTGATCCAAATTCACGCGCTACGCGAAGTGCATCTGTAATGACATCATTATTGTAATCAATTAATACAACTAATTCATCTTCTGGGAATTTTTTATGATACGCTTTTGCAGCTTCAACAACATCACCATTAAACATTTGAATTAATGCGTGAGGCATCGTCCCCATACCACTTCTGCCCCACCACTCATTCATTGCATGCGTCGCTTGTGCGCTCATACCTCCGATGTATGCCGCATAACCGTCACCAGCTTGTTGCGTATAATGATCATCACGATCTCCCATGAAAATAACTGGTTTTTCTTTATCTACACTACGTGCAGCTTGGACAACGTTATATACGTTTGTCGCAACTGATGTACGACGAGCTAAAATCCCATCAATTACACCTTCTAAAAATCCGAAATTTTCATAAGGACCATGAATTGTTAAAACAGTTTCAAACGGACTAATATTATCGCCATCCTTTAAAGAATAAATTTCTAATTCCTCAGGATTTTTGGCAAATGTTTGTAGCAATGCGATTACCTCATCTGTTCCGCAAAGAACCGCATGTTCTTTTTGGAAAAACTGCATCGTTACAACACTTTTCGGGCGAAATTCTTCAATGATTTCTCTAGTTTTTAAAAAGTAAACGGCAGAGAACCAACCTTCTCCAACACGTTCATCAAATTTAAATGTTTTATTTGTTAGTCGATTTATTTCACCTTTTAATTTTAATTCAATTTCTTTCATGTCGCTTTACTCCCTACTTTACTATCCAACATTTTCTCTTAGTATACAGCAAAACCGTTTCCTATACATTTGTTTCCTGCATAGCAGCAAATTCATCCTCAGAAATAAGGACATCTCTCGGTTTCGTTCCTCTTCCTTCAGAAATAATCCCTTGCGATTCCATCTCTTCAATGAGACGTGCCGCGCGATTATAACCGATGCGGAATTTTCGCTGTACAGAAGATGTGGACGCTCCCCCTTGTTCTACAACAAATTGACATGCATCAAAGAACAATTCGTCTTCCGACTCAGCTTGTTCTGTTTTCGCTAATAAATCCTCTTGCTTAAATAAGTAATTCGGCTTCATTTGCTTTCTCACATGATCAACTGTTTTCTCAATCTCATCATCCGATACATATACACCTTGTACACGAACCGGTTTAGACGTACCGTTTCCTAAGAATAACATATCACCACGACCAAGTAATTTCTCCGCGCCCCCAATATCGATAATCGTACGCGAATCAACTTGAGATGATACTGTAAACGCAATACGCGTTGGAATGTTTGATTTAATTAAACCTGTAATAACGTCTACAGATGGTCTCTGCGTCGCAACTAATAAGTGAATACCACAAGCACGAGCTTTTTGTGCAATACGACAAATCGCTTCCTCAACATCACCAGGAGCAACCATCATTAAGTCAGCTAACTCGTCAATGACGATTACAATATAAGGTAATGTCTCACCTGGGATTTCTCTCCCACTTACAATCGTATTGTAACGAGTTAAATCACGAGCACCAGCATGCGCAAATAATTCATAACGGCGTTCCATCTCTTCGACTGCCCACTTTAAAGCCGCTGTTGCTGCTTTTACATCTGTAATAACAGGCGCTACAAGATGTGGAACAGAATTGTATGGTGCAAGCTCAACCATCTTCGGATCGATTAACATTAACTTCACTTCATGCGGTTTCGCTTTATATAAAATGCTCGTTAAAATTGCGTTAATACACACACTTTTCCCAGAACCTGTTGCACCCGCAATAAGTCCGTGTGGCATTTTCCGAATATCAGTTACAATTGGATCGCCTGAAATATCAAGCCCGAGCGCAACTGTAAGCGGTGATTCGCTCTTTGTAAACACAGGACTTCTTAAAATTTCACGAAGAAACACTGGCTTACTTTCTTTATTTGGAACTTCGATTCCAATCGCACTCTTCCCTGGAATTGGCGCTTCAATACGAATATCTTTCGCAGCTAAGCTTAACTTAATATCATCACTTAAATTTGTAATTTTATTTACTTTCACACCTGGGTCTGGCTGTACTTCAAAACGAGTTACTGCTGGACCTTGCGATACGTTAATAACATGTGCACCAACATGGAAATTATTAAATGTCGTATTTAATAATTCTTTCTGTTCATCCAACCATTCCGTATTATCTAACGCTGCTTGCTGCGGAATTGACAACAATGTTAATGGCGGAATTGCATATGTCGGTGGTGTTTGCAATACATTTCGCATATCGTTCTCTCTTTGATTTACAACATATGCTTTCTCTTGTACTTGCTCTACTACCATTTGCTGCACTGGCTTTTCTTCCACTTGCGGTTCTACTACCACTTGCTGCATTGGCTTTTCTTCCACTTGCGGTTCTACTACCACTTGCTGCATTGGCTTTTCTTCCACTTGCGGTTCTACTACCACTTGCTGCATTGGCTTTTCTTCCACTTGCGGTTCTACTACCACTTGCTGCATTGGCTTTTCTTCCACTCGTTTACTGGCAGTTGATTGCATTACGTTCGTTCTTGCCGCATGTCTTTCCATTAATTTCTTTCTGTCTTGCTTTAACATGACAACATTAAATGGGACATGACGTTTTTTCTCACGTTTCGGTTCTTCTATTTGTAAAGCAGGCTGTTCTTCAGCAACTTGCTTCTTTTCTTCCGCTTCTTCAATTAAAACGTTCGCAAAGTTTTGAACATCTTTCTTTGTTTGCTCATCCGTTTCTGAAACTGGTACGAATACTTCACTTTCTTCCTTGAACGTAATTGTTTCTTGTTGAAAAATCACTGGTTGCCCTGCAACTGGTGTATTTCCCACTAAATCTGTATTCATCGTTTCTTCAATTACTGTTTCTTGAGAAATTGGTTCTTCTTCCTTAGTTTCTTCTAACTCCGCAACTTCTTCTGCCACTTCCTTAGTTTCTTCTAATTCCACAACTTCTTCTGCCACTTCCTTAGTTTCTTCTAACTCCGCAACTTCTTCTGCCACTTCCTTAGTTTCTTCTAATTCTGCAACTTCTTCTGCCACTTCCTTAGTTTCTTCTAACTCCGCAACTTCTTCTGCCACTTCCTTAGTTTCTTCTAACTCCGCAACTTCTTCTGCCACTTCCTTAGTTTCTTCTAACTCCGCAACTTCTTCTGCCACTTCCTTAGTTTCTTCTAACTCCGCAACTTCTTCTGCCACTTCCTTAGTTTCTTCTAACTCCGCAACTTCTTCTGCCACTTCCTTAGTTTCTTCTAATTCTGCAACTTCTTCTGCCACTTCCTTAGTTTCTTCTAATTCTGCAACTTCTTCTGTTGCTCCCTTAGCTTCCTCTAATTCTTCTTCAAAAGCATCTGGTATTTCTATAGTGATTGTTTCTTGAAGCTTTTCATCTGTTTTTACAATTACTACATCTTCTGAAGATTCCTCTTCAATTTGATTTGCTACAACTTCAGCAATAGTTTCTTCTATTTCTGTACTACATTCGATTTCTTCTCTTAATATCGTTTCCACGTTCTCTACTTTAGAATCTATTGACTCTTCTTGTAGAGTTTCTTCGTTATCTTCTATATGCGATAACTCCACTACATCTTGTTCTTGCTGTAAGGCTTGTACAGTTGTATGAAGCAACTGATCACTCTGGCTTTCTTCTAATGAAGGAACTTGACTCTCAATCTCGTAACCATTTTTCTCTAACCATGCATCCACAACCGATTTTTCTTTTACTTTACTATTTTTTTGTGTTTGTTCGTTCAGTCCTTCCTTATTAGACGAACCTTCTTTTTTGCCTTCTGAAAAATCGGATAATGTGTAGCCCTTTTTCTCTAACCATGCGTCCACAACTGATTTTCCTTCAATGGATATTTCAAGATCTTCTCTTTCTTTTTCTTCCTCCTGTACAACCTTCTTTTCTACTGAAGGACGATTATATCCATAAATCGGTGAAATCATCTCTGTTGGACGAAATGGTCTACGGTTACTTTCTTGTGATGGGACGGATGCTTTTTTTACGATAGGCTCTTGTTCCTGTTCATATTGCAATTCCGGCTCTTCATATGTAGGAACTGCTTTTTCCACATATAGTCGTCTGCTTCTTTCCACTTTTATTCCGCTTTGAGCAGACGGCTCTTCGTATGTTACTACTTGAACAGGTCGTTCTTCAAAGTGCTCTATTTCTCTTACATCCTCTTCATCGAACCCATTATCCGGTATTAATGGAAAACGGCATTTCCCTGCATTTCGACTTGCCATTTGTGCTTCTCTTGCTTCAGTGTAGTGGTTTACACGAGGAATTTTCGGCTGACTTTCAATTTGTGCCGACACTTCTTTATTCATCACTGTTTTTTCTTCCTCTTTGTTAAACAGCTTTTTCATCCAATCTAACATGCTTACCACTCTTTCTACTAAATAGTAACATCCTTTATTGTATCAGCATTCGGCAAAAAGTGCAGGTAAAATTAAGCATGTCATATTTATCCATAATATTCTAATTTACGAGTGTTTTCACATGGAAAAACGCAGCCTCTCATGTAAGACTGCGTTTAAGCTTTACTCTTCCGATATTCATCTACACTATCCGTTACGCTTTGTAATAAAGAATTCACATACTGCGGATCAGATAATTTTTTATCTTCTTCAGGATTTGACATAAATCCAAGTTCTAATAGAACGCCAGGAACTTTTGCCCAATTAAACCCAGAAAGATCATCTCGATATTTAATTCCATTTACTTTCACTTGATGATTCTCTCTCATTTTATTTACTATCGTTTGAGAGATTTGAAGACTTTCCGCATAAATCTCTTTCGTATACGGACTTCCTTCTGCCGGCGTCAATACAGCAAATCCACTTTGGTTTGGATTTTCCGAACCATCTGCATGAAGACGTAAAAACAAATTCGCCTTATGATCATTTGCGAATGTCGCACGTTCTTTATTGCTTATATCAACATCTTGTGACGTTCTCGTCATTAATACTTGCATACCTTTTGCTTCCAACTTTTCTTTTAATATAAAAGCCATTTCTAACACAAGGACAGACTCTCTCTTTTTTGTTACAACACCTGTTGTCCCATCTGTCACTTTATATTTTTGAGTAGTTGCTCCTGGACCAATCGGCTCTAAATTTAAATTCGCTTTTTGTTGATGCCCTGGATCAATGACAACGAGAAACTTTTCTTGCTTCTCCTTACTCTCTATTTTTTGTTCATTATTTTGTGCTGGTTGCTCTGGTGGCTGCACCGGCGTAGTTTCCTCTTTCTTTTCCTCTGCCGACGCTTCCTCCTGCTTAGGTTCTACTTGCTCATTCGTTTGAATTGCTTGTGGTTCTTCTTTCTTTTCTTGTTCTTCTTGCTGTTTTTCTACCGGTGCGTCTTCCTTTTTCTCTTTGCTTGTTTCTCTTACAGAAGATGATGCTTCTTTTTTCGGCTGCTCCTGTGAGCAACCTCCCATATATATGCCAATAAATGCAATCATGCCCATTATTTTTATATACTTCATGCTTCTCTCCCATCACTTTGCACCGGACTCAAAGTTTTACTTATAATTGGTTTATAATCTCATCCATATTTCCAATATAAACAGGCTGCCACGTTTCCGTACCACGCTCTGCAGTATACACTGGATACATATTATCATCCACATTCACGAAAACTGGATCGCCCATATCCGTTTCATATCCAATCACAATCCATCCTTCTTGCCACTTTCCATTCTCTTCACTTACTAATGAATTTTTATGTTTATCATATCGATAACCGATTTGTCCTTTTTCTAATTCATTTTCACTAAATACATATATTTCATAGGAACCTAACTCGATATCTTGCTGTTTTGAAGTTTCAATTCGTTTCAGAAGTTCTGCGATTTTTAGTTGTTGTTTCATACGTCTATCCCCTTCTATTTTTCTAAATTTTACCTAATTTATTTTTAAAATACAATATAGTTTTTAAAGAGAAACGTTACAATCCTAGGAATTTCACACAAAAAAAAATAGCCCCACATATGCGAGGCTATTTTCTCTTACATCAATTAAAATTTGAACTCTTGTCCAACTTCAAAGCTATCTTCTAATACAAGAATACCTTTTTCTTGTGGAGCATCTGGAAGCTCTAATTCACGTGCAGAGCAAATCATTCCAGAAGAAGGAACACCGCGAAGCTCAGCAGGTTTAATTAACATACCGCTTGGCATTACAGCGCCGATTTTTGCAACAACAACTTTTTGTCCTGCATCAACGTTTGGTGCACCACATACGATTTGTAATGTTTCTGTACCGATTTCTACTGTACAAATGTTTAATTTATCAGCATTTGGATGCTTCTCTTTTTCAGCTACATAGCCTACAACAAATTTCGGCGTGAAATCAGCTTCTACTTTTTCTTCAAAGCCATTCTTCGCTAAAATTTCGTTAATTTTTTCAACAAACTCTTTTGTTAATGTAACGTTTCCGTTATCTGTTACTTCTACATAAGAAGATGCATTAAAGATGTTGAATCCTGCTGTTACGTTGCTTTCACGATCGTATACGCGAGCAACATCTCCTTTGCGGTCAAATGTACGGTTTTCTAAAGTAATATCTTGTAAGGTAACAATTAAAGTGTCACCAATTCCTTCAAGGTTGTAAAAAACGTTCACTTCGTTCATCCTTTCTCTTTTCCATCTGTCTTCTTCCGATTCTTCGCTAAAATAAAGATTGGTTCGAAGTCCCCATCTTCATATACGAATGAAAGTGATGTAATCGGAACATGCCCTTCGGCAAAAAATTTCATTGTCATTTGTGCAATAATATCATAACCGATTTCGTTGACGATATCAGCAATAATTAATACATCTTGGTGAGGAACTGCCACAACCATGTCACCAGAGATCTTTTCACGCATCGATTGTAGTAACGATTCGTTTAAAATACGAGTCGCATCATACCCATCATTTGTGTTTAAAAAGTAGAATGTATTACCTGCTACTGTGTCCTGCTTAAATTCATAACCTAATGAGCGAGCATTAAATAATGCCATTTCACGTACTTGTTGCTCTGTAAGCTCTAATTTTTGCAATAAGCGCTCATCAATTAATCGATACGTTTTATTAGAATCTAGCGCATAGTAAATACGTGTTTCCGCCGTGTGGTCCGTCATAATAAACGGATTTCCTTCTTCTGATTGTTTCGGGAAAGAAGTAGAGCGAATAACAGGTAAAATTTTCGCCGTGCTATTTTCTTCTTTATGCATTGCAATTAGCGCTTCTTGTACGTAATAAGCGACCTCTTCAATCGCTTTTTCTTTGTTCACTTCCCATTTTGCTACTACTCCTGGAAGTGATACGTTAATACCTTTTTTCGAGTCTGTTTGTTCAATACGAAGAACTTCTTTCTCGCTATCATAATGAAAATCCCATTCTGGTCGAGATAATTTCTTCATTAACTCGTCTTTCATCTTTTTACTTGTCATTTTCATCTCTTTTTCCTCCCTTCCAAAAAAACAACCTCCCCCGCGAAGGTAGAGGTTGTTTTTACAATTCAATTGGCTAATTGTCTTATTTTAAACCTTCAATAAACTCTTCGATTTGCTCTTGTGTTTTACGATCTTTGTTTACATAGCGTCCAGTTTCTTCACCTTTATTGTACGCTACAAAGCTCGGAATGCCAAATACGTCTAATTTCACGCATAGATCAATAAATTCATCACGATCTACATAGTAAAATGAGAAATCACTATACTTCTCTTCTACTTCTGGCATAAATGGATCAACGAAACGGCAATCTGGGCACCATTCTGCTGAGAACATGAAGACTACATTCTCTTCATTTTTTAATTCTTGGAATTGTTCCATGCTTTCTAATGATTTCATCTATATTTCCTCCTCTAACGAGTGCACTTTTTCACACTATAATCTTTTCTTTATACTACCATACATCGCGCATGGTGCAAGGTTTATGCTTGCTTTTCATCATACTTATATTGCCCAACAAGTAACTTAACAACGTGTACAAATAATTCAGTTCGGTCGACATAATCATCTGTAAAAATACCGATAGCACCTTCGTGACTACGAATATCTTTCCGCTCTACAAACTCTTCCATCACTTCACTTAACTCTTTGCCATCTTCAAGAGGCGCTAAAAAATCGTCTGGTAACTTAATACGCGCTCCTCCTGCAACGAATATCTTATCGTCACTCGTTGCGAGTGCACCCCAGTTACACATAAATAAACCGTGCTCCGTTTTCATTACACCGCCTTCTAGCCCAATACCGATTTGAGCTTCTCCTTCTTGCAGCGCTCGCTTCGCTCTATTTACCGCTCCTTGCATCGTCTCTTCATCTGAGAAAGGCTGGTTTGCTACTCCTGACGGAACAGAAAGAGATGTAACTTCAGCATCATTCCAAACCTTCTCCACAGCTCCAACCTTCGTTTTATTCTTCGATCCAACTACTACTTTCATTTTGTTCACCTCTATATAAATTCATCATTTTGTTCTAATATCCGCTTCGGCACAAATTAAGTACCAACCACATATCACCTAGGAATCCCTGCCATTTATAAAAGAAGCTTGCTTTCCACAATATGACCGATTTCGAACTCAAAACCAGCCTTCCTACCCGCGGTCTTAATACATCGCTCGAGCACCAACTAGGTACTGACCGCTCCCACTCATCGCTGGGTCATCTATTCAACCTAAAAAAAGAAGGGTTTTCCACCCTTCCTCCTTACGCGTTATTCTTAATCGTTTCTAACGTCGTTTTGTCCGTTGCTCTTACAAGCTTTGTAATAAGTTCTTTTGCTGCTGCATAATCATCAACATGTAAAATAGAAGCATGCGTATGAATGTAGCGAGCACAAACACCAATTACTGCTGATGGGATACCTGAGTTACTTGTATGTACACGGCCCGCATCTGTACCACCCTGTGAAATAAAGTATTGGTACGGAATATTGTGTGTTTCTGCTGTATCTAAAATGAATTCACGCATTCCTCTATGAGTTACCATCGTGCGGTCGTAAATACGAAGAAGCGCACCTTTTCCTAATTGACCGAACTGCGTTTTATCACCAGATGCATCGTTTGCTGGGCTTGCATCAAGCGCATAGAAAATGTCTGGTTGAATCATATTTGCAGCTGTTTGTGCTCCGCGAAGACCTACTTCTTCTTGTACAGTAGCACCAGAGTATAATGTGTTTGGTAATGTTTCATCTTTTAATTCTTTTAATAACTCAATAGCAAGGCCACATCCATAACGGTTGTCCCAAGCTTTCGCCATAATTTTCTTCTCATTTGCCATCGGCGTGAACGGACAGATTGGCACGATTTGTTGTCCTGGTTTTACGCCAATTTCAATCGCATCTTCATAGCTATCTGCACCTATATCAATTAACATATTTTTCATATCCATCGGTTTTGCACGTTGCGCATCACTTAATAAATGAGGAGGGATAGAACCAACAACCCCAATAACAGGACCGTTCTTCGTCATAACTTGTACGCGCTGCGCTAATAGTACTTGGCTCCACCAACCGCCTAACGTTTGAAAACGAAGCATCCCATTTTTCGTAATTTGCGTAACCATGAAACCTACTTCATCCATATGACCTGCTACAAGAACGCGTGGGCCAGTTTCGTCCCCTTTTTTCAGACCAAATACGCTACCTAAACCGTCTTGCACAATTTCATCAGCATATTTGCTTAATTCTTGCTTCATAAAACGGCGCACATCATGTTCAAAACCTGATGCACCTTGTAATTCTGTTAACGTACGAAATAATTGTAATGTCTCTTTATTCACGAAGTCCCCTTCTTTCAAACCTTAGTAGAATACCTCTTTTATTGTAACGAAATTTTCGAAATGTTTCTAGTTTCTTCTTTTTTAGTTGCGTTTGCATTATAATTATTATCGGTACACTATTTTTATTTTACAGAATTGAGGTGAATATATGAGCTGGAAAGGTTTAGTAGCAGGTCTTGGCGTTGGGTTCGCAGCTGGTTATTTCGTTGCAAACAAAGTACAAGAACAATCCCATATTTCTTCAGAAAAAGCATTGAAAATGGTGAAACAAGCATTAAGTCATAAAGGTGAAATTACTGGCTCTTGGGTACATATGGTTCCAGAGACATTTGAAAAATATGATGTCGCATATGAAGTTTATCGCGGCGGTCTTACAACAATGTTAGATGATATACAAGAACGATTTGAATTTTTAGTTGATGCAAAAACAGGCACTGTTTTAGAGGTTATAGCAGCATAAAAAAGAGGGTTCCCATTAGGTGAACCTCTTTTTTTTTTTGAAATTGTGGGTATTGATTAAAATTATATCAGCGATTTTTCGAATATATCAGCGCAACTCAAATTATATCGGCGATTTTTTAAATATATCGGCGCAACTCGATTTATATCAGCGATTATTGAGATATATCGACTTATCGACAAAATCCGACAATAAAAAAGAGGCTGCTCCAATAAATATGATGGAACAACCTCCTATTTTTATGCTTCTATACTCGTTTTCCGTTCTATTTTTTCTATGATATGCCCTTCCTCATTCCACTTCACAGCACGATAATATGCGTCATGATAAAACGTAAACCATGCTTCTTTCTCAGCACCATACTTCATCCACTTTTGTTTATGTTCAATCGATGTCATTGGATAGTCATCGTAGGCCATTACCCATAATACATTTTGATGTGCATGCGTCGGTAAAATATCCGCTAAATGAAGCATCGTTTCACCCTGACTTTCAAGGACGACAACGGCATGTCCATCACTATGACCACCCGTATGCTCCATTTTTATTTCATCCGTAATTTCTATTTCTTGCTGGAAGGTAACAACTTTATCTACAATCGGCTCCCAATTTTCCGTCCAGTATGTATTACGCGATCTAATATTTGGATTCCTCATTTCATTCCATTCCG
Source organism: Bacillus silvicola (assembly GCF_050524305.1). Classification (NCBI taxonomy): domain Bacteria; kingdom Bacillati; phylum Bacillota; class Bacilli; order Caryophanales; family Bacillaceae; genus Bacillus; species Bacillus silvicola. Next base: position 1,610,086 of record NZ_JBNGVC010000012.1, read on the forward strand.
TTTCACTTACATAAACTTTCGCATTCGGAAACGTCGGCACAAGGTGATCTCCTTCCCGCCTTGTTAAACCAGATGCATGATCGAAATGAAGATGCGTCATTAAGACGTAATGAACATCTTCAGGCTTTAGACCCAGTTTTTCTAACGATTCATAAACCGATGATTCTTCTGTTACACCTTGATTTCGCTTCATTTTCTCATTCAACTTACCGTTTCCTATTCCAGAATCAATAAGCATGTTTCCTTCTTTCGTTTGCAAAAGTAACGGATCTGTTCGTAAATAAATATGGTTTGTATCATTATGTTGATATTTGCGTGACCAAAGTACTTTCGGCACAACTCCAAACATTGCACCTCCATCTAAATGTGTATTCCCACCTTTTAGCCATGTCACTTTTATATTTCCAACTTGTAACTGTTCCATCTTTCATCCCCCTTTCTTTTTAATATTAACATAAAATTCTGATTGTTTTAGCTACAAAAAAACCTATGCATTACTGCATAGGCTCTGTGCGATATTTCGCTTCAACTCGGTAAATACGATGACCTTTACTAGAGAACTTCTCTTCGTACTCTGTCATAATGTTTCCTTCATAATCACTATTATGAAGATCTAAGCTAAGGTAAGTTAATAACATACCATACTCAGCCATACTCATAAGAGAATATTCAAATAAACCTTGGTTATCAGTTTTGAAATGAATTTCTCCGCCATCTACTAACACTTCTTCGTAATTGCGTAAAAATGTTTTATACGTTAAACGACGCTTCGTATGACGGTTCTTCGGCCATGGATCTGAGAAGTTTAAATAAACGCGGTCAATTTCACCTTGTGCAAAGAAAACTTTTAAATCTTCAGCATCTTTATTAATTAACTTTAAGTTCGGTAATTCTTCTTCAATTAATTTATCAAGTGCATCTACAACAACACTTGTGAATTTTTCAATTCCAATATAATTAATATGTGGATTCGCTTTTGCCATATCATACATAAAGCGGCCACGTCCTGTACCTACTTCAATATGAATTGGTTGTTCATTTCCAAATACTTCTTTCCAGTTACCAGCGCGCTCTTCTGGGTTTCCGATTACGATATGTGAATATTCATTAATTCGATCCATTGCATAAGGTTTATGTCTTAAACGCATAGATGTCTCCCTCTCTTTACAAAACTATTTTAAAGGAAAAATTCCTTCTTTCTGTTTTAATCAATCTATCAAACAAAAAACCAAGCACGTACGAGCACTCGGTCCGTTTCTTTCAAGTATAAGATGTACCATTTTGATAAAAACTACATAAAGCATTAAACATTCCATGACGAAACAGCTTTTTCTCTTACATTTCCAGTGAGAGAAAAACACTCGAAAGGATGATCCGTTCATGCCAATTAATCAACAGCATCAATTAGAAGTGTTAAAAGATATTTTAGTCAACCATCAAAGTGATTGCTGTGGGACAGTTTCTGAATGCGAGCAATTAGAGCGCCTCATTCAATCGTTACTCGCAAACGATAGTATAAGTAGTGACGCTAAAGCAATGCTAAACGATGTATATTCTTATAGTCAATCGGGTAAATCTTCCTCTAATTTGGACAACCATATTTCCAATAATCAAGAACAACTTACTCAGTGGATTGCTGGAATGGACAATTTTTCTTAAGTATTATTCTGAAGCAAGTAGTTGCTGTAAATATTGATGCCAATATTTAGCTTCTGCTTGCTGCTTTTTTGTTGTGTGCCATTGAATAGATAAAATCGTTTGTGCTATAACATACCATCTCATACGCCTAAGTAATGATTCATCTAGTTCAACATCATAATATCCGAGCCACTCACTCCATTCATGACGCGGAACATACCAATATAATAACATCCCAAGGTCTAAAGCTGGGTCAGCAATCACAGCTCCATCCCAATCAATTAAAAACAATTCATCTTCATCCGACAATATCCAATTGTTATGGTTTACATCACAATGGCATACAACGAATTCATCGTACTCAATATCTTTTAATGACTCTGTTAAATATTGAAGACCTTGCTGAATTGTTTCATCAACTCTTATATCTCCTCTTAAAACAAGTTGTAATTGTTGTAATAACTCTTGCGCATGAAGCGGCTGCTTTCCTAGCCTTTGAATCATCTGCACAAGCGCTTTAGAGGAGTGTATTTTCTTCAAAAGTTTCGCAACACGTTCTAGTTTCATATCCTCTTGCTCTAACTTCTGTCCCGGAAGCCATTTTTGAGCAGAAATTACATCACCGTTCGTTACCCTTCTTGTCCAAAGTAATTTTGGAACAATTCCTTCAGCTGACAATACCGCTAAAAAGGGCGATGTATTCCGCTTTAAAAATAACTTTTGTTGTCCGTTTTGCGCAATATACGCATCGCCCGTTACTCCACCAGCCGGTATAAGACTCCACTCTTTTCCTAATAATTGTTCCAACCATTCCATATTCATTACCCGTTAACAAATCCTTATCTTTTATAGTTATGAAAAGAAAAACCGCAACATTTCTACACATGTTGTGGATTCATATATTTTACTTTAGTTGAATGAAAAGAAAACTTGGCATAAGCCGAAAACAGGATAAATCCCCTGCTCTTCTAGTTTATTTTACAAAATCACTCATAGAATGACAACTTATCAAAATCGTCACCTTTGTCAATTCTACATTTATTACATTCTCATCGTCAAGTAGCGATTTGTCACATTATCGCCAATATATACATGCTAGTTGGAGCCATTTGAAGTTCCTTTCCTCTAAATGAAGAAATTGGCTGTATTTTCGCTTGCTTTTCGTTTACTATCACATGCCACGTTTCTTCTTTTGGAAGCTCGACTATTTCATTTTGCAAACCGCTATTGAATAACACAACAATCTCTTTCCACGGTCCGAAAGATTCTACATTTTGCAAATGGTATGCAAGTGCTTCTTTTGATGTTTGCAAAAAAGTCATATGCTTTTTTATAAGATCAGCGCTTTTTAATCGAAATGCCCCATGCTCCTTCCGAATCGCGATTAAACCTTTTATATAATTAACTGTCTCCATCTCTGTTTCTTTTTGCTCCCAATCTAATCGATTGATTTCATCATTTGCATTATAACTATTTTCGTTTCCTTGCTTCGTACGATAAAACTCTTGCCCTGCATGTAAGAAAGGAATCCCTTGCGAAAGAATAACTATTGCGGTTGCTAGTCGATGACGTCTTTTCAAAATTTCTTCTGATTCTGGATTACTTTGCACTAGTTTATCCCACATCGTCATATTATCATGACATTCTACATAGTTAATGCTTTGCATTGGTTCTAGGAACAATCCTGTTTCTTTCATACTTAAAAGGCTACCAGCTACTATATACTGCAAATGATTACAGTCTACATGCCCACCAAATGCAAAGCCACGTTTATTTATATTAAAAGTACTTCCTTTTATTCCATCACGAAATTGATCATTAAACTGTGCGATACATGGCATTTTATTCGCGTTATTTAACGTCGCCTTCTCCTTAAGAGGAAGGGGTGTTTGTAAATCCCATCCTTCACCTAATAACAGCGCATCATGCTTTATTTTTCGCACTTCTTTTTCTAACACATTCATCGTTTCAACATCTAAAATTCCCATTAAATCAAATCGGAATCCATCAACATTGTATTCAGTAAGCCAATATAGGACAGATTCTACAATAAATTTCCTCATCATTTTCCGTTCAGATGCTATATCATTTCCAACTCCCGTCCCATTAGAAGGCATACCATCTTCACCATGACGAAAATAATATCCCGGAACAAGCTTCTCAAATGATGATAGCTCTCTCTCATAAACATGATTATATACAACATCGATAATTACCCTGATGCCGCACGCATGAAATGTTTCAATCAGTTGTTTACACTCTACTATCCTGTTGTACGGGTCAGAGGGGTTTGTAGCATAAAATCCTGTTGGCGTATTGTAATATAGTGGATTGTAGCCCCAATTATATGCAGAAGCAGTATTCGCCTCATCTACACCTCCGAAACAATATAAAGGTAATAGTTCAACATGTGTAACACCTAAATCTTTTATATGAGACAATCCCGTTAACGTCCCATTTCGTCCCGTTGTCCCCTCTTCTATCAATCCTTTATATGTTCCCTTATTACTCACTCCACTGTTTGGATGAATAGTAGCATCACGAATATGCAGTTCATACAATATTGCATCTGTCATTGACTGTAATGGTGGTAATTCCTCTCGTTTTGTTACATTCGTCTTTTCCAAATCGATAACAATGCCGTATTTCCCATTTACAGTCACTGACTTTGCGTAAGGATCCACTGCTTCATTCCATATTAAATTAATACATACGAGAAATGTATATTTTACTCCGGCTAAATCACCTTGTAATGTATGAGTCCAAACTCCGTTTTCTCCTCTGTACATTTCATAATCGATATATTCTTTATCACTTTTATAAATTCTTACTTTCGCAAGCCTTGCAGTTGGAGCCCATACTTTAAATATCGTCACTTCTTTTTGATACACAGCACCTAAATCTGTACCTTCGTAATAATACTTTTCATCGAAAATTGCTGTTCGAATAACAGCGCCTATTTGTAAATCTGTTTCTTCGTTCCGTTCATCTCGTACTGTATAATATTTCCCCACATCTAGCGGCTCTTCTATAAAGCACTCATACTTCGTTGCATCCGGAAGAGCAATAGTATGAGCAATCGGCAATTCTTTCAAATTGCTTCCTTCTTGTAAACGAAATGTCCGGCTTGTTCCATACGCATGCGGGAGCAAAATTGTAATTTTATTCATTTCATCTAAATAGGCATCAAATGGACGTTTTACTTTCAACATAAAAAAATCACCATCATTCTTAAAGTTAAAATAAAGTGAAACTTTAATCAGTGGGAAAGCTTTACCCCACTGATTATTAGTTGAACCAATCGGGCCTTTATGGGCAGTTGATCTCCCACCTAACTTCTTTGCTTTATCCTAATTTTGAGGTGGCAGTCTTATTGCCCGCAAATAGAGGGGCGAAACGAGCTGCAAATGATAAGGCTTTTCTTATCAGCAAGACTCTATACAGTAACACATTATTCTCTATAGTATATTCACCTGTATAAAAAACGTTTTCATACATTCTATTTTTGTAATTTTATTTCAGCAACCGGTCTATACTTTGGCGTTTCCTTCACGTGAGATTCATACAAAGTAATCGTATCTGCTTGAAATGATGTTACAGGTAAGCCTTTTACATTTGTCAGATCAAATACTTTTTCTCCTACCCATTTACGTGCAACAGTAATATGCGGATGATAAGGGCGCGTCTCTAGGGAGAAGCCATTTTCTTCACAAATTGTATGCACTTGTTTTTGCAACTGAACCAAATCATTATTCTCACTTACCTTCGCCCAAAAAATACGCGGCTCGTCTTCCAGGCCAAACGTTGAAAATCCTTGTAATGTGAAAGTTAGTTCTTTGATTTCTGTAAGTGTTTGTAATCCATTCTTTATTCCTTCTAATTGTTCCTCTGTCGCACTTCCTAAAAATGAAAGGGTAATATGATAGTCTTCTTCATGTACCCACGAGCGAAATGGTAATTCATCCTTCATTTCCATTTTGTAATTAGAAAGAATTTCTTTTATATGACGTGGTAAAGTTACTGCGACAAAATAATGCGGCACCATCTACATCGTCTCCTTTATGTTATTGTTGCTTTTCTTTCTTATCTCATTCAGTTAAAAAGAAGGGAACCTTCCTAAAAAGTCTAACCAAGTTAAGATTGCAATAGTAATTGAAATATATCGAACATAACTCTTATTATATCGACGTTTCGACAAGGAATAGCTACTTAACAACAAAATACGACAAGAGAAGCAACCTACCCCTAACAGAAAACCGTCCCAAAAAAACTTTTGGGACGGCCTCTCATTATTTACATATCCATTACTTTGCTAATTCATAAATCGCCTGAGCATAGATCGCTGTTGCTTTTAATAAATCTTCAATTTCAATGTACTCATCTTTTTGATGCGCAAGTTCTTCTTTTCCAGGGAATAGCGGGCCAAATGCAACGCCAGCTTTCAATGAACGAGCATAAGTACCACCGCCGATTGCTAATAGTTCTGCCTTTTCACCTGTTTGTTCTTCATATACGCGTTGCAAAGTACGAATTAATACATGATCTTTATCAACGTGATGCGGGCGAGAGTTAGAGTAATCCCCTACTTCAAACCCATGAGTACCAACATATTCTTTTAACTTTGCAATCATTTCTTCAAAGTTAGTCGTAACTGGATAGCGTACATTTAATCCTAAATTACCACCGTTTTCTTGCGAATAAGACAGGCGACCAACATTAACTGTTAACGGGCCGCTAATATCGTCTTTATAAGAAATACCAGCTTTCTCTCCAATAATATCTCCTGTAAATGTTTCTGTTACAAACGATGCAAACGAAGCCCCTTTTCCATCAAGAGAAACTTTCGTTAAGCAGTTTGCCAATAATAAACCTGCATTTTCTCCCTTTTCCGGAGTAGATCCGTGAGCTGAAATCCCTTTGATTTGTAACGTCACCGTATTTCCTTCTACAATTGCTTTACCCATTTTTTTAGCAGTTTGTAAATACTCTTCATATGCTACTGTAAGTGCATTTACATCTTCTCCTGTAATAATCGCTTCTGCATAATCAGGAACCATATTCAAACGACGACCTGATTCAAATGAAATCAGCTTAAATGCGCCTTCTTTCTCTTCGCTACCATTTTGAACAACTTGTATGTCAGAAATTCCTTTTTCCGCATTAATAATTGGAAAATCTGCATCTGGTGCAAAACCGATTGTTGGCATTTCTTCATTTTTAAAGTAATGATCTACACACTTCCAATTACTTTCCTCATCTGTTCCTAAAATCATACGAACACGTTTAGAAAGAGGTAAGCCTAATTCTTTTACAATTTTCATTGCATAATAAGCTGACATTGTCGGCCCTTTATCATCAATCGCACCGCGTGCAAAAATCTTCCCATCGCGAATATCCGCACTATACGCAGGAGTTGTCCAGCCATCTCCTTCTGGTACAACATCAACGTGACAAAGGATACCTACTAATTCTTCTCCTTGTCCCATTTCAAGATGACCTGCATACCCTTCTAAATTTTTAGAAGCGAAACCATCTGCGTCTCCTTTATGTAACATGAAAGATAAAGCTTTTTCTACACCGTCACCAAATGGTGCGCCCTCTTTCGCAGATTCTTCTTCCCATACACTTTTAATTTGTAAAAATTGTTGTGTATCACGAATTAAATCATCTTTTCGTTTTGCAACTTCTTCTGTCCAATTAATCGTTGACATCACGCATCCATCCTTCACTATATTGTCTCTTTCATCATAGCAAACCGAAATCTCTTATGCCATACATGAAAATCTAATAACGAACAATTGTAACATTTCAGATATTTCGCATTAGTTTTTCTTTTATTTTCTCAAAAAAATTTGCAGGAATTTGGCGTTTTACGTAGAAATTTATGAGTTAGTTGACTGACAAAATATACAATGTCAACTACCAATATTTTTCTATATGAATATTTGTTAAACTTTTGTAAAATTTAAGTAGATTAAAGCATGAATTTTATCATGTAGAGTACAATGGTAGTAACGACCTTCTTTCCTGAATGGGGTCAAAAAAACTAGTAGAGGAGTGGTTTTCTCTTGAAACCTACAACTACTCGTATGCTAACACGCATTAAATCGATTTATATGTACATCAATGAAAACGGTACGGTAACAACGAAAGACCTTGTAGATGAGTTCGGGATCACACCGCGAACGATACAACGTGATCTAAATGTGTTGCAGTTTAATGAACTCGTGTATAGCCCTTGCCGCGGCAAGTGGACAACGACAGGAAAGAAAGTGAGAATGACCTCATAACAAAAAAATAATTGTATGTAAATAAATACATACCCCTTTCTAACTCATTAGAAAGGGGTCTTTTCTATGCTTTGAAATTGACGTTACTTTTCGTTATCTACTTGATATGTTTTTAACATTTCTACTTCTTCATCTGTTAATTCACGATATTGCCCAAGTTCTAACTCTTCATCTAACACTAAAGGTCCCATCTCTGTTCTCTTTAAATACACTACTTTTTTACCTACCGCTTCAAACATACGCTTCACTTGATGGAATTTTCCTTCTGTAATCACGAGCTCAATTTCAGAAATATCATCACTTTTTAGAATTGTAAGTTCGCCTGGCTTCGTTTCATAGCCATCTTCTAAAATAACACCTTTAGCGAATTCTTTTACATCCTCTTCCGTTACAACTCCTGAAACGTGTGCATAGTATTTTTTCGGCACATGCTTTTTCGGAGATAATAGTTGATGCGTTAACTTCCCGTCATTTGTAATCAATAAGAAACCTTCTGTATCAATATCGAGTCTCCCAACAGGGAATGGATCAAAAATCGCATCTTCTAATTCTAATAAATCTATTACCGTTTCGTGGTTATCGTCTTCTGTCGCTGAAATAACACCTTGTGGTTTATGCATCATTAAATAAACAAACTCTTTATATTCCACAACTTCACCGTGAATCATAACCTCTTGTTCTTCTACATTCACATGAAACTTCGGATCTTTCACTGGCGTTCCATCAATTTTCACAACGCCGTCTTTCAGTAATTTCTTTACTTCTTTTCTACTTCCGTGTCCCATGTTCGCTAATAATTTATCTAATCTCATGTTCTTCACCTTCTTTATTTATCATAAGAAAAGGGGACGTATTTACGCCCCTTTTGATTTCAACTTTATTTTGAATCGACTACCAAGTTTACGCTGGATTTTCTCTAAAGCTTCTCCGCCAAATACTCTTTCTAGTACTCCTGTGCGAATCGCTAATACTACGTAAACAAGTCCACCAATACCTGCACAAATCGCAACTGTAATAAGAGCACCAATACGGCCATCAGGCGAAATCATGAAGGATAGAAGCCATTGTGATAGTTTTACAGCAATAACCATTACAAGTGTTAATATTGCAATTTGGAATGTTCTCTTATATACAACACCAAATGAATAGTTTGCATGTTTTTTGATTTGTCTATTCGTATACCATACAGAAACTAAGAAGCCGACTGCAGTAGCCAAAATCGCCCCAACTGTACCGAAATAGCGAATAAAGATTACGTTACATACAAATTTCAAAATAACACCCATAGCAAGCGCGACAATCGCATGTTTTTGCTGATTAATCCCTTGCAGAATCGCCGCTGTTACTGTGAATAAAGCGAATAACAACGCAACTGGTGCATACCACATTAATACTTGTCCACCTAGTGGATCTGAGTCGTAGAAAGCAGTGTAAATTGGATATGCAAGTGTAGAAATACCGATAACTGCTGGCAATGTTAAAAACATATTTGCCTGGAATGTTTGTGTAATTTGTAATTTTAAATAGCGGTATTGTTTTTCAGTAAATGACTTTGTAATCGCTGGCACGAGCGTTAAACTAAAGGCTGTTGCAAGTGATACCGGAATCATAATTAATTTATGCGTCCACATCGTGAAAATACCAAGTGCTCGCTCTGCGATATCTCCTTGACCAATCGCCTGCATAATAGAGTTAAATGTCAATGTATCAATTTGTTGATATAAAGGAATTGTTAATCCAATTACAACGTAAGGAATTGCATATGCAAACAACTCTTTAAACAATTGAGCGGTACTTACTGTCGATTCTGGTACAGTTTGCTCAATTAAATATTGATCCAAATATTTTTTACGTTTTAACCAGTACCAAATTAATACGCCAAGTGCTCCAACTGCTGAAACAAATGCAGCAAATGTCGCAACCCCAACTGCCGTTGCTACTGTACCGCCTAGTACTTTAATAACGATGAAACTACCCGCTAATAAAAAGACGATACGAATAATTTGCTCAATAATTTGTGAAACCGTAGTCGGTCCCATCGATTGGTGGCCTTGGAAATAACCACGAATCAAACTTGCTGCCGGCACAACAATAAGCGCAAAACTTACGAGGCGAATAATCGTCGTAACTTCTTCTACCTTATTTTGTAAACTTTGTTTACCAAGCATTGCTTCTGCAAATAATGGTGCGGTCATGTATAGAACTAGGAACGAAAGAACTCCGGTTACTATCATCATAACCATTCCCGAGCGGAACATTCTCCGGCTCGTTTTATAATCGCCAAGTGCATTATATTTGGAAACAAACTTCGAAACAGCAAGCGGCACCCCTGCCGTTGCAATACTTAAAAATATCGTATATGGAATGTATCCATATGTATAGAGCGTTCCGCCTTCTGTGCCTACTAATGCATGAAACGGAAAGACGTAAATCATGCCTAAGAACTTTACTAAAAATGTCCCTAACGTCACAATAAGCGTTCCGCGCAGAAATTTTGAATCGGACATACAAAAAATCCTCCTACATCTACATAAAGTGAAACTATAATCAGTGGGGATTTTGTTCATCCCCACTGATTATTAGTTGAATCAATCGGGCGTTTACGGGCAGTTTATCTTCCACCTTACTTCCTGGCTCTAGCCGAATTTTGAGGTGGGAGTTTTACTGCCCGTTAATGCGGGATAAAGTGAAACTATAATTAGCGGAAGACTCCCCTTCTACTAATCATTCGAGCATTTACGGACCGTTTTAACTCCCTCTTTACTTCTCTTAAATCTTAAGATAGTAGTCTTATTGCCCATAAATAGCAGGATAGTGCTGAACTCTAACTTTTGTATTGTACCACAATTCTCCCCTTAAGCAGTACTTCACTCTATTTTTCTTTTAAGGGAAAACATGCTATTCTTTTAGGCAGGAAATGTAGAAAATGAGGTCGATATATTATGCATTATGATGTTATTGTCATCGGCGGCGGTCCTTCAGGGCTAATGGCTGCAATCGGTGCTGCTGAAGAAGGCGCAAGCGTCTTACTTCTTGATAAAGGAAATAAACTTGGACGTAAACTTGCGATTTCTGGTGGTGGCCGTTGTAACGTAACGAACCGTCTACCACTTGATGAAATCGTTAAACATATACCTGGAAATGGTCGCTTCTTATACAGTGCTTTTTCTATTTTCAGTAATGAAGATATTATTACATTCTTCGAAAATCTCGGTGTAAAACTGAAAGAAGAGGATCATGGCCGCATGTTCCCCGTATCAAATAAAGCGCAATCTGTTGTAGATGCACTTTTAACACGATTAAAAGACTTAGGTGTAAAAATACGCACGAATACGCCTGTTGAAACGATTGAATACGAAAACGGTCAAACGAAAGCCGTTGTATTACAAACAGGTGAAGTGTTAGAAACGAATCACGTCGTTATCGCTGTTGGCGGAAAATCTGTTCCTCAAACTGGTTCTACTGGAGACGGATACGCTTGGGCTGAAAAAGCTGGTCATACAATTACAGAACTTTTCCCAACAGAAGTACCAATTCTTTCAAACGAACCATTTATTCGTGACCGTTCATTACAAGGTCTTGCTTTACGAGATGTAAACTTAAGCGTATTAAACCCGAAAGGAAAAGTTGTCATTTCTCATAAAATGGACATGCTCTTCACTCATTTTGGCTTATCTGGTCCTGCCGCTCTTCGTTGTAGCCAATTCGTTGTAAAAACGTTGAAAAAATTTAAAACGAATACAGTTCAAATGAGTATCGATGCATTGCCAGAAGAAAATAGTGAACAACTATTCCAGCGCATGCTGAAACAAATGAAAGAAGATCCGAAAAAAGGAATTAAAAACGTATTAAAAGGTTATGTGCCTGAACGTTACTTCCTATTCTTATTAGAAAAAAATGAAATTGATGGCAGCGAACAAGCTGGACAAATTTCTCATGAGAAGATTCGTGCACTTGTGAAAGACTTTAAAGAATTTACTGTGAATGTAAATGGTACGCAGTCAATTGAAAAAGCATTCGTTACTGGCGGCGGTGTATCCGTTAAAGAAATTAACCCGAAAGAAATGTCTTCTAAATTCACGAATGGCTTATATTTCTGCGGAGAAGTTCTTGATATTCACGGTTATACTGGTGGCTATAACATTACATCTGCTCTCGTTACTGGTAGAATTGCCGGAACAACAGCTGGAGAAAACGCAAAAATGCAGTATTAAAAAAAGAAACAGGGATTCCTGTTTCTTTTTTTATATGTACATGAAATTATATCGGCGGTCTTTCACATATATCAGCGATTTCTCAATTATATCGGCGATTCCCCACTTATATCAGCGATTTCTCAAGATATACCGACTTACCAACAAAGAATGCCAAATCCCCTCGTTCTTTTTTGTTGCTTTATATACCTTAGTACCTTTATATTTTATATTGTTGAATATTTGAAAAAGGGTAAGGGGAAAACAAATGAGAAAAAAAGTCATGATGTCTTTAATGCTAATGACGTTTCTTTCTGCGGTAGAAGGAACGATTGTTAGTACAGCGATCCCTCGTATAACGAGTGATTTGTCAGGCGTCGAACTTGTTAGTTGGGTGTATGCAATCTATATGCTTGCAACAGCTGTTTCGACTCCAATATACGGAAAACTAGCTGATTTATTCGGCCGTAAAAAAGTTCTGCTCATCGGAGCAACAATCTTCTTAATCGGTTCTGCACTTTGCGGAGTCGTTACATCAATGGAACAATTAATCTTCTTCCGAGCCCTTCAAGGTATAGGGGCTGGTGCTGTTATGCCGATCACAATGACGATTATTGGGGACTTATATAGCGAAGCGAGAGACCGCGCGAAAGCACAGGGCTGGATGAGTGCCGTTTGGGGTGTATCTGGTGTTATCGGGCCGTTAGTAGGTGGATTTTTAGTTGATTCTCTTTCTTGGCGCTATATTTTCTTCTTAAACGTTCCTTTTGGAATTGTCGCTTGCATAATGTTTGCCATTTCTTATAAGGAATCTGTTAAGTCTGCCGCCAAGCAACATATCGACTACCTTGGTGCAACAGTCTTCTCATTAAGTACAATCGCTCTGCTATACGCATTATTAACAGGTAGCAGTAAGCAAAACTGGGGAGACATTTCAATTATCAGCCTATTAATCTTTGCCGCTGTTTCATTCATTATTTTCTTATACATCGAGAAAAAATCTCCGGAACCATTAATTCCGCTAGCACTTTTCTCTAACCGTACACTATCTACTATAAACATACTAACACTTATTGCTGGCGCAATGATTATTAGTATTACAGTGTATCTTCCAATTTGGAGCCAAGGTGTTTTAGGAAAAAACGCGACAGAAGCTGGACTCATTTTAATGCCGATTCCTGTTATGTGGACATTCGGTGCTATGTTCTCCGGTAACTTAGTTGGCAAGTTACAAACGAAACAAATTATTTTACTTGGAGCTAGCATTTTATCAGTTGCTACTTTCTTATTATTTACATTATCAACAGATTCACCATCGTTCCTTATCTATGTTGCAGTCGGATTATTCGGCTTAGGAATGGGACTTGTTACACCAATTTACATGGTCACAATTCAAGCAGCTGTACCGGCTCATACGCGCGGAACAGCCGTTGGTTTAAACACATTTATTAATACATTTAGTCAAACACTAGGCGCTGCAATCTTCGGAACAATCTTCAATACGATGATTCACGCGCGTGGTATTAAAAATCTTGATCTCGTATCTTCTGGCGGACACGGCGGAGCTACAGCAAACGTAGCAACCGAATCACAATCCGCATTAGCATCAAGTGTACACGTCATTTATATGAGCACTTTCGTATTAGCAGTATTCACATTAATTATCGCTTGGCTCTTATTAAAGCCAGCTAAACAAACAAGTGAGCAGTAAAAGAGGATGACCGAAATGGTCATCCTCTTTTACTCTTCATTCTCCACAATATGTTTAAGCATGGACAATTTATTATCCCAAAATCGTTCATAGTATGAGAGCCACTGCTGTAATTCTTCTAATGGTTCTGGATGCAAACGATATATCTTCTCTCTTCCACTCTTTCTTCCACTCACTAAATTCGCTTCCGAAAGAATATGAAGGTGCTTTACAACTGCAGTACGGCTCATCGGAAAATGATCCGTTATTTTGGAAATCGGTAACTCTTTATTACTTAATAACCGTATTACTTCTCGGCGGGTTGGATCAGCAATTGCTTGAAATACATCATATTTCGCTGCTGACGAAGACATTTAACCTTCAACAACCTTTTTCAGTTTTTCATTTACAATCGCTACCCAGCCGCCGCTCATTCTTTCGTGAATAATAGAGCTCTTCGCATTTGGTTTTGGAAGGATTTCATCAGGATGTTTCCAGCCGCCGTGAATTAACGTAAATTCTGTTTTATTATCTCCTAGATCTTTCAGGTTAAATGAAACAACCCAGCCATCTGTATCCCATGAGAAAGATAGATGGTTTGGCTCATCAATTTCTAACACTTTACATGGTGATGGCCCAAATGGTGATTGCACATGAAATTCATGTCCTACCTCTAATTCGAAATCATTTGGCATAAACCATGACGCAATCCCTTCTGCAGTTGATACTACATTCCATACTTTTTGAATAGACGCGTTAAAAACGATCGTTTGTTTAATATCAGTTAATGTATTTTGTTGTTCCATTTCCATTCTCCTTTATTCGGCGTTCAAATATAACACCTTTTGGTTATATTTAGATAATATAACACCTTTTAGTTTCATGTCAATCCTGATTCTTTTTTACTGTTGAGAAATTCTCAACATTTTTTCAACAGGACAAACACCCTCTGAGCATTCCCTCATAATATACTCACAAAGGCAACAAAAAATAAAAACTTCTCTCAACATGAAACTCCATCATTCATCTTGAAAGAAGCGCCTTACGTATATCATGCGTATTTCGTCTCTCCTCCTTCCCTCGGGGACACTACGCGAGATATGAAAAATCAGAAGGAATATGCCCACCATTTGAGTAGGTAGTTATTTCTCTTCTCCTCAACATTTCCTTAGGAGCGAAATGACTACCCACTCACTTTTTCAAACAAAAATACAAAGGGGATGAAAGCTATGTTCTATTGCATTAACTGTTCTGACATTCACCATGAAAAACATCCAAATGATAAAATATTCAAAAACGGTTTTTATATTGATCCATTTTTAGGTGATCGTTATCACCTCGGTATGTGTAAAGATGCCCAAAAACATGAAACAGAAGAACTTCTTTTAAAGACGAATAAGATAGGTACAGCACAATCTATTATGAACGGATTACCAACACATGTTGTCCCAACATAAAACATAAAAAAGAGCTGGCTCCCCAGCTCTTTTTTATGCTTTATAAACAATCATCGCTGAAAAACAATAAATTTGATTTTCATCATCATTAATCGAAACACCAACTTGATACTTTATATCTAAAAAATTTCCATCATCAATTTTTTTCAAAAATACATTTACAGCATCTTCTAAGTCTTTTTCATGACTTTCATCAAATACTTTCACACGAATCATGTTAACACCATCCTAGATCGCAGCCCTCCGCCGCTTGATTATTGCCACGGTGCGTATCTATGATGCGATAAAACTTTCCTTCTTCGTATATATATCCGTCTTCTAACACATATTGTTTACCTTCAGTATAGACATAAAACTTACCTATCATAAATTTACTCGTATATAATTCCAAATAATTTGGTCTAAATTTAGCTACAACTTTATTTGTAATATCAATTTTAATTGTGCGCCCCACCTTCTCTCCCTCCCTTGCAAAGAACGGATTTAGGTATATTGTATTAGCGATTTTACATTTTATGCTTAAAAATAAGTGGATATGCCCTCTTTCTTCGCCTGTACTATTTTTCTAAAAAAATCTCCTCTTTTCTTTCCACATATAAGGGCAAAAAAACATCTAAAAAAAACGCCTTTTATATATTGACTACAGTATATCAGATATGATATTATATAAAATTTGACATTTTTATCTAAATGTGTTATCATTAAAGATGGTTACCACATATGGAGGTGGATGATTTGTTTCAAATTGGTGATAAAATCGTTTATCCAATGCACGGTGCAGGAATCATCGAAGCAATTGAAGAGAAAGAAATATTAGGTACTACGCGTCAATATTGTGTTATACGCATCATTAATAAAGATATGCAAGTAATGCTTCCGATGGATCAATTACAAAAATCAGGTATACGTTATATCGTCGATAAAGGTACGTTAGATGGTATACTTCTTGAATTTCATCATGGGGAATCAGACCCCTCACTTTCCTGGAAACAAAGATATACAATGAATATGGAAAAAATGAAGAACGGCAATCTTCAAGATAGTGCAGAAGTTGTTCGTGATTTACTTCGTCGCAATAAAGAAAGAGCATTAAATGCGAGCGAAAAACAAATGCTAGATAATGCGCGCAAAATGGTTATTAGCGAAGTTGCGCTCGTACAGAATGTTTCAGAACATCAAGCAACAGAATTTCTTCAAGATACAATCAATCATTAATTTTAAAAATAGCTGACCGCTATTTTTTTTTGCAAAAAAGGACAAAGAGATAAAGCTCTTTGTCCTTTTCATATTATCCACGCCCAGCTTGGAACGATGGGTATAAAGTCATTCCACCATCTGCAAATAACGTAATTCCAGTTACGTAACTTGCCTCTGATGAAGCGAGCCAAGTTGCTACTGCTGCGATTTCTTCAGATTTTCCAATGTAGCCCATTGGTATCATACTTTCTACGTCAGCACGCTGCTTTGGATCAGCAAACTTTTCGGCATTAATCGGCGTATTAATTGCACCTGGCCCAATATTATTTACTCGAATACCTTTTGGCGCATATTCTAACGCTAACGTTTCTGTCATAAGTTTAATACCGCCCTTACTTGCTGCATAGTGCACGAATAGTGGCCACGGAATTTTCTCATGAACACTAGACATATTAATGACAGATCCTTTAATGTCGTGTTCCACAAAATATTTAATCGCTTCACGACTTCCTAAAAAAGCGCCTGTTAAATTTGTATTGATTACTTTATTCCAATCTTCTAACGGCATTTCATGCGACGGTACCGCGTTTTCTATCCCTGCATTATTAATCATAACGTCGAGCGTACCAAACTCTTTCACAGCAGATTGAATGAGATTCACAACATCTGCCTCTGCCGTCACATCACCTTTTACAGCAATCGCTTCTCCGCCTACTCTTTTAATTTCTTCTAACACATCATTCGCTTCTGACTCTCGTGAGCGATAGTTAATAACCACTTTCGCTTTCTCCTTAGCAAATCGTACTCCCATCGCTCTACCTAAACCAGTTGCTGATCCTGTAATAACGACGACTTTCCCTTCTAAATCACTATACATTTCAATGCCTCCTTATCCTTTTGCAATCCCTAACATAATTCCGGCTGCGATAATAAAAACGATACCCACAACGATACCTGTTAATTGACGTTTCGTTTTCTTTTCACCTAATATAAGAATCCCGCCAAGCGTCGAAATAATAATTCCCATTTGTGATAGTGAAAAGCTTGTTGCAACCCCGACACGTGGCTGTGAAATAAATAAAAACATATTTCCAGCTGCCCAAATTAATCCTGGAATAATATTTCGTATCGCATATTTATTAAATGGATGATGTTTAAAGGTAAGTAAAATGCCTCCTAACACCATACCAACTGCTTGTGGTAATAAAGCCGACCAACCATCTACGTTAAATAGCCTAATAACTACTACGTAAACTAAATAACCGACTGTTGAAATTAATAAAATTATGATGCCCCTTTTAAAATTTGCTGCTTGCTCTGCATTCTTTTCTTCTTCACTTTGAAGTGATGTTAAAATAACACCGATAATAATACAAACGAGCGCCAAAACTCCAAGGACGACTGATATTGTCGTGGACCACTCATGAAATACGATGACTCCAAATAAAGTCGTCGCAACTAATTGAAGTCCTGTTGAAATTGGCATCGTCCTCGAAACACCCATTAAATCAATACTTTTTAATTGATTCGCCTGACCAAGTGCCCAAAATAAACCTGATACAATTCCAACTCCAATAACAGTAGGAGTTAATACTGGCTTCACAAAAATATAAACAACAATCGAGAAAATAAGTGCACCAAATGTTGTACCGAGCGTTTGACTATACGGTCCTCCGCCGAGTTTAACGTTAAATAGCACAATACTCCCCCAAAATATAGCTGGTAAAATCGCTAAAAGTATATCCATCGCTCATTACCTTTCTTTACTAAATATCATCAGTTACCGCTCTACACCATTAGAGTGTGCTTTCATTTTTTCCTTCGCTCGTGCGCAAACCTTTTCTGCAATCGCACTAGACACATTTTTTTCTCGCTCTACTTTCTTTATCTTTATGTGATCTAAATTGTCTTCCAAAGTAAGTGTAACTTTGTCATTCGGCGGATTATGTGCACCTTGAAATGTAAGAAATTGTAGAGTTACTTCAAATCTAGGAACAAACTCATCTTTCTTACCTAGACGCTTTATATTTATAACTGAATCACATTCATATTGATCTTCTGTCGCTTGCCTTATAACTGAATAGTACCTATTAAGTAACGCACTCTCTAAAAGCTGTTCCTTTGACTCTTTCGCCCAAGAATAGCTTGGAGAAAAGAAAAAGATAGAACATATCATCGTCATCATTACACATATTTTTTTCATAATGCCCTCCTTGTTCTATAAATTAGTGTTCTCAAAACGCCCATAAAAAAAACGACTTCCCCTATTCAGGAAAGTCGTTTTAATAAATCCAATATTAACCACCGCTCACTGGTGGTATGAGTGCAACTACATCACCAGATTGTATCGTATCATCTTCATTTGCATATTCTTCATTAATCGCAACCATAATTGGTGCTGATACTGGTACATTATATTCCTTCGCGACAATATCTTTTAACTCTGCAACCGTAATATTTTCTTTCTCTATTTGTAATTCACTTGTTCCTGCTTCTTCTTGCAAGTTCGCAAATAACAATACTCGAATCATATTTATAGCTCCTTCCCAGGCTCTCCTGCTGGATATGGTGTCTTTTCTAATTGATCACCAATCCATGAGTCGCCATCTTCCCAAAACTCCTTTTTCCAAATCGGAACAATTTGCTTAATACGCTCCATAATATATTCATTTGCTTCATAGGCCTCTTTACGATGCGGCGTTGATACAGCAACAACAACCGCTATATCAGAAATTTGCAACGTGCCAATGCGATGTGTAATCGCAACATGTGTACCAGGCCATTTCTCCTTCACTTCTGTGCCGATTTTCTGTAGCATCTTTTCTGCCATCGACTTATAAGCAACATACTCTAAGTATAATGTACGACGCCCTTTCGTAAACTCCCTAACCGTTCCAATAAATGTTGTAACAGCACCGCATTCACGTCGAATTACTTTCTTTGCCACCTCTTCAATCGAGATTTCTGTATCAATTACTTCATAATACGTATTTATCATTTTGCACTCCTAACCGTTTGTAAAAACCAGTCTACATACAATTTTTCTTCTGTTATATGAAATACTTTATAGTCTTCTCTTAAATTTGACAGGACATTATCCCACGTAATAATTGCTACTACGTTTTCTACCTTATGTAAAAGTTCAATGTCTTCCGCAGAACGAAGTAACACTACTTTTGGATATTTCTCAGCTTTATAGCCCTCTATTAAAATCGTATCCACTTCAAAAAATTCGTACAAGCGGATAATTTCTTGCAAGGACCATTCATCTCGTAATGAAGACAGAGATAGTAATCCAGCGCCTTCTACACTACTTACGACAGCACCAGCTTTTCGGTGCCTTTCACTATCTTTTTGCGCTACTTCAGGAAAACCACCATGACCATGATGCTTAATTGTAGCAACTTTCATTTCGCTCTCGGCTAATGCATGCACAATTTTCTCTACAAGTGTTGTTTTCCCGCTATTTTGATACCCTACTATTTGTAAGATTGAAGGGGCGTTGCCCATGGCCAATCACATCCCTCAGAGTGTTCTAACAATAATACAGATACTTTCATCCCTGCTTCAAATCCTCTCGTTCCTCCGGGCAATACGATAAAAGCATTCGCATCTGCGAGTGAAGATACCGCACTCGATTTATCTAAACCGACCGGCGTCACTTGTAGTGCCCCATTAACAATGCTCGCTTTCGCTCTTACAAAACGAGTAAACGGATTTGGTTTCGGAAAATCTTTTTGCAAAATAGCGTCTGCCCTATATACGTGAGGTTCCTTCACATACAAATACGTTTTTATAATTGGATGCACAAATAATTCAAAGCCTACATAACAAGCTGACGGATTCCCTGATAAACCGAAAAGTAACTTTCCATCAACTTCAGCTACCGTCGTTACACTTCCTGGTCTCATCGCTATTTTATTAAAGAGTACATTCGCCTGTAATCTTTCATAAATAGCCGGTAAATAATCATAATCTCCTACCGACACACCGCCTGTTGTAATTAAAATATCAACTTCATCCATCGCTGATTGAACAGCTGTAAAACATCCATCTAACTCATCGGCAAGTTGGCCATAATAACGAACTTTCCCGCCGGCTTTCATAATTTGAGCTGCAATCATATAAGAGTTACTATTTCTAATTTTGCCTGGCTCTAGCGGCTCATGCACTTCTAGTAATTCGCTTCCTGTCGTTACAATACCAACAACAGGCTGTTTTACAACTTTCACAGTGCTATATCCAAACGTCGCTAACAGTGCGGCAACACCTGGATTGATTACAATACCTTTATTAACAAGGACTTGATTTTGTTTTATATCTTCTCCTTTAAATGACACATTGTCACCATTTTGGAAAGAGCGTTTCAACTTCATATATGTACTTTCGTTCTTCTCGAATCCTTCCGTCAACTCTAGCATTACGACTGTATTGCAATCTTCTGGAATAGCTGCTCCTGTCATAATACGAACTGCCTGAAAAGCTCCTACTTCTTCTAAAAAAACAGAACCTGCTCCAATTTCTCCTATTACTTCAAATTCAACCGGATGCTCTTGACTCGCTTCCTTCGTATCTTCTGCTCGAATTGCGAAACCGTCGTAAGGAGAACGATCAAAGTGAGGAACGTCGTGATCTGAGACAACATCCTCCCCAAGAATCCTCCCATAACTTTCTGTAATAAAAACTTCTTCCACTTCACCATGCTTAGCGTATTTCATAACCCGCTCTACTGCCTCAGCAACTTGAATCGGGATTCGTTTTTCTACCATTGTTTCTCACCTCATATTTGCAAAATATCTAATCTCGATTACACTTTATATATTAAATCGTAATTACTTCAAGGAGGAATTCCATGTCTTCATTCACACATTTCAATGACCAAGGGCGCGCTAAAATGGTTGATATAAGCGACAAAAAAGTAACCGTTCGAACAGCAATTGCATGCTCTAGCATTCTCGTTACGAAAGAAATTTTTGACAAAATCTCTCACAATGAAATTGGTAAAGGTGATGTATTGGCTGTTGCACAAATCGCAGGCATTATGGCTGCAAAACGCACTTCTGATATTATCCCAATGTGCCATCCTTTATTGTTAAAAGGTGTTGATGTTTCTTTCGATTGGAAACAGTCAGAAGAACAATATCGACTACTTATTGAAGTAAAAGTTAAAACAGAAGGTAGTACCGGCGTTGAAATGGAAGCTTTAACAGCTGCTTCCGCTACCGCTCTTACCGTGTACGATATGTGTAAAGCTGTTGATAAAGGCATGATTATTGGCGAAACGTACTTACTTGAAAAAACAGGCGGAAAAAATGGAGATTATATTAGAAATTCTTAATACTATCTTTTCCCTCTGAACCTAAAGGACTCTCCTTTAGGTTCACCCTATATATCTTGCATATAGGCGTTTCGCCACATTCATATCATTCGTCCCATGAATAAACGCTCTACCATCTGTAAATAAAACAAAACGATATTTTTCCACTGGAAATGATAATAAATAAGGCGTTTCCTTTACATCCACACTTTTTTGTAAGCGCTTTTTAATTTCTTCTAAATTAAACCCCTGTCGCACACCTGGACGGATTTGAACTGTATTTCGTCCACATAATACTTCTGTTTTCGTTTGTGCTTCAAATGTTAAGCTCGGATATGTACGTAGCTTTCCACAAGATAAACATGTATCCTTTTTCTGTCTATTCACTTTAAATGCCATCTGTTGATTATTCCAAAGATCAAATGATAGCATCGTTTCACGAAGTGCCTCAAAATCTTCTACTAATATTTTTAAAGCTTCCGTTATTTGATGCGCAACTACTAATTGCACTGCTGGTTGTATAATACCCGCCGTATCACATGTCGCTCCGCTCGCTGGATGTTCCATTAAACATCGAAAACATGGCGTTTTTCCAGGCAAGATTGTATAAGTTACTCCGTAGCTTCCAACGCACCCTCCGTATATCCACGGAACGTCATACATCTGGGATATATCATTAATAAGAAGACGCGTTTCAAAATTATCCGTCGCATCTAATATTAAATCTACACCTTTAATTAACTCTTCCATTTCTTGAACCGTTACATCGGTCACAACCGGTACAATTTCTACTTCAGAATTAATAGCTTTTAAATGTTCTGCTGCCGCTATCGCTTTCGGCTTATAATGTTTCGCATCTTCCTCTGTATATAATTGTTGCCTTTGTAAATTGCTCCATTCTACATAATCACGATCAGCAATCGTTATTTTACCAACACCTGCTCTAACAATTGCTTCTGCATTTGCTGCCCCGAGAGCACCAGCGCCGATAATAAGCACATGCTTCTCTCTTATTTTTCGCTGTCCTTCCTCTCCAACACCAGAAAATAATATTTGTCTTGAATATCGCTCCTGCATACAATAGCCTCCCTTCTTATCCTCCTATATAAGACATTTCAATTTTCGGACGATTCGTTGCACTTTCTTCTGTCCGTTCATCCGAATACCTGTCTTTTCTATTCATCCATACATCTTGTATAACGCTTACCAACTCATCATCCGAAAGATTTCCTCTAAGAAGTTCCCTTACATCCAATCCTTCTGTCGCAAATAAGCAAGTATAAAACTTTCCATCTGCCGAAATTCTCGCTCTCGTACAAGAAGAACAAAATGACTCTGAAACAGAAGTAATAAAACCGACTTCGACATTTGTTCCAACGTAACGATATCGCTTCGCAACTTCACCGAAATAATGCGCTTCAGCTAGCTCAAGCGGATACACGCTATGAATCATCTCAATTAACTCTCGCTTTGTAACGACTTGCTCAAAGTTCCATCCATTTGTACTACCAACATCCATAAACTCAATAAATCTAAGCGTGATTCCCTGCTCTTTAAAATACGCAGCCATCGGAAGTACTTGATGATCGTTCATCCCTTTTTTCACAACCATGTTGACCTTTATATCAAGCCCTGCCTCTTTTGCAGCCATAATTCCCTTTATAACAGGTTTCGTATTAATATTCCGGCCATTAATGCCCTTAAATACATCATCTTCTATTGCATCTAAACTAACATTTACTCTATGTAATCCAGCTTCTTTTAATGCTTTTGCTTGTTTCGTTAAATGAATCGCATTTGTCGTTAATCCTATATCTACTAACCCGTCAATTTTCACGAGACGTGCAATAAGTTTTGTTAAATCTTTACGAAGCAGTGGTTCGCCACCAGTAAGTCTAATTTTTCGTACACCGATGCTAACAAATAGTTTTGCCAAACGCTCAATTTCATCAAACGTCATTAAAAACTCATCTTTCAAAAAAGCATAATCTGGCCCAAATACTTCCGCCGGCATACAATATGTACATCTAAAATTGCAACGATCAATGACAGATATGCGCAAATCTTGAAGTGGGCGTCCAAAAAAATCTGTAACCATCTCCTGCATCGCCACCCTCCCTTTCTGCCAAATTTCTCTCTTTTCATTCTATTATAATATATTTTCGAACTGCGATGTTTTTTACTCAAACAAATAAAAAGCCTTGAAGCATAAAAGTTTCAAGGCTCTCTCCTTATTAACTTAAGCGAATAATTGTCAATACAGCCCCCGGTGTAGTCGTTGACAATGTCGCAATAGCAATTAAACCAAATAACTGCAAACTTATAGTCGCTCCTGCTGGAATATTTGCAATAACCGTAGCGCTAAACGCAGTTGTAGCTACTGCTGGTGAATTAACAGTTCCAGACAAAGCAGTTCCATTAACAATAATTTGCGAACTTACTAATAGCGAAGCAGTTATATTAATTGTATATGAAATATAGTAATTGCCTGCATTTGCAACTGTAAATACCGTATTAGCACCATTTACCGTAATTCCCGGTCCAATATTTTGGTTATTTGGCAAAGGAACATTCGTCCCCCCTAAAAGAACCGATATAGCTGTTCCAGATGTATTATTAGCAAAAGCATACGTAGCCGTTGTACTAACTCCAGTCGTCCCGGTACTTCCTGTTGAGCCGGTACCACCCGTCGGACCAGTGCTTCCTGTTGGACCCGTACTTCCTGTCGCTCCCGTACTTCCCGTTGCTCCGGTATTTCCTGTTGGACCTGTATTTCCCGTTGCTCCCGTACTTCCTGTTGCTCCCGTACTTCCTGTTGCTCCCGTACTTCCTGTTGGGCCTGTATTTCCTGTTGCTCCCGTGCTTCCCGTTACTCCCGTACTTCCCGTTGGGCCGGTACTTCCTGTTGGACCGGTACTTCCTGTTGGACCAGTGTCTCCGGTTGCTCCCGTATTTCCTGTTGATCCTGTACTTCCCGTTGGACCTGTGCTTCCTGTCGGGCCGGTGTTTCCTGTTGGACCGGTACTTCCTGTTGCCCCAGTATCTCCCGTTGGACCCGCGCTTCCCGTCGCCCCAGTATTTCCTGTTGGACCGGTGTCTCCGATTGCTCCCGTACTTCCTGTTGGACCGGTATTTCCTGTTGCTCCCGTACTTCCTGTTGCTCCCGTATTTCCTGTTGCTCCCGTACTTCCCGTTGCCCCAGTATTTCCTGTTGGACCGGTGTCTCCGGTTGCTCCCGTACTTCCTGTTGGACCCGTGCTTCCTGTTGAACCGGTATTTCCTGTTGCTCCCGTACTTCCTGTTGCTCCCGTACTTCCCGTTGCCCCAGTATTTCCTGTTGGACCGGTGTCTCCGGTTGCTCCTGTTGCTCCTGTTGCTCCTGTTGCCCCAGTATCCCCCGTTGGACCCGTGCTTCCTGTTGCCCCAGTATCTCCCGTTGGACCCGTGCTTCCCGTCACTCCGGTACTTCCCGTTGCCCCAGTATTTCCTGTTGGACCGGTGTCTCCGGTTGCTCCCGTACTTCCTGTTGGACCCGTGCTTCCTGTTGAACCGGTATTTCCTGTTGCTCCCGTGCTTCCCGTTACTCCCGTACTTCCCGTTGGGCCCGTACTTCCTGTTGCTCCCGTACTTCCTGTTGCTCCCGTATTTCCTGTTGCTCCCGTACTTCCTGTTGGACCCGTGCTTCCTGTTGCTCCGGTATTTCCTGTTGCTCCCGTACTTCCTGTTGCTCCCGTATTTCCAGTTACTCCCGTACTTCCCGTTGCTCCTGTATTTCCGGTTGGACCTGTGACTCCTGTTGGGCCTGTATTTCCTGTCGCTCCCGTACTTCCTGTTGCTCCCGTATTTCCTGTTGGACCTATATTTCCCGTTGCTCCCGTACTTCCTGTTGCTCCCGTATTTCCTGTTGCTCCCGTACTTCCTGTTGCTCCCGTATTTCCTGTTGCTCCCGTACTTCCCGTTGAACCAGTATTTCCTGTTGGACCGGTGTCTCCGGTTGCTCCTGTTGCCCCAGTATCCCCCGTTGGACCCGTGCTTCCCGTCGCTCCGGTACTTCCTGTTGCTCCCGTACTTCCCGTTGCCCCAGTATTTCCTGTTGGACCAGTGTCTCCGATTGCTCCGGTATTTCCGGTTGCTCCTGTACTTCCCGTTGCTCCTGTATTTCCGGTCGGACCTGTATCTCCGGTTGCTCCTGTATTTCCGGCTGGACCTGTATCCCCCGTTGCTCCTGTATTTCCCGTCGGACCAGTGTTTCCTGTCACTCCTGTATTTCCCGTTGGGCCCGTGCTTCCTGTGGCTCCTGTATTTCCGGTCGGGCCTGTGACTCCTGTTGGGCCCGTGCTTCCCGTTGCACCCGTGCTTCCCGTCGCTCCTGTATTTCCAGTTACTCCCGTACTTCCTGTTGCTCCCGTATTTCCAGTCGGACCTGTATCTCCCGTTGGGCCCGTGCTTCCCGTCGCTCCCGTATTTCCAGTCGGACCTGTATCTCCCGTTGGGCCCGTACTTCCCGTTGCTCCCGTATTTCCAGTCGGGCCCGTCACTCCTGTGGCTCCCGTACTTCCCGTTGCTCCCGTATTTCCGGTTGGACCGGTGTTTCCCGTCACTCCTGTGCTTCCCGTTGCTCCCTTATTTCCAGTCGGGCCCGTCACTCCTGTGGCTCCCGTACTTCCCGTTGCTCCCGTATTTCCGGTTGGACCTGTATCTCCTGTTGCTCCCGTACTTCCCGTTGCTCCTGTATTTCCGGTTGCTCCTGTATTTCCGGTTGCTCCTGTATTTCCGGTTGCTCCTGTATTTCCGGTTGGACCTGTATCCCCCGTTGGGGCCGTATTTCCCGTTGAACCAGTGTTTCCTGTCACTCCTGTACTTCCTGTTGCTCCTGTATCTCCCGTCGGGCCCGTCACTCCTGTTGCACCCTTACTTCCCGTTGGACCTGTATCTCCCGCTGCACCCTTACTTCCCGTTGGACCTGTACTTCCTGTCGCTCCCGTACTTCCTGTCGCTCCAGTTATCCCTGTCATTCCAGTTGGCACTGGAGGAAAAGTTGGGCCGACAAGATCTGGCGATATTTTAAAATTAGAATTTATCGACGCTTGTATTTTTTGTTTTCCATCATTTTTCCCCACCACTTCCACCCCCTCAAAAGCAAACTACAGCTGCCAAATATGTTCTATATAAAAATTCACCCTCCATTTGAATTGTATTTTCTAAAACTGTCTCCAATACTACTTTTAAAACAATTCCTGCTATTTTTATGTAACACAAGTTCTTCTTCTAAATAAAAACTCCCCTATTATTTTAGGGGAGTCCTGCAACTGAATCTGTATTATCCGTATTTGGTGCTGCTTGCGTAGTACTCGACGCATTTGCACTTTGGCCTGTATTCCCTCCTGTTAAAGTACTAGCAGAAATACCTCTCGTATATGTTGTCGTCACACTATCCCCCGGTTGTAAACAAAGCTTCGTCTCAGTCCCTATTATCGTAACAACATCAATACAAGTTGGACCTGTTGAACCACTATACGTTTTCGAAGCAGTAAACGAAGTATCACTCAAATTATCACCCGTAAATATATTCCCAGTATTATTAACAATAATAAACTCTTTAATATGTGCAGGCATAACTACACTCTACCTTTCCTTTATGAACCTAACGTACGTGTACTCGTCGCTAACGGTGGAATAAACACCGATGTTACAGGTACAACTGCTGCCATTCGTTTTCCATTTAAAAATGTCGCCGTGCTAGAACCACCCGCACCTGTATATATTTTTGCTACAGCGAAAGGTGCTAAATTATAACAATCACCTACATTAACAGCCCCTGTATTATTTATAATTTTTATTTTACGCATGTTAATGCTCATTCATCTCAACCTCCCTTTCATATACTCTATGCAAAATAAAAAAAACTTGAAACAAACACGTTTCAAGTTTTTTTAGCTAATTATTTAGTTTCACCTTCATATTGAAGCATACCGCCAACCATGTTCACTGTTTTAAATCCTTGTTCATTTAAATAATGGCATACATTTTCACTGCGCATTCCCGAACGACAAATAAAGATATATTCATTCTCTTTTTCAAAGAAATCTACTTTATTTGGAATATCACCCATTTTAATATGTACAGCTTCTGGAATTTTCCCTGCCGCTACTTCTTCATCTTCCCTTACGTCTACTAAAAATAACGTTTCTCCATTTTCTAAACGCTCTTGCACTTCTTCTGTAGTAATTGTTTTAACTTCTGTCATATGTCGTTCCTCCTTATATACAATAAACCCTTTAGTTTCTTCTTTAAACAACCATTTCTAATCAATTTTAGCATGCGAAAGAAAGAACGCAAAGAACCGAGAATTTATTTCTCAATTTTCTCGCAAAACTTATTCTTTACAAACATAACTCGTGCATTGTATCCTCAATATACTTGTTTTATGAAAGGAGCCAGTTAAAATGACACTTTTTCTTTTCATTATGGGTATCATTTTCTTAATTTCTGCGGTCATTGCTCTTAGTATGAAAAATAATAAAAAGATAAAATCCCCTCAAGAAATGTCATTCTTATTTCTATTACTTAGTATAGCTTTCTTTGGTTTATCAATCGCTTCATATATTTTCCGTCTGCAAATTATGTAAAAAAGGTGCCTATTATAAACAATGCACCTTTTCCACATTAATTATTTTCTACACAAAACTAGATACTTTCCGATTTAAAAACTCATACACTTTCTTTTCAAATAAATGAACATCTAACGCTCCTGCCATATGCCCATTTATACTTTCTATTTCATATACTTCTGCGTACTTCCCCTGCTTTTGCAAAAAATCTACCATTCTATAATTGTAACGAGATGGTTGAAGTAAATCTTGTTTGCATGGAATCATGAGTACATTCGCTTCAATCTTAGAAAGAGCCTCTTCTAAGGAAGAAAAACCATGTGCAATATCATGTAATAAGACTGCTTTCGCAGTGTACATCCATGAATTTGCATCTACTAAATCTATACTTTTACATGTCACTTTATTTATCTCTTTCTCAAATGATGTTAATACAGAAAATTGTTGATAAGGTTCCATTTCTATACTGTTCCGCGGGAATGCTGTTTCATAAAAATGTTCATCAAATGCATTCATAAACATCATTTTATTCGCTAAATGAAGCCCCTTCATTGGTTGCTCCTCTCCGTACTTTCCGCCTTTCCAATCTGGATCAAGCTGAATTGCTTCGATCGCATTTTGCGCTACATTTCCCGACGTTATAATTGGATTTTGCGGATTCGTAATAACTCCAATCATTCGTTCTACCTTATGAGGATAGTGGACAGCCCATTGCTGCGCAATCATCCCACCTGCCGATGGCCCGATTACAGCATGTAACCTAGCGATCCCCATATCTTTTATTAACTCATATTGCATCCGTGCTACATCTAAAAATGTGAAAACTGGAAAATCCATCGCATACTCAAAACCAGTCATCGGATTTATCGATTTCGGTCCCGTTGTAATCACATATGGGTTCTTCACTTGTACATTACAAAGGTTATCAGTACATATAATGAAATATTTATTTGTATCAATTGCTTTCCCAGGTCCAATTAATCCATCCCACCAACCAGCCCCCTCATCATGCTCTGTATATTTTCCTGCCGCATGACTTGTTGCACTAAAATAGTGACAAACCAAAATCGCATTTGATCTTTCTCTATTTAAAGTACCATACGTCTCATACCCCATTTGAACAGGAATCTCCCTACCATTTTCAAACACAAACTCTTTTAAAACAAACTTCTCCTTTTTTACAATTTGCACAGACTCGCCTTCTTCCCGTCATATTATGAACTGCTTACTAAAGGGTTTTTTCTATGCAAACCAATCTCCTCCTTCTTTTCATAAATAAATGAATAATATACAAAATTAGCCACAAAATAGCACTATATTACACAATTAAAGAGGGCATACATATGATTTGGAATTGGCTACGTAAGAAAAAAAAATCAAATACAACAGAGAAAGACGAAACAGATAACTCGGAGCAACAACCTAGTAATCAAGAGGATGATAACAAAGAACAGACTAGAAGTATGAAACATAATAAAGGTAGCAATGGCGAGCAAAAAAAAGAAGAAAACAAGGATTCTGCTCAAGAACAGCAGCAACATTCTAAACAAGACGAATCAGCTCAGGATCAGCAACAACATTCTAAACAAGACGAATCTTCCCAGGATCAACAGCAACATTCTAAGCAAAATGATTCTGCTCAAGATAAGCAACAAAGTACTAAGAAAGAAGAATCTTCTCAAAATCAGCAGCAAAATAACTCAGCCCAAGATCAACAACAAAGCTCTAAACAAGATGATTCTGCTCAAGATAAGCAACAAAGTACTAAGAAAGAAGAATCTTCTCAAAATCAGCAGCAAAATAATTCAGCCCAAGATCAACAACAAAGCTCTAAACAAGATGATTCTGCTCAAGATAAGCAACAAAGTACTAAGAAAGAAAAATCTTCTCAAAATCAGCAGCAAAATAACTCAGCCCAAGATCAGCAACAAAGCTCTAAACAAAATGATTCTGCTCAAGATAAGCAACACTCCGGAAATAATAGTATTTATGATTTTACGAAACCAGGAAAAGACCGTATTCATTCTCTACAAGATTTAATAGAGAAGCTGAAAAGGTCTAGTGATTTTGTTAATTATCACACCTCTGACGATGAAACGATGCCTTATTGGATTTCTTACTATCGTCCTTCACTTGATGGTGAGAAATTACAAAAGTATTTAATGCCTACTCTTTTAGAACGACCTAACGCTTCGCTAGAAGAGCTGAAAGAACATATTCCGATGAGTGGTATCACAATTACGAATGACTTACAAAAAATTGAGGACATGGTTTTAAAAGGACATGCGATTATTCAATTGAACCAGCAAGATCAAAAATGTATGCTTGCAAACATTGCAATTGATAATTATCGTGCACCAACTCCTCCTTTAAATGAATCGACTGTTATCGGTCCTCAAGAAGGTTTCGTAGAGGATATTGATACAAATATTAATTTAGTCCGAAAACGTCTTCCTGTTTTAGATTTACAAACAAAAGAAATGATTGTCGGCGAATTTTCAAAAACAAAAGTTGTCATGATGTATTTAGACAACCTTGCTGAAAAAGATAATGTAGATTTTCTAGAAGAGTCTTTACGTGCTCTTGAATATGATCAAATTAATGATAGTGCTTATATACAAGAATTGATGGGAGAAAAGTCGATTTTCCCTCTCTATATCAATACAGAACGCACTGATAGAGTTACAAAAGCACTAATCGATGGGAAAATCGCTATTTTTGTTGATGGCTCTCCAAGTGTTTTACTAACACCTGTATCATATTTCGATTTTTTCATTTCACCTGAAGACTACAACGTCTCTTGGCTATATGCTACATTTTCAAGGATTTTACGCCTTATCGCCGTTCTATTCTCGATATGCGCTACACCGTTATACGTTGCAGTTTTAAATTACCATTATGAACTCATTCCGAGTGATTTACTTGAAACTTTAATTTTATCAAGAGCACAAGTACCATTCCCACCTTTAATTGAAGCACTCTTTTTAGAACTTGCAATCGACTTACTGAGAGAAGCTGGTGCGAGGTTACCGATGAAAGTTGGTCAAACGCTCGGTATTGTAGGCGGTATCGTAATCGGGCAAGCATCTGTACAGGCTGGTTTAACGAGTAATATTTTATTAATTATCGTTGCCTTATCAGCACTCGCTTCCTTTATTACACCTATTTACAAAATGGGTAACGCTGTTCGATTACTACGTTTTCCATTTCTTATCTTTGCCGAAATAGGAGGTCTCTTCGGGATTTCTCTTGGGTTTATCTTTTTATTTACTCATCTATTTAGACTTACTTCCTTACGTAAGCCGTACGCTTTGTTTTATCCGACAAGACAACAATCCGTTAAAGATTCTTGGATCCGTTTTCCATTAACAATGATTGATACAAGAGATGTGCAAGCAAGACCACAACATGTAAAAAAAGCAGCGAAAGGAATTTCAACAAAACATAGATCGGACTTTGATGATTAAGAAATGAGGTGCATTCGATGAGTAAAGTTCAAGAAAAATATCAAATATCTCCTGCCTTTGTTTTCTTCTTAATTCACGGTGCACAGTTTGGTGCTGGCGTTCTCGGTTTCGCTCGGATTATTGCAAAAGCTGCTGGATACGATGGATGGATAGGAGTTATTATCACAGGAATTGGTATCCATATTCTTATATGGATGATGTATTTTTTATTAAGGGAAACAAACGGGAATTTAATTGACTTACATCGGCAAACATTTGGAAAGTGGCTAGGGAATGGCTTTAATATCATCTTTGCAGCTTATTTTTTAATCGTCAGTATTTCCGTCATTCGAACATACGTTGAAATTATTCAAGTATGGATGTTCCCTACCGCTTCCACCTTTATGTTAACAATCTTTTTATGCTTAGTTAGTTATTACATTATTTCTTCTGGATTTCGTGTCATTACTGGCATTTGCGTCATCTCTGTTGGTGGTACACTAGGATATTTACTTCTTAGCTTATTCGTTTTGAAATACTCACATTGGGATAATTTACTTCCTATATTCACACATTCTTTTTCAGATATTTTAAAAGCCGCCAATCTGTCAATCTACAGTATGACAGGCTTTGAGATTTACCTCATGGTTTATCCATTTGTGAAAAAACCTATGCAATCTCATAAATACGCTCAATACGGGGCATTATTTTCAAATCTTCTATATTTATTTAGTACCCTTTTAGCCTTTGCGTTTTTTAGTGAGAAACAATTGTTAAAAACGATATGGTCACAACTTTCTATGACCCAAGTCATTCAATTACCATTCATAGAAAGGCTAGAATATATTGCAATTTCAGGCTATGCACTTGTTATTATTACAAGTTTCATCCTCCCCTTATGGGCGGCAACGAGAGCAACGCACGAAATATTCCGTGTAAAACAAAGAGGTGTTTTACTCGCTTTTATCCTTATCACTCTCATTGTTTCACAACTTTTAACAAACAGACATGATATTAATAACTTTATTAGTAATGCATCAAAAGTTAGTTTTTGGCTCATTTATGTATACATCCCAATCCTATTTATTATTGTGTGGGTGAAAAGAAAATGGAAAAAATCAAAAGCAAATTAATACTTATTTCTTGTATAGCACTCTTCAGTCTAACTGGATGTTTACAAAAAAATATTATCGACGATGTACAACTTATTCAAGGAACCGTTTTTGATGTAGCAAAAGATAATAAAGTAAAAGTGACATTCGTTTGTCCCATTCAGAAAAAAGGTAATAAAGTTCAAGTTTTTGAAGGCAGCGCAAATGCGGTAAAACAAGTAAAAGCAGATACATCTTTAGAGTCTTCTCAACCTTTTGCTAGCGGACAAATGCGGGTCGCTCTATATACTATAAGACTTGCCAAAAAAGGAATGTCTACTTCATTCGATACATTACTTCGAGATGTAAATATAGGGAACGCTTTATATGTCGGCTTATTAGAGGGGAATGGTACTGAACTTTTAAAAGGAAAATATACGACTTCATACAACGTTGCAATTTATATTAAAAAGTTGTTAGAACATAATATGGAGACCGGTCCTTTACCAACGGATAATCTGCATGTAGGAGCATTCCGTTATTATCAAGAAGGGCAAGACTACTATATTCCAATTTTAAAGAAACATGGTGATAAAATAAAAATTAACGGAATTGGTCTTTTTAAAAAGGATAAGTATATCGGTAAAATCGCGGAAAAAGATATGTTCATATTTAAAGGACTATTAGAGAAACACAAATTAGATTCTCACGAATTTAAAACAGATTCTGCGTACGTAATGATTAATAATATTCGTTCTGTTCCAACTTACGATATAAAAATTAAAAACGGGAAGCCTTCTTTTTTCATTCACGTTCATCTTGATGCACGTATTCAAGAACTATCGAAGCAAATTAACTTAGAAAATAACAAGAACACAAAAAAAATTGAAAAAAATGTCCAAAAACAATTGGATGTACAGGCTACCAAATTAATTAAGCAGTTTAAATCTTTAAACATCGATCCTCTCGGGCTAGGTGCAAAGTATAAGCAACATTATCGCCCATTCAAATTAGAAGAATGGAGACAAATGTATAAAGATGTTCCGGTTCATATAAAATACACCGTAAATATTACAAATTCTGGTGTAATTGAATGAGAAATGATTGAACTCCTCTCTCCAGCATGATACAACGGAGAGAGGAGTTTTTTATTACCAAATAGAGAGAGAAGATATTTACGGGGGAGCTTATGTCTAAAAAATTAGTAAAGCCTATTTTAAATGGTATTTTATTTCTCGGCGTCTTTTTATTTGCTCATACATACTTAAAAAATGTTTCTTTTACACGTTATTTATTTGTCGTTATACCGATGCTACTCATCGGAATATTTAGTATCGATCTTGTTTTATCCATTTTAATTAAGAAAGAAGAATAACGAGCGAACATCTTATTTCTCATAAGATGTTCTTTTTATTTAATAACTACCTTATGTTACAATAAACTTCGGCATAACGTAAGAAAGGATGAAACAACATGACAAACGAAAAAGGTTTAGATAAAGGGTACGAACTTGTTGCGAAAATGCACGAAGTATTCGGACATCCTGTGACAAACACTCCAACAAAACTAACAGAAGAGCGTGCAAAAATTCGTGCAAGTTTTATGCAAGAAGAGCTAGAAGAATTTCTAGAAGCAACGACTGTTGAAGATCAATATGATGCACTTATTGACCTTATTTACTTTGCATTCGGAACGTTTGCAGAAATGGGCGTACGTCCAGATAAAGGATTTGAAATTGTAAACAATGCCAACATGGCAAAACTATTCCCTGATGGAAAGCCTCGATTCCGTGAAGGCGATGGCAAAATTTTAAAACCAGAAGGATGGCAAGCACCTGAACCACAACTTCGTGCTGAAATTGAACGCCAGCGTCAAGAGGCGGAAAAAAACTGCTAGGATCTCCTAGCAGTTTTTTATTATGTCTTTTTTCACCGATATATTTTTCACGTAATTCATTAATGACCCGCGTGTCCTGCTGCTCCTGCAATACCAGCTGTTCCTGCTGCCGTCCCTGCTCCTGCTCCAACTCCACCAGTCCAAGGCTGTTGTTGTTGCTGATATTGTTGATATTGTTGTTGCTGTTGACCTTGGTGTTGCTGCTGACCTTGGTGGTGATGTTGACCATGGTGGTGATGTTGACCGTGGTGACCATGATGATGACTTTGATGAGTTTGATAAAGGACAGCCTGCGGATGAACTTGGTGATGGCCTTGGTGATGTACTTGTTGCTGATGTTGGCCTTGGTGATGATGTTGACCGTGGTGGTGATGTTGACCGTGGTGATGATGTTGACCGTGGTGACCATGATGAGTTTGATGAGTTTGATAAAGGACAGCCTGTGGATGAATTTGGTGTTGGCCTTGGTGATGTACTTGTTGCTGATGACCATGGTGCTGTTGATGGCCATGATGCTGTTGATGGCCATGATGCTGCTGATGGCCGTGATGCTGTTGATGGCCATGATGTTGATGATGACCGTGGTGCATATGATGACCGTGATGCTGTTGATGGCCATGATGTTGATGATGACCGTGGTGCACATGATGACCGTGAACACCTTGAGGAACGCCGCCGACTCCACCAGCTACAACACCGACGCCAGTTGGTACAGGAAATCCTGTTTGTACACCTCCCACAACAGATGGAAATGTAGTTGGCATACCTACAGGCACTCCTCCTTGTGCTCCTCCTACGAAAGAAGGGAATGTAGTTGGTACACCTACTGGAATTCCAGTTTGTGCGCCAGCCACTGATGTCGGGAATCCTCCTGTTAGTGTTGGCATTCCAGTTTGCATGCCAGCCACTGATGTCGGGAATCCTCCTGTTAGTGTTGGCATTCCAGTTTGCATGCCAGCCACTGATGTCGGGAATCCTCCTGTTAGTGTTGGCATTCCAGTTTGCATGCCAGCCACTGACGTCGGAAATCCTCCAGCGGCTCCTCCCATCCAACTTGGGATTCCGCCATATCCGTGTTGACCATCTCCTCCCATGAACATCATTTGTCCATAACTATCCGATACACCTCCGAAGAAGCCATGTGGTGCATTATTGTCCATCCCTTTCATTCCTTTCACCTCTTCTGCTCAATTTAACCTACCTTTTTTATCATATTTCCTATAGAAGAATAGGTGTTTGTCTATATGGGAATTCCGCACCTTTTTCTTCGTTCTTCATTCATGATAGGATTAATGGACTGATTATTTTTCTTTCACTTGAAAGGGGGCATTTTCTTTGGAGAACGTAACAAAGGCTTCAATCGACGATTTAGGTTCAATTGTTCATATAGATATGGATGTAATTGGAAACGATAGTAGACGAAATTATATTAAACACGCTATTGATGCAGGAAACTGCATAATTACAAAAGAGGACAATTCCATTTCTGGTTTTCTAACATACGATACAAATTTCTTTGATTGTACTTTCCTCTCATTAATAATTGTTTCGCCAGTCAAAAGAAGGAGAGGTCATGCAAGCTCATTAATCTCATATATGTTAAGGCATTCCCCTACTCAAAAAATCTTTTCTTCAACGAACGAGTCGAATGAAAGTATGCAAAAAGTGTTTAAAGCGAACGGTTTTATACGCAGTGGAATAATTGAAAACCTAGATGAAGGTAATCCAGAACTTATTTTTCACGCAAAAAAACTCAGAGCATAAATGCTCTGAGTTTTTCTTTAAAATGAATTAGTTTGCAACAACGTTAACAAGTTTTCCAGGAACAACAATTACTTTACGAACTGTTTTCCCTTCAATTTGTTCTTTGATTGCCTCAAGTGCAAGTTGTTCCATTTCTTCTTTTGATGCGTCTTTACTCATTGTTAGTTTTGCGCGAACCTTGCCCATAATTTGAACAACGATTTCAACTTCATCTTCTACAAGTTTAGACTCATCAAATGTTGGCCAGCTTGCATATGTGATTGTTTCACTGTATCCAAGTTTGCTCCATAGCTCTTCCCCGATGTGAGGTGCAACTGGTGCAATCATTTTTACGAAACCTTCTACATATTCTTTCGGAAGTGTTTCAGCTTTGTATGCATCGTTGATGAATACCATCATTTGAGAAATCGCTGTGTTGAAGCGAAGCTCTGCATAGTCTTCTGTTACTTTCTTCACTGTTTGGTGGTAAGCTTTTTCAAGATCTTTGTTTGGTGCATCAGTAATTTTCTCACTTAATTCACCGTTATCTTGAATGAATAGGCGCCATACGCGGTCTAGGAAGCGACGAGCTCCGTCAAGACCATTTTCAGACCAAGCAATTGAAGCATCTAATGGTCCCATGAACATTTCGTATAGACGAAGTGTATCTGCACCGTGGCTTGCTACGATATCATCAGGGTTTACAACGTTACCTTTTGATTTACTCATTTTCTCGTTGTTTTCACCTAGAATCATACCTTGGTTGAATAATTGTTGGAACGGTTCTTTCGTTGGAACTACACCGATATCATATAATACTTTATGCCAGAAACGAGCATATAGTAAGTGAAGTACTGCGTGCTCTGCTCCGCCGATATAAATATCAACTGGAAGCCATTGTTTTACTTTTTCAGGGTCTACAAGTGCTTCGCTATTGTTTGGATCGATGTAGCGTAGGTAGTACCAGCAGCTACCAGCCCATTGTGGCATTGTGTTTGTTTCACGACGACCTTTTTTACCAGTTTCAGGATCAACAACATTTACCCACTCTTCAATGTTAGCTAGTGGTGATTCACCTGTACCTGAAGGACGGATGTTTTCTGTTTTTGGAAGAACTAATGGTAATTCTTCTTCTTTCACAGCTGTCATTGTGCCATCTTCCCAGTGGATTACTGGAATTGGCTCACCCCAGTAACGTTGACGGCTGAATAACCAGTCACGTAGACGGTACGTTACTTTTTGATTTCCTGCGCTCGTTACTTCAAGCCATTCAATCATCTTTACGATTGCTTCTTCTTTATTTAAACCATCAAGGAATGCTGAGTTTACGTGTGCACCATCACCTGTGTACACTTCTTTCGTAATGTCTCCGCCTTTTACAACTTCTTTCATTGGAAGATTGAATACTGATGCGAATTCATAATCACGCTCATCGTGAGCTGGAACTGCCATTACAGCACCTGTTCCGTAAGTTGCAAGAACGTAATCAGCGATCCAGATTGGTAATTTCTCACCGTTTACTGGGTTAACTGCGTAAGCACCAGTGAATACACCAGTTTTCTCTTTCGCAAGTTCTGTACGCTCTAAATCGCTCTTCATTTTAACAGAGTTAATGTAAGCTTCTACAGCTTCTTTTTGATCTGCTGTTGTAATGTCTGCAACAAGAGCATGCTCTGGAGCAAGTACACAGTATGTTGCACCAAATAATGTATCAGGACGCGTTGTGAAAACTGTGAATTTCTCGTCTGTACCGTCAATGTTGAAGTGTACTTCTGCACCTTCAGAACGACCGATCCAGTTACGCTGCATATCTTTTAAGCTTTCTGGCCAATCAAGCTCATCAAGATCTTCTAATAGACGATCTCCGTAAGCTGTAATTTTTAACATCCACTGTCTCATCGGACGACGTTCAACTGGATGCCCACCACGCTCACTCTTACCGTCAATTATTTCTTCGTTCGCAAGTACTGTACCAAGTGCTGGGCACCAGTTTACAGGTACTTCATCAACGTAAGCTAAGCCTTTTTCAAATAATTTTAGGAAGATCCATTGTGTCCACTTGTAGTAGTTTGGATCTGTTGTATTTACTTCACGATCCCAATCATAAGAGAAGCCTAATGCTTTAATTTGATTACGGAACGTATTAATATTAAGCTCTGTAAATTCTGCCGGGCTGTTTCCAGTATCAAGTGCATATTGCTCTGCTGGAAGACCAAATGCATCCCATCCCATTGGATGAAGAACGTTATATCCTTGCATACGCTTCATACGAGATAAAATATCTGTCGCTGTATAACCTTCTGGATGACCTACGTGTAAGCCTGCACCTGATGGATATGGGAACATATCTAGCGCATAAAATTTTGGTTTTTCTGTCTCATCTGGCGTACGGAATGTTTTATTCTCTTCCCAATGACCTTGCCACTTCTTCTCAATTTCTTGATGATTAAAGCTCATGAGATACCCTCCTTGAAATTCTATTTATTTTCACCGCCCAAAATACAAAAAACCTCTCATCCCTAGAAAGGGACGAGAGGTTATAGATTCCCGCGGTACCACCCTAAATTAATGTAATATATACATTCGCTTAGATCCGTAACGTGGATTAACGGCAATTGCTACTATTAGTTTCACAACTGCAACTCAAAGGCGAGTTCATAACGAAACGTGGATTGACTTGCACCGACCGTCAACTCTCTAAACCAGCTTCTATTACTACTACTCCTTCTCACTGTTATTACAAATATGAGTTAATTTAAATATATTCTAAAACATGTTGCATGTTCCGTCAAACTAAACTGCAATTTTTTCTTCAACTGCTTCTTCTACTTTTACTCGTTTATCGTAAATACTCGTTGCAATAAGCGCTACTACAAGCATTACCATGATCGCTATAAACAATACTTCCATATTGTATATATCAACAATTGCTCCGCCAACGACCGGTCCGAACATTTTCCCTACAGTCGCCGCACTATTTACGACCCCTTGATAAAATCCTAATTTATCTTTTGGTGCAAGTATATTTGCAATGGTCGGAACTGCTGGCCATACGAATAATTCACCAATTGTTAATGTCACCATCGCAACGAGGAACATCGTAAATTGCTGCGCTTGGCTTAACACAATGAATGACGCCGCAAAAATGACAATTCCAATCATAATTTGTTGCTTTAAAGAACGCTTCATCCAGCGAATTAGCATACTAACAAGCGGCTGCGCACAAACAATCATCGCTCCGTTTATCGTCCATAATAAACTATAGTGACGAAGGCTAATATTTAATTCTTGCATATGTGTTGCGATTGCACCTTGCCACTGTACGTATGTAACCCAGCATAAAGCATATGCTACACATACGATAAGAAGTGCTTTGAATCCTGGTGTAAGCGTCCACCCTTTTTTCGTTTCGACTTCTTTTTGTACCCCTGGCTCTTTTTTGTCTTCCATACCACGGAATCCAATAAAAGCAATTAAGAAGAAAACAAAGTATAAAATAAAGTTCGCTAAGAAAATATAATCAAAACGATACGACGCAACTAAACCACCACACGCTGTTCCAATCGCAATCCCGACATTTTGTCCAACATACATCGCATTAAACGCTCGTCTTCCGCCTTCTGGCCAAACCGTACCAACCATCGCATACATCGATGGGAAGACCATTCCAGAACCGAAGCCGATTAATGCTAGCCACACAACATATAACGGCCATCCGTGGAAGAACACAAGACCTAAAATCGATACGAGTGTAATGACAATCCCTACTAAAATTGATTTATAACCGCCCCATTTATCAAATAAAACACCGCCGAGCAAGTTTCCGATTACACCAGTAAGCGAGTTGATCATTAATACCATTCCGGCCACTGATAAAGATTTTCCTAGGTGATCATGCAAATAAATTGTATTAAAAGGCCATAAAAAAGAAGCACCCGTGACATTAATAATCATCCCAGCTACTAATAGCCATACTTTCCTTGGCATAGTCTCCCCTCCTATTCTATTTTTTTCGTTCATATATAACAGTAAAATTGTAGTCGTTTTTAAATAGGAAGGCAACTGATTAATAGTTGATGAAATTCAGATAACGGCATGTCGGTGAATGAAATTATATTGATTGCCGCTTGAAAATATATCAGCGATTCTTGAAATATATCAGCGATTATTAAAATATATCGACTTACCGACAAAGAACGACATCAGTAACAATATATAAATAAAGGGAGACTACATGAATTTCACATAGTCTCCCCTATACTATCCAACTTCTTTTTCTCGCTTCGCACGTTCTTTAGCGCTCCATTTAAATATCTTATCTAATAGAGAGTATATTCTCCCAGACTCTTTCGTTAATAAAGGACCTAACGATGCCAATATTAAAACGTATAGAGCTGAGAATGGTTTAATCGTTGCCATTAAGCCACCCGCAATTCCAATATTCGCGACAATAATGGAGAATTCACCTCGTGATACAAGCGTTAAACCAATATTCGTAGACGCCTTATGGGATAATCCAGCTTTACGCCCCGCAAACATTCCAGCTGTAAAATTACCGATGAGAGTAATGAAAACTGCTCCTAATGCCAACCACACTGCTCCTCCAAGCGAAAACGGATCTATACTTAAACCGAAGCTGAAGAAAAATATGGCTCCAAAGAAGTCACGAAACGGGACGACGAGATGCTCAATTCGATCACTATGCTCTGTTTCAGAAAAAACGAGCCCTAATAATAACGCTCCAATTGCCTCAGCAACATGAATCGTTTCTGAAAATCCAGCCACAAAGAATAAAATAGCGAATATTACGATAATAAAAATTTCATTGGACGAAATATCTAATACTTTATTTAGGAACGGCGTAGCTTTTCTAGCGATTACAAAGAATAGTAGCATATACCCTACTGCGATTAACACCGATGTAAGGGCACCTATAAATGATGTTGCACCTCCGAGTACTAATCCTGAAACAACTGACAAATATACAGCTAAAAAGATATCATCAAACATAATGATTCCTAAAATTAGTTCAGTCTCTTTATTACCAGATCTTCTTAAATCAACAATTACTTTCGCTACAATTGCACTCGATGAAATTGTAATGATTCCAGCAATGATTAATGTTTCTAGTAAGGGGAAGCCCATTATATATCCATAAAGTAAGCCTAATATGAAATTAAGCGATATATGAACACTACCCCCAAAAGCAATCGACTTTCCTGATTTAATTAATTTTTTTATTGAGAATTCTAACCCTAAGTAGAATAAGAGGAATATGACGCCAACACGGCCGAGAAAGGAAATAACTTCTCCGCTTTCAATAAACCTTAAATCGATAAGTCCTAAATCAGGGGCATGGGGCCCCACTAACATACCGAGTATAATGAGAAACGGAATAATCGAGAACTTTAACTTTGCAGCGAGGATAGCTGCAAAAGCTACTAATACTAACGCAGTTCCAACTTCAAAGATTAAAGTATCCATCGATTATGAATCACCTCCTGCTGAAAGCAATTCATTAATAATTCTTTTCACTTCATGTCTTTCACCCGACAACACGAGCATATCGCCAGCTTCAATAATAGAGTCTGGACCTGGATTGAAAAATTTCTTCATATTCTTTTTCAAAATAGCAATGATTGTTACGTTATATGTTTTTCGAACACTTAAACTGCCAATTGTTTTTTGCACAACTGGTGCGTTATTTTCTACTTTAAACCATTCAATTGATAACCCTTCAAAAGCCATCTCAATTGTGTCTAAAGCTTGTGGTCTATATACCATTCCGCCTAATATAGCCGCAATTTGTCTTGCTTCAGAATCACGAAGAGAAATGCTTGAAATACTCTCATCGTGATCCGCATCAAAATGATACATTTCTCTTCGGCCATCATCATGAATAACGATAACCATTTTTTCATTACCCTTTGTTATAACTTCAAATTTACATCCAATGCCCGGTAGTTCACTCTCTCTAATATTCATATTCCCGCCTCCTAAAATTTTTTAGTTACGGCTCTTCCCTTTTTACAAATCTACATCAATCTCTGTCTTAAACTTTTCATCTTTCGAGATTCCTAAATACTTTAATGTTTCTGATGGAGTCGCGTGATGGAAATGTTTTTGCAACAGTGCGATTGCTATTCCTCTTTTATATGCATGAAATCCAAATGTTTTTCGCATTGAGTTCGTTCCAATCTTACCAAGTATTCCGACCGCTTCAGCTGCGCTATGGATAACACGATACGCTTGTTGGCGTGAGATTGAATTTGTTGTTTTGTTCGATTGAAATACGTAGTTTTCTCTTTGAATATCAAAAGATTGTACGTACGCTAAAAGCGCTTCTTTTACTTTTGTATTTAAATAAATATCTTGTTTAAACTTTTCATCTTTCACAGGAAGAGAATAAAAATCTTTAACAGTTCTATCTTCATTTAATACATCTTCAAATTTAATACTTAATAGCTCAGTAATTTTTAATCCAGTGTTAATCCCAATAACAAATAAAAGATAATCTCGCTGCGAGTGCTCTTTTAAATATTTTTTCATATCCTCAATTTGGTTTATATCTTTCAATGCCTCTACAACTTCCATACATGTTTTCTCCTCATCTTATGAACGGTAATTTTCTCATTATGTTGTCCATTTTACCTTATCATGCTATGGGATTTCCA
Source organism: Bacillus silvicola (assembly GCF_050524305.1). Taxonomy (NCBI): domain Bacteria; kingdom Bacillati; phylum Bacillota; class Bacilli; order Caryophanales; family Bacillaceae; genus Bacillus; species Bacillus silvicola. The sequence goes on from NZ_JBNGVC010000012.1 coordinate 1,653,329, forward strand.
TGTCTTATCCATTATTTTTACAATATACTTCTGTGGTCTCGGCAATTTTTAATGTGGAAACTTACGATTGTACAAATACGGTGTGGTTAGAAAAAAGTGTGGGGATAAAAGGTTCAGCTTCTTTCTACAGATCGGATTCCTCCTTTCCTTATCCAGCTGCTTCTACTTTTATTTTATGTTACTTATTTATATTATATTATATATTTCAGTAACATTAAATCGTTTTTTCTGAAAATAATAAAAACCGAGCAGTTTCGCTCGGTTTTTTATTAATCTTCTTTCGGAAGAACAATTCCTTTATACAATTGAACGGTAATGAAGTAATAAATCGTGTAAATAACTACGAAAATTACGATTGGTACCCAAATACGGAAGTACGGATCGATTAAAATAAATCCGAAAATATTCATACCGACTAATACGTGAGCAATACCTACAATTGCTGGGAATAGGAATACTAAGAATAATTCTTTATAAATTGATTTTGTTAATAATTCACGGCGCACCCCGATTTTACGAAGCATTTGATAACGCGTAATATCTTTTGATGCCCCAGAAAGAATTTTAAACATTAAACAACTTGCCATCATTGCTAAGAAAGCAATTCCAAGGAAGAATCCCATAAACACCGTTCCGCTCGCAACGCCATAGAACATGTCGTAAGCTTGATATTTACTATCTAATCTTTCAGCTGCTACATTTTTATATTTATCTAGTTGCAACTCGTCAAGTTTTTTCCATTCTTTTGTGTGTGCTTCAAAATCATCTGTTTTTCCAGTAAATACGATTCCTGCTTTACCATTTACAGTATCGTACATTTTTTGATCTACAATTTTAATTGCATGATCTTCATGTACGTAGAATGGCTCGATTGTTCTGAAAGCCTCGTCCCATTGTTGTGGAAGCTCTTTAGCGTTCGCATCTTTTTCATTCATTTCTCTAGAAACTGCACCTACTGGCAGTTCCTCTGAAACTTTTTTCGTTTTTACTAAATCCTTCATCGACTTCATGTTTTCCATATCTTTTACTACAGGACGATTTTTCTCTAAATCCTCTTTTACATAGTAAACGTATTTATCATCGACTTTGTAACGATATTCGCTTTTCTCTTTAAATGTAATACCGTCTAAAATTTTCTTTTCTTCAGCAGTTGGATTATGAACTACTGAATCATATATTACGAAACCATCAACCATTTTTATAACGTTATTTTTAAACGCCATACCACCTGAAATTGCACCAGCTCCAAGAGCAACTAACATCGCTACTGTCGCAAGCACCTTTGTTAAGCTATTAATACGGAAGTTTAATTGTGCAAATGTAAAAGCATTAAGCCCTTTTTCACTACGCTTCTTATTACTTTTTAACTTTTTAATAATGACTGGAAGAAGTGATCCAAATAGCATGTAAGTACCAGCTGTTGTTGTAATTAATGCGATAAGGATTCCCATTTCTCTTAACGTTTCCATATTGATCATAGCTGCATATCCAATGCCTAATAAAATAACAGCAAGGAATGCAACTACACCTGTCATTTTTCCTTTTACTGCAACTCGCTCTGTTTGCGCATCTGCATGTACAAGTTGTAATACAGAAATACGAGATAATTTAATACTATTCATAATTGCTGATAATACAAATAGTGCAAAGAAGAAGATGCAAGTAACAGTCATAGATGGCAGATAAAATGCTTTATAACCTTCACCCGCAAATTCGAGTTGTTTCATTAATAACTGCCCGATACCTTCTGCAAGTCCTACACCAACTGCAAGTCCAACCGCAAGAGACGCAGCTCCTAATACAATTGTTTCAATAAACATAAGTAATGTAACTTTATGCTTTTTTGCTCCTAACATCATATACATACCAAACTCTTTTTGACGAAGAGATAGTAAGAAAGAGTTCGCATATAAAATATAGAAGAAGGTTATTATTGCTAGTAAAAATGAACCTGCTTGGAATACGAATCCAATAGACTTAATCACTGAATTAGATTCGATAAACGCTTCATTAAGCGCTAACGTTTGAAACATATAAAAAATTGAAATCGACATGACAAGACCGACAAGTAAAACGATATAATCTTTCAGCTTACTTTTTAGTCCTGACATGGAAAGTTTGAATAACATGCTTGTACCTCCTTTCTTACGCTTTTTGTGTACCTAAATCTGCAAGTACATCTAAAATTTCTTTATAGAATTCTTCACGCGTACCACCGCGGTGAATTTCTTTATATAGCTCACCATCTTGAATGAATAAAATGCGCTGACAGTAACTTGCACTGTAAGGATCATGCGTAACCATCATAATCGATACGCCTTGTTCTTCATTTAAGTTTGTCATCGCATCAAGTAAACTTGCTGCATTTTTAGAATCAAGCGCTCCTGTTGGCTCGTCCCCTAAAATAATTGCAGGCTCATGTACTAATGCACGTGCTGCTGCTGAACGTTGCTTTTGTCCACCAGATACTTCAGATGGATATTTTTGAAGAATTGCTGAAATACCTAACATATCTGCTACTTTTTCTACTTTCGGTCCAATATTTCGTGATGAGACACCTTGAAGAGATAATGGAAGTGCAATGTTTTCATAAATAGATAAATTCTCTAATAAATTAAAGTCTTGGAAAATGAATCCTAATTTTTGTGAACGGAAATCTGAAAGCTCTCCTTGCTTCATTTTCGTAATATCCGTACCCGCAATTTCAACAACACCACCCGTTGCTTTATCAAGCGTTGAAATTACATTTAATAATGTCGTTTTACCAGAACCAGATGGCCCCATAATTCCTACAAACTCACCCTCTTGAATTGAGAATGATACACCTTTTAACGCATGTGATTGGTTCTCACCTTTTTTACCGTACACTTTTTGGACGTTTTTCACGTCTACAACTGGTTTCGTCATATATATCCTCCTACGCTTGTTTTTCCATTACCTATTTTGCGCCTTTTGGAGAGGAACTGCTATTTGTTAACATTACATTTACCTTACACTTTTGTAATATAAAAAGATGAGTGTGTAAGGTTCATTGGGAAACGAAATTTTATTAGCGATTCGACAAGTAATATCGACTGACCGAAAAAGATGACAATAAAAAATAGACTGTTCCACAAAAGGAACAGCCCACTTCTCTCTTTATTTCTTTAAAGGTGTTACCGTCCAATACGTAACAACACGCCAAATCCATTCTAGTGGACCCATTTTAAAGATTTTCATCCAAATTACACTAAACACAATTTGAATTGCATAGATTGCGATACATACATATAACGTCTGCATGTACGTTAAGTTTCCTGCAAAGTTAAATACACTTCCTGCAATTAAAATCATTGCAGTTTGTCCAATATAATTCGTTAAAGCCATACGACCATAGTACTTCAGTGGTGCTAACAATGTTTGAACTGGTTTTAATTGAAGCAGTAAAATTAATGCTCCAACATAGAAAGCTGAAATAATTGTTCCAACTGTAATACCAATTCTTAAGAATTGGCTTGCAGCATCCATTGTCCCATCCTCATTCTCAAGTATCATATTTACAAATGGAGCAGCAGGGACGTGCCCATATTGATACCATAAAGCTACAACACTTAAAACAAACATAATGCCTGTAAAAATAGCGACTTGCTTTATTTTCGCTGAAAGATTTTCAAATACTTTATACTGCCCTGCAGCAAGCCCTAATAAAATTAAACTTAGCGGCAGAAATTCTTTCGCAGCAAGTACACTAAAGGTAATCGTCAAAATAAGACCGATTACTAAGTTCACTTCTTTTTTCACTTTATAAAACGGTAAAACGATTAACCCGTAAATTGCATATAGCGTTAACGCTTCTCCAGGTTGAAACATTTGATGAATGTAGCCCAAAATAAATAGCGCAACTACACGGCGTAAAAATAAAACATATCCATTTTTCCCCTTCGCAATCGCTCTTGAAATAAAGATATAGAATCCTACCCCAAATAAGAATGAGAAGATTGAGAAGAAACGACCTTCTACAAATAAGTATAGAAATCTTTGATAACTCGCATCCACTGTATTAGGATCTGGAATTTTAATGTTAAGTAGTGCAAGAATATTTACTAAAATAATCCCCAGTAGTGCGAAACCACGAATGTAATCTAACTCATCAATTCGTTTGTTTGTAATATTGTTCCCCATAAAGCAACTCCTTGTATAAAATTTAATCCTTCCTTACTCTACTGGAGAAGTGGGCTTATAACTATCGACAAACCTTACAGAAATCTTACATTATTGTAATATAATAAAGTGAAACTTTAATCAGCCCTCACCAATCGGGCGTCTACGGGCAGCCCGACTCCCATCTAACTTCTTTGCTCCAGCCGAATTTTGAGGTGGGAGTCTTACTGCCCACAAATAGCGGGATAAAATAAAACCAGGTCATATTGCGACCTGGTCTACTCTGATTGCTTCGATTTTTGAGGTTGTCCTTTTTTACTGTTACGCTGTTTCACTTGAACAACTGGATCAAGCTCATTTGAAAATTCAGCGTTATGCCCATTTTGCGTTTTTTGCTCTGGGTTATTTTGATCTGAACGTTTCGCCATTACATTCACTCCTTATTAGTGCGGTGTAATAATCATTTGATGTTGCAATTGGCGAATTGCCATACGTGCTCTATTTAACTGCTCACGTTGCTCATCATTTGCATGTTGTTGCATCGTTTGTAAATCGTTATATGCTTGTTCTAATTGTAACTGCGCATCTCCATACTCCAACGTATTGTAATGCTCTTGTCTCATACCAAGATCTAATTGTTCTTTCGCATATTCCACCGCTTGTTCCGCTTGTGTAATATACGATTCAAGTGATTGACGCTCTGCCATAATTGTCCCTCCTTGCTTCAATTCCCCTTTAGTGTGTCCCTTCCATCTCTACCTTATGAGTATGTTATAATGGATTTTGTTTCATTTTGACTCGGCCTAGGAGGGAAAGTAATGAAGGTTCAAAACCCTTTTCCATATACAAACGACAATAAACGTTATCATACATGGAATTACCATTTACGAAATGAATTTGGTGAAAAAATCTTTAAAGTTTCATTAGATGCTGGCTTCGATTGTCCGAACCGTGACGGTACAGTAGCTTATGGCGGTTGTACATTTTGCAGTGCTGCCGGATCTGGTGACTTCGCTGGTGATCGCCGCGATGATGTTATAACGCAATATCATGAAATGAAAGAAAAAATGCGCTCAAAGTGGAAAGATGGAAAATGTATCGCTTATTTCCAAGCGTACACAAATACACATGCACCACTTGAAGTGTTAAAAGAAAAATTCGAACCGCTTCTAGCAGAAAAAGACGTTGTCGGTCTTTCTATCGCAACTCGTCCAGATTGCTTACCAGACGATGTCGTTGAATATTTAGCGGACTTAAATAAACGCACGTACCTTTGGGTTGAACTCGGATTACAAACTGTTCATGAACGAACTGCAAACCTTATTAATCGCGCTCACGATTATCCGTCTTATGTGGAAGGTGTTAATAAATTACGCAAGCATGGCATTCGAGTTTGTTCTCATATTATTAACGGTCTTCCACTTGAAGATTACGACATGATGATGGAAACAGCTCGTGAAGTAGCGAAGCTTGACGTACAAGGAATTAAAATTCATTTACTTCATTTATTAAAAGGAACGCCGATGGTGAAGCAATATGAAAAAGGACAACTAGAATTCCTTTCTCTTGAGGATTATGTAAGTCTCGTTGTTGACCAACTTGAAATTATTCCAGAAGACGTAATTGTGCACCGCATCACAGGTGACGGTCCACCTGATTTAATGATCGGCCCAATGTGGAGCTTAAATAAATGGGAAGTATTAAATTCCATCGATGCAGAATTTGTACGCCGCGGAAGCTGGCAAGGAAAATATGCAAATGAGGAGAAACAAAAATGAAATTAGAGCGTGTATTACCGTTTGCTCGCACGCTGCTGCAAACGGCTGTTAAAGAAGGAGATTACGCTGTAGACGCAACACTCGGCAATGGTCATGACACTTGCTTCCTAGCTGAAATCGTTGGAGATAACGGAAAAGTATTTGGATTTGATATTCAAAAAGAAGCAATCGAAAGCTCTACTATCCGTCTAAAAGAAAAAGGACTTTTTGAACGTACTGTTTTAGTTCACGATAGTCACGATACACTTGTATCCGTATTACCAGAAGATGCAAAAGGAAAAGTAACAGGCGCAATCTTCAACTTAGGTTACCTTCCTGGCGGAGACAAACATATCGTCACAAAACCGAACTCAACAATCTCGGCTATCGAACAATTATTAGACGTAATGGCACCAGAAGGTATCATCGTCCTTGTCATTTACCACGGACACCCAGAAGGACAAGTAGAACGCGACGCTGTTCTCAAATTTGCAGAAGAACTAGATCAAAAACAAGCTCACGTTTTGCGATACGGCTTCATTAACCAGCAAAATAATCCGCCATTTATTGTGGCGATTGAGAAACGATAATATATCAACGATTCGACACAACATAACAAAAAAAGACATGCATTCACTGCACGTCTTTTTCTTATTCTCCTATATAATGGATATATATAATATTGGAAGAAAGAAGGCTGGAACTTTGCTAGTAGAACTAAGGGGAATTCAAAAGAAGTACGACAAATCACTCATACTAGACAACATTGATTTATCCATTCCAGAAGGCGAAGCACTCGCTATTATTGGTGGGAACGGGACTGGAAAAAGTACTTTACTCAAAATAATTGCAGGATTTATTTCACCTACAGCAGGGACACTTCAAAAAAAAGAACACATACAAATCGGCTATGTACCTGAACATTTTCCTGAAGGGATTCGTTTTACATTAGAAGATTATTTATATCATCTCGGCCATATTCACGGTTTATCAACAAAATATTTAAGAAATAAAATTCCGATACTCCTTGAATCTTTTCACTTACATTATGCAAGGCATTCCGTTGTACGAAACTTTTCAAAAGGTATGAAACAAAAAACAGGCATTATGCAAGCATTACTTACAGACGTCCATTTATTAATTTTGGATGAACCTCTTTCTGGTCTCGATCCTAACTCTCAGCAAGAACTAGAGCACATTTTACTTTCATTAAAACAACAAGGTATATCAGTACTCTTCACATGTCACGAAAAACAACTACTAAAAAACTTCGCCGATAGAATTGTGACGTTAGCTAATCATACAATTTCGGAAGACGCCTCTGTGCAAAAATCAACAGAACAAGTCTATATTGAGGCAATCGTTCACGAAACATTTTCAGCGATAGAACTACAACAGCAATTAGGATGTATACACGTTACACACAATTCAAATCAAAACCTCATTCAATTACAAATCGAAAAAGAGTATACAAACGAAATGCTTCAGTTTTTATTACATAAAAAAGCATCTATCACACTGCTACAATCTAATTTTTAAATCGAAAGAAGGTTTATTATGTTCGCGCTTATTCGTTACCATTTTCTCGACTACACAAAATCGTATAAGTACATTCCTCCTATTGCAATGTACTGTATAAGCTTACTTTTTGTATATACATATAAGCCGCCCCCTATTGTACCGACATATTTAGAAACAGCACTCGCACTTTATTTATTATCTGCCTGGATTACGGTCACAATTTTTCATACTGAAGACCCTGTACAAGAACAAATCACTATTTCACACACAAATAATATTTCTGCATTATACGTTGGTAAATATATTACGGCTCTCCTCATTTGTACTGTGTTATCTTTTATATCCGTAATCTACCCAATTATTTTGCAAATGTTTAATGAAAAAATGACAGCTTCTTTATTTCTAGTCGGATTTCTCGCTCATATGTCTTTCTCTATACTAGGGATTTCAATCGCGACATTATTTACAAGAAATATTATTCAAAAAGCAAGTACTGCTTGGCTTAGCCTTACATTTATATTACTTATAACGATTGCATCTATACGATTTAAAAAAGAGTTACTATGGTTTTTACCACCTGTCGAAAGCTTTCTAATGCTTGGACAATACAAATATAATATACTTACTCATACTCTCTGGCTCACAGCTTGGGCTATCGTCTATTCATTTTTATTACTTACTTTATTTCTTTTTCTCGTTCGCAGAAAACGTTTTTGATTACATATTAAAGGAGACGAAACAATGATTGGAATACTAGCAGGAATGGGTCCAAAATCAACTGGACCATTCGTTGATACAGTTATAGCAGGGTGCCAAACAATATACGGAGCAAAGCATGATATGGACTTTCCTCATATGATGATTTATTCTTGTCCAACGCCCTTTTACATGGATCGCCCTATTGAACATGCGGCGATGAAAAAAGCAATTATTGAAGGGGCACAAAAACTTGAAAGTACTGGCGTAGAATTTATCGCTATGCCGTGTAATACGGCGCATCTTTATTTTGAAGAATTACAGCGTTCTCTTTCTATCCCAATTTTAAATATAGTCGATGAAACGTTAAAAGCAATTCCTGAAAATACAAAAAGAGTCGCTCTTCTCGCAACAGAAGCAACTGTTCAAGCTGTGATTTACCAAGACGGCATTGCAAAGCGTAATATAGAGTACATTCACCATGAAAAATGGCAAGAAATGATTAATCAAATTATTACTTGTATTAAATCTGGAGAAATTGAAGAAGCTCGTGAATTGTGGAATACACTCGTTTTACAATTGCGAGTTGAAGTTGATACCGCTATTATTGCATGTACTGATTTGAATGTAGTCGCGAGTGAGAATTTTGTCGATTCCGCTCAATGTCTTGCTGAAGCGGTTGTTAGAATGTATGTAGAAAATATAAGGAGGTCCAAATGAATATACCTTTTGAAATGGGATACACATTTGATGAAAATCTTAGAGAAAAACCTATATCCCTTGCTGAAATGAAGCAAGGGATTGTATTTTTGAAAGAGCATTTACATAAAGGACCGTTATATGGAAAAAACTGCGGATTAATCGGTGTTTATGAACGAATCGCTGGCAACCTTTCTGACAGTAAGTATTACTTACAGGAGGCGATTGAATATTACACACAAACAGACAACATCCAAGGGATTTTTATTAACAAACTTCGTCTCGCACATACATATCATTGGGAAAGAAAATTTCCTGCTGCAAATGTACTCTTTATCGAACTTCTACAAACACTACCCGACTTACCTAATTATGAGGACTTCTTCTACCAACATTACGGAAAAAGTAAATTGGATGAGGGCGACTTCCACACCGCCCTTACTTATTTTCAAAAGGCACTTCAAATCAGGATACAAAAAGGAAATGAAGAGCTGATTCACTCAACTAAGCTTTGTATTACGTATTGTATGTCTCGCCGATAAAAATCCCCAAAACTTTTAACTTTCTTCACAATTCTTTCAAAGTATCCACACTTAATCTCGCTATATTAAATAAGTAGTTTATTCATATAGGGAAGGTTAGGGGAACTGAAAGTATGAAACAAAATCGTTCGCTTCATTATATTTTTTGGCGTTGGCATTTTTATGCTGGACTTTTTATTACGCCGCTTCTTATTACTTTGTCACTGAGCGGAATTGGGTATTTATTTCGGGAAGAAGTTGAGGATTTCATCTATAAAGATTTATATTTCGGGAAGAGCACCCAAACAGAATCTATTTCGATGTCTGATTCGCTTTTCTTAACAGAGAAAAAATATCCACATTATAGCGTGGCGAAAATTAGTGAGTTTAATGGGGATTATAATACGAGACTTACGATTGCAAATGAATATACTGGGCAACAAAAATATGTGTATTTAGATAGTAATAATCAAATTGTTGGGGATCAAAACGCAAGTGAAACGTTTGCTAATATAATGCGCGAATTGCATAGTTCTCTTTTAGTTGGTGGCACTGTCGTCAACTATACTGTAGAACTTGCGGCATGCTGGACAATCTTTTTAATTGTGACTGGGTTGTATATGAGTATACGCCAATTCAAAAACACACCGGCATCCAATAAGCGAGAAAAGGCAAAACGACGTCATTCTATTATCGGTATTATATTTACAATTCCTCTCGTTTTGTTAGTCGCATCTGGATTGCCGTGGTCAGGATTTATGGGTAACCAAATTTATAAAATTGCATCGTCGAATGAATCGCTCGGATATCCAAAGTTGTATATGGCACCGCCTGAATCGAAGGTAAAAGAATTGCCGTGGGCAACAAGAAAAGAAGCTCCTCCTGAATCTAATTCAAATGAGCCAAAAGCAATTTCAGTTGATACATTACAAAAAGGAATTGTAATAAAAAAGCCATATGTTATTTCACTACCAGCTGATCCGAAAGGTGTATTCACCGTTTCGAAATCGAGCGGTTCTGGTATTACGGGTATGCACGTCGCACCAAATGAAGAAATAACAGCTTACTTTGATCAATATAGCGGAGAACTCATTTCCAAAACGGACTATCGTGATTATGGCTTATTGGCACAATGGTTCACTTACGGTATCCCGCTTCATGAAGGTCATTTATTCGGATGGCCAAATAAAATATTATGCTTACTAACGACATTATCTTTATTACTTCTCATTTATTACGGAATAAAAATGTGGTTAGCAAGAAGGCCGAAAGGAAAATTAGCAGCCCCTCCAAAGCAAAGAGATAAGAAAAGTATATTCGTTTTCTTTGTCATGATGGTTATACTAGGCGCTGTCATGCCTTTATTCGGACTATCTGTTTTAGTTATTTTCACAATTGAACTTCTCATATACGTATTTTCAAAAATACAATCATAATAAAAAGAAAACCACTCTATATGAGTGGTTTTCTTCATCACTGCGCCATTTTCTTTCGGTACATCTTCCCGTTCCAGTAGAAGAATCGTGAAGTGAGCCCTCCGTATTTTACAATGCGCCGTGCCATTTTGTTCATATTCTTTTGTGCTGATACTTTTTGATCTGATAAATAAATACCAAGTAGGCCTCGGCTTATGAGACGATGAAACTTCGCATGAGGCAAATCACCAATGCTCTTCTCTGCTTCTTCAACAAAATGTTTCATACGATCTAATATAGCTTGCTCGTTTTCATAATAACTACAGAAATTCAAATCTCCGCCGATACGGTCTTCTTCTTGATCAATGAAATAATCAAGTAAAATGTGAAGTCCTTGTACGTAAGGAAAGTATCCTTGTCTAATTTTCACAATATCTTCTTCATGTAACTCATCATGAAATGCATATGCTACAAGACAGAAAATTCCAAGCGTAGAACCTGCACATGCTGAAAACTCAAACCAGCTCATTTCAGGTAAGTTTTCTTTATGCGCTTCAAACCATGTTTTTAAGCGTGGTTCTCTTTCTTCTAACTTCACGTGTTTATGAATTTGCAAATCACAATAATAACAAGCAAGCTCATGAAGAATTGGAGCAATTTTGTCATAATGCTTCGTTTTCTTTAAAACATCCTGACATGTTTCAACGAGCTCATCTAAATAACCACCATCATCTTGATCATCACGATAACGATAATAGTTACCGCCTCCTTCAACTTCAGGACTTAATGCCATTACCATCGACTCATGAAGAGCCGCAAAGTCTTTCGGGTCAAGTGATGTACTACGATCACATAAATTATCTAAGTAGTCGCTAATCGTTTGATACGCTACAATAAAACGAATACATTCCTCACGATGTTCATTTGCTAGCAGCGCTAAAATACCACCGCCTTCGCAATGAAACGTTTTATTTTCAATACTTGCGATCGCTTGACTATGAAGCTCGTCATTCGGAATATGGTAGGCACGCTCTTTCCACATCGCTAGCTCATGGTGTACAACCGGAAACACATCACGGTATACTTTGGCCATGAGCGTTATGGGATTACTCGGTACGTTCACTTCTTCCTTCATCTCCTCTATTAAATGTACAAATAATAATTTATTTGTTTGTTTCTACTATATTATTGACACGTATTTCAGTAAATGACTGAATATAATTCAAAATTTCATCACGCTCATACTCATTTAATAACTCATGATAACAATTAGGCCATTCCTTATATGCCTTATCACTCATTTTAACATTATCAAACCATGTGCGGACACGTGTTTTATCTACAAGTTTATCCTCACATGCCTGCATTAGCAAGAGCGGAACATCTGGAAAATCATCTATTTTCTCATGAGCAATCTCGATAGACTTAATTAATTCACTATACCAACGCACTGATACTTTACGCAAGAACAATGAATCATTCTCCATCGCATCCCTCACTTCATGATTGCGAGTTGACATTTCTACGGTGAGATTTGTTGCAAATTGTAACTTCGGGGCAACGATATTTAATATTTTTGAAGCAGCACGAAGCGGAGCGGAGGGTGCAGCTAATACTCCTAAACAAGGCGAGCTTAGTACAATCCCATCTATGTCCTCTCTTTTCGTTTCTTGCATCATACGAATAACGACAAGTCCTCCCATACTATGACCAAATAAAAAAATAGGCAATCTATATTTTCTTGCTTCTTTCACCCATAACTTTATTTCCTTTATGTATTCATCAAATGAGTCGATATGTCCTCTATTTCTTGAAGTTGTTCCGTGTGCTGGAAGATCGCCCATAACGACGTGATAACCGATATGATTCCACATTTCTGCAACCGCTTCATAACGCCCATGATATTCCATAGCACCATGCACGATAATAATGACGGCTTTCGCTTCTTCCGCTTCATAGTTCCACATACGAAACTCCTCCATTTCACTCTTTTTCATAATTTGATACACTAAAACTAGTCTCTAGGAAAGGAAGGCCTTACATGATATATCCTTATAAAGAAAAAAATCCCAAAATTGCGAGTAGTGCTTTTATCGCTGACTATGTTACTATTACAGGCGATGTTTCAATTGGTGAGGAATCAAGTATTTGGTTTAATACAGTCATCCGTGGTGATGTATCACCGACAATAATTGGTGACAGAGTAAATGTACAAGATCAGTGTACACTCCACCAAAGCCCGCAGTATCCTCTTATTTTAGAAGATGACGTTACCGTTGGGCACCAAGTTATTTTACATAGCTGCAAAATCGAAAAAGATGCTTTAATTGGAATGGGATCTATCATATTAGATGGTGCTGAAATTGGTGAAGGAGCTTTCATCGGTGCTGGAAGTCTCGTTTCACAAGGAAAGAAAATCCCTCCTAATACGTTAGCTTTCGGTCGTCCTGCTAAGGTCATTCGCGAATTAACAGAAGCAGACCGTAAAGATATGGAACGTATCCGCACACAATACGTTGAAAAAGGACAATATTATAAATCGTTACAAAAATGATTTTATCGCTGCCATAAGATTGGCAGCTTTTTTTATGAAAAAATCTAACTTTTTCTTTACAAAACATTATTATTCCCTCAATAAAATCTTATTAAAATAGAAGTTAATAACTCCATATATATGTAAATGAGGGAGGAAAAATCTCATGAAGGTCAGTGGACTATATAAAATAGAATGTTACATTTTCAAAGGAATTAATCGCTACTTTGATCAAAAAACATTAAACATCTTTTTCAGCAATATTACCCATATCGGTGGTGCTACTTTCTCAATCGCACTCACACTTTTCTTTTTAATTTTCGCAACAGGGAATTTGCATCAAGCTGCAATTGCAACTGCTATTTCTTTAACGATTAGCCATATTCCCGTGCAAATATTAAAAAGATGGTATCCACGAAAACGTCCATATTTGACAATTCAAGATGCGAAATATCCAATTCATCCATTAAAAGATCATTCTTTTCCATCCGGACATACAACGGCTGTTTTCTCTGTCCTCATTCCATTTATTTGCTATAATCCAAGCTTACTTGCTTTTCTATTACCGCTAGCGCTATGCGTCGGTATTTCCCGTATTTATTTAGGGCTTCATTATCCGTCAGATGTATTTGTAGGCATGTGCCTCGGCACTTGCTCTGGCATCATCTCTTTTTATCAACTCATTCCACTCATGTAAAGGAGCGATATGATGAGAGTCGCCATATTTACCGATACATTTACACCACAAGTCAACGGAGTGGCGAAAACTTTGGAACGTTTAACCAAATATCTCCAAAAAGAAAATATCGCCTATTCTGTTTTCGCCCCTCAGCATACGGCAGAAGATAATTTCGTAGCGAATGTAAATAAAATGAGAAGTATCCCGTTAACAATATTATATCCAGAATGTCGCTTTGCCTTTCCTACTCCGCGCATTAAGCGGGAACTTCTTACCTTTAAACCCGATATCATTCATATTGCTACGCCTTTCAATATGGGACTTTGTGGGTTATATTATGCAAAAAAGTTAAATATCCCGGTTGTCGGTTCTTATCATACTGATTTTGATGCCTATTTACGCTATTACAAAATCGAATTTCTCTCCAATATGCTATGGAACTATTTAAAGTGGTTTCATAGTCATATGCAAAAAAACTTTGTTCCTTCTCCTGAAACATTACATCAATTAAAGAAAAAAGGATTTCAACAGCTCTATATTTGGGGACGTGGTGTAGATTGCACCCTCTTTCATCCCACTTACAATAAAGACCTATTCCGAAAAAAATATAATATTACATCTAAGTATGTCCTTTCCTATATTGGAAGGATTGCTCCTGAAAAAGATATTGATACGCTGCAAAATCTTATCGTTAAATCAGCGCATTCTCTAGACGACATTCATTGGCTCATCGCAGGAGACGGGCCTCTAGCAACAAATTTGCGTGAAGCTGTTCCGAAAACAAATGTCACTTTTACTGGATATTTACAGGGCACGGATTTAGCTGAAGCATATGCTTGTTCTCATGTGATGGTATTTCCATCAGCTACTGAAACGTTCGGAAATGTCGTACTTGAATCATTTGCATGCGGTACACCTGTCATCGGAGCAAATAGTGGCGGGGTTAAAAATATTATTACAGATGGAAAAACGGGAATTCTTTGTCCACCAAAAGATACAGATTCCTTTCTATCCTCCATTAATTCTTTATTGCAAAATGAAGATCAACTTATGCAAATGGGCATAGCAGCTTCGTCTTATGCTAAATCAAAAAGCTGGGATGAGATCTTTCGTGGCTTACTTGACCAATATGAAGAAGTCCTTCAGCACACTGCATCAGAATTACTCGCTTAAACAGAAAAACTCCCTTCAAAGAACGAAGGGAGTTTATTACATGGTCATAAATTTTAGTTTAATAAATGATACATAAGGTTAAATATTGCATTATTTCTATATTTATTATAACAAAAATAAACATAACTAAACAGACTTGTAACAAAAAACCATAAAAATTAATATATGGTTATACAGTATTTTTTACTGTATGGTGATTTTAAGAAATTCCCCTTAAAATCAATTTACTCACATATCTTTATACAGTAATTGTTCCCCAATTTCTGTATATCAAAAAACCTTTCATTCATTTGAAAGGTCTTTTTGAGCCTGCACATATTCTTCTTTCGTATTCACATTTATAAACCAATCTGCGTTCGCTTGTACATCTTCACCGGCAACATATTTCACATTACATTGTGATAAAAGCTGGCCCATACTTCTTTTTTCTTCCTGAAGTAAAGCGTAAATCTTTTCTTTCACGCGATTATGGTACGCTGCAAGTAACGGTTGTTTTCTTCCATTAATAATAGGTACAATCGCATCATATTCATTACTCGTTTGCTCTAGTAAAATGGTAAACCATTCTTGCGAAACATTTGGCGCATCGCAAGGCATAATAGCGTACCAATCTGCTTCTATATATTCCATTCCTGATACAATTCCAGCAAGTGGTCCATTTCCTTTATAATGCGGAATATCTTCTATAACAGGAACTTGTACGAATTGCTCTACTCGCTCTTTTATATCGGAGTGACTAATGACTACAACTTCTTGCAACGCAGTTGTCATCACTTTCACAATATGCTCAACGAAAGTAGTCCCCTTCCAAATCGCTAACGCTTTCGGCTCACCAAATCTACTCGACATACCGCCCGCTAATACAATTCCAGTGTGCTTACTCATTGGCGATGCAGCTCAAATGTAATATGGCCTAATTCCGGTAAAATTAATTTATTCATCGCAAGGCGAACTGCTCCGCTAGATCCCGGCATCGAAAAGACTACTTTACGCCCAATTGTACCGCCAATTGCTCTACTTAACATTGCGCTACTTCCGATATCTTCTAAGTAACTTATCATACGGAACAACTCACCAAACCCGACGATTTCTTTATCTAATAGAACTGACACTGCTTCAATCGTTACATCACGTTTCGTAATACCAGTACCGCCATTTGTTAACACGACATCAACATCTTCCCTGTGATAACCAGCTAACACCGCTTGCTGAATACTTTCTTTATCATCTTTCACAATTTCATAAGAGGTCACTTTATGTCCTGCTTCTATTAATAATGCATGTAACAATTGACCACTCTTATCCGTCTCTTCCGTACGTGTATCGGAAATCGTCACGATCTTGCAACGCACTTCTTTTGGAGCTTGTTTTTTATGTTCAGTTACGCTCATTTTTTATCTTTCCTTTCTTAAAGACTTTTCTTCATTTTATCATACATATCTTTACACAATTATGTATGAAGCCAACGATGCATCATGATACAATATAAGTATATACACCCACAAAAAGGAAAATGAAAATTATTTATACTCCTAGACTTCACATCATTAGCTACTCTTTAACTCCCCTTATATTTTCTACATAGTAGATTTTATTTTAAAACTTACATTATAAAATAATTTGGAGGTTCACACACTATGGAACTATACAAAAAATTAACAACAACATTCATCCTCTTATTCGTCGCTTCCATTACTGTCGGTTTTTCGCTAAAAGGCGCGATTCCATATGCTACATTAATAAGCATTATATTCGCAACACTCTTTTTACTATGCAGTGCATTTTGCGCAGGAAAAGCACGTCAGATAAAGCAATGATTGCATATGTTCCGTAAGAAACCGACAATTTGTAAATCATGTAAAAAGGAAATACAAACGTATGAAAAAGTATATTGAGCTAGACGGAGAAGTGTATTGCAACTCATGCATCCAAATCATAAATAAAACCAAATAAAAAAAGCTTTGCGCACACAGCGCAAAGCTTTTTTTCATATATTATAGACCAGCTTGCTCTTTTAAAGTAGCTGCTTTGTCTGTACGTTCCCATGAAAGATCTACATCAGTACGTCCGAAGTGGCCGTAAGCTGCTGTTTGTTTGTAAATTGGGCGACGTAAGTCTAGCATTTTAATAATACCAGCTGGGCGAAGATCGAAGTTGTTACGAACTAGTTCTACTAGTACGTCTTCAGATACTTTACCAGTGCCAAATGTATCAACTGAAATTGATACTGGTTGCGCTACGCCGATTGCGTATGCAAGTTGTACTTCTGCTTTGTCAGCAAGACCAGCTGCTACGATGTTTTTCGCAACATAACGAGCTGCATATGCTGCTGAACGGTCAACTTTCGTTGCATCTTTACCAGAGAATGCACCGCCACCGTGGCGAGCGTATCCACCGTAAGTATCAACGATGATTTTACGTCCTGTTAAACCAGCATCACCTTGTGGTCCACCAATTACGAAGCGGCCAGTTGGGTTAATGAAGAATTTCGTTTCTCCATCCATTAATTCTGCTGGAACTACAGCTTTAATTACATGCTCTTTTAAATCGCGATCGATTTCTTCCCATGTAACATCTGGATGATGCTGTGTAGAAATTACAATTGTATCTACACGTACAGGTTTACCATTTTCATCATACTCAACTGTAACTTGCGTTTTTCCATCCGGACGTAAGTATGATAAAGTGTCATCTTTACGTACTTCAGTTAAACGACGAGCTAATTTGTGAGCAAGCGAGATTGGAAGTGGCATTAATTCTTGTGTTTCATTACATGCGAAGCCAAACATTAAACCTTGGTCTCCTGCACCAATTGCCTCAATCTCAGCGTCAGTCATTTGACCTTCGCGTGCTTCTAGTGCTTGGTCAACACCCATAGCGATGTCAGCAGATTGCTCATCGATAGATGTTAAAACTGCACAAGTTTCTGCATCGAATCCATATTTTGCGCGTGTGTAACCAATGCCTTGAATTGTTTCACGAACGATTTTCGGAATATCTACATAAGTAGAAGTCGTAATTTCCCCCGCTACCAATACTAAACCAGTTGTTACAGTTGTTTCACAAGCTACACGTGCATTTGCGTCCTTTGATAAGATCGCATCTAAAATTGAATCAGAAATTTGGTCACAAATTTTATCTGGATGTCCTTCAGTTACAGACTCAGATGTGAACAGATGACGTTTTTTTGTCATGTGGTAAACCTCCCTACAGTAATTGTATATATTGTACGGAACTCATCCTTAATTTGCCACAAACTGCGACATACATTTATTCTCCCACACAAGCATACAGAAAAACCTTTCCTACTTTACATAGAGGAAAGGTTTAATTTGCTACTTGCATACTGCTTTTTGCCCTTTGCTCTTATCGTTCGAGACCATTAGCCTCGCACAGGTTTTAGCACCTATTCACCTGTATTTACCACTACAAGTGAGGTTGCTGGGCTTCATCGGGCCTGTCCCTCCGCCAGCTCGGGATAAGAGAGTATCCGTCCCAACCTATACTAAAGAAATGATATTCATTTGTCAATTAATATTCACATTTTCCTGAAAGTTTTTCTCAATACGTATTAGGATGAAATATTAATAAGGAACTAATCCATTCACACAAACAAAAATAAATAAATAGTATACATTATTTATATAATTGTGTTATACTCTTGATGGGGATTACGAGAAATATTTCATTAAATGAAAAGGATGGTATATAAATATGAGTACTGTGAATGTCCAAATTGGTTTACATGAATTATTGAACGGAAGCAATGCACAGATTCAACTAAGTGTTCCGCAATTAGTGGAAAAAGTATTAATGCGAAATGAAGGGAAATTAACTTCTACTGGTGCCGTTTCTGCTTCAACAGGAAAATACACAGGACGTTCTCCTAAAGATAAATTTATTGTGAAGGAAGCATCGGTTGCTGACAAAATTGCTTGGGGAGCTGTGAACCAACCGATTTCTGAAGAACATTTTAATAAATTATATACGAAAGTTTTAGAATACTTAAAAGAAAAAGAAGAGTTATTCGTCTTCAAAGGATTTGCTGGCGCTGACCGCAGCTATCGCCTACCAATTCAAGTTGTTAACGAATACGCATGGCATAATTTGTTCGTACATCAATTATTTATTCGTCCAACTGAAGAAGAATTAGCAACTCATGAATCAGAGTTCACAATTGTTTCTGCACCAAACTTTAAAGCAGATCCAGCAGTTGACGGTACAAATTCTGAAGCGTTCATTATGGTTTCATTTGAACAACGTATCGTGCTAATCGGTGGTACAGAATATGCTGGAGAAATGAAAAAATCAATCTTCTCTATTATGAACTTCTTACTACCTGAACAAGACATTCTTTCTATGCATTGCTCTGCAAACGTAGGTGAAGAAGGCGACGTAGCACTATTCTTCGGTTTATCTGGAACAGGTAAAACAACATTATCCGCTGATCCAAACCGTAAATTAATCGGTGATGATGAGCACGGTTGGTCTGATAACGGCGTATTCAATATTGAAGGCGGTTGCTACGCGAAATGTGTAAACCTTTCTCATGAGAAAGAGCCACAAATCTTCGATGCAATCAAATTCGGTTCAGTTTTAGAAAACGTTGTCATTGATGGTCAAACACGCATCGCTGACTATAACGATACTACTTTAACAGAAAATACACGTGCTGCATACCCTATGCATGCGATTGACAATATCGTACTGCCAAGTGTTGCAGGACATCCAAATACAATTATTTTCTTAACTGCTGATGCATCTGGCGTATTGCCTCCAATCAGTAAGTTATCAAAAGAGCAAGCTATGTACCATTTCTTAAGCGGTTACACTAGTAAACTAGCAGGAACAGAGCGCGGCGTTACATCTCCGCAAGCTACATTCTCAACTTGCTTCGGTTCACCGTTCTTACCACTTGATGCATCTCGCTATGCTGAAATGCTTGGTGAAAAAATCGAGAAACATGATGCGAAAGTATTCTTAGTAAACACTGGCTGGACTGGTGGCGAATACGGCGTTGGTAAACGTATGAACTTAGGTTATACTCGCGCAATGATTCAAGCAGCATTAAGCGGAGAACTTGCAAAAGCTGAAACTGCGAAACACGATATCTTCGGTCTTGAAGTTCCACTTCACGTACCAGGTGTACCTGACGAAGTATTAATGCCTGAACAAACTTGGGCTGATAAAGATGCTTACAAAGTGAAAGCAATTGAACTTGCAAACGAATTCAAAGCAAACTTCAAAAAGTTTGATAGCGTTTCTGAAGATATTATTAACTTAGGCGGCCCAATCGCTTAAGTATAAACTTTCTGTTGGAATAACCCTTTTACTCATATGAATAAGTGTCGTGTAACCGTAAAGTTCCGCGTACTCACCGACAAAACCCAATGCGGCTTAACGGTTACACACACTTACATAAAAAAGAAGCTTACGTGAAAAACGTAAGCTTCTTTCTATATCTTATATAAAGTGAAACTTTAATCTCTTCATCTGTGACTTAGCTCATAAAATTCCATACCAATAACTCATGAAATTACAGAAAATTCATTTTATAATCATTCATTTTTAATTTTTATGATAAATTTTACATATACAGGAAAGGAGGAGGACTATAAAAATTTTTTTCGTACAGGAAAAACTTTATTAAGTTATGGAGCGATCCAAATGTTTTGGGGACTTGTGATGCTTAATGTTAATTTATTTGAGCATACAAGTGAAACGATAAAATACATTATTCTAATTACCGGAATAGTTTGTTGTATTGTATCTAACTTTTTTAAAGAACCTAAGAGTCATACTAATAAGTGATTTACTGTTAACTTAGTGGAAGCAGAAACCTGCATTTTATGCAAAGTTACGCTTCCTGTTGTACTATCCATCCCTGGATCCTCTATTCTATCTAAAAAAGAGTTTTTTTATCTTTTTATCTTTTTTTAGCTCTTTGTTAATTCTTTCTCATCTTTCATACTATAATAGCCTAAATTAACAACAATTAAGAAATAACCGCCCAAAATGCCTACTGCAAATGCCCACATAACCATATGGTGCTCAATTTCGTACATAATCACAGCGCCCAAAATGGCAGCTGCAAAACGATTAAACATACCGAGCGTCGGCGCTTTTGTCTTCTTTACGATACTATCTCCAAGCTTTTCAATTCGTCTCCCTAAAAGCCAAACACAGTACATACTTACAATAAGTCCAATTCCAGCACCTAGAAAATGAGCTGAAAACGGTGTTAACATCCAGCCTAATAACAGAATACCTAGTAGATAATACGATTGAATTTTAAACGATCTTAATGACATACTAATCATGCTGTACCCCTCTTCAGTAGTTTTTATCTATCCAACAAAAGCTGTATAACTCATTTCTTTCGAGTTCATACTACTTAAAATTCATTCCAAATTAAAAACAACATAAACAATGTGTTTATGTTGTTCAAATATTTTCAGGAAATAATATTATACAAGATTTCAAACATTATATTCTCATGATTTGTGACGTTTTTCCAAACATTTTTCGTCCATTTATGAAAAAAGTGATATCAATCTATGAACATACGGATATGATGTAATAAGCACATAAATAAAGGGGGCGTCTAATGATTTATTTTTTAATGGCTCTCATTCACCTCATTATCCCTGCACTTATTGGACTTTCATTGTATTGGTACACGAAAAATCATAGTATTTTCTACGCTGTCCTCGGTGTTCTTCTTCCAGGTATTATTCTTATCACACTCTTCCGTATTCCATTTTTAAACTTAATTCCACTTATTACTGCTATCTTATTTCTCGTCTTCTTACCAAAAATAAAAAAATAGGAAAGCAGATCATAGGTGATCTGTTTTCCTATTTTGATATAGGTTCCCCCGCAGTAGGATGAACTTTTACTTTCTCCGATTTCACAAACCATAGACCGAAGAAAATAATAATTCCACCGATTATTTGTTGAAACGATACATATTCATTTGCCCATATGGCCGCAAATAAGACAGCAACGAGCGGCGTAATATACATATATACCATCGTATGTGATGCTCCAATTTTTTGAATACCAACATACCATATCACTAAACCAAATACTGTTACAAAGAAAATAGAATATAGTAAAGCAAATAGTGTCATTCCGTGCGTAATGTGAAATGGCATTAAAAATACATGTGGACCACTTAACAATAAGAGCGGAATCGCACCAACTAGTGCAGACCATGCAGTAACACGTAGTGCTGAATATTTTTTAATTAATGGTCCTGCTAAAACAGGATAAAGCCCCCAGCATATCGATGTAATTAGCCCAATTCCATTTCCATAAAAAGAACTAGCAAGTGAATGCCCTGCTACTAAAACTAATGCTACACCAAAAAAGGCAATCATTGAACCGATTAACTTTCGAGAAGAAAACTTTTCTTGTTTCAAAAAAATCGCAAATACAGTTGTAAAGATAGGTGAAATAGAAATGAGTAAAGAGGCATTTGTAGCGGATGTATATTTGACAGTTTCCATAAATAATGTTTGATACAGTACAATACCTACAACGCTAACGATGATTAATCTAGGTATATCCTTTCGCTCCATATAAACCGACTTTTCAATAAAAAATGTAAGGAGTAACATAAGCGGTGCTGCCGATATCATCCGAAGTGCAGTAAACTCAATTGCTGTAAATTCTAAAAGTCCATATTTCGCAATTGTAAAATTAATCCCCCAAATAATAACGACACTTAAAATTAATAACTCAATCCCCCATCTTTTCATGCGCAACCCCCTCCGCAAAGAAGATTATACAGAAAATTCAATCATATGTACATTTCATTATGTGAAAAAATTCATAAGAAAAAGGAGCATATTATACACTCCCTCTCTCTTCATTATACTCGAACATGTAACTTCATATTTGGATTATAAAACTGGCTTGGGCTCTTCAGCTGAAAAGTCCCTCCACCTTCATGCCAATCAACTGTTAACTTATCATCCATAAATACAAGCTTTGTGCGGTCTGCAATAAAATTTAGTACGCTTGATTCGATATCTACATCGCGCTCATCTTTCTCTGAAACGGCTACTAAATCAATAATCCCACTCATGACACAACCGCAACCTTCATTATCATAAAATAACTTTATATATTTCGTTTCACTTGGAATCGTATCCATAATCTTTTTATATGCTGCCTCTGTTACAGTAACGTACATGTGTGAACCTACATCCTCTCTTCTCGCATCATTTATATATTGTACCACCATTTTTCTTAAATTTTATATACAGAAAATTAAGACTACTATACAATATATGTGATAAAGTGAAACTTTAATCAGGGGGATATCCATCCCCCTCTGATTATTAGCCCTCGCCAATCAGGCTTTTACGGGCAGTTAATACACGATAACGGAGGTTGTATCACTGATGTTCAAACTACAGCGATATCCCACTTTCTTAGGTCTATTAGGTAGCTTTTTTATTTCTATCGGAATGGTATTACAACATATACTTCCCTATTCTCCTTCTATTGGCTGGATTCTAGGTTTTATTTGTTTCCTATCCGCTTCTTATTTTTCCATAAAAAACAAAAACAACTAACAAAGTAAGAATTATCTTAAGGAGGATTACTAAACATGCCAGCCTTAAAAGAAATAGAACAATCACTTAATCATTTATTCCAAATTAAAAAATACGGAAAAGACAGTGCCTTTAGTCGCTTCATTCCAGCTACATATGATCAAATCCAGTTTCCATGGCAACAATTTTTCGAAGCAAATTTTGTTGAGCTATTTAACGGTCTTATGATAAGAGGTGCTGAAAATGTAAACACAACCTTTTTAGCTGTGTTCCCAACTGATGATGTTCTCGAAAAATTCATTTCACAATCCATGCCAGGTGATTTACTCTTCATGCACCATCCACTTGTGATGGAGTGTGGTGATCCACTCGGAAAATCAGGGCACGGATTTATTCCAATTTCATCAAAATATTTGCAGGCAATAAAGGAAAAACAACTTTCTATATATACATGTCACGTTCCAATGGATTTTCATCAAACGCATGGAACTAGCATTTCAATCGCAAAAGCACTACAAGCCAATGTAATTGACGGATTTGCTTACGGTGGTCCAGATAACGAACCGGTCGGTCTCATTTGTGAAATAGATGAAACAACAACAGAAAAACTCCAAAAACGTCTAAAAAAGCTCTTTAATATTCCTTATATAGACTTCGAAGGTAAACAACACGATTCCATCAAGAAAATTGCAATTATCGCTGGCTGCGGCGATGTCGTATCTTTAATGAAAGAAGCAGAAGAAAAAGGTGCTGAAGCATATATTACAGGAGAAATCCATTGTCATATCGACAATGATTACGGCAAGCATAAATACTCGCTCATTATGGATTACGTAAAAGAAACAAACATGTCACTCATCGGTGTGTCACACTCTGCCTCTGAATATTTAGTGAAAGAGACATTGATGTATGATTGGTTTAAAGAGAATTTTGATGCGGACGTTACTTTGCTTCCACAGGAAAAATGGTGGTTATAAAACCTTAGTTATCGAACTAATAAGACCTCCCCTATTTTTAAAATCTATATACACAATACAATTGACCACACAAAAATATAGAATCTACAATATATATATAGTGGTTCTACTTTTATAATAGATTTTCAAAAATATAGAAAGGAGAAAGTACATGTATCAACGCAATTGTTTTAGCTGTGACGGTAGACGTAACAGTAGTTCTATCGGAAGCACTGGACCTACTGGCGCTACAGGACCCACTGGTGCTACAGGACCTACTGGCAATGCCGGACCTACTGGGGCCGGTTTGCAAAGTACTACCGCTTTTAGTCTAGCAGCCGCTCCTAACTATAAAACGGGACAAGTTGTGACTTACACGAGTAGCGGCTATGTTGTAAAAAAAGATGCACCTCAAGGTTTTCCGAATGTATCTCCAGATTATATCGTATTAGTA
Organism: Bacillus silvicola; assembly: GCF_050524305.1. Taxonomy (NCBI): domain Bacteria; kingdom Bacillati; phylum Bacillota; class Bacilli; order Caryophanales; family Bacillaceae; genus Bacillus; species Bacillus silvicola. The sequence goes on from NZ_JBNGVC010000012.1 coordinate 1,678,437, forward strand.
GAAGCTGGTCCTACTGGAAGCACTGGACCTACCGGCATTACTGGGACTACCGGGGGCACTGGACCTACTGGCATTACTGGTCCTACTGGAAGCACTGGACCTACCGGCATTACTGGGACTACCGGGGGCACTGGACCTACTGGCATTACTGGACCTACTGGCATCACTGGGACTACCGGGAGCACTGGACCTACTGGAAACACTGGGACTACCGGGAGCACTGGACCTACTGGCATCACTGGGACTACCGGGAGCACTGGACCTACTGGCATCACTGGGACTACCGGGAGCACTGGACCTACTGGCATTACTGGACCTACTGGAAACACTGGATCTACCGGAATCACTGGGACTACCGGGAGCACTGGACCTACTGGCATTACTGGACCTACCGGAAACACTGGATCTACCGGAATCACTGGGACTACCGGGAGCACTGGACCTACTGGCATTACTGGATCTACTGGAAACACTGGATCTACCGGAATCACTGGGACTACCGGGAGCACTGGACCTACTGGCATTACTGGACCTACTGGAAACACTGGATCTACCGGAATCATTGGGACTACCGGGAGCACTGGACCTACCGGCATTACTGGACCTACTGGAAACACTGGATCTACCGGAATCACTGGACCTACTGGCATTACTGGACCTACTGGAAACACTGGATCTACCGGAATCACTGGACCTACCGGGAGCACTGGACCTACCGGAATCACTGGGACTACCGGGAGCACTGGACCTACTGGCATCACTGGGACTACCGGGAGCACTGGACCTACCGGCATTACTGGGACTACCGGAATCACTGGACCTACCGGGAGCACCGGACCTACCGGGAACACCGGACCCGCTGGAAGCAGTTCAGCAAAAAGCATCCTTTTCCAAGGAACTAACACTGAGTTTCAACGTATAGCAGGTGCTCCAGCAGTTGATTCCAATATTATTCCTTATGTAGTTGCTGGATCTGGAAATATAGCTGGTTTTTCTGCATCTATAAATGTAAATAATTTGCCTATAGAAGTTTATACAATTCAAATCTGCACTAATGTCCCAACAAACCTTTCCGCCCCTACCTCTAATCACGTTATATCTACTATTACTTTTACCACTACGGCCAAAATCACTGGAACAATCACATTTACTATTACTCCTTCAGACGTTGGATCACAGCTAGTCCAAGTGTATGATCCTACCCCTTTACCAGGACCTGCCACTGTTATTTGGACTAGTACAACAACTGGAAATCCAGTTTCCAGAGGAGATGCATTATGCCTTTATATTAGCCCTGGGATTACTGACAGTGCTATATACTCCATTTTTCTAATTACCTCTATTTAAACTGTACTCTATAGAAAAAACTTTAATCAGTAGGGGGATCCCTTCCCTACTGATTATTGGTTCAACCAATTGGATCTTAGCGCAAGATAAATCAAAAAAACATCACTTTTGATTAAGTGATGTTTTCTATTTATCTCTTACACTATCATTAAATCGGCAACATAATCTCAACAGTCGTTCCAACTCCAACTTCACTTTCAAAGTTCAATTTACCGTGGTGATCTTTAATAATTTTTTCCGTAACTACTAATCCTAAGCCTGTTCCAGTTTCTTTCGTTGTGTAAAAAGCTTCATTTAGCTTCGGAATTTTATCTTTTGGAATGCCGCATCCCTCATCTATAATTTGAACAATTATCACATCTTCCACTATAACTTTTACAGTAATAGTTCCGCCAACTGACATTGCTTCAATCGCATTTTTTATTAAATTAAAAAATACTTGTTTCAATCGTTTTTCATCACATGTAATTGAAGGTATATCTTTACTATAAATAGCATGGATCTTTATCCCTTGTTCTAAAGCTGGCTTTTCCATAACTCTGATAACATAAGAGATGATTTCTTTAATATTATGAGTTTCGGATTCTACCGATTTAGATTTCTCAAACCCATTTAGTTCTGTAGCAATCGTATGAATTCGCTCTACTTCCTGTCTCATAATTTCACTATAAATCTTATCTTCTGGATATTTTTTCGCTTGCTTATTTACAAGTTTTTTCAATTTTTCTAACGGTCTTCTAATCTTATCACCAATTACTGTTGCCATTTTTCCAACCATCGCCAATTTTTCTACCTTTTGTATTTCTTTGTCCATCATTTCAAGTGTACGAACGTAAGATTGGAATCTTAAAAATATAATCCAACATATAATAACAAACACGCTATATAATGCTATTGGGATAAGAATAATAAAGGATTGAACAACGAATCCCATAAGTGCATATTTTCCAACAATAGTTCCGGCAACTAACCAAAAGTACCTCTTATTCACAAATATCGGTGCAAATAAAATAAAGAATCCTTCTACTATATTCCCGCCATCAAATTCCATATCACTTCCGTAATAAATAGTGAAGTTATTAATAAAATCCAATATATTATAGCCAATTAAAATAATATACTTCACAATATAAGGCTTTTTCCGTTTCATAAAATAAAGTCCTATAAAGAATAATCCAATCATCAAACTATATAGCCATAGACCTAAGCCTTCTCCAAAAACATCTGCTAGTTTTTGATTTTCATCTGATAAAAGGACACTAGCCTTTTCAGTAAAATCATACGCAAAAAATATAACGAAGAATAAGCTTAAAAACATTTTTAATGCCTTTATCTCTTCTTTTTCAAATATATTGTCTTTTTCCATATGATAACTCCTTTAACAACACCTCTTAATCTTGTGTCACATCGCGCCCACATTTTTTCGGGAGCAGTATTTCTACTCTCGTTCCTTTCTTTACTTCACTAGAAATGTGTAATTCTCCAAGATGCTCCGTAATAATTCGCTCTGCTACCGTAAGACCTAATCCAATTCTATCTTGCTTTGTTGTATAAAAAGCATTCTTAACTCTTCCTAAATTATCTTTTTTTATCCCAAAGCCACTATCTACTATACTTACTATTACGTAATCTCTTTTTTTATTTTCAACTTGTATTTTTAATGTTCCACCATGTTCCATTGCCTCTAAAGCATTTTTAATAACATACAAAAATACTCCTTTTAATTTGCGTTTATCACATTCAATTTCACTTCTATTTTGCTCTTCATTAAAGGTGCAATTTATATTTAACTCTTCCATTTTTCCGCGCATGTTTTCTACCGCTTGTACTAAAACATCACTTACAATGTGTTTTTCATAAACAGAAGGTTTACATGTAGCAACCTCCATTAATTCACTAATCATATTATTCATATTTTCTATTTCAAGAATCATTTGTCCATATGTTGCATCTTTTTCGTGTTTCTCTTTTTGTAATTGCGTAAACCCTTTTAATGAAGCAAGTGGATTTTTAATTTCATGTCCGACTGTCGCTGCCATTTTTCCGATAACCGCCAATTTTTGTGACTGACTTGCCTCTGCAATACGTCCCTTTACCGCTGAAAGATATTCTAAAAATCGATTTAAAATAATAAATGACACGAAAAGTAACACCATATTTATAACAAGAGGTATAAACAAGTTAAGTTCTCCAAATACAAATAGGTATATCATATATTTCCCTATAAGAAATGGTGCTAAGACAAATAAATATCTTTTACTCAAAAATATCGGTACGAAGAAAATGAAAATATATTCAATTACATTCCCTTCATCAAATGCTATTGTATTATGAAAAGCATACCATCCAATATTAAAAATCTCTGCGATCATGTATGCAAATAAATATGTATATTTAACTAAATATGCTTTTCCTCTCTCAAATAAATAAACACTAATACCTAATATAGCCATAATATATGCAAGCTTCCATATCACTTTATACCAATTTCCTAAAGGCATTTTATTTTCTAATATAATCACGTATGCAACCTCGTATACAATTAAAATAACATGCATTACCCATAAGAAAATCTGAGCGTTTTTCTTTTCTTCTTTAGCTGATAGAAAACTCTCTCCCACTTCAACACCCCTTCAAAAGAATACCATTTATTATAATAAATGATTTTCATAGACAAACAAAGATAAATTGAACAAATGAGGAAAATCAATCCATAGATAATATACTTCTTCAGACCATATGTAAGCATAAAAATCATGAAAAATAATACGTATAATATGGGAGGTGCTTTATATGGACGGTCGTGAAAATAAAAAAATAGAACAGTTACAATCCTTTACAAAAGACAATGAAGGAAAAGAGATGACAACAAATACAGGTGTCAAAATTTCAAATGATGAAAACTCTTTAACCGCCGGCGATCGTGGTCCTACACTTTTAGAAGATTTCCTTATGCGAGAAAAACTCGCTCATTTTGACCGCGAACGAATTCCTGAGAGAGTCGTGCACGCCCGCGGTTACGGAGCACATGGTGTTTTTGAGCTATATGAATCTTTAGAAGACTTAACAATGGCTCATTTTTTACAAGACCCATCTAAAAAAACACCTATTTTTATTCGTTTTTCCGAAGTTGCTGGATCAAAAGGTGCAAATGAAACGAACCGAGATGTACGAGGGTTTGCTGTTAAGTTTTATACAGAAGAAGGAAATTTCGATTTAGTAGGAAACAACATTCCAATTTTCTTCATTCAAGATGGTATTAAATTTCCGGATCTTATTCATGCTCTTAAACCCGAGCCACATAATGAGATTCCCCAGGGGCAAACAGCACATGATACTTTTTGGGACTTTATCGCCAATAATCAAGAATCAGCTGCGATGATGATGTGGATTATGTCGGATCGCTCAATTCCGAGAAGTTTTCGAATGATGCAAGGATTCGGCGTTCATACATTTCGCTTAGTTAATACGCACGGAAAGTCCCGATTCGTAAAATTTCACTGGAAGCCTAAGCTTGGCGTTCACTCGTTAATTTGGGATGAAGCTCAAAAACTAGGCGGTGCTGATCCAGATTATCATCGCCGTGATTTATGGGAAAATATTAATGCTGGAAACTACCCTGAGTATGAACTTGGCATTCAAATTTTAGAAGAAGAGGATGAATTTAAATACGATTTCGATATATTAGATGCAACAAAAATTTGGCCGGAAGAAGACTTCCCTGTTAAAATCATCGGAAAAATGACGTTAAATCGGAACGTTGATAACGTATTTGCTGAAACAGAACAAGTCGCACTGCATCCTGGAAGCATTGTCCGTGGTATTGATTTTACAAATGATCCTCTCTTACAAGGTAGGCTCTTTTCTTATACAGATACACAATTGGCGCGCGTCGGTACAAACTATCAAGAATTACCGATTAATCGTCCGATATGCCCGTTTCATAACAACCAAAGAGATGGTGCTTCTAAATATATAATTGATAAAGGGAAAGTCGCTTATCATAATAACTCCTTAGCTAATAATTCTCCTTACACTGTCCCTGGAACAAAGGGTGGATTTGTTACATACCCTTCTACTGTATCTGGGCATAAAACGAGAGAAACAGCTGCAAGTTTTAAAGACCACTTCTCACAAGCACGCTTATTTTGGAATAGTATGAGTCACGTCGAAAAAATCCATATTATACAAGCCTTCTCCTTTGAATTAGGAAAAGTAAAAAGTAAATCTGTTCGCCAACAAGTCGTAAGTATGATTGGTCATATTAGTACAGAATTGGCTACTTTAGTCGCAGAAGCGGTCGGGGTAACAGTACCCAATGTTCAAGAATCCAATGTCACAAAATCATCTCCAGCACTCAGTATGGCAAATACAACATTTAGTCCAAGTACATTACGGGTAGGTGTCATTGTTGCAAACGGGTATGACGGACAAAACGCACAATCTATGCTTCAGCAATTCAAACGAGTCGGTCTGCAGCCAGTAATTATTTCTGAACGATTAGGTATAGTGCAAGGAACACAAAATGTACAGTGGGATGTAAATGATACTTTTTTAACAGGATCTCCACTTCTTTACGATGGCCTACTTCTTATTGGTGGAAATATTGATGATCATTTTCTTAATAAAGCAAATTCATTTGTAGTAGAATCATATAACCACTTTAAGCCAATCGGGGCTTTCCAAAATGGAACTACTATTATTCAATCTTTAAATATTGAAGGAAAACCTGGCGTTATAACAGAACAAAACCCTACTCTATTTGCGAATGAATTTATTCAGGCAATGACAAAACGGCGCTTTTGGGAGAGAGCCTATTAAAATGTATGAGGAGGATATATCATGTTCGTTACAGTGGAAAAAGATGTACATATTTTTGTGCAAGATATGAACCCAGATCCTGACAGTAAAACTGTTTTCTTCGTACACGGATGGCCTTTGAATCACCAAATGTTTCAATATCAATTCAATGTTTTACCACAGCACGGTTTTCGCTGCGTCGCCATGGACATTCGCGGAAACGGGCAATCTGATAAACCATGGACCGGTTACACATACGATCGTTTAGCTGACGATATCGCAATTGTATTAGAAGCACTTCAAATACAAAATGCTACGTTAGTTGGTTTCTCAGTCGGCGGTGCTCTTTCTATTCGATACATGTCCCGATATAACGGTCGCCATATTTCTAAACTTGCATTAATCGATGCCGTCTCCCCCTCTTTCGTAAAAAACCAACAATCCCCTTACGGCGTACCGAAAGAACAAGCAGATACCCTTATTAATCAAATGTATGTAAATTTGCCTAAATTTCTAAATGATGTATCTTTATCATTTTTTAATAGGAACTTAGGAGCCGCTACGTTAGAATGGTTTTCTTATCTCGGTATGCAGTCCGCTTCCTATGCTCTCATCAAAATTTTGCAAGCTGCTGCAAACGAAGACGTAACGAAGGACTTAAGTAAAATTAACGTCCCAACAAAAATATTCCACGGTGTTCACGATCAACTTATTCCTTATAAAAGCGCTGAGCTAACAAAAGAGCGAATTAAAAACTCTGAAATATACCCTCTTACAAATAGCGGGCACGGCTCTCCTATCGATCAAGCGGATGAGTTAAATAAAGAACTTATTAAATTTTTAAATTCATAGTTACTTTACAAAAAAAGAATTTGCCCTTACGGCAAATTCTTTTTCTTAACTACCTTTTTCTATCGATTTAGAAGACACCGGAATGAACAATGATTTATCTATTTCCTTCTTTTCCTGTCTTTGTTCATATGGCTCTTTCTTTGTCTTTTTATACATAGAATATAGATTACTACCTTGCTCTTTCTTTATTCCTTTGATCATCATATGTAAAACGAATATAGAAACAGTAAAGAATAGTCATAGAATACGTATACGGTTCAATAATTCGTTCAAAAAAGGGAATTGACTGCATAGTGTTCGTATCAATATGTGCAATCTCCTTTGGAGAAGCTAACCTCTGTAAAAATGTAATAAAGTCAAGCTTATTCCCTAGAAACAAATCATCTAATTATACACTAAACGAAAGATTCACACACTTCTCACAAATCAATCAATAAATCGATTCTATTTTAATTTATACTAAATGTACAGGTAATACTCCCTAAACCCAGACTGTCTGGTTACCCCGTTAAATACTATGAAAAAAGAACTTGTATTGTATACAAGTTCTTTTTTTCGCTTATTTAAATAATATATCCTTACTATATTGCTTTCCGGCGAGTAAGTCATATTGAATAAACTCATATTGCTTTAACATTTCTTTTTGCTTCGCTGTTAAATTTTTTATTACTTCTCCGTCTTTTCCTATCATCAATTCGTCACGAAGTACGGGAACTTCTTCATATAACTTCGATAAAAATTGATAGAACGGTACCTTATTTAATCCAGCATAATCAAGGACAAGGTTTGAAAAATAAATTGGACTTACTAAACCTAAATTGTCATTTGGTATATCAAAATTGGCATACATTAATAATGGCGTTTGTGCCATTGCTAATCGTTCACTTGGCGTTTTTTCATTTGTTATATAGCCAGTCTCTTTATAAAGAGATTTATTTGTTCCTAGTGATGGGAGATGATCTCCAAAAAACACCAATAATGTAGGTCTATCTAGACTATCTAGTTGCTCTATTAAATATTGAAGAGCTTCATCTGAACGTCTTAAACCTTCTGTATAAGTCTCTAATTCAGCCCTCGATTCTTCATTTTCTAATCCACTAATCTCGATTTGATTTTCGCCAAATCTTCCTTCTGTAAATGGAAAATGATTTTGCATCGTAACTGCATGAACAAACGTAGGTTTCTTTTGTTTCTCTAATTCAGCTATTATCTCTTTACTTATAGATAAATCGCTAATATAATCTCCATCAACTTCTACATTTTCCATCGTATCTTGTGCATTAAAATTATCAAAACCTAACACTTTATATACATCATCGCGTTTAAAAAATGAGCGACCGAACGAATGAATAGCGCTCGTGTAATACCCTTCTTTTTTCAATGTTCGAGGAATGGATGGAATTTCTATTTTATTTGTAACGACTTGCTGATATGGTATAGATCCTGGTTTTAACAAACTCATTGAATAACTCGTTAACGCCTCAAATTCAACATTCGCAGTATTCCCTCCAAATGTTGGCGAAATAGTTTGTCCACCTGGAAAACTTTCTATATAATGATGCAAATTCGGTAAAGGATCTTCACTAAAGGAAAGATTCGTTAATTTCGTTGGATCCCAAAACGATTCACTCATTACAAAAATAATATTTGGTTTCTCTTCTTGTTTCTGTACCCCTATATTGCTACCATATTGTTTCTTTATGTCGTTTGCTATTTGAAGCATATTTTCTTTTGAATAATCTTTCGGCTTTTCAATGACTGTCGTATCTAAATTACTTATAAAGCCTAACACAAAACCATTCGAAGCATAATTTTCATTTTGATTCCACAAAACGAACTCTATACCCGACTTTTGAAACCATTTATTCATAAACGTATTCGTAAAATTACCATACGCATATAAAACAAAAACGGATCCTACTACTAATAAGGCTCTTACTCCTGGATGAATCTTTACACTTTGAATATATTTTCTAATATATATCCCCGCTATAATACAAGCTACAATACTTACGATAACGACAAAAATATAACTCCAACTAAAATATTCCATCACCATCGGTATAACAGATTGCATATGGCCAATCTGTGTAAAATCAGAAGGATATAGAGGCTCTCCTCTAAAAATAATTTTAAAGTGATTTACAATAGCCAAAATAATTAATACACTGCTTGTCAAAATAGTACTCAAAAAAACTTTTCCAAGTACGTTGTACACCAAGACATATATCGCATAAATTAAAATTAAGCTAAATATAAACTGTGCATTATAGCTGTAAATCCAATTCATTGTATTGAATAGGTCCATATTATTTTGCATAAAAATAAAAAGTAGAGTAACCGCATGAGCTACTAAAAAAGTTCTAATATAAATCCGAATAATCGGTTTAAATTTATTAACTATACCTTTATTTAAATATGCAACATACAGTAGTACAACCCACATCAAAATTGTCATTGTGCTTAAAACAATTTTTTGATTTAACATATCTTTCATCGCATCTAAACTAAAATATTTTAAAATCAAGAAAAGTGTGGGTACAACATATAAGGTTACTAAACCACTTAAAAGCGCTGAAATTAATATACTTCTTCTTGGCTGATGAAATGAAGAATTATCCCTCAATTCATTCCCTCTTTTCTGTTTATTAATTTCACCCCGCACCGTAATAAAATATTACTTATATAAACATAACATATTATGTACACAACGTCTTCTCATGTACACCCTCCGTATAGTGTCATCTGTTACCTTTTGTACATACCGAATAGAAAAAAGAGATTTCCTAAGAAAGGAAATCTCTTTTTCTTTTTCATTACCCAACACTTTGAACACGGCCAATTTGTCCATCTTGTAATCGAACTTTAATTCCGTACGTATGTGTTTCCGTGTTTGTTAAAATATCTTTCACAACACCGCTCACAGTTTTACTATAATCTTTATCTAATTGGATAACTACATGGGAACCGACCGAAATTTGTGATCTTGTCGGCTTCCCACCCGTTGCTTGTGTTGTTTTTTCTTGTTTCTGTGTTCTCTCTTGTTGTGCAGACTGTTGTTGCTGGATCTTCTGCTGTTCTTGCTTACGTTTTTCTTCTTCTACTCTTTGTTGCTCTTCTTGCTTACGCTTTTCTTCTTCTACTCTTTGCTGCTCTTCCTGCTTACGCTTTTCTTCTTCTACCCTTTGCTGTTCTTCTTGCTTACGCTTTTCTTCTTCTACTCTTTGCTGCTCTTCTTGCTTATGCTTCTCTTCTTCTACTCTTTGCTGCTCTTCCTGCTTACGCTTTTCTTCCGCTGCCTTTTGTTGTTCTTCTTGTTTACTTTCCTCTTCTACCTTCTTATCTTCTACTTTCTTCTCATCTATTTTCTGTTCTTCCGCTGCCTTCAGCTTGTCCTCTTCATCTTTACAAGCTGTTAAAACAACTACACATAAGCCCGTAAGTACAAATAATAATAATTTCTTTAACATTAAAAAATCCTCCTATATATACATTACAAATAATGACCTTTAATAGAATAACAAATATGTATGAACCCAATTGTCGTAATTTGTCGTATGCATTGAATTTCCCATGTAACACTATATGCTACAATTGGAAAAAGGGGGGCCAATGTGAATACACCTACATTCTCATTTCCCAAAATCATTTTCCTCATTATTTACTTCATGCTATATATTCCATTCTTCATTCGAATTACTTCTCACAAGCCGTTAGAATTTGGATTGCTTTCTCATACTCTTATCCTCTCTTCCTATTTAGCAATTACCATTTTAAATTACAAAAAGAAGAACAACAACAAATGGACTAATTGTAGAATGGATAAAGGCGCTTTCTGTGTCTTAATTAGTAAAAACAAAGAAAAGACACCCATATAAGAGTGTCTTTTCCGATAGTTTTTTAGCAGAAGCAAGAAGCTCCAACTATGATTAATAAAATAAATAATACAACTAATAAAGCAAAGCCGCCGCCACAACTACTACAACTACCACCAAAGCCCATAATAGTTCCTCCTTTAGATAAGAGGAGAAAACAAGGTGTCACTCATGTATTTTAACGGATTCAATTTACTTTATGTTTTTACTCATTAATTGAGCAGGTCCTTTAAGAAAAAAAGAAAAGACACCCTAAGGTGCCTTCCTCTGACTTGATAACCAAGTTTTATGTATTAAACTTCTATCCAATATTCTTGGAATTTCAATTCTTTTTTTTCGAAAATTTCCAATCATACACCTTATGAAGTTTACAATTATTCACAGGTTAATCATACCAAATAATCGTATAGACAACGAGACTTGTATTTAAATTCCAATAGCAATTTGTATCGCAGATTTAGTTATTTTATTTTGGTTTGTTGTAATGGTTCTAACACGAAATAAATAGATTTATAGTAATTTAAAAGTAATATTTTACTGATGTATAAACCTAAAAAACTCCCTTTAGATGCCTAAGGGGAGTTTTTTTAAAATCTATATTTTATATGGATTAAGGATAACGAGGTTTATTGATAAAAACACACAAAAACCCCGAATCATGGGCTTTTTTAAGTGCCCATGATTCGGGATACAGTTCAATGCGACAGGTTCTTTTTGTTACTTATTTATGAAAGGAAAAAATGATGAAATGATTAGCATGTTTACTATATAAGAGGAAGCATCCATATTTTCCATATGATACACACGATTACTATAAAGATAAAATCAAAAAAATCTAATCTCGGCCCCTTTTTCATAGTCATATCTAGCCACATATGAATCCATTTCATTTCCTTATACTTATGAATATTTTTCTTTGCAAATCGGTAAATGAGCACTTGCATAATGAAAACTCCGGCTACGCAAATACATAATAAGATGAGAAATCCAATCACGAAATTCCTCCTTATTTTTGCAGCGCTTTTTCTACGATATGGTTCCGGAGCACCCATTCTTCAAACTGTGCACTTCCAAATTCCCAGCTAAGATCACGAGCATGTACAGAAAAAACGTAATAACCGGCATATTCGTCCATAAACATTCCTGCCTCTACATCATCTTTCTGAATACCATATACTCCAAAATTAAAATATACATCCCACACGTCTTCATGCTTCCTCTTATAAGCAATCGATTCCATATCACATTCAGTTCCGAAATAATCAAGATGTAAATGTACGCTATCATCGTATTCGTAATCCATTTTATCACCCCTTATATTTGTACTTCTTTACTACCCCAAAAATTCCTGCTATATATACTCACATATGGGCACTTACCTACATATTATGCTTGTAGATTGACTTCTAGGAGGTGTCATATAGTGAAAAAATTAATTACCGTTTTTTGCATCATGTTATTAGCTGTTTTCACATTCACTGCTTGTAGTAGCACAAAGGAAAATACGAAAGAGCAAGATCAAAAAATTCGCGTTGGCGAAGTTACCCACTCTCTTTTCTACGCACCATTATATGTTGGAATTGAAAAAGGATTTTTTAAAGAGGAAGGTTTAAATATTGACTTACAAACAACAGCTGGCGGAGATAAAACGATGACCGCCCTTTTATCTGGCGGAATTGATATTGCGCTTGTTGGTTCAGAAACGTCTATTTATGTTCATCAACAAGGAGCAAAAGATCCTGTCATTAATTTTGCGCAGCTTACACAAACAGATGGCACATTTTTAGTTTCCCGTAAAAAATTAGATTCTTTTAATTGGAACGACGTAAAAGGCGTTACGTTTTTAGGACAGCGTAAAGGCGGCATGCCACAAATGGTTGGTGAATACGTTTTAAAGAAAAATGGCATTGACCCTCGCAAAGATACGAACTTAATTCAAAATATCGAGTTTGCTAATATTGCAAATGCCTTTTCATCTGGTACGGGAGAATTTGTACAGCTCTTTGAACCGACTGCAAGTATACTGGAAAAAGAGGGAAAAGGTTATATCGTCGCGTCTTTTGGAGCTGAATCTGGCACTGTTCCGTATACAACGTTTATGGCAAAAGAAAGTTTCTTAAAGAAAGATAAAGCTGCTGCTGAAAAATTCACGCGTGCACTATATAAAGCACAGCAATGGGTTGATACTCATAGTCCAGAAGAGATTGCCAATGCTGTTTCACCACTATTTAAAGACACTTCAAAAGACATTTCAGTGAAAGTAATTGAACGCTACAAAAAACAACATTCTTATGCAACAAATCCATTATTAGATGCTTCTGAATGGAAACAGCTCCAAACGATTATGAAAGAAGCTGGTGAATTGCAAAAAGAAGTTCCACATGAAACGCTCGTCAATACAAAAATTGCCGAAAGCGTTATTAAGAAATAGAGGCGAAGTGTATGAGCTTTTTACAAATACGTAACGTTTCTCACTGCTTTTTCGCAAAAGAAAATGCCAAACTTATTCTTGAAGATATGAGTTTACAAGTAGAAGAAGGAGAGTTTATTTCTATTCTTGGTCCGAGTGGTTGCGGAAAAACAACACTCCTCTCCATCATCGCAGGGCTACTTGATCCAATTGAAGGTATCGTATTTCTAGATGGTGAACCGATTACAACTAAGACCCCATCTATGGGCTATATGCTCCAGCAAGATTACTTGTTTCCATGGAAAACAATTGAAGAAAACATTATGCTCGGACTTCATATTCGGAAGATTTATGACGAATATACGAAAGAGCATACATTAAAGCTTTTACAACAAGTCGGTTTGCATGATATAGAACTGCAATATCCTCGTGAACTATCCGGCGGTATGCGCCAACGTGCAGCACTCGTTCGAACGTTAGCGACCGATCCAAAAATTTTATTGCTGGATGAACCATTTTCCGCACTCGATTATCAAACAAAGTTAAAACTAGAAGATCTCGTCTTCACATTATTACGTAACTATAAAAAAACATCTCTACTCGTGACACACGATATTGAAGAAGCAATCGCGATGAGTGATCGTATTTATTTACTGCAGGCAAACCCTGGAAAAATTGCAAAAACGTTCATCGTCCCAGAAAGTATTCGTTCCTTATCACCGTTAGAAGCACGCCACCACCATGACTTCCCATCCCTCTTCCAAGAAATATGGAAGGAGTTGGAACGACTTGGATAATATAAAACAACTACATGAACAGTTTCGAAAAAAAGAACGCAGGCGCGCATGGTTAGCACGTTCTTTACAGCTTTTACTGCTCATCCTCTTTTTTGCGCTATGGGAAATAGCTAGTAAAAAGGAGTGGATTGACCCTTTACTCTTTAGCTCTCCTTCGAGCATTTGGGATCTCTTCTTAGCGAAATGGATTGACGGTTCACTTTGGATTCACATATGGACGACATTACTGGAAACCGGAGTAGGTTTTATTCTCGGAACTGTACTCGGAGCTATTATCGCTACTTTCCTTTGGTGGATGCCACTTTTAGCCCGCGTACTTGATCCTTATCTCGTTGTCCTAAATGCAATGCCAAAAGTTGCACTCGGTCCAATTATCATTGTTATTTTTGGTCCAAACATTTCATCTTCTATCGCAATGGGAGTAATCATTTCCATCATCATTACCATTCTCGTTATTTACAGCGCATTTCAAGAAGTCGATTCCAACTATATAAAGGTCATGGACACATTTGGCGCAAATAAATGGCAATGCTATAAACACGTTATTCTTCCTTCATCTTTCCCTGCAATTATTTCAACGTTAAAAGTGAATGTTGGCTTATCGTGGGTCGGTGTTATTTTTGGGGAACTCCTCGTTTCTAAACAAGGACTTGGCTATTTAATTAGCTATGGATTCCAAGTCTTTAACTTCACACTCGTCTTGCTCAGTGTATTGCTCACTTGCGTCCTCGCAACTCTTATGTATGTATTTGTCGAGGCGTTTGAAAAACTCCTTATCGGAAAGCGAAAAAAAAGCTGACTTAGAGCGATACGCCAGAGTCAGCTTCTTTCTTTTATCTTTGATCGCACATTTTTGATTCATTTGTAACGTTTCCATTCGCAACCGTAACTGTATGGAAACAATCTTTCACACGCACTGTAACGACATTATCTTTTCGATCTATCACATGATAATCATTAAACTTTTTATCCAATGCACTACGAATTTGCTCTCCTTCAAAAATCGGAAAACCATGAGACATTACCCAAATGAGACCAGCAACCGCAAGAATCGTTTTCATACGCTTCATTACCTCCTCGAGAGTAAACTTATAGCCCCTATAATATGCGCATTATAATTGTGTCTAATTTGTGACATTTTTATACTAATTCTATTTTAAAGCTTCAGTTCCTTCTTCTTTTTTAAAAAAGACAGAATTTTCAATCTTATAAATATAAAGAAACGCAAAGAAGTAAAATTCTTCACGTTTTCCCTTGGCTAAAATATATCGAACACATCCATCGCATTAGTGTCCACTTTATTGTTCTATAGTTTTCGAAACATCATATAATCCCGCTAACACTTCCGCTCTCATTTTTACAAGCTCAGGGAATTGATAGAAGAAGGCAATTTTTTTATATTTTAATTCTGATCCTTCTTTCACCTTTTTTGAATCTTGTAATATAAACGCTGTAAATGTATCCGCAATATCCTCTGCTACATTTGTCGTTCCATACAGTGAAACAAACTCATCATGCTTTTCCTTAAAGAATTCAATTTGAGCTTCTTCGCTTTCTTCCACTTTCTTTTCTGTCCACTCCTGCTCAATTGGTTTCCAGAATAAATTATGGAATTGATTTATATAAGAGCTCTCTTTCGCACATCCTTCTTGTAAGAAAAGAGATTTACATTTATTTTGGTATGATGAAATATCTTTATCTTCTTCAAAAGCCTTTAAGTACTTTTCATTTACTGGTATTTGTTTATTCCCCAGCGTCAATACGTGAGCCGTCTCATGAATTAATGTTTTCATCACTTGATCGATATTTACTGCAGAATCAAGCGTATCTAAACTAATGGTCCACTCTTTCGGATACTCCACACTTGGCATAACGTGGGCGACAATTCCGTCGTAACCGTCTGTTACCATGTCAAACTCTTTTATATCAGTGCGATACTTAGCTGGAATAAGAGTGCTATACATCTCCCATAACGATTCATGATAATCCCTATCTTTACGTTGCTTTAATACTTCTTCTTTCGCTTCCTTATCATCCGCAAAAGCCTTATTCAATCGTTTACGATCTAGTTTGTCGAAATAAGGCTCTATAATTTCATTACCATCAATATAATACGAAGCTAAAAAGAAATAATTTTCATCATCCTCTTTTTTCATTCCTGCTTCTTTCATATCGTTATTTGTATGCTGTTCCACTACATAATCTTCTGGTACTTCAAGCTCTGAAAGTCCATCTATCTTTTTATATACTTTTTGAAGCGTTTTATCGCCTATTTGTGTGCATTCTTCTTTCGTTTCGCACACATCTTTCTTCTCTCTTTTCGAAGTTTGCTTCGTCATATCACATCCAGCCACTAAGCTAATTGAAATAATGAAACAAACTAACCTTCCATACAGTTCTTTCATATAAACCTCCGTCGTTTCATTCTACAAAAATATGATAATCATTTTCCAACGAATATGCGATAATTATTTATAAAACTTTGAGGAGGTTACATATGATTCGTGCAGTCCTATTCGACTTAGATGGAACACTATTAGATCGTCGTCAATCTTTAGAGCGATTTATTCACGACCAATACAATCGCTTTTCTCTTCATTTTATAAACATAGAACAAGCCGAGTATTGTTCTCGTTTTCTTGAACTCGACAATAATGGCTACACGTGGAAAGATAAAGTATATGCTACTCTCCTTTCCGAATACAACATTACCACTTTAACACCAGAGCAACTGTTGCACGACTACATTACAAATTTTCAACATCACTGTATTCCTTTCTCAAACATGCATGAATTACTTCAGCAACTAACTCAGCACAATATAAAAATTGGTATTATTACAAACGGCTTTACTGATTTTCAAACAAATAATATTCGTGCCTTAAACATACATACGTATACAAATACAATTCTCATTTCCGAAGCAGAAGAAATTAAAAAACCACATCGAGAAATTTTCGAACGAGCTTTGCAAAGGCTAAACGTAAAAGCGGAAGAATGTATTTACGTTGGGGATCATCCAGAAAACGATGTACTTGGGGCTGAAAACGTAGGAATTCGTGGCGTTTGGAAGAGAGATTTATTTTGGGGTGATTTTGAACATTCACATGTGGTGGATGATTTGTTGGAAGTACTCTTGTTTTTCGAGTTAGAAATTAAGTAAACTTTTTAAACAATACGATAGTAAATGAAATTATATCGACGTTTCGACAAGGAATATCGATTTACCGAAAAAAACTGATAATAGTAAGAGGAGACTTTGATTCAAAAAAAGAAATCGGCCACTTTACTTCGTAAAACAGCCGATTTCTTCTATATGTTTCATCGTACGCGCTAATACATCATCGCGCATAATAAAGCTAAATTTTCTATCCGTTTTAATGTTATCAGGAATGTCTGTTAATAAAACAGATCCTTTCGTTTCTTCGTAATGCGTATGTGCTTCTACCGCACTAATTGTTGCAAAATAAATGTTTTTAATGATTATTTTGTCTTTTCCGGATACTTTATATTGTCCTAAGTAAGTTAAATCAGAAACTATGCCGCCGGTTTCCTCATGAACTTCTCGAACTGCCGCTTCTTCCGGTGTTTCCCCGAGTTCTACTTTACCACCTGGAAATTCAAGACCGCGGCGTAAATGATGCGTTAATAACCATTGATCCCCGTACCGGCATACAACCCAAACATGCTTTGGCTCAGGAGAAAATGGGTAACGTTCAAACGATAATTGTACAGTGTTGTGGTAATAATCTTTAAATTTGTACATGCCATTACTCCCCTATTGATGGTTACAAGCTTTCCCTACCACAAATTGTAGCATATTCTCGCTTTTCTGCATAATATTATCCAATTATAATCCATTGATTATTCCCATTTGTGCGACTAATTCTTTCGTTTCGTGATTCCCTAAGTCATAAATCATTTTATATGCTTCTTGTAGTTGTTCATCATATCGATCATTATTTGAATCATGATGATACTCAACGAATGGAACGTGGGAGCGTACAAACGAACCTAGATCCTCTTCATATGCTTGATCAAAATACTCCCTTAACTTTGTAATCTCCTCGTCATTTGCATAAATTTCAAAATTATATGTGTCCGCCGTCTTCACTTGTGAAATTTGACCATTTCCAACTGATACATAATATGTTTTTTTATTCTCCATGTAACACCCTTCTTTCATCCTTTTAATTTCTATTGTTTTCATCAATTACAAAATTATGTAAAATAAAGAAAAGGAGGGGTTTCATGTTCAAAATATTAGTTATCGGGATTATAATCGTCCTAGTCATCCTAGTACTCTCCGTCATGACGATTAATAAAGGCTATGCATATAAAGTGAAACTATAATCAGTGGGGGTTTTGTTCATCCCCCACTGATTATTAGTTGAACCAATCGGGCGTTTACGGGCAGTTGATCTCCCGCCTAACTTCTTTGCTCCAGCCAAATCTTGAGGTGGGAGTTTTACTGCCCGTTAATGCGGGATAAACATTCCGTTGATAAACCAGAAGATAACCCTTATACAAAAAGCAGCAAGGAGAATTCATAATATGCTTCGTATACTTCGTTTACTAATTGCGTTCATTGTAATAATCATATCCACAATTGGTTTACTAACAGGCCAACATAACTTTCTACCACTTTCGCAATTTTTCTTAGGAGCTTTAATGTTTCTCATCGCAATTGAACAAATAAAGAAAAAGGATTCAGGAACCGGATTTATTTGTATTGTTGCTGGTGCTTTCTCTTGGATTGTTCTCATCATTACATACATAAGATAGAAGGAGAGTGACTTCATGCTAAAAGGATTACGGATTTTTCTCATACTTTTCATGATTCTCGTACTCTCTCTTTGCACTTATTCTCTTATTACCGGTAATTTCATACTTCTCCCATACATGCAATTTTCTCTTAGTTGCTTCTTTATTCTTATAGGAGTTAATGAACTGAAATCTGGACGAAAATCGATGAGTATTCCGTATTTTTTCGTTGCTAGTCTTATATTCTTCGTTTTAATATCAAACTACTTTCACTACATGTAAAATGTAATTTCAATCACCTACTGAATATATCACTTTCACCAATTTGGCTTTGTCGAACAGATAATAAATTTGAGGATAATCTAAACAAAAAAAGGTGGAGAATAGTATGCTAAAAGTATTTCGTATTATATCCGCACTCATCGTCATCGCCCTCGCTCTATATGGAATGTTTAGAAACCCACTTGTTACGATGCCCTATATGCTTATTGCCTTAGCTGTTATGAGTTTCATCATAAGTGCAGAAGAAAAACAGAAACAAAATAAAGTAAATAGTACACTCTCTTTCTTTTCTGGCGTCTTTATTTTAAGTATTGTCATCCTTATTCTTGTCTCTCGATAACAATACTTCTACTAAGGAGGATACCATGCTAACAAACCTTCGAATCTTACTATCTGCTATTGCTTTTATTCTTGCTTTATTTAGCCTCTTTGCACAGATTTCTATTCTTTTCCCATACGTATTTATCCTTTTAAGCATCATATTTATCCTTTGGGGTATTGATGAAATACAGCAAATACAAAAATCGAAAGCAATCGCTTGTTTTATAGTTGCGACAATCATTTTCTTCGTTGGAATTTCCGATATACTTCCATGAAAAAAGAAGAGCATTCCTGCTCTTCTTTTTTCAACTCCTATTAAAGTATTTCTCCATTAGAACTAATAACATCTTTATACCAGAAGAATGAGTTTTTCTTTTTGCGCTCTAATGTCCCAGTTCCATCATCATGCTTATCAACATAAATGTAACCGTAGCGTTTAGACATCTCTCCTGTGGAAGCACTCACTAAATCAATATATCCCATGTCTACAAAAGAAAAAACTGCCCTTTAACAGGCAGTTTTCTTTTATCCAAACACTTTCTCAAGTTCATCTTTATCTTGGCTTAACCAGAAGTTCATTAAGCGTTGTGCTCCTTCTAAGTCATGAAGCTTCGCTTGGCCACACTGCGTTTCATTTGCAGCTGGAATTTCTGTAATTTGAACCGCATCTTTTAATGTTAGTTCTAATAAATCAATGATTTCTCGGACCGTCGGTGTTCCGCTTACTACAAGGTAATACCCTGTTTGGCAACCCATTGGTGAAATATCAATAATATCAAAATGCGGATAACGATCAATATATTTACGTAAATTAAATGCTAATAAATGCTCTAACGTATGAATAACATCTGGTTTCATCGCTTGTTTATTTGGTTGGCAAAAACGAATATCAAATTTATTTACAATACCGTCACTACCTACATTATGGACTCCGCAATGTCTTACATAAGGCGCTTTTACAATTGTATGATCTAATTCAAAGCTTTCTACTGATGGCATATAACATCTCTCCCGCTTTTAATTTAATTCCGTTATATCCAATATGATATAACGGAAATCGACATTAGTAAAGAATTATGTACGGTCGTGCTATAATACTTTAAGACTATGCTGAAAAGGAGACCATTATGAAACAGATTTTTATCGGTATTATACGCTTTTATCAAAAGTTCATTTCTCCAATGACACCACCAACATGTCGCTTTCATCCGACTTGTTCTCATTATGGATTAGAAGCGTTTCAAAAACATGGTGCACTCAAAGGATTTTGGCTTACATGTAAGCGTATATTAAAATGTCACCCTTTCCACCCGGGAGGATTTGATCCTGTCCCAGATAAAAAGGATGACAAAGTAAATTCTTAATTGTCGTAGCCATTCACAACTAAATCTAATTTTCCTGTGTCAGGATCTATAACAAGACCGTGAACAGGTACTTCTCCCGGAAGTAATGGATGGTTGCGAAGTATTGACACACTATGTTCTACACTTTCTTCTACACTAGAGAACCCTTGTAGGAATCTTTCTAAATCGATTCCAGAATAACGAAGTGTATCTAATTTCTCTTCTGTTACGCCGCGTTCTTTCATTTTTTCAATTGTACTGCTTGCTTGAATTTTTGCCATACCACAATCGTGATGACCAACTACACATACTTCATCAGCACCAAGTTCGTATACAGCAACTAAAATACTACGCATAATACTTCCGAATGGATGTGAAATAACAGCGCCCGCTACTTTAATAATTTTCACGTCACCGTTACGCATATTCATTGCTTTCGGTAATAGTTCAACAAGACGAGTATCCATACAAGAGATAATTACCATTTTTTTATTTGGAAATTTTCCTGTTTCATACTCTTCGTATTTTTTCTCTTCAACAAACTTTTCATTGTATTGTAAAATCTCTTCTAATGACTTCATAGTTAAAAACCCTCTTTTCTCTCATTTACACTACATAGATAGTGTACCAAAATATGAAAAACTCAAAAAGGATATTGTCTTATTATAAAAGCAATATATTTTCAGATAACCGACATAATTCTTTCAAAATATACACACAGCTTTGTAACAAGTCACATATACCTTACCCCTATTCACACTATAAACTAACTGTAGATAATGTAAAAAGGAGTGAATATTTATTATGTCCGACGTTCTGTTACTGAGTCGTTTTCAATTTGCAATTACTATTTTTTATCACTTTTTATTTGTACCTTTGACAATCGGACTTGTTATTTTAGTTGCATGTATGGAAACTCAATACGCCCGCACATTGAATCCAACATACCGCAAAATGGCAAATTTCTGGGGTAAATTATTTACAATTAACTTCGTAATGGGGATTATAACCGGGATTACGATGGAGTTCCAATTTGGCACAAACTGGTCTGAGTACTCCAAATATATGGGAGATATTTTCGGATCACCTCTCGCAATCGAAGCACTCGTTGCCTTCTTCTTAGAATCTACTTTCATGGGAATATGGTTATTCGGTAAAGACAAAATTTCACCAAAGTTCCGTGCTTTCTGTATGTGGATGGTTGCACTTGGAACAAATATTTCTGCCCTTTGGATTATTACTGCAAACGGATTCATGCAAAATCCTGTTGGGTACGTAGTACGTAACGGACGCGCTGAATTAAATGACTTCTGGGCTCTTGTTACAAATCCATATGCATGGAATATGTTCTTCCATACTGTAATTGGTTGTTATATTGTCGGTGCTTTCTTCGTTATGGCAATTAGTGCATATCATTTACTACGTAAAAACGAAGTAGAATTCTTCAAAAAGTCATTTAAGTTTGGTTTAATGTTAGGATTATTCGCAGCAACTGTTACACCTTTTATGGGACACCAATCTGGTGTATCAGCAGCTAAGTATCAACCAGCAAAAGGGGCTGCAATGGAAGCTGTTTGGGAAACTGGAAAAGGACAAGGTTTCTCAATCATTCAAATTCCTGATGTGAAAAATGAAAAGAACTTTGAACTACTTACAATTCCAAAACTCGGAAGTTTCTTCTATACAAACTCATTTGATGGAGAAATTGTTGGTTTAAAAGATATTCCGAAAGAAGATCGTCCAAACGTTAACCTCGTGTACTATAGCTTCCGCTTAATGGTTGCACTTGGCATGTTCTTTATGGCATTAACTTGGTTCGGTTTCTATTTAAACCGAAAAGGAAAACTAGAAAACTCAAAACGCTATTTAAAAATTACAATGTGGTCTGTCTTACTGCCGTACATTGCAATTAACGCTGGTTGGATTGTTGCTGAAGTAGGTCGTCAACCGTGGACAGTTTATAAACTAATGCGTACAGCAGAATCTGTATCACCTATATCAGTTCCACAAATTTGGTTCTCATTAATTAGTTTAATATTGTTCTACACTTTACTCTTAATTGCAGACGTATACTTAATGCTAAAGTTCGCGAAAAAAGGACCAGCAGCATTAGAAGAACCTGCTACTGAAGGAGGTACAGCTCATGTCTCATGATATGCTTGCAGTCATCTGGTTCGGTTTATGGGGCGTAATTTGGACAGTTTACTTTATTCTTGATGGCTACGCACTCGGTAACGGGATGATTTTCCCATTCGTTGCGAAAGACCGACAAGAACGAAATCAATTACAAGAAGCCATTGGCCCTTTCTGGGGTGGTAATGAAGTATGGTTAATTACAGCTGGCGGCGCAACATTCGCTGCCTTCCCAGTCACATATGCCAATATGTTTAGTTATCTATATACACCGTTATTCTTAGTATTACTTGCACTGTTTGCTCGTGCTGCTGGACTTGAATTTATGCATAAAGACGATTCACCAATTTGGCAAAAAACTTGTAAATGGGCATTTACAATTGGTAGTTTCCTAATCGCCTTCTTATTCGGGGTTACGTTCGCTAACCTTTATTACGGACTACAAATCGGAAAAAATGGCTATGAAGGAAATTTACTTAGCTTACTAAACCATTACGGTATTTTGGGAGGTCTGTTCTTCACCGCTATATTCGTCGTATCTGGTGCCCTTTGGGTTATGATCAAAACGACTGGTGAAGTATCTGATCGTGCTTATAAAATCGCAAGACCATTTTCAATGGCAGCTGCTATCATTTTAGCTATTTTCTATGTAGCAACTGCAAATCGTACAAACTTATTCCAAAACTTTACGGAATATCCGGTACTATTCATCCTTCCAGTACTCGCAATGTTAATGAGTGTACTCGCACTTATTATGGTGTATAAACACAAAATCGGCCTTGCATTTACATTCGTTTGCTTAACAATCGCAATGTTTATGACAACTGGCTTTGCAGGTATGTTCCCAAGAATGTTACCATCTCGCATTAACGACGCGTATAGTACAACGTTATACAACGCAGCTGGTAGTCAATTAAACTTAAAAATTATGTTCTTCGTTGCAATGGTTATGGTACCAATTGTTATTGGATATCAACTTTGGAGCTACAGTATCTTTAAAAATAAAATTCATAAAGACTCTGCTAAAGGATATCACTAAAATGCAAAAAGACACTTCGTTTGAAGTGTCTTTTTGGTACGTATGATTTTCGATAAGATGTTATATTTCCAATCTAACAACTATAATACAGAAGAATCATTAACAGCTCACAGTTAAATTGTATCACAGGACAAACACGTTACTTTATGCAACTTTGCATATAAAAATTATAACGTAGATTGGATTACTTGATCATACACATCGTTATCCCTTACATCCGCTGTACTAATACCACTAAACGTCCTCACATTAAATCCTGTATTCGATGATCCCGATCCATTATAAGCTTTCGTTTTTTCAATCGGCTGCACGTTATATTTATCCCCTAAATTAATCGTTCCATTACAGTTTTCAATAATAACCCCTTCCACAACTGACGGCATTTTGTCACCTACTTTCATCTCCTTACTTTCATTTTATGAAAAGCGCCTAAAAAAATAGCATGTTTCAATAAGAAAAAGCACTCAAATTGAGTGCTTTTTCTCTAAGCATGAATGGCAAGTTTGGAGACAGTTGACTTCTTCAAAATTTTATTAGGGGTAATATTTTGAAAAAGAAAGCCTTTCATATGTAGCTTAACATCGCTGGAATATATAGTGAATTGATAATCTTTATACGGAAGATTGCCAATGTTTAGTATAGATACTTTCCACTATACTAACAGTAAAAACTCACCTCCACTAAACAACAAAAAGTGCCCTCGAAGAAGACACTTTTCATAAACAGACACTATAAAACAGAATTATTTATTGTTATAGATTGTTAGATACAAAAAAGTAGAGGAAATGTTTGTACAAAATTCTGCTTTATAAAGCCTGTCTACAACTTATATTTTAATCCTCTTTTTTTGAAAAGAAATACAATATGCACAATTACATACAAAAAAGAAAAGACACTCTACTGAGTGCCTCTTCAACCACTTTACTTTTAATATATCGCCTTACATGCATTTTAACATATGTATCTATATATTTTGTTAAGAAAATTCAAAATCCTTTTTCTTTCATTTTCACTTATAAAATCATGTAATATAAAAGGTATGTCAAATTCTTATACAAGTTGAGGTGTACTATATTTATGCTGTATTTTGGAATTATTCCTCTTATATTGTTTATTATTTTTCTTATCTCGTATTTAAAAGATCCGCGAAAAATAATAAACGGCTTTTTATTTAATGCCTTTATCTGTTTTTTCCTTCTTTTTTGCGTGATCGTATCTTTGAACTCAGATAGTGCTGTCTTGCGTTACATTATATTTTTACCTTTTTTAGCACTCCTCATTATGCTTCCTTTCGGTATTATCGCTTTAATGTTTGGATTATTTCTTAATGCAAGAATTTTAATGAAGCGAGAAGGAAGACGGTTCACTAACTGTTTAACGCTCCTTGCTGCTTTAGGGATGTTATTCTTTATGTTACTCCCTATTATAAATCCAGCAAGTTTGGTCTCATCACATTTAGAGCCTATTTTTGCAGGTATTTCTCTTATAAGCGTATATTTCTTTATACACTTATCTAACTTCTTAAGCGCTTATTTTCTATACCAATTCAACAGACCAAGACGTAATCAGGATTTCATTATCGTTCTTGGTAGTGGCTTAATTAATGATAAAGTACCACCTTTACTTGCAAGTCGTATTAATAAAGCAATCGACTTTTATTGGAAACAAGCAGCTGTGAATACACCACCAACAATTATTTTCTCTGGTGGACAAGGTCCAGATGAAGGGCTTCCAGAAGCAGAAGCGATGCAAAATTATGCTGTTGAAAAAGGAATTCCTCTTGAACATACAGTGCAAGAAAATCGCTCTGTAAACACATATCAAAATATGTCGTTCTCTAAAGAAATTATGGATTCTTTAAAACCTGAAGGTAAGTATAGAAGTATCTTTACAACGAACAACTTCCATCTTTTCCGCGCTGGTATATATGCAAGACAAGCGGGTCTTAATAGCCAAGGAATCGGATCAAAAACTGCATTTTATTACTGGCCTAATGCAATGATTCGCGAATATGTCGCGATTATCGTAATGGGACGTAAGCGCCATATGAAAGTGTGCGGGACTATTTTAGGTTTCGCTTTATTCCTAACAGTCGTTAGTCTTATATTTTCTTAACAACACCCCATCCTTTAAAAGGATGGGATTTCCTATACCCATTTCAAAAATATTTTAAAGATAATATGGTGATAATATTCCCTGCATACATCCATTAAAGGAGAATTTTTTCAGATTAAATGTTAAAATAAAATTTAGGTGTGAATGATGTAACAAACAAGAAACTAGTTTGAAACGAGGAAATTACATGGAGAAAATTATCAAAAACAAGCCCAATAAGCTAAAAATCGCTTCAAAAGCTTTGATGATTATTATTGGGGCGTTTATCACAGCGTACGGATTAGAAGCAGTATTAATTCCAAATAACGTATCAGACGGTGGTGTGACTGGTTTAAGTATCGTTAGTTCAAGACTATTTGGATTGCCATTAGGGGCTCTAATCGCAGTTATTAACATTCCTTTCGTTTGGTTAGGATATAAACAAATTGGTAAAAGCTTTGCAATTTATTCTATTATCGGGATTGCTTCATTAGCAATAGGTACCGTTGTCATGCACGGAATACCAACTATTATTGAAGGCGATACACTACTCGTTACAGTTGTTGGTGGTATTATTATCGGTTTCGGTATGGGACTAGCACTACGTAACGGCGGCGCATTAGATGGAATCGATATGCTAGCTGTATTACTTTCTCGCAAGTTACCTTTTGGAACGAGTGACCTTATTTTATTCTTAAACATGTTCGTGTTTATTTTCGTATCAACAGTATTCGGTCTTCAAGGAGCTATTCTTTCGGCAATTGCTTACTTTATTGCTTCGAAAGTGATTCATATCGTTGAAGTTGGTTTAAGTGGTTCGAAAACATTTAAAATCATCACAAAAGAGCCTGAATTAATGGTAGAAACCATTCGCGATCGTTTAGGCCGAAGCGCAACGTATAACGAAGTATACGGTGGTTATTCAAGAGAGAAATTCAAAGAAATCTCTTGTGTAATTAACCGTTTAGAAGAAAGTAAAATGAAGGACCTGATTAATGAAATCGATCCTAATGCCTTCATTACAGTTTATGATGTAGCTGAAGTAAAAGGCGGTAATTTCAAGAAACGTGATATTCATTAATCGTTATACAAAAAAGAGGCAGTCCCCAAATTTCGGGACTACCTCTTTTTATTATTAAGTTGCTATCGTTGTCAGTTTTTGTCGGTAAGTCGATATATTTCAATAATCGCTGATATATTTTGAGTTGCGGTCGATATATTCTAATAATCGCTGATATATTTTGAGTTGCGGTCGATATATTCTAATAATCGCTGATATATTTTGAGTTGTGGTCGATATATTCTAATAATCGCCGATATACTTTTACTCCCCCCATCTTCCTCCATTCTTAATCCATGCCACGTATTTTTGAAAGACGGTTACTTCATGTTGAAAGCGAAGCGGAAAATACAAAAAGAGGGTACATGTACATAGTATCCATAGAATACCTACTACAAAGTGAAATTTCATCGTTGTGCTAATAAACAAGCTGAGGAATAAGACGAGGAACATAATCAAACTAAACCTTTTATATATAGTCATACTAATCTCCTCCTTATAACTTAATTGTACCAGCTAAAAGGAATTAATTCCCACACAACAAAAAAAAGACCGAAAAGCAACTTCCACCTCTCGGTCTCTCTACTATCTTCTTTTCGTAACTTTCCCTGAACCGCCAACCCTTGTTTTCGGGGGAGACGTATTCTTTGGCGGAGTTTTAATGGATGATTTCGGCTTCACATCAGATCCGCTCGATCCATCTGGCATTTTCGTAATTTTCCCTTTGCTTCCGGTAGAAGGTGGAGGCGTCGTATTACTTCCTTTTTCAGTAATACTTCCCTTATCACCTACTGATGATTTCGAATCTACATTATCGCCTCGCTTAATGATAGATCCTTTCCCTTCCTTCGTAATTGGAGGCGGGGTTTTCTTTTCTTCTTTCGTAGGTGGCCTTTCCGGGATAACCGGTTTATGATTTTGTCTATCGTTATATCCGCGATAATCACCGTATGATGATTTCCGTGAACCGAATATATCGTTTAATATACTCCCCATAATATATCCTTGTAAGAAGGATGGTTGGTAATTTTGACGAACAAATTCTTCATTACTTATTTCAATTAGCGTATCAGATGGTTTCTCTTTATCCTTTTGAAGATTATACATTTTATCAGAATAAACGAGGAACATTTGATTTTCGTCTTCTTTAGATGCTTGCTTCGGTTTCCTTTCGGCTATAAGTTCCTTTGCGACTTCAGGAACTGACCGATTGGCGGCCCTATACACGTAAGATTCTTGTTTACCTTCTTTTGCGACAGACTCAAGCGGATAACGGTCTTGAATTGACTTCGCTTGACCACTTTGACAGCCTGATAAAGCATAACCAGCAATAACAAGTAATGTAACGATAGCAAGTATAGGGATTACGAACGATTTAATCATGGTAAACAATCGGTTTGACATGATTACGCCCCCCTTATGTTGCTCTTATGATTTGTACATCAGCAGGAATAATTGTTTCTCCCTCATACATCATTGTGCGACCATTCTGCCATTCAATACGTAATAATTTTCGGTTATCAGATTGGAATTCCCATACGTGCTGTTCTTCTGAAGCAGCGAATGGTGTTTTCCCCATGACAACAACACGTCCGTTATATTGCTCTTCCATATGGTACTCTGTATCATCCATTTCAATTGTCGTCGGAATTTCATCAATTGAATCTAAACGACCATCAATCGGTGTATATAATTTGTAATACGTATTTTCACGGTCTTCAATTTTTAAATAGCGAATATCTTTCCCGTCCTGCAGGGTTAAAACAATCTCCTTACGAGAATGCATACTCGTTTTCCCAGTTAATTCGTACATTACTAACGAAACTTCGATCATATCGCCAGGAGCTAACGTTAAAAGACTCTTTTCTGGTTTCGGCGGTTCCGGGCTTTTCATTATATTTTTAATACGTTTAAATAAGCTCACAATCTACCCCTCCTTCTCTCTTTATAAACAAGCACCTAAAATAAGTGCACCAACAATATGTAATGAACCAGCTAACATCGCATGTGCTACGCTGCCTTCTTTCGTTCCTTCTTCTAAATCAAGACCTGCCATTTTTCTTAAAACAAATTCAATAAACATTTCTACAACTAATAAAATAACGAAAGAAACTGCTGAAGCAAGAAGTGCCTGCCATAAATCATTCGCTTTCGTAATCGATTGGGATAAAATATAACCTTGCGCAAATAATTTCATAACGAAACGAGTTGTTACAGCTGTATTCCCGTTTTTTATTTCTTTTAAATCATTGTATTTTGTAAAAATCGAATCAACCCACATAATTGCAAATAAAAGTACTGCACTTGCTCCAGTCCATACAAGCATGGCT
This sequence comes from Bacillus silvicola, assembly GCF_050524305.1. Lineage (NCBI taxonomy): Bacteria > Bacillati > Bacillota > Bacilli > Caryophanales > Bacillaceae > Bacillus > Bacillus silvicola. The sequence continues at coordinate 1,707,884 of NZ_JBNGVC010000012.1, forward strand.
AAAACATTCGTCCACGTCATTGCAAAACCTCCTCTAAAAGGTAATAGAAAACCGACATGAATTCTCTTCAGACATGTCGGCTTCTTTGTCTATTCTATATTATTTCTCATACTGCTTCATAATACGAGCTAATTCATCGTCAACAGCAGAATTTTTGTTTAAGCTTGCGAACTCATCGTCTAATGACTTTTCTTTCTTGTAAATTTCACCGCTTGCTTCTGCTTCAGCCTCTAATTGAAGAGCTTTCTCTTCCATACGGCTTAAACCAGCTTTTGCTGTATTTGAGTCAAATCCAGACATCGCCTGATTAATATTCTTTTGTGCTTTCGCCGCATTTACACGTGCTACAAGTGTTTCACGTTTATTTTTCAGCTCTGTTAATTGCTTACGCATTTCTTCTAGTTTCAGGCGAAGATTATCAGCAGCAGCTTTATTTTGCTCATAGCTCGCTTTATATTCATTCATCTTTTGCTCTGCATTTTGTTTTTCTTCAAGAGCACGACGCGCAAGATCAAGATTGCTTGCTTGAACAGCCATATGAGCTTGCTCTTCACGTTTTTTCACAAGTGCTTCTTGCTCTTCAAATAATATTTTAAATTTCTTCTCAAGTGCGATTTGAGCTGCTACACTTTTCTCAGCTTCTTGTACATCCGCTTGCATATCGCGTAAATATTGATCCGTCATCTTAACTGGATCTTCAGCTTTTTCAATTAATGAATACACATTCGACATTGTTAAATCTCTTAATCGTTTAAATACAGACATCCAAATTCCTCCTATGATATACCTCATATTTCAAATTCACTACTTGGAAATTTAAAAATCTCCCTTTACAGTAAGAATATTCATTTTTACGACCTATGTGTTTATTATAACAAAACAAAGATGTCCTTACATGTTATTTCCAAAATACATACAATATAATATGACATTCTAGATAGAATATTGTATTCCTACTATATTCTTATTATTTCTTTTCTCAAAATTAACTTATTTTTACGTACTTTCACTAAATTACATAATTGTAATGTTACTGTAAGCTAACTCGATAGTTACGTTTCAACATTTCTTATACACTAATACCAGAGGCAACACAATAACAAACATGCTTCTCATCATTTAAGGACTAATACAAAAAGTGTATTTACTATAAAACATACAAAGAGGAGAAATCATCATGAAAAAATTAGTAGGAATCGGGTTAGCTGCAGCAATTTCATTCGGAGCATTATCAGGTTGTTCTTTATTAGGAGAAAAGGCGAACGGCTTTGTACTGTACGGATCAGAAGAGCAAGTCACGCAAATTGCAGATAAAAACAAAAAAGAAGTAAAAGAAAAAGATATGTATAAAATGAAACTTACAACACTTGAAGATAAAAAAGTTCTTGTAATGGATAAAAAAACTGGTGAAGAGTTTGTTAAAAAAGAATTACTGAAAAAAGTCGATAAAAATGACGACACAAAAGCAATTGATAAATTACCAGCTGTAACAGCAGACCAAGGTGTATTATTTGCAAAAGATAAAGTAGAAAATGCTACACTTGATGGAGCAAAATTAAAATATGAAGGCAACACAATTATCGGAAGTGGCCGCGCATATGCAGATATGTTCGCAATAGTTGACGATACAACTTACGGAAATGTAAAAGGTGAGGAAAAATCTGTAGGTGTACTAAAATTCGATAAAGACCCTAGTAAAGAGTTCCCTGGAAAAGTTGGTGTAGAATCCGCTCAACTTGTTACAATTAAAAAATAAGTAAAAAAGCTTTGCGAAATTCGCAAAGCTTTTTTCTATTTATGAGCAATTTGCTCCATATCAGGACTACAAGTTTGTGACTGACATGATTTATTTAAAGAACATGCTGCGCATTTTCCTTTTTTACTTCTCTTTACAAAATTCACTAGCGTATATGTTGCATAACCAAAAATGATAGCTCCAATTATAATATTGACCATCATCGTAATACATCTCCTTCTAGAATCCGAGTAAGGACCCAACTTGGTATATAATGAACGTTAATACATAAGCAACAACTAATGGATACGCGACTGAGAAAATTGTCCATTTCATCGATCCTGTTTCGCGTCTAATAACAGCTACTGTCGCTAAGCATGGAACATATAATAAGACAAAGAACATAAATGCGTACGCTGATAAAGCAGTATAATGTGCCCCCATTACATTTCCTAGCACATCTTCTTTAACCGCATAAATAATTGCCATTGTAGAAACAACAACTTCTTTTGCTAAAAATCCTGTTAAAAGAGATGCCCCAGCTTGCCAAGTTCCAAAACCGAGCGGTGCAAATAGTGGCGCGATAAATCCACCAATCATCGCTAAGAAACTATCTCCCATATCAACACCAAATCCTGATGGACCTGCATAGTTTAATAACCAAATAACAACCGAACCACCGAAGATGAATGTACCTGCTTTACGAACAAATCCTTTACCTTTCTCCCACGTGCTGAGCCATAACGTTTTCGCTTGCGGCACACGGTAAGGAGGTAATTCAATTACGAAAATAGATTTTTCCGCTTTTAAAATAGTAAGAGACATAATTTTTGTAACTAATAGGGCAAGAACTATACCCGCCACATATAAAGAAAATACAACAGTCGCCTGACTATGAGGGAAGAACACTCCCGCAAATAATGCATATACAGGTAAACGTGCTGAACAAGACATAAACGGTGTTACAAGGATTGTAAGTAAACGTTCTTTTTCCTGTTCAATCGTTCTCGCTGCCATAATCCCCGGAACGTTACATCCAAAACCGATAATCATCGGAATGAACGCTTTTCCGTTTAAACCGAAAAATTCCATAATTCTATCCATAACAACTGCAATTCGTGCCATATATCCCGAGTCTTCTAATAATGAAATGAAAAAGAATAGTGCAAAGATTTGTGGAACGAATACTAATACCGCACCAACACCGGCAATAATACCTTCTGTAACGAGTGCTTGAATAAAATCAGAAGCCCCAACACTTGTGAGCCCAGCTGTAACCCAATCAGTAAGTTGTCCGCCAAAAAATCCATCAAGCGTATCAGATAAAGGCGTACCAATCCACGTAAACGTAACCTGAAAAATAAAAAACATAACTGCTAAAAAGATTGGAAGTCCTAAAATTTTATGTGTAATTAACTTATCGATTTTTTCCGAAAAAGGAATTTTTCCTTCTTTCTCATGCTGAATGACATTTGTTTTTAACTTTTCAATATACGCTTCACGAGTTTTGTAAATGTGCTCTTCTAACGTACAATCAAGTTTTCCTTCTAAACGAGATCGAATGGCTACAAGTTCCTTATAAATTGGTAATGCTTTCATTTCTTTTTCTACTACTTCGTTATTGCTTAAAAATTGAAGGGCTAACCATCTTGGATGCTCATAATTCGCTGTCTCTAAAAGAGCAATTACCTCTCCGATTCCTTCATCCAATTGTACACCATATGAAATAATGAATGACTTTTTCTCTTTTTGTTTCTCTTCATGAAGAGTAGCAAGTAATTCTTCACAGCCTTTTCCGCTTCTTGCAACGACAGGAACGACTGTTACACCTAATATTTCTGATAATCGTTTTACATTAATAACAATTCCTCTTTGCTTTGCCACATCAATCATATTTAAACCAATTGAAACCGGCTTACCAAATTCAAGTAATTGTAATGTTAAATGCATATTTCGCTCAAATTGCGAAGAATCCACTATATTTAACATATGATGAAATTCGTCTGTTAGTAGAAAGTTTGTAACGACACCTTCATCACGTGAAACTGGATTTAAATCATAAACGCCTGGTAAATCAATTAGTGTTCCTTGCTTATCTTTTAATTTACCAACCTTCTTTTCTACTGTTACACCGCTCCAATTTCCTACATATTCATAAGAACCAGTGAGCGCATTAAATAATGATGTTTTCCCTGTATTTGGATTCCCTAGCAAAGCAACCTTATTCACGCTAATTCCACCTTTATCATTTTCGCGTCACAATGACGAATACTAATTAACTGTCCGCGACACTCCAATGTACAAGGACCTTTAAACATCGCTTTCTGTTTCAGGCGAAGTTCGCTTCCTTCCGCGAGACCGAAAGCAGCCAGTCTTCTCTTTAGTAAATTATCTAACGACTGAATACTTTTTACTAACACTTTCTCACCAATTTTAATATCTACTAAGCTCATAACCTTCCCCCTCAGAAGAGAATGATAATTATTTTCAAAAAAATTATATCATACTCTATTTCAATTGGACTATATCTTTTTGCTTCATATTTATTAACATTTCAATACAATTATATTTCACTTATTGTCATACGAGGTTCATTTGCCATTCTCATCCATTTCGCTTACAATAAAAAATAGCAAATAAAGAATCTCGTTATCACAGGGGGAGCCTTATCGCTGAGAGGGAACACTTCGTTCCGACCCTTAGAACCTGTTAGTTAATGCTAACGCAGGGATTGTGCAAACGTCCGAAATACATACCTCTTTTTCATTTACGTATTTCGTATCCTCCTATGATAATGTTCTTTTTTGTGCAACTTGGATTTAGGGGGAGACAACATGCGTAACACCAATTTACAAGCGATGATCGAATCTGCTATTCTTGCAGCCTTCGCCTTGATTATCGACATTTTACCATTATCAATTAAACTTCCAACAGGCGGTTCCATCTCATTTGCTATGATTCCTATTTTTATTATTGCATACCGCTGGGGCTTCAAAATGGCTTTCTTAGGTGGCTTAATTTGGGGACTATTACAAATTGTCGTAGGTGATGCCTACATTCTAACACCAGTGCAAGCATTCATTGAGTACTTCGTTGCCTTTGCCTTTATCGGCTTTGCTGGTTTATTCTATCGTCCAATTCAAAAAACACTTGCCTCAGAAAACAATAATGCAGAGCATTCAAGTTTCGGTAATCGCAAAGATAAACCAAAACAAAACAAGGGAAAAAAAGCACTCGTTTACATTATCCTTGCCACATTTGTCGGCAGCTTTGCACGTTATTTCTGTCACTTTATTGCTGGTATTATTTTCTTTGGTCAATATGCACCTAAAGGACAATCAGCTGTCTTATATTCATTAATTGTAAACGGCAGTACAATGATCGGCTCTTTCATACTATGTACTGTATTACTAATTCTTTTATTTACAACTTCACCACGCTTATTCAAAAGCATCGGTGCTTATCAAATGAATAGAGCAAAGAAGAGCGCTTAATGAGCGCTCTTTTTTCACATCGTAATATCAATTAAAAATACAATAAATGCACAAAAGAAAATAAATACCATTATACTTAGCCAATTGCTATGCACGGTTCATCGACTCCTTACATAACCTCATTTTCTATTCAAAGTATACTGCTCCAAAATAAAGATTAGGTAAAGATAATATGAAAATAAATTAAAAAAGCGTAGATTATATTGTCTACGCTTTTTTCGGTAAATAGAAGTAAAATAACACACCATCTTCGGTATTCTTCACCCCATATTCAGCATTATGCAGTTCTAAAATATTCTTTGAAATTGCAAGACCAAGCCCTGTTCCACCTTGTGAACGCTGGCGAGCTGCATCCACTCGATAAAAACGATCCCAAATTTTATCTAATTGTTCTTCTTCAATGTGAGTACCTTTATTTTCGATACACACTTTTATATGATTCGTCTCGTCTATTGTGGAAATAATAATATCTTCTTTTTCTGGTGTATAACGTATTGCATTCGTAATAAAATTCACAATTACTTGTTCAATTCTATTTTGATTTCCAATGACTTCTGCTGGACATATATGTTTGTGCACACTCAGTTCTTTTTTCTCTATCTCCGGTGAAAGCTGTTCACATATTTCTTCAATCGCTCCATCTATATAGAAAGAATCCATCTTCATGTTATACGTGCCAGACTCGAATTTAGCTAATTCAAGCATATCCACAATTAGTATATCCATCTTGTCTACTTCTTTTTCCATTGCCTGAAAATAGTAGTCTTTCTTATGTTCAGCTACCCCATCTTTTAAAATGGAAATACAGCTTTTCATAATACTAAGCGGCGTTTTTAGTTCATGCGATACACCTGCAATAAATTCTTTCCTTGTGTTTTCTAACTTTCTTTCTTTTTCAATATCTTGCTCTAACTGTCCAATATGTGAATGTAGTTTATTAGATAATGTATTAATATTTTGCGATAAATCACCAATTTCATCTTTTGAAGTTATCGGAATTTTTTCTGTGAAATCCAAATGTGCTATTTTCTTCGTTGTATTATTTATTTTTAATAATGGTTTTGCAATTTGTTTTGAGTAATAGAACGAAGCTAGAAAAATAAGAATGACTACAAATGCAATAATGTAAATGTAGTAATCTTGCACCATTTGCACAGCCTCGTCTACAGGTTGTAAAGAAGCCATCGCATATATATATGTTACTGATCCGTCTTTTTCTTTTATTGGTTTAATTAATAATTTATATTTTATATCATTCTTTTCATAGTCCATTGTTTGTGTTGCATATTTTATTTGATTGCTTTCTTTTAATAATAAATTAGCTTGAAATTCTTTTATATTATCCAAAAATAAATTATTTTTATAAATTGGATTTACAGGTCCTTTTACATCAGGGAACTGTACTTTCGTAACACGTCCTCCTATATAAACATCTGATTCCTGAGCAGCTTGTTCCTGAACGGCCGGCTTCTTTTCCTTAGCAAATTGTTCTTGAGCCGCTTTCTTTTTCTCCTCATTTAATTTAATCACTTTCCCCTGAAACGCTTTTTCTAACGGTTTATTAGATCCATTTAAATTTTGCTTACTTAACGTGAAAGAGAATGGAATGAAACTATCTTCTTGTTTCACTCCAGAAACATAAATTTCTTGTCCTAAAAACTGATCTGATGATTTATTATCAATCTCCTCTATATTGACGAGATTGTATAAGGGAACCTTGAATATTTGTTGTCCAAAGTTCTTTTGTTGCCTACGGTCTATCGTTACCTCAAAATAAAAATCATCCGCATGTTTTAAATTCCCATTCTGATCTAACGTCGTAATCCACGTATTATTTTCTCTTAAAAAATCTTGCTCCAGCTTCTGAATTCCATCTGCACTTCCTGCATAATTTAAATAGTTCTTTACAAAAGAATTTAAATTTACTTTAATACCTTCCACTTTTCGATTCGCATAATATTGCTTAAAAAATATCGTTTGTCCAATAAATATCGTCGCTAAAATCAACATGCACAATGCTGTTGTGAGAGTAAATAATTTTAATACAATCCCTTTTCTCATACATTCCCCTCGAATTTATAACCGGTTCGCACTACAGTTGTAATGTACTTTGCTTTCTCTCCTAATTTATTTCGCAAATTACGAATATGGCTATTAACAGTTCGATCATCACCAGCAAACTCATATCCCCAAATTCTTGAAATTAATTGCTCTCTTGTTAGTACAATTCCTTGGTTTTTGATGAAATACACTAATATTTCAAATTCTGTATGTGTTAAAGTAATATTTACTTCATCAACAGTAACAGTACGTGACGGGAAATGGACATGAATGCCGTGAATTGATAACGTATCATCTTCATTCTCTAAAGGTTTCTTTGTTGCTTTTCTACTTTCCAACAACCTTTTCGCTCTCGCTAATAAAATAGGCGGACTATATGGTTTCGCAACATAATCATCTGCCCCAAGCTCAAACCCAAGTAACGTATCATCTTCATCTACACGTGCCGTCAGCATAATAATTGGAACCCCGGACGTCTTACGAATTCTTCGGCAAACAGACCATCCATCTAGTTCTGGTAACATAATATCAAGTATAACTAAATCGACCTCTTCTTCTTCAAATAAGACTAAAGCTTCTTTTCCGTCTCTCGCTTCAAGCACTTTATATTGTTCACTCAAAAAGTAATCCTTTAATATTTCACGTAAAATATCTTCATCTTCAACAATTAAAATGTTTTTTGACATAATCTATGTCTCCCCCTCTCGCTTTAAGAAATTACTATTCAAAGCTCTATAATTTATTTTGAATTACTCGTAATTAACTTTGCCTCGATAATATATCGATCCGGTGCATCCCCTATATAATCAAATGGATAACAAGTCGTCAATGTTAATGTCGGTTCTTCTTTTTTTACAATAACAGTGCGATCATCCGCATGTGTAATCCACATCTTTTGAATTTCATATGTGTACATTGTATTGTCATATTCTAAAATGAGATTGTCTTTTTCTTTAAGCTCCCCTAATTCTGTAAATACAGTATCCCTATGCCCGCTCAGTACAGTATGCCCGCCTCCAGATGGCGTTGTCGTTAAATCACTAACAAACATACCTACTCCTTTTTTCAATGTTGCATCATTTGCTCCCCAATATATAGAAAACTTCTTCTTTATTTTCGGTATATTTAACATTGCTACCTTTTCTCCTTCTTTATGCTGTATTTGAGAAGAAGGTACTTGCGCATTTACTGGTACCTCACTAGAAGGCTGCTTATATGTTTGCTGCTCAAAATTTTTAATTTCTTCTGTCGTTAAATCTTGTGCAGAACTTTTTCCTTTATACCATTCAAAAGCGTAATAGGCTCCCATTAATAGGCCTACTATCATTAACGTAAATCCAATACGATTTAGAACTGTCACTGTGAATCCCTCCATGCAAAAAATGGTAGGAGTAACCTACCATTTTTAATATATGAAATTATCCCATTCTTTATAGGCTAATATTTTATTTACGCTTTAACCTTATTGCGACGATTCAATCCAAATAATGTCCCTATCGCTACAAGACATGCGCTTAATGCCATCATTGCTACATTACCTGATGCTGTGTTTGGTAATTTTTCACCTTTTACAGCTGGTTTCGCTACTTCTTTTTTCTCTGCATCATTCTTTTGCCCGGCCTGAATTGCTGCTTCTTTTTTTGCAAGAGCTTCCTTTTCTTGCACTTGTGGTGTTACTTCTTTTTTCGCTGTATCATTCGTTTGTCCAGCTTTTATTGCTTCCTCTTTTTTAGCCATATCACTTTTTTCTTGTACTTGTGCTGCTTGCTTTTTCTCTGCATCATTTTTTTGCTGTGCCTTAATTGCTTCTTCCTTTTTAGCTACATCTGACTGCACTTGCGCTGCTTCTTCATTTGTCAGTGTCCCAGTTGAAGCGCTCGCTACCGAAGAATATCCTACTGTTAAAAGTGCCATCGCACAAATTGGTAATAGTTTTTTTTTCATTTTATTTCTCTCCTTTTATTCTAGGAATACATCACGTCGCACCGGATGTATTCCTAGAATAAACAAGAGATGTAAATATAAGATGCAGATGAAATGGAATTCTGTTAAAGATTTCATTATAAAAAAAGGTTATCCAAAAATAATCTTTTGGATAACCTTTTTTATTTAATCTACACTTAAAGCTTTCTTACCCATTTGGTTATAAATACTTGCAAACCAACTCTTACTTACTTTTACATTTTTCGTTCCATAAAAAGGATCATTATAATACACATAATTATCATCGGCACCTGTTAAAACGACCGCATGAGTATTCATTCGCCCATTAATTGTTTTTCCGCCTGGTGTTTTCCATGTTGTAATTGGTCTAGGATTATTTAGTGCTACAGTTACCCAAGTAACAACTGGTTTCCCATTTCGTACATAATCTTCTAGGACTGAAAAATCATTTCCTGTTAAGTTCGTTCCCCTTGCATACTTATCTAGCAATCTTTTTAATGGTTCTGGATTAATAGAATATCCTGGCGTATTTCCTGTCACATCACCTACAAACCCTACATCTGGATCTCCCCAAATTTGTGATGATGTTTTATAGTTCTTTAATTTCGTTTGATCAAAAGGCATTTCAAATGCAAATGCTACTTTATTTAATGAACGACCAATTTGATGTTCCACAAGCATTTGTAAAGAGACTACTTCACAGCCATTGTGTAATTCTGGGAATTGATAAATTGATGGTACGTTCAATATCACTTGACTACGATTAACATTGCCTTCATTAACCCATTTCAAACCATTATTAGTTTGTATTTGAATCCAACCGCCTTCTCTTTCGCCATAAACTTCTACTGTTTGCGGAGAATATTTCCCTGATACACGCGATACAAAACTAGGACTGTCATATGCAAAAAACACTTTAGATAAATACTTTGTCTCCCTTTTCGTGTCCAACCATTGGTATCCTGCATATGTACTTATTCGAAGCCACGTTCCTCTTTCTTCTACAACAGTTACTGTTTGTGGTCCATAATACGCTAAAATTTTCGCAGAGCGTGACGGAGCATCGTAAGTAGTAAAGTCTCTATCAATCTGTACTTTCTTTTCAGTTAGACATACCCATTTATAGCCTAAACTAGTATGAATTTTAATCCAATCGCCTTCTCTTTCTTCAACAACCGTCACTTCTTGCGGAGTATACTCGCCTGAAATACCCGACGATAATGACGATTCATTATATGTAACGAAGTTTTTCGCTATATTTACTTTCTTCTCAGTTAAGCACACCCACTTAAAACCCAGATCCGTATGAATTTTTATCCATCCACCGTCTCTTTCTTCATATACCTTTACTTCTTGTGATGCATACGCATTTGAAATACCTGATGATAATGATGGCTCGTTATACGTAAAGAAACTTTTCGTTATATTTACCTTTTTCACTTTTACTTCGCTATCTTTGGATTGATCTGTTACCGCAACAAGTCGCGCTGCCTCAGCACGTGTTATCGATTTGTCAGGTTGCCACTGTGTTCCATCAATACCATTTGATATACCTAATTCTACTAAAATATTAATGGATTTCTCACCCCAATGATCTTTCACATCATTAAATAATGTCGGTAATTCTCCATTAACTTTCGAATCTAATTGATATGCTCGTACAAGCATTGTTGCCATTGCCGCCCTTGTCATTTGACCGTACGGATTAAATTTCCCGTTTCCTTCACCTTTAATAACACCTGCTTTTTCCACCGCTGCAATGTAGGAAGATGCCCAATTATCTTTCGAATCTATAAAGGTCGGCTTGTCCCCTTCTTTAACTTCTAATCTTAAAACTTTAGCCATAATTGTAGCCGCTTCAGCCCTACTTAATACGTTATTCGGTGAAAATGTTCCATCCGGCATTCCTGTAATTACTTTTTTATTCACTAAATAATTAACAGACTCTTCCGCCCACCCTGGAACATCAGGGAATGATTGTGGTGCTGTTTGTAAATTACTCACTGCCCTTTTTAATTCTACTTCTCTTTTTTCCTGTTCTTCCTTTTGCTTTAACTCAAGCTCTTGTTTTTCTTGCTCTTCTTTTTGCTTTAACTCAAGTTCTTGTTTTTCTTGCTCTTCTTTTTGCTTTAATTCAAGTTCTTGTTTTTCTTTTTGCTTTAACTCAAGTTCTTGTTTTTCTTTTTGCTTTAACTCAAGTTCTTGTTTTTCTTGCTCTTCTTTTTGCTTTAATTCAAGTTCTTGTTTTTCTTTTTGCTTTAATTCAAGTTCTTGTTTTTCTCGCTCTTCTTTCTGCTTTAACTCTATTTGTTGCTGCTCCAATTGTTGCTGCGTTATTCTTAATTCTTCTTGCTGTTTCTTTAATTCCTCTCTCTTTTGTTTCTCTTTTAATTCAGGATTTGTTTCTTCTTGATTATTCTTTTCTTTTTCTTCTAATCGACTCTTCTCTTCAAGCTCTTTCTTCCTTTTTTGTTCCTCTAATTCATTCAAGTTTGTCTCTTCTTGGTTATTCTTTTCTTGTACTTCTAACGGATTTTTCTTTTCAAGTTCTTCTTGTTGTTTCTTTAATTCATCTAATTTTTGCTGAACTTCTTCTAATTTTTCTTTATCTTTACTATCTTGTTTTAGTAATTCTTCTTTTTTCTGCTTTAATTCGTCAACTTTATCAAATAACTCTTCCTGCTGTTTCAAAATACCTTTTCTTTTTTCTAATTCCATTTGTCTCTCTTTTATAGCATCAAATTGTTTTTGCAATTCACTCTGTCTATCACTATGTATACTCTGTAAAGCTTCTATATTATTTTCAATTTCCGCTAGCGAACTAGAAGGAAACGCTAATAGATTTGTTGTCAATAAACTGGCTACTGCAATTACACTATATTTTTTCATCATACACACCTTTTCTAATTTTACTAAAATCCCATTTCCTACCATACGTAAAATGTAAGATTCCTCCATAATCATAGCAAATCTGTTCTACGCAAAGGGACTTTTCGTAAAAATAAAAAAAGCATCGTATAATACAATGCTTTTTTTGATGTGCCTCGATATTTATTTGTTACTTTCACGTGACTTAGAAGTAGAAAGGGCCGGAGTGATAACTAATTGTCTCGGCTCAGTTTTCTTTAAGTGATTTTTGACGTTACACTTACGACGTTGAACAACCCACGCTTTAATAGGATTTGTCAAAATAATCTTTTGCTCTTCGTTAGGGGCCTCTTCTTCCAACCTACAACTTTCGCTCCATTTATTCCATTTCATTGTAAGTTTAGAAGAAGAATGATCGTCTTCTCGATCAAACAAGTGCAAAAAATCCATTTCGCCAGCTAGCATTACGGTGTTGCTAGTTGCTAAAAAAGAAAAGGTCGTCCAACGTTTCTCCATGCCCTCCTACTCCTTTTTCACATATAGAGTGCCTAAAACTTAATTTACCTAAAATATGCTTGCCTTTTACCTTACACTTATAGTTTATCCAAAACACTACTATGCAACTATCGATTTGCCTTACAACTACCTTACATTTTTGTAAGAAACAAAAAACCTTCACTCTCTATACGTGAAGGTTTCTCATTTCTCATCTATATGATCTTTCATATGATCGACTCCAGCTTCTTGTAGCTGTGACATCATACCGTGGGAAATTGCGCCTAATACTAAAGTCATTCCAATTAGTGAAATCCGAATCGCTGGTACATCAATTATGTAAGCCAAACTACCAAGAACAATTGTTAAAAGTAATGCTTTTATAAATGTTGCACTTGTATACTCTTTCTTTTTCATCATAATCACCCTTTATGGAAGCGTTTTCTTAATGTAATCAGTATATCATATCATCTGACTATTTTGTGGGGATTTCTGTAAAAACCTTATATCTTCTTTGACTTTTTTCTTTCTATCCTTTACAGTCGAAATGTTCACAAGTTTTACACTGTAGGAGGATTCAAATGAAAATTGAAATAAAAGACACTTTAATTTCTGAAGAACAATTACAAGAAAAAGTAAAAGAACTAGCGTTTCAAATCGAACGTGATTTTGAAGGAGAAGAAATCGTTGTAATCGCTGTATTAAAAGGATCTTTCGTATTCGCTGCTGATTTAATTCGTCATATTAAAAACGAAGTAACTATCGACTTTATCTCTGCATCTAGCTACGGAAATCAAACAGAAACAACTGGAAAAGTAAAACTATTAAAAGATATCGATGTAAACATTACTGGAAAAAACGTAATTGTCGTAGAAGACATTATCGATTCTGGTTTAACACTTCACTTCTTAAAAGATCACTTCTTTATGCATAAACCAAAAGCATTGAAATTCTGTACGTTACTTGATAAACCTCAGCGCCGTAAAGTGGACTTAAAAGCTGAGTATGTTGGCTTCCAAATTCCAGACGAATTTATCGTTGGCTACGGTATCGACTGCGCAGAAAAATATCGTAACTTACCATTTATCGCTTCAGTTGTAACGGAATAAATATAATAAAATAAACTTCCATCAATTATTGATGGAAGTTTATTTTCTATCACAATTCGTAAAAAACAAAGGGAGAGAATAAAAATGACAAAGACAAAATTTGAAAAAGTACTCCTCATCGTAAATCCGAAAGCCGGTCAAGGCGACTTACATACAAATTTAACGAAAATCGTACCACCTCTTGCCGCAATTTTTCCTGATCTACATATCCTTCATACGAAAAAGCAAGGTGATGCAACAAAATATTGTCAGAAGTTTGCTAGTAAAGTAGATTTAATTATCGTCTTCGGTGGTGACGGGACTGTATTTGAATGCACAAATGGCTTAGCCCCTCTTGAAACTAGACCTACACTTGCAATCATTCCAGGCGGAACTTGCAACGACTTCTCTCGCACACTTGGTGTTCCGCAAAATATTGCAGAAGCAGCGAAACTCATTACAAAAGGACATGTAAAACCAATTGATGTTGCAAAAGCAAACGGACAACACTTTTTAAACTTCTGGGGCATTGGACTCGTATCTGAAGTATCAAACAATATTGATGCAGAAGAGAAAGCAAAGCTTGGTAAAATCGGTTACTACTTAAGTACCATTCGAACTGTCAAAAACGCTGAAACATTCCCAGTAAAAATTACTTACGACGGACAAGTATATGAAGACGAAGCTGTCCTTGTTATGGTTGGAAACGGTGAATATCTTGGCGGTATCCCGTCCTTTATTCCGAACGTGAAATGTGATGACGGAACACTTGATATTTTCGTAGTCAAATCAACAGGCATTCAAGCCTTTAAAGATTATATCGGAAAGAAACTATTTGAAGACTCAAATGAAAATGACATCTTCCACGTCAAAGCTAAATCCATTCATATTGAAACAGAAGAAGAAAAAGAAGTAGATACAGATGGTGAAAGCTCTCTACATACACCGTGTCATATTGAATTGTTACAAGGGCACTTTACGATGATTTATAATCCTGCGGTTGTGTAATGCAAAAAGAAGAGCTAAAGTTTCAACACTTTGGCTCTTCTTTTTTATTAGCAAGGCATTTTAATCTACTCTTTAATTTTTAATATAAGTTTTCGTAATCAAACTCCACCCAATTTTTCCAGTGCGTATTAGCATCCTTATCTACAATAACACTTGGATCTTGCTTCTCTATCGCTGCAGCTACTGATTGGAAGAATTCATTTTCACTTACTTTCTCTTCTTCAACATGTTGCCACTCTTCCGTTTCATAAGCTACTTCCCAATCACCTTTTAAACCGAACTCTTCTAAAACTTCTTCTTTATCCCACCATAATAACTTTCTAGCTTCTTCATTAGTAGCCAGCATACGCATGAAATATATTGGATAAGACTCTTTCGTTTTCACTTCTATTCCATTATTCGCATAATCTTCTTCTGTAAATTGATATTCAAAATGATGATCACGAATTTTTAAACTACCGTTATGAATATCCGGTATAAATTCACCTTTATTATCAAATAATTCATAATCTCCATCATTTACTTGCAAAATACCGTCATCACCAATTGAATGATTCATTCTATCGCCATATACTTGAATATCATTAAATACACCTAATGAACCTACACCGAGAATTTGAAACACCATTAACCAATCCTTAGTACCTTTAAAGAAAAGAGAGAATTTCACTTGCGAAATATCCATATATTCATTATCAAAGGCAGGAAATTCATAGTTACTTTGCTTTCTATCTATATAAGTTGAATTAAAAGATTACAATCGAATGCATAATCGATCGATCACTTTTTCAGGTGTGCGATTTAATTCCTGAATAAAAGCCTGTACATTTTTTTGAATTTCATAAATCGATGAATAAAAAACATTATGAATGATGTCTGATTTGAGCCATTTCCATACCCCTTCAATTAAATTTAAATCGGGACTGTAGGGAGGTAAAAACACTAATTCTAAGCGATGACAGTGTTTCCTTAAAAGTGGTTGGATGAGCTTCGCATGATGAATACGCGCATTATCTAGAATAAGAGCTATTTTCCCGTTGGGATACAGTTCAAGTACATGCTGAAGAAAACGAAGAAATGCTTCGGCATCATACCGCTCCTCTTCTACACAAACTAACTCACCGGTTTCATAATTAAGTGTACCAATAAGTTTAACACCTTGGTGTTTCCCATAAGTAGGAATACTGCGTTGTTTTCCTTTTAAAAACCATGTATGCTGCAGTGCTTGGTAATCGCGGATCATGGACTCATCTTGAAACAGAAGATGGTCAATCTCCTCGTTTAAAAGTTTTTTTTTTATAGGCGGGGAAGGTAACTTCCCTAAACTCTTGTTGTTTCACCGGGTCTGCTTTCGCTAATGTATACGTCGGTTTTGTGTAACTAAGCCCTAAATCATGTAAAAGTCGAGACACCCCGCGAAGTGTGTAACTTACGTTCCATTCTCTTTTAATGAAAGAAGCGATAATGGATAAAGTCCAATTATGTTTAGCTGGAAATCCAACATCAACGGGTAGATGAGATGCAATCACTTGAACTAACTCCTGTTCTTGTTCAGGGGCTAATTTACGTGGTGCTCCTGTTGATTGTCCCATGAGTAAGCCATGCAATCCTTTTTCTTTGTAAGCATTCACATAATTATAGATTGTTTTTTCAGAACGACCAATCATGTTCATTATTTCTTTTATAGAAAAGCCTTGTACATAGAAATAGATCGTTTGATAACGTTCATACATTCGTTTCGTTTTAGTCGTTTTCATTGCTACAAGTAGGCTTTCTTTTTCGTTTTGGTGTACATGTGTCATTTTGCTCCGCTCCATTTGTCAATATATGTTACTTATTATATTTCGACAAACAGTAGCTGTAACCTTTTAATTCAACTTATATAATAGCTTCAAAATATCTTTTTGCATATGTATCACCTTTTCTTCAATTTCTTCAATATAAACAAAATTTTTTTTGATTTCACTAGAGTATAACATAGACATACTTGCCTTTCATTTTCTAATAATACTACTAACAAAATGACAGAAAGGTCTGTTTGCATGGCCTAGTTCTTTTTAGGTACAATGAGGGAAAGAGGCAACCTGATATACAAGGGAGAGGAAAAGCTGTGTTCAACCAACAGTTAGTTAATTTACGCATTGATTTTGCATTTAAACAATTGTTTGGTACGAATGGTAGTGAAGATATTCTAATTGCATTTTTAAATGCAATGTTACAAGATTCTTTAGAATCACCCATCGCTTCTCTACAACTAGAAGATCCACATTTACACCGGGAACATGAAGAGGATAAGTTATCTATTTTAGACATTTCAGCGACATTAAACACAGGAATAAAAGTAAATGTAGAAATACAACTCAATAATAATCACGATATGATGAAACGCAGTTTATATTATTGGGGAAGACTATACACATCTCAATTACAAAAGGGCATGCCATATAGCTCACTTCATAAAACCATCACCATAAATTTATTAAACTTCATAATGTTTTCAGAACAAAAAGCCTTCCATTCGACAAGTATATTATGGAATACACAACAACAGAAACTACTAAGTGATGACATAGAAATCCACATTGTAGAAATTCCAAAATTAACACTGCAATGGCATGAAGAAAAAGTCAATCCGTGGAAAGACCCGTTTGCTCGTTGGCTCTTATTACTTCCAGCAAATGAGGATGAGCATTTAACTAAAACATTGGAGGATATTGCTATGAACCAAGATCCTATTTTACAAAAGGCATTAAATAAATGGGAACGTATGAGTCAAGACTCCTCTTTTCGCCAAGCCTATGAAGCGAGGGAAAAGGTTTTAATGGATGAGGCTGCAAAATTTGCCCACGCAGAGAAAGAAGGAATGAAAAGAGGCATAGAAAAGGGTATGGAAAAAGGCATGGAAAAAGGGATTCAACAAGGAAAAATACAAGTGATTAAAGGTATGTATGAACTTGGTATCCCTCTTGAAACGATTTCTCAAGCAAGCAAATTAAGTGTACATGAAGTTGAACGCATGTTAAGACATAAATAATGATGAAAAAGAGCTTGAATGGTTTCAAGCTCTTTTTCATCAACTTTCCTCAATTCTTTCCATCTTCCAAACTAAATTATCTGGATCGTTTTTCTCTAAAAAGGTTAACATCCACATAGTTTTCCCTTTGTCGTTCATCAACATCACTTTATGGTTTAACTTCCATGCCACGTCACTGACATGATTAAACATTTTATACATATCTTCTTCTCTAATAAGCTTTTCCTTTTTGATTAACCGTCTCGTTCTATACTCTCTTATTTCTAAGTAAATATCAGCATAAGCCACTTCATGTTGACAAATTATACTACATACATATTTTTTATTTGGACTACTCTTCTTTATATATACAAGTTCATTTTTATAATCCAAATCCAGTATCTTATTGTATGCTTTTTCTAACACCTCTATATCCCAATCATATTTTCCAGCTAAATTCTTCATTTCAGAGTGTACAATACGAAGAGCCAATTCTTTTTTCTCTCGATCTAATAAATACAAAAAATCCTTTTCACTCCCATACTCTACAAACACATTCATATATTCAGGAAAAATTCGATATTGCTTCTCCCACTGATTTAATAATGAAATATCATCCACACAGTAAATCAAAATACCTTTTTCATATTCTGTTCTTAACTTCTTTATATGTCGTCCATATAAAGAAGTAATACAGCTCGTTTCTTTAAAAAAAGATATCTCTTCATCGTAGTTGCTGGAGGATGTTAATTTTAATACCTCTAGACTACTTATATTCTCTTTTCTTTTTAGAAAACTTACTCGGATATCTCTTATAATTGGCATTTACTCTCTCCTTTTTAACACTACGACTATATAATTGATTCTCTAGCTTCAACTAATCAATTTCAACCCATCCCATTCCCATAGAGAGAAATAAAAGCCCCACTACAAAAAAGAGCGCACCAATTAAAAAGTAGAACGGCGCTCCGTGCAGCGGATCGCTAAATAGCTCTAGAAAATCCCGCGCCACTATTATCCATTTGTCTTTCTTTGAATCTGTTTCTTTTATTTCTTTTACAAACCTATAAATACTTAGACCAATAAAAATGATGCCTGTTAATAGGCATCCTACTACGATGAGAATTCCCAAATATAACACTCCACTTAAAATATCCTTGTTATGTACACCCCATTTTAACTAAAAGGGCGAAAGAGAACATCATTTTCTCTTTCATTTTTCTGAAATCGTGCTGTGATTTTTCAACATAAAAAATCCAAAACCATACAAAGTGATTTTGGACTTAATATAGTTAAAATGTTACATTGCATTTCGAACAAAAAGGAGCGGAATTACCTCTCCTAATTTTCGCATTACATTTTGGACAATATACATATCGCTCTTCTATCTTTTCTCGTTCTATCATATGTAAGGATACTATTCTCATACTACACATAAATCCAATTAAAATAAGACTAACAATGAGTAGCATCATTCTTGCCCCCTCCTACTACATTTTACCATAAAATAGCAAAACCGATTCCTTTATTAAGAATCGGTTTTATACTTACAGTCCTAACTTAGCCCTCGCCCCATCAGGAATTTTGTCTATCGTTACTTGCACTTTATCATGTAAGAACTTGCCACTCGTGAGCACATGCCAGTATGAACCTTTTGGCAATTCATCTACTCCGTTAATTGTAACTTCTTTTTCCTTCCCATCCTGATCGTAAGCTTTCACCGTATATTCACGACTTTTATTTCCGCCTAACTCTTTTCCATCTGTATCAATAATTGCATAATGATTCTCTATATCAAGAAAGGGATTCATTTGATCTAACAGCTTACTCCCATTTAATAAATATGCGGCTCCTGCCACAATAACAAGTAACGATCCAAAAATAAATCTTTTCATCTATACTCCGCCTTTCATTATATTTTTCTGTAAGACGTTTCTCAGTATATAGCGTATTTCTTAATAAAAACTCATATAGCTTCTTAACATTTTCTTAAACTAAAAGTGAAATAGTAATTAGCAATATCAAAATAAACAAAAGTAACCCTTTACACTATCATTGACAAAATTATACCTTTAGTGTAATTTTACACCATATTAAAAAAGGAGCTGTATTATGAATAAACAAGAATTTATTGAACTCGTTAATTCAAAATTAAAACTCATCCGTGTTGAAAGTGATTTATCACAAGATAAAATGTCAGAAATTATTGGTCTATCGAAGAAAACATTAGTGGAAATTGAAAAAGGAAGACGCACGCTAACATGGACAGGAGCAGTTTGTGTCGTAACACTCTTTGAACAGAGCGATACAGTCCAGATGACATTCGGAGATGATGTGAATGAAATTATAAAAACGATTGCTTTTACACATTACAATACGAACTTCCCGAAGACTTTAGGAGGAAAAGTATGGTGGCGACAAATAAAAGAATTAAACGGTTATAAAATACAACAAAATATGCTATCTCAACACTATAGAATTTTAGATACAGAAGACCGCAGAATATGCCATTCATTCGAATTGGATGAAATTGAACAAAGATTTATGGAAATGGCAAAAACATCTCAATAAAATAAATTTCGGAGTTTAATTCAAATGAAGGAACAGACAAATATCACGATTTTAAATACGCTAATCATTAGCACGTTAGTATTCAATTTATTTATTTTCACATCGAGAATGAGCTTTTTACCTTGGTATATTGAATATGGATGGAGATATTTAGGATTATTATTTACATCCTTTATTTTCTTACTTTGCTTCTTTAAATCTTCGAAGCTTCATAAAGATGGAAAGTTAACTACGCTACAAAAGTTCATTCCACTTGCTTCTGCCGCACTTTCAATCTTTGTTCCTGTCACTCCATCAAGTGATTTTATGACTATATTAGCTAATCTAATCAATACAATCATATTAACAATTTATATAATTGTATTTCAAACAACACCTAATGTAAGTAATGAGAAGCTATTACAGTAAAAGGGAGAGTTATTCTACAAAATAACTCTCCCTTTTATACTACTCTCAATAAGCATAAACCTTTATTCTATTTATTTACTCATCACCGTACTTCTTCTTTGCTTATACAAATAAACACCACTCGCAACAACAAAAACAATCCCGCCAAAATACACGCCATACTCTATAGCAATTGCTACAATCCTGTTAATATGTTGTCCAAATAAAGAACCGAGCACAAAGTAAACGAGTATCCAAACAAATCCTGTCGTATAGGAATATAAAGCATACGTCTTAAATGACATGTTATTCATCCCAACTAAATACGGCACGATATGTCTTACAACTGGTATGAAGTAACTTGTAACTAACGCATAATGACCATATTTCTCTACCATCTCTTGCGATTTCATAACATATTTTGCTTTTTTCTTTTTCATCAACTTGTTTAGTACTTTTACACCAAAGATTTTCCCTAGTATATAACCTAAAGAAAGCCCGGATACAACACCTAAATATGTTAATAAAAACGCAGGAATAACACTTAATACGCCTAGTGAAGATACAAAACCACCGCTCATCACAATCATTTCATCTGGAATCGGCATACCGATAATGCCTAACCATAAACAGAAAAATAACGCCCAATAACCGTACTGCTCAATATATGATAATAATTCATGTAATTCCATTATGCATACGCTCTCCTTAGCTCTTTTTTACAGCTAAAGACGTAAGCTGGCGGGAAATTGAGCCACACTTTTTCTAGTGTAATTTCCGGAAAGAAATGCTGTATAAATCCTTTTTTCACAAGTGAATATTGAAATGTAATGAATTCCCCATTCTCATGTATCGCTTCCATTACATTGTTTAAAATGCGTTTTGAAACTTCTTCTGGTAAAGAAGTAAAAGGCAATCCTGATAAGACGTAATCAATGCATTCTATATTGAACTCTTCCATATACTTCTTTATATTTTCAGCTGAACCGTGCACAACAATGACGTTCTTCTCATCTTTAAACTTTCTCTTTAGCTCTTTGCAAAACACTTCATTAATTTCAATAAGAAGAAATATTGTTTCCTTCTTCTTTCTCTTCATAATTTCTTTCGTAAAGACTCCTGTACCAGGACCTAACTCTACGATGCACTTTGCTTTATTAAAATCAATTACATTTACCATTTTCTTTGCTAATATTTTTGAACTGGGCGCAATTGCACCAGTATGTTTCGGATGTTTAATAAATTCGTGTAAGAATGTTATGAGCTGCATATAAACCTCCCTCCATTCGTTCAATAGTTTTTAACTTGTTTCTAAGTATAACTATCGTTTCTTAACAAAAATTGAGGAGATTTCTTAAGATTTTATGAAGAATTAAAAAGCAGTATCTAGCATTCATTCTTATACATGAAACATTTCGTATTCCATATATAAATACCTCTTTTACATTTATTAATTTGGTATAATGGATATAAAAAGAAATTTTATGGAAGGTACCATCACTACGTCTATTTTCATACAACATGTGCGGAAATGAATCTGTAACTCACCTTTCATCATTATCCAATATATGTAATCCTTTTCGTGTAAGCGAAAAAATTCAAATAACAAGAAATTTATATCTTATAGAAATGCATGTAGATTTAAGTATACATATTTAGTACTTCAAAACTATTTAAAAGGAGAAGACAATGAATAATTCCATCGACCTACAGCACTTATGCGACCTTGTACACAGCACTTTTCATGTACCTGTTCAATTTTTATCTACTGATAGAAAAATTGTGTATGAATCTACTTCTCATACGATTGGCAGTCCGTTTTATTCTTCTAAAGAAGAACATCTGAATGAACTTTATCAAGAAAATACTCCTTGTAATTTTCCAATTTTCAAAGGGAATAAGTATCTTGAGAATTTCATTAGCATCCATATAACTGATCATGAACAGATAAAAGGAACGATTATAATCGGCCCTACTACCTATCCAAAAGTATCAGATGAAATGGCTATTAAACTTATGAAATATTTCAACTGTAATAATAAAATGCAACAAGGAGTAGACTACTATCAATTTCTACCCGAGATAAAAAAAAGTACGCTAATTGATATAAGTATTTGGTTACATTACGTAATTTTCAATAAAAAATTAGATCGCGATATTGTTTGGGAAAAAAATAAATTGCTCGAGGATGTTTCTTATAAAATCGTAAATCCTGATCTATATATTTCAAAACGTCGCCGGCATGATCCGCAAAATTATGACATATCATTGGAACGTAAATTTTTTTCAGCAATTAAAGAAGGCAATAAAGAAAAGGTCATACAATATGCGTATTCCTTCCCTCAAGAAGATGCGGCAATTTCATCCAAAGGAGATCAACTGAGAAATCAAAAAAATAACGGTATTATCGCAATTACACTAGCTATTCGATATGCGATAGATGGTAATCTTCCGTCAGATATTGCTTTTTCACTCGGTACTTTATATATCCAGACCATTGAAAAGCTAGATAACATGTATTCCGTAAATAGGTTAATTGAAGATGCATTATGTACTTTTGCAGAACGTGTGAAAGAATATAGTAATCAAGCATATTCTAATTCCATTACTACGTGCCTAAATCATATTCACAAACATATTTACGATGAAATAACTCTCAATGACCTTGCTAACCTTTTACATATTTCCCCTACTTATTTATCAAAATTGTTAAAAAAAGAAGTGGGGATTCCTTTAATTGAATGCATCCAGAGAGAACGGGTAGAAGAAGCTAAAAAGTTATTAACATTAACGACCTATCCATTATCAGATATTTGTGCCTGGCTTAATTTTAATGATCAAAGTTATTTCACAAGAGTCTTCAAAAAAATCACTAGTATGACTCCTAGACAATATCGTGAAAATCATACAGTTATATAAAAACGCTTTCTTGATAGAAGGTGAGATAGTTGTCATACTAGCTCGCCTTCCTCAAGCCGATTTATTCTCCTTCATCCAAACTCAACTTAATAAAGTTTTAATCCTCTTCAAAAAAGTACAAGAATGACAAATAAATTACTATAAATAAGTTAATAACTTTGGTAATTTTTTATTACTAAGCAAATTAGTCTTTCAATCATCCATAATTTCTTCGTTCTATACATAATAAAACTAACATAAGTTGCTTACGCAATTATAAGTAACAGCTACTTCCATAGTGATTAACCTTTCTATATAGAAAATATATTATTAGGAGCATAGAAAGCATGAGTAGTACAAATATATCAAAATCGGCTCAAATAACTATTATGTCTAAACAATCTGCTGACATGAAAGAATCGCGAAAAGCATCACCATATGATGATAGAGAAAAAATTGAAGACAATTTATTACGCTCATTCATTTCAGAAAAAGAAATATTGATCACTTATTATAAAGATGGTTATTTCCCTACACGTTATATGACTGTAATTGAATTAAACCCATTGAAACGTTCTTTAATATGCATAGATACCTTTGACCGGAAACATACTTTTAGTTTCATCGACATAATCGATGCGCGTTAATTATTTCTATAAAACTAAAAGTAGCCATTCACCTCATAAAAAATGAGGTGAATGGCTACTTTATTTTCTTACAGCTTCACTTATTATTTCGCACTCACAATCTTATAATAAGAACGAACTGTTAAGAAGTAATATCCAATATAAATGACACCGTATACTCCAATACTAATTAGAAGCGGGATCATAATTTCAAATGGTAATATATTTGCTAATCCTTTTAGTGCAAATAAGCTGTGTAAAATACCGATTACTAACGGAATAGCGAAGATAAAGCTCACTTGTTTTGCGATAGCTTTCTTCATCTCTTGCTTCGTTACACCAACTTTATGAAGGACAACGTAACGATCACGATCAGCACTAGCTTCTGTTAACTGCTTGAAGTAAATAATTGAGCCTGTCGCTAATAGGAAGACTAATCCTAAAAATAGTCCGATGAACATCATTAAACCTGTCGTTTCCAGTCCCATTTGGAATCCTGTATAGAAATCGTTAAATGGTTTTAAAACTTCTGATTCACCAGCTGGCATAATGCTTGTTAATTTCGCTGTTAACTCTTTACTATTTCGCTCACCTTTTACATCAATATTTTTTACAATGCGCGTTTCGTTTACTTGTTTCGCTTGCTCATATGTTTGATCCGGAACGATTACAAATAGTTCATTTAAGTTTGTAACACTTCTACTATTTACGCCTTTAATCTTTAACTCTTTTGATTCATTTCCAACAGGGAATACAGCTGTATTTCCTGTGTAAAGAGGACCAAAATCAAGCTTTTCAATATATAAGCTATCGTATACAAAAGCTTCATTCGTACTTAAATTTACAGGTTCTACATCTAAATGTTTCGCAAGTGCATTGAAGTTTGATTGAGAAATAAGCTCGTACTGATTCGTAATATTATAGTGTGTGTTCAGAACTTGATCCGCTCTTTCACCTTTAAATGTTCCTTTCACAGGAATCATTTCAACTTCTGCTTCATATGTCACTGGATGATTATTCTTCTCTCCAGCAAGTATTTCATTTACTTTTTTATCTAATGATTCATCTTTTTTCTCATAAGAATAACTATATGGTGCAGCTACTTTTGATTGCGTGAATGTATTGTAATACATCGTAACTGACGTACCAACCGCCGTTAATGTTACTGCACTTAAAATAGCAATTGTCGCAAGTGATTTCGCGTTTCCTTTAATACGATATAGTAACTGTGATGTCGTTACCATATTCATACCGTTATAAAACGCTGACTTATTATTTCTTGCACGTTTCAATACAAATACTGTGAAGAACATGAATAATAAATAAGTCCCTGCTACTGTCGCCAATAAAATGTATAATGCAACGACCATAAAGTCTGCATACATAACTGCTTTCATGTACATTAACGCTAAGAAATAACCTGAACCGATTAAGAACACTGAAATTAATGCCATAATAACTGAGCCTTTTGGCATTGCTTCTCCTTCGCGCTCTGCACGGAAAAGTTCAATTAACTTAAAGCGATAAATTAAACGATATCCTTGAAGTGATGTATATAAAATAATCACAAAGAAAATAATTGCTGTATCAATAATCGCAGCCATCGGTACTTCAAAATGAACATTTAAGTTTAGTCCCATCATACTTACTAATAACTCAAGGAATAATTTTGAAAGAACGCTACCGATTGCAATCCCGATAATTAAAGACATTAATCCCATTAACATATTTTCATAAAAGAGCATTTTACCAATTTGTCTTTTACGAATACCTAGTAAAGAATATAATCCAACTTCTTTTTTACGTTTACGTGTAAAGAATCCGTTCGAATATATAATAAACACTGCCACGAAAATGATAAGCATCACACTAGAAACTTGGAATGCTCCACTAATTTTTTTAGAAGCTTCCGCTGCTTTTTCCATTTGTGAATTATATTGCAGTGCTTTAAATGTAAAGTAAATAACGATACTAAAAATCATAGATGCAAAATATACAAAGTAGTCTTTAAAGTTCCGCTGTATGTTGCGGAGGGCAATGCTAGATAAGGTCATCAGCCATACCTCCAGAAATGGAAGACATTACGTCAACGACTTGTTGGAAGAACTGTTTACGTGTTAATTCACCACGATGTAATTCTTTATATAACTCACCATCTTTAATGAAAACAACTCGTTTACAATAACTTGCCGCAAATGCATCGTGCGTTACCATTAAAATTGTTGAGTTATCATATTCATTTAACGACTTCATACTTTCAAGTAAATCTGTTGCAGATTTAGAATCAAGCGCTCCAGTTGGCTCGTCCCCGAAAATCATACTCGGATTTGTAACAATTGCACGTGATGCCGCACAGCGCTGCTTCTGTCCACCAGATACTTGATATGGGAACTGACTTAAAATATGATCAATACCAAACTTCTTTGAGATTTCAAGAACGCGTCGATCAATTTCACTTGCCTTCACTTTTGATAACGCAAGAGGTAACGCGATATTCTCTTTCACCGTTAACGTATCTAATAAGTTATAATCTTGGAAGATGAAACCTAAATGATCGCGGCGGAATAAAGCCAACTTATCATCATTCATCTTCACAATGTCTTTTCCATCAATTAAAATTTCACCGTTCGTCGCATTATCAATTGTAGAAAGAACATTTAAAAGCGTCGTCTTACCAGAACCAGAAGGTCCCATAATTCCAACGAACTCACCTTCTTTTACTTGTAAGTTAATACCTTTTAACGCTTCAAATTTATTTCCACCCGTGTCATACACTTTTGTAATATTTTTTGCTTCTAACACTGTTTTCATCTCGACATCCCTCATTTCTTCTATTCTCTATTTTCAACTATATACATTCCCTACTCTTGCCACTATCGATGTTTCTTACACAAACATGACAGTTATGTAAGGCATATGAGTAAAGACACCATAATTTAACCTAATGAACGAAAGTACTTTGTTACTATAACATTGGGATATCATACCATCCATTCATTCTCCTTACAGGAACATTACATTTTTGTAAGGTGAAAAAGCTACCTACAAAGTTGTGCACGAAATGTCGGATGGAGCTATTTCGTTCCTGCTATTCTATGTACAGAGGAGGTCATAATATGGATTCACTTAAAAATATGAATGCAGCAATGCACTATATTGAAGATAACCTTACTAATGAAATTGATTTTAAAGAAGTTGTGAGGCTAGCACTCTGCTCCGAGTATCACTTTAAAAGGATGTTTTCATTTCTAGCTGGCATATCACTGTCAGATTATATTCGCTGTAGACGTCTTACTCTCGCTGCCTTTGAACTAAAAAACAGCAATATAAAAGTCATTGATGTTGCTATAAAATATGGCTACAATTCACCAGATTCATTTGCACGTGCATTTCAAAATTTGCATGGCATAACGCCTTCAGAAGCTCGAAGTACTAGTCATTTTTTGAAAGCTTATTCACCAATGACCTTCCAATTATCTATTCAAGGAGGAAATGAAATGCACTATCGAATTGAAGAAAAAGACTCATTTCGAATTATAGGTATTACAAAACGAGTACCAATCGTTTTCAATGGTGTAAATGAAGAAATTGCTTCTATGTGGAAAAGTTTAAACCCACAGTCCATTCAAACATTAAAGATGCTTTCAAATGTGGAACCCGATGGAATCATTAGTGCATCTACTAACTTTTCTGAAGGAAGAATGGAGGAAAAAGGCGAACTCGATTATTATATTGGAGTAGCCACAACGAAAGATTGTCCAGAGCAATTCGCGCAACTTGAAGTCACAGCTTCAACATGGGCTATATTTGAAGCTGTCGGTCCATTTCCTGATGCATTACAAAATGTATGGGGACGTATTTATTCTGAATGGTTCCCCTCTTCAAACTACGAACTAGCGGAAGGACCGGAAATATTGTGGAATGAAAGTAAAGAGGTGTCCTCACCGAATTTCAGAAGCGAAATATGGATACCTGTTTTAAAAAGTAATATAAAGGTCTAAACTTTTTGAAAATAAAGAAGCTGCTCTTCCTCTTTAAAGGAAAAGCAGCTTTTTATTTTATCCCGCTATTTGCGGGCAGTAAAACTCCCACCTCAAAATTCAGATGGAGCAAAGAAGTTAGGTGGGAGTCGGGCTGATAATCAGTGGAGGATGAACCCCCCCCACTGATTAAAGTTTCACTTTATACTTCTTCTCGACTCGTTCTTATACAAGAAAATAGTAATAATCGCAAGCACTATAATAACTCCCAAAGTAAATACTCTGTAGTTCGAGATAGTAGCAGTACCGATTAAAAAGGCAGGTATAACAGCCGTAATTAAGCCACCAAACATACCGACAAACGATCCTACACTTTGTTTTACTATTTGAGTTTCTGATACCCAATCATAATAACCAAATCGATTATTAATAAAAATCCCCCATACTGCCGAAAAGAATGAATATGTTATTGGTGTTAGTACGATTAAAAGAGAACTCCAAACATCTAGTTTTAACCCTATTATCAGTAATACAGCACTAATAAGTGATGCAGGTATACTTAATGAAAGATTCATAAGAATTTTACTGTCATAAATCATCTTTGGCGCTATAGGCAACGACTTAATAATCCATATATTTTTTCCTTCTAATGACAATGACACACTTGTTGTACACGTCATCGAAATCGCTGCTGCAATAGCAAATGGCGCAAACTTTTGCAAAATCTCCTCAATTCCAGGATACGCTATCAATTGACTTGGCCCTACTACAACTATAGCCAGCGAGAAAGCTATCGCCATCACGACTCCCATTCCACTATTTATGACATACACTGTAGAAGAAAAGAAACGCTTCCTCTCTTTTTTATACAATGCAACCAATACACTTTCTTTTCTCATACTATTAATCTCATAATTTGAAAGCATGTGATAAGTGGAGATCCTTGTGTTTATTTGCTTATATTTTAGCGAAAGTATTTTTACAAAAAGATAATACCAAATAACTGATATCCCAACAAACAGGATAAAAGCTACAATATCAGCATGAACAATTGCCTTTTGAAACATGTTAGCTAATGGATACACTTTCGTTAATTGCTCTGAAACAATTGCACCAATCCCGTTCATATCATTAAGGCTATATTGAGCATTTCCGTTTTTTATCATAAAGAAACCGAATGTAATAATTACTATAAAACTTAAAATCGTAGTTATTTTATTCGTATTTTTAAATTTAGAAGCGATTGCCGTAATCCCAGCTCCAAAAATCGCTGCTATTGTTGTTGGGATTAAAGATGCTACAAACATACTGATGAACCACATAAAGTAAAAAGAAACTGATGGATTCTCATGTATGCAATACACAACTCCCATTGGTAGCATGATTATGATTGAAAAAATCGTATTCAGCAAGTATAAATACAAAAATCTACTTGCAATAACAGTACTTACACGAATCGGTAATGACATTAAAAAATCATAGTCCTTAAAAGCAAAAATTTCTCCATTTGCCTTAAATATAGTGAAAAACAACGTTAATATACTGCTAATAACTAGTGCATAAACTGGAATAATTTCGCTCATTCCTAGTTTCACCAATCCATATGCCGAGGTTCCGCAATATAACATTAGCATGACACCAACTAGGGCAATAGATGCTGTCAGCAAAATCTTATTCTGCCTCTTTTTCTTATCTTTTTCGTATTTAAAAGTGTTTAAACCGAGCTGCGTTATCAAACGGATTTTCAAAAGACCTAAACTATTAGTATTCATTAGCAAGCTCCTTCATAAAGAGCTCTTCCAATGAGCCTTCCTTTATTAAAGAATTCACTTCCCCTGAAAGTGCTAATTTCCCTCTATTAATCATCGCTATTTTATTACATAACTTCTCCGCCACATCTAAAACGTGCGTAGAAAAGAAAATCGCACTTCCCTTTTCACAAAGCTCCTTCATAATACCTTTCAATACTACAGCAGCCTTTGGATCAAGACCAACGAAAGGTTCATCTAAAACTAATAATTTCGGTTTATGCAAAACCGCTGATATAATCGCCACTTTTTGTTTCATACCATGTGAATACGAAGATATTAAATCTCCCAAGTGCGGTGTAATCTCAAAAGCATCTCCGTACTTTTGTATCTGCTTTTCCCGATCTTTTGCAGACACCTTAAAAACATCCGCAACAAAGTTTAAATATTGAATTCCTGTTAATTGCTCATATAAGTCTGGATTATCAGGAATATACGCCATTACTCTCTTACATGCAATCGGATCCTTTTTTACTGAATGTCCATCAACAAAAATTTCACCCTCTTCAAAATCTATAACTCCTACTAACGACTTAATTGTTGTACTTTTCCCCGCACCGTTATGTCCAATAAATCCAAAGATATCTCCTGCTTGAACAGTAATATTTAAATGATCTACTGCTTTCTTGCCACCTTTGTATGTCTTGCTAAAATTCACAATTTCTAACATGCGACTTCCCCCAAACTGTCTTTTTAACTGAATTTTCAGACTCGAAAACGAAAAATTTACTCAGGGAGCCTTTGTTATCTCCACTGAGTATTAAAATAATTTCTTAACATATAAAAACTAGAACTATAAAATTTGATTAGTGTAATTCAATCGCTTATTACTCACAATTGCATTTCTTTTTTATATAAAACGTAAGAATATAAATTCGTTATGATAACAGCGACTACTATAATCCCGAGCATCATATAAGATCTCCAATCAGCCGGAGCAAAAACACTTATAATCATAATAATTCCTAGCGCCACAAATACTTTTCCGCTAAATCGATGTGTCTTTCTCCATACTTCTTCATTACTTAATGTCCAAGGATTACGCATCCCAACGAAAAAGTTAGGCTTACACTGTGGTAAATAATTACCCATCACTAAAAATAAAACACCAACTAATAATTCAGGAACCCGATTAATGAATAAGTTATATCCTAATCCACTTGTAATAATATCCATATTCCCTACAAATAGTAGCAATAGTATTCCGTTATTCATCATCATAAAAGCTTTAGAAAATTTCTCATAATTTGCTTTCCTTGGATCAATCTTTGGTATCACATTTAGAAATACATATAACGCAATCATAATTCCAACCATAGAAATCATTCCGTAAAGTTTAGAAGAATAGCCATCTACCTTACCACCACTCCAATGTGTCGCGATTGTATCCGGCAAATGAGGCCAAGCAAATGCCCACGCTACACAAGTTGTAAAAATTAATATAATTGCAAAAAGATGCTTCTTCATCTTTCCTGCACTCCCCTGTTTTTAATTCACTCGTTCTATGCTAGTTCTTTGTTATAAATAACATATGCTTTTATTGCTGATATGAAGGTATATATTAATATCACTCCACCCACCATAAATTTTATATTTTTCTATTAAGCGCCTATCTCTTTCTTATAAGCAACATAAGAATACCCCATCGTTAGTCCTACTGCCCCAATAATAATTCCAATCACCAAGAAAGATTTCCATGCTGCCGGTGCAAAAATACTTAAAATCATAATAACCCCTAATACAACAAACACCTTTCCGCTAAAACGGTGCGTCTTTCTCCACACTTCTTCGTTACTTAACGTCCACGGTGTTTTTATACCTACAAAGTAATTTGGTTTACATTGTGGTAAATAGTTGCCGATGACTATAAATAAAAGGCCAACAAGAATATACGGTGTACTATTCATCGGAATTTCGTAACCTACTCCTACCCCAATTACGAGCATGTTTACTAAAAATAATACTACTAATACGCTATAATTCATTATCGTATAACTTCTAGAAAATTTATCGTAATTCTTTTTCTTAGGATCAATTTTAGGAGTAACTGTTAATAAAACATAGGTGAAAATCATAATTCCAAGTAGCAACAGCATTGCATGAAACTTGGAAGCAAAACCATTCACACCTTCAGTGCCCCAATGAACTGCCATTGTATCTGGTAAATTTGGCCATGCATAAGCCCAAGCTAGACCAGTTATAAAAATTAAAATAATTGCGACAAGATGCTTCCTCATTTCCCCTCTCCTCCTTTATTCGTAAACGTAAACACCCAGGTCAATAAATCTTGAAAGACAGTTGTGTTTAAAGAGTACACAACAAATTGCCCTTTCTTTTCATCTTGAATAAGTTCAGCATTTTTAAGTGCATTTAAGTGATGTGAAATACTTGGCTTTGTCATATTGAAATGTTCAGCAATCTCCCCAGCGGTTAAATCGCCTTCTTTTAATAAATCTAAAATTTTTCGCCTTGTTGGATCTGCTAATGCTTTGAATGCTTGATTCAATGTCTTTCTTCCTTTCGATAATTAGACATTTAGATATTTATCTAAATGTTAAAATGATTTTAGTTAATTGTCAATTATATATGCAGCCCTTTTTACTTTTTCCACTTTTGACCTATACTGTTTACTAGCTTATATTTCAACATAATGAAAAGACTTGAAACACATGATACACTATAGCTACAATTGTTTTTTTAGGAGGAATATACATATGTATAAAATTTTAATCGTTGAAGACGATCCAAATATTTCATCATTACTGCAATCTCACATTCAAAAGTACGGTTACGACGCTGTTGTTACTGAAAACTTTGATGATATTATGGAATCGTTTAACGCAGTGAAACCACATCTTGTTTTACTTGATGTAAACTTACCGAAATTCGATGGTTTCTACTGGTGCCGCCAAATTCGTCATGAATCTACTTGTCCGATTATTTTCATTTCGGCACGTGCTGGTGAAATGGAACAAATTATGGCGATTGAAAGTGGCGCGGATGATTACATTACGAAACCGTTCCACTATGACGTTGTTATGGCGAAAATTAAAGGTCAATTACGCCGTATTTATGGTGATTATGCACCAAATATTTCTGAACGTATCGTTGAAGTAGAAGGGCTAAAATTATTCCCTGAGCGTCCAGAAATTCATTTTGGATCTGAGCAAGTTCTTTTAACAAAGAAAGAGGCAATTTTAGCGGAAATGTTATTATCTAAATTCCCTCGTACCGCAAGTCGTGAAGATTTACTAGCGGCTCTTTGGGACGATGAAAGCTTCGTTGAGGAAAATACATTAAACGTAAACATCACGCGTCTTCGTAAAAAGTTCAATGAGCTTGGTATTGAAAATGCTATTGAAACAGTACGTGGACTTGGGTATCGTTTTAACGCAACTTGGAGTGAATAAGCATGAAGCTATTTTTACGTGATCATTTTGCATTTTTTCTACTGTACATACTAAACTTCGGTATTATTTTCGTTCTCTATGATGCAGTAGATGGATTTCAAAATAATAAATTTTATTTCGTCGTTTTAAGCTTATACTTATTCATTTGTTTCCTCGCTTACCGTTACGTTCGTAACCGTAGAATGTATCATAGATTAAGTGAGCAACCAGAGAAAATGGAAGATGCGTTTATTGAAAGAGCGACCGCTCCGATGCCTCACGGTGTCAATGAACTCGTGCGTACGCAATACCGTCTCTTCCAAAAAGAACTACAATCATATGAAGTAAAACAACAGGAACATCAATTGTTCATTAATCACTGGGTGCATCAAATGAAAACACCCGTTTCTGTTATGCAACTTATGGTGCTGGAAATGGAAGATGAGCATTTAATTCCTAAGTTTAAAAAAGAATTAGAACGACTCAATCAAGGACTTGATATGGCTTTATACATGGCAAGATTAAATAACTTCCATGAAGATTTCCACGTTGAGACGATTTCATTAAAAGATACTGTAACAAAAAATATTAACGGATTAAAAGAACTATTCATTCGTAATGGTGTCTTCCCTGTTTTAGAAGTTCATTCTGATTTAAAAGTTGCTTCTGATGCAAAATGGCTAAAATTCATTATCTATCAGTTAATGACAAATGCTGTTCGTTATTCGGGTGAACGCGGAAAGAAAGTATTTCTATCAGCTTATCGAAACGGAAAAGATATTATTTTAGAAGTTCGTGATGAAGGCGTTGGTATTCCGCAAGAAGATGTTCGAAGAGTATTTGAACCGTTTTACACTGGAAAAAATGGTCGTATATTCGGAGAGTCTACTGGTATGGGACTTTATATTGTAAGTAAAATTTGTGATTATTTAGGTCACTCTGTCAAACTAGATTCTGAAGTTGGAAAAGGAACGACGATTAAAATCATCTTCCATAATGCTGCAAATAATCAAGCAGAAAATACGGAGAAGGTGACCGAAGCATGATCGTAACATATGCTAGCAGAATGTATGAGAACTTACTCTCATACATTTTTTGCAATAAAACTACATATTGGCCTTCTATCGGGAGGTACTTATTATGACATTTTGGCAATTCGCATTCAAAAATGTAACGCGCAACTCAAGGGCTTATTTTGCCTACTTTTTAAGCAGTGCCTTTTCAATTGCTGTTTTCTTTTCGTTTGCCGTTTATTTATTCCATCCGAAATTACAAAATTTCAGTATGATCTCTGAAATTTCAGGATTAATGATTTTTTCAGAAGTTGTCATTGTATTGTTCTCTTTCTTCTTTTTACTATATTCAATCGGATCATTTTTAAAAGTTCGAAAAAAACAATTTGGGATTTTAACCATTTTAGGTATATCGAAAAAGCAATTACATCGTCTCGTTTTTACAGAAAATATGTTAATTGGTATTTTATCTATCTTTTTCGGCATGCAGTTTGGATTTGTTTTTTCGCAATTTTTCTTATTAGTGACAGCGAAAATTTCGCACGTACCAGGGATATATTTATATATCCCTACGAATGCTTTCATTTTAACAACGATTGTGTTTCTTGGTCTCTTTATCGCTGTATCTGCATTCACACCAATGCTTATTCGAACAAAAAAAGCAGTGCACCTTTTAAATACAAACAATGTAAAACAAAAAGAAAGAAAACCATCCATATCCATTTCTCTATTTGGTGCTATCTGTTTATTAGGTGGTTATATTTTAGCTGCAAACCCTAAATATTTCTTCTCAATAAACCCGCAAGTAGGCGTTATATATATGGTTTCAAGTATTTTTGTGATTCCAGCACTTGTTACAATTGGGACATATTTTTTCTTTTCTCAAATTAGTTTCTTACTTATTTATATTTTAAAGAAAAGAAGAAATTTTTATATGAAACGGATTAATATGCTTTGGATTTCGGATTTAGCAAGTCGTATTCGAACGAATATCAATATGCTTTTTATTGTAGCAATGCTATCTACTGTAGCTTTTACAATGATTACGTTTTTATATAGTTTTGGAAAGTTTACAAAGCTAGATGTTACGAGAAGTTCACCTTTTCCATTTTCTTATTTTTCATATGACGCAAATCCTTTTGCTAACAAGCATTTAACTTGGCTTGAACAGCAGTTACAAAAAGAAAATTTCTCTTATAAAAAGATAGAAGCTGATTTATATGAAACACCACTGAAAGAAGATGAAGGTATAACGACTTACAATGACATCTATGCAATAAAACAAAGTGACTATAATAAACTTGCAGCTTCCCTGCGAATGAAACAACTATTCATGAGCGATAACGAAGCATATGTCTTAAGCGATAGCGCTTATTTCACCTTATTCAGCCAATTTGAGCCAAGCTTCAATAGAAAATCCATTACACTTTCTAGCACAAATACGATATTACAAGTAAAGGGCTATGAACAAGCAGGGGCCATTCCATCTAACTTTTCATATCAAACTTTAATTTTACCCGATGTTGTTGTAAACAACTTACCAAGTACAACAAAGCATGTATCAGCGTACAATTATAACGTACAAAACTGGGAAAAGACGTATGAAATTGCTAGTGATTTTATGAAAAAAATACAAAAAGATCGACAGGAATTCCAATACGAAGGCCCTCTTATACGCTCCTATGAATCAGCAGACTCATTATATAGAATAACATCAGGTAGTGCTTCATACTTCCTGATTGGGACATTCTTAGGAATCATTTTCTTTATTGGAGCAGGCAGCGTTCTTTACTTCAGAATGTATACCGATTTAACGAACGAACAAGAAAAATATGTAGCGATTTCAAAAATTGGCGTAACGGATGCTGAAATGAAACGCTCTGCAACAATTCAACTTAGTATTTTATTTTTCGTTCCGTATATTATGGCATCCATTCATACAATATTCGCAACAAAAATGCTTCAAGATGTAATTGCTTTATCGCTTTTCAAAGAAATTTCAGCCGTCCTTATTATTTTTGGCGTAGTTGAAATCATCTTTTTCTTATTCATTCGTTCCTTTTACATGCGAAAGTTATCAGAGTATACGAATGGTTAGACTATAAAAGTTATTACAGGAAAAGGGTATCTCTTGTATCCTTTTCCTCTTCACGCTACTAGGAGGCTTAGAATGACATTTTGGCAGTTTGCATTTAAAAACGTGACGCGGAACGCCAGAGCTTATTTCGCCTATTTTGTAAGCAGCGCGTTTTCTATCGCCATCTTTTTCTCATTTGCAGTTTACTTATTCCATCCTAAATTGCATATGACAAACGTTAATTTTTTTCTAAACATATTAATGACAATTTCAGAAGTTGTCATCGCGTTCTTTTCATTTTTCTTTTTACTATATTCGATTGGGACGTTTTTAAAAGTACGAAAAAAACAGTTTGGAATTTTAACAGTACTTGGCATATCCCAACAACAATTAAAAAGACTCGTCTTTTTAGAAAATATGTTAATCGGTGTTCTTTCCATATTTTTTGGCATTCAACTCGGACTTGTCTTTTCACAGTTCTTTTTATTAGTTACCGCCAAAATTACACATGTACCTGGTTTATATTTATATTGGCCGACAGCTGCTATTATTTTAACAACGGTAATCTTTCTCGGACTCTTTATTCTCGTATCGTCCTTTACGCCGATGCTGATCCGTACGAGAAAAGCTGTACGACTTTTAAAAGAAGGAAAACAGCAAAAAGAAAGAAAAGCATCCGTGCTTATTTCTTTATTTGGTGCGCTATGTTTAATATCCGGATACGTATTAGCAGCAAATCCGCTATATTTTATGTCGCTAGGTGACATCATTGGGCCTTTATATATCATCTCTAGCATACTTGTCATTCCGTCTCTCATTGCAGCCGGAACATACTTCTTCTTCTCACAAATTAGCTTCTTGCTCATTCGTATATTGAAAACACGAAGAAAGTTTTATATGAAACGGATTAATATGCTTTGGATTTCTGATTTAGCAACTCGTATTCGAACGAATATTAACATGCTCTTTATTGTAGCGATGCTATCGACGCTCGCTTTTACAATGATTACATTCTTATATGGATTCGGGAAATTTACAAAGTTTGATGAAATTAGGCAAAATCCTTTCCCGTTTACTTATTTATCACATACTGAAAATACGTTAGCTGATGAGCATTTAAACTGGTTAGAGCAAAAATTTAATAAAGAGCACTTTACTTATAAAAAATATAAAACAGATATATATGAAGTATCTTCAGCTGAAGATAACACGCAGCTCTATTATGCCATTAAACAAAGTGACTATAATATACTGGCTAAGGCGTTAAATTGGGAAACTCTCACAGTGAATAAAGACGAGTCTTATATATTAATTAAAGATTTAGATGCTCAAGTCATTGGAACGCTTCATAATAAGGAAAAGAAAAACACTCTTACACTTACTCAAAACTCTTTACCATTGCAGGTGAAAGACTATACAAGTTATAGCCCGTTCCCAATTGGTTTAGTACCTCAATTAATCGTACTATCTGATGAAAATGTAGAAGCATTATCATCTATTTCGAAACAAATGAGTGTATATAGCTTCAAAGTTCCAGATTGGGAAAAAGCATATAGTATTGGTTCAGCATTTATAACAAAAATCGCTAGCGACAATGCGGCGATTCAAGCAGAACATCCACCGTTCCACGCAAGTGAAGCAAGTCGCTCTTTATACAACAAGAAACTAAATGTTGCTTCCGTTTTCTTAATCGGAACTTTCCTTGGCGTTATTTTCTTTATTGGTGCTGGCAGTGTTCTTTACTTCCGAATGTATACAGATTTAACAAATGAGCAAGAAAAGTATATAACGATTACGAAAATCGGCTTAACAGAAGCCGAGATGAAGCGTTCAGCGACAATTCAGCTCGCTATTTTATTCTTCGTCCCTTACATTATGGCATCCATCCATACGATGTTTGCGACAAAGATGCTACAAGATATATTAAATCTCTCGTTCTTCGCTGAAATTACAGTCGTACTTATGATTTTCGGAACTGTTGAAATTCTATTTTTCCTTTTAATTCGTTCCTTTTATATGCAAAAATTATCACAACATATTAAGTTTTAAAGAATAGAAAGGTGATTATTATGGAAGAAGTATTACACATTAAAAACGTCTCAAAAGTGTATGAGGGAAAAGTCCCTCATACTGCTTTAAAAAATATAAATTTACACGTAGATAAAGGTGAGTTCGTTGCGATTATGGGGCCGTCTGGGAGCGGGAAATCTACGTTTTTAAACGTTATTTCCACAATTGATTCTCCTACTTCTGGTGATGTCGTTATTAGCGGAAAAAAACCGCATACATTTCGTAGAGAGAAGTTAGCTATTTTCCGCCGACAAGAGTTAGGATTTGTTTTCCAAAACTTTAACCTACTAGATACACTAACAATCGGTGAAAATATCGTACTACCTTTAACATTAGATAATGTTCCATTAAAAGAAATGGATGAAAAGCTTGATAACATTTCAAAAAAGCTTGGAATTGATCATATTTTGGATAAACGTATTTTTGAAGTTTCTGGCGGACAAGCACAGCGTACCGCAGTAGCACGTGCCGTTATTCATCACCCGTCTCTTTTACTAGCTGATGAACCGACAGGAAACCTGGACTCAAAAGCAGCTATCGATGTAATGGAACTATTTACGAAGTTAAATAAAGAAGAAGATGCAACGATTTTAATGGTTACGCACGATCCGTTTGCAGCTAGTTATTGTAACCGCGTCATTTTCATTAAAGACGGCGAGCTTTACAATGAACTACACCGCGGATTGTACCGTGAAAAATTCTATCAAGAAATATTAGATGTTTTAGCATTATTAGGAGGAAGACGTGGATGACATTTTGGCAATTTGCATTTAAAAATGTCTCGCGTAATTCGAAAGCATATTTCGCTTACTTTGTAAGTAGTGCATTTTCTATTATGGTTTTCTTTTCATTTACTGTATACGCGTATCATCCGCGGTTACAAATTATGAATACATTGCAGGAACGAGATCCACTCATGAACTTAGCTGGCATGGCACAGTTTGTTATCGTTTTGTTCTCGTTCTTCTTTCTCTTATATTCTATCGGAACATTTTTAAATGTACGGAAACAACAATTTGGCATTTTAACTGTTCTCGGTATATCTCAAAAACAATTAAAGCGGCTTTTGTTTACTGAAAACATGATAATTGGAATGCTCGCTATCTTTGCAGGTATTCAAGGCGGTCTTGTATTTTCTAACTTTTTCTTACTCGTTACTTCTAAATTAACAAGTGCAAAAGGCCTCTATTTATATTGGCCAACAGAAGCAATTATCGTTACAACAGTAACTTTTATTATTTTATTTTTCATCGTTTCTACATTTACACCGATGTTCATTCGTACTCGGAAAACAACTCGATTAATTAAAAATAATAAAAATGAAAAAGACGAAAAAAGGCCGTCTATACTCATTTCATTATTTGCCTTAATTTGTTTAGGGCTATGCTATTATATTGCCGGTTACCCGCAAAGCTATATAACAGAAAAAAATTTACAAAACGGCTCTGTATACCTTATTATATTATCTATTTTACCGCTCGTAATAGTCGGAACATATTTATTCTTTTCACAGACGTTTCTCCTCTTTATCTTTATCTTTATCTTAAAAAAGTGGAGAAAGTTTTATATGAAACAAATAAACATGTTATGGATTTCAGATTTAGCTAGCCGTACGCGTAGTAATATTAATGTGCTCTTTATCGTTTCTATGTTGTCAGCACTTGCATTCACAATTATTACCGGGTTATTCGCTGCTAATAATAATACGAAAGCATCGATATTAGAACGATATCCTTTCCCCTTCACATATACGTCCAAAGGTGAAAATTCATTTGAACAAAAGCACATTGCTACAATTGAAACAGAGCTTACAAACGCTAATTTTCAATACGATAAGCATAAGTTTACAGTGTTAAAAGACACAGCTTTAAAAGAAGACATTACGCTTATGAAAATGAGTGACTATAACACACTTGCGAAACAGTTAAAACGGCCGGAAATAATCCTTGATTCTACACAAGTTTATATTATTTCTCGGTACTCGCCAGAACTCTTAAATCTTGTATCAAATCCATTTGCAAAACAAAATACAATTACACTCGGATCCAATAAAAAGGAATTTCATATTAAAGGATTTATTAATAAAGGGATTGAACCATCCTTTCTCTTCCCACATTTAATTGTTGTACAAGATTATGTATTTGATAATATGATTCCTCATATTGAAACGACTATAGTTTATAACTACTTCGTTGAGAACTGGGAAGATGCAATTGTTCCGACGAAAAATATGTTAAAACATATTAGGAATGATACGGATAGCTTCTATAAGGCATATAAAGATCCAGAATCGGCTCCTAACGCCCCATTTGATATTTATACAGCTGCTGATGATCTAAACTACAGTAAAGGAAATTCAATTGCTACTTTCTTTATTTGGACATTTCTCGGCTTTATTTTCTTTATCGGGGCAGCCAGTGTTTTATACTTCCGTATGTATAATGACTTAACGACTGAAAAACAAAAGTACATTACAATTACAAAACTCGGCTTAACAGAATCAGAAATGTTTCGTTCTGCAACGATTCAATTAGGGATTTTATTTTTCATTCCTTATATCGTTGCTGGTATTCATACAATATTTGCGATTAAGTTTTTACAAAGCATGTTTTCTTTCTCTTTATTAAAAGAATTAGTGATTATACTTACTTTGTTCGGGATTATCGAGATTATTTTCTTCTTCTTAATCCGTTCTCTTTACACCAATAAATTATCACAGCATATTAAAACATGAATAAAATGGCCTTGTGCAATACGCACAAGGCCATTTTCAATAGTTTTTAATAATTAGCAGCAATATCCACCATAGCCGCCGCCATAACCGCCGTAACCACAAGAACCGCCGTAGCCACCATAACCGCCTCCGCCGAAGCAGCTAGCACCGATGATAATTAATAAAATAAACAATACGATTAGAAGCGCAAAACCGCCTCCGCAACCACGTCTGCGGTCGCAATCATCATGTCTGTGTTCACAATGTTCGCCCATTATTCTATTCCTCCTTTAGTATCATTCATAACAAGTTCTTCTTGTTCTAAATGAGGGGATTCCATTTATATTATGTTTTCAGGGCGAATAGGAAGCTTGGCTTTCCTAAAAACGGGCTTGTTTCGTGAAAAGGGCTGCAAAAAAAGATACCTGTTAAGGTATCTTTTAAAGAAGCATATTTAATAAAAGAGCAAAGCCGAATGCAATAAATGATAATAATGTCTCAAGTACAGTCCACGTTTTAAACGTTTCCTTCACTGTTAATCCTAAATACTCTTTTACAAGCCAAAAGCCTGCATCATTTACATGAGAAAACATTAATGATCCTGCCCCTGTTGCTATAACGAGCAATTCTAAATTCACACCAGACATGTGCTGAATAACCGGTGAAACAATTCCTGCTGCTGTCGTTAATGCTACTGTAGCTGAACCTGTTGCAATTCGGATTAATCCCGCTACCATGAACGCTAAGACGATTGGTGATAATGAAATATGTTCTGCCATTTGAGCGATGGCTGTTCCAACACCACTTTCAATTAATATTTGCTTAAATCCACCACCTGCACCGATAATTAAAATAATTGAACCGACTGGTAATAAACTTTCATCTGTTAATTTTTTTATCATCTTTTTATTGATTCCTTGTTTTATGCCAAGCAAATAAAATGCTGCGAAACATGAAATTAGTAAAGCGATTACTGGGCTTCCAATAAAGATTAAAAATTCCGTCATTTCTTTCGGTAATGAAATATATGGTGCGACTACCGATAAAATCATTAAAACTACTGGTAATAAAATGATAAAGAATGAAACTTTACGACTTGGCAAATCAGTAGATACTGTTGTAACACGAACAAGTTCTGGTTCATTTTCAGGTATAACTCGCTTATGTACCCACTTTGCAAATACAGGCCCTGCGATAATGGCTGTTGGTAATGCGATAATTAATGAATACAATAGTACCTTTCCTAAGTTCGCATTATAAATACCAATTGCTGTCATCGCACCTGGATGCGGAGGCACTAAGCCATGTACAATCGATAATCCGGCAATAACAGGTAACGCAATTAACAATATATTTTGTTTCGTTGTTTTTCGAATTGAAATAACAAGTGGTAATAAAATGACGATTCCCACTTCAAAAAAAACTGGAATCCCTATAACAAATCCGGCGAATAACATTGCCCAAGGTAATTTTTTCACCCCGAAGAATCGAATGAAGAAATCTGCTACTTGCATGCCAGCTCCTGAATCAGACATCATTTTCCCTAAAATTGTTCCGAGAGCCAAAATACCAACTAAATGCCCTAGTACACTACCAACACCAGTTTCATAGGCAGTAACAATTTTGGTCAAGTTCAACCCAGACATAATAGCTAAAAATAGACTAGCAACTGTTAAACTAATAAACGCATGCCATTTCCACCATGATACCCCTAAAATAACAATTGCGATCGCAATTAACGTGACGATTAATAAGTATATATCCATATCCCATTCCCCTTCGATATGAAATTTTTTTACAAAAAAAGAGGGAATTGGTCCCTCTTCACTTTTTACACATCATAATTTACAACGTAATGCTGCATTTCCGTATTATAGTAGCCTTCGCTATATTCAATTACTTCGCCAACTTCATCGTAAGAATAGCGCATACGTTTTAATAACGCTGTCCCTTCTGTTTCATCTAACGCTTCTGCAACGAAATTAGGCGCAAGTCCAACAGCGAATTCATCTCTAAAGTTTTCTAAATGTATACCTCGGTCCTCGACTAAATCGTAAAGCGATTGTAGGTCGAAGTCCGATAAATCTGTACTTGCCATTCGTGCTGAGAAATAGTGCGTATAATGAATGTACGGCGCATCATTTAACGTATATAAGCGCTCAATACGAAAACTCTCCTTACCGAATAATCGAAATGGCACTGTTCCTTCTTCATTATGAACTACCTCTGCCTTTAGCAATTTCTTTTGTACTTTATATCCTTCTTCCACTAACACTTCAGTAAATTTCTTACCCTTTGACAGTTTTGTCGCAGAAGTATTACGGATGACTTTCGTTCCTTTACCGCTTTTCTTCTCTAAATACCCTTCTTGAACGAGCTCTTTAATTGCATTTCGCACTGTAATTTTACTCACTTTGAACTCTTCTTCTAACTGCGGTTCAGAAGGGATATTCGTATGAATCGCATATACACCATGCAATATTCGATCACGAATAATATTTTTTATTTGTAAATATAATGGTCCTC
The DNA here is from genome assembly GCF_050524305.1 of Bacillus silvicola. Taxonomy (NCBI): domain Bacteria; kingdom Bacillati; phylum Bacillota; class Bacilli; order Caryophanales; family Bacillaceae; genus Bacillus; species Bacillus silvicola. The sequence goes on from NZ_JBNGVC010000012.1 coordinate 1,751,648, forward strand.
TTCTTCTCGTTACGTTCACCGTTACACCCACTACCTTTCTACATCACCTACTGATGCCGTCATTGCTCGAAGTATATCCTTCTCTGATGACATTGGCGTATCACCGACGATTGTATGTGCAAGCATTCCAGCTGCTGACGCAAATGAAACAGCTTTCTCTGGTGCAAACTCTTCTATCTCGCCATGAATAATCCCGCTCGTATAAGCATCTCCAGCACCTATTCTATCATATACAGAAAACGTAAGTGTTTTAGCAAAAGTGAACGCACCATCTTTACATATGAATCCGCGAAGTGAGTGTGTGTTATCACTATTAATAGATCGATGAGTACCAGCAATTGTAGCGATATGATATATTTCAGCCACTTTTGGAATAAGGTCAACAAGTTTTGCCTCTCGCTCTGTCTCTTCTGTTTTCATTCCAAGAACGAACATTGCATCTTTTTCGTTCATCATTACAATATCAGCTAGCTCTAGCATTTCTTCATAATGCGGTTTTGCCTGTTTATATCCATCTTCTCCCCAAAGCGATGGACGATAGTTACAATCGAAAACGACAGTGCCTCCATTTTCTTTAACTGCCTTCGCCAAAGATTTCATATGATGACGCACAGTATCATTCATCGCAAGGGTAATCCCGCAAAAATGAACGATATCAATTTCTTTTGCGATTTCTTCAAATTGGTACATCTCTTCACATGCCGTATTGAAACTACTTTCTAATCGGTTCGAATATGTAACGCGGCTTGCGCGTGCTCCAAATCCATTTTCTAAAAAATACATTCCAACATATTTACCGCCTCTTGAAATAAACGGTGCTTGAATCCCTAGTTTTTGAATGTGCGATACCGCTGCATCTCCAACTGAGTTTTCAGGTAAAGTTGAAATAAGAAAACCTTCATGCCCTAGATGAGAAAGTGCGGCTGCAACGTTCACACCTGTGCCTGAAAATGAGTAATTTAATGTGTTTGCTTGCGACAGCAATTCATACCCTGACACTTGCAGGCGCATCATTACTTCACCAAATGCTGCAATTTTCTTACGCATATTGATCAACTAACTTCTTCACGACTGCTAATAATTCACGAACATCTTCTGTTTTCGTATTACCAGTTTCTTTATCAATAATAGAAGAGTACACATGCGGGATAACTTGCTCTACGTTTGCTTCTAATGCAATACGTACAATTGTTTCAAAGTTCTCTTTATCAATTCCGCCCGTTGGCTCTAATGCGAATCCTTCTTCCGCACAAGCTTTCGCAACTGCGCGATATTCTTCTTCATGAGCTAAACCTTTCATTGGGAAGTACTTCAATGAATTTCCGCCCATATCACGTACAAGTGCGATTGCTGTTTTAATTGGAACGATTGCTTTTTCCTCTCCAGCCGCACTAATTGGACCAGTAGAAATATTTACGTAACCTACTTTTCCTGTTGGTGATACTAAACTATTAATCCAGCTATCTTTTCCGCCAAGATTTGCGCGCGTTGCTCCAACTGAAGGGAACACTTGGTTAATATGACTACCAGGATAATGCTTCGCAATTTCAGCTACAACTGCTGCTTGACGATTATCTCCAGCTCCTAGTCCAATTGATACAGCGTCTTCAATTTCTTTTCCGTATGCTTTCATCGCTGTAACTGCTTCTTCTACTGTTGGATAATCTTTTGATAACACACCAACTACTACATAACCTTCTGCTGCTTCAAAAATATCTTTCGCATTTCGGGTATTGTTCGCTAATACATTTAATGCTACGCGGCCTTTATAAAAACGTTTTTGAATGTTTGTCATTTTAGTTTCCCCCTACAATTTCTCTCATTTTTTCTTCAATTACATGTATGTCATCACCTTGAAGCGGACGTGGATCGATATCAAAGAATCCTTGTCTTACTCCGTAATCACGTGTGTAAATTGCAATTTCCCCGCCGCGTAATTCAGTCACAACGTCTTTTGCCGATTTATTTAACTCTTTCTCGTTAATATGAATACGTGCTCTAAAGATTGCTCTTCCCGCTTCATCTTGAACGATCGTTACATTTACACCATTTAACTCTTTCAGTGGCATAAGTACTTGTAGCAATTCTTTTTCTTGTTCACTCTTATCTACTTTTACTCCGTACTCATCAAGAGCTTGAAGTAAACCGAAAGTCGTCTCTTTCCCAACTTTCATACTTCGTCCGATGCAATGTAACTGCACTTTCAGCCATTCAATATATTTTCGTTTACCGCCGACAATACCGGAAGTAGGTCCTTCAATTGCCTTTGAACCGCTATAAATGGCCAGGTCTGAATACTTCACATATTTTTGAATATCTTCTTCAGCTGCCGCATCGACGATAAGTGGGATGTTATTTCGCTGCGCTACTTCCCACGCTTCTTCAACAGAAATCATATTTTTTTGCACTGCATGATGGGATTTCACATAAAGAATCGCTGCTGTATTTTCACCGATTGCATCTTCAATATGCTCTGCTTTCCCTTCATTTGCGTAACCGACTTCAACTAACTTACCTCCGCCTAAATACACCATCGTTTCAACAGGAGCACCGTATTGAACGTTATGACCTTTCAGCATAATTACTTCGTTTTTCGCGATTACTTCTTGATGAAGTCTTTCACTTTTACGACGATTTCCTTCTGTCACAATTGCTGCGATAGAAAGTGCGATTCCGCTCGACGCTGAATTTACAACGACTGCTGCCTCTGAATCTAAAATGCTAGCAATATGGTCTCCTGCTTTATCTACTAAATCTGCAATTTCTACATAATTTTGTCCACCATACTTCATCGCATCCATTACCGTATCTGTAGGAGCAGATACACCTAGAATACTCATTCTACCGCTCGCATTAATAACTCTTTTTAATCCATACTTAGCATTCAATGAATGACCCATTAATTACAACCCCTTTTGTATCAATTCTTCTTTCAGCAATGCGCTGATCCCCTTCTGAATCAATTAACGTAACCTTCTCATCTTTAACCGTAAACAAAGTTAAGTTTGCCATATCTCCTTCTTGAATGCGGCCAAGCTCTGGTTTCTTAAGCCATTTTGCTGCATTTTTCGTAACCGCATCAATTACTTCTTCTAGCGGATAACCTAAGTAAAGGAATTTCGAAAGAACGTTAGCCATACTGTAAACTGGACCATGTATACGATTCTTCCGGTAAATATCTGTACTAATAGTATTAAGCGCAATACCATAACGCTTCGCTGCTTCTGCTACTTTAAAAGAAAAACTAGCATTACCATGCCCAACATCTAAATGAATACCACGTTCCACTGCATCTAACAACACAGGTAGCGGTTTGCCTTCTTCATCAAATAAATTATTTTCTTTCCCGTTTAAGTAATGTGTAATTACATCATCTTTTTCTAAAAGAGGTACAACTTCCTCTATACGTGGAGGCGCTGAACCGATATGTACCATAATCGGCAATGATGTTTCGCGAGATAAAGAGCGCGCCACATGTAGCGGTTCAATTCCGCTGTCACACACGACACTTTTACTCATTCTCGCTTTTAACCCAACGATTACATCTTTATACTTTTCTACTGCTTCTATTACTTTCTCTTTATCGATCCATTCCATATTGGATAATTCATCAATTCGTTTCAAACCGATGCGAGAAATATTTAAAAAGGCAAATAAATTCGTTTTCGCCTGCTCTCTACTTAATACTAAATCTGCAATACGATCAGCTCCGCAGCTACCCGCATCAACAATTGTCGTTACCCCTTGCTTAACGCCAATTTCATCCACCTCATCGCCATACGGATCAAACTCTGGAAAAGCATGAACGTGCAAATCAATCCAACCACTCGATACGTAAGTACCAGAGTAATCAAGAACCTTTCCACCCTCGCCAGCACCAGCTTTCGTCACCTGTGCGATTTTATTATTTTCAATTACAATGTCAATCTCTTCCCCGTTCACACGTCTCACATTACGTAGTACGAATCGTTCTGTCATTGTATTTCCACCCTTTTCTATAAGAAGCCATAAGAATACGCTTACATTAAAGTTTCATTTTATACCTCTTTCACACGTTTAGCGTAACATAAAAAAAGGGAGAAGTAAATATAACGTTATAATGTTTAATTGTAAATAAAAAAGGGCTCCCAAAAATATTGATAGTACGGCAAAGAACGGCAATTCCCTCTTTATATAATAAAAGACTGTCCCAAATGGCACAGCCTTTTTCCCTATTCCTGAACCGTCACAATAACCCCATCCATATTGTTCCCAGAAATTTCATACTGCTTATTTGCTGGGACGTTCACTTTCATATTCCCAGAAACTTTATAATAAGAAACAGTATATTTCTTACCTTCTACTTCAGTCGAAATCTCTTTTTCCTCTTTTAAGAAATCTAAATATTCCTCTAGCGTGAAATTCTTTTTTTGCATAATTGCGCTATGAGGTAGGCCGACATAACGGATGTGCCATGGCTCATATTGAATTCCAGTAATGTTACTTTTATTTTTCGGATAACGTAATACAAAGCCATGCTTCCATACGTTCTCTTCAATCCATTTTCCTTCAGCGGCTTTCTCCATTTTCTTTTGAGTAGACCCAACGTCCAGTGATAAGCCTAAATTATGCTCACTGTATCCTGCTGGAAGCGCATAATCAGATCCCATTTTTTCATATAGCTGTTTTTGCTCTTGGAAATCTCTATAACCACTACTAATCAAAAAATGGTTAACACTTTCTTTTCCAGCCGCATCGACAACGTTCAAAAACTTTTTCACAACATCCTTTGATAAACGAAGATTTCTATCAAATATTACATAGCCTCTCACTAATTCACTATTATGATTTAAATTTATAATATCAGACCTAATACTATCTTTTTTAACTGGGTAATCTTTGTTAACTAATAATAAATCGCCCTTATAAATTTGTTCCTTTGTAATCTCTTTCCTCTCGGTGTTTGCCGCCTTTACTAGCTCATCTTTTCCGACAATTTTAACGTCGATTTCCTTTTGAAATAACGGTGATATATAAAAGCCTACACATACTGTGCATGCTATAAAAAGAGAAATAAATACCCACTTTTTCATTTCTAGTTCCTCCTCAACGTAACTTACGTATAGAATAGAAAAAACTATTAAAATAAAAAGTGGGGTAAAGTTTAAATTTTTATTAAATTGTTACATTCTCGTCTTTTGGCAATCGCACTTCAAATATTGTTCTAACTACATTACTTTCAGCCGAAATCTTCCCATCATGCTGTTCAACAATATTTTTCGCAATAAATAGCCCAAGGCCTGTACCACCTTGCTGCTCTGATCTTGCCTTATCACCTGTATAAAACATATCAAAAAGATACGGTAAATCTTCTTCTGGAATGCTATCTCCGTAATTAATAACTTGTACAACTACCTCTTCACTCTCAATATATCCGTTCACATCAACAAACTTTCCATCATACCCATAGCGAATCGCATTCGTTAAAAGATTTTCAAATACTCGAGCTAATAATTTCCCGTCACCGTTAATAGGTAAATGAGGATCCATATTCAATCTCGCCTCCAAATCCTTTTTTTCTAATAACGGATACAACTCCTCATCTAACTGTATGATCAATTCACTTATATCAATTGGTCTTTTTTCAAGCTGCAACATCCCATAATTCATTCTCGTAATTTCAAATAATTCATCAATCAAACTTTCCAGTCTTTCGGATTTCGTAAAAGCAATTGTGGAAAAATGTTTAATTTGTTCCTTCGTCAAATTCTCATCTTTAAGAATTAAATCTAAATAACCTAAAACGGATGTTAACGGCGTTCTTAAATCGTGAGCTAAGTTAACAATAAGCTGGTCCTTACTACTTTCCGCGAAGTCTCCTCGCTCCACTGCTTCCTTTAATTTCTCACTCGCTACATTCATTTCGCTTGCGATATATCCAAACTCATCATTTGATGAAACGCGCACTTGATTTGTAAAATCGCCGTTCGCCAAATGATGAATTCCATTTGAAATCTCATCAAAATATTTTACATAAGGCCTAGTAAGAAAGAAGAAAAACATAATGGACAGAGGGATGAAAATAATTAAAAAGAAATTAACATCTCCAATTTGTCTTACCATGGAACGAAATTGAGCTAACGGATCCTCATAGCGAACGACTAATTTATAATAAATCCTTAATCCTTCATAAATGAAATACGTTATGCCAGCAGCTAATATCATACTTAACGAAAATAGCATAACCATCTTCGAGCGAAAACTTCTCATCTTTTTAGCCATTGAAAGTATACCCTACTCCCCACACTGTTTTTATTAACTTATCCTTTCTTTTATCTTCCCCAAGTTTTTTCCGCAATGTGCGAATATGTACCATAACTGTATTTCCGCTTTCATAATAATCATCTGCCCATACTTGCTGAAAAATATTTTCCACATTGTACACTTTCTTCGGATGACTCGCTAATAAATATAAAATATCAAACTCTTTCGGTGTTAACTCAATTTGCTCTCCATACACGTTCACTGTTCTTCGCTCAGGATCAATAACGACTCCCCCTACCTCTAAAGCAGATTTATTCTCTGCTACTTTCGGCTGATTTAACGTAAGAAATCGGCGTAATTGTGCATTTACACGTGCGACTAATTCAATCGGTGTAAAAGGTTTCGTCATATAATCATCTGCACCTAATACAAGACCTGTCACCTTATCAAAATCAGATGTTTTCGCGCTTAAAAAAATGATTGGCATATGATGCTTCACGCGAATTTGACGCGTCACTTCATACCCATCCATTTTTGGCATCATAATATCTAAAACCACTAAGTCGATTGGCTGCGTTTCAATAATATGAACGGCCTCTTCCCCATCCGCTGCCTTCACAACGTGGTACCCTTCTTTTTCTAAATGTATCTCAATTAAATCAGCAATTTCTGCCTCATCATCCACTATTAAAATTGAAATGCGCTTCATTTTACTCCCCCTTTTTATACGATCGATTGTAAACTAGTCTATCCAATTTGTACAATACGAAAAGGTTACCCGTTAGAGTAACCTTGGTAAATAAAATTATATCGGCGATTTTCTAAATATATCGACCGCAACTTGAATTATATCGGCGATTTCTCAATTATATCGACCGTAACTCGAATTATATCAGCGATTATTGAAATATATCGACTTACCGACAATCAACGACGAAATTCGCCCGCTATTTTAAAGACTCAGCCTACCGCTCCAAAACAATCCGCTGTTTCGTGATTTCTGCTAGTCTCCCGCGATCCACCTCATACTCAGCATCAACGCTTTGCGGAACCATTACTTTCCCGCCTTCAAGCATCACTTCCGGTGAAATAATATCGTTCTCCCAATGTCTACTAGAGGCAGATATATCGCCAGGAATCGTAAAGTTCGGCAATGAGGCGAGAGCAACATTTTGCGCTCGTGAAATCCCCATCTCTACCATACCGCCGCACCACACGGGTATATTATGCTCCATGCAGTAATCATGAATTTGAATGGATTCTGTTAATCCGCCCACTCGCCCTGGTTTAATGTTAACGATTTGGCAACTGCCAAGTGTAATCGCAACACGCGCGTCTTCTAAACTATGGATGCTTTCGTCTAAACAAATCGGTGTCTCAATTTTCTTTTGTAGTTGTGCATGATCAAGAAAATCGTAATCCGCTAACGGTTGCTCAATCATCATTAATTGAAATTCATCTAATCGTTTCAATTTCTCTGTATCCGCTAATGTATAAGCTGAATTCGCATCAGCCATTAATGGGATGTTCGGAAACTCTTTGCGAATTTCTTTCAGTAATTCGTAATCATGATCTGGCTTTATTTTCACTTTAAAACGCTCGTATCCTTCTTCCGCATACTTCTCGATTTGTTTTAGCATAACCGGAATCTTATTGATCCCGATCACAACGCCGACCTCAATTTCAGACTTCGTTCCACCAAGCAATGTCGCTAATGACTTCTTTTGTCGCTTCGCATATAAATCCCAAACAGCACCTTCAATTCCGGCCTTTGCCATTCGGTTTCTCTTTATATGCTGGAACAAACCAGGTATTTCATTCGGATGAGAAATCTCCACCTTTAATAAATCCGGTATTAAAAAATCCTGTAGCACATGCAGCGCTGTCTTCACTGTTTCTTCCGTATACCATGGCTCAGAGAATGCAACGACTTCGCCAAATCCAATGTGCCCGTCTGTATCTTCTAATTCAATGACGATACTCTCACGCTTTTCGTAAGTCCCGTAGCTCGCAGCAAACGGGATTACGAGTGGCATTTCCGTTATATGAAGTGTCGCTTTTTTTATCTCCACTTACATCTCCTCCACTAATTGTCTTAACTCTCGTCTTAACAATTTTTTCGAAGCATTTCGTGGTAATTCCTCTAAGAAGCACGCTTTCTTCGGTACTTTATATTTCGCTAATTTCTCCTCGCAAAAATGAAGAATTTCTTCTTCTGTTACCTCTCCACTTTTCACAACAAAAGCAGCTGGTACTTGCCCCCAACGTTTGTCCTTCATACCGACAACACCAGCCTCTGCTACCGCCGGATGAGAGAGCAACACTTCTTCAATTTGAGCCGGATATATATTCTCTCCGCCAGAAATAATTAAATCACTGCGGCGATCTAATACGTATAAAAATCCTTCTTCATCTAAATAACCGAGGTCACCAGTATGAAGCCATCCGTTTTGAATTGTTTCGCGCGTCGCATCTTCACGGTTAAAGTAACCGCCTGTTACGTTTGGTCCTTTTACTACGATTTCGCCTTCCCCAAACGGCGGCACTATGACGCCATCTTTTTCAATACGAAGTTGACATTGAAATAGTGGTTTTCCAGCTGATCCTACTTTCGTTAACATGTAATCTGCGGATAACGTACAAATTTGTGATGATGTTTCTGTCATACCGTACGTTTGATACACAGGGATTCCTTTATCTACACACGTTTCTAATAACGGTTTCGGCGCTGGTCCTCCGCCAAGTAACATGCATCGTAAAGAAGATGGATATGTTCCTTCTCCAAGTCTCTCTAATAAATCAGTTAACATTTTTGATACGACTGAAATAATCGTTACGCCTCTCGTTTGAAGTGCTTTATGAATAAAATCGGCATCATATTTCGGAACGAGTAAAATGCGCATTCCGTACATAATATTTTTCATTAAAAGAGATAGCCCGCCAACGTGGAACATCGGCATACAAGCTAACCAACAATCATCATCGCGAAGCCCTAAGTTAAGCGAAGAACCGACTGCACTTGCCCAGTGATTGCCGTACGTTAAAATAACGCCTTTCGGTTTCCCTGTCGTCCCAGACGTATAAATAATTGTCATCGCTTCTTCTAAAGAGAATTCTTCTTGTATAGAGGCTTCTGCCTTTGGCCCATTCATCACTTCAGTGAACGAATAGACAGGAACACCCTTAGCCTCAAAATCTTGATCCGTCACTAAACAAACAACTTCAGCATCATCCATTTGCCAAAGTAGCTCTTCTCTTGAAAGACGCGTATTTAAAAGCACAGCTACTGCACCTACGTAAGATAGGGCGTGAATAACTGAAATCATCTCCATACCATTTTTCATCAGAACAGCCACCTTTTGCCCCTGCTTCACTCCAACGTGTGAAAGCTGTTCACAAACAGATACTACTTTTTCATGCAGCTGCACGAAAGTAACCTTCTCCTCTTCAATTTCAATTGCAGTACGATCAGGTGTTAAAAATGCACGTTGCATTAACCAATTAGGCATCGTCTCCATCATTCATTCTCCTTTCATGAAAGAAAGAGACTTGATATGACATCAAGTCTCTTAGTTGTTTTGTTTCCGGTTTGATCTCATCTAACTGCGCCTCTACGTCAGGAGTTCCAACGCCCTCTTGTTCTAAGCAAGCCGCTTCCGCTTTTGATCAAGGGAAACGAGGGAATTGACCGAAGTCGGGACTGCGTTTTTCTTTGAACGCGTCGCGGCCTTCTTTTGCTTCGTCAGTTGTGTAGTACAATAACGTTGCGTCTCCAGCTAGTTGTTGAATACCAGCTAGACCGTCTGTGTCTGCGTTGAATGCAGCTTTTAGGAAACGAAGTGCCATTGGGCTGTTTGCTAAAATTTCTTGTGCCCATTGTACTGTTTCTGCTTCAAGTTCTTCTAATGGTACTACTGTGTTTACTAAGCCCATGTCAAGCGCTTCCTGTGCATTGTATTGACGGCATAGGTACCAAATTTCGCGAGCTTTCTTGTGACCTACCATACGAGCTAAGTAACCAGCTCCGTATCCACCGTCAAAGCTTCCTACTTTAGGACCTGTTTGTCCGAATACAGCGTTGTCTGCAGCGATTGTTAAGTCACATACGATATGAAGTACGTGTCCACCACCGATTGCATAACCTGCTACCATTGCGATAACTGGTTTAGGAATTGCGCGAATTAGACGTTGTAAGTCTAATACGTTTAAACGAGGGATTTGGTCATCACCTACATATCCACCATGACCGCGAACTTTTTGGTCGCCGCCAGAACAGAATGCACGTCCACCTTCACCTGTTAAAATGATAACGCCAACATTTGCATCATCACGAGCGTGTGCAAAAGCATTGATTAACTCCATTACCGTTTTTGGACGGAATGCGTTATGTACTTCAGGGCGGTTAATCGAAATCTTTGCGATACCATTGTATGTTGAATAAATAATATCTTCGTAATCGCCTTCTGTTACCCATTCAATAGCCATTACTATTACCTCCTTGTATATTTCTGATCTCCTCTATAAGTGCAACTTCCTTCTTAGATGAAAAAAGCATCACTGCATAGTTTTTAGAAATCCCTTTACTATTGTATCAAACTTTTCCGGTTGTTCCACATGAATTGCATGACCAGCGCCATCAATTTTGACAAATTTCGCATGAGGGATGCATTTTTCAATGTTTTTTAATATGCAAAAGAACTTTTTATCATGCTCTCCATTCATTAAAAGAACAGGCATTTTTAAGTTTTGCAGCTCGTTCCACCATGAAGGCTGAGTCCCTGTTCCCATGCCGCGTAAGCTATTTGCAAGCCCTTTTGGCTTATTAGCAAGTCGTTCTTTTCGCACTGCTTCTTGTACGTTTTTTGCTAAACTTTTTTGCGTTTCAAACAGCAGAATATTTTCCCACATTGATACAAAGCTTTTAATGCCTTCTCGCTCAATTTTATGAGCTAGTCGCTCATCTTTTTCACAACGTTCTTCCCGCTCATCTTCACTTTTGAGCCCAGCTGTACAATTTTCTAATAAAAGAGAATGTACATACTCTGGATATAGGCATGCCATCGTAATCGCCAGCCTACCGCCCATTGAATAGCCAAGTATGTGCGCTTTTTCAATATGAAGATGACTCAGTAGTTCCTTCATTTGCAGTGCCACATTTTGAATATCGTAATGCGTCACATCTTCAGGACTTTCCGTTTTCCCGTGTCCAACAATGTCTACTAGAATGACTTGAAACTGCTCACTCCAAGAAGGAATAAAAGATCGCCACGTTTCCATGCTTCCCGTAAAACCATGAAGAAGTAGAAGTGGTTCCCCGCTTCCGACTACTTCATATTCATACGATACACCTTGCAGCGTTACGTTCATTTTGATTCACCTTGCAAAGATGTAGTGATAACGTCCTGCGTTTTTGCCCATAATGTACGGTGTAATGTTAAGTTTTCATCACGGTTCGTACAAATTTCTACAACGTGTAAACCTGCCGTCGTTGTTCCCTTTTGTACCTCTTCTCGGAATTGCTCCCAACCATTTACACGGCTAAATGAACCGCCGTACATTTTGACAACATGCTCGTAATCAAGTCCAATTGGCGTTCCAAATAATGATTCGAAATGTTCTTTTTTCTCATATTGTGGTAAGAATGAGAAAATACCGCCACCATCATTGTTTACAACGACAATCGTTATATTTAATTCATGTAATTTTGCAGCTAATAATCCGTTTAAATCGTGATAAAATGATAAATCACCAATAACTAATACGAGCGGATCGCAAATAATACTCGCTCCTAAAGCTGTTGAAATGATTCCATCAATCCCGTTTACACCACGGTTTGCCATCACTTGAATATTTTTATCCGATGTGAAGAAGAATGAATCTGTATCACGAATTGGCATACTATTACTCGCAAATAATGTTGCCCCTTCTGGTAATACGTGGACGATATCCGTAATAACTTTCCCTTCAAATGCAGTTTCATATGTTTCCATTTCACGAAGCGTTTCCTTCGTTTTTTCGTTTATATGTTGCCACATTCCGAACCAATCATTCTTTTTCATAGCTGGTATTTTTTCTATTAGTGCCCTGCAAAATGCAATATCACTTGCCTGTACAACTTCTGTCGCAACGAGAGCTGGGTCTCTCCATTGGCCAGATTCTTCAACAACGATATGAACGGCTTTCGTCTGTTTTTTAATGAACTGTGTTAATGCTTTCGAAACAGGCATACCACCAAAGCGAATCATAACTTCTGGCTTCCACGTTTCTTTTAACAATTCATTTCGTAAAAATGTATCGTAACAGTCGATTACCATCGCTTTATCGTGGTGTCCGCTACGAATGTTAGAAAGTGGATCCGCTAATATTGGATATCCCGTTTTTTCAGCTAGTTCTGCCGCAAACGCTGCGATTTCCGAATGACTATCATCTCCACAAATAATAAGCCCCTTTTCCATATGTGAAAGGCGCCCTACAAGAGAATCTACATATTCACTCGGCATCATCACGTTCCCTTGCTGAACTACTCCTGTATATTCCCCGCGTCCTTTATCCCATAAACTTTCTAATGAGAAATCTGGAATAAGCGGCTCACGAACTGGAAAATTAAGATGAACAGGTCCTTGCGGCGCTAGAAGTGCACTTGCTATCGTGCGCTGCGTCGTCATGCGGGCATAATGATACATCGCTTCACTCGCTTCTGGAAGTGCCATCTCTGTAAATTGCTTCACAAATGTACCGTATAAATTGAATTGATTCATCGCTTGTGGTGCACCAACATCTCTTAATTCATGCGGTCTATCTGCCGTTAAGACGATAAGCGGCACTCTTGAATGAAAAGCTTCACATACAGCTGGATAATAGTTCGCCGCTGCCGTTCCTGACGTACATAATAGTGCAACAGGTCGTTTTTTTGCTTTTGCAATACCAAGCGCAAAAAATCCTGCTGATCTTTCGTCTACATGTAAATATGTTTTCATTCCTTCATGTTGTTCCATTAGTAAGGCAATCGGCGTTGACCGTGAGCCAGGACTAATGACAACATCACATACATTTAGACGCGTCAGTTCATCCACGAACGCGCCTAAATAATATGATAATGCTTCTATATGATTGTTCATTTCATTAATTCCTCCAAAGCACCAAGCATCGGTCTAAACTTCAAACTTGTTTCTTCATATTCAAGCTGCGCTACTGAATCAATTACGATACCGCAGCCGGCAAATAAGGATGCTTTCTCGCCATTTAATAATCCGCAGCGAAGTGCAACCGCAAATTCACCATTTCCTTCATCATCTATAAAGCCAATTGGTGCACCATACAATCCTCTATCCAAAAGCTCTACATCACGGATCAATTTCAATGCCTCATGACGAGGTGTACCACCAAGAGCTGGCGTTGGATGCAATTCTTCTACCATCGCTAAAAGACTTGTATCACCTTTCGCTTCTACTGGTGTATATAAATGGATTAAGTTTTTCGTTGTTAATAAGCCTGGGCTCTCCGGAATATTAACAGATTCACAATGCTCACTTAGCACACCTCGAATCATATTAACTACATAACCGTGTTCAGCCAAATTCTTTTCATCATGAAGAAGCGTCTCACCATTTTGTTTACTTTCTTCTATAGAATTACCATGACCAATTGAACCCGCAAGGCACATCGATGTAAACTTCTCGCCTTCTTTTCGAATCAATCGCTCAGGTGTCGCCCCTAAGAAGCATGCTCCTTTATAATCAAAAGAAAATACGTAACAATCCGGTTGCCCAATGCGAAGCGCTTCTAAAACAAGAGCGGAATCAATATGCTGATCCATCGTCAATTTTAGCTCCCTTGCTAATACAACCTTCTGCACGTTCCCTTGCTTCATTTCATCCTGCACTTTTCCAATCGCATTCATCCAGCCCTTCGGATCAACTTCTACTTTCGAAGTAGTTGTTAGTTTGTCTCCTTCTAGTGCACATTTACTCTCTTGTAAAATTCTCTCTTCTAAAGAAATAATTTCGTTAGAAAGAGTTTCTGCACAATCTTCAGCTGAAACGAACTTATTAATGGTTAACCACGCTTTTTCATTTTTTACAGTTAATAAAAATGCTGGTAGTGAAAATGTGGTATCCTCAAATTCTTTCCAAAGATCTGTTTTTTCTTTTTCTTGGTCAAATGAAAATCCACCAAATAAAAGAGGGCCTGTTCCAAATTCGTATCCTTCTCTTTGTACAAATGCTTTCTCTTTTACTTTATCCCACTCGTCACCAGCAGTTTGAAAGCGTTTGTGAGAAGAGTTTGCTATAGTGAAAACAGAGCCAATTCCAGCAAATATTACATGCTGAGCTGGGTCTGCAAAATAACATCTATTTTCGAATGCAATCCTTTTTCCTGCTGCATAAAACAGAAGTGGATCCATCCATTCTATTTGTTTTGCAAAACTAACTAATATTTTTTCATCAGTCGCACGCTTAATGGCTGCAACAAAAACTTCTTGTAAGCCTTTTTGTTTCGTTTGAATCACAATTGTCTCCCCCCTATGGGCGAAAAATAGTCATAATTACGCTTGATTTTAAGATACACCTCAAACGAAAGGCCTGTCAACGTTTAGCATTTCTGAGAAATTCACCTTCTCTTCCTAGAAAATAAACGTTGACACTAAATGATGCTTTTTCTACACTTAATTGTGTACAATATGTGACCTAAGGAGGATTCAACATGGAAATGAACGTCGAAACGAATTCCTCTCCTACGGCGCCAAAGCCAAGTAAACAAACAGGCTGGCGCATTTGGTGGAGTTTATTACGTCCCCATACATTAACAGCAGCTTTCGTTCCTGTTTTCATCGGAACAGCGTATGCGATGCAGGTCGGAGGTATAAATCAAATACATCTCCCTCTTTTCCTTATAATGCTTCTTGCTTGTCTTCTCATTCAAGCAGCAACAAACATGTTTAATGAATACTTTGATTATAAAAGAGGACTCGATCACGAAGGTTCAGTTGGTATCGGCGGCGCTATCGTTCGCGATGGCATTCAGCCTAAAACAGTACTTAACTTAGCATTTGGATTTTTCGGCATCGCAATACTATTAGGCGTTTATATTTGTATGAATTCTAGCTGGTGGCTTGCTGCAATCGGTCTTGTTTGTATGGCCGTTGCTTACCTTTATACAGGTGGCCCACTTCCAATTGCATATACACCATTTGGAGAATTAACAGCCGGATTATTTATGGGTGTCATTATTATTGGGATTTCATTCTTTATTCAAACTGGAACTGTAACATCAGAAGTCATTTTACTATCTATTCCTAGCTCCATTTTAATTGGTGCCATTTTACTAGCTAATAACATTCGTGACTTGGATGGCGATAAAGAAAACGGTCGTAAAACGTTAGCAATTCTCGTTGGACGTGAAAGAGCCGTTGGTGTACTTGCTTCTATGTTCATCGTTTCCTATATTTGGACAATTGCTTTAATTATCGTGGGCATCGTATCACCATGGATGCTTATCGTATTTTTAAGTGCACCGAAAGCATTTAAAGCGACGAAAGGCTTTATCGGCAAAAGCATTCCAATGGAAATGGTACCTGCTATGATTGCAACAGCAAAAACAAATACAATTTTCGGTCTCCTAATGGGAATCGGATTATTACTTGGATATTTCCTTTAGAAAGGAGCTGCTGACGCGGCTCCTTTTTCATATACCAATTTCAGCTCATAATTCCTACTCTCAACGCTCATACTATGTAAAGAAACTGAATTGTAGGAAGGTGGACGACTATGTTAACTCCACAGCAAATAAATCAATTTAAATCTATTTTAGAAAAACAACAGCAAGAAGTTGAACAAACAATACAAACTCATGAGAATACAGATCGTGCTTCTGAACGTGATTCAGTGGGAGAATTGTCTAGCTATGACAACCATCCAGGTGATATGGCTACAGAATTGTACGAACGTGAGAAAGATTTCGGGCTCATCGAATTTTGGCATAAACAACTAGAAGATACGAAACATGCCCTACAAAAAATTGAGGCTGGTACGTACGGTATTTGCGAAGTGTCTGGTGAGGAAATTCCGTTCGAAAGATTAGAAGCGATGCCGACTGCTACAACGTGTATACAGCACACTACAAATAAATTGGATATGAACACGCGACCAGTTGAAGAAGAGGTGTTGGCTCCTTCGTTTCATAAGCACGACGAAGATCATTCTGTAGAGTACGATGCTGAAGATGCATGGCAAGACGTCGCAAATTACGGAACGTCTGAAACTCCATCTGATTTAGAAAGACAGGATTCCAAAAACTATAATGGCATGTACGTAAATAGTGAAGAGAATGTAGGCTTCGTTGAGGATTTTGAAAACTTTATTGGTACGGATATGTATGGTAAAAATCCACAAGTTTTCGCTACAGAGGAACATGAAGAATATGAGCAAATGCTTGATGACTTTGAAGAACGTACTTTTAAAGGTGAATTATCTTCAAATGAATCTAGCTCCAAAGAATAAAAAAAGCATTCCGAAATTCGGAATGCTTTTTATCATTAGCTAATTAGTTTTTTGTAACGTTAGCTGCTTGTGGTCCGCGGTTGCCTTCAACGATTTCGAAAGAAACTTCTTGACCTTCTTCTAAAGTTTTGAATCCTTCGCCTTGAATAGCTGAGAAATGTACGAATACGTCTTCTCCGCCTTCAACTTCGATGAAACCGAAACCTTTTTCGCCGTTAAACCATTTAACTTTACCTGTTTGCATGTCATGTACCTCCTAAATAAAAATGAAACTATGAATCCACATGAAAAGGTGGATATAAAGGACATGAATGTATAACAAGCTTACAGCCTTTAATTCAACGTGCTTTATTTCCGTACCACATTATGTAGCTCAATAGTGACTTCACTATATCACGCTCAATCCAAAACGTCAAATGAGAACACTTTCACTCCAGCGTTTTTTATAATCCTAGTATAACCATAAATTCCTATTCTATTTTACTTTTATTTGAAAATTAACAAAACTGCAGTTTTCTAATCTCGTTAAATTCTGTACAATAATGATTATCTATTACATTGAGGTGAAGAAAATGAAGGCACATGAAATCGAATATAAATTATATGGCGATGATATGCAGTTCGTTGAAATTGAATTGGACCCAGAAGAAAGTGTTATTGCTGAAGCTGGCGCAATGATGATGATGGAAGATCATATTGAAATGGAAACAATCTTCGGCGATGGTTCAGGACCATCTGGCGGCTTATTTGGAAAATTAATGGGCGCTGGTAAACGTCTCGTTACAGGTGAAAGCATGTTTATGACTGTATTCACAAATACAGGTCATGGCAAACGCCACGTATCATTCGCCGCTCCGTATCCAGGAAAAATTATTCCTGTTGATTTAACAGAGTATCAAGGAAAAGTCGTTTGTCAAAAAGACGCCTTTCTTTGTGCTGCAAAAGGTGTTTCTATCGGAATCGAGTTTACAAAGAAAATTGGAACTGGTTTCTTCGGTGGTGAAGGTTTCATCATGCAGAAACTTGAAGGTGACGGACTTGCTTTCATGCACGCAGGTGGAACAGTATATAAACGTGAATTGAAACCTGGTGAAAAACTTCGCATTGATACAGGTTGTCTCGTTGCAATGACAAAAGACGTTAACTATGATGTTGAATTCGTTGGAAAAGTAAAAACAGCTCTATTTGGCGGTGAAGGTTTATTCTTCGCAACATTAGAAGGTCCTGGAACTGTTTGGATTCAGTCTTTAACACTTAGTCGCTTAGCAGCACGCCTTACAAGCCCAGCAGCTCAAAGTAGCGGTGAAGGCAGCGTTTTAGGCGGACTTGGTCGCCTTTTAGATGGGAAAGAATAGATAGTGTCCTTCTAGGGCCATAGCCATCAACTTAAGAGAACGAATAAAATTAAAGCGCCCTTTCATAGTACTGCATGAAAGGGTGTTTTAATTTTCGTGTACAAACAACAACAACAACAACAACACGTTGGTTGAGAAGTTACGCATACTAGGTGAAGAATTCCGAAATAAATTTTCCGAATCATCAGTCCATGAGATTAGATAATATCTCCAGACATAATACTGTCCTCGTTTTTTCTCCATTTTGGTTCACCCCGCATTATTTAGATGAAATCTGCCTTAAACTAACGGGGCAGGGTAGTTTGATAAGGTAATATTTGGATCAAGATAGATATAAGTAGAAAAATTAATAACAAGGGGGATTTTTTTGAAAAAAATATTGGGGATGTAGATTTTTTTTAAAAAGTAGTAAAAAGACTTTGCAACAAATAAATTAATAAGGTTTACTTCAGTAAAATAAGGTATATTATATTTGTTGAATAGATTCTCTTTAAAGACAAGAAAAGTAGGTGAACAAAGTGGGAAAATATCAATTGGATTACAAAAGTCAGGTAGCTGTGGCAAAGTTTCATGAAAAACAGACGCCTGCCAAATTTGATAAAAAGCAGCAACTTGAAAAATTGCGTGCGGAGTATTTGAAAAAGAAGCAAAAACAAACAGATAAATAACATGTTACATTTCCCCTAATTTTCTGTATATGATGCAAACAAACACAAGAAAATAGGTAAGTTATTCATTGTTCAAATATATACAGGCTATTTTTTCAAACCTCTTACTTAATGAACTAAAAAAGTCGATTCCTTGAGATAGAAATCGGCTTTTTTATTTAGGTGGACTATACAAACCATTTTTAACCATATAACATTCCATTGCTTCATTAAGCCATAACTCTTCTTCCTCTGTATAAGGAGAGGGCATCATCTTATTATATTGTTCTTCTATATCATCTACTTCTTCACTTAAAGAATACATCGTTTCTTCTCCGACATACTTAAGGGTTGCCTTCATATGCTGATCGACAAGCGTTTGTACTTCTGGATCATCAACATGTTTTCCAAATAGCCTTTTTACTTCTTTTGATAAGCGCACAAACTCTTTATCTAGCGCTACCATCTCTTCTTCAGGCTTATTATATAATCCATCAACCAGTTCCTTCGGTATATATTCTTCCAGCCATAAGCGTTGTTCGTTTTCTTTTTGGATACTGTTAATTAGACTCATTAATATGCTACTATCTACCTGCTCTTCTTCTTCAAGACATATTATCGTTCTTTCAATCGCTTTTATCGAAACTTCAATTTGTTTTTTCTTTTCTTCAAAAGCTTCTCTTTGGTTTTGCAATGTTTCTTTTAAACTTATATTCAAATTTTTCACATTGAGCATGACACGAATTTCTTCTAAACTATATCCTAATACTTTAAGACTCACTATTTTTTGGAATGCTAATATATCTCTATCTTTATATACACGGTGTCCTGAACTCATATTTTTTTCAGGTTTAAGCAATCCAATTTCATCGTAATATTGTAGTGTCCGTATTGATGTGCCTGTTCTCTTTGAAAACTCACCAATTGAATAACCTTTCTTTTTGCTCATCCTACACTCCTCCTAACAATATGTTTACAAAAATCATACTCCCTCACGTAACTGTAGGTTCAAGCCTTTTTTCAAAAAGAATGAATCAAGTCCCTCACTGCATATATTGAACTATACCTTTTCTTAAGGAGGGCTTTCTTGATGCGTACTCCTTTATCCTTTGATAAAGATACTGCCATACTGTTAGCATCTTGCTGCGATCTAACGTATGAACAATATAAACAAAATGGAATTTTTGAAATACCTGATGGATTCCAATATGTACAAGGCTTTCAAGGAAAAGTGATTCAAACAATGGAATGGTTTGGATTCATATTAGAATCTGAAGATACAATTATTGTAGCTTTTAGGGGTACACAAACAGATACAGACTGGATTATCGATTCACTCGTCAACCAAAGACCATACCCATACGCTTTAAATAGTGGAAATGTCCATAACGGCTTCCTTTCCATTTATGAATCTTGCCGAGATTCTATTATGGATATGCTCGTATCATTACCAGCCCATAAAAAACTTCTTGCAACAGGTCATAGCTTAGGAGGGGCACTCGCTACATTACACATACTAGATGCACGTATAAATACTGCCTTCTCACAGTACGGTCTTTATACATTTGCCTCTCCAAAAGTTGGAGATATCACCTTTCGAAATTATTATAAACTGCAAGTAGCTAGTAGCTTTCGTTTCGTCAACTTATTCGATGTCGTTCCACTTCTCCCTCCCCGAAACATAAATTTTAATGATCGTGATTGGGAATATGCACACGTTCATCACAACATGACATTTACGAAAAATACAAAATCCATTATAAATAATCATTCCATTACAACATACAAAACATGTCTGACTTCTCATTTTTAACCAGTAAACAATTGGAAATTAAATATCCTCATACTATAATAATATATGAAATTACTTTTGGATGAGGGGACCTTACATGTTAAAATTTATCTTTGCACTTTTTCTTATTGCACTTTTTACGGTTACAGGTTTCTTTACATTTTCATACTTTGCGACAGGAGAATATGATGGAACGGGTATAATATATACCGCTATCCCATTTCTTTCTTAAGCAAAATAAGTAAAACGAGCTTAATCTCATTAAGCTCGTTTTACTTTTCTAAGCAATCATATTCCTGTTTTAAAAGTGAATAAATAAAGGCCCCTTCAAAAGAGGCTTTTATCTAAAACAGTTTAACAGTATTACCAATTCCCCAAATTTCATTACTGTACTGCAAAATTGTTCGATCACTCGCAAAATGCCCAGATTGTGCAATGTTCAAAATTGACATTTCCAGCCATTTCCGCCTATTTTCATAGGCCCTACCGACAGCTTCTTGTCTTTCAGCATATGGGCTAAAATCTCGAAGAACGAAGTATTCATCGTTTTGAATAACGAGAGAATCATAAATCGCTTCAAATTCAGCTCCCGACTGTGCAAAGAAACCATTCGTTAACTGATCTACTACTTTTTTAATGTGCATATTATGGTGATAATAATCACTTGCACGATATCCACCATTTTGATAATAATGAAGAACCTCATCTGCCGTTAAGCCAAAAATAAAGCAGGCATCATCACCGACCCGGTCTTTTATTTCAATATTAGCTCCATCTAACGTTCCGAGTGTGATTGCACCATTCATCATGAATTTCATGTTACCTGTTCCCGATGCTTCTTTACTCGCAGTTGAAATTTGTTCACTTACATCTGCCGCCGGGAATATATCTTCAGCTAAAGAAACTCGGTAGTTTTCTAGAAAGATAACTTTCATAAACTGACTTACGTACGGATCGTTATTTACTTTTTTTGCAAGCTCATTTATTAATTTAATAATTTTTTTCGCATAATAATAGCCAGGTGATGCTTTCGCTCCAAAAATAAAAGTACGTGGGTAAAATGAAAAACTAGTATCCTCTTTTAAACGGTTATACAAGTATAAAATATGAAGAACATTTAATAATTGTCGTTTATAGGCATGTAGTCTTTTCACTTGCACATCAAAAATAGAATTTGGACCAATCATGATCCCCATTTTATTATGAATGCGCTCCGCTAAAATAATCTTACGCTCTTGTTTTACCCCTGCAAGCTTTTCTTGGAAACTAGCATCGTGTTGAAATGTTTGCAGCGCTTGAAGCTTAATCGGTTCCTTCTTCCACTCTGTTCCAATCGCTTCCGAAATAAGATCCGTCAGTTGCGGATTCGCCTTCATTAGCCAGCGCCTATGAGCAATTCCATTCGTTTTATTATTAAACTTATCTGGATAAAATTCATAGAACAATCGCATTTCACGCTGCTTTAAAATTTCTGTATGGATTTTCGCTACACCATTAACGCTATGGCTACCAACAATCGCTAAATGAGCCATTTTCACAAGGTCATGCGCAATAATGGCCATGTCCTCAATACGCTTCCAATCGTACGGATAACGGTCCCAAAGCTCATGACAGAAACGTTCATTAATTTCTTCAATAATCATATAAATTCTCGGTAATAACGGTTTAAAAATGTGAATTGGCCATTTCTCAAGCGCTTCTGATAACGTCGTATGATTCGTATAGGAAATCGTCTGCGTTGTTACGTGCCAAGCTTCTTCCCATGTCAATTTTTCTTCGTCTAATAAAATACGCATAAGTTCTGGAATTGCTAGAACCGGATGTGTATCGTTTATATGAATCGCGATTTTTTCATGTAACTGACGAAGACTACCGTGTCTCTCCTTATGCATACGAACGATATTTTGCAAACTTGCTGATACGAGGAAATACTGTTGTTTCAAACGAAGTATTTTCCCCTCATCATGCGTATCATCTGGATATAAAAACTCCGATACAGCCTCTGTTTCACGCTTATATTTCAAAATATCTTTACAATTTTGCGGGAAAGGAACTGGCTCCGCATTCCAAAGTCTAAGCGTATTTACAGTACTTGTTTCATACCCTACAACTGGTACGTCGTATGGTACTGCCATAATAACTTCTGCATTTGTATGCCTGAACTCTAAACGTCCATCAATTTCTAGCGGTTCAACGTTTCCAAAATAACTTACTTCTACAGCTTGATCATACCTTCTTACTTCCCAAACATTTTCATGAAGAAGCCACTGTTCTGGAAATTCTACTTGATAGCCATCAACAATTTTTTGATCAAACAGGCCATGCTTATAACGAATACCACAGCCATGTCCTGGTAAGTTTAAAGAAGCAAGCGAGTCGAGAAAACAGGCTGCTAATCGTCCAAGTCCACCATTTCCAAGTCCTGCATCTGCTTCAACCTCTTCTAACTCGTGCAAAGAAATCCCAAGTTCAGAAAGCCCCTTTTCACATACATCCCTGATACCTAAGTTTAATATGTTACTTCCAAGCAAACGCCCAAGTAAAAATTCAATGGATAAGTAATACATTTGCTTTTGGTCTCCAGACCGATAACTTTCATTCGTTGCAATCCATTGACTATTCATATACTCACGTACCATATGACCGAGCGTATTATACTGATCACGAGTTGTAGAATCTTTGAAACTTTTCCCATACATCGTTTCTAATTTTTCTAGAAAAGCGGATTTGAAGCTTTCAACATGAGTAAACATTTATTCACCACCTCAATGTTATTCCATGAGACTTTTATACAATTTCTTGTACGCAAGAGCCGATTTCCCCCAGCTATAATCTTCAGTCATCGCTTGCTTTACAAGCCTATCCCATACCGGTTTATCTTGATAAAACTCAATTGCACGAAGAACCGTATGTAACATGTCATGTGCATTAAAGTTCGTAAAGCTAAAGCCATTTCCAATTCCAGTTTCTTCATCATAAGAATGTACAGTATCATTTAATCCACCTGTTTCTCTTACAATTGGAATCGTGCCATATGCTAGTGCAATAAGTTGTCCAAGGCCACACGGTTCAAACAGCGATGGCATTAAAAACAAATCGCTTCCCGCATATACTTGGTGCGCTAACTCTTCATTAAATCCGATATATACTTTTACCTTTTCTGGATATTCGTATGCCATCCATTCAAAGAACTGCTCGTATTCAGAATCGCCTGACCCTAAAATAATACATTGTACATCTTCTTCCATTATTTCGCGGAATACAGTACGTACTAGATCAAGCCCCTTTTGCTTCGTTAATCGTGTTACCATCGAAATAACTGGCGTATCTTCTTTTTCTGGCAAACCAAAATAACGCTGCAATGCACGTTTATTTTCATTCTTTCCATCTAATGACTCTGCACTATACTGAGCAGTAATATACGAATCTGTTTCTGGATTATATACGCTCGTATCAATTCCATTTACAATGCCACTAAGCTTATCGTTATTCTTTCGTAACAATCCATCTAACTTCTCACCGAAAAACTCATATTGAATCTCTTCTTTATATGTCGGGCTAACCGCTGTAATTTGGTCAGATGCGATAATACCGCCTTTCATAAAGTTCACGTTTCCATAAAACTCAAGCTGTTCACTATGAAAATATTCATGACCAAGCTCCAGTAAGTCGTACATCACTTCAGGAGGAAATACACCTTGGAACTGCAAGTTATGAATCGTATATACCGTTTTAATATGCTCATATAACGGGTTATCTTGATACTTTTCACGAAGCAAGAAATTAACCATAGCTGTATGCCAATCATGGCTATGAAGAACATCTACTTCGAAATCAAGATGCGGAATACACTCTAAAACTGCTTTTGAAAAATAAGAAAAACGCTCCCCATCATCATAATGACCATATAGAGAATCTCTCTTAAAATAATATTCATTATCTATTAAGTAATACGTAATCCCATCCTGCTCACCTTTTAAAATCCCGCAATATTGGTTTCTCCATCCAAGAGGGACGTTAATTACTTTATGTAGCGTACATCCTTCTCTTAGCTCTTTCGGGATAAGACTGTAGTTCGGAAGTATAATGCGAACATTTACTCCTAATTTTTTTAATTCTTTTGGGAGCGCTCCTGCTACATCAGCTAGACCTCCCGATTTCACAAACGGTACACATTCTGATACTGCAAATAAAATATTCACTTGTTGTCCCACTGCACGAAAAGTTTTTATTACTCCTCTTGCAGCTTCCTCCCTTCGAGTTTTCGTTTAAATTAAAACTTTAATCAGTGGAGGGTATCCCTCCACTGATTTTAAGAATAACTATTAATCGTACTGTTTTGTACGCTTCCTTTTTCTACAACATATGGCTCATCAGCACTTCCTTTTAACACTACGCCATCGCCAAGTTTCACATCTTTATCAATAATAACACCGTCTATTATACAATTATCTCCAATTTGGCTCTTTTGCATAATAATACTATTACGAACAATTGAACCCTTTCCAATTTTAACAGAACGGGAGACAACACTATTTTCCACTTCACCTTCAATAATACTGCCGTTTGCAATCATCGTATTTTTCACTACTGCACCCTTCATGTAACGAGTTGGTGGCTCATCTTTTACTTTCGTAAAGATTGGTGCTTCTTTCTTAAATAATTGCTTCCAAATAGAAGGTTGCAAAATTTCTAAGCTATGTTTATAGTAACTTTCAATCGAATCAATAATAGCTACATATCCTGTATGCTCGTACGTAGCGATATGTAGTGATTTTCCGCGCTTTTCTCTCACTACATCAAATAAACTGTATTGCTCCACATCTTTATATGTCTCAAATAAATCTAACAATAATTGTTTCTTTAACACATATGTTTGAAGCGAAATGCCTTCATGACAAACCTCGGTAATATCAGCTGACGTATGTATATGTCGCTCTAACACTGCTTGAAAATTTAATGCCGTTACGAGATGGCTATTCGTAATAACAACGTATTCTTCTCTGCTTCTTAGAAAATAATCAATATGCCTTCTAAAATGTGCAAAAGACCCAAACTCATCTTGGTCACATTGGCAATTTGGTGGGAATAAAAACAGTCCGTCTCGTTTTCTATCTAAATCCCACTGTTTCCCTGAACCTACATGATCCATTAAAGAACGATTTTTATGACTTGTAAAAACCGCTACGCTATGAATATTAGAATTCACCATATTTGAAAGCATGAAATCAATGAGTCGGTAACGGCCCCCAAACGGTAACGCCGCTAATGAACGATGCCCTGTTACTTTCTTTAAGGAAGGAAAACTTCCCGTTGCATTAATAATTCCTAACATTTTTTCTCCCATTCATTTCATCCCCCTTTTCTATTTCCCTTCAGCAATTAATACTACATCGTCAACATTTTTTTCTGGACGAATGATTGTTCCATCTTCAATAACCATTTCCGATCCAACGATCGCTCTTTCAATCACAACATTTTTTCCAATCTTTGCCCCTGGCATAACGACGGAATCAATAACCATACTACCTTCTTCCACCGTTACTCCTTGGAATAACACAGAATGCTTCACGTCCCCTTCAATGATGCATCCTTCATTAATAAGCGATTCTTCTACTTTTGCCTGTTCTGCAATATATTGAGGTGGCTCATTTGGATTCACAGAATAAATGCGCCAATTACGATCGTTCAAGTTCAACGATGTTTCATCACGAAGTAAATCCATATTCGCTTCCCATAAGCTTTTCACCGTTCCAACATCTTTCCAATATCCTTCAAACGGATACGCCATCAACTTTTTCCCTTCATCTAATAAAAGCGGAAGTACATCTTTTCCGAAATCATTACTAGATTCAGGATTTCTTGCATCCATTTCTAAATACTCTTTCAAAATTGCCCAGTTAAAAATATAGATTCCCATTGATGCAAGATTACTTCTTGGAAATTGCGGTTTCTCTTCAAACTCAACAATCTCCATCTCTTCATTTGTATTCATAATGCCAAAGCGACTCGCTTCATCCCAAGGCACTTCAATAACAGAAATTGAAACGTCCGCTTCTTTTTCAACATGGTAATCTAGCATTTTACTGTAATCCATTTTATAAATATGATCTCCTGATAAAATAAGGACATACTCTGGTTCATACTGACTTAAATAGTTTAAGTTTTGATAAATGGCACTTGCCGTACCTGTGTACCACTTCACACCTGAAGACTCCGCATAAGGAGGTAATACTGTGACTCCACCGTTTACTCGGTCTAAATCCCAAGCATTGCCGATTCCGATATAATTATGAAGTTCGAGTGGTTGATATTGTGTTAAAATCCCCACCGTTTCAATACCGGAGTTTGCGCAGTTACTTAACGTAAAATCAATAATGCGATATTTACCACCAAATGGAACAGCTGGCTTAGCTAAATTTTTTGTTAATGCACTTAAACGACTACCTTTTCCCCCTGCTAGTAACATTGCTACGCACTTTTGTTTTTGAGCCATCTTGTTTTTTGCTCCCCTTTCTCGTCTTCACTGGTCGTAATATGGATACGCCAAATGGTGGAATTGTAATTTCTACATGTGCTGCTTGATTATGATATGGCTCTAGAATCGTCTTGAGACGTTTCTTATTCACTTGCCCCGATCCGCCATATTGCTCAGCATCACTGTTTAAAATCTCGTTATAATACTCGAAATCTGGTACACCTACTTTATAGTTTTCATATGTAGCTTTCGTAAAATTACATACGACAACTAACGCATCTTCCTGCTTATCCCCTTGGCGGATAAACGAGAAAATACTTTGCTCTTTATTATTAGCATCAATCCACTGAAATCCTTCAGGCGAGTGATCTAACTGCCAAAGTGGTTTTGAGCGCTTATACAATGCTATGAGCTCTTTAAAGTAATCATGCATATTACGATGCATTTCAAAATCATGTAAATTCCAATCTAAATCTTCAAGATCTTTCCACTCATCAAATTGGCCAAATTCTCCACCCATAAAGAGTAATTTTTTACCTGGATGAGTAAAGAAATATCCATATAATAAACGAAGCTGAGCAAACTTATCCCAGTAATCTCCCGGCATTTTATTTAATAACGACTTTTTCCCATGAACGACTTCATCATGAGAAAGCGGCAATATGAAGTTTTCAGAGTGAGCATATAATAAAGAGAATGTCATTTTCTCATGAATGTATTTCCGGTACTCTGGTGCACATTCCATATATTTCAGCACGTCATTCATCCAACCCATATTCCATTTATAATTGAATCCAAGTCCACCCTCGTATGTTGGAGCTGTTACAAGCGGCCAAGCTGTTGAATCTTCTGCTGTCATAAGAAATTCTTCATCTTCTGCAAACACAGCTTCATTTAACTCTCGTAAGAAAGAAACAGCGTGTTCATTGCTTTGCTCTTTTCCTTCTTTATTCCAGTACAGCATATTCGCAACTGCATCTACCCTGAAACCATCAATATGGAAATACCTCATCCAAAATAATGCATTTGAAATTAAGAAATTACGTACTTCTCTCTTCCCTAAATCAAAATTAACAGTTCCCCATACCAGGTTTTCTTGTACATCTATATCTTTATATTCATAAGTCGGTGTCCCATCAAACAAATATAAACCGTGAGCATCTTTACAAAAATGCCCCGGCACCCAATCTAAAATGACACCGATTCCATATTTATGACATTCATCGACAAAATACATCAAATCATGTGGCGTGCCGAATCTACTTGTCGCTGCATAATATCCTGTTCCTTGATATCCCCAAGAACGATCATATGGATGCTCAACAAGCGGCATAATTTCAATATGTGTAAATTGATGTTCCACCACATAAGGAATAAGCTCCTCGGCCATTTCTCTGTAAGAATACAGAGCGCCATCTTCTTTCTTTTTCCAAGAACCGAAATGTAATTCATAAACTGTCATCGCTTCTTTATAAATCGATTTTTTCTTTCTCTTACGAATCCAGTTTTTATCATTCCATTCATATCCCTCTATATCAAAAACTACAGATGCCGTATTTGGTCTTACTTCTGCATATACTGCGTAAGGATCTGCTTTTAAAATAACGGCACCGTCCATCGTTTCAATCGCATACTTGTATATCTCATTCTCTGCAATATGCGGTACAAACAAGGACCAAATCCCATCTTCTGTCACTTGTAGCATCTTATGTTGCTCATAATCCCATTCATTAAAATCTCCAACAACACTCATTGCTTTCTCATGAGGAGCCCATACTGTGAATCGTACACCTCGCATGCCATCTTCCGTCACAATATGTGCCCCAAAGATGTTATAACTGTCATAGTACTTTTCTGTATGAAACTCATCTCGTTTCACTTCTTCACAATTTATTACATCCAATATGTTCACCTCACTAAGATGACAGAATTTTTTTACTCTTTATCATTTCTGCGAAAAACTGAAATATCCTTGTTATTTTTTTAAAAATATACGTATTTTTCTTAAATTTGGCTTAAAATATTCATATTTACCATATAAAATATCGAATTTTGACGAATATTCATTGCAAACGCTTCATTTCCTCTTACTATTTCTCGCCTTTCATTGTTGCTCAATATTTATTTTATTAGTTTCTCCCTGTTTTTCACGCTATTTTCCACATAAATTACAACCAAAATAATCTGTCATAAAATAACGTTTCTCAACATTTTTTGTCACAAAGTTTCTTGAAATGTAAAATTCATAAGCATATACTTGTTCTCAATAAAGAACATCGAACTTTCGTAAATATAATTCATACTAGAATACTGTGTTTACTTTGCGAAAGTTTAATAAAAAATCAAACTAGGGGGCTTTCTTATGTCATTGAAACAAAAAGTAGGAATGGGAGTTGTCACCGCTTCCCTTGGCTTATCACTTACATTTGGTGGTGTATTCGCCTATTTCAGCGACTCCGAAACATCGAGTAATTCATTTCAAGCTGGTACGTTAGACCTTTCTATTAACCCAAGTGTAATTGTTAATGTGAAAGATTTAAAACCAGGCGATTTTATTGAAAGAAATTTCAAGCTTGAAAACAAAGGAACATTGGATATTGCAAAAGTAGCACTTGAAACATCCTATGAAGTTACAGATGCAAAGAAAAATAATGATGGTGAAGATTTAGGTGATCACATTATCGTCAAATTTTTAGTGAATGATGGAAAGCCATCTAATCCAAACGATGATCATGAAATTTTGTGGGAAACAAAACTATCCGAATTAAAAACTATGAAACCTGAAGATGTCGCTACTTCTCTAGAACGTTATAATTTAATAGACGGTATTAAATCTGGTGAAACGGATTACTTACACGTTCTCTTCTCATTTGAAGACAACGACCAAGATCAAAATAAATTCCAGGGTGATTCCTTACAGCTAAACTGGACATTCCATGCAGAGCAAACACCAGGCGTGGAGAAATAATTTTTAAAATACAAATTACCGGAGGCCTATAAATGAAAAAGAAAAATCGTATTGTTACGGGAATTGTAACGGCTGGCGTTCTATTTTCAACTGCCCTTCCGTTCAATGTACTTGCTGAAAATCCTATTAACCAAATTGACTCATCAAACGCTCAGTCTTTACTATCAAAGCTCTCTAAAGAACAGCGTCAGGCATTACAAACGTTAGATGCCAATCCTGCTTTTACGATTTCGCCAGATATTAATACGAGTAGTTCTGAGCCCGTAAATATTATTGTAGAATTTCAAACTGCTCCAGTAAAGATTAATGAATTAAAACAAAAAGAAAAAGGGCTACAAGCTGCCCCTGAAAATATAAAAGCACGTATTGATCAAGAGCATGAGGAATTCCAAAAAGGATTAAAACGTCTTCATCAATTCAGCCCATCAGTAAAATCAGGCAATTTTCAGTCTGTACAAATTAAACGTTCTTATAAGCATGCGATAAATGGCGTTGCTATGACATTACCAGCTAATACAGTTGAAGAATTGTTACGGATTGGTGTTGTAAAACGTATTTGGAAAGATTACGAAGTGAAATTAAATTTACCGAAACAAGCGGAGCAGAAAGCACCTCAAAAACTAACAGATAGCATCCCGCAAATTGGAGTAGATAAGTTACATAGCGAAGGCATTACTGGAAAAGGAATTAAAGTTGGTGTATTAGACACAGGTATTGATTACAATCACCCTGACTTAAAGGACGTGTATAAAGGTTACCGTGCAAAACCCGGCGAAGATTCTAGTAAGATAGATCCAAACTCCGTAAAAGGTTGGGACTTTATTAATAATGATGCAGATCCGATGGAGACTACTTATTCAGAATGGCAACAATCTGGTGCTCCTGAATTTGATGATCGTGGTTCTTCCTTCTACACCGCTCATGGTACTCACGTAGCAGGTATCGTTTCTGCTCAAAAGAAAAGCAAATCAGATTCAGCAGTAAAAGGTGTTGCACCTGACATTGAACTGTATAACTATCGTGTGCTAGGCCCGTACGGAAGTGGAGCTAGTTCAGGTATTATTGCTGCAATTGATAAATCTATTTCTGACGGTATGAACGTTATTAACTTATCGTTAGGTGACGATAGCAATAATCCACTTGATCCAACGTCTATAGCTGTCAATAACGCGATGCTTTCCGGTGTTGTTACAGTCGTTGCTGCTGGGAACTCTGGTCCAAATCCAGCGACACTCGGATCACCAGGTGCTTCTCCCTTTGCTATTACAGTTGGAGCAAGTGACAGCTCTATTTCCTTACCGAAACTATCAGGTCATGCTGGACAATTACAATTCCCTAACCTAATTTTATTCGGAAAAAACTTCACTGATAAAATAGAGGATTTCAAAGGACAATCTTTACCTATTGAATCTGTAGGAATCGGTACTCCTGACGAGTTTAGTAAAAAAGATGTAAAAGGAAAAATCGCTCTCGTTGCACGTGGTACACTCTCATTTGATGAAAAAATTGCTAACGCAAAACAAGCAGGTGCAAAGGCCGTTATTATTTATAACAATGTGGATGGAGAAATTCCTTTCTACGTTGGCGAAAGCACAAAATACATTCCAGCATTCCGCCTAACGAAAGAAGACGGGGAAAAACTAAAAGCTCAAATCGAACAAGGTAACACATCCTTTACTTTTGACGAACTTAGTTACGTTCAAACAGAAGGCGATCATCTTGCAGACTTTAGCTCACGCGGCCCTGTTACATCAAATGATGATATTAAACCTGATATTACAGCGCCTGGTGTTGCTGTACTTTCAACAGTTCCTGAATATATTAACGACCCACAAGAGGGCGAAAACTACGATGTTTCCTATGAACGTATGCAAGGAACATCCATGGCATCTCCTCATATCGCTGGCGTTGCTGCTCTTATTTTACAAGAACACCCAGAATACTCTCCATTCGATGTAAAAGCGTCTCTTATGAACACTGCTGACGATTTAAAAGAAAAATATTCCGTATATGAAGTTGGAGCTGGGCGAGTAGATGCGTACAACGCTGTTCATACGGAAACAAGTTTTAAAGTGTTAGATACAACAAAAACAGTTGTGAATGATGAAGTAATTGAAGTACCAGAAGAAACTGGTTCTATTGCATTCGGTAAATTTTATCAAAAAGACGGCGAAGCTCTTGAACAAAAACGAAATATAAAAGTGGAAAACCATAATAAACAAGAGAAAAAAGAATTTAAAACAGAAATTTCTTATACACCAGCATCTTCTATTAACGACGCTACAGCAAACGGTGTAAAAGTTTCTGTTCCAGAAACAATTACTCTTGATTCTGGTAAATCAGATGAAATTGAAGCAAAAATTAATGTTCCAGCTGGCGTGAAGCAAGGCCGATATGAAGGATATATTCATATTACAAATACGAAAAATAAAGAAGAAACGTATCAAATTCCGTTCTCTATTCGTGTTTCAGAACCTGGTATTGAAAATGCCATATTATCAAGAAAAGCAATTTCAACTGATACATCTAAATTTAATCCATATGGTGAGTCATATGTTCACGGGGCATTCCAATTAAACAGTGAACTTGAAACGTTAGATCTTATCGTTAAAGATTCGAAAACAAGTAAAGCTCTCGGTTTCCTTGGGACATTAAACACGAGTGGACTAAAAACTGATGTGTATTACTACTTAGATTCATTCTTTAACGGAAAAGTGTATCCTTTCACAAATGATCCGGCGAAACCAATTGGTGATGAGAAAATCAACTTACCAGAAGGAGATTACACAATTGAATTTGTTGGCTATGATAAAGCCGGGAAGGCACGTGTGAAAGGTGATTATGTCGTAATTGATAATACACCGCCAGAAGTGAAATTAACTGGATTAAAACCTGGTATTTATGAATTAAATGAAGAAAACTATACAGTAGAAGACGGTAAAAAGGCATTATGGATTAAAGGAAATGTGTATGATTCAAACGTTGACTACTTAAAAGGAAAAGGGTTAAACATTACGCAAGAAGCGAACGGGGTTATGTACTATGACTATTCCCCATACTTGCATAAGTTTTTACCTATTAATGAAAATGGTGACTTTAAAGTTGGCATTACTCCTGAATCCTTTAAAGTGGAAGGCCCAATGAACACAGGCGTATATATTTTCGATTATGCAACTGCAGGCCCCGACTATCCAAGCGGTGTAAATAACTATTGGTTTATCCCGCAAGGAGCTCAATATGCGAAAACTAGTTATGATAAAAAAGAAGTATATAAAGATGATGAATTCACTGTGACGCTAAACGCCAAACATGTGAAACAATTCATCTCTGGAGAATTTAACGTCAAATTCCTAGAGAAGAACTTCAAATTTGCAAATGCGAAATTCAATCCTGCTTTTGAAAAACTCCTTTCCGAAAAAGGTGTAACAGCAAAAGTAAATGAGCCGAAACTAGAATCAGGCTCTGTTACAGTCGGCGGCGCTATCGATGACAAAAACTTCGCTGGATTAGATGGTGATTTCCCGTTCATTGATGTAACTTTTAAAGTCGAAAATGATGAGTTTTATGAAGCAAATGCTCAGTTAGATTCATCAGTGTTTGCTTACTGGAAACAAGGAGAAACAGAGCCAAATAGAATGCGTGTCCTTCAAGATCAAACATTCTCAGTTATGTCACTCAATTCACTCGTGGAAGGAAATATTAAACCTGGCGCATCCGTAAATGAACGTGGATATTTAGATGAAAAGTTCGATTATACGAAACTTGGCGTAAAAGTATATGCAACTGATTCTTACCGTCATAAGTTTGAAGGCTCACTAGATAAATACGGATACTTTAAATTAAATGGACTTCCTGTTAATAAACGTGACTATAACTTATACGTAGAAGTCCCAGGGCATTTAACAAGCCGCCTAACAACGAAATTAGGTACTGAAAAAGATGGTAAGCTGCTTGGCCAATATTATTATGCACGACCTGATGAAAATCTTGCAGGTGATGTAAATGGAGATAAGGTAATTGATATTAAAGATGCTGAAATTATCGCGAGCAACTATGGTAAAAAAGGAGTATCTGTAAAAGACGGCGATCTTAACAAAGATGGTATTGTCGACGAAAAAGATATTCGTTTCGTTGAAAAGAACTTCTTGAAGAAAGGGCCAGATGCAGCTACATCACAAACGCCTGTTGAAAAATCAAAAAGCGGTACTCTTGCAGATATTTTAAAGAAATTAGGATTAACGCCTAAAAAATAATAAAGTGAAACTTTAATCAGTGGGGGTTTTGTTCATCCCCCCACTGATTATTAGCCTTCACCAATCGGGCTGCCCGGCAAATAGCGGGATAATAAAGAGCACTCTATATAAAATAGAGTGCTCTTTTCTATAAACGACCCTTATCCAGCAATAGGGGTATATTGGGGATATACAAGGGAAACCGGAAAAGGAATTTATATTAAATTATATAAAAACTCAGAGGTAGGAAGCAGTTTCCCGCCTCTGAATTATTTAGCAATTATTATAGTACTGGTGCCATTGTTTCTTTTAATACTTTTACAGAATGAGCGAACTTCACTTTTTCTTCTTCGTTTAATTCAAGTTCTACGATTTCACGTACACCTTCGCGGTTAATAACAGCTGGAACACCTACGTAAGCATCTTTCTCACCATATTGACCTTCAAGGTATGCAGATACAGTTAATACGCTGTTCTCGTTGCTTAAGATTGCTTTAGTTACACGAAGTAGTGACATACCGATTCCGTAGTAAGTTGCGCCTTTACGCTCGATGATATGGTAAGCTGCATCACGTACATTTTCAAAGATTTTATCTAAATCTTCTTGGTTATACTGTTCGTTGTTCGCTAAGATTGTTTCTAGTTTTTGTACACCTACAGTAGCGTGGCTCCATACTGGAAGTTCAGTGTCACCGTGCTCACCAACGATGTAAGCATGAACGTTACGTGGATCTACATCTAAGTAGTCACCTAACATGTAACGGAAACGAGCAGAGTCTAAAGTAGTACCAGAACCAATTACACGCTCTTTTGGTAAGCCAGATTCTTTCCAAGTTACGTAAGTTAAAATATCAACTGGGTTTGTTGCGATTAAGAAGATTCCATCGAATCCGCTATCCATAATACCGCGAACGATTTGTTTAAAGATCTTTGTATTTTTCTCAACTAAGTCTAAACGAGTTTCGCCTGGCTTTTGTGGTAATCCAGCAGTGATAACAACTAGATCTGCATCTTTACAATCTGCATAGCTACCGCTCCAAACTTTTGTTGCTGCTGGAGAGAATGGTACCGCATGACTTAAGTCCATTGCTTCTCCTTCTGCTTTTGCTTCATTAACATCTACTAATACGAATTCTTCAGCTACACCTTGGTTGATCATTGAGTAGGCATAACTACAACCTACAGCTCCTGTTCCTACTAATACTACGCGATTGATACCTTTTTTCATGTTAATTTCCCCTTTCAATTGTTTACATCTATTTTTTATTATTGTTTAAGTAATTAATTAAAATACTAATTTAATGTTGTTTAACTTCTTTACATTCATATTGTAGCATGGATTATTGTGAAAAAGTTATCGTGGCAGGTGTGGAATCAATACCAATTTAGGTGTTTCGCTTAGATTGTGAACGGGTTTTTCTTATTTTTTTATCGGCAAGTGAAATTATATCGGCGATTTTCTGAATATATCGACTTACCGACAAAACTCGACAATGATAACACCATAAAAAAGCTGCCTCCAATAGATCCCCTATTGAAAGACAGCTTCTTCTATATTATCTATTTTCCGCAGTAGCCCCTAATACAGCAGCTTTTACGTAATTTTGATTTTTTAATTTTTGTAAATCCGCAGCCATTCCTGTCACAACAACACCAATAACTTTTACATCTTCCTCACTTGGTTTTGTTTTCTTCCCTTTCAGGTAGTCATATATACGTTTATATTCCTCATAATACTTTCCCTTTTGATCTAAACCGTTTTGAATTGCTAAAAGAAAATCTTTTTCCTTTCCATTACCAAATTCAATATCACCTGACTTTGCTTTAAAACCGTACACCTCATAAGCACTTTCAGTGACGTCATCTAAATGATATGATTTTTTATCATAATATGTGTCCACCCAATACCAAACAGGATGCACTCCTTCTGGCAACATCTTTTTTATTTCAGACACTTTATATGGTTTATCAAAAGATATAGCCAATTCAGCTACCTTATTTTCACCATTAACTTTCTCTATATCATTTATATAACTATTATATGAAGCAAATGGTAGATAAAACTGCATTTCTCTTTCCATCGTTTGATTGTTATACAATTCACTTGCCCTATTAATACGCTCATTACCCATTACAACATTATCTGATATTGTTAACGGGTTTACATTCGATAATCGACGAAATGTACTCCAAACTTTATACTCATACACTTCATCCTCCCACTTAACAGGTTTCCCTTCAATAACTTTATACGTTTTATACTCTACTGTACTTTTAAATAAACCGTTAGAAGTAATTGCTACACCTCTTTCCGTATTAGGCCTTGTAATTTGTCTAATCATATTTAAATCACGATCCATCGCTAAGTAAGCTCTATTGTTCAATTGTGAAATTCCTATTATACAACCAATGAATAAAACAATAAAAAGTAAAGTAGAAATTAATATTATTTTAAATAATTGTCTTCTCTTCGCCTTTTTCAACATCATTGAGACTTTACTCGATTCTATATCAAAATCAAATTCATCTCTGCCCATCTTCAAACCTCCTATAAAGCTTTTTAAACTCATTGCGAGCCCTATACAATGAAACACGCACTGTCTCTTCTTTCATCTCTAATACGGTTGCTATTTCCTTATATGAGAGTTCATAGTCATACTTTAATAAAAGAATATGTTTATATGCTGGATTCATCTTTCCAAGTATGCTTTGTATTTCTACTTGAAGCTCTTTTCTTAAAATCGGTTCATCTAATCCTTTTGATCCAATTAATTGAACAGATTCAATCGGGATCTCTTCAATACGCTTTTGCCTTCTTGCTAAATCACGGTGCCTATTAATCGCAACTTGAAATAACCATGTTTTTATATAAGTAATTTTTATGTTCGGTATAGATAATAATGCTTTATGTATCGTATCTTGAACGATATCCTCTGCTTCTGCTGGTGTTACTCCAATTTTAAGCAAATACCTATAAATACTTTTTGATGTTTCTATAATGACCTTTTCATACTCCATCGCTCTCTCCTTTCTATTAGTTAGACGATTCAAATAGAAAAAAGTATACAAAAAATCTATAAAAAAAAGCGGACTATCCAAAGTCCACTTTTACACAACAAAAAAGAGATAGCAGATTATGCTATCTCTTTTAGTATGACCCGTACGGGATTCGAACCCGTGTTACCGCCGTGAAAGGGCGGTGTCTTAACCACTTGACCAACGGGCCAGTTCTGGCAGAGAAGAAGGGATTCGAACCCTCGCACCGCGTTCGCGATCTACTCCCTTAGCAGGGGAGCCCCTTGAGCCACTTGGGTACTTCTCTATAATATGGCTCCGCAGGTAGGACTCGAACCTACGACCGATCGGTTAACAGCCGATAGCTCTACCACTGAGCTACTGCGGAATAATTATGGTGGGCCTAAATGGACTCGAACCATCGACCTCACGCTTATCAGGCGTGCGCTCTAACCAGCTGAGCTATAGGCCCATAATTGAAAAGCGGGTGAAGAGAATCGAACTCTCGACCAGAGCTTGGAAGGCTCTTGTTTTACCACTAAACTACACCCGCATTAAATTGAAAATGGTGAGCCATGAAGGATTCGAACCTTCGACCCTCTGATTAAAAGTCAGATGCTCTACCAACTGAGCTAATGGCTCATTTTGAAAGTGGTGCCGGCTAGAGGACTTGAACCCCCAACCTACTGATTACAAGTCAGTTGCTCTACCAATTGAGCTAAGCCGGCTTGCGACTTCAAAATGGTGGCTCGGGACGGAATCGAACCGCCGACACGAGGATTTTCAGTCCTCTGCTCTACCGACTGAGCTACCGAGCCTTAATAAAATGGCGGTCCCGACCGGGGTCGAACCGGCGATCTCCTGCGTGACAGGCAGGCATGTTAACCACTACACCACGGGACCATTTGGTTGCGGGGACAGGATTTGAACCTGCGACCTTCGGGTTATGAGCCCGACGAGCTACCGTGCTGCTCCACCCCGCGATAATATAATATTTAATTTAGAAAAAATGGAGGAGGTAGAGGGATTCGAACCCCCGCGCGACTCTCGCCGCCTGTCGGTTTTCAAGACCGATCCCTTCAGCCGAACTTGGGTATACCTCCGAGATATAAACTTCTAATGGTGGACCTTGTAGGACTCGAACCTACGACCGGACGGTTATGAGCCGTCTGCTCTAACCAGCTGAGCTAAAGGTCCTTTATGGTAGCGGCGGAGGGGATCGAACCCCCGACCTCACGGGTATGAACCGTACGCTCTAGCCAGCTGAGCTACACCGCCATAAATAATATTCAAATAAGTGGAGCCTAGCGGGATCGAACCGCTGACCTCCTGCGTGCAAGGCAGGCGCTCTCCCAGCTGAGCTAAGGCCCCATGTTTTTTGGAATATCGGGAAGACAGGATTTGAACCTGCGACCCCCTGGTCCCAAACCAGGTGCTCTACCAAGCTGAGCCACTTCCCGTTAATAAAAGCGCGCCCGAGAGGAGTCGAACCCCTAACCTCTTGATCCGTAGTCAAACGCTCTATCCAATTGAGCTACGGGCGCATATGGTGCCGAGGGCGGGGGTCGAACCCGCACGGTGGTCACCCACCGCAGGATTTTAAGTCCTGTGCGTCTGCCTGTTCCGCCACCCCGGCATGTCATATTGAAAATTGGAGCGGAAGACGGGATTCGAACCCGCGACCCCAACCTTGGCAAGGTTGTATTCTACCACTGAACTACTTCCGCAAGACATGTATGAGTTATTTTATTAAAAGTGCGGGTGAAGGGAGTCGAACCCCCACGCCAAAGGCGCTAGATCCTAAGTCTAGTGCGTCTGCCAATTCCGCCACACCCGCATGTTATAATTTTTTAAGAAAAAATGGGGCGACTGATGGGAATCGAACCCACGAATGCCGGAGCCACAATCCGGTGCGTTAACCACTTCGCCACAACCGCCATGATTTTCTGGTGCCGACTAGAGGACTTGAACCCCCAACCTACTGATTACAAGTCAGTTGCTCTACCAATTGAGCTAAGTCGGCAAAAATGGTGGAGGATGACGGGATCGAACCGCCGACCCCCTGCTTGTAAGGCAGGTGCTCTCCCAGCTGAGCTAATCCTCCATTCGCCTGGCAATGTCCTACTCTCACAGGGACAAGGTCCCAACTACCATCGGCGCTAGAGAGCTTAACTTCCGTGTTCGGTATGGGAACGGGTGTGACCTCTCTGCCATCATTACCAGACTGTATTCATTTAAGACAAGAATTATTGTAACTCATTCACTTTTAAAAGTCAACAAGTTTTTTATATTCTTTCAAAACTAGATAACATTGCTTCATATTATATGGTTAAGTCCTCGATCTATTAGTATTCGTCAGCTCCACATGTCACCATGCTTCCACCTCGAACCTATCAACCTGATCATCTTTCAGGGATCTTACTAGCTTACGCTATGGGAAATCTCATCTTGAGGGGGGCTTCATGCTTAGATGCTTTCAGCACTTATCCCTTCCGCACATAGCTACCCAGCTATGCCCTTGGCAGAACAACTGGTACACCAGCGGTGCGTCCATCCCGGTCCTCTCGTACTAAGGACAGCTCCTCTCAAATTTCCTACGCCCACGACGGATAGGGACCGAACTGTCTCACGACGTTCTGAACCCAGCTCGCGTACCGCTTTAATGGGCGAACAGCCCAACCCTTGGGACCGACTACAGCCCCAGGATGCGATGAGCCGACATCGAGGTGCCAAACCTCCCCGTCGATGTGGACTCTTGGGGGAGATAAGCCTGTTATCCCCGGGGTAGCTTTTATCCGTTGAGCGATGGCCCTTCCATGCGGAACCACCGGATCACTAAGCCCGACTTTCGTCCCTGCTCGACTTGTAGGTCTCGCAGTCAAGCTCCCTTATGCCTTTGCACTCTACGAATGATTTCCAACCATTCTGAGGGAACCTTTGGGCGCCTCCGTTACACTTTAGGAGGCGACCGCCCCAGTCAAACTGCCCACCTGACACTGTCTCCCGGGTCGATAAGACCCGTAGGTTAGAATTTCAATACAGTCAGGGCGGTATCCCACCAGCGCCTCCACCGAAGCTAGCGCTCCGGTTTCAACGGCTCCCGCCTATCCTGTACAAACTGTACCAAAATTCAATATCAGGCTACAGTAAAGCTCCACGGGGTCTTTCCGTCCTGTCGCGGGTAACCTGCATCTTCACAGGTACTATAATTTCACCGAGTCTCTGGTTGAGACAGTGCCCAAATCGTTACACCTTTCGTGCGGGTCGGAACTTACCCGACAAGGAATTTCGCTACCTTAGGACCGTTATAGTTACGGCCGCCGTTTACTGGGGCTTCAGTTCAGAGCTTCGCTTACGCTAACCCCTCTCCTTAACCTTCCAGCACCGGGCAGGTGTCAGCCCCTATACTTCGCCTTACGGCTTCGCAGAGACCTGTGTTTTTGCTAAACAGTCGCTTGGGCCTATTCACTGCGGCTTTCCGTTAAGAAAGCACCCCTTCTCCCGAAGTTACGGGGTCATTTTGCCGAGTTCCTTAACCAGAGTTCTCTCGCACACCTTAGGATTCTCTCCTCGCCTACCTGTGTCGGTTTGCGGTACAGGCACCTTTTATCTCGCTAGAAGCTT